>JBASBF010000057.1:0-14696 GCA_049650985.1 Stenotrophomonas sp. | reverse complement strand
AATCAATCACCCGTAACGATAACAAGGCAACCAAGGACCATCACCGCCAAACTGTCCCGACATTAGCGAAACTGCTGTCCGGCAATTAGCGGAATCACTGTCCCGACTTTCTGAAATCCGCAATCTCGCGTCTGCTTTTGATAAAGGCGGCGCGACGGCTGCGCCGCGAGAATTTCTACGCGTCCGGTGTCTGGCTATGGCTATCGATCCGAGAGGGATCGTGGATGGGAAAGCGTCACCTGCCGGTTGTCAACGACGACCAGGCGATCCTATCAGCGCTCTCTGAGCTATGGGAAAAGGTCACGCAGGATTATCCACGCGGCCTTACGATCTTCCGGATTGGCGTCACGCTCTATGATCTGACGCCGGCGCACGAGCGCCAGCTAGATTTGCTTCTCAATGACGATCGGCAGCGCCGGCGTTGGGAAAACGCCAGCAAGGCGATCGACAACCTCAATGCGCGCTATGCCGCCACGGTCGTCAGTCTCGGCCAATGGCGGCCGCCGGCCGGCGGTCATGTCGGCGGCAAGATCTCATACACACGCATTCCGTCCGCGGAGGATTTTTGGTGATGGGCTGGAAACAAAGCGTCAAGGTCGGCGACCTGGCCGACAACCAGAAGCTCGAAGCGCGGTGCAGGAAATGCGGTCACGTGCATTACCTCACCCGTGCCATCGTATGCGTCTCGCCGGAACGCGAATTCCTGTACATCGACGAGCTCGAGCGCGAAACAATCTGCAGAGCGCGCGGCTGTCGTGGCACAGTACGGATTTCGATGGTGCGGCTTGATGAGCTAAGCGGGTTTGTCGGCGGCCTTGCGTAACGCCCCTTACGAGAAGAACAGCCACGCCAAGTAGCAGATTGCTGCCAGAATCATTAATCCAACTGGTATTTCATACCACCGCTCGCCGGGCCTCTTGCCACCACACTTAGGACAGTATGGAGCGTTGCTGGCGACAGGTGAGTACGAACAATGACGGCAAGAAGTAGTAGCCATATTTATTCCAATAAATTCAATGGCTTAGTCGCATAACCCTTATTATGGAACTAAGCCATTGATATTGCTGAATATTTTTGATTCACCGGGGCGAAAAGCCCTTATCGGCCAATGCTCGTCGGATTTCCGATCCGGCGTCCCACATACGGTTGGCTTCGGCTTTGTCGACGGAGCGCCGCTCAAAATCCTCTGGCAAGACGCGTTTCAGGAACTCCGCGAATGCCCTAGCCTGATCATCTGAAAGATTGACCGTTATTTCGTTCATTGACCCACCCCATTATTATCCGCGCGGATCAACTTGCGCAGAATTGTTACCATTGTCACGGATTTTCCCGACTGTGCTTTGCCAACGATGAGGCCTGTTTTAGGCACAGGCGGCGTTCCAACGCTGTTCTTTGTCATTTCTTCACCGTTCCAAAAAGGCGAGCCCCTTGTCGGTCGGATTCAGCGACCGCACACTTCCTTGCGTCATGACAGGATGTGAAATCTCAGCAAGCTCGTGATCGAGGAGCGTGCGCAGCCGGCCCCAGGCTAAATCTCGATCTTCGCCGCGTATGATCAGCGTCAGGTCTCCCCGCGCATCTTGTTCCTGGGCCTCGGTCATGGGCATAACCGTATACCAATCCTGATCAGCCATCCCGTTTCTCCTCTATGCAAGGATCTCGAACATCGACCGCGGAATAAAGCTCCGTGCCTCGCTCAACGTGATCCAGCCTTCATCGACGAGTTTCATGGTGGATTGCGCGAGCGGTCGTGCAATCACCTTGTCGGACTTCATGCCTTCCTTCAGGAGCTGGCGCACCACAGCGGACCATCCGTCGATCGGCTTATCCAGAAACCGGTCGCGAACATCATCATCGAACACAAGGAATTCGCGGACTGCAAAGCGCCTTGTGCCGTCAGACGTGCGGATAAGATGCTGTGTGATAAAGATCTGCAACGAGCTGATCAGGTCGAATGCTCGCGCTGCCTGCTCCTCGGCCGGGAACTCCATCGCCATGCGCCGTAGGCCCTCGGCAACCGACCCGGCATGAGTGGTCGTATTGACGATGTGGCCCTGAATGCTGGCCGCGATGCAGCCGCTCATAGAGCCATGATCGCGTGCCTCACCGACATTGATGATCGCCGGCGCTCGCCGAAGGGATGACCAGATTCCGGCTGCAAAGGTCGGAAGATCACGGCCCTCCCCGATCTCTGATTGGCCAATCAGGCTCGCAGAATCGCCCTGCTCGCTAAGAATGTCGGCAAAGGTGAATTCTATCGGAGCCTGGAAATCCACGATCTTTCGCGGATTTTCGTGGTTTTCGAGATGGTGACGGGTGATCGCGGCCATGGTTGTTGATTTTCCATGACCTGTACCGCCGGCGATGACGATAATGCCGGATTTTGGATTGAGGAACGGCCTCAACTCTTGCTCAAACTGAACATCGTCCAGGGTCGGCGTGCGCGACGGCAACGAGCGCATCGTCAATTCGACGCCGGAGCCGCCGTTTTTCGTGATCGGTGTTGCATTGACGCGGAAGCGATGCCGCTCATGGCGACTGACTTGGACCTCATAGGAGAAATCGAGACAACGGCCCTGCCGCAAAATGCTCGGTGCATCGCTCGATCGCCAGATGTACGACAGCAGCAGATCGACCTCTGAGCGCAGTAACATGCGCTTGGTGCCGAAATGCTGGCGAGAATTGATCTGGATGCGCGGCCGGGCTTCCGACTGGATGGTAATGTCAGACGCCCCGCGCTTGCCGGCCCCAACGATGAATGTGTCGAAAATCTCGGGCGAGGAATCAAACCGCGTCGGCTCTTCCTTCAGAACGGGTACGAAGGAGTCGGTTGGCTTGAATGGAGTATCGTCCAGACGCGATTCGTCAATCATTTCCCTCGCCTATAGAGCCAATAGCCAGCAACCACAGCAATCAGCGCTACGACGATGAAGAGACCGCCATACCCCCCTTCCTGCTTGCGAAGGCCAAGGGGGTCGGCGGGATCGACCGTGCTTGTCTGGCTCGATATAGAATTTCCGTTCACTTGGAGACCTCGAATCTCCGAGTGATCGGTTTCCAACGCCGCGGGTCGGAAACGAATGTTGCGGCATTCTCGATCTTCACCCGGCGCTGGCCGATAAACAGCTCTTCCGGCGTGCCCTTGGCACGAACCTCGCTCGACGTCACTACAAGGCTCTTGACCAGGCCAGCATCAACAAGGCGCCGATATTCGACCATTCCCAAATAGTCGCGGCGAAGAAGGTTCATGTTCTCCTTCAATGCTTCCTCGGCCTGCATCCGCCCCTGCCGCCAGCCTTCAGCCATATAGCGGTCCCAAATCTTTCGCTCTTCCTTTCCAGAAGGAAGGAACTGGTCTGAGGGATCAGGCGTCTTATCGACGCCGATAACCA
This sequence comes from Stenotrophomonas sp., assembly GCA_049650985.1. GTDB lineage: Bacteria > Pseudomonadota > Gammaproteobacteria > Xanthomonadales > Xanthomonadaceae > Stenotrophomonas. The sequence goes on along the minus strand of JBASBF010000057.1, from coordinate 11,304 downwards.
GATAATCGCGCCAGCTCGGTATCACGGCCACGAGGCGACCCGGCTTCTCGATGCGGTAATATTCATCGGCCGCAACGCTTTCGCGGCCGCCGTCCGTGATGGTGATCGCTTCCTTGGCCCTGCTCACAACAGGAGGAACGACATAGCCCGCCTCTTTCGGTGCCTTGTAGACCACATCATTGAAATTGAACTCTTGCGAAAGCCTCGACGATTGCGCCTCAAGCTCTCTCAGGATCTCCCACGAACGCCGCTCATAGGCGGCCTGAGCGGCATATGAGAGCGCTGCGTCGCGCAGCGCCGAATACCGCTCTGAATCAACCGCGTTCGCACCGGTCCCGCTGCGCGTCTTACGGGCAAACTGCTCGTAAGTCATCGGTGCGGCCGTCCCGCCGGTTAGATTGTCCACTCCGCCAAGGGTTGGAGGTGGAGGCGGTTCGTCCGGATTTGATGAACCGGTCGTGGTGCAACCGGCCAGGGCAACAGAGACGGACAGTGCGGCAAGGATTGTTGGAAACTGCTTCATAGCTTGGTGTCGTCCAGGTGCGGGACCGGGCTTTTTTCAGGCCGGGCGTAGTGGATGGTCATGACGCGTGCGAACTGGTCAATTTCCAACCATGCACGCCCCTTTCCTTGGCCGAACGCTTCCCGCAAAAGTCCAAGAAGCGTCATGTCAGCCCAATGGACCGAAACCAAGATTGGAGACCCTGAACGTTCTCCATTCGCCCGAACGGAATAACCGGCCATGCGGGCCGCCTTCCGTGTGATATCATCAAGAGTACCGTTCCAACGGGCATGGACCGGCTGTAAAAGTTCTTGTCCGGCGGTTTCTGGATGCAGCCTGACAGTATTACTTGCGTGAGGCTCCAGTGCTCTAGGATATAGCGAAGCATATCGCTTTTCCTCATTCACAGTCGCCAACGACGAATCGAGATATTTTCTAACCGATAGAGTATCGAAATTCTCTTTCTTGTTCGCGCAGGCACCTAATAGGAATGCCAGAGCTACAATTACTGAGTTCCGCATCAAAAGTCGCCTTGTCTCTCATTATGGACAAGCGATCAATGGAATGATCACCCTCTCAAATTCAGTCCTACCCAATTTGACGGATTTTGCAATATACAGCATCACCAAAGCGGGCATTTTCCTACAATCTTAATACGAGATTCCGTGCCCCTTCTCTCGTCCGCGCGTTTGCTGCTGCTCGTGTGCCATCTCGATTTTCTGCGCCTGTTGAGCGGCCTGAACGGTCGTCACAAGCTGGTCAGCTTTCGCGTACCCGGCTGCGAACGCTTCAACCCGCTGCTGATCAGCACCAGGCATCGCCTGGGCGAGGCGATCGCGATCAAGCTCATTTGTTCCCGGCAAAACGAACCGGTCGCGAACTGTCTCGACAAACCGGCGCAACTCACCCATTGCCTGCTGATCATCCGCCGATCTAATCAACGTCCCTAGACGATCTGCAGGCGTTCTCTCGATACGACCGACAAGCTCGCGTGCAGCCTGCGAAAGATCATCAACTGGCTCCCGCATCAGGGTACGGAACCGCTGCTCGTCCTTGGTCAGATCATTTCTCAGATTGCTTCGAACCTGGCCGTAATCCTGCAAGGCCGAGATCGCCGGCGAGACCGCTGCCAGCGCCTTTTCTCGCACGCCATCATTTCGGCCGAACATGCTTCTGCTGCCGTGAAGCTCGCCAACAGATGCTGGATTATCCCGAATGGACTGCGCGAAATCGGCGACTGGAACCCGTCCGTCATCGATCCGGTTCCGCAGCGCAGAAAGCACAGCTTCCGGCCGCTGCCAAACGGCTGCAACAGCCGTCTCAAGACGGCGTGTTGCTGATTGCATGACCGGCCGGGTTTCCATCCGTGCCGCAACCGTCGCCTCGATGCTATCGCGCCAGTCGGAGATAGCTGCAACAAGGGGTTTTTCTGGTGTCGCAAACATCGCCTGCCTCTTTTCATACTGTTCGACTACCAGCCTCTCTTTCGCTTCGCTGTTGAGCGTCTGCGCGATTTCGAGGCGCGTGAGGTCCTGACCGGCCTTCTGCCCGGCATGGATCAGTGGCCAGTTGTCGATGAAAGCCTCTCGAACCGACTCCGGTATCAGCGACTGAACCTGATTGCGATCGTCGGCGCCGAGATCCGGACCGATGGCAACGACAGTCGCTTGCGGAACAATGGACGCAATTTCCCGATTGAAGCGCTGAAGATCCGTGGCGGCTGAACCGTCCCTTAATTCATATCCAGCACTCGTGAACCAACGCCGACGTGCACGATCCGTATCGGAGATTTCGGCATGTCCTAGATTATGCTCCAATCGGGAAAGGGCTTGACGAACCGCAGAAGTCATTTCGGGGAATGTGATGTCCGGAACCGTTACGACTTGCCGCTGTGACGGTTGATATTCCGGCCGATGTTCGGCGGCTTTGCCCTGATGCTGCTCGGGCCGAATGACATGGGCGAATTTCGTACCGATGGCTTCCAAACGCTCTGCAATTTTCGTGAAGCGCTCTCGCAATGCCGCAAGCTGATGACGGAACATATCCCCAATTTCGCTCAATGATGGGATGCCTCGCCGTTCAGCAAATTCCTTCACGCTCAGACGGTAATCGTCAGTCCGTTCATAAGCGAGCGTGGTATCCTTCATGCGATCGCGTGAAAGTGTATCCACCAACTTATCCAGAGTTCCGAATTCATCGGAACCTGCATAAAGGGTCGCACTATCTCGATGCCGGCTCATCGCAACATACGTCATGTGCGCGTCCATCGTCGGGCTCGCCAGAACGTGGGCACGATCGACCGTCGCGCCCTGGCTCTTATGGATCGTCGCTGCATAACCATAATCGATATTCGCGTAATCGCTCTGTGCGGCGGTGACGCTTCGACCGTCAAACAGACCAATCACGAGACGGCCGCGACTAGCCTCCTCGACATTGCCGAATGAACCGTTCTCGACGCCAAGCTCACGGCTCTTCTCCAGAAATACAATACGATCCCCAACCGCAAACTGACGCTGGCCCCGATCAGTCCGGAACCCGTGTTCTTCCTGAAGACCGCCACCCTCTTTGATGACGTTACGGGCAGCCATATTCAGAGCGAGGACATCGACATTGCGATGCGCAAGCATCAACACATCGACGCCGGCCTCCCAATCACTCCGCCAATTGGCGATCAAAGAATTCCGAGCCGATGCACTGTCAGGTTCGAGCTGTACGAGATCATGTTCGACGTAGCGCCCGATCGCGTCCGCGGTATTCCCCTTGCCGAATTCAATGGTCGCATTCTGCATCCATTCTTCGCGCTGACGGCGAACGCCTGTAAGCTCGATATACCCTGCGTCATCGGCAATAGCCCGGAAGGCGGCACCAGCTTCAATCGGCTGCAACTGGCGCGCATCGCCAAGTAAGATGAGCTTCGCTCCGGCTTCCTCCACCGCAGAAACAAATCGCTGCATCTGTGCCGAACCGACCATGCCAGCTTCATCAAGTACGAACACATCGCCCGGCCCCAACTGGCGAAGGCCGTTCTTCCAAGATGCCTCCCAGGAGGCAAGTGTGCGGGATTCAATACCAGCACTTTCCTGCAATCCGACAGCAGCCTTGCCGGCCAACGCTCCGCCTACGACACGTCTCCCCTCTCCCTCGTAAACCGCGCGTACTGCGTTCATCACTGTCGATTTGCCGGCACCTGCGTAACCGACCATGACGGCGATACCCGCATTTTCAGTCAGCCGAGAAATGACAACCTTTTGCTCTGGATCGAATTTGAAACCGGCACGTTTCTCAACATCCGCGACAACCTTATCGGCGCTCTTCTGATTGACCGCAAAACCGTCCCGACCGACTAGCGACCGCGCAGAAGCGATCATGGTTCGTTCGGTATCGAGCACTTCCGTCGTTGTATATTTTGCGCGCTCAATGATCTTGTCTGTCATCGGATCAAAGATCGGTGATGCGATCATCACCTGATTTTCAAGCGCGCCTACGCGGAGGAACAGAGCCTGAAAATCCTCGTAGGAATCGGTGTAGCGATGGACTGTTCGCGCAACGTCGCGCTCATCGAAGACAGACTTTTCAGCGGTGATCAGCTTCAGGATGATGGAAGGATCTGCCATCACCTGCTGGCGGCGTGTCGCTTCGATCTCTGCATTGATCTCTATGCGATCCGACTTCACCCCTTTCCGGTCCATCCCCTCGGCGGTAGGCCCGCGGTGCATGGTTGGTTGGATCGCAATTCCCTGCTCTGAATAGGAGCGGTGGTCAACACGAATATCGAACCCGTGTGAGGCAAGATGATGGTTCTGCACATCCGCCCATGCTTCTCTCAGTGCAGGGATGAGCTCCTTGTCTCCGGCGAACTGGCGATAGAGAGCATGGCCGTTCTTCGAGAATTTCGGCTCACCATTCTCATCAACCGCGCGAACATTTTTTGCTCCAAATCCCTCATCTGTCAGAGGCCGCAAAGCGCTCATGATATGAACGTGCGGATTGCCCTTGATCTCGTGATACGCCCAATCCGCCACGATCCCTTTCTTTGAAAAGTTCTCCTCCACGAATTCGCGGACCAGGGCGATGTTCTGTTCTCGCGAAAACTCAATGGGCAGGGCAAGTGTCATTTCACGAGCAAACTGCGCGTCCTTCCTGTTCTCGGATGCCTCAACTTTATTCCAAAAGGCCTCCGACGCTTGAACCGGGGAAAGGTTCGCAAGAGCCTGCGCCCAATCCGGCGCATTAGCTGGTATCGCGAATTCGCTGTGAACGTTTCCCCTCTTGTTGGAAAAATCATAGGACCGTTCATAGGTCTGATTAGTCATGGCGGCGCAGTGGCGATATGATGCTGCTGCGACCGCGCTTTGCCCGGTCGCCCTGCTTAAAACCTTCGCATGAAGATGAAATATCGCCATGCGAACACACATAACAAGCAGGTATCGACTTGTCGATACATAAGTGCGCCCTTAGAAACCGGAGCGCTGCGCGGCTCCGGACGGGACTGACAATGCGTTGGCTACGCCAACCCTTTGTTTTTCTCTGTGTCTCGCTATTGCTCGACAGCTTATCGAGTGGAATTCAATCTTGCCGTATAGAGCAACTGGCGGTATCAATGACGAGTGTACAGCGCAACAACGGAGGTTATTCGTGGCTCGCACATCAAAGGTATCGAAGATCCAAGACGAGATTGCACGTCTCCAGCAGCAGCTAGACGCTGAGCGCGCAAAAGAAGCTGAAAGGTTGGGAAGCCTAGCGGTCAAAGCCGGCCTCGCTGACGTTGAAGTCTCCGATCGCGATCTGCTCAAGGCTTTGAAAGAGGTGGCCGAGCGATTTCAACAAACACCCGCCGAGTGAAGCGGGACGCTTAGCGCTCCTGCTTGGTAAGCGACAAAGGGAGTATCGAGACAAGATGGCGGCAAATCGGCAAAAGGATGCGCATGAGAAAATCATGCTTGGTGGGCTCGTCGTGAAGGCAGGTCTTCGTGGTGAGAACCCCGCCTTTATCCTCGGTGTGCTGCTGACTGCTTTTGAGCAAAAGGATAACGAGAAGCTTCGCATTGCGATGATCGAAAAAGGCAGGAAGGCTTTTGAGAAATGATACGGAAACCGCCTGAACCTGCTGTTGGAGTTCTCGTTATCACTGCTATCGTGGCGGCGGTCATGACGCCGCTCTTGTGGTACTTCCGTTTCGTAAACCCATCATGGCCTACGGCGAACGGTCATTTCGTCCAACTCTCATTTTCGCAGGCATGGGATTGCCTGACGATATGGAAATGGGGCGCTTGCCGATCCCATCTTGAAGCGATCGGAAGCCCCCTCGCCGGCTCAGCTATTCGCAACCAGGTAGTCGTTATTGCGCCTCTTATAGTCGCTCTCGCCCTCCTCGGAGTATTCATTTATCAGAAGTGGCTCGTGGTTCGGCAACGCATCATTATCTCGGGAATGGTCGTAGAGGGAATGGACGCTTTGTTGCGTGCTGCTCGTTACGAGCAGAAGCACAATCGCTATCCGAAGACTCGCGGAATCCATATGTTCAATGGATGGCATTACACGCTCCCTCGCGAGACAAATCACACATTCATCCTTGGCGCTCCGGGGGGTGGCAAGACGGTAACTTTTCGTCGCATGATCGGCTCCGTTGTCGAACGCGGGGACAAAGCTATCATCTTCGATGAGAAGGGTGACTATACCCGCATAACACCTCCATCGGTTCGTGACGGAAAAGAGGTTCCTCCGCTTCTTCTGGCGCCACAGGATGACCGTTCGGCGGTTTGGGATATTGCGGCCGATTTGATCGTGTCACAGGACGCTGTTGAATTGGCGCAACGTATCATTCCCGATGACGGACATCCGTTTTTTACGCAGAGCGCTCGCGCTGTCCTCGCCGGCTGCGCTATCAAGCTGATGGCGGAAAAACCGAAGGAATGGACATGGCTCGATCTGCTCAATGAAACGCGTCAGGATCAGGAAAAACTGCTCCGGATCATGCTCAAGTATCAGCGCGGAGCCGACATATTTTTGACCGCCGATTACAAGCAGGTCATGTCCACTCTCGGACAGCTCGAAACGAATATGCGCCTGCTCGAAATGCTGGCGACGGCATGGCCGACCTATGAGGGAAGACAGCGATTCCGGTTGCGTGAATGGCTGGTCAACAAGACCGATCAGAGAACTGTCATTGTCCAGCACTCCGGTCGATATGCCGAACTGTCTGACGGCTGGATCTCCGCGCTTTACGCGGTCGCAGTCTCTACGGTAACGGACAGTAACCTGCTTTCAGACCATGACCTGCGCCGTATATGGTTCTTCCTTGACGAATGGGGTCAGCTTCCTGAAATTCAGGATTTCGAGCGCTTCGTTACTCTCGGTCGGTCCAAGGGGGTCTGTGCCGTTCTCGGTCTGCAAGACCTGTCACAGATCGCCAAAAACTACGGACAGGAAGTCCTTGACGTCCTCATTGCGTCTGTTGGCACAAAGGTCATAACTCGTATCAACTTTGGCCCCACAGCCGAACGCATGGAACGTGACCTGGGCGAGACGACATTCTATGAGTATCGCCGGGACATGATGACCGATGGCACGACGAAATGGCTGAAGGAGACGCATCGCGCCAGCCCTATCGAACGATCGGAATTCAGCACGGAATTGGGCGTCGATGATAAAGGTGTGACCGCCTTCGTTACCGGGATCGGCAAGAACGTCTATCAGGTCAAATTCCCCTTCCCTGAAGACGCAAAGGATCATCGCCCGTCGAACGTTCCGGCCGAGTGGACCTACACCTTTAAACCAACCGGCACCTTCACCAGTGACGCCGATATCGACGTCTATGTGAAGGCGGTTCTTGGTAAGAACTCGCCGCCGCCACGAGGTGCGCTCCCTTCGACCGAAGATACCGAACAAGAGGACTTGCCGCTTGAAGAAGCCTTCAAAGCGGCGGCCGCGGCCGCACGCGAAAATGCGAGTGCTCCGGCACATCCAGAGACGGCCGGAGACAAGCCCGAACAGGTCGATCTTTTTGAGAAGTACCGCTAGTCGTCCTAGTGGTAGGCCTCCATATCGGACGCCGCCCGCACATCAATCGACACGTGCTTTATGACATTCCCGTCCTTGTCTTTCGCGACAAGCATTTTGGGATTGTAAGCATAAACGCCGTTGTAATTGACGCGATAGATCACGCCGATCTTTTGCCAACGCTTTTTGGCGCGCATCACTGTATCTCGAAAGACTTCGAGTTTAGCCGCCAGCTCGTCATTTGTCGGAGTTGTCCCATCCGCTCGCGGATTTAACACCAACTCCCGAAGCATCTTAGACCAATGCCTGTTTTTTGGAGGAGGGTTATCCGCGAGTTCTGTCAACCAAGAGAGATTCACGCCGGCTTCACCCGGTTTTATTTTCTCTGGTTCAGGTGGGCCGTCAAACGTTATTACCTTTGAGATGCCCTTCATCTGTTCCGCCAGTCTGTCGTTCCCACGTTCGATTTTATTTGGTGCGCTTATTGGTGTACTTTTATACAAGAGAACGTCCTAACCGTTATCATCTCCCTTAATGGAGTCAATGTTTTGCTCCATCCAGCAGAATCATTTCACAATGAATCCTGCGACATTTTCAATGTCAAATACGACTAGCTTGGCAGGAGCTTTTTCCCCTCGGTCCGCAAGGTGCCGTCTGGCCCGACATGCCGATAAAGGGTCGATCGGGTAATGCCTAATTCTCGGCATAGTTCCCCGACCTTCGTTCCCGGCTGGCTCATCGCAGCCATAGCCAAACGTAACTTCGCCTTGGTCATTTTCGGCGGTCTCCCTCCTACTCTCCCGCGCGCTCGCGCAGCAGAGAGGCCCGCCACAGTACGTTCTATTGTCAGTTCGCGTTCATACTCAGCCAGAGCGGCGAAGATCCCGAAAACCATCTTGCCCGCCGGCGTCGTCGTGTCGATTGATGCGCCATGTCCGGTTAGGACCTTCACGCCGATGTCTCGCGCTGTAAGATCATGAACCGTGTTCACCAGGTTGCGCAGATCGCGGCCGAGCCGGTCGAGCTTCCACACGACAAGCGTATCCCCTCGCCGCAATGCTTTCAGGCACGCCGCAAAGCCCGGTCGATCGTCGCGTTTCCCCGACGCCAGGTCCTGATAGATGTTGTTCGGATCGACTCCCGCTTGCACGAGACTATCTCGCTGCAGGTCGAGACTCTGCGAGCCGTCCACCTTCGATACACGCATGTAGCCGATTAGCATTCAGCCCCCTGTGCCAAAAACGGTCATTTTTGGGACAAATGTCAGTGTGTGCCATATCACCTCCCGAATCTGTCAGAAAACCCGTAACAAAAACAACATATCAAAAACGTCAGTTTTGGGACAGCGTTTTACGGCGGCCTTCAGCCGCAGGGTTTTCCCACAGGCTCCGGCCTTCTCTACGGCGCCATTGGGGGCGCGCTCAGGCCTCCGCCTGCTACGCCTGCTTTCCCTCGAAAGCAGGCTTCGGCCCTCCGGGCTGGAAAAACCCTTACTGCATGGAAGGCCGGCTTCGCCGGCGACTATTTCCTTGTTGAAATGCACCGATCCTCGATCCGGTCAAATTGCAGAGCCTCGCCATGCTCGCGGGCTCGCCGCTGCGCGTGGCTCCGGTTCCGGTCGCAAGCGACCGAATTTGACCGGATCGGGCGGTTCGGTGCCATCCTGACCTATCGGGACGAGGGGCATCGCCCCTCGCCCGTTGGCGAGAAAGTTCGATCCGCCTCCGGCGCGGATCGAACAAGGGGCAAGTCCTATTCGAGGAGAGACAGGGCACGTATGAGCCCGCTTTCACTGTCGGGCGTCCAGCGTTGATAGTCGTAGACGCGGACAATGGTGCCGGCGGGTTCATCAGCGCTCGAGATGAGCGGAACGATCAGCTCGGGCAGCGTATCGAGCGATACACACGGATAGCAATCCAGGGCGCCATTTGGGCGTTCGAGCTCCACACGAAACAGGTGGGTTTGGGAATCAGTCATTGAACTCTCCGTCTCAGGGAAGGCGAAAGGGAAGCCCCCGCCGAAGCGGGGGCCGGGTGGATCAATCCCAGGGGATGACCGCCATCAGGCTTTCGTCATCCTGCCCCGGATAGCGGCCCAGGTTCGCGTTCAGCTTTGCAAAGCCGGTGTTGACGGTGAGCGTATAGTATTCGCCGCCCCTCTGGTTCTTCTTTTTCCAGATGCCGCCGATCTCGATCCGGCGGTTGCGCGGGGACTTCGCGTAAAGCCGGTAGACCGGAGCCTGAGGGTTCGTGCTCTCAACCGGCTCGCCGGTGATGTCGATGTCGAAGGTCAGCGTTGCGAGGTTGCCGGTCAGCGTGTCGGTTTCGGCGTCGATCTGGATGAAGTTTACGAGGTCAGACATTGCGCGATCTCCTTTGCTTGCGTTGTCGATGGACACGAGAAAGGACCGCACAAAGACCGGGCTGCACCCGAAGGGCCGCAGCGCAGCGGAGGACGGCATTGGCGGGCGATTTTGACTCGCGAGGAAGCGCCGCAGGCGCGGGGAAAATCGTTCGGTTATGCTGTTGCTGGCCGGGCGGACGGTCCTAGTGGCCTATTCGATCGACAACGCTGCCATGCAAAGGGATTTGATCGCTATGTCTTTGCTCTCGTCCCATTTCATTCCATAGCCGAAACCGGCATTTTGACCGGCACGGCTTCACAGTGTTCGTCCCGACGACATTGACATCAATGGCCTAGGCGTCGCGCGCACGAAACTTCCTGCTCCGTGCCGCCAGCTACGCTACACAGCTTTCGCGCCCGTCTATCGAAATGACAGTCGGCAATCTGGAACATGAACCAGGCCGGTAGCTTGGTCCTTCACCTCAAACTGTCAGCGCCGCTTTGCAAAGCGTGCACAGCTCCCTACATCTTGCCGGCAGGACCTCGATGCCAATGACCATCATCGGTATTCGCGCCGTCCCCCCGGCCTGCTTCGGCGGGGGCTTCCCTTTCGCCTTCAACAATTCGAGCGCCCTAGTTCATGGCAGATTTCGCCAAGGCCCGCAGTGTCGGCGCGAGGTGCAATTCACCCTTCGGCGAGCGGTACAGCATTGACAGGAAGTAGCGCGCCGGCTTCGCGATCTCGGCCGCGCCCGGCTTCAGCGCGGCGGACCGCACCAGCTTCTCAGCCACGATCGCGAGCGCCGCGGCCGCGTTCATCCGGCCGGCGACCTGTACGCCCGCGACCCATGTTTCGCGCGGTATTTGTATGAGCGCCCGGATTGTGTCGGCCTGCCCCTCCAAATCGCGCCAGGACGAGAAACTGATGCCATATTCGGCCTGAAGCTGGCGGCAAGCTAGCCGTAGCAGATCAAGGGTGGTTGCAGGATCATCATCACTACGTTCCCGGTCTTGCGCAGACGGTTCCGCTCGCACAGGCTCTTTTTCGAGAGCCCATTGATCGGCGGAGCCGATCTCAGAACTAAACTGAATCGATCGTGCGTTAGCGCGATGCCGTTCTCTTCTTACTAATGTCGTGGGGGTTGTAGTTGTATATGGGGGGACAGAATTGTCCTGCGCGGGGGACTCTTTACGGCTTTGATCGGCAGAATCATCATTCTGTGGCGATGACCCCGAAGGTTGCTCGGACGGCTCATACAGTGCAAGTGCGTCCTTTAGGAGGTCGACGAGCTGCGCAAGGTAGTCAGGATTTGCCCTCTGTTGGTGAAAATCGGGGCGTGTCGCAAATTCTTTTGGTTAACTAGCTGTTGACCACAACGGTGGAAATTCAGCTCCCGATGTAGCGGAGCGTAGCCATGATTCTGAATGCCATTGCCGAAAAGCTGAAGCGCCAGTCGAAG
>JBASBF010000056.1:0-2220 GCA_049650985.1 Stenotrophomonas sp. | reverse complement strand
GCAGCACGATGGGCGAGATCGTCAGCTCGGTGCAGCGGGTGACCGACATCATGGCCGAGATTTCCGCCGCTTCGCAGGAACAGAGCGCCGGCATCGAGCAGGTCAACCAGACCGTGGTGCAGATGGACGAAACCACCCAGCAGAACGCCGCGCTGGTGGAAGAAGCCACCGCCGCCGCACGCGCGATGGAGGAACAGGCAAGCCAATTGATCGAGGCGGTTTCGGTGTTCCGTACCGGTACCGCGACGGCGGCATCACCCGCACGCCCCGCCGGCAAACCTGTTGTCGCCCAGCCACCGCCGCCACGGCAGGTCCCTGCCCCGCGCCAGGTCGAGTCGGCAATGGTGGCTGATGCCGGCGATTGGCAGGAATTCTGATCCTGATCGGCTGATGGCAGCCACCGGGCACCACCCGGCCCGGTGACCTGCCCGCCGGATTTCCGCTGGGCAGACGGCCCCCCCTCAAGAACCGCCGTTGCGGACCGATGAAGATAAGGACTCCGTCCCTATCGGCCCGCCTCATGCCCATCTCGTCTCACCGCACCACGTCCGGCGACCGCAAGAGCAGCGTCGCCACCCGCTTGATGCTGGGCATCGCCCTGATCGCCCTGGCCGCCTTCGGCGCCACCGCCGCCATCAGCTACTGGAAAAGCAGCAGTGCGCTGCTGGCTTCCTCGCAGGCGACGCTGGAAAACCTGGCCCGGTACGAAGCCCAGCACCTGGCCATCGAGATGAGCCAGACCTACGACGCGGTGCAGACACTGGCCGAAAGCCTGCACGTCCAGCGCGGGCAGATCAGCCGTGCCAGCGTCGATGAAACCCTGAAACAGCAGTTGGCACTGCATCCCGAGCGCGCCGGCATGTGCACGCTGTGGGAGCCGGAGGCGTTCGATGGCAAGGACGCCGAGTTCGTCGATGCGCCGTCGCACGACGCCACCGGGCGCTTCATGAGCTACTGGGCGCGGGTCGGCGACGAACTGGTCAGCGAGCCACTGCGCGACTACGACGACCCCGAACTGGGCGCCTGGTACGTCACCCCCAAGACCCTGAAGAAGCCGGTCGTCATCGAGCCCTACCCCTACGAGGTCGGCGGCAAGACCCTGCTGCTGACCACCATCGCCATCCCGATCATGGAAGGCGACGAGGTGCTGGGCGTGGTCACCTCCGACTTCGAGCTTTCCGCCCTGCAAGAGCGCGTCTCGCAGCTTCGGCCGATGGACGAAGGCCACGCCGAACTGCTGTCGCCGATGGGCACGGTCATCGCCTCTCCGAACGCGGCCAACGTCGGCAAGCTGCGTGATGACGCCACCACCAAGGCGATCCTGGCCGCGATGGCCGAAGACAGGCTCTACAGCGATTTCAAGGCCGACGAAGACGGCATGGTGGAGGTCTACGCACCGCTGCGCGTGGGCAATAACGACCGCCGCTTCGCACTGGGCGTGATGGTCCCGCGCGACCTGCTGACCGCGCAGGCACGCTCGCTGCTCGGATTGGTGGCGCTGGTCGGGCTGCTCGCCGCCGCCTCGCTTTGCGCCGGCCTGTGGCTGTTGCTGCGCGCACTGGTGCTGCGCCCGCTGGCCGACGCAGTGCGCGTCTCCGGCGAGGTCGCACAGGGCCGGCTGGACACCGCCATTCCCCAGCGTCGCAACGACGAACTGGGGCAGTTGCTGCGGGCGCAGTCGAACATGCGCGAGCAGATCAAGGCCGTCATCGGCGCCCAGGCGGAAATGGCCGCGCGCCATGACGAAGGCAACATCAGCTACCGCATCGACGCCACCACCTTTGCCGGTGACTACCGGCGCATGATCGAGGAAAGCAACGCATTGGTGAGCCAGCACATCGGCGTGAAGATGCGGATCATCGAGGTGATGACGCACTACGCTCGCGGCGACCTGTCGGTGGACATGGACCGCCTGCCCGGCGAAAAGGCCGCCATCACCCAGGCGATGGACGAAACCAAGGCCAGCCTGTCGGCGATCAATGTCGAAATCAAACGTCTGGCCAGCGCTGCGGCCGCTGGCGATTTCAGCCTGCGCGGCGATGAAGAACGCTTCCAGCATGACTTCCGCGCAATGGTCGCCGATCTCAATCACTTGATGCAGACCACCGACGACAATCTCGGCCAGGTTTCCGGGCTACTGCGGGCCATCGCCAATGGCGACCTGACCTCGCGCATGGAAGGCGACTTCGAAGGGGTGTTCGCGACGATGCGCGACGATGC
>JBASBF010000055.1:0-6075 GCA_049650985.1 Stenotrophomonas sp. | reverse complement strand
GCAGCACGATGGGCGAGATCGTCAGCTCGGTGCAGCGGGTGACCGACATCATGGCCGAGATTTCCGCCGCTTCGCAGGAACAGAGCGCCGGCATCGAGCAGGTCAACCAGACCGTGGTGCAGATGGATGAAACCACCCAGCAGAACGCCGCGCTGGTGGAAGAAGCCACCGCCGCCGCACGCGCGATGGAGGAACAGGCAAGCCAATTGATCGAGGCGGTGGCGGTGTTCCGGTTGCAGGGAGGCTCCGCCGCAAACTGAGCCCCCGCCCCGGCAGCCGGTAACCGCTTGCCGGAAAAAGTCGTACAGTCCAGCAACGTGATATCCGGCGGGCCACCCCCGTGGCTCTTCGCTGGCAGCCAGCATCGACCGGTGGCCTGCCGGGGTTTCCCGAAAAGGTTTCAAGCAGTTGCAAGCAGTTGCAAACCGCGACGATGCCGGCAACCGGCATCGCCTGGCCAATGGACGGGAGGGGGTATGCGCAGGAATCTTCCGGTAACCGGAAATGAAATATTGCTTGATGATGGCTGCACCATTGTTTCCAAGACCAACACCAAGGGCGTGATCGAGGAAATCAACCAGGATTTCCTCGACATCAGCGGCTACGTCACCGCCGAATTGGTGAACAAGGCGCACAACATCATCCGCCACCCGGACATGCCCGAGCAGGCATTCACCGACCTGTGGCAGAACCTGAAAGCCGAGCGCCCCTGGGTCGGCATGGTCAAGAACCGTTGCAAGAACGGCGACCATTACTGGGTCGAATCGCATTTCGCCCCGCGCTACGAGGACGGCAAGCTGATCGGCTACATGTCGGTCCGGCAAAAGGCAACGCGGCAGGCCATCGCCGATGCCGAAAAAGCCTACGCGGCCATCGCCAAGGGCAATTCCGGGCTGGCCATCTCCCACGGCAAGGTGGTCACCGCTGCGCGGGCCTCGTTGCTGCGCCGCTACTTGAACCTGCTGTTCCGGCGCAACTCGAGCCAGGTCGTGGCGCAGTTGCTGATGCTGGCAACTGCCGGGGTGCTGGGGTTCTGCATGGCCGGGGGAATGCTGTGGCCGGCAATCCCCGGTGGCCTGTTGCTTGCCGGGCTGGGCTACGGACTGGGCCGGGAAATGCACCGGCGCAGCAAGCGCCTGGCCAAGCTCGCCACCTCGGTGCGCGCGATTTCCGAAGGCAACTACAACGCCGACATCGACATCCTCGGCGATGGCCCGATCAGCAATCTTGCCCGCTCGGTCAAGACCATGCAGGTGCGGCAGGGCTACGAGATCCAGCAGATCAAGCAGCAGGCCGCTGCCAACCTGCGCATCCGCACTGCGCTGGAGCATGCCTCCACCGGCATGTACCTCACCAACCAGCAACTGGAAATCGTGTTCGCCAACCAGGCGCTGCTGGACATCCTGCAACGCCACCACAAGGACGTCCTCGGTGCCCTGCCGGGCTTCGACCCGGAGCAGTCGCTGGTCGGCAAACCGATCACCGCGCTGGAAGTGGGCGGGCAGATGGACCAGGAGCTGATCGACACGCTGGCGCAGCACGGCATGGCCAGGCGCGAAGTGCGCATGGGGCAGGCACTTTTCGACCAGATCATTTCGGTGATACGCGGCGAGGACGGCACGGTCATCGGCCATGTCGTCGAGTGGCGGGACCACAGCGACGAGGCGCAGGTGGAACAGGAAGTGGCCACGGTCATCAACGCGGCCGCACATGGCGACATGGGCCAGCGGATCGGAACCCAGGACAAGCGCGGGTTCCTGCTGGAACTGGCGCAGCAGATCAACGGCTTGCTCGACGTCAATGCCGACAGCATGGAGCAGATATCCGCACTGCTATCGGCGCTCTCGCGCGGCGACCTCAACGCGCGCATGGAGGGCGACTTCCACGGTGTGTTCGCGCGGATGCGCGACGACGCCAACGTCACCGTCATCCAGCTCACCGGCATCATCGACCGCATCCAGACCGCCGCCGCCAGCATCAACACCGCGGCCGGCGAAATCGCCTCGGGCAACAACGACCTCTCGCGCCGCACCGAGCAGCAGGCCGCCAACCTCGAAGAAACCGCCGCGTCGATGGAGGAACTGACCTCCACCGTGCGCCAGAATGCCGAGCATGCGCGGCAGGCAAACCAGTTGGCGCAGGGCGCGCATGGCGTGGCTTCACAAGGTGGCGACATCGTAGGCAAGGTGGTCAGCACCATGTCGGCCATCGAGGCTTCGTCGAAGAAGATCGCCGACATCATCAGCGTCATCGACGGCATCGCCTTCCAGACCAACATCCTGGCGCTGAACGCTGCGGTGGAAGCGGCGCGAGCCGGCGAACAGGGCCGTGGTTTTGCGGTGGTCGCCAGCGAGGTGCGCACGCTGGCGCAACGCAGCGCCGGGGCCGCCAAGGAGATCAAGGAGCTGATCGAGGATTCGGTGAGCAAGGTCAGCGATGGCTCGACGCTGGTGCACCAGGCCGGTGACACGATGGGCGAAATCGTCAGCTCGGTACAGCGCGTGACCGACATCATGGCCGAGATTTCCGCTGCCTCGCAGGAGCAGAGCGTCGGCATCGAACAGGTCAACCGGACCATCACCCAGATGGACGAAACCACCCAGCAGAACGCCGCGCTGGTGGAAGAAGCCACCGCCGCCGCACGCGCGATGGAGGAGCAAGTCGGCCAGTTGACCGAAGCGGTGGCCGTGTTCCGCACCACCACCCATGCCGCGCCCTCGCCGTTGCCGATGGCCACCCGCGGCAAACCGGCCAGCGCCGAACCACGCCGCACGGCCGCCACTGCCTCAAGTGGCAGCACTGCGGCAGCCGCACTCCCCAAAACTGCCGGTGACGATGATTGGCAGGAGTTTTGAGACACGCATCCCGTCATAACCCGGCAATTGCCACGCCAGCAGGTGGCAGCCATGGCCCCGATGCCTTGTGCGCAACCGGGCCAATCCGGCCTCGCTGGCTTTCGGGCCGCGACAACTAAACTTCTGGCACTTCCCGCCGCTACCCCATTCAAGGGAATGCCGCGAATGCGGCACACGTACACGCTCCTGGCATCGCGCAGCACCTCGGGTGCCGCCATTCCACTTCATCTGCCCTACCGAGAGTTCACATGAATCGCAAGAAATACCTGATCGCCGTAGCGGTCGCGCTGGCCTGTGCGCAAATGGCCCAAGCCGAAGATGGCCGCGAACGTTTCACCCTCAGCGGCTTCGGCACGCTGGGCGTGGCACATTCCACCGAGGACAACGCCGACGTGCACCCGGACTTCCAGTCCTCCAAGGGCGTGGGCGCCAGCGATTCCACTTCCGCACGGCTGGATTCGCGCTTCGCGCTGCAGCTCAACGCCAACTTCACCGACGACTTCACCGGCGTGGTGCAGGCGGTCAGCGAATACGCCGTGACTGAATCCTACAAGCCGGAAATCTCGCTGGCGCACGTGAAGTACCGCTTCTCGCCCAGCTTCAGCGCCCGCCTGGGCCGCATCACCGCGCCGCTGTACATGCTCTCCGAGTACCAGCGCGTGGGCTATGCCATGCCGTGGGCACGGCCGCCGCAAGAGGTCTACAACTACCTGCTGGCGATGGACGGCATCGAGGGCCTGTACACCATCAATGCCGGCGACACCCTGATCGGCCTGCAGGGGTTCTATGGCCACATCGATTCGGAGTTGGTCGAAGTCGATGACATGTACGGACTCGGCGTGCAGGTGGACCGTGGTGCCTCCAGCT
Organism: Stenotrophomonas sp.; assembly: GCA_049650985.1. Classification (GTDB taxonomy): domain Bacteria; phylum Pseudomonadota; class Gammaproteobacteria; order Xanthomonadales; family Xanthomonadaceae; genus Stenotrophomonas. The sequence goes on along the minus strand of JBASBF010000055.1, from coordinate 2,353 downwards.
TCCGCATCAGCCACATCCGCGGCAAGGTGCATTACTCCAGCAACAGCATCGAGCAGTTGTTCGACTTCTACGCCACCCTGCCGATCCCGCCGCTGGTCGAAGCCGCCGGGCGCCTGGACCCGCGCAACATGGATGGCCAGTTCAGCGGCATCGGCTACAGCTACGACCCCGGCAACTGGTTCCTGCGTACCGAGGTCATCCAGGCCGACTACGCGCCGTCGGTTTCCGGCAAGACCACCTCCGGCTACCTGAGCAGCGGCTTCCGCCGTGGCGCGTGGACGCCCACGTTCACCTATGCCCACGTCGACGTCAGCGACCTGAACGCCCCCGGCGCGCTGGACCCGGTCGGCCTGCTCAACCAGGCCGTGGCCAGCAACAACAGCAGCCGCCACAGCTACACCGCCTCGCTGCGCTGGGACGTGCGCGACAGCATCGCGGTCAAGCTGCAGGGCAGCCACGTCAAGAACCACGCCGGCTCCTATGGTTCGCTGGGCAACCAGCAGCCCGGCTTCCAGACCGGCCGCAGCTACAACCTGATTTCGGCTTCCGTCGATTTCGTCTTCTGATCCGGAGCGCACGCATGAAATTCCCGTTCTTCCCGCGCCTGCTCCTGTTGGCATCCCTGTCCACCGCCTGCGCCCTGGCGCACGCCGAAGTGGTCGTGGTGATGGCAGCCGACAGCAAGGTTGCCAGCCTCAGCCAGGCCCAGGTGTCGCAGATCTTCCTGGCCAAGTCGCTGGCCCTGCCCGGTGGCGACAAGGCCACGCCGATCGACCAGGACGAAGGTGCCGCGACGCGCAACGACTTCTACAGCACGGTGACCGGCAAGGATGCAGCGCAGATGAAAGCCTACTGGTCGCAGTTGATGTTCACCGGCAAGGCCCAGCGCCCGCGCAAGGTGTCCGGTGACGCTGCGGTCAAGACCGCCGTGGCCGGCACCCCCGGTGCAATCGGCTACATCAGCGCCGGCGCCGTCGATGGCAGCGTCAAGGTCGTGCTGCGGCCCTGATCGCTCCCGCCGCCGCCACCTGTTGCAGGTGGCGGCGTCCTTCGTCATTCCCGAGTCGGACCCCATGAAGCGCATCCTCGCACTGCCCCTGTTCTGGAAAATCCTGGCACCGGCCGGGCTGTCCATCCTGTGCCTGCTGGCCTACCTCGGCTTCAGCACGTTCGTGTTCAACAGCAACAACGACCGCCTGCAGGCCGTGCGCGACGTGCACTTCCCGGTACTCGACACGATGACCCGCAACGTCGCCGCGCTGGACGACGTCATCAACGGCCTCAACGGCGCGGCCGCGGCCGGCGACCGCGACATGCTCGAAGCCACCCGCGCCACCGCCACCAGAGTGGCCGAATCCTACGTCCGGCTGCAGAAGATCGACCACGAGCAGACCGGCACGATGGCCGAGCTGGGCAAGCAATTCGACGACTACTACAGCACCGCCTACGGGGTGGCCGAGGATTTCGTCACCCAGAACCCCGATGCCGACCCGGACAAGATCGGCGCGATGGCGCAGGCGCTGGAAACCTACCGCAACCACCTTACCGACGCGCAGCAGAAGGCTGACGCGCGCTTCCGCGCCACCGTGCAGGGCGCGGTGGACAGCTCCAACCGCGCCATGCTCGGCGGCCTGTTGCTGGGTCTGCTGGGGCTGGTCGCCTGCATCGGTTTCGGCCTGCTGATCGCCCGCGCCATCAGCAAGCCGTTGCAACGCGCCATCGGCATCGCCCACGGCGTGGCGTCCGGGCGGCTGGACGCCGACATCGTGGTCGAGTCGCAGGACGAAGGCGGCCGCCTGCTGGCGGCGATGCGCGACATGCAGACCCAGCTCAAGGCGGTCATCAACGCCCAGAACGAAATGGCCCAGCACCACGACGAGGGCAACATCAGCTACCGCATGGACGCGGCCACCTTCCCCGGCGATTACGGGGTGATGGTCGCCGGCACCAACCAACTGGTCGCCAAGCACATCGACACCAAGATGCAGATCATCGCGCTGGCGCAGCGCTATGCCATCGGCGATTTCAGCCAGGACATGCCGGAGCTACCCGGCGAAAAGGCCGAGATCACCGAGACCATGACCACGATCAAGCGCAACCTGAGCGCGATCAGCCAGGGCATCCGGCAACTGGGCGATGCCGCCGCCAGGGGCGACTTCAGCCAGCGCGGCGATGCCGATGGCTACCAGTACGACTTCCGCGAAATCATGCTCAGCCTCAACCGGCTGATGCAGACCACCGACGACAATCTCGGCCAGGTTTCCGGGCTACTGCGGGCCATCGCCAATGGCGACCTGACCTCGCGCATGGAAGGCGACTTCGAAGGGGTGTTCGCGACGATGCGCGACGATGC
>JBASBF010000054.1:0-44596 GCA_049650985.1 Stenotrophomonas sp. | reverse complement strand
CGGCGATGATGCGCGCCGCCGCGCGCGGCCTGCCCGCCGCCGAACAGGCGCAGGCCAATGACTACGCCATCTTCGTCGGCAAGCCCGACGCGCGAGCGCTGAACTGGCCGAAGAACGAGCGCAGCCGCCGCATCGCCACCGATGGCCTGGAGCAGCTCGCCAAGGCCGACCCGGACGCGGCCGAGCGGCAACTGCCGCAATACGCGCAGGCGCTGGGCCTGGACGCCGCGCAGCAGGCCCGCGTGCGTTACCAGATCGCGCTGTGGACCGTGGCCTCGTATGGGCCGGATTCGGCGCGACGGCTGGCCGCGGTGCCCGAATCGGCCTATGACGAACGCCTGCACGAATGGCGCACGCGCGAGGCGATGGCACGCGGCGACTGGCCGGCGGCACTGGCTGCAATCCGCAAGATGCCGGCGTCGCAACGCAACGACTCGCGCTGGCGCTGGTTCGAGGCGCGGCTGCTGGACAAGACCGGCAAGCCCGCCGACGCGCTGCCGCTGTACCGCGCCGTCGCCCGCGAGGCCACCTTCCACGGCTTCCTCGCCGCCGACAAGCTGCAGCAGCCCTATGCGTTGTGCCCGTGGACGCCCAACGACAACGCACAGGCGCGCGCCGCCGTGACCCGCGACCCGGCACTGGTGCGCGCGCTGGAACTGTTCAAGATCGACCGCCCCGTTTGGGCCGCACGCGAATGGACCGACGCCCTCTCGCGTTTCGACGACACCCAACGCCGGCTGGCGGTCGAAGTGGCCGGTGCGAACGGCTGGTTCGACCGCGCGGTGTTCGCCCTGAAGGGCGCGCAGGAAATGCGCCTGTATACGCTGCGCTTCCCACTGCACCACGGCGACAGCATCCGCCGCGAAGCCGCACGCAACGCGCTGGACCCGGCGTGGGTGGCGGCCGAAATCCGCGCCGAAAGCATCTTCAACCCGAACGCGCGCTCGTCGGCCAACGCAATGGGGCTGATGCAGGTACTGCCGGCCACCGGCGCCAGCGTCGCAAAATCCATTGGCTTGAGCGGCTACGGCGGCGCCGCCAGCCTGTACGACGCGGACACCAACATCGCCATCGGCAGCGCCTACCTGCGCCAGTTGCTGGACAAGTACGGCGGCCAGCCCTACGTCACCATCGCCGCCTACAACGCCGGCCCGACCCCGACCGCACGCTGGCAATCGCAGCGCCCCGGCTTCGACCCGGACTTCTGGATCGAGACCATCAGCTACAAGGAAACCCGCGAATACGTCGCCCGCGTGCTGGCCTTCAGCGTGATCTACGACTGGCGCCTCAACGGCAAGGCGGTGCCGCTGGTCGAGCGCATGCAGGGCCGGCTGGAAGCACCGGCCAAGGCGTTTGCCTGCCCTTCGTAAATACATGGCTTACCCCTTCCCGCTTCGCCATTCCCGCCTTTCAACGCATCATGTTGTGCATGAAAACCTATCTCGTCGGCGGCGCGGTCCGCGATTCCCTGCTGGGCCTGGAAGCGGGCGACCGCGACTGGGTGGTGGTCGGCGCCACCCAGCAGCAGATGGAGGCGCAGGGTTTCAAGGCCGTGGGCCGCGATTTCCCGGTGTTCCTGCACCCGCATACCGGCGAGGAATACGCGCTGGCGCGCACCGAACGCAAGAGCGGGCGCGGCTACCGCGGCTTCGTGGTCGATGCCGATCCATCGGTGACGCTGGAGGAAGATCTGCAGCGCCGCGACTTCACCCTCAACGCCATCGCCCGCGACGAGGTAACCGGTGCGCTGGTCGATCCGTGGGGCGGCGTGCGCGACATCGAACGGCGCGTGCTGCGCCACGTCGGCCCGGCCTTCGTCGAAGACCCGCTGCGGGTGCTGCGCGCGGCGCGCTTCATGGCGCGCTTCGCGCCGCTGGGTTTCACCCTGGCCCCGGAGACCGCCGCGCTGATGCGGCAGATCGCCGCCAGTGGCGAACTGGACGCGCTGGTGCCCGAGCGCATCTGGCAGGAGTTGCGCAAGGCGCTGCGCGCGGCGCGGCCGTCGGCATTCCTGCGCACGCTGCACGACACCGGCGCGCTGGGTGCGATCCTTCCGGAAGTGGAGGCGCTGTACGGCGTGCCGCAGCGCGCCGAATTCCACCCGGAGGTGGACACCGGCGTGCACCAGGAAATGGTCAGCGACATGGCCGCGATGCTGGCGCCGGGCGATGACCTGGTCGGCTTCGCCGCGCTCACCCACGACCTCGGCAAGGCACTGACGCCAGTGCACGAGCTACCGCGCCACGTCATGCACGAACAGCGCGGACTCAAGCCGCTGGTCGCGCTGTGCGAACGCCTGAAGGTACCGGCCGACCACCGCCTGCTCGCCGAGGCGGCCTGCCGCGAACACCTCAACGTGCATCGCATCGACGAACTGCGCGATGCCACCGTGCTGGAATTGATCAAGCGCTGCGACGGCCTGCGTCGCCCCGAGCGCGTCGCGCAGATGGCACTGGTGTGCGAATGCGACAAGCGCGGCCGGCTCGGCTTCCAGGACAGCGATTACCCGCAGCGCGCCACCCTGCTGCGGCTGCATGCCGCCGCGCTGTCAATCAACGCGCGCGACATCGCCACCACTGGTTTGCAGGGCCCCGCCATCGGCGAGGCGTTGCGCAAGGCGCGGATCAAGGCGATTGCTGAGGTGCGAGGAGTGAGTGAAGAAGAATGAGTAATGAACGAAAGCAAAAATGCGGACGTCGTCATCCCCGCGCAGGCGGGGATCGCTTTCAGCTTCTGTCCTGAACGTGAGCAAGAGCGATCCCCGCCTGCGCGGGGATGACGGCAAAAACGAGGCGCTGTTGCTTTGGCTTTTGACACTCTCACTCCCCACTCCTCTTTACCCACTCCTCGCTCCCCGCCTCACGGCTGCACGGTCTCGATGATTTCCAGCCCGTAACCCGCAAGGCCGATCTGCCGGCGCGGAGTGCCGAGTACGCGCAGCTTGCCAAGGCCGAGGTCGGACAGGATCTGCGCCCCGGCACCATTGCGACGCCACTGGCCCACGTCCTTGTCCTTGCCGGCCGGGCGTACCTCCGGCTCGCGCCGCAGTCGCGCCAACAGCGCGTCGCTATCGCGCGGCGCCGACAGCACCACCATCACCCCCTGCCCTTCGGCGGCAATGGCGCGCAGTGCATCGGTGGCGGCCACGCCGAAGTCGTCGCGACGCCAATGCAGCAGGTCGGCCAGCGGGTTCTCCACCTGCACCCGCACCAGCGTCGGCACCTCGCGCTGCGGCGTGCCGCGGACCAGCGCGAAATGCAGGTCGTGGGCGATGCGGTCGCGGTAGGTGACCAGTTTGAACAGGCCGAATTCGGTATCCACTTCGCGCTCGTCCACGCGCTCGACCGTGTGCTCGGTTGCCAACCGGTGGGCGATCAGGTCGGCGATGGAACCGATCTTCAGCCCGTGCTCGCGCGCGAACACTTCCAGTTGCGGACGCCGCGCCATCGTGCCGTCGGGGTTGAGCACTTCCACCAGCACACCGGCCGGCTCCAGCCCGGCCAGCATCGCCAGATCGGAAGCCGCCTCGGTATGGCCGGCACGGGTCAGCACGCCGCCGGGCTGGGCGATCAGCGGGAAGATGTGGCCGGGCTGGGTGAGGTCACTGCCGCGTGCGTCCGGCTTCACCGCGGTACGGATGGTGTGGGCGCGGTCGTAGGCGGAAATGCCGGTGGTCACGCCCTCGGCGGCCTCGATACTGACGGTGAAATTGGTCTGGAACTGCGCGGTGTTGTTGCGCACCATCGGCGCCAGCCCGAGCTGGCCGGCACGCTCGCGGTTGACCGACAGGCACACCAGCCCGCGTGCATGGGTGACCATGAAATTGATGTCGCCGGGCTTGACCAGCTCGGCGGCCATGATCAGGTCACCTTCGTTCTCGCGGTCCTCGTCATCGACGATCACCACCATGCGGCCGGCGCGGATTTCTTCCAGCAATTCGGGGACGGGGGCGAAGTTCATGCGCTGGCTCCTTGGCCCAGCAGGCGCTCGACATAGCGCGCCACCAGGTCGATTTCGAGGTTGACGGCGTCACCGACGCCGGTATGGGCAAAGCGGGTGTGAGCGACGGTGTGCGGAATAAGCGCCACCTCGAAGCCTTCGTCATCGGCTTCGTTGACGGTGAGGCTGACGCCATCGACGCAGACCGAACCCTTCTTCGCGATGTATTTCAGCAGCGGCACGGGGGCGGCAAAACGCCAACGCTGCGCGCGGGCATCGTCATGGATGGCCAGCACCTTGCCGATGCCATCGACGTGGCCGCTCACCAGATGGCCGCCGAGGCGGTCGCTGGGGCGCATCGCACGTTCGAGGTTGATGGCGGCACCGGTGGCCAATTCGTCCAACGTGGTCAGGCCCAGGGTTTCGGTGGAGGCGTCGGCCTTGAAACTGTCGCCGTCGAATGCAACCACGGTCAGGCACACGCCGTTGACTGCAATGCTCTCGCCGAGTTGCACCTCAGCGAACGGCAGGCTGCCGACGTGGAAGGTGAAGCGGACATCGCCGCCAATGGGGTCGCGTGCGGCCAGGCGGCCAACGCCTTCGATGATGCCGGTGAACATCAGCGCACCTCCGGCATGAAGGTGCGGGTATTGCCATGTTTTTTCATTACGTTTCTCGCGTTGGAGTCCAGCGAAAAACGCCGCAAGGCATGCAGCCACGCGCACGGAGTGAGCCGCGCGCGGGCCGTCTTCTTTCATCCGGACTATACCGTCGGCTCCGGCATCGGACCGGATCTGCTGACCCGTGGCCAGTGCGAAAAACCCGCATGCCGGCCACGGCGCTCGCGGGCTCGTGCGGCCACTTCATCGAAGGGCCGTACCTACCGCCGGTGGGGAATCGCACCCCGCCCTGAAGACGTTCGTGATTGCCGGCGAACCGGCGCGCGCATTGTATCAGCCCGTTCCGGGCAGGCCTGTCCGGTGGACGGATGCAGTGTTGCAGCGGCATGGCCGCTCCCGCAGACCCGGGGCGGCACCTGCATGAGGCGTCGGGGATGTGACCCCGATCTACCGGCCCGGACGCAGCAGCAGGCGCAAGTCCTTGCCGACACTGCGCACATCATGCATTTCCAGCGGCAGTACCTGCGCCATCGTGTCGATGCCCAACCCGGCCAGCAGCGGCCGCGCGCCCTCGCCCATCAACAACGGGGCGAGGTACAGCAGCAGTTCATCGGCCAGCCCGGCTTGGAGCAATGCCCCGCACAGCGTCGGCCCGGCCTCGGCGTGGACCTCGTTGATGCCGCGCCCGGCCAGCAACGCCAGCACCGCGTGCAGGTCGAAACGGCCATCTGCCTGCAACGGTACGGCGGCAAACTGTGCGCCCTCCAGCACCGGCGGCGTCAGTGCTGGATCGTGCAGGTACAGCGTGGGCGCATCCCCCTCGCGCACCCGCATGCAGCCCAGCGTGCGCAGCCGCGCATCCAGCACCACCCGCAGCGGCGGCAGGAACTCGCCATCCTGCGGGCGCGCGGTCAGCGCCGGATCGTCGGCCAGCACCGTCGCCGCCCCGGTCAGGATTGCACCGGCACGGGCACGCCAGCGCTGCACGTCGGCGCGCGCGGCTTCACCGGTGATCCATTTCGATTCACCGCTGGCCATCGCCGTGCGCCCGTCCAGGCTGGCGGCCAGCTTGACCCGCACCAACGGCCGGCCACGCTCCACCCGCGACAGGAAGCCACGGTTGAGTTCGCGCGCCTGCGCAGCCATCAAGCCCACCGCCACTTCGATGCCGGCCTGCCGCAGCAACGCGAAGCCACCGCCATCGACATCGGGGAACGGGTCAGCCATCGCCGCTACCACGCGCGCCACGCCGGCGTCGATCAACGCCAGCGCGCATGGCGGGGTACGGCCGTAATGCGCGCAGGGTTCAAGGGTGACGTAGGCGGTGGCCCCGCGCACGCGCTCACCGGCCGCACGCAGCGCGAATACCTCCGCATGCGCGCCGCCGGCACGCTGGTGGAAACCTTCGCCAACGACCTCCCCGCCATGCGCGATCACGCAGCCGACCATCGGGTTGGGCCGCGTCGTCCATGCGCCGCGCTCGGCCAGGCGCAGCGCGCGGGCCATCAGTGAGTGGTCGGTGGCGGTGAAATCGCTCATGCAGGCATTCTATCGGCGCGCCGGCGCGAGGTTCACCAGCAAGCCGTCCGCAATCACCCGCACCCGAGGTAGCGCCGGCATGACAACAACCTCAGTGCCTGGGCTTCTTTCCAGCCTGCCTCACGCCCTGATCCAGCAGCGACAACTGCCCCTCGGCGGCGGCATGGTCGCGTTCGAGCTTCTCGATCTCGTCGCGGAAATCGGCCACGTCCTCGAAGCTGCGGTAGACCGAGGCAAAACGCACGTAGCCGACGTGGTCGAGCTTGCGCAACTCGTCCATCACGAATTCGCCGACGCGGATCGACGGCACCTCGCGCTCGCCACTCATCCGCAGTTGGTGCACCACCGCGCGCACCGCCGCCTCGATCCGCTCCTCCGCCACCGGCCGCTTCTGCAGCGCGCGGTCGAAGCCGACCCGCAGCTTGCGCGCATCGAACGCCTCGCGCCCGCCATCGCTCTTGACGATGGCCGGCAACTTGAGCTCGATGGTTTCCAGCGTGGAAAAACGCTCGCCGCAGGCCTCGCAGCCACGGCGGCGGCGGATGGTGGCGCCGTCGTCGGAAACGCGCGAATCGATGACGCGGGTGTCAGTGTGCTGGCAGAAGGGACAGTGCATCAGAGAGGCTGGGAATGGGGAACAGGGAATGTGACATCCCGGTGTCTTGTGCGGCTTTGCGTTGCAGCGACTTTCTCAACGCCTGCAACTGGGTGGAAACAGCCCGATGCTGCGTCAGAAGGGTATCGGCCGCAACCTGCAGGCCACAGCAACCTGTCATTCCCTGTTCCCACATTCCCCGTTCCCGGCTTGTCAGCCGTAGACCGGGTATTTGCTGCACTGCGCGCTCACCGCCTCGCGCACGCGGGCGATGACCGCTTCGTCGGCCGGCGCATCAAGCACGTCGGCGATCCAGTTGGCCAGGTCCACGCAATCGGCTTCCAGATAACAGCGGGTGGTGACGGCCGGGGTGCCCAGGCGCAGGCCCGAGGTCACGAACGGCGAACGCGGGTCGTTCGGCACCGAGTTCTTGTTGACGGTGATGTGGGCACGGCCGAGTGCGGCCTCCGCGTCCTTGCCGGAGACGTCCTTGCCGATCATGTCCACCAGCATCAAGTGGTTCTGGGTGCCTCCGGAGACGATCTTGTAGCCGCGCGAAATCAGCGTGTTCGCCATTGCCTGCGCGTTCTTCACCACCTGCTGCTGGTAGGCCTTGAACGCCGGCTCCAGCGCTTCCTTGAAGGCCACCGCCTTGGCGGCGATGACGTGCATCAGCGGGCCGCCCTGGATGCCGGGGAACACGATGGATTGCAGCTTCTTCTCGATTTCCTCGCCTGCGCCCTTGGCGATGATGATGCCGCCGCGCGGGCCGCGCAGGGTCTTGTGGGTGGTGGAGGTGACCACGTGCGCGTGCGGTACCGGGCTCGGGTAGACACCGGCGGCGATCAGACCGGCCACGTGCGCCATGTCCACGAACAGCCAGGCGCCGACCTTGTCGGCAATGGCGCGGAAACGCGCCCAGTCGATCACCTGCGAATACGCCGAGAAACCGGCCACGACCATCTTCGGCTTGTGTTCCAGTGCCAGCCGCTCGACTTCGTCATAGTCGATCAGGCCCTGCTCGTTCACCCCGTACTGCACGGCGTTGAAGATCTTGCCCGAGGCATTGACCTTGGCGCCGTGGGTGAGGTGGCCGCCGTGCGCCAGCGACATGCCGAGGATGGTGTCGCCCGGCTGCAGCAGCGCGAAATACACCGCCTGGTTGGCCTGCGAACCGGAGTGCGGCTGCACATTGGCGTAATCGGCGTCGAACAACTGCTTGAGGCGGTCGATGGCGAGCTTCTCGGCCACGTCCACGTATTCGCAGCCACCGTAATAGCGCTTGCCCGGATAGCCCTCGGCATACTTGTTGGTCAGTTGGCTGCCCTGCGCTTCCATCACCAAGGGGCTGGCGTAGTTCTCGCTGGCGATCAACTCGACATGGTCTTCCTGGCGCTGGCACTCGGCGGCAATGGCCTTGGCCAGTTCGGGATCGTAGGACTCGATACGGGCATCGCGCGGGAACATCACGGCTCCTGAAGGTGTGACGGGGGAATGGCCGATTGTAGCGCTTCCTCCCTGCCCCGGCCGCAGCCGCGACGCGGGCCGTGAACCTGCCGGAAACGATGAAGGCGCCCGTCAGGACGCCTTCGTGACAAGCCTCGCGCCGGTTCAGTGGTGCAGCACGATGTCGGCAATGATGCCGGTGGCGATGGCCACCATCAGCAGGTTGCCGCGGTCGTCGCGGATCCAGCGGTGGCCGTGGTGCGGGCGCGGTACGTGGTAGCGGCCGTAGTCGTTGACCACGTAGACCGGGCCACCATAGTAGTTGGAGTAGCGATAGCCGCGCTGGAACCCGTAGGGACGGTAGACCACGCGCGGCGGCGGGGCATAGCGGCGGGAATCGCGGCGGCCGTCCCGGTAACCGGCGTTGTAATGGCGGCGGTCGTCGCGACGATCGTTGTAGCCATGCCCACGGCCGCGATCATCCCAACCGTGGCGGCCCCGGTCATGGCCACGGTCGCCAGCGGCAAAGGCGGGGGCAGTCGCGCCGAAGGCAAGCAGGGTGGTCAGCGCAGCGACAGCGAATCGGTGCATTTTCATGGTGGCCCTCGCGGTATGGGTGGGTGGTTTCCATCATGCTCACGCGATCTGAACGGATTCCGGCTGGAAACGGTTACGCCGGGCACCATTCACCTGCCGGCAAGCCTGTGCCGGCAGCCCGGCCGTGGCGGGCTTGCGGCTATAATTGTCCATTCCCTTTTGCCTCGGGCCTGTCCGCCATGCGGACCGGGCACGGGCGTGCGCTACGGAGACGTCATGTCCTCGCAATACATCTACACCATGAACCGCGTCAGCAAGGTGGTCCCGCCCAAGCGGCAGATCATCAAGGACATCTCGCTGAGCTTCTTCCCGGGCGCGAAGATCGGCCTGCTGGGCCTGAACGGCGCCGGCAAGTCCACCGTGCTGAAGATCATGGCCGGCGTGGATACCGACTTCGAAGGCGAGGCCCGCCCGCAGGCCGGCATCAAGGTCGGTTACCTGGCGCAGGAGCCGGAGCTGGACCCGACCAAGACCGTGCGCGAGTCGGTCGAGGAAGGCGTCGGCGAACTGCTGCAGGCCCAGGCCCAACTGGATGCGGTGTACCTGGCCTATGCCGAGGAAGGTGCCGATTTCGACGCGCTGGCCAAGCAGCAGGAAAAGCTGGAAGCCATCCTCGCCGCCGGCGACGTGCACACGCTGGAAAACCAGTTGGACGTGGCCGCCGACGCACTGCGCCTGCCGCCGTGGGATGCCATCGTCGGCAAGCTGTCCGGTGGCGAGAAGCGCCGCGTGGCGCTGTGCCGCCTGCTGCTGCAGAAGCCGGACATGCTGCTGCTCGACGAACCCACCAACCACCTCGACGCCGAGTCGGTGGAATGGCTGGAGCAGTTCCTCGCCCGCTACACCGGCACCGTGGTGGCCGTCACCCATGACCGCTACTTCCTCGACAACGCCGCCGAGTGGATCCTGGAACTGGACCGCGGCCGCGGCATTCCGTGGAAGGGCAATTACACCGACTGGTTGACCCAGAAGGACGAGCGCCTGAAGCAGGAAGACAACCAGGAAAAGGCCCGCCAGAAGGCGATCCAGAAGGAACTGGAGTGGTCGCGCCAGAACGCCAAGGGTGGCCGCACCAAGGGCAAGGCGCGCCTGGCCCGGCTGGAAGAACTGCAGTCGGTCGATTACCAGAAGCGCAACGAGACCAATGAAATCTTCATCCCGCCGGGCGAACGCCTGGGCCAGGCGGTGATGGAGTTCAAGAACGTCTCCAAGAAGTTCGGCGACCGCCTGCTGTTCGACAACCTGAACTTCCTGGTGCCGGCCGGCGCCATCGTCGGCATCATCGGCCCCAACGGCGCCGGCAAGTCGACCCTGTTCAAGATGATCACCGGCCAGGAAAAGCCGGACACCGGCGAGATCGTGGTCGGCCCGACCGTGAAGCTGTCCTACGTGGACCAGAGCCGCGACGCGCTGGAAGGCAACCACAACGTCTTCCAGGAAATCGCCGGCGGCCTGGACATCCTCAACATCAATGGCATCGAGATCCAGTCGCGCGCCTACATCGGCCGCTTCAACTTCAAGGGCCAGGACCAGCAGAAGCTGGTCGGCTCGCTGTCAGGTGGTGAACGTGGCCGCCTGCACATGGCCAAGACCCTGTTGCAGGGCGGCAACGTGCTGCTGCTCGACGAACCGTCGAACGATCTGGACATCGAAACCCTGCGCGCGCTGGAAGATGCGCTGCTGGAGTTCCCCGGCAATACCTTCGTCATCTCGCATGACCGCTGGTTCCTGGATCGCATCGCCACCCACATCCTGGCGTTCGAAGGCGACTCGCACGTGGAGTTCTTCCAAGGCAACTACCGCGAATACGAAGAGGACAAGCGCCGCCGCATGGGCGACGACGCTGCGCCCAAGCGCCTGCGCTTCAAGGCGCTGAAGTAAGGAAAGATGCGGGCCGGGTTGCGGGCCGGGTAACCCGGCCCCTACCTGCGCAGGCGCAAGCTGCCGTCGGCGGTGAAGCGGTAGCGGCCTTCGGCCCAGCCGTGGCCGAACAGGGTCAGCATCTGCGTGTAATAAGCAGGTTCGGCAGCGCGTTGTTGTTCGGGTGTCGGCAGACTGGCTTGCAGGGTTTGCGCCAGCGTGTTTTCACCCTGCGCCAGCAGGTAGGGCAGCAGCGCGGCGCGGAAGCCGTAGCCGCCCGGCCCTTCGCCCTTGCCGCTGGCGGTATCCACCTTCTCCCACATCGGCTGGCCTTCGCGCAGCCGCCGCAGCGGGCCGGACAGCACCTGCATCTGCGCGCGGAACAGCGGATCGCGTGGTGCGGTCATGCCAGCCCACAGGTAGCAGCGGATGGCGTCGTAGCTGCCGAGCGTGCCCTTGACCGGATCGGCGATGAAGCGGCCCTCGCGCCATGCCGCCCAGTCCGGGGCGAAGCCATGCGGTGCGGTCTGCCGCAGCAACTCCACACTGTTGACCGCCAGCGCCTGCCACGGCCCGTCGCGATCGACCGCGGCGAAGCGGCGCAGCAGCGGCAATGGCAGATAGCTGGGATTGACCCGGATGACGCCGTCCTCGACGAAACCCTGCGGGCCGGGCAGCAGCATCGGCCCCAGCCCCGGCAGGGCGACGATTTCACGCGCGCGCACCTGCGCCAACATGCCTTCGGCGATGGCGTGCAGGCCGGGCCGCCGCCACAGCCGCGCCGCTTCCAGCAGCGCATAGGCCAGCCACAGGTCCGAATCCGAAGCGGGGTTGGCGTCCAGCACCCGCCAGCCGCCGGTGTCGTCGCGCCCCCACAGCCAGGCCGGCAGGTGGCGGGCCATGTCGCCGCCGGCAAGGTTGTCCTGCGTCCACGCCAGGATGCGGTCGAACAGTGGCTGGTCGTTGTCCACCAAGGCGAAAAACAGCGCATAGGACTGGCCTTCGGATGTGCTGCGCTGGTCGTCCTGGCTGCGGTCGATCATGCGCCCATCGCGGCTCAGGCTGCTGTCGATCAACACCCGCCACGCCGGCCAGCCGCCGGCCGCCATCGCGACCGGCGGCAACGCCGCCAGCAATGGCAGTGTGCCCAGCGCCTGCAACAGGCGGCGACGGCAGGGGTCAGCGGAATTCGCCATGGGACTGCAACGGGGATACCGGCAACGGCAGGTTGCCCTGCCAGGGCCGCAAGGTATAGCGCAAGTAGAGTTGGAAGGTGTTGGGCGAATAGTCCTGGCTGCGCTGCAAGGTGCCGGCCGCGCCCAGCACGAAGTGGTCGCCGAGCCGGCGTTCCACCGCCGCGTACAGGCGGTGGCCGCTGCCGCTGCTGGAACCACCGGCGGTGTAGCGGCCGGCTTCGTCCAGTGCCAGCGGCCCATATTGCGCTTCCAGTGCGGCAAGCGCGCGTGCAATCAGCGCATGCTCGGGGAAGCGGTCACCGGCATCGGTACGGGCGTTGGAAATGCTGACCGAAGCATCCACCCGCAGCGACCAGTCATCGTTGCGCCACGCCAAACCCAGCGGCAGGCTCAGCGAGGCGTAGCGCTGCGGGCTGTAGTAGCCGCCCTGCCCCAGCGAGTAACCACCCAGGTCGTGGGCGTAGTGCCAGTACATGGCGGTGGTGCCCACGTCCAGGCGCAGGTCCGGGCGCTGCACCAGCTTGTGGTACCAGCCGGCCATCGCGCGGGCGCGGGTGTTGTCGGCGACGTTGCGGCCGCTCAACCGGTGCCAGCTCCAGTTCGACCACAGCCCGTTGCGCCCGCCCTTGTCGTAGCCAAGGCTGAAAGTGACGCCATTGGCGGTGACACCGCCCCAGGCGATGCCGCTGCGCGGATCGATCGCGCCGGCCTGCGACAGCAGCGAGTTGCTCATCGGCCGCCGCGACAGCGTGGCGCCCCAACCGAAACGACCGAGGTCGCCGTTGACGGTGACGCCACCGAGCCAGTTGCCGACCACATAGCCGGACGGGGTATGGCCAAGGTCGAAGCTCCAGCGGTCGTCCAGCATGCGCCAGCCGACGGCCACGCCAACCCCGGAATTCATGCGCTGGCGCAGGCCGGCATTGCAACCCCGCGCACGCAGGGCGCTGCCGTCGGCCAACCGCAGGTCCAGATCGCAACTGCCGAAGTCCTCGGCATGAAAGCCGTTGCCATCGACCCGGAAACTGCGCGCGTCCATCCGTACCTGCTCCACCCGCGCCCAGCCCAGGCCACCGGCGAACGCGGCATCGAGATGGGCGATGCGGGTGTCGCGCGACAATCGCGAAATACCGGGCGTGCCGTCGCTGCGACGGCCGGAATCCTGCATCAGCGTCAGCGTCGGGTTCTGCTGTTGGTACAGGGTTTCGACGTCGCTGCGCAGGCTGCGGCGCAGCCAATCATCACCGGCGGTTTCGCGGCTGGCGCGGGTCAATGCGCGGTCGTCGCGCGGCTGCGCCTGTGCCGGCAGCAGCAGGCCGTTTTCGGCCATCGCGCGGGCATACAGGTCCAGCGCCTGTGCCGCGTCCTCCACGCGCAGCAGGCGCGCGGCGTCGCGCCATGCCTGCGGATCGGGTTCGGTTTTGTCGGCCAGCAGACCGCGCAGCAGGGCCAATGCCGCATCGTTCTCGCCCAGCCCGGCGCGGACTGCGGCCAGTTGCCGGCGCTGGCCGAGGTCGAGTGCAGCCAGGTCCAATGGCGTGTTGCTCAACTGCGCGCGGGCAGCTTCGGCATCACCGCTGTCGAGCAGCACTTGCAAACGCCCCAGTTGCGCATCGACGTTGCCGGGTTGCACTTCCAGCACCTGCGCATAGAGGTGCAGAGCCTGGGGGTGGTCGCCACGCAGGCGCGCCCAGTCGCCCAGCATCAGCAGGTAACCGGCATCGGCCGGCTGCCGTTGCAGCAAGGTGATGGCCTCGGCCTCGCGCCCCTGTGCGCGCAGTTCCCATGCGTGTTCAACCAATTGCTGGCGCTCGATGCGCGCGGCCAGCGCTTGCATGTCCTCGTCCCACTGCGCCGCCGGCAGGGTCCGCAACGCGGCCAGCGCGGCATCGCGGCGGTCGCTGCCAGACAGGTACAAGGCCTGCGCGTAGCGTGCGACGGGCGTGTGGCCAGCATGCGCGGCCATGTCGGCGATCACCGCGTCGGCCTCGGTCCCATCGCCAGCACTGCGCAGTTCGCTGGCCAGCGCATAGGCCAACCACGGGTCGTCGGGCAGTTCCGTGCGCAGTTCGCGGCCCAGTGCAATTGCGCGCGTGCTGTCGCCATCGGCCAGCGCCTGCTCGCGTTGTTCGCGCAACCGCGACAGCCGCAGGTTGCGCAGGTCTTCGACATACAGCCGGCGCTGCGCTGGCGGCAATGCGGCGACATAGGCTTCCAGTTGCGCCGGAGCAGTGCGGCCGAGGAACTGCACCTGCCTGCGGATAACGCCGGCATCGTGCGGGGCAATGCGGCGGGCGGCCTGCAATTGCTGCGCGGCGGCGGTGTCATCGCCACGTGCCAATGCCACATCCAGCAAGCCGAGCACGGCGTTCACCTCGCGCGGCTGTTGCCGCCGCGCCTGCCGGTACAGCGTTTCGGCGCGGCCCAGTTCACCGGCCTGCAAGGCGGCGTCGGCTTGTTGCAGCCGCAGCCAGTAGCGGGTGCTGGCAATCAGGTCGCGCCACTTGTCGCTGTTGCTGGTATCGGCCTGCACTTGCTGCGCGCGCTGGAAATGTTCCAGCGCCTGTTCGCGCCGGCCCTGGCGCATCACCGCCAGCCCCAGCCCGCCGTGGAAATCCGCCTCGCGTGGATAGCCGCGCAGCGCTTGCAGGAACGCCGCCTCGGCTTCGGCATTGCGGCCGGCGTCGAGCAGTTGCGTGCCGCGCAGCCCGGCGCGCCATGCCGGGTCGGCCACCTTGCGACGCTGCTCGCCGTACAACGTGCGCGCATCGGCGATGTGTACCCAGGCCGGGTAGCGGGTGATGAAAGATTGCAGGCGGCGCAGGTTGCGCGCGTCGGCTGGCTGCGAGGACAGGTAGCTCCACTCGGCGTCGGCCGCGTAGGTGCGTGCTTCGGGATTGCCGCCCATGCGTTGCAGCACCGCCAGTGCCTCGTTGTCGCGGCCGGCGGCGAACAGCAACTGCGACAGCGCCTGCAACAGGGTCATGTTGCCGGGATAGTCGCGGTCCAGTGCGCTCAACCGGGTGATCGCCAATGCGCGCCCGGTGGCTTCGCTGCCGCGCAGGCGCCAATATTCCAGCCCCAGTTGCAGGCCCGGCGGATCGTCGGCGAACAGTGCGCGGTAGATCGCCAGCGCCTCGGCGCTGCGGCCGCCGGCGGCGAACAGGCGCGCCTGCTGCAATTGCTCCTGCATGTCGCCGCGATAGGCCGACCACAACCGCTCGCCGGCTGCCAGTTCGCGGCTGCCGGCGCCGCCTGTGCGCAAGCGTTGCAGGGTGGCCTCGGCATCGTCGATTTTCTGCTGCGAAAGCTGCACTTCCAGCAACGCCACCATCGTGGTGCGGTCGTCCGGTGCCAGCAGCCGCAGCCTTGCCAGTGCATCCTCGATCAGGCGCTGGCGGCCGCTGGCTTCGCCGATGCGCACCTGTTGCAGCAGCCATTGCCGTTGCGAGACGACGTCGCCGGCCGGTGTCGGCGGCAACGCCTGCGCCACGCCGTCACCGATACCGGTCATGGCCAGCAGCAGGCCACCAGCGATGGCACCGAGGTGGTGCGGACGCGGCATCAGCGCTCCGTTTCCAGCCGCCGCCGCGACACCCAGCTCAGCGTGCGCCACAGCAGGAAGGCAATCAACAGCACCACCACCGTGGCCAGCACCGCCAGCAGTACCGGGTGGTCGGCCAGGTGGTACCAGAGCAGCAGCCACCACGGCAGCGAGCCGACGTAGTAATGCTCGCCGACGAACTGGCTGTGGATGCCGGAGCTGCGCAGGATGGCCACCGAACCGGCGATCGCCTCGCGCTTGCCGATGTCGGCCAGCGCCTCGTCGAGCAGGGTGTAGTCGGCATCCTTGCTGGCGGCCAGCGAAACGATGCTGCGCTGGGGGTGATGCGGCGATTGCAGGCCGATGATGGCCGCGAACGGTGCATCGGCGCTGACGCCGATGCGGTTCACCGCGGCATCGCCATCGTTGCGGCCCTGCTGCGCCTGCGCCACCGCCAACTGCGGCGAGGCGTTGCCGCCGTTGAGCAGGGTGGTGCGCTGGTTGTCGATCATCAGCGAGAGCTTGTCGCTGCCACGCAGTTCCTCCGGCAGCGCGCCGAGCATCAGCACGTCCGCGTCCAGCCGGCTGGTCTGCTGCCAGTCGTCGCTCACGCGCAGGCCATGCGCCGGATAGCCGCTCTGCACGCCAAGGCCGCCAACCAGGTTCAGCAGCAGCCCCACTTGCGCCTCGTTGGCCTGCGCCGGCACCAACACCACGGTGTCGGACAGGTCGGCCATGCGCGTGAACGGGAAGCCGCTGAGCGCGAACGCCGACAGGTCCGGCAGGCCCATGTAGTGGTGGAAGCCGGAGAAGTCGATCGTCGAATCCTCCTCGATCGCCGCCTGCAGGTTGGGCGGCAGCACGGTCTGGCAGTGGTCGCGCTGGGCGCTGCCCATGACGCTGGCGAAGTTGAAATCGAAGCGCAACTGGTTGCGGTCGCCGATCTTCAGCGCCGGGATCAGCAGCTTGCCGTCACCGGCGCCGGCCTCGCCGCCAAGCACCGGCAAGCGGATTTCCTCGGCCCCCTGCCGGCCGGAACGGCGGATCAGCGGGAAGCTGGAAATGAACTGGTCGTTGATCGCCACGCTCAGGCGCGATTCGTCGCTGCTGAACGGCGGCGTGTAGCGGTAACGCAGATTCAGCGGGATGCCCTGGTTGCGCCAGATGAACAGGTCCGGCGGCAGGTTGAGGTTGACCGTGATCGGCTGCGGCGAGATGCCGCGCGCATGCAGTTGCTGGGGGTAGTCCAGCAGTTCGGCCAGGCGCACGGCACGGTCGCTGCGCACCCAGTTGGGGGCGTCGTAAGGCTTGCGCGGCTCCAGCGGCTTGACCTCGTCCACCTGCACGCGGGTGCCGCGAAACAGCACGTTGCCGGCGGCGATGGCCGCCACCGCGGTCTGCAAATCGGCGTCATTGCGGCCCAGCACCAGCAGCAGCTTGCGTTGCGGGTCATCCGGCAGCGACATCAGTTCGATCACCGGCCCCTGCACCGGCGCGTGTTCGGCGATCACCGCCGGGAACTTGCCGTTGACCGCCATCACCACCGCGTGGCCCTGCGCCGGCAGCCGGTCGAAGCTGACCGGGAAGCGCGCCTGCCGCCACCAGCCGGCCATGCTGCCGAAGTAGGAGGCCATCACCGCGGCGGCACGCTGCTGCGCCACCGTCGGCGAGCCGGCAAACACCACCGGCAGTTCCAGCCGTGCGCTGTCACGCGGGTCGAAGAACGGCAGCGGGAAATTGGCCAGGTCGTCCTGCATCGCCAGCAATTGCCCGCCCAGGCGCAGGGTGCTGTTGCTGGACAGGTTCGCCCACAACGAACTGTGGGTCGGCTCTTCGCAGATGTCGGTGTAGTGGCCGACGAACTCCAGCCGCACCTGGTTGAAGTCGGCAATCAGGCGTGCGTCCAACGGCAGCTTGGCCTGCACCGGCTTGCCGAGTTGCTCGTCACCGATGTTCACCACGCCCATCAGTGCATCGTTCAAGTACACGCGCAGGTGCGAGAGCGTGGGCAGCAACGACGGTGACGGGGTGAAGCTCAGGTCCAGCTCGGCATCGCGCACCAGCCGGTCGCGTCGCACCTGGAACTCGATGGTGGTGGTGTTGCGCACGCCCGACAGCAGCGTGTCCTGGCGGCGGCCGAGCTGGGCGAAGCTGCTGGCGTGCTGCCACGGCCAGGCATCGCCGGCCCACGGCGCGGTGCGTGCGCGTGCCTCGGGCGCAGTTGCACCCGGCATGCCGGTACTCGGCACGGCCGCCGCGTCGGGGGCCGCACGTGCTGCCGGCAGCGGTGCAGGCGCGCCATTGCCGTTGGCCACGGGCAGCGCCAGCAACGGCAGCAACAACCAGCGCAGGGAGATGGGAATGCTCATGGACGAAGCCCCGGGTCAGCGGCTGGGTCAGCCGGGTTGTAAGGAAGTGGACGCTGCGGCGCGAAACTGGCCAGCCAGCGCATGGCGCGCCGGCTCCAGTGCGCCGGCCGTTCGAAGTCGATCGGGGTGAAGTCACCGATCCGGCGGAAGCCGCGCCAGCCCAGGGCCAGCATGCTCCACAGGCTGCGCGGCAGGCTCATCGGCCGGTAGCCGGCATGCCAGTCCAGCCAGGCGTCGGCGCGGGCAAAGGTGCACTGGACGAAATCCACGCGCTGCTGTTCGTTGTCGAAACGCAGCAACAGGCCCAGGCGCGCGCCCACGCTGCGCTGAACCATCGCGGCAAAAGCAAATTCGTGGTGGCCGCGGCCGAGCAGCAGCGTCACCGCCGTACCGTCGGCCAGCGCCTGCGCCTGTTCCAGCTCGACGCCAACGCCATCGTTGGAATAGTCGTGCAGCACGCCGCGCAGGGTGCGGCCGTCGGGCAGTTGCAGTGCGGTCGGCAGGCGCTTGGTGACACGGTGGGTGCGCCGCACCTGCTGCACCTCGGCCGCCACCGCCAGCGCGCCGCCGACGATCAGCAGGTTGTAGAGCACCCACAGCGAGCTGACGATCACCGTACCGCGCTCGTCGGCCGGGCCATGGATGAAGCGCCACACCGCGAACCCCAGCCCGAGCACGTTGAGCAGCGCCAGCAACAGATAGGGCTGGGCCACCTTCCAGTCGAAACGGTCCCCGGCCTGGGTGCCGCCCTTGTCGGTGACGTTGAACTTGCCGCGCGAGGGGCTGAACAACGCCACCGTGGTGGGCCGGGCGATGTACCAGGCCAGCACGGTTTCGTAGACCTCGCCCCAGAACGGCCGCCGCCACTGGCCCTGGATGCGCGAGTTGGTCAGCGCGGCGTGGGCCATGTGCGGCAGCACGAACAGCAGGATCGCCACCGCCGGCGCGTAGATGATGTAGACGTGCAGCAGCAGGAATGCCAGCGGCGCGGTCAGGAACACCAGCCGCGGGATGCCGGCCAGGAAGTGCAGCATGGCGTTGGCGTAGCAGAAGCGCTGGAACAGGCTCAGGCCACGGCCCAGCAGTGGGTTGTCGATGCGGAATATCTGCACCATGCCGCGCGCCCAGCGGATGCGCTGGTTGACGTGCGCGCCGAGGCTGTCGGTAGCCAGCCCTGCGGCCTGCGGGATGCGCAGGTAAGCCGAGTTCCAGCCGCTGCGATGCAGTCGCAGCGCGGTGTGCGCATCCTCGGTCACGGTTTCGGTGGCAAAGCCGCCGATGTCGTCTATGGCGGTGCGCCGCAACACCGCGCACGAGCCGCAGAAAAATGCCGCGTTCCACAGGTCGTTGCCGTCCTGCACCAGCCCGTAGAACAGCTCGCCCTCGTTGGGATCGCGGCGGAACACCCGCAGGTTGCGCTCGAACGGATCAGGCGAGAAGAAGTGGTGGGGGGTCTGCACCAGCGCCAGCTTCGCATCGCGCAGGAACCAGCCGGTGGTGACCTGCAGGAACGAGCGCACCGGCAGGTGGTCGCAGTCGAAGATCGCCACCAGCTCGCCGTCGATCAGCGGCAGCGCGTGGTTGAGGTTGCCGGCCTTGGCATGGCGGTTGTCACTGCGGGCGATGTAGTTGATGCCGGCGCTGCGGGCGAAATCGCGGAATTCGGCGCGCCGGCCGTCATCGAGCAGGTGGATGCGCAGCTTGTCGGCCGGCCAGTCCATGCCCAGCGCGGCGTAGACGGTGTAGCGCACCAGCGCCAGGTCTTCGTTGTAGGTGGGGATCAGCACGTCGACGCTGGGCCAGTCGCGCGGGTCCGGTGGCAGCGGTGCCGGCTTGCGGTGCAACGGCCACGTCACCTGCACGTAGCCGAGCATCAGCACCAGCCAGGAATAGGTCTCGGCCGCCAGCAGCACCAGGCCACAGGCCAGGTCGAAGTTGCTGTTCCAGTTCAGCGTGGCGGTGTAGCGCCACCACAGGTAACGGCAGGACACGGTGATCGACAACACCACCAGCATCAGCGTGGCGTAGCGGCCGGGCATGCGCCGTACCAGCAGGGCGATGCCCCACAGCAGCAGCACGAACACGAACTGGGCCAGATAGCTGAAAGGCTGGGTCACGCACAATGCCCCCAGCGCCAGCGTCAGCACTGCCGCGGCCAGCGTGAGCCAACGCCGCGCGCGCGGCGACAGCGCCTTCAGCCCGTGCCAGAAACGCTGCCACGGGGCACTGTTCCACACCGTCTGCGGCAGCGCGCGCATCGCTTCCAGGTAGCGCGAGCGCCCGCGCCCGGCCACGCCGCGCAGCTCGGCCACGTGCCGGCGCCGGGCTTGCGCCAGCCATTGGCGGCGCGCCGAAGGTTGCGGATTGATGTGCATCAGCAGCACCCAGCCGGCCTGGATCAACATCCGCAGCGGGTCGCCGGCACGCCAGCGGTGGTGTGGCTGCAATTGCGGAAAGACACCGCGCAGGCGCGGCGCCAGCGTCTGCCAGGCCGGTGCTTCCAGCCGCAGCAAGGCCCAGCACGCCGCCTGCGACAGCCACAGCAGCAAGGCCAGCGGCCACCCGGCGCCGGCGTCATCACGCAGCCGCGCCCAACGCTGGTAGTGCAGCCCGGTCACCGCGCTTGCTCCGCTGAATGCAGGCGTCCCCGCTCGGCCAAGCACCACAGTGCCAGCCCGGCGACGTCGGCCGCGGTTTGCGAATCGGCCGCGTAAACCGGCAGCGGCTGCTTGCAGGCCAGCGCAGCCGGCACGTTGGCATCCTCGTGCAGCGGCTGTGGCACCAGCCGCCGGCCATGATCTTCCACCCACAGCCGCATCAGGTCGCGTTGCACCGGCACGGCCGGGTCGTGGCGGTTGGCCAGCACCCGGCGCGGGTCATCGGCGTGACGTTGCAGCAGCACGTGGCAACCGGGGTCCACCGTGGCCAACCGCAGCGGCAGCTCGCAGGTGGCATGCCGGTTCACTGCGGCCACGTGCGCGGGCAAGCGCTGCGGCAGGTCGAACAGCATCCAGTCGAACTGCGCGGCCAGCAGCGGCCGGCGCTCGGCCCAGGTGTACGGTGCCTGCGCCAGCCAGTGTTCGATTCCGGCCGCTTCCTCGGTGCTGGCCGCGCCATAGGGCAACAAGGCAAAACCGGGAGCCAGCGCGAACGCGGCGTCGCGCCAGTCGTCGCCATCCAACTGCGCCCGCGCCCAGCCGTGGCGCTCGTCCACCGCCAGGCCCAGGTGCAGGCCCAGCAGGTTGTCAGGACTGGCATCCACCAGCAGCACCCGCTCGCCCTGTGCGTGCAGCGCATGGCCGAGCGCGGCGACTACGGTGGTCACCCCGCAACCGCCACGCACACCCTGCAGCGACAGCACCGCGCTCATCGCCGCCGCTCCGCGGCCTGTGCCAGCTCGACCAGCAATGGCCAGCGCGCCTGCGCCTGCACACGCTCGCGCTGCGCCGACAGATCGACGTAGGGCAGTTCCGGCATGTCCAGGTGACGGCGCAGCACGTCGATGTCGTCCTCTTCCGAGGTCAAGCTGGCGGAAGGAGCGTTGGCCATCAGCGCTTGTCCTCCGGGTAGGGGGTCCATGATGAGTTGCCCTGCAACTGCAGGTAGGGTTTGCCGTCGTAGTCGATGACCTTGGCGCCCTCATTCTCGGACACCGCCGGGGTTTCCGGCAGGTTCTGCAGCAGGCCGTCCCAGTCGCGACCATCGGCCGGCGACTGCGCATTGAGTGCGTAAACCCGCGCCACCAGCTCGGAAATGGCCAGGTAGCTGCTCGGCGCGGTGACGTGGCGCGGCCCACCGGCGGCGGGGATACCCATGCCGACCAGCTTCACTCCCACAGGCACATGAGTGATGGATGGGCTGGGAATCTCGCGCATGCCGGGGATCTGCATGCGGTCGCCATGCAGCGCCGCGCCGTGCTCGGGCACCACTACCACCATCGCGCGGCGCCCGTTCTTTTCCAGCGCGTCGATGAAGCCGGCCAGATCGCCCAGCACCATTTGCGCACGCGCCTTGTAATCGGCGCCCGTGGCACGGCCGTCGGCACCGACGATGCGGTTGCCGTCATGCAACGAGATGGTGTTGTAGAACAGCGCCACCTGCTGCGCCGATTCGGATTGACGCCGCTTCAACCAGCCGCCCAGCACGTCGCTGTCACGGCGCAGCGGCGTCTTGTCGAAGGCGATCAATGCGCGCGGATAGGGTTCGATGTCCATCGCGCTGGCATGCAGGCCACCGTAGTTGCCGAGGTCGCCAATGAAGTCGTCGAAGTGGCCGTCGTGATTCATCGCCAGTTCGTTGCTGAACCCCAGCGCCTGCAGGTTGGAAAGCAACTGGCACTGTGCCGGCACCGGGTCGAACAGATTGCGGTGCGGCGTCTGCCCGCAACTGGCGCGCAGCAGCCGGATTGCCGCCGGGCCGCTGTAGGCGGTGGCCGAGTTGAAGTCGTCGAACACCACGTCCATGCGGTCCAACAGCAGGTTGTGGCGCATGCCCACTTCGTCCAGATCGCTCCATGCCAGCGAGCAGATGTTCAGCACGATCACGTCGAACGGCGCACCGCCCTGGGTGGTGGGGAACACCGTCTTCAAACCGGCCTGCTGCTGGTAAAAGCCGCTCAACCAGGTATCGAGCAGTTCATTGCTGACCGGACCACTGCGCGCGGCCGGGCCGTTGCCAGCACCGGCCACCACTTCACCCTGCCCCGCTTGCAGGCCGGCCGGCAGCGGCAGTGCGAGCACTGCCAGGCCGAGCATGCCCAGCACACTCAAGGTGGTCAGCCGCAGCCACGGCTTCAGCAGCCAGTAGCCGCAGGCCAGCAACAGCAACACCGTCACCATTTGCCAGTTGATGAAACGCCCGGCCAGCTCCAGCCAGTACGAGGCGGAAAAATCCAGCACTCCCGGCTGCGCCAACAAGCGCCGGAACGGTGGCCACCAGGTGTCGTGGTAATACAGCGCCACCGCCACCGGCACTGCGACCACGGTGCGGGTGATGCGCGCCCAGCGCCACCGCAGCGGCAGCAGCAGCGCCGCCAGCAGCAAGAGGTTGGGCAGGACATGCACGTCCAGCGCGCCCATCCATGCCAGCGCCAGCTTGGACAGGAAGTACAGGTTCCAGCCGCGCAGGTCCGGCCAGGCTCCCGGCACGGCGGCGGGCATCGCGGGTGTGCGGCTCATGCCGACCTCCCCACGCCACGACGACGACGGCCCACACGCTTGAGATGGCGCGGCGGCAAATGCCGTTGCAATTGCCCGCGCAGCACCCGCCACAACGTGCCGAGCATGGCCCCCAACGGAATCATCAGCACTGCGCATACGGCCACCAGGCCCCATACCTGCTGGTCGTTCATGCTTCCTGCTCCCCCAGGCGCAGCGGCCGCGGGTAACGCGACGGCTGCCGTTCTTCGGCCCCTGCCGACGCCGGCGTGGCCATCACCACGCGAGCGACGGCATCATCGCGGGCACCCATTGCCGCAAGGTCGTACTCGGCCAGGCGCTGGTAGCCATCGAACATTTCCTGCCACGGCAGCCGGAACAGGTTGCCCAATGCACGCTCCACGCCATCGCGGCGGCAGGCAAACAGGAACAGCCACACCTGCCCGCCGTGGATGCAGGCCAGGTCGCCACGCCGGCGCATGTGCAATTGCTGCAAGGTCTGCTCGGCACGCAAGCCGGCCACCGGTTGCAGCGCCAGCAAGGCGCTGTCCACCGCGCCGCCGTCGCTGCCCATCAGTTCGCCCACCACTTGTTTGAATTGCGCCACGCCGACAATGCCGCCAACGTCCGGCGGCCGATGCAGGCGGATCAAACGCTCCGGGTCGGCGGGCAATTGCCCCTGCCACTGCTGGCCCTGGATGGTCTCCAGCAACGTCAGGAACCTTGCCAGCGGCACGTTGGCCGGAACCACCAGGTTCACGCCGGACTGCAGCAGCAGGCGTTCGTCGGCATAGCGCAGGCAGGAGGCCATTTCCCGCACCACCAGCTTGAGCGCATTGCCCCGCTCGCGACGCAGCCGGTACAGCAGCCGTACCAGCGCGTCGACGTCGGCGTTGTCGTCGATTGCCAGCACCACGGTTGCGGCCTGCGCCCGCACTGCCGACGCCGCCAGCGTGGTCCAGCTCTCGAACGGATGCCAGGCCGGTGAAAAAGGCGGCGCACCTTCCAGCACGCGGGCCTGCACCAGGTACAGGAAGCGGTCGCCGCCTTCGCGTTCCAGCGCGCCCTGCAAGGCACCATCACCATCGGCCACTGCCCGCAGTTGCGCGCCATCGCTTTCGACCCGGAAGTCACGGTGGGCGACCACGCCCTCGGCGTTGGCCCAGTAGTGCACGAGGTATTGCAAGGCACCGCGATGCGGGTGCAATTGCGCAATGCCATCGCAACTGCGGTTCAACGGCAGCAGGCGCGGCGCCAGCATCGACGCATCCCCGTGGCACAGCAGCAGCACGCAGTGCTCGCCCTGCCGCGCCCAGGCATGCAAGCGTGCGCACCAGCGCGCAAGGAAGCCTTCGCCCAATGCCTCCAGCGCCGCCGCCGGCACCTGCACCAGGCACAGCGCCTGCCGGGCGTTGGTGATGCGTGGCAGGTCATCGGGCAAGCCGCGCAGTGCTGCGGTCACCCGCGCCGGCGGGCATTGATAGCGATCGATGCAGGCCGGCCCCCGGTCATCGGCCAGCGTGACCAGCATTGCCGCAGGGTCCCGCCCCAGCGCCACCACCACGGCCATCTCCACCGCATCGGCCTGGGCCAACACGCCAGCGGCAAGCAGGTCGGCATGCTCGGTTCCGGCGCAGGCCAGCCAATGGACACTTCCCCGCTGCATGCGGGTGAACTCGTGCGGCAATCCTGCGATGGCAAGCGAAATCGGCTGCAACATTGTTCCCTGGACCGGCAAACGGATACTGGCGATGCCTCCACCGTCAGGACGGAGGAATCACCGGCTCTGTGAATCTTCAGGCTCCCCGTGCATCCGGCCAGTACCGGCAACCGCGGCATGGCCCACGATTGCAAGCGCGACTTTCGTCCTCGCCAGACGCACAAAAACCCTCACATGGGATAGCCCGGAAGAGGGTCTGAGCCAAGCAACTTTACCACGCTTTTGTGTGATGCCCATCACACAACCTCACATCATGCCTCCGACACCTCGAACACCTGTCGCAAATACGCCAGGTAGCCGGGGTCATCGCACATGCTCTTGCCCGGCGAGTCGGACAGTTTGGCCACCGGTTGGCCATTGCAGCGGACCATCTTGATGACGATGTTCAGCGGCGTGGGCCCCAGGTCGTTGGTCAGGTGGGTACCGACACCGAAGGCCACCTGGCAGCGGCCGCGGAAATGGTCGTACAGCCGCATCACCTTCGCGATGTCCAGGCCGTCGCTGAACACCAGGATCTTGCTGGCCGGGTCGGTACGGTTGGCCTTGAAGTGCGCCAGCATGCGGTCGCCCCACGCGAACGGGTCGCCGGAGTCGTGGCGCACGCCGTCGAACAACTTGCAGAAATACATGTCGAAGTCGCGCAGGAAGGCGTCCAGCCCGACCACGTCGGACAGCGCGATGCCGAGGTTGCCGCGGTATTCGCGTGCCCAGGCTTCCAGCGCCGCCACCTGCGAATCGCGCAGGCGCGGGCCCAGCGCCTGGAAGGCTTGCAGGTATTCATGCGCCATCGTGCCGTGCGGGGTCATGTCGTACAGCCGCGCGAAGTGCACGTTGCTGGTGCCGACGAACTGCGCGCCGAGCGCATCGCGCAGCAGCGGCAGCATGTGCCCGTGCCAGTGGCGCGAATAGCGGCGGCGGCTGCCGTAGTCGGCGATGCGGCAATCGGCGAAGCCGGGCGTATCGCGCAGCAACGCGGCCTTGGCGCGCAGGCGGCGCTCGCCTTCGGCGAAATCCGGCTCGCTGGTGTTGCGGAACCAGACCTCGTTGATGATCGCCAGCAGCGGCACTTCGAACGGGATGGTGTGCAGCCACGGCCCGCTGATGTCCAGCTCGATCTCGCCGGGCACAGTGGTGGAGGCGCGCAGGTCGATGTACTTGCGGTCCAGCCGGAACAGGCCGAGGAAATCGACGAAATCCGGCGTCAGGTAACGCAGGCTGCGCAGGTAATCCAGTTCTTCGCCGCTGAAGCGCAGGCTGCACAGGTGGTCGATTTCGGCGCTGATCTGGTCCAGGTAACGGGCCAGCCCGATGCCGGGCGTGCGGCACTTGAAGCGGTACTGGACGATGGCGCCGGGGTGCTGGTGCAGCACCGCCTGCATCATCGTGAACTTGTAGAGATCGGTGTCGAGCAGGGACTGGATGATCATGCGCGCATTATGCGCCGCGCTTGCGCCTACCTCGGCCGACGCACCCGGCCGTCAGCGCGGCCGGGTATGCCGATGCCCGCCTATTCGCCGCCGGCATAGGGTGAGCGCAACGGCTGCGGCTGCTTGCCCAGGCCCGCGCCAAGGCGGTCGAGCAGGAAGCGCAGGTAGAGGTTGGTGCCGAACTGGCGGTAGTCGCGGGCGTTGTTGAATTCCATGCGCCCGCCCAGGAACAACTGCGAGGACAACTGCCACTCGGCCGCCGCGCTCAGGTTGTAGGACACCCCGGTCTTGGTCTGGCCGTCGTAGACCGGCGCGACATAACGCGAGGTCAGGCCCAGCAGCGCCGCCAACGATGCCGCGTCGTAGGCTTCCTGCTGCATTGCCGGGTCCAGCGGGAAGTAGTCGGCCGGGTCTTCCTTGAAGTTCTGCACGCCGACGCTGGCATCGACCTGCCACGCCAGCCGCTGCGCACTGTTGCGCCCGTTCCAGTGCAGCGGCACGCTCACGTCCACGTAGCGCTGCGGGCTGAAGTAACCGCCATGCCCGTAGGTGAAACCGCTGAGGTTGCGGTCGTACTGCATCGCGGTCAGGTTCAGGCCTGCGGTCAGCGATTGATTGGCCGTCTCCAGCGCGTGCACGTACACGCCCGCGCCCAGTTCCTGGCGGTCGTTGTCGGCCACGTGGGTGCCTTGCAGGCGATGCCAGGCCAGGCTCGCGTAGCCGCCGAGCAGGCCGTTGTCGATGGTCGCCGCCATGCGTGCGCCGGTGCTGGTGACGCCGCCCCACTGCAGGCCACTGCGCGGGTCGCTGACGCCGGCAAAGGACAGCAGGCTGTCGGCAACCGCACGCCGCGAGGCTTCACCCGACCAGGTGAACGCATCGCCGATCTGGCCGCGGTAGCCAACGCCGCCGACGATGCTGGTTTCGCGGAAGCCCAGCGGCGTGCTGCCGACGTCTGCGCTGAAACCACCCTGTTGGAAGCTCACCGCCACGCCGGCACCACTGGCGTCCTGCGCACCCAGCCGGCGCGCACCGGCGGCGTTGGCCACCATCGCATACAGCGTGTCCTGGAAGGCCAGCGGTGTCTGCGAGGCGCTGCTGCCGCCGGCAAGCGCCTTCAACTGGGCCTGCTCGCCGGCGCTGAGCCCGCGCAGCAGCGCGGTGTTGCCAAGCACCTGGCGGGCGATATCGGCGATGGCGGTGTTGCCGAGGTCACGGCCGAGCATGTAGTCCGGCAGCGGATCGGCATACAGCAGTTCCAGCGTGGCGCTGCGGCGCTCGGCCGCGGTGAGCGTGGCGTCGGTCAGGTTGAACAGTTCCTGATAGCGGCCGTTGTCCAGCGCGCGTTCGTAGATGAGGTTGCGGGTCGCGGTGGTGGCGCCGTTGCTCAGCAGTGCCTGGTACAGCGACGAGCCGACCAGATCATCGACCGGTGCGCGGTCGGCGGCCAGCGCGCCGGACAAGGCCATCTGCGGGCCTGCGCCGAAACGGCTGCCGGAGGCATAGGCGGCGTCGGCGCGACCGGCATCCAGCACCGTTGGCGTCAGCGAGACCTGCAGCTTGCCGTCGCCGATGCCGAAGCGGGCTTGCAACGGTACCTGCAGGTCGGCCAGTTGGCCCAGGCCGGCCTCGCCGTCGCGGCTGCGGTAGGCGGCACCGGCCGCCAACGCACTACTGCTGTCGGCGCGCAGTTCGCGCAGTTCATCGACCACGCTGCGTGCCGCCGCTGTCGGCATCGCTGCGGAAACCGGCGCGGAAACCGCAATACGGCGCGGTGCAGGCGCAAGCTCGGCGACGGAGGCGGCCGGCAGCGCCAGCACCGGGGCCGGCAGGCCATCGGCATCCACCTGCGGCGCAGACAATGCGGCAACGGCCGGCAGTGCGCCGGCAAGCGCGGCGACACTGGCCGGCAGCGGCGCCGGATCGGCGCGCAGGGCGGCCGGCCGGGTATTGCCGCGGGTGATGCCGGCAAACGGATTGAAGGCGCGGCCACCGCCAGCCAGTGCGGTACTGGCGCGCGGATAGCCGTTGTCCGGGTGCCCGGCACCGCGCGCGGCGGCAGCGATGGCCGCCTTGAAATAGCTCTCCGCGCGCCGGTTCTTGCCGGCCGCGCGGTAAATGCGCCCGGCCGCGGCCAGCACCTCCGGCGACTGCGGTGATTGCGCCAGCGCCTGCTCCAGGTAGTGCTCGGCGGTGCCGAGGTCGCGCATTGACGCGGCGCTGCCGGCGGCAGCCACCATTGCATCGACGTCGCCCGGTGCCAGTTGCAGTTGCTGCTGGTACAGCGCCAGCGCCTGGCCATGGTCGCCGGCAGCGGCATACAGGCGCGCGAGCGCGGCGATGGTCTGCGGGTCCTGCGGTTGCTGCGCCAGCACCGGCGCCAGCACGTCGTAGGCACCTTCCAGATTGCCGAGTTCGCGCAATGCATCGACCTGGCGCAGCACGTAGCCGCTGCGCAGATCCTGCAAGCGCCTGGCTTGCATCGGACTCAGGCTGGCCTCACCCAATTGCCGCAGCAGCGCCGCCAGTTCGGCGTCCTGATGCGCGCGCAGCAGCACTTCGCCGTACTGCAGGCGGTTGTCCACGCCGGGGTTGCCCTGCATCAGCCGTTGCGCCAGCGCCAATGCGCGCTGCTGGCTGCCGATGTCGGCGTAGGCACCGGCCAGGGCGGCAGCGGTGCCGGGGTGGGAGGCGCGTTCGCCCAATGCGGATTCGGCGCGGGCCAGCAGCAATTGCGCCTCGCCGACGCGGTTGCCCTGCACCAGGGTGCGGGCCTGCGCTGCCTGCAGTTGCACCCAGGCGGTGTCGTGCAGGGTGCTCATTTCGACGTCGCGCGATGCCGCCGGAATGCG
The DNA here is from genome assembly GCA_049650985.1 of Stenotrophomonas sp. Lineage (GTDB taxonomy): Bacteria > Pseudomonadota > Gammaproteobacteria > Xanthomonadales > Xanthomonadaceae > Stenotrophomonas. The sequence continues at coordinate 15,736 of JBASBF010000054.1, read as the reverse complement.
CTCCAGCGCCGCCCACGCACCATTCCAGTCACTGCGTTCGCTGGCGAACAAGGCCTGCGCGAACACGGCCTGCGGCGAGCCTTCATCCTGCGCGCGCAGGCCGGCCATGAGGCTGTCGGCCTGGTCCGGGCGCCCCTGGCGCTGGTAGAGCCGGGCCAGTTCCAGGCGCAGCCACGGATCGCGCGGCTGCTGCAGCACGGCGTCCTCCAGTTCGATCTGCGCCAGCTCCAGGCTGCCGGCGGCAATCGCCTGCTGCGCGCGGGCACGGGCCAGGTTGGCGCGCAGCACCGCCGCGCCGCCGGCGCGTTCCTGCTGCTCCGGGGTCAGGCGCTCGAACAGTGCCGCGACTTCATCGGCACGCCCCAGCCTGCCCAGCAACCCGCCCAGCCCCTGCAACGCGCCGGCGTTGCCGGCATCCAGCTCCAGCGCCTTGCGGTAATTCGCCTCGGCCGTTGCGGCATCGCCAGCGCCCAGCAGGTCGGCCAGCAGCACGTAGCCGGTGGGTTCCTTCGGTTGCAGGGCGATGGCCTCGCGCACGTTGGCGACCGCCTCCGTACCCGGCTGCCGGCGCGCTTCCTGCAGCGTCAGCCAGTAGCGGGCGGCATTGGCCGCACCGCGCCACTTGCCGTTGGCCGCCGCGGCCGGGCGCAACAGTTCGGCGGCTTCAGCGAAGCGCTCCTGGCGCAGCCGTACCGAGCCCAACCCGCCCAGCGCCTCGGCATCCTTCGGCCGGGCGCGCAGCACCTGGGCAAAGCGCGCCTCGGCCACGTCCACGGCACCGGCCTGCAGGGCGCGGAAACCTTCGCTCAGCAAACGCTGGTTCGGGTCCGGCGCAGCCTCCGCGCGCGCGGCCTGGTCGCGCAACTGCGCCTGCCGCGCCGCCACTTCGCGGTCGTCCGGCTGCAGTTCGAGGAAGGCCTGGAACAGCGGCGCATCGGCGCGGCTGGCATTGAGCCACAACAGCGCCTGGCGCCAGGCAGCGCGCGCCGGGCCAGCGGTGTCCGGGCGCTGGCTGAGCGCCTGCAACTGGGTGATGCCCTCGCGCCGGCTCGGTTCGCGGTAGCTCAGCACCTGCGCCAACGCGAGCGCGGCGGCACCGTTGTCGCGGTCGCCGGCCACCAGCCGGCGCAACCCATCGCGCGCGCGCGCCCAGCCATCCGGGCTGCCGGCCAGTACCTGGTAATACTCCAGCGCGAGGTTGTCCGGCGGCCCGCCGGCACCGAACACTTCGTCGTAGGCCTTGACCGCTTCGGCATAGCGGCCGGCCGCAGCCGCATCACGCGCCGCTTGCAGCGAACCGGCTCCGCTGCCGCCGCCGGCCAACGCCGCGCGCAACCGAGCTGTCTGCGCCGCCGACGGGTGTTTGCCCTGCAACTGCTGCAAGCGCCGCTGCGCATCGGTGCGACGCCCTTGGTTCAGGTCGATCAGGCCCAGCCCGAGCAGCGCGTCGGGCTGCGCCGGGTCGGCCGCCAGCAGCTTGCGCCATGCGTCGGCCGCCAGGTCTTCGCGCCCCTGGTCGAGCCAATAGTTGCCTTGATTGACCAGTTGCTGCGTGGACGCGGCGTTCTGGCTCCACGCCGGCGTCGTCAGCACGCACAGGCCAAGCAGGCAGAGGGGTTTCAGGTTTTTGCGGAACATGTCGAACTCCACGCGGGCAGCAGGCGCCCATCAGCAGCAAAGCGGAAACGGCGATCCATCCAGCCACGCCCGAACAACACCAGGACGCGGTCGTAGTAGCCCAGTGCGTCGGCGGCGGGCCCCGCCACGGGAATACGGTTGGCCTGCGCGGTCGCCGTGGCGGTCTGCCCCAGCGCTATCAGGTAGGGCAGCAACGCGGCGGAAAAACCCGCCGGCGCAGTACCGCTGCCGAAGCCGCTGCGGGTCTGGATCTTTTCGGCGAAGCGGCCTTGGGTGCGCAACAACCGCGCCGGACCCGGCAGCGCGTCGAGCAGCCGCCGCCGCAGCGGCTCGCCGGGGTCGGTCATGCCCGCCCACAGATAGCAGCGGATGGCGTCATAGCTGCCGCCCGCGCCCTTGCCCGGATCGGCCACGAAGGCCTTGCCATCCCAGGCGATCCAATCCGGTGCAAAGCCCATCGGCGAGGCCGCGCGCTGCAGCGCCACGCTGCGTTCGGCCAGCCGCGCCCAAGGTCCGCGCGGCTCGGCCACGGCGAACCGGCGCAGCACGAACAGCGGCAGGTAGCTGGGGTTGAGAATCCAGCGCTCGCGCTGCACGAAGCCACGGTTGCCGGGCAGCAGCATCGGCCCGAACCCCGGTAGCTCGGCGACTTCGGCGCTGCGCATCAGGCCCAGTACCTGGCGGCCGGCCTGCACCAGCCCCGGCCGGTTCCACAGGCGGCCGGCTTCGAGCAGCGCATAGGCGATCCACAACTCGCCATCGGAGGCGGTATTGCCGTCGAGCACCCGCCACTGCCCGTCCTCGGCCTGCCCCCACAGCCACACCGGCAGGTTGAGATCCGCGCGTCCACCGCACAGGTGGCGGCGGGTCCAGGCGAGGATGCGGTCGAACAGCACCGGGTTGTTGTCCACCAAGGCAAAGAACAGCGCGTAGGACTGCGACTCGGAGGTACTGCGCAGGTCGCGGTGGGTGTGATCGATGACCCGCCCGTCGTGCTGCACATGCCGCTGCACGAAGCCGTGCCAGTCGCGCCAGGGCGTGCCGCACACGCTCCCGGCCACCGACGCCGGGCAGGCAGCCAGCGCCAGCGCCGCGGCCATCGCCCCGAGCATCTCGCGCCTGGACAACATCGCCGGGCCGCCCTCGCCCATGTTCAGCCAGCCACCTTCAGCCGTGCGCGTGCATGCCGGCGCAGCAGCCAGCCGGCCAGCATCGCCAGCAACAGGCACGCCAGCCCCACGCCCAGCGCCATCCACAGCGGGTGGTGCGCGAAGAACCAACGCAGAGCCAGCAGCGGCGGCAGCTTGCCGACGTAATAGGTCTGGTTGCCGGCCAGGCTGCGCACCTTGTCGCCGTGCAGCAGGACCACGCTGCCCTGGAAATCGCGCAGGCGCTCCGGGTCGAACCATGCCTCGAACAGGCGGTCCACCTGGCCCGGTTCGTCGGCCATCAGCGCCACCACGCTGCGGCCCTTGCGCAGCGGCGATTCGAAGCCCATCAGCAGCACGTCGCCCGGTTCCGGGCGCACCCCGACCTCGGCCACCGTCGGCAGGTCGGTACGGCGCGCGTCCGCGGAAAGGAACGCCGGCATCTTGTTGAACAACCAGTCGGAGAGGCCGAAGCCGAGCGACTGCGCGTCATTGCCGACCGGCATCGCCTCGGCCCAGCGCGTGAACAACGGCTGGCTGCGGCGCGAGCCGAGCACCAGCAGGTCCTGATCGGCATGTTCGTCAACCTGGCGCGCCGGGATGAAGCGCGTGCGCAATGCCGGGTAACCGGTCGATGCACCCATGCGGCCCAGCAGCGTCAGTGCGTTGGCGACGTCGTCGGCATTGGCGTTGTCCGGCATCACCAGCGCACTCTCGGACAGGTCGGCCATGCGCGTGAACGGGAAGCCGGCATTGCCGAACGCGGCCAGGTTGGGCATCGCCATGTAGTGCGAAAAGCCGCTCAGGTCGATGGTGGAGGAGTCGTCGATCGACGCCGAGACGTCCGGGAAGGTGTTCTTGCATTCCTCCGCGCGTGGGCGGTCGAAGAAGAAGTGGAAGCGCAACTGGCTGCTCGCCGACAGCGGCCCGGTCGGCAGCAGCAACGGCTGCTGGATCGGCATTGCCCCGCGTGCACCGAGCTTCTGCCACATCCGGCGCGGCACCGACACTGCCTGCGGGCGGCCGTTGAGCGGCAGGGTGGTGACGAAGGCATCGTTGATGCTGATGTTCAGCGCCGACTTGTCCGCGCCTTCCGGCAGCGTGTAGCGGTAGCGCAGGTCCACCGGGATGCCGTTCTTGCGCCAGGTGAACAGGTCCGGCGGCAGTTGCAGGCCGATGCGGATCAGGTCCGGGTTGTAGCCGACCACGTTGAGCTCGCTGGTGCTGCGGACCAGCTCGGAGAAGCGCACCGGGCGGTCGCTGGGCACCCAGTTCGGCGCGTCGTAGGGCGTGCGTGGCGCGGCGTCCTTGACCTCGCGCAAGGTCGCGCTGGCGCCGGACAACGGCGCCCCCAGCACCAGTGCGGTGGCCGCCGCACGCAGTTCGGCATCGTCGCGGCCCAGTACCAGCAGCAGCTTGCCGTTGGCATCGTTGGGGTTGCTGGCCACGACCAGGGTCGGCCCTGCCACTTCGGGTGTCGTCAGCCCGGCCGGCAGGTTGCGCGGCGTCGCCACGACCACGGCGTTGCCGCGCGCCGGCACCGCGCCGGTGGAGACCGGGAACATCGCGCCACGGTAGCCAGCCAGTGCGCCGAACCACGAGGACACCATGCCGGCGGCCTGCAACTGGCCGTTGCCCGGCTGCCCGGCGAACACGAACGGCAGTTCCAGTCGGCGGGTATCGCGCGAATCGAAGAACGGCACCGGCAGCAGCGCCAGGTCATTGCTCAGCGGCAGCGGCAGCCAGCCCAGTTCGAGGTAGCTGGCGCTGTCGATGTTGGCCCACAGGCTGGTGTGGTCCGGGTCTTCGCACTCGCGGGTGTAGTGACCGATCAACTGCAGGTTGACGCGGTTGTAGTCGGTCACCAGCCGCGGATCGATGGCGACGTCGCGCTCGACCGGCTTGCCGGCTTCTTCCACCGACACCGGCAAGGTCGCCACGGTCACGTCGTTGACGGTGACGCGCAGGTGCGACAGGTCCGGCAGCAGCGCCGGCGAATAGGTGTATTTCAGGTGCAAGGCGGCGTGGTCGACGACCTGGTCGCTGCGGATCGAGAACGGGATGCCGGCCGTGCCCTGGATGCCGCGCAGCGTCACTTCGTAATCCAGCCCCAGTTGCTTGAGCGTGGAGCGGCTGCGTTGCAGCGGCAGTGCGGTCGCCGATGGCGGCGCAACGTCCGATTGCAGGCCTGGCGGCAACGCGGTGCCGGCCGGGGCCTGCGCGTGGGCGGCGCCTGCCAGCAGGGTCAAGGCGAACGCCAGCGAAGCGCAACGCGCCCGCGCGGCGGGAATCAACGAGGTGTGCAGACAATGCTTCATGCGGTTTCTCCGGGAGCGGGCTGGGCTTGGCCGTCATGCCGCCCCCTGGTGATGACGAATCGGCCCAGGCGGTGGAAACCCCTCAGGCTGGCGCGGAGCACGTCGGACAGCGAACGCAGGAAGGTGTCGCGCTCGTGCCGGCCCCACAGCGAAACCCAGATGTCGGCGCGGGCGAAGGTGGAGGCAATCAGCCAGCGCTCCTGCTCGATGCTCAACTCGCCGAACTGCAGGCTCATGCCCTGCGCGTCGCGGTCCTGGCGCACAACCGCCGGCAGCCGGTGGCTGCGCTGGCGATGGCGCAGCTCGATCTCCACCGGCGTATCCGGCTGTACCGGCTGCGGCTGGTCCAGGCGGATGGCCATGCCGCCGGTGGAAAAATCGACCGTGCTGCAAGCCAGTTGCTGGCCATCGGGCAGGTGCAGCACCGCCTTCATTTCCAGCGGCACGCGGTGGGCGCGGCGGATCTGGCGCTGCTCGCTGCAGGTGGCGATCACCGCGCCGAGCATGACCATGTTGTAAAAGGTCCAGCCCAGGTTGAGCCAGATCGTGTTGATCTCGCCGCTGCTGTCGGCCAGCACCAGCCTGACGATGCCGGCAACCACGCCAACCAGGTTGAGCAGCAGCAGGAACAGGTACGGCCGCGCGATCTGCGCGTCGAAATAGCTCTTGTGCACCAGCCCACCCTTGGCGGTGACGTTGAACTTGCCCAGCCGCGGGTTGACCACCGCCATCAGCGTCGGCCGCAGGATGTACCAGGCCAGCGCGGTCTCGTACACCTCGTTCCACAGCAGGTGGCGGTGTCCGCCCTGGATGCGCAGGTTGGTCAGGCTCGCCTGTGCCAGGTGCGGCAGCGCATAGGCGAAGATCATCAATGCCGAGGCATGGATGACGTGCGCGCCGAAGAACAGGAAGGCCAGCGGTGCGGTCAGGAAGATGATCCGCGGCAGGCCGTAGAAGAAGTGCAGCATCGCGTTGGTGTAGCAGATGCGCTGCATCAGGCTCAGGCCACGGCCCAGCATCGGGTTGTCGACGCGGAAGATCTGCGCCATGCCGCGCGCCCAGCGCGTGCGTTGGCCCACATGCGCCGACAGGCTCTCGGTGGCCAGGCCCGCGGCCTGCGGTACCGGGATGTAGGCGCTGCGGTAACCGGCGCGGTGCAGGCGGATGGCGGTATGCGCATCCTCGGTCACCGTTTCCACCGCTACGCCGCCCACTTCTTCCAGCGGCGCGCGCTTGATCACCGCGCACGAACCGCAGAAGAACGTCGCGTCCCAGGCATCGTTGCCGTCCTGCAACAGGCCGTAGAACAGCTCGCCCTCGTTGGGCACCTTGCCGAAGTTGCCGAGGTTGCGCTCGAACGGGTCGGCGGAGAAGAAATAGTGCGGCGTCTGCACCACCGCCAGCCGCGCGTCGCGCAGGAAACCGCCCATCGACATCTGCAGGAAGGAGCGCGTCGGTACGTGGTCGCAGTCGAAGATGGCCACGTACTCGCCATCGGTCTTCTTCAGCGCCGCATTGATGTTGCCGGCCTTGGCGTGGTTGTTGTTGGTGCGGGTGATGTAGTTCACCCCCACTTCCTCGCAGAACTGGCGGAACTCCTCGCGGCGGCCGTCGTCGAGCAGGTGGATCTTCAACTTGCCCGCCGGCCAGTCCATCACCGTCGCCGCCAGCACGCTGGTGCGCACCACCGCCAGCGGCTCGTTGTAGGTGGGGATGAACACGTCCACCGTCGGCCATTGCGACTGGTCCTCGGGCAGCGGCAGCGAACGCCGGTGCAGCGGCCAGGCCACCTGGAAATAGCCCAGCACCAGCACCACGAACGCATACACCTCGGCCATGACCAGGCCCAGCCCCAGGGTCAGGTCGACCAGGCTGCCCATGCCCATCGTCTCGGTCAGGCGCCACCACATGTAGCGGCTGGACATCACCAGCGACAGCCCCATCAGCACCAGCGGCACGATGCGGTTGCGGGCGCGGCGCAGGCACAGGCCGATGGCGAATACCGCCAGCGAGAACAGCAACTGCTGCGCCACGTTCAGCGGCACGGTGACGACGAATGCGATGAGCAGCACACCCAGCAGCACCAGTGCAGCCAAAGCGAAGCGTGCCAAGGCCTGCGAGCCCTCGGGCCTGATCGGAAGTTTCATGGATTTCCCCTGTGGGCCGCGCGGTCGGCGCGGCCATGCCAGTCCGGGCTTGCCAGCACGGCTGCCCTGCCCGGTGTTGCCGTCCCCTGCGCCTATTGCTTGCGCAAACGCATCAGGGGGCTGTCATCCGGTGCCGCACTGCCGCTCTCGGCAAGCCTGCGGAACAACTGCGACAGCGGCGTGTCCGATGGCAGGCAAGCCATTGCCGCCGGCATGGCGGAGGGGGCGGGTTCGGGTGACTGTGCTGCCGCCACCGTCACCCTCGGCGGACGTGTCGTGGCCAGCACCGGTCGGGGCAAAGCAGCCTCGGAGAAATCCCGGTACTCCGGCCGTCCCTTGCCGTCCCCCAGCTTCATGAACAGCCCCGCCACGTCGTCATCGCATTCCGGGGAGGCCGTCGAATGATCCTTGCTCATGCCACACGCACCTTGTTCATCGTCAAAACACTCGCGCAACGGTGAAAATCGAAATATCGCGGCTCTCCGTCGCCAGATGGCGGACGTCGAGAACGGCCAGCATGCCGGCGCCGCGCAGCCAATGCCGGTACGCGCCTTCGAGGAATCCGTGCTGCCAGTCGGTATCGCGCGCCAACGCCACTGCCAGCGGCGAGCAGGCATGCGCGATGCGCAGGTGGTCGGGGTATTCCTCGAACACCGCCCAACCCCATTCGCACTCCGCCCAGACCGCATTGACCGATGCCTGCAAGGCCTCGACCGTCGCCGCCGGTGGCAGGACATGGGCATCGGCAAAGCGCTGGCCGATGCGCGCCATCAGCCGCGCCGACTCCTCGCTGGGCAAGGCCTGATCGAACTCGGCCGCCATTGCCTGCAGGAAGCCGCGCCACTGTTTGGCACAGGAACGTTCGCGATAGCCATCGAGCAACTCTGCCGGATTCACCGGACCCCTCCCTTGTGCACTGGCACCTTGCCTGCCCAGCATGTGTCGTCCTTGCGCGAAGCCCGATAAACCGTGAACTCTATCACAATTATTTCTTGAGGAAACACCAGCATCGGTGATTCCCATGCGGCCGTGCCGCCCATCCCCTTGCGGCAACGACACAGCTAACCACACGTGCGTAAGAGAGCCACGCCAGGATGACACCACGCCCACAACGCGATGACATTCGGAATATCGCGGGAAAGAAGGGGAGCCCCGATGTCGCCGCGAAAGCCGGCTTCAGCGGCGCAACAACAGCCGGGGCACCTGCATCGCCCCGTGCGCCCAGATCGCGCACCACACGCCGATGCGCACCGGCAGGCTGCGTCGTGGTGCTTCGAACTTGTCGAAGTAGCGCCACAGCCCGCGATGCTTGTGCCATTCGACGAACAACGGCCGCGCGCGGCTGGACACGCCGCGCACGTGCAGCACCTTCAGATCGTTGGCGATGGCGACCGTGGCCCCGGCCGCGCGCGCGCGCCGGCACAGGTCCAGATCCTCGGCGTGCAAACGGTAGCCGACATCCCAGCCGCCGAGACGGTCGAACAATGCACGCGGCATCAGCAGCAATGCGCCGGACAGCGCCGGCACCGGCTGCAGCGGCTGCGCCGGATCGGCCGCCAGCGCCAGCCGCGAACCGGCGGCCGGGTTGCGCAGCATCGCCGCGAAATCCGGGTCGCGGCGGCGCACCGCGGCATCCGCCCTGCCCTGTTCGTCCACCTGCTCGACACCGAGCAGGCAATCGCCCAGCGGCTGGCCGAGGTCACGCAGCCGCGCCAGCGTGTCCGCTTCGACCATCAGGTCCGGGTTGACGAAGACCAGCCACGGCGCGTCGCAGTCGTGCGCGCCCTGGTTGCAGGCGCTGGCGAAACCGGGGTTGTCGGGGTTGGCGATGAAGCGCACCCGCGCATCGGCCAATGCATGGCGCTGGACGATGGCCAGCGAGTCGTCGCGCGAAGCGTTGTCCACCACGCGGATCTGCGTCACGCCGTGCGCAGCGCGCAGCCGTTGCAGGCATTCGTCCAGCGTGTCCCCGCTCTGGTAGCTGACGACGACGGCGGCAACCGTGCCGCTCACGGCTGCGCCCGCCCCGGCCCGATGCCCACGTCGAACAGCTCGCGCTGCGGCCCCGGTGGCGGTGCCTGCGCATACGCCTGCTGCAATTGCAGACGCTGCGCGTGCAGCGGGTCGTCCATCAGGAATTCGGCCAGCCGCGCGGTCCAGGTGGGCCAGCGGTTGCCCAACAGTTCCATGTCGCCATCGGCGGGCCGGCCCTCGTCATGACGGCCGACGAAGGCGTTGTCGCACAGCACGTTGCGCCAACCCAGCCCGCTCATGCGCAGGCTCAGGTCCACCAGTGCCGCATACCACGAGCCATAGCTCTGCGTATCCAGGCCGCCGGCGCGCGCGCGCGCGCTGCCACGGATCAGCACCGCATGGGTGATGGCCGAGGGCAATTCCGGGTGCAGCAACGGCATCGCCGCGCAGGCGCGCACCAATCGTTCGACGTCGGCCGGCAGCGGGTTCAGCTCACCGGCGCGCGGCCACGCCACGGTTTCGCCGGCATTGCTCCACGGCGTGGCGGTGGCGATGGAGGCATCGCGCGCGAGGCAATCGGCCAGTTGCTGCAACCAGCCGGGCAGCGGCAGCGCATCGGGCGCCAGCACCGCCACGTCGGCATTGCCGCAGGCCTGCAGCATCTGTTCCAGATGTGCCGATTCGCCGATGGCGCGCGGACGCCGGGTGTATTCGGCTTGCAGCCGCGTATGCGCCAGCCAGTGTTCGACCACCACCTGCACCCGCGGGCCGCCCTGGGCATCGTCGGCCAGCCAGATCGGCGTGCCGGCCGGGGTGGTGGTTTCCAGTGCCGCCAAACAGGCGTCGAGCGCGGCATCATCGACGCCCACCGGCAGCAGGATCACCGGCAAGGCCATGCGCGCGTCCTGCGTGGAACGGGAGATGCGGGAGTGGTCACGGCTGGCGTTGCCCTTGTGCTGACGCAGCGAACTCTAGCAGCCGGCAGTGGCCCTGCAGGCGCTCGGCCAGCACTGCCCACGGGCAGGACTGGCCGAGCGTGGATGTGCTGCCTCAGCCGCACCACACCCGCGCGTTGCGGAACATGCGCAGCCACGGCGAATCCTCGCCCCAACCCTGCGGCGTCCAGCTCAGGTTGATGCTGCGCGGGGTGCGCTCCGGGTGCGGCATCAGGATGGTGACGCGGCCATCGACGGTGGTCAGGCCGGTGATGCCGTCCGGCGAGCCGTTCGGGTTCAGCGGGTACTGCGTGGCCACCCTGCCATCGCCATCGACGTAGCGCAGCGCGATGTTGGCTGCGGCCTGGTCAACCGCGTTGTCGAATTCGGCACGGCCCTCGCCATGCGCCACTGCCACCGGCAGCCGCGAGCCGGCCATGCCGCGCAACAGGATCGACGGCGACTCCACCACTTCCAGCAGCGCGGTGCGGGCTTCGAACTGCTCGCTGGCGTTGCGCAGGAACTTCGGCCAGTGGTTGGCACCGGGGATGATGTCGCGGAGCTGGCTCATCATCTGGCAGCCGTTGCACACGCCCAGCGCGAAGGTGTCCGCGCGCGCGAAGAACGTGGCGAACTGTTCGCGCAGCGCCGGGCGTTCGAGGATCGAGGTGGCCCAGCCGCGGCCGGCACCGAGCACGTCGCCATAGCTGAAACCGCCACAGGCGGCGATGCCACGGAAATCGGCCAACTGCACGCGGCCTTCGACCAGGTCGCTCATGTGCACGTCATAGGCATCGAAACCGGCACGCTCGAAGATGTTGGCCATTTCAATCTGCCCGTTGACGCCCTGCTCGCGCAGGATCGCCACCTTCGGTCGCTCGCCGCTGGCGATGAAGGCAGCCGCAACATCCTCGGAAGGATCGAACGCCAGCCTGGGCTTCAGCCCCGGTGCATTGAAATCACGCGCAATCGCACGCTCCTGATCGGCCGCGTCCGGGTTGTCGCGCAGCTTCTGCATGGCATGGGTGACCGACCACCAGGCGTCGAACAGTTCTTCCCAACGCCATTCGGCCAGACTCTCGCCGGCCAGTTGCACCCTTACCGCCGGCGCGGTGGTCGGGCGCGCGATGCGCTGCGTGCATTCGGTCAAGGCGTGGCGCTCGACCAGATCGGCGAAAGCGGCACGGTCGTCGTTGGCAACCTGTACCACCGCACCCAGTTCCTCGTTGAACAGACTGCGGAAGGGATCATCGCCCCAGGCATCAAGCACGATGTCCAGGCCACGGCGCGAGGCAAATGCCATCTCGCACAGCGCGGCAAACGCACCGCCGTCGCTGCGGTCGTGGTAGGCCAGCAGCAGGCCGGCATCGCGCGCATCGCGGATCAGCTCGAAGAACGCACGCAGGCGCTGCGGGTCGTCCAGGTCCGGCACTTCACCGGCAAAGGCCGGCAGCGCCGAATGGTCGGCCTGGGTCTGCGCCAGGATCGAACCACCCAGGCGCTGCTTGCCGCCACCGAGGCCGATCAACCACAACTCGCTGTCGGTGTCCCGGTCGAGCAACGGGGTCAACTGCTGGCGCGCATCGACGACCGGTGCGAACGCCGAGATCACCAGCGACACGGGCGATACCGATTTTTCGGCCACGCCATCGGCCTGCCACTGCGCCTGCATCGACAGCGAGTCCTTGCCCACCGGGATGCTGATGTCCAGCGCCGGGCACAGTTCCATGCCCACCGCCTTGACCGCGTCGTACAACAGCGCGTCCTCGCCGTCGTGGCCACAGGCGGCCATCCAGTTGGCCGACAACTTCACCGTGTCCAGCGAAGTCAGCGGCGCGGCGCACAGGTTGGTGATCGCCTCGCCCACTGCCATGCGCGCCGAGGCGGCGGCATCGAGCAGTGCCAGCGGGGTGCGTTCGCCAATGGCCATTGCCTCGCCCGCATAGGTATCGAAACCGGCCAGGGTGATGGCGACGTCGGCCATCGGCAGTTGCCACGGGCCGATCATCTGCTCGCGCGCGGTCAGCCCGCCAACGCTGCGGTCGCCGATGGTGACGAGGAAATTCTTCGCCGCCACGGTCGGGTGCGCCAGCACGCGCAAGCCGGCCTCGCGCAGGTCGATGCCGGCGGTCTTCAACTGCGGCCAGCGCGGCGCGGCCGGGTGCGCGGTGTCGCGGTGCATCTTCGGCGCCTTGCCGAACAACACGTCCATCGGCAAATCAATCGGCGCATCGGCCGGGGTATTGCCAGGGGTCGCGCCGTAGGCCACGACCAGGTGTTCTTCGCGGGTGGCGACGCCGACGGCGGCAAACGGGCAGCGTTCACGCGCGCAGATGGCGGCAAATTCGGCCAGGCGCTCCGGCGCCACGCCGAGTACGTAACGCTCCTGCGACTCGTTGCACCACAGTTCCAGCGGCGACAGCGAGGGGTCGTCGGTCGGCACCTTGCCCAGGTCGATCACGCCACCGACGCCGGAGTCGTGCAACAGCTCGGGGATGGCGTTGGACAGGCCGCCGGCACCGACATCGTGGAAGAACTTGATCGGGTTGTCCGTGCCCATCGCCACGCAGCGGTCGATCACTTCCTGGCAGCGGCGTTCCATTTCCGGGTTGTCGCGCTGCACGCTGGCGAAATCCAAGTCCTCGGCGCTCTCGCCCGAGGCCACCGACGAGGCGGCACCGCCGCCGAGGCCGATCAACATCGCCGGGCCGCCAAGCACGATCACCGCATCGCCGTCCTGCAGCGGGATCTTCTCGACCTGCACGCGATCAATCGCACCGAGGCCGCCGGCAAGCATGATCGGCTTGTCATAGGCGCGGGTGATGCCATCTTCCGGCAGCTCGAAGCTGCGGAAGTAGCCCAGCAGATTGGGACGACCGAATTCGTTGTTGAACGCGGCGCCGCCGAGCGGGCCGTCGAGCATGATTTCCAGCGCCGGCGCCATGCGCGGGTTCAGCGCACGCGGCGCTTCCCACGGTTGCGGCAGGGTCGGGATGCGCAGGTGCGACACCGAGAAACCGGTCAGGCCGGCCTTGGGCTTGCCACCGCGGCCGGTGGCACCTTCGTCGCGGATTTCGCCGCCGGCACCGGTCGATGCGCCGGGGAAGGGCGCAATCGCGGTCGGGTGGTTGTGGGTTTCCACCTTGATCTGGAACGCGCTGGGCACCACCGCTTCGCTGCGGTACTTGCCGTTGGCCGGGTCCGGGCGATAGCGCGCGGCCGGCTCGCCTTCGATCACCGCCGCGTTGTCGCTGTACGCGCTGAGCGTGTGCTGCGGGGTCTGCTGGTGGGTGTGCTTGATCATGCGGAACAGCGAGCGGTCCTGCGCCTGCCCGTCGATGCTCCAGCTTGCGTTGAATATCTTGTGCCGGCAGTGCTCGGAATTGGCCTGCGCGAACATCATCAGCTCGACGTCGGACGGGTCCCGGCCCAGTTCGCCATAGCGCTGGCGCAGGTAATCGATCTCGTCGTCGGCCAGGGCCAGGCCGAGGCGCTTGTTGGCGCCTTCCAGATCGGCCAGCGCGATGCGCTCCAGTTCACCGCGCGCCGGGCTGTCGAACAACGCCCGCGCCTGTGCGATGTCGGCCAGCAGCGACTGGGTCATCGGGTCGTGCAGCAGCCTGGCCACGGCAGACTGCCGTGCCGGATCGGACGGCCAGCCGCTCAGGTCGATGCGGGTGCCGCGCTCGACGCGCTGGATCGGCAGGCCCGCGCCGCGCACCAGTTCAGTGGCCTTGCTCGACCACGGCGACAACGTGCCCAGGCGCGGCACCACGTAGCGCGACACCGCACCGGCGGCGCACTCGGCCGGCTGCGGCTGGCCTTGCAGAATGCGGCCCAGCGTGGCCTGGTCGACCGCGCCGGGATCGGCAGCTTGGGTGAAATAGACATGCCAGGCGCCGGTGATGCGCAGATCGGCGGCGATGGACTGCAGGCGGGATTCAAGACGTTCGCGACGGAACGGCGAAAGGGCGGCTGCGCCCTCGAGGACGATCATGTCCGGGAGACCATGTGGGAATCGGGCCGGCCATTGTACCGGAGCCGGCGGCGCGGGCTGGGGCCGGCCGGCGGAAACGAAAACGGCGGCCGTGGCCGCCGTCTCGCTGTCTCAGTGGCCGCCGGCCGCGCCAGGCAGTTTTTCCAGCGTCGCCTTGAGCTGCGCCGGCGGCAGGTAGCCGCCCAACTGGGAGCCATCGGCGGCGAAAATCGCCGGGGTGCCGCTGATGCCCAGTTGCTGGCCGACGTTGTACTGCATCGCCACCGGGTTGGTGCAGGATTTGGCCGCCACCGGACGGTCGGACTTGGCCGCGGTCAGCGCCGCCTTGCGATCGGCGGCGCACCACACCGAGATCATGTCGGTGTAATCCTTGCTGCCCAGGCCCATGCGCGGGAAGGCCAGGTATTCGACCGCGATGCCCTGCCGGTTCAGCTCGGCGATGTCCTGGTGCAGCTTGCGGCAGTAGCCGCATTCGATGTCGGTGAACACGCTGATGGTGTACTTGGCGTTCGGCGGCGCGAACACGATGCGGTCGGCATGCGGCAGCGAGGCCAGCAGGGTGCGGCGGTGGGTCAGCAGGCCGGTACTGGTGGCCATCGCCCGCTTCTCGATGTCGTAGGGCTGGGACTGCATCAAATAACGGCCGTCGTCGGTGACGTACAGCACCTGCCCGGACACCACCACCTCGCGGAAACCGGGAAATGGCGCAGCGCCGATGTAGTCCGGCGCGAAATTCGGGTCCAACTGCTTGAGGGCCTCGCGCACGCGCTTGTCGGCGGCGCTGTCGGCAACCGGCGCAGCGGTGGCGGTCAGGGGAGATGCCGGCTGCTGCGCGCAGGCGGAAAGACTCATCGCGCCCAGCAGCGCGGCAATGGCAAGACGGAACATCGGCAACCCACGGTGGAGGAACCGGCGGATTCTCGCATACCGTGGCTGACTGGGCGGTTTGCCGTTCATGGCCGGCACGCGAAAGCCTTATCCTCGCGCGATGACCGATTCCTTCCTTTCCGCCCCCGCCCCCTCGTCGCTGCTGACCTGGCGGCTGCTGTCGCTGTTCTACGATTTCTGGCCGTCGCTGGCCCTCTGGATGTTGGCCGCGGTGCCGTTCATGCTGCTGGACGTGGCCCTGAACGGCGGCAACAGCCACCACAACATCGCCCCCTACAGCCTGCTGGGCTGGCTGCTGTGGCTGGGCTGCTGGGCGGTGAGCGGGCTGTACGTCACCTTCAGTTGGAAGCGCGGCGGCCAGACCCTGGGCATGCGTCCTTGGCGCCTGCGGCTGCACACGATGAGCGGACAGGCACCGACGCAGGCCATGCTGTGGAAGCGCTATGCGATGGGCACGCTGTCACTGCTGTGCGCCGGATTGGGATTCTGGTGGGCGCTGTTCGACCGTGAGCGGCTGACGTGGCACGACCGGTTCAGCGGAACCCGACTTGTTCGGCTGAACAAGCAAGGGTCTTAGGAAGTTAAGCCACTCTTGATGTGGTCTAAGTTTCTGAAATGAAAGTGAAAAATAGGTACTACAGCCGTTCACGAATTGCAGAAAGCACGTTCCGCCATGTTCTGCGCTACTTCG
>JBASBF010000053.1:0-92630 GCA_049650985.1 Stenotrophomonas sp. | reverse complement strand
CGTCCTCCCTTGGCCGAGCGCGGCACCACTGGAACCAGCGGCGCAAGCTCATCCCACAATTTCTCACCGATCAATGCACGTCTCATCGGGCATAGCATCGCTGATTGGCGGTTTTGTTAGAAGCTCTAAGTGACAGTTGCACTCCGAGACGGAGCCTGGCGACGCCGATCCCTGCGGCGAGCAGCGCGCGAATATCCTGAGCACATGCTGGCAGTTGAGACGGGCGGGAGCGAAATACGCACGAGCCAACGGAAGTTCACCGCGACTTTTCCTAGGAGGACGGTCGGTTGGGTGCTAATTCGGGGCCGGCGCGGCCGCGGGAGCGTTTAAGGCGTGCCCAGGCAGGTGCCGACGCACCGCCCAGCCCGAGACTGCCCGCCGACACATCGATCGCCCCCGGGGCAGATAAGCGAGCGCATGCATGAGTTGGAAGATCAGAGCCGCCCTGATTGTTACTCGCCGCGCTCGGCATTCAGCGCAGGCACAAAACTCACCAAAGAAGAATGCTAGCGCCCCCGCCAGCTCGCCTTCGTGCGAGCTGGCGGGCGAATGGCTGGGACTTCGACAATCAGACTGTCGCTATTCGGTAGGGATTGTCTGGCGTCCTAGCTCCGCGATTGGGGGAACTCCAGCTACCCCGTCATAGCCAACCACGTTCGGCTAATGCCACCGTCTGAAGGCCACCGACGACCACATGGTCCAGCAGTCGAATGTCGACCAAGGCAAGCGCCTGCTTCAGGCGAGCCGTGACCGCCCGATCGGCCGCGGATGGCTCAGGCATCCCCGATGGATGGTTGTGCGCCACGATGACCGCTGCGGCATTGCATCGGATCGCGTACCGGACAAATTCTCTGGGGTAAACCTCCGCGCCATCGATAGTGCCCCGGAACAGTTCGGCATACTCGATCAGCCGATGTCGAGTATCTAGGAACACGCCAGCGAACACCTCTTGGTCCAGGCTAGACAGTTTGTCCCGGAAGAACTGGCGCGCGGTTGCGGGATCAAGGAATGACGTGCCGCGTTGCATCCGCTCGCCAACTATGACGCGCGCGGCTGCGAGGATTTGGTCGCTACTTGCTACTTTGTACGACCGGGTTGGGCTACGCACATAGAGTGCTGGGGTGTCTCCGGGCCGTTGATCCATCTCTCTTCTCCTCAAGTCCATGATCCATGCACAGCGAGGCGATCGGAGAACCGCAGGGTTCCGCCGACCGCCCCAGTGACAACACCGTGTTCTCGTTGCCGTGCAACGCTAGCAGGTAGTCGCGCCTCCAGATCGAGCCTCGCCGCGCTCCGTCGCCGCGGGTTCAACCCGCTCGATGCTGCGCTTCAGGCCCCGCATGTGGTCGATGAACTTGTTCAGCCCATATAGGGCGAATCCATAGACCACTGCCCCACCAATGGCTTTCAGCATCCCCTTTTCTCCTCGTTTTGATTAGCCAATGCCCATGCGGGCAACCTTGTCCTGCAAGCGAACGTGCAGCCGGCCTCCTTCCGCTTCACGGGTGGCTGTCACTCGCTCAGCCGGCGCGTCATCTGGATAGAACTCCTCCACCACGGCCGGCACGTCTTCGACCAGGTCCTCGAACGCTCCATTTGCGAATCCCCGCCTCGCCGCTTCATCCAAAGCCGGCTGGTCGAAGCCCGCTTCCCTACGCGCTAGGTCGAGGCTTCTCGCCTCGCCAATGGCTTGGTCAAGAGACAGGCCGGTCCGGATCACCAGGTCGACGTAGTAGATGGCAGACCTGAAGCTCATGGTTGTGGACTTTCCTCTGAGCTTCAGTTCCAACGGCATGCAGGACAGGTGTCCTCCCGAGACCGCGTTGAAGTACGCGAGACGGGCTGTCAGGGTCCTGATGGTGTTGTAAGACGTCGTCCGGAGCACGAAGCTGCCCAGTTCATCCTCGTCCCCGACCCGGACGTTGAGGCGCGCGTACGCCTTGCACTCACCCATTGCGAACGAACAGCCCTCCGGTCCCGGACAAGCCTCTTGGCTGACGCCGTCCTTGCCCATTCGGCGACTCGTCTCGCCATTGCCAACACACACTGGTCTCCCGGTCGTACGGTCGAAGAGCGAGTAGTCCGCGCGAAGATTGAGCGTCGGGTCGTTGAACAGCAGCCGGACCGGGATCGAACGCAGCTTGCCGCCTGATTCCTTTCGCAGGGCTTCATCCAAGGGGTGGAGAACCCAGCCCTCTCGGTTCTGGACCTGGCTGGTCAGAGTGAACTGATCGTCCTTTTCCGGCAGGCGCTTGCCGTTTCGTTCGACCACTCGGCCGATTGAGATCCGCCCGATCGCGGGCGGAGTGATCGTCAAGCCTTTCAGCATGGTCATGCTCCCTTGTTCTGGTAGGGGACAATCCGGAACCGCCGGGATCCGGGACGCTCGACGGTGAATTCAGCCACGAGGCCCGGATGAGCCTCTGCCAGGCTCTTGAGATCCACGTTGGTGCCGTCTTTCGATCGCCGGTAGGTGATCTCACCCTCCTGGAAAATCGCCTTGGACGCGTCCCCCATGGATTGCTCCAACTGTTGGCGCATCTGCTCCGCCCGCTTGTCCATCTGGGCGATTTCCTCACGCAGCGAGACCAATCCGACAAAGGTGGCGGACAGCTCCGAGTCGGCAGTGAAGTCGACGCTCGTGTCGTTTCCCCGATAGAGACTGCGCAGTGCCCTGGCTGCCGACTCGCTACCGTCCGCCGGTGGCGGCGTGTCCTCTGTTACGTAGTCCCAGAAGCGAGCTTCCAAGACGATCAGGCGAGAGATCACCTCCTCGTCTCTCGGTATCCGGTGGATTTCGAACTTCTGGCCACAGAGCAGCACCGCGACGTCGGCCGTCTGCTTGCCGGTTACTGCGAGCTGATGCTGCACTTGGAGCTGCACGTGCTCCGGGACACCATCGCGCCACAGCCGTGAGCCGAACTCACCCGCTGTCTTGCACTCGAGGATCTGGACGTCCACGGCGCCCACTACCTCTCGGTCGATGTTCGCCAGCATGAAGCTGTAGGTCGGGTGCTGGAGCACCGCATTGACCCGGCGGACCTTGCGCTCGGTCCGTTCGGCATAGGCGGCAGCGACGAACGGCTCCAGCAGGGTGCCCCAGTACATGGGATCGTCCTGACTCGGCTCCTCACTTCGAACCGTTCTGCCCGTCTTCTCCATCCAGAGCTCCAACTGACTCTTGTACGGACACAGGCCGACCGCCGACGCCGCGTCCGAGCTACCAATCCCCCGCTTCCGGACCTGCAACCACTCTTCGCGCTCCAGAGAACGCGTGTCGACCAGGCGTACCGCCGTCGATCTGCTCATTTCGGATCCTCCAATGAATGAAGCCCGGTCTCCTCGCGGGGACCGGGCTTTATGGCCTTGCTTGATGAGTGAATCGGTTAGGCCGGCGATGTCGCCAGTGCGGACGCCACAATCCTGCTCAGGATGCTTTCAGCGCCGTCAGTGCCCCCGCCTGCCAGGAGGTGCCTGCCAAAGGCCCGGCCAAAGGGCTCAGCCACTTCGTAGCACCACACACCGGGGAACTGCCCACTGCATTCCTGCCATGCCCGGCCCAAACGTTCGGCTTGCTCGATGCAGGCCTGGACGTAACGCAACTCGCCCTCGAACGGAAGCTTCGAATAAGGCGCACCACTTTTGTCCAGCGCCTGCTTGGCACCAATAGCGATGTAGGCGAGGTCGAGATGGTCAATCGCCATGACTCAGGCCACCAGCTTCATGGCTTCATCCCAAGCGCGCTGCTTGAGTTGGGCCCCCGCACCGAACCACGCGGCATCCCTGCGGTGGTCGTCACTCCTGGCACGCCGATGGTGGTCGACGAACTCCGTCACGCTGCTCAGGACGCCCCACGCGGTTCCGCGCGCGCTGGCCAGCTCCGCCCCCTTGCCCGCCCCATCGTACAGGGCGCGGGCCACCTTGAAGGCCTGCTCGTTGACTGCTACGCCCTCCCCTTCCGGATTGGGGTATGTCAGCACCCGACGAAGAAGCCCGTCTACCGAATCGGGATCCACCGGGCACTCGACCAAGGCCTTCATCCTGGCCACGAAAGAATCCCAGGTCGATACCGTGATCCCAAGCTGGCGCTTTACCGCCTCGGCATCGAACTGGCTTCGATGAGGCACCTTGATTGCACCCGCATTGTTGCCCAAGGCGATCGCCAAGGTGTTGTTGCACACCACCCGCACCGATGTGAACTGCGCGGTGGTCGCCAGCGTACCGTCGCAGGCCGTGGCCAGCAGCAGGTAGCCCTCGACACGGTCCTTCCGCTTCAGGACCGTGCTCTGGCCCGTCCTAGCCAGGGCCCAGAACTTTCGACCCTCTTTCAGGACCCCAGCCGATTCCAGCTCGAAGCCGCCGACCTCAGTCAGGTCGCGGTAGAACTCCAAGATCTCCCCCGGCTGTACCACCTGGTACCGCTTGGAGACCACCGACAGGGGTGCATGCGTGTCGGAGCGGTACAGGACCTTCTGTTCGGGAAAGGCATTGATGGCGCCGATGCCGTTCTTGCCGACCAGATACCGGACCTCGGACTCTTCGATCGACCAGTCCATCCCGGCTTGTCGCCTCCAGACCTCGATCGGTTGTTGCGGCGCCAGCTTGTTGCCGAGGCCATGCCACGGGCGCTCGCCGGCATAGGCCATGGTTTCGACCAGATGCATCGTCTTCTCTCCTTAACTTCGGGCACAGACGCACAAGGCCCGGCAATCCCTGGGCCTTGTGCAATGGGCATGATTGAGAACTTACAGGGGCTTGGTGACGCAACCCGCGCACTTCGCGAAGCTCACCAGCAGCGCTGCGGTGACCAACAGTACGCAGGTCAGCGTTTCTACCTTCTGAGGGAACATGCTTCACCTTTGTTCCAGCACGACGACACGGCGTGACCATCCGCGAGGCAAGCCTTCTGCCTGCCTCACTCGGGTGTTATGTGTCTGAAATCCGTTTCAATCCACTCAGATGGGCCAAGCGCTTGTGCGTCGGCCTGAATGTCGTATGTTCTTGAGAAGGGTTGGCCGCAATTCCATTGAGCTGGCGACGTCCCCCGCTTTCAGCGTCGGTCAAGCTTCCGCACTTCGACCACATGCACCGCTACCCGCCGGCACTGTTCCAACGCGCCGGCTGGGAGACCGTGAGCATCTCGGTGCAGCATCGTCCCCGGACCCGGGGCGTGTCGAAGTGCAACAACCTCGGGCGCGCACTGGTGGGCATTTCCGATCTGTTCGGAGTCGCCTGGATCGGAGGTCGGAACGGAGTGCCGCGCCGCAGCTGCAGCGTGGGCGCTGTGGCCACATTCAATGGGAGCGGATCGCTCGCGGGCGACCAGCCGCCACCCGGGCTCACCAGGTCAAAGCTCACGATCTGCCCGCAACAATGGGCAACGTGAAGCAAGGTATGCAGGAACTCAGCGGGGTCGCCGTCCGCGGGCCCCGTCGCGTCGTGATGTCCCGTGCCGTCAAGATGCATCGCGGCCTGTTCGGGATGATCGAGCAGCTCGTGAAGGTCGCCGGTCGCGGCGAGCACCGACTGCAGCACCATGCACAGCGCGAGCAGGCCCAGCAGGACGGCTCGAAACCACGGCGTGCGACGGTGGGCCCGATTCATCGCGGAATCCTATCGTCCGAAGGGGCGGTTATACAATTCTACAGGGCAGAATTAATGGGTATCCGGATTTTAGTGTGGGACGACAGCTAAAGCACTTGCTTGTCTGACTGTTCTTGCTTGTAGGTTTCTAGTTTCGCAGGCTCGTCCGTTTCAAGCCTTCAGTGTGGGTTTTTCCTGCTGGCGCATGTCGGTGCAAGGAAGCAATCAGTGGGCAGGTCACCTTGCCTTGGCTCGAACTGCATGCCTTGACCAATTGGGATAGCGCCAACTCCATGCGCTGGAGATCGGCCAGCCGCAGGCGCACATCCGCCAGCCGCGCTGCCGCGAGGTCGGCGGACTCGTGGCAATGGGTGCCGTCCTCCAGCTTGAGCAATTGCGCAACCTCGTCCAGATTGAAGCCCAAGCGCTGAGCGGACTTCACGAACTTCACCCGGTCCACGTCCGTCGGCCCATAGCGGCGGATGCCGCCGATGGGCCGATCCGGCTCCAGCAGCAAGCCCTTGCGCTGATAGAACCGGATGGTCTCCACGTTGACCCCGGCTGCTTTGGCGAAGGCCCCGATGGTCAGGGTTTCCGGGATGTTCATCATGGCGCTTGACTCCGTACTTGGCTACGGAAGTAACGTTAGCGCATCACGCAAAGTCCCGGAAGGAGACCCTCATGGCAAAACCTAGCAACGGCCGCGGTGCACTGGCTGCCGGCGGCTTGGCCGCCATCCTTGCCTCGACCTGCTGCCTCGGCCCGCTGGTGCTGATCACGCTAGGCTTCTCTGGCGCCTGGATCGGCAACCTAACCGCGCTCGAACCGTATCGGCCGATCTTCATCGGCGCCGCGCTCGTCGCGCTGTTCTTCGCCTGGCGCCGCATCTTCCGGCCCGCCCGCGCCTGTGCACCGGACGACGTGTGTGCCGTGCCCCAGGTGCGAACAGCCTACAAGGTGATTTTCTGGATCGTGTCCGCCCTGGTACTGATCGCCCTCGCGTTCCCCTACGTCATGCCCCTGTTCTACTGAAGGAGACTGTCATGAAGAAATTTGTCGCACTGTTCGCTTTGACTGTAGCCCTGAGCGCTCCAGCTTGGGCCGCCACCAAAACCGTCACGCTGTCGGTACCGGGCATGACCTGCGCCACCTGTCCGATCACGGTCAAGAAGGCGTTGTCCAAGGTCGAAGGCGTCGTTGAAGCCAAGGTGACCTGGGAGCCCAAGGAAGCGGTGGTGACTTACGACGACACCAAGACGACGCCAGCCGCCTTGACCAAAGCCACCGAGAACGCAGGCTACCCTTCCACGGTCAAGAAGTGATCGTCCCATGACCGAGGCGATCACACTGCACGTCGATGGCATGACCTGCGGGGCGTGCTCCGAGCACGTCCGGCAAGCTTTGGAGAAGGTCCCCGGTGTGCGTTCGGCAGCGGTGTCCTATCCGCAACGGCGGGCTGAAATCACGGCTGATGCGGGCGCCGATTTGGAGATGGCACCGCTGGTCGCCGCCGTGTCTGCACTCGGTTACCGGGCGCAGGCTGCCGACATGCCGAGCAAGCCTGCGGACCTGTTGAACAAGACGCTGGGCGGGTTAAACGGCGAGCCGAAGCGCGGAGATGCAGAGCCGGCATTGCACGTCGCTGTGATTGGCAGTGGCGGCGCGGCGATGGCGGCGGCGCTGAAAGCCGTCGAGCAAGGAGCGCGCGTCACCTTGATCGAGCGAGGCACCCTCGGCGGTACCTGCATCAATGTCGGCTGCGTACCGTCCAAGATCATGATCCGTGCCGCGCATATCGCCCATGTACGGCGCGAGAGTCCGTTCGACGACGGCATTGCGGCCGCTTCGCCGGCGATCCTGCGCGAGCGTTTGCTGGCGCAGCAGCAGGAGCGCGTCGACGAACTGCGTCACGCCAAGTACGAAGGTATTCTGGCCAGCACTCCCGCCATCACCGTGCTACGCGGCGACGCCCGCTTCCTGGACGACCGCCATCTGAACGTGCAACTGGCAGAAGGCGGCGAATGCGCAGTCGCCTTCGACCGCTGCCTGATCGCCACCGGCGCCAGCCCGGCGATTCCGCCGATCCCCGGCTTGCAGGGCACCCCCTACTGGACCTCCACCGAGGCGCTGGTCAGCGACCGTATTCCCGAGCGGCTGGCGGTGATCGGTTCGTCGGTGGTGGCGGTCGAACTCGCGCAGGCCTTTGCCCGACTCGGCAGCAAGGTGACTCTCCTGGCGCGCAACACGCTGTTCTTCCGCGAAGATCCCACTATAGGTGAAGCCGTCACGGCCGCGTTCCGCAACGAAGGCATCGAAGTGCTGGAGCACACGCAGGCCAGTGAGGTGGCCTTTGCAAGCGGAGCATTCGTGCTCACGACCGGGCGCGGCGAACTGCGCGCTGACCGACTGCTGGTCGCCACCGGCCGCACACCGAACACCCGCGCCTTGGATCTCGACGCGGCAGGTGTCGCGGTCAACGCGCAGGGCGCCATCATCATCGACAATGGGATGCGCACCGCCACACCGCACATCTACGCCGCGGGCGACTGCACCGACCAGCCGCAGTTCGTCTACGTCGCAGCGGCGGCCGGTACCCGCGCCGCGGTCAACATGACCGGCGGCGACACGGCGCTGGACCTGACGGCGATGCCGGCGGTCGTGTTCACCGATCCCCAGGTCGCCACCGTGGGCTATAGCGAAGCCGAAGCACACCATGCCGGCATCGAGACCGACAGCCGCACGCTGACACTCGACAACGTGCCCCGGGCGCTCGTCAACTTCGACACACGTGGCTTCATCAAGCTGGTCGCGGAAGCCGGCACTGGCCGGTTGCTCGGTGTGCAGGCGGTGACCCCCGAGGCGGGCGAACTGATTCAGACGGCCGCGCTCGCCATCCGGGCACGGATGACGGTGCAGGAGCTGGCCGACCAGTTGTTCCCTTACCTGACCATGGTCGAGGGACTGAAGCTCGCAGCGCAGACTTTCACCACGGATGTGAAGCAACTGTCCTGCTGCGCGGGGTAGTGCTGTGCTGAGCGTTCAGGCCCAAATGCTCAGCTTCATCCGTTGAGCCAAACACCCAGGTTGAAGCTTCGGGGCTTGTGCGATGGGTCAAGGTTTACTCGAAATACCCCTCTTCGAGCAGCCGCACCAACGTCGGAATGTAAGGTCCATATTCGACCACGCGTCTGACCTGCTTCTTGCGGATCGATGCCATCGTCATTCGCTGGAACTCGAAGTTCGTTGATACCTGGTCATCATCGACATCTACGGTCTCGACTACGGCCCCGTCCTTGCGCGCCTTCTCGTTGTAGAGCATCCGCGCCCGAATCACCTCGAAGCTGTAGCCCCTGCCCATGCGGTTCATGTCTTTGGCCAGTCGGTTGACGGATTCAGTATAGGCATTGGTAATGGGTTGTTCGAAGTAAGAGAAGATTTCGTCGTGCCAGTTGTGCACGGCGGTGGTCAGATCCTTGAACGTGGCCGCCAGCTCCGGCGGAATGTTGCCTAACCACGTCGCGCATGCCGCTTCAGCCTCCGGACGGCTCTTGTGATCCCAGATCGACAAGAAGCCTTCCTTGAGGGCGTGCGCCTCCCCGAGCTGGGGAAACTGGCGGAACCATTCCAGGGCCCGTGTCATGTCTGCGCCCTTCAGATCGTGCTGCCGCTTGAGCAACAGGAAGCGCTCATCCTTGAGCTTGAGGCGCTGCCGAGCCGGCAGATCCTTGCGAATGCGCTTGCGCAGCTTCTCCAGCGCGTCATTGGCCATCCGCTGGATATGGAAACGATCGACCACAATCCGCGCCTGCGGCAGCGTGGCACGCACCACCTGCTTGTAAACGTGGTACATGTCCATCGCCACCCACTCGATGGTGTCCTTGTCCCGCAGGTTGCGGAAATAGGGCAACAGGTCGGCCTTGGCCCGGCTCGGCCGGAGGTCGAATACCGTCTTGCGTTCGATGTTGGTGATCATCGCCCGGTACTGGCCGATGATCTTGAGCTCGTCGATCCCCAGGATGCGGGGCGTCCGGAACCGGACCTTGGCCTCGAACTCCTCGATGAAGTCGTCAAAGACGTGGCGGACCGTCTTCTCGTCCAAGTCCACTTCGCGCGCCAGCGCCGCGAAGGTCTTGGTGAAGCTCTCTTTACGGATATAACGCACCAGGCGGGCCGTGGCTTGACGCTTGCTGTCGAGATCGGCGACAGGCTCGAAGAGCGTCTTATTGCACGAGATGCAGCGATATCGCCTGCGCTGGATGAACACCACGACCGGCTTGCCGTGCGTCGGCGTATCCTGAAACGACTGCTCTTGTGAGCCGTGACCGTGCAAACGTCCGACCTTGCACAGCGGGCAGGTTGCCACTGGCGCAACGCCTTCAGCCTTGACGACATAGCGCTCGTCATCGCCTACGACTTCAAGTGTATTGAGGCTACGCAACTGCAGAAAATCGGTCACTCAACACCTGGGCGAGCCCACACTGAAATCCGGTTTCTAGCTTAGCATGCTCGTTCTCGGTTCCAACACTAGAATCCGTCTTTTGAAATGAGAGCTACAACAGCCATAAACCCTGAAACCCACACCAGATTCCGGATACCCGAATTAATAGGAGGACGGGCGGCGCGTCCGCAGCACGGTCGCCGGGGGACGCCACAGGGAATTAGTACGCGACCCGCGCCGTGGTTGATTGGGGTCAAGGCACCGCCCCGAGCCAGTACGGACACTTCAATCAACGACCTGGTGCCGCCTGCGCGTGCGACGTCGAAGTTCTGTTCGACCCGGTTGCCCGGGACTCGGGCACGTTCCCGCTATATTCATCCGGCGTTTACATCCAGACGTATAATAGGGCTCATGTCTTTGCGTGCGCTCCTGATGCGGGTGTTCCTGATCGTTGCCCTGTTGGCCAACGGTCCGGGCATTGCTGGGGCGTCCATGCATCTGGATCATCTGCGCGACTCCGCGGGCGACGTGACTTCCGGGGCCGCGGCGCAGACACCAGACGAGGCAATGGCTGCCTGCCACGGGACGGTGGACGGGCCGGTGGCCGAGGATCACGGTCACCCGCTGCCCGCTGAGCTGGCCGGCACGGATTCGCCGTTGGGCGATTGCTGCCAAGCGGGCGATTGCTGTACTTGCATGCACCATTGTTTTGCTGCAATCGCAGGTTCGACACCGGGCGACTTCTCGGTGCTGTATCGGCAAACCGCCGAACCCTTCCTGTCGGTGCACGCGTCCGCGGCCCTGACCAATCTCTTCCGACCTCCGATCGGCTAAGTGTCCCTGCGCGCCTTCCGAGGCGCTGATGGATCCTGTCCGCTGCTCCGCACTGACAGGGTAACGCTCGTCCCGCGAGCCTTCGACCTTTCCCGGAGTTCCCATGTCATCCGATTCTTTCGGCCGTGCCGAGGGGCTGTCTGCCCCGTCGCGCCGCCGCTTCGTCCAGGGCCTTGCTGTTGGCGGGGCCGTCGCAACCTTGGGCCTGTGGCCCCGTTCCAGCTGGGCCGTCAAGGCCGAGGGCCTGCCCAACGTGCTCTCGGGCACCGAATTCGACCTGACCATCGGCGAGACGCCGATGAACTTCACCGGCGCCACGCGCCCCGCGATCACAGTCAACGGATCGATTCCCGCACCCTTGCTGCGCTGGCGGGAAGGCACCACCGTCAACCTGCGGGTCCGCAATGCCCTGCCCCGCGGCTCGATCCATGGCGAGCAGGCGTCGATCCACTGGCACGGCATCCTGCTGCCGGCCGACATGGACGGCGTGCCCGGGCTGAGCTTCAACGGCATCAACCGTGGCGAGACCTACCAGTACCGCTTCAACGTCGTGCAGGGCGGCACCTACTGGTACCACAGCCATTCCGGCTTCCAGGAGCAGGCCGGTCTCTACGGGCCACTGGTGATCGAGCCGCTGGAACCCGAGCCCTTCGCCTATGACCGCGATTACGTGGTCATGCTCAGCGACTGGACCGACCTCGATCCGAAGCGCCTGTTCGCCAGGCTCAAGAAGCGGTCTGACTTCGACAACTTCTCCAAGCAGACGGTCGGCGACTTCTTCGACGACGTGAAGCAGCACGGCCTGGCCGCTACGGTCGAGGACCGCAAGATGTGGGGCCAGATGCGGATGACGCCGACCGACCTGTCGGACGTCAACGGCAACACCTATACCTTCCTCATGAACGGCACGACCTCGCTCGGCAACTGGACCGGGCTGTTCCGGTCGGGCGAGAAGGTCCGCCTCCGTTTCATCAACGGGTCGGCAATGACGTACTTCGATGTGCGCATCCCGGGCCTGAAGATGACGGTGGTCGCGGCCGATGGACAGTACGTCCGCCCGGTCACGGTCGATGAGTTCCGCATCGCCACCGCTGAAACGTTCGACGTCATTGTCGAGCCGACCGGGCAGGATGCGTTCACCATTTTTGCCCAGGACAGCGGCCGCACGGGATACATCAGCGGAACACTCGCCGTCAGGGAAGGCTTGCGGGCGCCGGTGCCGGACGTCGACCCCAAGCCACTCCTCACCATGGACGACATGGGCCACGGCGGGATGGGTGGCGGCGGTCACGACATGTCTTCGATGTCGCACGGTGCGATGGCCGGCGGTGCCATGGCCGGAATGGACCACAGCGGTCACGACATGTCGTCGATGGCAGCAGGCACGGCCGCCGGAGGGAGCATGGCCGGGATGGACCACGGTGCCGGCGGGATGCAGGAGCATCCAGCCACCGAAACCGGCAACCCGCTGGTCGACATGCAGACGATGGCCCCTGTGCCGAGACTCGATGATCCGGGCATTGGCTTACGCGACAACGGCCGACGCGTACTGACCTACGGCGATCTGCGCAGCACGTTCCCCGACCCCGACGGGCGCGCGCCCGGCCGCACGGTCGAGCTGCACCTGACCGGTCACATGGAGCGCTTTGCATGGTCGTTCGATGGAGTGAAGTTCGCTGACGCCGAACCCCTGCGTCTGAAGTACGGCGAGCGCATGCGAGTCGTCTTGGTCAACGACACGATGATGTCGCACCCGATCCATCTGCACGGCATGTGGAGCGACCTCGAGGACGAGTCCGGCAACTTCATGGTGCGCAAGCACACCATCGACATGCCGCCTGGTACGAAGCGGGCCTTTCGCGTGCGCGCCGACGCGCTGGGTCGCTGGGCGTTCCATTGCCACCTGCTTTACCACATGGAAGCCGGCATGTTCCGCGAAGTGCGGGTGGAGGAATGAACGCCATGAGCCGTTCCAATCGTCACTCCCTAGCCATCGGCCTGACGTCCGTACTCGTTCTTGCAACTGGTTGCGCCCCGGCGTGGGCGCAGGAGACGGACCACGCAGCACACCATCCGGCAGCCAAGCCGGCTGCGTCACCATCGTCGCCAAGGCCCGCGGATCCGCACGCCGGCCATCTACCGACTTCACCGGACAAGAGTTCCGACGATCACGGGACGATGAACCACGGGAACATGCGGCACGGAGCTGCGAATCCTGCCGACAGCGAACACACCGGGATGGACCACTCCACGATGGACCACTCCACGATGGATCACTCCGGGATGGATCACTCCGGAATGGATCACTCCGGAATGGATCACTCCGGCATGGATCACTCCGGCATGGATCACTCGGGCATGGATCACGCTTCCATGGGCCATCAACCTGGTGTCAGCGAGGACCTGCCGCCGACGGCCGAGCCGCGCGAGCCAATCCCGGTTGTCACGCCGACAGATCGGGCTGCGGCGTTCCCGGACCTCGACGAGCACCTGATGCATGGTGAATCGATCAATTCCTACTGGGCGCTTGACCGGCTAGAGGCGTGGGACGCGGACGAGGACGGCACCGGCATGGCCTGGGAAGCACAAGGCTGGGTGGGTTCCGACTTGAACCGGCTCTGGCTGCGCAGCGAGGGCGAGCGTGCAGGTGGATCCACCGAGTCGGCGGATGTGGAAGTGCTGTACGGCCGAGCGATCGCCCGATGGTGGGACGCAGTCGCCGGTGTCCGCCATGACTTCGCCTTCGGCGGCGGGCCGTCGCGCACCTATGCCGCGCTCGGTGTGATCGGTCTTGCGCCGTACAAATTCGAAGTCTCCGCGACGGCCTACCTAGGCGAGTCCGGTCAGCTCGGGGTAGGTGCGGAAGCCGAATACGAAATGCTGTTCACCAACCGGCTGATCGGCCAGTGGCTGGTCGAAGGCGAGGCCTGGAGCAAGGACGATCCGGCGGTGGGAATCGGCAGTGGGCTGAGCAAGGTCGAAGCCGGTTTCCGCTTGCGCTACGAGTTCCATCGGCAGTTCGCTCCCTACGTCGGGGTGGTGTGGGAGCGTGCCTACGGGGGCACGGCGGACCAACGTCGCGCGCAGTCCGGTGACATCGACGACACCCGGATCGTCGCCGGCGTTCGAATCTGGTTCTGATGGGAGAACATACATGCAACCGAAGACACGCAAGCGTGTTTGGTTGATCGGGGTTCCGCTGGTTGTCGTGGCCGGTACGGCGGGCTTCATCTGGGGCGGCGTGTACAACGTCGCCGCCGATGACATGCACACGAAGCCCGTGCATTTCCTGCTCGAAACCGCACGCGAGCGCTCCATCGTGGCACGTCTGGGACAGCTGGACGTGCCGTCGGATTTGGACGATCGCACACGGATCGTCCAGGGCGCGGGCAATTATGCGGCCATGTGCGCAGGGTGCCACTTGGCTCCGTCGATGGCCGAAACCGAGTTGAGCCAAGGCCTGTATCCCACGCCTCCAGACCTCAGCAAACACAAGGTCGACGTGGCCAAAGCGTTCTGGGTGATCAAGCACGGGATCAAGGCTAGCGGCATGCCCGCCTGGGGCAAGAACATGGGGGACGAGTACATCTGGAACATGGCCGCGTTCCTGCAGGTGCTGCCCACGCTCGACGCGACTGCGTACAAGGAACTTGTCGACAGCAGCGAGGGCCATTCGCATGGCGGCGGCGAGACGCAAGGCCACCATGACGACGAAAAGGCCGAGGATCACCCTGCCCCATCCGAGCCGGGCAACAACTCCATGCCGCATGCGCACCCGCCGGGCGTGGACGACGATCACCACGGCCCGACACTCAGCGACACGGAAGTCGGGTTGGTGGACCACCGCCATCCCAACGGCAAGGTGGAGTCGCACCCTGCACCACACACGCCCGTGGCCGGTGACGGCCATGCGCACACCCATTGATCTCCTTGGAGCCCACGCAATGAACGCAACAGCAATCTCGTTCACCCTCGCACTGGCACTGGCCGTCGTGTCCCCCGCAATGGCGCAGGCGACACAGCCGCACGCACATCACCCCGCTGCCGCGGCATCTGCGAACGTCGACGTCCCAGTCACTGCAGAGGCCGCGGTCGCCGTAGCGGAGCGTTTCAACAGCGCCCTGTCTAGCGGCGATCTGGCCACGGTCGAAGCCCTGCTCGCTGCCGACGTTCTCATCCTCGAGTCCGGGGGCGCCGAACACAGCCGCGAGGAATACATGGGCCATCACGCAGTCAGCGATGCGGCGTTCCTCAAGGGCGCCCATCGCCAGCTGCTCCGTCAGCGTGCACGAACCGCTGGCGAGTTCGCGTGGGTCGGAACCGAAAGCGAGCTGCACGCCCAGAAGGACGGCAAGCCACTGACCGTCCAGAGCACCGAAACGATGGTGCTGAAGCAGACCGCCGATGGCTGGCGGATCGTCCACATCCACTGGTCCTCGCGGACCAAGCGCTGAGCGGAGAACCAGAAATGAAAACCTGCAGATTGAACCGACTGGCGTGGGCGGCTTTTGCGGTCGCCGGCCTGGGTGCCTGCACCCAGGCGGCTACACCCGCGCAATCCACCATCGCGCCCACAGCGCAGGTCGCCCCGAAAACGGCCGACGCGACTCCCGCTACCCTGCCACGCATGACGGTCCACAAGACCCCGACCTGCGGGTGCTGCGGTAGCTGGATCGACCACGTGAAGAAGGCGGGGTTCACCGTGGATGTGCATGACATGGATGACCTGGGTCCGGTCAAGGAGCGCCTGGGTGTCCCCTATGCAAAGGGCTCCTGCCACACGGCGGAGGTCGGCGGATACGTCATCGAAGGCCATGTCCCGGCCGAGGACATCAAGCGCCTCCTCGAAGAAAAGCCGGACGCACGCGGCCTGGTCCTGCCCGGAATGCCGCTCGGTTCGCCGGGCATGGAGGTCCCGGAAGGACGCCAGCAGCCGTATACGGTCGAGCTGGTCCATCACGACGGAACCACCGAACCCTTCGCACAGCATTGATCCGCAAGAGCAACAGGGGGCGGTGTTGCGGGCGCGCCGATTCTCGTCCGCGATGAAGCAGGAGATCCACATGACTCACCATTCCGAAGACCACCGGTCTCAGGCCATGAACGAGTGCATCGACAACTGCACGCAATGCCACGCGATCTGCCTGGAGACCATCAACTATTGCCTGGGCAAAGGCGGTGCCCACGCAGCACCGGAGCACATCGCCCTGCTGGCGACGTGTGCCGATATCTGCGCCACCAGCGCCGACGCGATGCTGCGTGGCGCCAGCGTTCACTCCGTCGTTTGCGGTGCCTGCGCGGAGATCTGCCGCCAGTGTGCCGATGCATGCGATGCCATGAACGACCCCGAGATGACGCGCTGCGCCGATGCCTGTCGCCGCTGCGCGGAAAGCTGTAGTGCCATGGCAGCCTGATGCGTCGGGGATCCCGCCGTAACCAGCGGGATCCTCACTTCGCGAAACCACAAGCATCAAGAGTCGACGAACCGTTGTTTCACTGACAAGCAGGCAGCCAACGCTGTCGGGTCCACCACTGCACGGCCCCAGGAACGGGACCTTGCATCACACTCGCAAAGAGGACAATCCATGAAGTCGTCAAACCTTTTCCGCTCCTTCGCGCTCGTCCTGGCGATCGCTGCAGGGCAGTTCTCGCTGCAGATCGCGCATGCCCACGCTGCGCTGCAGCAGTCCACACCGGCGGCAGATGCGGTGGTGGCCTCTCCAGGCCAGATCGATCTCGTGTTCAACGAAACACTGATTCCGCGGGCGTCGCGTCTCAAGTTGCTCATGAAGCACGGCAGCTCCGCCATGCCGATCGAGAACTTCACCACCGAGATCGTCAACAACGGAAAGACCCTGCGCGCCAGGTTGACTGGTCCGCTTGCTCCGGGCGTCTACACCGTGGAGTACCGCGCGGTCGGTAGTGACAACCACCCCATGCCGGGCAGCTTCAGCTTCACGGTGCGCTGAGGAGTCGCGAATGTTCGACCTGTCGGCTTACGCACTGAGATTCCTGGAATACCTGGTTCTCATGCTTCTTTTCGGCGTCCCACTGTTCGGTTGGTACGGTTTGCGTCGACCGGCACTCGCCCACACCCTGGCCGGGTGGCCATTCATGGGCGTTCTGTTGGTGAGTGCCGCCGTCGGTCTCGTGCTCACCGGGGCCGATGTCGTCTTCAAGACCGCGGGCATCATGGGAATGCCGATTGCCGACGTTGATCGCGAATCGCTTGGCTGGTATCTGCTTGATACGTCCGCAGGCCGCGCAGCCATTGCGAGAGGCGCGCTGCTGATCGCCATGGTATTTGTGCTCGGGTGGCATCGTCGCCGCGGGAAGGTGGAGTCCGCCTACCCGCTGTCGGCGACGCTGGCGGGCGGCGCCCTCGCCTCGCTGGCATGGAACGGCCACGCCGCCGCTGGCGAGGGCGTGGCAGGCGCGGTCCGGCTCTCTGCGGGCCTCGTCCATCTTCTCGCTGCAGGCGGCTGGATCGCAGCGGTCCTGATGTTCCTGGGAATGCTCCTGCGCGGCAAGGACGCTGCGGGCAACGGGCGTCTGCGATCAACGCATGACTTCCTGCATGGATTCTCGACGCTGGGAACGATTTTCGTTGCTGCGCTCATCGTGTCTGGCATCGCGCATTACGGTGATCTCACCGCGTGGTCATTGTCGGCGCTGGTCCAGAGCACCTACGGAAACCTGTTGCTGTTCAAGCTTGCCCTGTTCGGCGGAATGCTGGGCCTGGGAGCGCTGCACCGATGGACGCTGGTGCCGCGCCTTGAACGGGCGCTGGCCGGCGGAGATCCCTCGCAGGAGGTGCGAGCCTTGCGGCAGAGCGTTGCGGCCGAGGCTGCGCTGGCGATCCTGATCCTGATTGTTGTTTCAATGCTCGGGACGCTCAGTCCTGTGTAGCGGTTGCAGTCCCTACGGCAGCTCGAGGCTGGTACCGAAGTCAACGGGGATCAGCGCGGGGGCACTACCACTTGACTCTGGACCATGGTCAAGGGCAGACACTCGGCATCTGGTCCAACGGAGCGCTCCCATGCAGATAGGTCAACTCGCCAGGCGGACACACGTGCCCATCGACACAATCCGCTACTACGAGAGCCACGGCATTCTGCCCGTCCCTATCCGCCGCGATTCTGGATATCGCTCCTACGACGATGCCGACGTGGCGCGCCTGCATTTCGTGCGTCGCGCCAAGGCGCTGGGCTTCACGTTGCGCGAGATCAGCGAATTGCTTCAGCTCTTCGGGCGGTCGGGTGAGGACATGGCGGCGGTACGTGCGTCGGCGGCGGCACGCCTCGTCGACGTCGAGCGCAAGCTGGATGAACTCGCACGCATTCGCGATGGGCTACGCCAACTTGTCGCTGCCTGCCCCGGTCAGGGTGGCATCCAGGACTGCCCGATCCTGGGCGCCTTGTCGAAGGAAGACGCATGAACACGCACGACCACCACCAGCAGGCACACGGACATGGCAGCAGCACTGGCGGGCGCGCGCCTGAAGGGGGTCCGCCAACCGCGCCTCCCGGAACGGTGAAGGATCCGGTCTGCGGAATGAACGTCGACCCGAAGACGTCGCCCCACCACGCCGTAAACGCTGGCACGACGTACCATTTCTGCTCGGCTGGCTGCCGCACGAAGTTCGTCGCCGACGCCGGAAAGTACCTCGCCCCCGGGCCGATCGAGCCAGCGGCCGCAGTTCCGGGCGCCATGTACATCTGCCCGATGCACCCCGAAGTCCGCCAGGACCATCCCGGTACCTGCCCGCTCTGCGGCATGGCTCTGGAACCGGAGATGCCCGGGCTTGACGACGAGGCGAACCCGGAGCTCGTCGACTTCAGCCGCCGGTTCTGGTGGACGCTTCCGCTGACGGTGGCGACGCTCGTGCTGGCCATGTTCGGCCGGCATCTCCCGAGCCTCGAACTAGGCGGCGTGCAGATCCTGCCGCTGTCCATCCACGTGCAGACCTGGGTCGAACTGTTGCTGACCACCCCAGTCGTACTGTGGGCCGGCTGGCCGTTCTTCGAACGCTGCGTGCAGTCGATCCGCAACCTCCATCCCAACATGTTCACGCTCATCGGGATCGGCGTAGCAGCGGCCTTTGGCTACAGCTTGGCCGCCACCCTGGCACCTGGGTTGTTCCCGGCCTCGTTCAACGAGCACGGGCGCGTCGGCGTGTACTACGAAGCGGCGGCGGTGATCGTGTCGCTGACCCTGCTCGGCCAGATGCTGGAGCTGCGGGCGCGTTCGAAGACATCCGCGGCGATCAAGGGCCTGCTTGGGCTGGCGCCGAAGGAAGCCCGACGGCTCAATGCCGATGGCACCGAGGAAGACATCCCGCTGACCCACGTGCACGTCGGCGACCAGCTTCGCGTGCGGCCCGGTGAGAAGGTGCCGGTGGATGGTGAAGTGGTGGAAGGGCGCTCCAGCGTCGACGAGTCGATGCTCACCGGCGAGCCGATCCCGGTCGAGAAGACCGCGGGCGACCAGGTCATCGGCGCGACGCAGAACGGCACAGGTGCGCTGGTGATCCGCGCCGCCAAGGTGGGTTCCGATACCGTGCTCTCGCAGATCGTGCAGCTGGTCGCGCAGGCGCAGCGCTCGCGCGCACCGATGCAGCGGATGGCCGACACCGTCGCCTACTGGTTCGTGCTCGCGGTGCTGGCGATCTCGGTAGCGACCTTCTTCATCTGGGGCTTCTTCGGCCCGGACCCGTCCTGGACCTACGCGGTGCTAAACGCGGTCTCGGTGCTGATCATCGCCTGCCCCTGCGCGCTGGGCCTGGCGACGCCGATGTCGATCATGGTCGCCACGGGCAAAGCGGCGCAGGTCGGAGTGCTGTTCCGCGATGCCGAGGCGATCGAACACATGCGCCGCATCGACACCCTGATCGTCGACAAGACCGGCACGCTCACCGAAGGACGCCCGGCGTTCAAGGAAGTCGTGTCCTTCGACGGCTTCGACGCCGACCGGGTGCTGCATCTCGCGGCCAGCCTGGACCAAGGCAGCGAGCATCCGCTGGCCGACGCCATCGTCGCCGAGGCCCGGCGCCGGAACTTCGAGTTCGACCGCGTGGAGGACTTCGATTCGGTCACCGGCATGGGGGTGCGCGGAACCGTAGCCGGTCATGCGCTTGCCTTGGGCAATACCGCATTGATGGAGGATCTAGGCGCCAATCCCGGCGCGCATGTCGACGTGGCCGAGCGGATGCGTCGCGAGGGTTCAAGCGCCATGTTCCTCGCCGTGGACGGGCGCCTCGCGGGCCTTGTCGCGGTCGCCGACCCGATCAAGGCGTCGGCTGCGGTCGCCATCAACGAGCTGCAGGCCGCCGGGCTGCGCATCATCATGGCCACTGGCGACGGGCTCACCACCGCACGCGCCGTGGCCGCCGAACTCGGCCTGGACGAAGTGCATGGCGAGGTCCGTCCCGAGGACAAGGCCGAGCTGGTGCAGCGCCTCAA
Source organism: Stenotrophomonas sp. (assembly GCA_049650985.1). Lineage (GTDB taxonomy): Bacteria > Pseudomonadota > Gammaproteobacteria > Xanthomonadales > Xanthomonadaceae > Stenotrophomonas. Next base: position 72,314 of record JBASBF010000053.1, on the reverse strand, counting down.
GCGCGAAGGACGGCGGGTGGCGATGGCGGGCGACGGCATCAACGACGCGCCAGCCCTCGCCGCGTCCGACGTCGGCATCGCCATGGGCACGGGCACCGATGTCGCAATGTCCAGCGCCCAGATCACCCTGGTCAAGGGCGACCTGCGCGGCATCCTGCGCGCCCGCAAGATCTCGCAGGCCACGGTGGCCAACATGAAGCAGAACCTCACTTTCGCGTTTCTCTACAACGCGCTGGGGGTTCCAATCGCGGCCGGGGTGCTGTACCCCGCGTTCGGGATCCTGCTGAGTCCGATGGTCGCGGCGCTTGCGATGAGCTTGAGCTCGGTGTCGGTGGTCGCCAACGCGCTTCGCCTGGCCAAGACGGCGGCAGTTCCGACACCACCAAGGGCGACCGCGCCGGACCATACCTCCGGTCTGGCCCCGGATTGATCTGGATCAGTTGCATCTGACCGAGCAAAAGGTAACCTCAAGCCATGATCCGCCGTCGTCACCGTAGCTGGTTCCAGCGCACCGTCCTCCTCGCGATGGCGGCATTGCTCTGGTCCCAGTTCGCGCTGGCCAGCCATGGCGGCTGCCTGGGTCTTCCGGGCACACCCGCCGCCGCAGTCGCGGCCGGCGCGGATACCCCCCACGACCACGGCCACGGCTGCGACGCGGAGCTTCCCTCGGCGGACAGGGCGGTGTGTGCCGCGCACTGCAGCGAGGGGGGTATTTCGGCCGACAGTGGGCGCATCCCACCGGTCCCGCCGCTGTTTGTCGGAGCGTGGGTCTCCTGGTTCGTCGTGGCCGAGGTCGCCGATGCCGGCCCAGGGGTCACGCCCAGCTGGGTGGAATCGCCCCCCAGGCCCGCCTGGCACCGCCCCACCGCCCATCCAGCGGCTCTCCTGCTGATCTGATGCCCGAACGCTGACTGCTCCGCACGCCTCTGTGCGGCGCAGTGCTGTGCGTTCGTGCCGTGCGCGTCACGGCATGTGTTCTGCCTCGTCCGAGCGACCTGCGTCGCGTCGGCCCAAGGACACTGATATGGCATCCCTGTTCGACCCGATGCAGGCCAGGCGCCTGCACCCTTACCCGCTGTTCCGCCGTCGGCCACTGCTCCGGCACCTGCTTGCCTGCGTGTTCGCCGGCGGCTTGTGGACGCTGGCGCTGCCCGCGACCGCCACCGAACCCATCCCGGGGCACAGCCTCGAGTCGATCCGCACCTGGGTTCTGGAACACAACCCCGAGCTGCGGGCCATGGACTTCGAAACCCAGGCCGCCGAAGCGAGGATCCTTCCCGCAGGTGCCCTGCCCGATCCGATGGCCTCGGTTGGATTCCGCGGCCTCGATCCGGACAAGCCCTGGCGCACCGCCGGTGCCGAGCGCGAGGTGAACTACGCGCTGCGTCAGCGCTTCCCGCTCTGGGGCAAGCGTGGTCTGGCGCGGACCGCGGCCAGCCAGGACGCGGTCGCGGTCGGGCTTGACCGCATCACCGCGGCGCGCGACCTGCTGGCAGAGGCTGAAGCGGCGTACGTGCGCTACTGGCATGCCGATCAGGCCGTGGCCGTGCTCGACCGCCGCATCGCCCTGCTCCGGCAGGTCGAGGAAATAGCCGGCGTGCGCTACGCCTTGGGTCGCGCGGCGCAGCAGGATGCCATCCGCGCCCAGGTCGAGCAGACCAGCCTACAGCGCGAGCGGATCGAACGCCTCGCGACCAAGCAGGAGGCGGCCGCCACCTTGAACGCGGTGCTGGGACGCCGTTCCGATGCACCGCTGGCGACTCCCGATGAGGCGCCGCGCCTCGTCGTCCACAGCGCCTCGCTCACCGAGGCACTGGATGACGCAAATGCGCACCCCGCGGTGCGCTCGCAGCAGGCCCGCGCCGAGGCCGCGCGCACGAACGTGGTACTGCAGCGTCGCAACCGCTTTCCCGACATCACCGTGGGCGTGGGTGCGATGCAGTACGGCAACGGCATCGAAAGCACCGAGCTGATGCTCGAGGTCGAGATCCCGTTCCAGCAGCGCGCCCGCCGCGAACGCGAGCGCGAGTCGCGCCTGCTCGAAGACGCGGCGCTGGCCCGCAGAGATGCCACGTTGCGGGCCGTCGAGGAAAGCGGCGCCTCCGCCTGGTCGCAGTGGACCAGCGCACGCGAGCGCCGCGCGCTGATCGAGAACACGCTGCTGCCGCAGGCCGACGCCACCTGGCAGTCCGCGCTGGCCAGCTACCAGGTCGGCGAAGTCGACTTCGGGACGCTGCTGGAAGCACTCAATGAATGGCAGGGCGCCGACCTCGCACGGGTCGATGCACTGCGTGACGAACTGTTGGGCGCCGCCGCCGTGCGCGCCATCGAAGGAGAGATCCGATGACCCGTGTCCAGACCCTGTCGCTCGCCATCGGCGTCGCACTCGCCGCACTCGCCGTCGGCTGGATGGCGGGCCGCGCCACGAACGATTCGCCCACCGCAGCCACGTCCGCCGAGGCAGCGGCCGCGGAACGCAAGGTGCTCTATTACCGCAATCCGATGGGCCTGGCGGACACGTCGCCGGTGCCGAAGAAGGATTCGATGGGCATGGACTACGTCCCGGTCTATGCCGACGACGCCCCGCCGGCGGCGCCGGGTACGGTGGTGCTGCCCCCGGACAAGGTGCAGGCGCTGGGCGTGCGCACCGAGGCGGTCAAGCGAGGAGCCATGTCCGCCACCGTGCGCACCAGCGGCACGGTCGAGGTCGACGAGACCCGGCAGTACGCGATCGCGCCCCGCTTTGAAGGCTGGGTGGAGCGGCTGTACGCGAACCAGACCGGCATGCGCGTCCGCGCCGGGCAGCCGCTGCTCTCCGTCTACAGCCCACAGTTGGCGGCGGCGCAGCAGGAATACCGGCTGGCCGACGAGACCGCCCGCAGGTTGGCCGGGTCCGATCCCGCGAGCGCGGCATCGATGACCCGCCTGCGCGATGCCGCACGCACCCGCCTGCGCAACTGGGAAATCAGCGACGCGCAACTCGGCAAGACGGGGCTGGTGCTCACCGCGCCCGCGGACGGGGTCGTGATCGAGAAGCCGGTGGTCCAGGGCGCACGCTTCGAGCCCGGCGAAACCATCCTGCGCCTGGCGGACCTGTCGACGGTGTGGGTGATCGCGAAGGTCCCGGCGGCGCAGGCCGCGGGCATCCAGCCCGGCCAGCCCGCACGCTTTGAAACCGTGGCCCTGCCGGGCCAGGTGGCCGAGGGCGCGGTCACCTTCGTGCAGCCCGTCATCGATGCGATGACGCGCACCGTGGATGTGCGCATCGCCCTGCCCAACCCCGACGGCGACCTCCGGCCGGGGCTCTACGGGACGGTGGTGCTGGAGGAGCCGGGTGCTGGACCGGTCCTGACCGTTCCGCGCTCGGCCGTGCTCGACAGCGGCACGCGCCAGGTGGTGCTGGTCGAGACCGGCCCCGGCCGGTTCGCACCGCGCGACGTCACCCTGGGTCGCCGTGGCGGCGATCGCATCGAAGTGCTCGACGGGATCGCCGAAGGCGAACAGGTCGTGGTCTCCGCCAACTTCCTGATCGACGCCGAAAGCAACCTGCAGTCGGCACTCCAGGGGCTTGAGGGTCATGCAGGACACGGCGCGCCTTCGGGCACCACTGAGGATCCACACGCCGGGCACGGTGAGGACGCCGTCGATCCGCACGCAGGTCATGTTGACGAGGTCGCTGATCCCCACGCAGGCCATGCCATACCGGCGACATCGGGAGATCCACCGGCTGCCGCCAGCGATCCTGGCGCGTCCGACGGCCATGACAGCCATGGCGACCATGGAACGATGAACGACCACGGCACACCTGCTCCCGCCACCAGCCACGAGGGGCACTGACATGCTTGGCCGTCTCGTTGAATGGTCGGTGCGCAACGTCTTCCTGGTGCTGCTGATGGCGCTGGCGATTGTCGCCGGTGGCATCTACGCACTGATGAAGACGCCGCTGGACGCACAACCGGATCTGTCGGACGTGCAGGTGATCGTGTTCACGGAGTACCCGGGGCAGGCGCCCCAGGTGGTCGAGGACCAGGTCACCTATCCGCTGACCAGCGCCCTGCTCGCGACGCCGAAGTCGAAGGACGTCCGCGGCTTCTCGTTCTTCGGCGCCTCCTTCATCTACGTCATCTTCGAAGAAGGCACGGACCTGTACTGGGCGCGCTCGCGCGTGCTCGAGAACCTCAACGTCGCATCGAAAAACCTGCCGGCTGGCGTGGCACCGGCACTGGGACCCGACGCGTCCGGCGTGGGCTGGGTCTACCAGTACGTGCTGCAGAGCGACCGCCACTCGCTGGACGAGCTGCGCGCGATGCAGGACTGGTACCTGCGTTACCAGCTCACCACCGCGCCCGGCGTGGCCGAGGTCGCCAGCGTCGGCGGTTTCGTGCGCCAGTACTCGATCACCGTTGATCCGCTCCGGCTGCGCGAGTTCGACATCCCGATTTCACGGGTGTCCGAGGTGATCGCCGAGAGCAACCGCGACGTCGGCGGCCGCGTGATCGAGATGGCCGAGACCGAGTACATGGTGCGGGGCCGCGGCTACCTGCGCGGTATCGAGGATATCGAGAGCCTGGTTCTGCGCGCCGAAGGGGGCGCACCGGTGCTGATCGGCGACGTCGCCCGGGTCGAACTGGTACCCGATGAGCGCCGTGGCATCGCCGACCTGGACGGCGAAGGCGACGTCGTGGGCGGGATCGCCATTGCGCGCTTCGGCGAAAACGCCCTGGCCGTGATCGGGGGGGTGAAGGAAAAGATCGCCCAGCTTGCGAGTGGACTCCCCGAGGGCGTCAGCGTCCAGGCGGTCTACGACCGCTCCGATCTCATCGTGCGCGCGATCAAGACGCTACGCACGACGCTGCTCGAGGAGAGCCTGATCGTCGCACTGGTGTGCCTGGTATTCCTGTTCCATGCGCGCAGCGCGCTGGTCGCGATCGTCATGCTGCCCGTCGGCGTGCTGATCGCGGTGATCGCGATGCGCATGCTGGGCATGAACTCCAACATCATGAGCCTGGGCGGCATCGCGATCTCGATTGGCGTGATGGTCGACGCGGCGATCGTGATGATCGAGAACGCGCACAAGCACATCGAGCGCTCCGACGGCTCCCGCAGCCGGACCCAGCTGATCATCGATGCCTGTCGCGAGGTCGGGCCGGCGCTGTTCTTCAGCCTGATGATCATCACCGTCTCGTTCCTGCCCGTGTTCGCCCTGGAGGCTCAGGAAGGTCGCCTGTTCAAGCCGCTGGCCTTCACCAAGACCTTCGCGATGGCCGGTGGCGCGCTGTTGTCGATCACGCTGGTACCGGTACTCATGCTGCTGTTCGTGCGCGGCAAGATCGTGCCCGAGCACAAGAATCCGGTGAACCGGTTCCTGGTTGCGGCCTATCGGCCGGTGATCAACGTCGTTCTGCGGCATCGCATGGCCACAATCATGTTTGCGTTGGTCGCCCTGTTTGCAAGCCTGTGGCCTGCATCGCGGCTGGGCAGCGAGTTCATGCCAACCCTCAACGAAGGCACGCTGCTGTACATGCCCGCGTCGCTTCCGGGCATGTCGGTGACCAAGGCCTCGGAGCTGCTGCAGCAGCAGGACCGGATCATCAAGGGCTTCCCGGAAGTGGAGTCGGTGTTCGGCAAGGCGGGCCGTGCCCTGACGGCCACCGATCCCGCACCGCTGGAGATGTTCGAGACCGTCATCAACCTCAAGCCCGAGGACGAATGGCGGGACGGCATGACCACCGACAAGCTCATCGCCGAGATGGACGCGGCGCTGAAGTTCCCGGGCGTCGCCAACTCCTGGACGATGCCGATCAAGGCGCGCACCGACATGCTGGCCACCGGCATCCGCACGCCCGTGGGCATCAAACTCTTCGGCACGGACCTTGAGCAACTCGACGCGCTGGCCACCGAGATCGAAGCCGTGGTGCGCGAAGTGCCGGGGACGACCAGCGCGTTCGCCGAGCGCCTGACCGGCGCCTACTACCTCGACATCACCCCCGACCTGGGCCGCCTGGCGCAGTACGGCGTAACCCTGGGCGAGGTGCAGGACGTGGTGGCGGCCGCGCTCGGCGGCGAGATCGTCACCACCATCCTCCAGGGCCGTGAGCGCTTCAGCGCGATCGTGCGCTATCCCCGCGAACTCCGCGACGATCCGCACCGGATAGGCAGCCAAGTCCTGGTGCCGGTGCCCGGCGGCGCCCAGGTGCCGCTGGGCGAACTGGCGCGGATTGAGGTCAGGAAGGGTGCGCCGAGCATCCGCACCGAGAACGCGATGCTGGCGGCGTACATCTACGTCGACACCCGAGAGAGCGATCTCGGCCGCTACGTGAAGGCTGCGCAGGAAGCGGTCACCGAGCAGGTGCAGTTCCCGCCTGGCTACTACGTGACCTGGAGTGGACAGTACGAATACATGCAACGTGCCGCGGAGAAGATGCGTGTCGTCGTTCCGGTGACGCTGGCGCTGATTTTCCTGCTGCTGTACCTCAACTTCCGCCGTGTCACCGAGTCGCTGATCGTGATGCTGTCGGTGCCCTTCGCACTGGTCGGTGGCATCTGGCTGATGTGGATGCTCGACTACAACACCAGCGTCGCGGTGATCGTGGGCTTCATCGCGCTGGCCGGCGTCGCCGCGGAAACCGGCGTGGTGATGCTGATCTACCTCGACCACGCACTTGAAGCGCGTGCCGCGCAGAGGCAGGCCGAAGGCCGGGCACTGGATTCACGGGACCTGCGCGAGGCCATCATCGAAGGCGCGGTCGACCGCGTGCGCCCGAAGATGATGACCGTGGTCGCGATCATGGCGGGCCTGCTGCCCATCATGTGGAGCAGCGGTACTGGCTCGGAAGTCATGCGCCGAATCGCTGCGCCGATGGTAGGTGGCATGGTGTCTTCGACCATCCTCACCCTGGTCGTGATCCCGGCGCTGTACTCGCTGATCAAGCAGCGGCAGCTGGCCAGGAAGCCGCACCCCTCCTCCGCACTACCCAAGGAGAAGTAGTGATGGGGCCGTTCAACGCAGGCAGGGACCGACGGTTCATGCAACTGTGGCCGCGAACATCCGTCCGTCTACGGCCAATTCGCGCGTTACTGGCTTCGCCCACCGCAAGGCCGGTTGACCTGTGTGCGAGACACAGGTCTAGCCTGATCAACACCTCGCCGGGAGCAAGCCGATGACGACCAAGGAAGAAGTGACGCTGCCGCTGATGACGGTCCGCCAGCTGGCACGGCAGGGCGATGTCACGGTGCATGTGGTGCGCAACTACCTGCGGCGCGGCCTGCTGCAGGCGGCGAGGCACACCGAGAACGGCTACCAGCTGTTCTCGGCTTCGGAGCTCCAGCGCCTGCGCTTCATTCGCACCGCCCAACAGCTCGGCTTCACGCTGGCGGAGATCGAGGAAATCGTCCGCCACAGTGTTCTGCGAAGGAGTCCCTGCCCGCTGGTGCGCGACATCATCCGACGCAGACTCGAAGACACCCGCCAGCAACTGGACAACCTGCTGGCCATGCACGGGCGGATGGAGCATGCCGTCCACGCCTGGACTTCGCTGCCGGACTCCATCCCGACTGGCGACGATGTCTGCGCATTGATCGAATCCGTTGCAGCCGCTGAGGGCGGCGGATTCGTCAGGTCCACCCCGGGGCGACTCCCTGGACGCCGCCCCACTCAGGAGAACTTGCCATGACTGTTCCTGGTCCTGCCACCTCAGGGTCCCGACGTTGGGTCTTCTGGATCTTCCTGGCGCTGGCCCTGTTCTATCTCGGCGTCGAGCACCGCGCCCACCTTGCGGGGACGCTCCGCTGGCTGCCGCTGGCCATCTTGCTGCTGTGTCCCTTGATGCATGTGTTCATGCACAAAGGGCATGGCGGTCATGGAGGCGACGGAAGTCATGGGCGCGACGGCAATGCCGACGACCCACCCCATGGCCACCATCAGAGCCGTCGGAACCGGGCATGGAACGACGAAACGTCCGACACCTCGAACGAAGGACACCGACATGCACGCACCTGACTCCGGCTACGGTCTTTGGCTCCTCGCCGCCATCAACGCCGCGTTCTTCATCTTCTTCGCCTGGAGCTTCTACAAACCGCTGACCCGTTGGGACTGGCGTGGGTTCGGTATGTTCTCCGCCTTCGTCGTGGCCCTGTTCGCGGAAATGTATGGCTTCCCGCTGACGCTGTACGTCTTGGGCGGGTGGCTCAGCGCCAACTATCCGCAGGTCAACTGGCTCAGCCACGACGCCGGCCATCTGCTGGAGATGTGGTTCGGCTGGCGCGCCAATCCGCATTTCGGTCCATTCCACCTGGCGAGTTTCATCCTGATCGGCGGCGGGTTCTGGCTCCTGTCGGCAGCCTGGCCCGTGCTGTATCGGGCACAGCGTGAGGGTCGGCTTGCCCGGGAGGGCGTGTATGCACGCATGCGTCACCCGCAGTACGTCGCCTTCGTACTCGTACTGACTGGTTTCCTCCTGCAGTGGCCCACGCTGCTCACGCTCGCCAGCTATCCGGTGCTGGTGTGGGCCTATGCCCGCCTCGCGCGTCGTGAGGAGAGAGATTGCCTGAGCCGCTTCGGCGAGGACTACGTGAGCTACATGCAGGAGGTGCCGGCCTTCATACCGCGACGCCGGCGCGGTCCTGTCCGATCGGCGGGGGAAGTCCGATGAAGGCCGACCGTCGTGTTCCATCCCTTTGTGCTCTCGCAGTCTCGCTGTTTCGCCTCACATCCATTCAAGGAGTCCACACAATGAACAACGTCACACATGCCGCCTGTTTTGCTGGCCCACGCACCAATCCCAATCGCTGGTTCGCCGCGCTGGCGCTGGCGGGCGCCTTTGCCTTCTCCTTCGCACTGCCGGGGGCTGCTTCCGCGAGCGAAGGCGGGTTCCGCCACAACGTGTTGATGCGCGGCCAGGTTCTGGAGACGCAGGACGACACACTGGTGGTCTGCGTCGGCAAGGCCGACGGAGCCCAGGTCGACCAGGTGCTGGATGTGATCCGGCACAAGCGCCGTAACCGCGGTCCCCGGGATATCGGGCCGCGCTTTCGCCGGGAAGCCGTCGGTCAGGTGCGCATCACCGGGCTGTTCGACGACCACTACGCAGAGGCTGAAGTGATCTCCGGAAAGCCCAAGGTCAATGACATCGTCGAGCTGATTCGACCGTGAGCAAGCCACGCGTCCGGCGCGATCTGCGTCGGACGTGTGCCCGCTGTCCGCCATCACTTCCTGCCAGAACCGGAGCTCATCATGACCTCGACTTCCCGCCCGACGCTGCAGTTCCTCGGTGCCGCCGGTACCGTCACCGGATCGCGCTACCTGGTCGAGGCCAATGGCCAGCGCGTGCTGGTCGACTGCGGTCTCTTCCAGGGCTACAAGCAGCTGCGCGACCGCAACCGGGCACCGTTCCCAGTCGATCCGGCGTCCATCGACGCGGTGGTCCTGACCCACGCCCATCTGGATCATTCGGGCTACCTGCCCGCGCTGGTCAAACAGGGATTCCGCGGCTGGATCCACTGCACCCACGCCAGCGTGTCCCTGTGTGGCCTGCTGCTTCCCGACAGCGGGCACCTGCTTGAAGAAGAGGCGAAGTACGCAGCCCGCAAGGGGTACTCCAAGCACAAGGAACCTCGACCGCTTTACACCGAGGAGGACGCCCGCCGCAGCCTGAAGCAGCTCAAGGGGCATGACTACGAGCGCGACATCGAGGTCGCGTCGGGCTTCAAGGTCCGCTTCCATCCCGCCGGCCACATCCTGGGCGCCGCACACCTCAGCTTGGACGTCCAGGGCCAGCGTCTGCACTTCAGTGGCGATCTGGGGCGTCAGCAGGAATCGCTGATGAATCCGCCCACGCCGCTGCCCGCCTGTGACGTGCTGGTCTGCGAGTCCACGTATGGCGACCGCGAACACATTCCCATCGACCAGGAAGCGGAACTGGCGCCCATCATCCGCCGCGTTGCGGCCCGCGGGGGCGTGATCGTCATCCCCGCCTTTGCCATCGGCCGCGCCCAGGCGCTCATGCTGCATATCTCCCGGCTGCGCGAGCGCAAGGAGATTCCCCGCGTGCCGGTCTACCTCAACAGCCCGATGGCGATCAACGCGACCCGGCATTACCACGCCCACCATTCCGAACACCACGTGTCCGAAGAGGACTGCCAGCGGATGTTCGACGTGGCCACCTTCGTCAACACGGTGGAAGAGTCGAAGGCGCTCAACCGCCAGCGCGGGCCGATGATTATCATCTCCGCCAGCGGCATGATCACCGGTGGACGCGTGCTTCACCACATCGAGGCGTTCGGCCCCGATGACCGCAACGCGATCCTGCTCGCCGGCTACCAGGCCGGTGGAACACGCGGTGCCGCGCTCGCGGCGGGCAAGCCCAGCTTGCGCATGTTCGGTCGCGAGGTGCCCATGCGCGCCGAGGTGGTGCAGTTGCAAGGCTTTTCCGGCCACGCCGACGCCGGGGAGCTGCTGGACTGGATGCGCACCGCGCCATCCGCGCCGCGCGTCGTCTATCTCACCCATGGCGAGCCCGATGCAGCCGACACGTTGCGCGGGCGCGTGCAGCGCGAGCTGGGCTGGCGGGCGCGCGTGCCCGAGCACCTGGAGCGCGTGGGACTGGAGGATGCGCAATGACCGGGCAGGCCGCAGGCCATACCCGCCTGCGCGTCACCCGTGCCGGCATCGACACCTACCAGCAGCCGGTGGTCTACATGCATCGCGACTGCGAAGTCTGCCGCTCGGAGGGCTTTGCCGCGATGACACGCGTGAGGCTGGACGTGGACGCCCGCACGTTGGTGGCGACGCTGAACGTGGTTGTCGACGATCGGCTTGGCCTGGATGAGATAGCCCTGTCGGAGGCCGCGTGGACGCTGCTGGATCCCATGCCCGATGCCTTGGCCTGGGTCGGGCATGCGGAACCCGCGTCGTCGGCAGGCGCGCTCCGGGCCAAGGTATTCGGCGCGCGGCTGGACGACGCGCAGTACCTTGCCCTGGTGCAAGACGTGATGGAAAACAGGTTGTCGGACCTGGAGCTTGCCGCGTTCGTCACAGCCAGCGCCGGCGACCGCCTGGACCACGCGGAGACGACCGCGCTGACGCGCGCCATGATCGCCGTCGGCCAGCGCCTGGACTGGGGCGAAGGGCCGGTGCTGGACAAGCACTGCGTGGGCGGCCTGCCGGGCAATCGCACCACCCCGATCGTGGTGGCCATCGTGGCCGCGCTGGGCTACCGCATTCCGAAGACCTCGTCGCGCGCGATCACGTCTCCGGCAGGCACCGCCGACACCATGGAAGTGATGGCGCCGGTGGCGCTCGACCTGGCGGCGATGCGGCGGGTGGTGGAGCGCGAGGGCGGCTGCATCGTCTGGGGCGGCAACGTGCGCCTGAGCCCGGCCGACGACATCCTGATCCGGGTGCAGCGGCCGCTGGACTTCGACAGCGACGGCCAACTGGTCGCCAGCGTGCTGTCGAAGAAGATCGCCGCCGGCTCCACCCACGTGCTGATCGACATGCCCGTGGGTCCAACCGCCAAGGTGCGCAGCGAGGCTGCGGCCCACAGTCTGGGCTCACGGCTTGCGCACACCGCGGCTGCGCTTGGATTGCAGCTGGGCATCCATCGCTCCGACGGCACCCAGCCGGTGGGCCGGGGCATCGGCCCGGCGCTCGAGGCGCACGATGTGCTCAAGGTGCTGCGCAACGCAGCCGATGCACCCGCCGACCTTCGCGAACGCGCACTTGCGCTGTCCGCGGCGCTGCTGGACATGGCACCGGGCAGCAACGCCGGCACCGGACTGGAACGCGCGCGCAGCGTGCTGGATTCCGGGAGGGCGCTGGCCAAGTTCCTGGCGATCTGCGAAGCCCAGGGAGGCTTCCGCGAACCGGCGCGGGCGCCATTCACCGCCGACGTTCCGGCATCCGCGTCGGGCCGCATCACGGAAATCGACAACCGCAGGCTGGCCAAGCTGGCCAAGTTGGCCGGCGCACCCACATCCCCCACCGCCGGCCTGGAAACGAGTCTGCGCGTCGGCGATGCGGTCGAGCGCGGACAGCCTCTGCTGACCCTGCATGCGGAGTCTCCGGGCGAGCTGGCCTATGCGCTGGAGCACGCCGCCACCTTGCAACCCTTCGTCCTTGGAGAGGTTCCATGACCCGTGTGCTGATGCCTTTCCCGGCCGATGCAGCATTGGCCAGCACCATGAACCAGGCTATGCAGGCGCGCATTGCACCTGTGGCTTGGCGGCACTTTCCCGATGGCGAGTCGCTGGTGACCCTGGAGGACTCGCTGGCTGGCGCGGATGTGGCCATCCTGGCCAGCCTGCGCCACGCCGATGCTTTGGCCCTCCCGTTGCGCTTCGCCGCCCGGACCGCGCGCGAGTTCGGGGCTCGTTCGGTCGGCCTCATCGCACCCTACCTGGGGTACATGCGCCAAGACACCCGCTTCCATCGCGGCGAGGCGGTCAGTACACCGCTGTTTGCGCAATTCCTCGAAGAGGCTTTCGACTGGCTGGTGACCGTGGACCCGCACCTGCACCGCGTCGAGCGCCTGCAGTCGCTCTACCGCATTCCGACGGTCCACGTATCGGCGACGCCGGCCGTGGCCCGCTGGATCGCTGAGACCGTCCCCGACGCTGTGCTGATCGGCCCTGACAGCGAGAGCGAGCAGTGGGTAGCGGACATCGCCGCCCTGTCCAGCATGCCCTACCAGGTGCTGGCCAAGGAGCGGCACGGCGACTACGACGTGCGCGTCAGCCTGCCCGACCCGGCAGCCGTGGCTGGTCGGACTCCGGTGCTGATCGACGACATCGTGTCGTCCGGCCACACGATCCTGGAGACCCTCGCACACCTGCGCCGGTTGTCGTTGCCGTCGCCGTTGCTGGTCGCTATCCATCCGGTGTTCGCAGGCGACGCCTATGCCCGCCTGCAGGAGGCGGGCCTGGCCCGCATCGTCAGCACTGACACCATTTCCCACCCCTCCAACGCCATCGCGCTGGGTGCGGACCTCGCCGCCGCGGCATCGACGCTGATGACCGCTTCGACCGATTCCCCGGAGGACCCATGAACCTGCATCTCAACTGCTGCACCGCCGACCAGCTGTCGGCCGCCGAGCGCCAGCGGATCCTTGAACTCGCCGACGCCCACCGGCAGGCCGATCCCGCGTTCGCCCACTGGGCGGCCGGCTACGGGGTGATCCGACATGACCCGCTTACCCAGCTCCGGGTCCGCCAGATGGTGCACGAGCTGGTCGCCCTGGGCCGCACGCCGGATGCCGGCACCGCATGGCAGCGGCTCGCCGCGGCCGACCGCGTCACCAGCGCCGGCATGTGGCTGGTGGCGCACATGACCTACAGCCAGCGCGTTCGTACCGACGGCGCAGCCCTGGAGGTCGATGATTTCAAGACCACGCCTGAAGGCCACACCGGCGGGTCCCTCAACATGGTGCCCGCCTACGCCGGCTACCTGCTGATGGATTCCCTGGATGGCGTCACCCGCGCGTGGATGATGGGCCAGGGGCACTGCGTGGCCGCCATCGACGCGCTGAACGTGCTGGTTGGCAACATGACCGACCGGCACGCCGAACGTTACGACCGCACCGGCGAAGGGCTGAGCCGGTTCGTAAGCGACTTCTATGCCTACACCCTCAATCCGGACGGAACGCCGGCGTCGCCCCTCGGCTCCCACGTCAATGCGCACACCGCCGGGGGCGTGATGGAAGGCGGCTATCTCGGCTTTGCCGAGCTGCAGTACGTGCATGCGCCGCTCAAGGATGAACGCCTGGTCGCCTTCCTCAGCGACGGTGCGTTCGAGGAACAGCGTGGCAGCGACTGGGCGCCACGCTGGTGGCGCGCCGAGGACAGCGGACTGGTCAGCCCGATCATCATCCTCAACGGGCGCCGCATCGAACAGCGCAGCCAGATCACCCAGCAGGGCGGCGAGCGGTGGCTGGACCGGCACCTGCGATTGAACGGCTTTGATCCGATCGCGCTGGACGGGCGCGATCCGGCCAGCATCGCGTGGGGCATCCACGTGATGGAGTCGCGCCTGCAAGCGGGCGCCGCTGTTCCCGCCGACGTGCGGCTGCCCTATGGCATCGCCGAAACCGTCAAGGGCTTCGGCTTCCCCGGCGCCGGGACCAACGCCTCGCACAACTTGCCGCTGCCGGGGAATCCGGCGAAGGATGCCGCGGCGCGCACGCTCTTCAATGAAGCCGCAGCGGCGCTGTTCGTGGCCGCGTCGGAGCTCGAGCAGGCCGTTGCCGCACTCAACAGCCACGATCTCCAGCAGCGGGTGCGCGAGCGCGACCATGCGCTGGCCGATCGCCAGGTGGAACCGCCCCGCGTCCCGGCGATCGCCGACCGCGGCGCCGGCGGTGAGAGCTCGCCAATGACCGCACTCGACGAGCAGTTCGTCGCCATCGCCGAGGCGAATCCGGGACTGCGGGTGCGCGTGGGCAATCCCGATGAGCTGCGCAGCAACAAGCTCGACCGGACCCTGGACGCGATGAAGCACCGGGTGCACGAGCCCGAGCCCGGCGTCGCCGAATCGCCAACCGGCGCGGTCATCACTGCGCTCAACGAAGAAGCCGTGGTCTGCGCGGCGCTCGGCAACAAGGGCGGGCTAAACCTGGTGGTCACCTACGAGGCGTTTGCACCGAAGATGCTCGGCGCCGTACGTCAGGAACTGATCTTCGCCCGCCACCAAGCCCAGGCCGGGCGCCCACCCGGCTGGCTGGGCGTGCCCCTGGTGCTGACCTCGCACACGTGGGAGAACGCGAAGAACGAACAGTCCCACCAGGATCCGACCATGGCCGAGGCACTCATGGGCGAAATGGCCGACATTTCGCGCGTGGTGTTCCCGCCGGACGCCAATGGCGCTGCCGCCGCCCTCGCCCGCGCCTACGCGCAACGGGGCACGGTCACCACACTGGTCGTTCCCAAGCGTCCGGTGCCTCATGAGCTGACCCCGCAGCAGGCCCAGGCACTGGCCGAGACCGGCGCAACATGCCTCGCCGGCGATCCGGAGACGGCGGCGATCCTGCTGGTGGCCACCGGCGCGTACCAGCTGCAGGAAGTGCGCCGCGCACAGGCGCGTCTGGCCGCACGCGGAATGTCGGCCGCGATCGTCTATCTCGCCGAACCCGGCCGATTTCGCGCCCCGCGCGATCCGGAGGAGGCAAGGTACGTGCACTCCGACAGTGCGGTCCAAGCGCTGTTTCCGGTGGGCCGGCCGCGCGTATTCGTTACCCACACCCGTCCGGAGCCCTTCCTCGGTGCGCTGCGCCGACTCGACACCGGCCCCACCACCACCGCGGCGCTGGGCTTCGTCAACCGGGGCGGCACACTGGACGTGCCGGGCCTGCTGTTCGCCAACCGCAGCACCTGGGCGCACGTGGTTGACGCGGCTGCGGGCGTCCTCGGCGAGTCCCGCGACAACCTGCTGTCCGAAGCGGAGCTGGCGGCCGTGGATGGTCGCGGCGATCCGACCGCCATCCTGCGCGCGGAAGCGGGGCCGGCATCGTGAGCCGGCTCGCGCTGATGGCGGGCACGGTGCGCCGTGGAGGCCAGATCGCCTGGGCCGGACTGACTCTCGGGGTCGCGGTGTTGCGCCTGCGCCGACGCAGACCCGAACGGCTTCCCGCGTACGTCAGCGCCACCCTGGTGGGGCTGGGTACCACCTTCGTCAAGCTGGGCCAGGGTTTGAGCCTGCGCTGGGACCTGCTGCCGGCGCCCTATCGCGAGGCATTGTCGCGGTTGCACAGCGACGTGCCGGCATTTCCTGCTGACCAGGCCAGACACATGGTCGAGCATGCGTTCGGCGCCTCCGTCGAAGAGCTTTTCGCCAGCTTCGATGACCATCCGCTGGCCGCCGCGTCGGTGGCTCAGATCCATCCGGCACGCATGCATGACGGTCGCGACGTGGTCGTCAAGGTCACCCGGCCCGGCATCCACGCTCAAGTGCAGGCTGACCTGCGGCTGCTTCGACGCACGCTGCGCGTAGCCCAGTGGATCTGGCCGCCTCTGAAGCGACACCGCCCCCTCGAACTGGTGGACGAGCTGGGCGCATTCCTGCGCGATGAAATCGACATGCGTCACGAGGCGCAGAACATGCGCCGCATGGCGAAGGTGCTCGATGCCCTGCCCGGCATCACACAGCCACATGTCGTTGAGCCCTACGCCACACGCGACGTGCTGGTCCAGGATCGTAGCCACGGCACCCGCCTGGAAGCCGCTTATGGAACGGCGGCGGCTCCCGCACTGGCAAGGGCGCTGCTCGGTGCCTACGTGCATCAGCTCTTCGGCGCCGGCGTCTTCCATGCCGACCCGCACCCGGGGAATCTGTTCTTCTTTGACGACGGTCGCCTGTGCCTGCATGACTTTGGCTCGATCGGCGTGCTCGACCCTGCATCCCGGCTCGCGCTCGGCGGCATGGTCGAGGCCATTGCGGCCGACGACGCCGAGGGCGTGCTGGATGCAGCGATCGCCATGGGCTTCTTCCCGCCGCAGGTCGACCGCCGCTCGCATGTGCGCGAGATCCACCTGATCCTGGCCGAGATGGCCAGCCGTCCGCTGGCGCAGTGGTCCATTGCCGAGGCAATCTGGCGCGTGGCACGCATTGGGCAGGGCGCTGGCTTCCGGCTTCCGGCCCACCTGCTGTCCCTGATCCGGACGCTGTTCCTGGTCGAGAACACGCTGCGGGCGCTGGATCCGGATCTGGACCTGCTGGGGACGCTGTCCGCGCAGGCGGCCGCGATCGCCGACATTGCCGAAGCCAGCCGCCCCAGCGGCAACAGGCCGCTTGCCATGCGGCTGGCCCGCACTGCGCGCCAATTGCCACAGATCGCCACCGACCTGTTGCGGCAGGCGCAACTGAGCGACGGACGACCCGCCTTCTCCGTACACCACCATGGCCTGAGTTCCACGCAGGAGGCAATCGCGCGCACGGGCAACCGGCTAGCGTTGGCCCTGGTCACCTTGGGCCTGTACGTAAGCGGTGCGCTGTTGAGCCTGCATTCCGACGGCCCGCAAGTGTTCGGTCACATGCCTTTCCTGGCTATGGTGGCTTTCGCTGCTGCGGGATTGCTCTCACTGCGGCTGGTGATGGCCATCGCCAGATCGGGACACTTGTAACAGAACACTGATCTATCTCCCCGCTGGTGCCCGGCGCATCAGTGCATCCAGGAAGGCAGACCCATGACGCAACACAATCATCATCATCAAGATCATCAGGCGCACGGCGAGCAACAGCCGCATCCCCGCACGGGTGCTGAAGGTGACGTCCATGCCGGGCACGACAAGCACGCCGGCCACAGCGTGGCGAGCTTCCGCGACAAGTTCTGGCTCACGCTGCTGCTGACCATCCCCACTCTGATCTGGAGCGGGATGATCCAGCATTGGTTCGACTACACCGCACCACAGTTCCCGGGGTCGGCGTACATCCCGGCGGTGTTCGGCACGATCGTGTACTTCTACGGCGGCTCGCCGTTCGTCCGCGGCGGATACCACGAGCTGAGAAATCGCCTGCCGGGCATGATGACGCTGATCTCGCTTGCGATCACCGTCGCCTTCTTTTACAGCGCGTTGGTCACGCTCGGCGTTGTCGAGGGCTTGGACCTGTGGTGGGAGCTGGCGACGCTGGTGGCGATCATGTTGCTCGGCCACTGGATCGAGATGCGTTCGATCAACCAGGCACAGGGCGCTCTCAAGGAACTCGCGAAGCTGCTGCCTGATATGGCGGTGCGGTTGGATGAGGCCGGTACCGCGAAGGAAGTCCCTGTCGCGGAACTGAAGCGCGGCGACCTGCTGCTCATCAGGCCCGGCGCGAGCATTCCCGCCGACGGCGTCGTGAAGGAAGGGACCAGCGCCGTCAACGAAGCGATGATCACCGGCGAGTCCAAGCCGATGGACAAGTCGACGGGCGACCGGGTGATCGCCGGCACCGTCAACGGACAGGGCTCGTTGCGTGTCGAGGTGACGGGAACCGGCGACGAGACCGCGCTCGCGGGTATCATGAGGCTCGTCGAGCAGGCCCAGACGTCGCGCTCGCGCGCCCAGGCCCTGGCGGACCGGGCGGCGTTCTACCTCACGATCATCGCCATCGTCTCCGCCGCGGTTACCGCCATTGTCTGGCCACTCCTCGGTCGACCGTGGAGCTTCACGATCGAGCGCGTAGTGACCGTGCTCGTGATCGCCTGTCCCCATGCGCTAGGTTTGGCCATCCCGCTGGTGACCGCCATCTCGACCACGATTGGCGCACGGAACGGCCTGCTCGTGCGCGATCGACGCGGCCTGGAAGAGGCCCGTTTGCTGAACACGGTCGTGTTCGACAAGACAGGCACGCTCACGCTCGGTTCGCACCGCGTCGTGAAGACCACTGCCGCCGATGGACTCACCGACGACGAGGTGCTTCGCGTGGCCGCGTCGGTCCAGCGCGACGCTGAACATCCGATCGCGCAGGCGCTGATGACCAGCGCCAAGGAACATGGCATCGACGTTCCGATGTCGCAGGACTTCGAGTCCATGCCGGGACGCGGCGTGCGCGCAGTCGTCGAGGAGCGCTCGCTCCACGTTGGCGGGCCGGGTCTGTTGAGAATGCTCGCGGTCGAACCGCCGGAGACGCTTCGGCGGGCTGCCGAATCAGCGGCAGCCGATGGTCAATCTGCAACCTACCTGGTGGAAGGCGACCGGGTGCTCGCCGTGTTCGCGATCGCTGACGCCATCCGTCCCGAATCGTTCGATGCGGTCAAGCGTCTGCACGACAACGGACTGGAGGTTGTGCTGCTGACTGGTGATTCCACCGCAGTCGGCAATGCGGTCGGGAAGGAGCTCAATATCGACACCGTCTTCGCCGAGGTCCTGCCAGAGGACAAGGTGGCAAAGATCGAGGAACTGCAGGCCCAAGGGAAGCGCGTCGCGATGGTGGGCGACGGCGTCAATGACGCGCCGGCGCTGCTCACAGCCGACGTCGGCATCGCCATCGGCACAGGGACGGATGTCGCGGTCGAGGCTGGCGACGTCGTACTTGTGCGCAGCGACCCGCGCGACGTCCCTGCGATCATTGCATTGAGCAAGGCGACCTATCGCAAGATGATCCAGAACCTGTGGTGGGCCGCCGGGTACAACATCGTCGCCATCCCGCTCGCTGCCGGCGTTCTCGCTGCATGGGGGATCATGCTGCAACCCGCGCTTGGTGCAGTGCTCATGTCGCTGAGCACCATCGTGGTGGCGATCAATGCGCAGCTGTTGCGCCGGGCGGTACGGTCCCCATGAACATGAACTGGCGACACCTATGACCACGCGCCGGCTTCTGGCACTCAACGTTGGCTCGTCCACCCTCAAGGGCGCGTGCTATCTGTTGCACGCTGAGGGGCCAGGCGCGCAGCCACGCGTCGTGGAGCGCTCCCGGGCCGAGATTGCCGTCGGCGCGGATGCGCAAGAGCGACTTGCCACCCTGCTCGAAATATTGTCGATACCGGCGCCCGGCCCCGACGTGGTGGTCCACCGAATCGTACATGGCGGCGACCTGCGCAACGCCAGCGAGCTCGACGAAGATGTACTTGCGAAACTGGATGCCTTGGTGCCATTCGCACCCTTGCACCAGCCGGTCGCCCTCGCGTTCGCGCGTGCCGCGCGCCTGCGTTGGCCGCAAGCCCGCCAGGGCGTGGCCTTCGACACGGACTTCCACGTGACACTCGCACCCTGGAGCCAGCGCCTGCCCATCCCCGAAGCATGGGATGCGCTGGGCGTCCGCCGCTACGGTTTCCACGGACTCGCCTTCGCCTCTGCACTGCGAGTCGTGGCCAGCCAGGACGCCGGAATCCTGCGGAGCCGCGCCGTCTTCGCGCATCTGGGGGGTGGTTGCAGCGTCTGCGCCGTCGAGGACGGTCGGAGCCGCGACACCACCATGGCGCTCACTCCGCTGGGGGGAATCCCGAGCCCTACCCGCTCCGGGGATCTCGATCCCGGTGCGTTGCTGTACCTGCTCAGGCACGAACGGCTGGACGCGCAAGCGATTGAAGATGGTTTGTCCCGCACTGCAGGTCTTGCCGGCATCGCCGGGCACGGCGATATGCGCGTGCTGCTTGCCGATCCTGGCCCGCAGGCCCAGCTTGCCGTGGACCTCTTCGCAGTCCGGATCGCGCAGTCCATCGCGGCCATGGCCACGGGAATCGGCGGACTCGACCATGTCGTCTTTTCCGGCGGCATCGGCCACCGCGCGCCGGGTCTGCGGGCGCGGATCATCGCGCGCTTGGGCTGGCTTGGCCTGGCGCTGGCACCTGACGACAACGATGCTGGGGCCACGCGGATCGATGCCGCGAGCGGGCCGGCCATCTGGAACGTCGCGATCGATGAGGAACGCGAGCTGGCCGAATCAGCATTGGCCTGGCTGTAGTCCACGGCATACCGCCAGGGCGGCCCCAGCCAGGATTACTCGCCGATCAGTGGCGTCGTGAGCACCGCTGCGAATCCACCACCTGGGGTGCGCATGTTCGTAGTCTGGCCCTGATAAAGCCGGGCCGCGAACAACAGCACACCCGCCTCGGACGCGAAGCAGCGCACGTCCGCCTTGAGGGACTGGCCCCCATGCACGATCCGCATGCTCGGTGGCGCGAAGGCCTGTGCGATGTAGGTCGCCGACGCCATCGACTCCCACGTTCGCCGGGTGAGCTTGTCGCCCCGATAGCTGCCACGGCTGCCGAACCCTGCTGCAGGCTTGAAGAAGTAGCCGTTGCGCGCTGCCCACAGCGCATCCCGGTTTCCGGGGACGACTTCAACCGTTGTCGGGATCACCTCGGCCAGCAGGGCTGTCAAACCCGCATCGACCCCAAACCCGCCGAGCAAAGCCGCGTCTCCAAGCACCGCCAGGTTGCGCTTGTCGGCGAACAGCGCGTGCGCACGCGGATGCGGGGTGAGTGCGACGTCCCCTGCGAGATAGGCCTGACGAAGGTCCGCATGCGAAGCTTCCTCAAGCGCGAAATCGGTCAACCGGTTGTAGACCATGTCGATCGGGCCGTCGGCATCTGCAAGCCCCTCCGGGCCGAACCTCAGATCCTCGGGCGCGCGTATCACGCAGTCCACGCCGTGCTCCCGGAATGCGTCCGCGTACAGCTCGAACTCGGGGTAGAGGAACTGCTCCCGCGGGGCGCTGTCCACGATGGCCACACGGGACGGCGCGCGGCCCGACTGCTGCCGGGCATCGTCAAGCCAGGCGGCTACAGCCGCGCTATGGGCCTCCGTCGCCGTGGTCCAGGTGGTCCACGCAGTCGGCGCGCAAGATCTCACGGCATCGAGCAGCACGGCATTGAGGAGCAGCCCGCCTGGATTGGTGTTGACCTCGATCAACCGCGGGCCGTCGACGGTCAGGTGAAAGTCCAGCCCCAGGACGCCACCCGCCGAACCCGGGTAATGGGTTGCGATGTCGGGGGCCCATTGCAGGACGCGCTCGCGGTATCGTGGATTCTCTGCAACTTCGAAGAGCGCCGCCGCGACTCGCCCCATGGCGTCCAACGCCGCACGGTCGACGAACAGGGCGTACCGAGAGAACAGATGTGCGTGAACGGCCGGGTCAGACATGGACTCCGAGAAGGCGGCCCGGATCGACTCGTGCAGCCGCAAGACGTCGACTACTTCGCATGCACACCGCTGGTTGAGCGAGGCACCCACTGAAGTGGCACAGTTGATATCGCAGCCTGATTGGCCAGTCATTATCGAAGACTCCTTAGATCTACGCCTCAACGCGTTCTGACTGTTGCACCGTTCATTCCAAGCTTAGAGTGTTGATGCTTTCCCGCGGAGGAACCGTGCGCTCGGCTAACCAACAGGGATGCGGGCGCAAGCCTTCGTTGAGCGGCCGCCCGGATGCGCACACGAGTAGGGATTCAGTTCACTAGTAATGTGAGGCCTAATGCTAGCTCCAAAGCCGTTCTTTCATCCTTCGGCCAGAGCGTCGATGAGATCTGAAACCGATGTACCGCCCCCTCAATTAGCAGCCCACAACGAGTCACCGCTCCACTGCTAAGGGCGCCTTTCAGTCTGATGCCCCGGAACAGCAGCATCGGCAGCCCCCTCGGAGCCCCTGACGTTCCCTAGCTCTACGATCTCGGGCAGCAAGGTGGCTATGTAGTCTGCCCACGTCTGCATCATCTCTGTGCGTTCCCCCAAGTATTCTGCGTGATTGTAGGCCGCCCGCACCTTGTCACGCTCCGCATGCGCGAGCTGTCGCTCTATGACCTCGGACCGGTAGCCCTTCTCGTTAAGAATGGTTGATGCGGTAGCCCGAAATCCATGGGCGGAGAATCCGATGCTGTCCTTGCCATTGAAACCCATTCGCTCCAAGGCACGATTGAGGGTCGTTGCCGTCATGCAGTCCTTTGGCCTGCGATAGTTCGGGAAAAGAAAGTCGCGGCCACCGGTATAGGTCTTCAATTCCTTCAGGAGGACCACAGCTTGTCTCGACAGCGGAACTATGTGCGTCTCCCGCATCTTCATTCGATCAGCGGGGATGCGCCACTTGCCGCGATCTAGATCGAACTCGGACCACAACGCTTTTCTGAGCTCGACCGTACGAACAAAGGTCAGCAGCATCAAGTGCAAGGCAATTACGGTGGTGCGGTAGCCGCCATAGCTTTCCAGGGCCTTGACGAAGTCCGCAATCTGGTCCGGTGAAAGCGCCTTGCGATGCTCGACCTTCGGCCGGTGAATCGCGCCGCGCAGTGCGGCAGCGGGGTCGCTATCCGCACGCAGGGTAGCGACGGCGTAACGAAAGATTGCCGACGACCACTGGCGCACCAGCAAGGCGACGGTCGCAGCTCCTCGATCTTCGATACGTCGGATGATTTCCAACAGATGAGCCGATGTCACCTTGCGGATCGGCAGCTTTCCGATGTGAGGAAGTACATCAGCCTTCAGGAAGCCTTGCACCTGACGCTGGTAGTACGGCGTCCAGCCATTGGCCTTCTTCGATATCCACTCATTGGCCACGGCCTCGAACGTATTGGCGTTACCCGACACGTTGCGCAACCGTTCCGCTTGGCGATTGTGGGATGGGTGCAGCCCCTGCTTGACGAGTACCCGGGCTTTTGCGAGCTCACTCCGCGCCTCGGCAAGCGAGATTTCCGGGTACTCACCAATCGCAAAGATGTTCTCCTTGCTGGCGATCCGATAGCGATAGCGCCACAACTTCGCACCACTCGGCCGGACCTCCAGGTAGAGCCCTCCACCGTCAGCCAACTTGCTTGGCTTGGGCCCTGGCTTGCTTGCGCGAATCTTGGCATCCGTAAGCGACATGTGCGGGTATCGGGCCTTCGATACCCCCTACGGTACCCGCAATTTTCTTGGATTGCCACGGACATCGACGGACAGTCATGTACGCATTAGCAGTTGTTTCAAGTCGTTTCAGGAGCCATCCCGGACGTACGCGGACTACAGCGGACTGCGATGACAGTTATCGATCATCAGCAGCATGGGGGTTCCTCAATCGACCAGGGTGTAGATGATGTAGACGTTCTGGTCGAGCTGGATGCTGCCCTCGCGCAGCGCCACAGGCGCGCCGATCTTCGACCCCGTCACCATCACCCGATCCAATGTCTGCCCCGAATATTCATCGGACGTGACATAGCGGACATTGAATCCCTGGTTGGAGATGTTATGCACTGTGCCGATCCGCTTGCTCACGCTCGCGGCCATGATGTCGGCGGACTTGCGCGCATCGTCCACCGCCTGCGACAGCAACTGGCGGCGCAGTTCGTCCGACCGTGAAGTCTGGAAGCTGCCGGTGTTCAGGCGCACCTGTTTCACCTGCGGCAGCGACGAGATCATTTTCTGCAAGTCCGCCAGTGTGTGGAAACGCAGCTTGATCTGCCGCTGGTAGGTGTTGCCGAGAAACGTCTCGGTATCGTTCCGGTCGCTGTAGCGGTATTCCGGCGACACGTCGAGATTGGAGACGGTCACGTCGCGGTTGGCCATCTCCATCGCCTGCGTCAACTCGACCACCTGCCGCGCAAGCCCTTCGATCAACGCCTGCGTCTTCGCCGCATCCTTGCTTGTTTCCGTCAAGGTGATTTCCAGCGGAAAGATATCCGGCACGACCTCGGCCTTCGCCTTGCCATGCACGGCGATGAAAGGTTGGCCGCTGATGGATTGCGCCTGCGTACCCAACGCCGCCAGCGACAATACAACCGCCACGATGATGCGCTTCATGCTTCGTTCTCCCGTTGGATGCTCACAAACCCTTCGCTGCCTGCGCCACTGCGCGGAACAGTGCGCGGCCCTTGTTCATCGTTTCGTCCCATTCCTTCTCGGGGTCGGAGTCATAGACGATGCCGGCACCGGCCTGCACGTGCAGGCGGCCGTCCTGGATGACCGCGGTGCGGATGGCGATGGCGGTGTCGGCGTCGCCGTGCCAGCCGATGTAGCCAATCGCGCCGGCATAGACGTTGCGCTTGACCGGCTCCAGCTCGCCGATGATTTCCAGCGCGCGGATCTTCGGTGCGCCGCTGACGGTGCCGGCCGGGAAGGTGGCACGCAGCACGTCGGCGTAACTCAGCTTGTCGCGCAGGCGGCCGGTCACTTCGCTGACGATGTGCATGACGTGGCTGTAACGCTCGATTACGAAGCGCTCGCCGACCTCGACGCTGCCCACCTGCGAGACGTGGCCGACGTCGTTGCGGCCGAGGTCGATCAGCATCAGATGCTCGGCGCGCTCCTTCGGGTCGGCCAGCAGTTCGGCTTCCAGCGCCTGGTCCAGCTCCGGCGTGGCACCGCGCGGGCGGGTGCCGGCGATGGGGCGCACGGTCACCTTGCCGTCCTGCAAACGCACGAGGATTTCCGGCGAGGAACCCACCACCTGGGTGCCGCCGACGTCGAGGAAATACATGTATGGCGACGGGTTCAGCGCACGCAGCGCGCGGTAGACGTCGATCGGGCGGGCATGGAACGGCACGCTCATGCGCTGGCTCAGCACCACCTGAAAGGCGTCGCCGGCGCGGACGTAGTCCTGCACCCGCTGCACCGCGTCGATGAAGCCCTCGCGGGTGAAGCCGCTGACGAAATCGGCCTCGTCCAGCGCCGCCGGCTGCAGGGTTTCCGGGTAGCCGGCGCCGCCGTGGCGCAGCCGGTGCGCCAGTTCGTCCAGACGCCGGTTGGCGCGCGCCCATGCCTGCGGCTGCGACGGGTCGGCATGCACGATCAGGTACAGCCGGCCCTTGAGGTTGTCGAACACCGCCAGCTCTTCGGACAGCATCAGGTAGATGTCCGGGGTGCCGAGTTCGTCGGGCTTGTCGCCGGCGGCCAGGCGCGGCTCGATGTACTGGATGCATTCGAAGCCGAACCAGCCGACCAGACCGCCGGTGAAGCCGGGCAGGCCTTCGAAGCGCGGCACCGAATGTTGGGCGCGCAACAGTTCGACTTCGGCCAGCGGGTCGGCGACCTCGCGGCGCTCGACCACTTCGCCCAGTTCGCACACTTCCAGCGTGTGGCCGCGGAAGCTGTAGGTACGCCGCGCCGGCAGGCCGATGATGGAATAGCGGCCGAAGCGCTCGCCACCTTCGACCGATTCGAACAGATAGGTATGCGGGCCGTCGGCAAGCTTCAGATAGACCGAAAGCGGCGTGTCCAGGTCGGACAGCACTTCGCGGACGACAGGGACGAAATTGTAGGAGCCGGGGTTATGGCCTTCAGCGGCCTGCTGCTGGAACTGCTCGAGCGTGATCAAAGCGGTATTCCTTCCGGGAATCGGCGGTGGCGGTATGGACGACGGCAACGGGCCACCATCGCCACCAGCGGCGAGCGGAAGAAAGGGAACGCTTGGTCGTCAGAGTGGACACCGCGCAACTCTACCGTACTTCGGCAGGCCATTGTGCGTTGCCGCAGGGAAGCAATTCGCTTGCAGCGGCAACGATCTGCCGGCGGATGTCACCGGGGGGCATGCCGTGTGGAGCGGCGTGTCACTGCACTGTCACCACCCACCCGGAGAATGGAAGGCCATAGCAGGGACGATGGATGGAGGCAGGATCAGCCTCCGACTGATTCCCCCGACCGCAGCGGAAACGCTGCGGTCTTTTTTGTTTGACGATGACTCTAGCCCGGTACTTCGCTGGACTGCGCCCAAGCCCGCTACAGCAGGTTTATCAAGGACTTAGGCGCGTCCATCATATGCCGGTGCTATCCGAAACTTGACCCGGCTTCCGGTCGCGTGGCTCCCATGTGGCTCTTGGAAACCGAGGTTTCCGAGGAGTCATCATGGCAAGAATCAAGCTCACCAAGTCCGCTGTCGATGCCGCCAAGCGCCAGGCGCAGGCCATCGAACTGCGGGACACCTTGGTGCCCGGCTTCCTGTGCAAGATCACCCCGGCCGGCCGCAAGGTGTTCATGCTCCAGTACCGCACGAACGCCGGCGAGCGGCGCAAGCCGGCCCTGGGGCAGTACGGGGAACTGACCGTCGAGCAGGCCCGCGTCATGGCGCAGGAATGGCTGGCCGAGGTGCGCAAGGGCGGCGACCCCAGCGCGGCCAAGGCCGCCGCCCGCAAGGCACAGACCATGAAGGAGTATTGCCACACCTTCATGGAGGACTACTCCAAGCAGCGTAACAAGCACAGCACGCAGCGCGGCTACCAGGGTGTCATCGACCGCTGCATCATCCCCATCCTGGGCCGGATGAAGGTGCAGGACGTGAAGCGCCCGGACGTGGCCGCGCTGATGAAGAAGCTGGCCCACAAGCCGGCCGAGGCGAACCGCGCCTTCGGCGTGCTGCGCAAGATGTTCAACCTGGCCGAAGTGTGGGGACTGCGCCCTGACGGCACGAACCCGTGCCGCCATGTCCCGATGTTTCCGCCGGGCAAGGAAACCCGGCTCATCGTGGACGATGAACTGGTGCGGATCTTCCGCCAGTTGGAAAAGCTGGAGGCCGAAGGGCTGGAGAGCTACGTCATCCCGCTGGCGATCCGCCTGCAATTCGAGTTCGCCGCCCGCCGCTCCGAAATCTGCCCGCTCGAATGGGGCTGGGTTGATCTGGAGAAGCGCCGGGTGGTCTGGCCCGACAGCAAGACCGGCGGCATTTCCAAGCCCATGAGCGAGGAAGCCTATCGGCTGCTTTCGACGGCGCCGCGCCGGGAGGGCTGCCCCTACGTCCTGCCGTCGCCCAACGACCCGGCCCGGCATCTGACGCATGGCGAACACTATGGCGGCTGGAAGCGCGCGCTCAAGGCCGCCGGCGTGCCCCACGTCGGCACGCACGGCATCCGCCACCGGGCCACGACCGACATTGCTAATTCGGGCGTGCCGACCAAGGTGGGCATGAAACTGACGGGCCACAAGACCGTGGCGATGTTCATGCACTACGTCCACACCGAGGACAAGCCGGTGCGGGATGCGGCCGAACTTGTGGCGAGCCGGCGGCAGGCCATCACGGGCGCGCGGCGCCCTGCGGAGGCGATGGCATGACCAGGCACAAGGCATTTGCGTCGTCCGCAGCGCCGTCGGCGCCGCGGGGCGATCCGGCTTCAATCCCTGCCTTACCATAGGCATCAGGATTTCCGAGACGCTGTCTCGGAGTTCGAGCGACTTGCGAGCGGCCTGACGGCTGCTACGCTGGGGCTATCGCTGCGCCGGCTTCCTGAAACCCCCGTTCAAGCAAGACGGGTCTCAATTCCTCCAGCGCATTGGCCGGTACACCGAGCCACAGAAGATTGCGGGCGCGAGTCACGGCAACATAGCCGATGCGCCCGACTTCGGTGTCTACGCCGGCCAGCAGCGCATTGGCGTGTTCCCGGTTGGCCAAGTACAGCACAGCATCAAGGCTTTCGCCCTTCGCCTGATGGACTGTGTCCACTCGGATGCGCGGTGCGTCGTCGTTCGCTGCCAAGTCAGCGTCGGTGATCAGCGGCGCATTGGGCAACCCCCTTCTTGCGAGCTTGTTGCCCAGGTTGTTGGTGCTCGTCAAGCCGTGGTCTTGTGCGATTTGCGCCAGCAATGTCTTCGTCCGTTCCAGCAGCAGCGGATGCCACTGCGTGTCCCCGGTCAATGTCGCGGCCGGCAGCCCCGAATCTGGATTGCGCGTGAATGCCCAAACGAGCCGTCGCAGCATTCGATCATCCGGGTAGCGCCCGGGCTGCGTGATCTTTGCCACCAGTCCCTGCGGCGGGTTGGCAAGTAGACCGACGATGCCGGAAGCCACCAGCTTGAACGCGCCGAGATAGTCCTGGTGCCGGTCGCGCAGGATGGCGGCCTGTGCGAGAGCCTTGACGGTTCCCTGGCCTGGCGCCCCTTCGTTGCCGCCGAGCTTGTTGGCCATGTCCCGGGCGCGGCACAGCACGGCCGAGCTTTCCAGCTTCAGGTCGGCCGCCAATACCGCCGCCTGGAAAGCAGCGATGAGGTTCTCGCGTTCGGCGTTCCGGTAGGGCACGAAGAAAGCGCCATGCGTCGTATCGGGCACTAACCTGTCCGCGGTGTCTGCCCGCGTTGACAGCCTATTGGCCAAATCCAGAATCGCTGGCACAGACCGGAAGTTCCTGGTCAGGTGGAGACTGTTGACACCTTCCCACTGACCGTACCGTGTCAGGAACGCCCCATTGGCACCGGCGAACTCGTAGATGCCTTGGTTTGGATCACCGATCAACGAGACCTGGCAGCCCGCACCGACAAGCTGCTCGATGATGGCCTGATGAGCCGTACCGATGTCCTGCGCTTCGTCGATCAGAATATACGGATAGCGGCGGACCAGGGCGCGCAGGATGCCGGGCTGTTTTGCCAGGGTGCGGTAGCACCAGTAACGCCCGAGGTTGTGTGTATATGCACCTACCTGTCCAAGACGATGCACAAGGCGCGTCGCTTGCGCGGTATCCAGCCTGAGCGTCCGGTCGTTGTCCGCGTAGCAGAAATGGACACCGTTGTTGTCGATGCCAACTTGCATCTGCGTGATCTCGCGAGGATACGTGTTCGTCTGGAACCTGAAGCCGCCCAGGAACGCTTCCCCGCCCATCACAAGGAATGCAGCCTGCTGCGCACCCATCGTGCGATACGCGTGTGGGCGCAGCACGTTGCCGGTGATGAAGGTGTCTAGCGTGTCGATCTCGACGCGGCCGTGGGCGACGCTGGAGGGCACCTCCTGGACCAGATTCTGGTATTCGCGCCGAAAGGTATCCACGGCGACATTGGAGAACGACAGGAGAGCGACGCGACCGCGATTGTCACCGAGTTGTCGGCGCATCTGCGCCAGCCGGCGTACGGCGGTGAACGTTTTGCCGCTGCCAGCGCAGGCAATTACGGACATCGGTGCGATTGGTGCGCCGATGACCTGCAACTGCTCGTCGGACGGCTGGGCCACTACTCGGGCTCCTTGACTTGGCAGGCGTGGGTGATTGCCTCGCGGATGTAGTCCGGCACTACGCACGCGGCGCCGTCGGCAATCACCTGCGCGAGTGCCTGGCCGAAGCGGCCTTTCTGCACGTTGTTCTGCGGGCGCTCAAACATGCCGCTGAAAAGGGCGCGCGCCTTGGCCGCATCGCCTTCCGCGGCTTCGACCGTTACTGCGACGGTTTCGCCAATCTTCGGGTGCAGCTCCTTGAGAGCCGCCAGCATCGCGACACGGTTGTCGGCATGCAGGGCCAAGTCGTATTCGAATGTCTTGAGACCGTGGAATATCTTGACGAAGGCATCCTCGCCTTCCTTCATCTTGGCGGTGTTGTCCGACACCTTCACAGCAGTACCGGGCGCGGGGTAGGCCGCCTGCTGTTCTCCGTCGCCGTCGGGGTCGTCGACCGGGTCCGCGTCTGTGATGACAGCCACCGGAACCTTCAGTGCCTTTTCGCCGAACAACGGCAGGAACGAGTCGAAGTTCAATCCTTCGACGCTGATCAGGCTGACACCGTGTTCGCGCAGCCTATGCCCGCACTTCTCCGCCAACACGCTCACCAACATCAACTCGGCCGCGCCTTCGACGAAGATGACACGGCGGGCAAAGAACAACTCGGCACGGGTCACGTCGAGGTAACGTTCCAGCTTCTCTCGCTTCCCCTTGCCGAAGGCAATCGTACGCGGAAAGAATGTCTCCACGGAGCTTCCCGTATCGACCAGGCAGGCAAGGCTGTCGAGATCGGCGATGCTGGCGAAGTTGGGGGAGTGGCTGGTAACGAACAACTGGACAGGCTTCTCGCCTTCGACGGCCTTGATAGTCCCCAGATAGTCCAGCAGTACCGCCTGAAGTTGCGGGTGCAGGTGCGCCTCCGGCTCCTCGATGATCAGGCCTCGATAGCTTGCTTCCGGGTTCTTGGTCAGCTCACTGAGCACGACGGCCATGAAGATCAAGTTGTTGAAGCCGAGCCCGTTCTGCTCGATCTCGAACGCGTCCACCACCAGCGACAGGCGCGACGCCAGCCGCTGGAAGTCGCTACCGCTCAGGCCAAGATCCAGAATTTGGGCAAGCTGCGGCCCAAGCATCGTGCCGTGCCGATTCTTGATGGCTGTGTGAGTGTTGACGACCGGCTCGTGCTTCTTCAACTCCTCGTCGAGCTTTTTCAGCGCGTCGTTGATGCCATCGCGTCCCGCGTCGTCAGCCAGGAGCTGAAACAACCGGGCCAATTGGCTGGTGCGACTGGGCTTGAGTCCTTGCGAAGCGTCCCGCAGCGGCGGCAGATAGACACCGCGCAAGTTCTCCATCATGTCTGCGGTCAAGCCCATGTCCTCGTGGTCGCCACACCAGCGCTTGGCACGCAGCCTTCCCGTCTTGTCGGCTTCCGAGTAACGGATGGTGATATGCGCTTCGAGCTTGCCGAGTGCGTCGGGCTTCAGCGCTGCCAGGAAGTCGGCCTCGTCATCCGGGTCCAAATCACGAAAGACGTACTGGAACTCGATGTTGCCCGCCGGAGCACCGCCCTTGGGCCGGTGCATATCCTCGCTGTCAAGGCGCGGGTACGGCTCATCATGCCCCGCAAGCAGCGCACGTAGTGCATCGACGACAGCGGTCTTGCCGACGTTGTTAGCGCCGACCAAAACGTTCAGTCCTGGCTGGAAGCTCAGATCAGCTTTCTGTAGTTTCCTGAAGTTGGATATTCTCAGTTGTGCCAGATACACCGATGATGTCCTCCTGCGGCCCGTTTCGTGAGTCGGTCGGCAGCCAATTGTCGTGTCGGAGTCACGGCAATTGGCGCCCGAAAGCACACTTGGTTCGGCCGACCACCACTACCCGAGCAACGCGCGTAGGTTGTCGCGAACGAGGTTGGCTACATTGGTCGCAGGCAACCCATGCAAACGGCTCAGTGACTCCACCACGCCCGCCACATCGGCCGGCCGCGAAGGTCTGTCGCCGGTGCGAGTAAAGGGACCGTCGGTTTCCGTCAGCATCCGATCCAGCGGGATGGTCTGCACCATTGGCGCGTGCTTCTCATTGCCAAGCATTCCTGCGTTGATCGAGAAGTAGCAGCCCAACTCCAGCGCACGCTTCGCCTCGCTCTTTGTCCCGGTGAACCAATGAAGAACGATCTTGCCGCGCTCGGGTGGCAGATGCGTCTGGACAAGATCAAGTACCGCCTTGGCTGACCTGATGCTGTGGACCGTGATGATTTTCCCACCGGCCTGAGCGCAGCGCTGCAACACATGCTGGAATACACGCTTCTGCGCATCGAGCGACTTGAAGAACCGGGGGCCAGCGTCCAATCCGACCTCACCGATGTAGCGCGTCTCCGCAAGGTATCGATCCCACAATTCGATTTCGTTTTCACGCTCCGCGACCAACTGCGGATGCAGCCCCAGCGCCGCTCGAACATGCTTCGTTCGCTGCGCGAGTTCGTGATTGCGAGGCCAGGCGCGCGGTGTTGTCGTCACCGCTAGCGTGAACACGCCGGCCGCCTCCGCATCCTGAACTGCCACGGCATGGTCCGGGTAGAGATCGAGGTGGCAGTGGAAGTCCACGAGGCCGGTTGAAGAGATCATGCACGCATCCTCGTCAGCTCGGTCTCGCCTCGGCGCCGTCGATAAGTTGCGCGACTTCATCAAGGCCACGCCGGTAGACATCGGCAAGCTGATCCAGATGCGCGGCTTCATCCGCAAGCGAGCCCGGCTTGTGGATCAGAAGGTTCGCGAGCTGCGGCTTCCCTTTCAAGCGTTCGATCGCGTACTGAAAAGATCTGACTTGCACTCCGGTCGCTTGGCGCGTGTCCAACGGCTGCGCTTGAAGGTCGGGCACGGTATACGTCGTCGGGTCGTTTCCTGTCCCCCACGCTGCCGTCAACGCTGCTCGGCGGATTAGGCATGGCAGGCAATAGCCACAGTGCTCGATGCCACGTCCGAGCCATCGCGCATAGGCAGGGTGTGCACACGACAGCGAATCTGGTGCCAATTTCTTCAAGAGGGCTGGGTTATGGCAGGCTGCGGCCATCTCGCCCTTCGTCTTGTCCCAATACGGATTCTGGACCTCGCCGTCGATGCCGAGTGTGCCGAGCAGGTCATTCCACCGTGCCATGTAGTAGGGATGGGTGGTCCGCGTGCTATTCGAACCCAGCCGCAGAGGGTCCAAAGGCACATTCAATGCGATCAGCCCATTCTCGGGGACGCGTAGTACAAAACGGCGACCCAACCCAGTGCCAGCGAACACGCCGAGCGCGAAGAACAGGAACGATCTGCCGCGCGTGCTGTCTTCCGAGCCAACGTCTGCCACGAGGCCTTTCTTAAAGGTCATGCCGACACGCAACCGCTCGAAAGACGATTTGGCGTAGTTCTTCTTCAGGCCCGTGAACAACTTGCCCTGCGCGTCGCTGATCGAACCTTCGCCGAAGTGGCTGACCAGCAATGGCGTAGCACCATCCTCCAGCAGGTCGATGGCACCAATCAGGCTGTCCAGTCCCCCCGAGAACAGGCTGAGGGAATCGAAGGGCGGAGCGATCAGGCTTGGAGGCGCCGCCTGAGCGATCGTCGCGAACCGGTTCGGACGTGCCCTGAATCCGATCGTCCACCGATCACCCGTCAAGAAGTCGAGAGATTTTTTAAGTGTCGGCGCTGCTACGCCCCAACGAGCTGGATCGCTGACCGGCACGACGAGCCGTATCTCGCGCGTCCACGAGTCCTGAGACTGCTCGGCACGAGAGATGCGCGTGTCCGCCGCATGGACATGCGCGGCCAGCACCAGCAGGTCGATGCCGATCTCCGACGGAAACACCCCAATCTTCTTCAGATTGGTGAGCGCACCACCGATGCCGTGATCCAAGGACTTTTCGCCGGCGACGAGTTGCAGATAGGTTCTCTGTTCATCGGCGCCTGCCGTCACATCGAAGCTGTCATCGGGGCCGAAGCGGCCTGCTAGGAGTTGTCGCTTCATTGGTTGACCTCCGCATCGCCCAAGGTCTGCAAGATCGCAAATGCGGACTCGTACACAGCGTCCACGAAGCCTTGAATCCGCTCGGGCGTGAGATTGGGTGTCTCCGCCCTTGCACGAGTGAGTGCGTCGCTTACCCCGCCTCGGATGAAGTCACGTAGCTGTTGCTCGACGCGGTGCGCCGCATGCGTATCTGCCGGCATGGTCACGGCTTTGGTGCCGATGTCATTGCAGATGCGCGCCTCGATGGCATGGGTGGCATACAACTCGAATACCGTCTGCATCTGATCCGGAGTGAACGTTGCCAAGTCGGTGAGACCTTCGCTCGCCAGTTCAACGATGGTTTCGATGTAGGCCTCGCGGGCGATGCCCTCATCGACCGTGCCAGCGCCTGGGCAGATGTAGTCGGCCAGTCCCACGAAGATTTCAGTGATCGGGCGACCTGCCAACGATTCCAGGTCCAGGGCACGCAGCGCCTCGCGCACACCCCGAGTTTGCGCATCGGCCAAGAAGCCGAGGAGCCGTGCGCCGGCCCCCCGAGAGGCGCCCATGCGTTGGGCAGCCTGGCGCGCGCCTCCAGCGGACGTTGAGACGTACCTTGAGACAGCGCGACCCATGTTGGCCCGATCACCACCGCCCGAACCAGCAAATCGCGTGAAGCTGTTGCGAGCGCCGGAGAAGCGTTGAGGATCTGCTGTCCTGGGAATGGGCGGGCGGTTTGGCGGCACAGGCGGCGCAGCGCCATCGGCGGGTGGTTGGCCATCCGGCCCTGCGCCATCGCCTGGAGCGGAAGCAGGGGCGTCACCGCCGTCGCCCAACCATGATGGAACAAGCGGTGTTCCACCGCCAGGGCCACTGTAAGCTGTCGAGGTTCCCATCAACGCCCTCCCTTCGTATCTTTGAGCGCTGCTTCGGCGCTGGCTTTGAGGCCGGGGTTATTGGTGACTTTGCTCCAGTCACCCAGCAGCTTCGTCAGGCGAGCAGCACATTCGGTGTCTTTGATGACACCCTGCCAGCCGCTGACAACCCATGGCCCGCACTTGCTGCTTGGCAGTGCCTCTAGGAAGTCCATCAACTGGCCCTGGAGGCCGGGCTGCGCCTTCACAAGGACGACGAAGCCATCAACACCCGCTGGCTTGGTGTCGAAGGTGCCCGTGCTCATGATCTTGCTGCGAACGGCCTCGAACACTTTTTCGGCTTCGGGCTGCACGAGTTGCTTCAGCTCGGCTTCGTAGCCTTGGACGGTCATCTTGCCGCCGAACAGCTTCTCGACCACGCCAGCCAGATGACCCAGCACCGACACCGGGCCAAAGTAGTCCTTCTTGTCCTTTGTCACGAACAAATAGGGGCGCAGGTCGAGCCCTGAGAGCTTCGGCGAGAGGCGAGCCCAGTCGCGCACCGACTCCGACGACTTCCATTCGGTCACCACGGCGTTGTCGGGCGCAGGTGTAGGCTCGGCGGCCTTCTTCCCTTTCGGCTCACCATCTTTGCTGTTAGCCGCAGCCAAACTCTTCTCAAGCGTTTCAAGGTCTTCGCACAGCCCCTGTGGATGGACCGCCGCGACGAACGCAATCTGCTCGAACAACCTTGGGATGAAGCGCTCCGCGAGCATGAGCTTCGCAAGCACGGGGAGCGTGATGTCGTCGCCGAAACCGCGCGCGGTCGCGGTGCGCTCGCGCAACAGCAGCGTGTTGAGGAAGCGCTTGATCTGACGCGGGTTGCCCTTCGTGCCGCTTGCCAGGATGGGGCCGATCTGGTCGCTGAGGGTAAGCGCATTGTTCGCCTTCTCGGCCTGCTTGCCGAGCGTCGTCTTGACCGTCATGGCGTCCAGCCCCCCGCTAGTCCAAGGTCGTTTCAGCTTCTCCCGCGCGACCGCGATCAGCTTCGCGTAGTCCTCGTCGTTCTCTCCGATCTCGGCGCCGGCCAACAACAACGTGACGTAAATCCGCGTCTCAGCTTCGCCGAGGGCTGGAATGCGGAATGGAACCTGGATGAGCTTTTCGAGATAGTTGCGAGCGTAGTCGCGCGGTCCGGTGCTGTCGGGCAGATCTGGAAAGTGCTTGCGCACCGCATACTCGATCATCGCCTCGTCGGCCGCGACGACGAACGCCGTCCGCGCGGTGAACACGAACAGCCGGATGGCTTCGAGCGTTTCAATGGCGGTGTCGGGCAGGCAACGGTCGAGGTCATCGATCAGGACAACGAGCTGCTTGATGCCTGCGTCTTTCAAGAGCTGGTCGAACGCCTTGCGGAACGCCTCCACTTCCTCCGGCACATTCTTGGACTCGTCCGGCTTCAGCAGGGCCTTGGCTTCATCGATGGCCGTCGAGATGTTCTCTTTTGTCACGAGCTTGGCGGGGTCTGCCACCAGCGCTTCGAGCGAGCCGACGACGGCTCCGATTTGCTCGGGCGTCGGGATACCCGTGAAGGCGGTCAAGGCCAAACCACCGGCTCTCTTGGCGACCTTCAGCCAGTCGATGCGGCGGAAGACATCCTTGACGGCCACAGCCGCCTTGTTCAACGCTGGTCTTTTCTCGACCAGGCCCGTGACGATTCCTTCGATCAGGGCTATCTTCGCGTCCTCAAAGCCTTGAAAACGCCACCCATTGAATTTGAGGCACAGGACATCGTTCTTGTCTGCAAAGCCCGCCTCGATCATTTCGAGCACGCTGGACTTGCCCGCCCCCCAGTCGCCGTGCACGCCGATCGTCACCGGATGATCGGGCTTGGCACGAAGCAGCCCGACGATCGTGGCAGCGATGGCCTCGTTGTTTAGCAGGTCGACTTTTGTTTCGTTGTCGGTCAGGATCATTTCCCTTGTCCTCTTTCTTGGTCCGCGTTCGGCAACGCCATCAGCACCGAGCGGATCGCCTTGCATATCGCGTCGCGTGGTCCGTGCAGCCTGAGTCCTAATGTCAGTTCGAGCTGCACACCGATGCCGCGTCGTCCCCGATTGCAAATGTTCTTCGGGTCTGTGGCGGGAAACGGGTGATCCTCGCTTTGGGCATCGACTCCGATCCCATGCATCGCTTCTCTGATCGCCAGCTTCAAAGGTCCATCAAGCCCGCCGAGGAGAACTCGTTGATCATCGCCGCCGCATCCGTGAATCGCAACGACGTAATCGCACTTGGACAGGAGTTCCAAACAACGCGGTTCGTCGAACCGATGGCTTGTCAGATGCAACGTTGAATAGTTGCCGGACGGCCTAATTCCTTCAAAGGAGTAGAGATTGAAGTCTCCTCCAGCAACGCCGCAGGCGATGTCCGACGTGTACTTCTCGATCCTTCCTCCATGCGGCGCAATGACAGCGATCGACGACGCCGCGACCGGACGCACAAGCACTCTGTAGTCCTCACCTTCGGCTTGGTCTTTGGCTAGATCGGCATAGCCCCTATAGCTGGAGGCGAGGCTGTTCATTCTTGATTCCAGTGGATCTTTGACAGGTTCTTGGGTGACATAGCGATCGCCTGCATCTCAGAGCTTCTTCTCGGCACCGGATATGGGATGGACGTAGATGAGCCCTTTGGTTTGTGCCGCCTTGACTTTGCGATCGATCATCTCCCGCAAACTCAGGTGCCCTTCCAGTACCAAGATCAGATCCTCGCCGTCGATGAATAGCGTTTGAATTTCCTTGCCAATTACGAGGCTACGAATAACCTCTGAACTAAAGCCATTCACTGAAATGAACAGGCCGCGTCCGTATAGTTTGCCCGCCACTTTGCCGGCAAACTGGTAGACGGGCTCGTTGCTTGCAGACCGTTCCTGCCACTTCGCTTCAATCAGATAATGTTCCCCGTCGAACTTCACTGCGCCATCGACCTGCTCTCCGTTTACGCGGAAAGCCTCGGTGGTCTCCAGATGAGAGAGGCGTGACAACTCGGCCAAGATCCGTTCCAGCGCGTACCCGCGCTGCTGCCGTGAGGTCTTGTCGGCGAGGAGATCGAGGTATTCGGCGCGTAGTTGATCGAGCGACGCTGTGGGTTGCTGGCGAGCTGCATCCTGTGCAGCTCTGCGCTCGCGATCGGCCTTGATCCTGGCGTCTCGAATTTCCTGCAGTTGGCGGAGATGCTCCAGACTCTTGTTGGCTGTGCTGCGGTCCAGCTTGCGTAGCTTGTCGAAATAGTACGGGTCGAAATGCGACCAGCTCAGTAGCGATTGCAGCATCGCCCGGAATGGGCCAAGGCCGTTGTCAGAACGTGCTGCGAGTGCGGAGAACAGAGCATCAACTATTTCATGTCGCTTGAGGGCATTCTCGCCCTCGATCTGCAACCGCGCGATCTCCGCCTTCGTGCATCCGTGCTTTTCGAAGAAGCCCACAATGTCCTTGCGTGGCCAGAACAGGGACAGGATGCAGTCCTTCATGCAGCCTTTGATGTCGGCGGGAAAGTTCATGTCGCCGATCCTCAACCGATCCGAGCCAGCAGTTGCTCTATCACGTCACAGGCCTGCCGCTGCCGCAGTGCCCGTGCTTCACGCAAATCTGGCTCGTCGCTTTCGCCCAGCTCGAACCTGGCGACCGATACGGGGCCATCCTTGCGGTAGCCCTCGATCTTCTCGTCGCCTGCGAAACGGCTGCGCACGATCGCCAGCGAGGCCTCGATGACGGCACCGTGCTTGCCGCGCCGCTCGTTGCGGAAGGCTTCGGCCACGGCGGCCATGCCCTCGGGCGCGTGCTCGATGCAATAGACCAAGTCGTGCGCGTCCTTGCGCTCGAAGCGCTGATCGAACGCGAAGGACTTCAAGCAGGTGAAGCTGACGAGATTGGCGTGCTTGATCTTCTCGGTGGCGATGCCGTTGCCGCCCAGCAGTTCGGCCTGGATCTCGGTGACTTGGTACAGGTCGAAGACGATGGACGAGTGCGGGATGTTCAGGGCCGAGATCGTCCCTTCGGTCGGCAGCGGTTGTACCTTGCCGCCAACGAGGTCCGGCGCATCCGCCAGCAGTTCCAGCACCATCAGCGCACCATGCTCGGTACGGGTCTGCCAACGCCACGAGAGCTTCTTCCCGGCTTCGTTCTCGGCACGCTCGAAGCCCATCTTCTTGAGGTTATCCTCCAGCGTGTGATAGGCCTCGGTGTCGGCCAGGATTTGCAGGTCGATCACGATGTCCACATCCAGCGTACCGGCGTGCGCCGGCACCGCGGGTGGCCGTGCGGCGACGAGATACCGCGGCGTGAGCCCGCCGACCAGGTAGACCGAATCCTTCCACGGTCCGAGACCGCGCAGCAGCGTCACGAGGACACGTTCGCAGTCCACGGTGTACTGGTCACTGTAGCCGTCGAGCGTTGCGGGCTTGGCCATCAGAAGCCGATCCTTTCTTTGCGGAAGTGCTCGGCCATTTCCTTGGAGCGGCCTTCGCCACGCAGCAGGTCGAGATAGATCTGGATTGGGCTGGCCAGCCATAGGCCGTCGATCTGCTCGCGGAACAGTAGTTCGCCTGACGACTTGGCTTCGATGACCCCCAAATTGGCGCCCTCATTGACGACACGCGCGTCCAGGTCACCGATCGCCGCATCGGCGTTCCCGCCGATCAGCACGCGCACCCGCACTTGGGAGACATGAGAAATGAACGGCGCATAGCGCTGCGCGGCGGCTTCGTGGCTGATCGCGTACTGGACCTCGTGCGCGTCGAAGACCTGGCCGATTCGCGTCGCCAGCGTGTCCGCCTTCGTGCCCGGCACGTAGTATCGCCGCACAGGTGACGGACGGATGGTGGCGAGCTGCTTGGCCCATGCGTCCAGCAAGGCCGCCGGCTCGCGAAGGTGGCGCTCCTTGCCCGGGCCTTGCCCACGCACTACCAGCCAGTCGAAGCGCTCCAGTTCGGTCAGCACTTGGGAGGCGGTGGCGGGCGACACCGTCGCCTGCTGCGCCAACTCGGTGACGCCGAACCACTTCTGATGCCGTACCAGCAGGGCGTGAAGCACCTGGGCACGTCGCCCGGTGAACAGCGACCGCACCGACTTCGCCAGGGCTTTGGGGGGCGGCTTGTCGATATAGAGGTACGCACCGGGGGCGGGTAGGTACAGGCTGCCGCCGCTGTCGTAGTAGCCGACGCGCTCGCTTCTGAGCAGTTCCTTCGCGCCGGGGGAGATGGACTCGGCGACGAGGAGTGGCAAGGGGTTCTCCCGCTGCCCGGTGGGCCTCCCGTGGCTCGCCGCCCGGAGTTGCCAAATTACTTGGCGGACATCTCGCGGAAAGACGACCTTCTTAGCTTCAAGCAACAGGACGAACGGCTTCCCAGCAACGTGCAAATCGACCTGGGCGTCGTACCCGCGATCGCTGGGCTGGGCGGCTGGCTCCTGGGCGAGGTCGGCCTCTACCTCGGGTAGCTCCCGCAGGGCGTCAACCAAGCGCGCGATCAACTCTCGTTCAGTCAGGGTGGACTCAAACATGCAGCGCGGAGCCTTGTTCACTGTTCAGTAAATATGAGAACTCTACCGAAAATTCAGCCGAATGGCAATTTTTACTGTGCAGTGAAAGAGCGACGGCAGCCTACAGCCCATGCCGAGCCCCCTGTCGGGCGTCACGGCGTTCCGCCGGCGGGCTCGCGGGCTGCGCCCCGCGCTTCTTGCCGAATCGCGGCCATTCGGCTTTGACCCCTGACGCCTCCGGCCCTCCCAGGCCTGCGCGCTCCGCTTACCGGAAACCCCGCATGCGTGAGGAGGCGGTCTTGCCGTGTCCCTTCACCGTATCACGGCGTTCTCGCCGTACAAGGGCTGCGCGCCGATGGCGCTTGCGTCCTCGCGGCCGTCTGCGACCCCTGACTGCTGCGCTGCGCCGTGAGGGCGACGGTTCCGGGCAATTCCGCCCGTGCAACCGGAGATCGTCATGAACGACAAATCACACGTTTCCCTCGAACAGCACGTTTGCCTCGTTTGCGGCACGGCGTTCGATACCGGCGCCATCCTGCTGGACAAGCGCCTGCGCGCGATCATGGAGCGCCACACGGCGACCGGCTGGGGCCTGTGCCCCGAGCATCAGAGGCTGTCCGACGATGGCTTTGTCGCGCTGGTCGAATGCGATCCGCAGCGCAGCGGTTCGCAGGCCGGTGGCCGCATGAAGCCCGAGCAGGCGTACCGGACGGGCCGGCTGGCCCATCTGCGGCGCACGGTGTTCGCGCAGGTGTTCAACGCGCCGATCGCGGACGAGCAGGCTTGCGTGTTCGTTGAGCCTGGCGTGATCGACCAGTTGCAGTCGATGACGGCGCCGGCGGCGAGCTGATCGCGTCGCGCTGACTTCGGTGCGTCGTTCCTTCGGGAGCGGCGCACTTTTTTCTGCTGCGCCCGGTGCCGATGCCTTCGCGCCTGCGGCGCTGCGCGCTTCGCTTGCCTCCAGGGGAAAGCCCTGCGGGCTATCCCCGCCGCGCGATGCTTGGCGCCCCTCAAAGACCGCCTAACCGGCTGCGCCGGCTCGGCCAGACCACAGCAGCCAGTAGCGCAATCGCGCTTGCTTCCCGATGCCTGGCGCATGAGTTTGTGCATCGAGCCTTGAAGTCCGGGCGTCCCCGGCCAAGAAACATGGCCGGTCGCGCTGTCGTGCGCGTTGCGCATCGAGCCGCCTGCGGCGTCTCGCCCCTGACGGGCTTCCATCGTTCCCTCGCTCCGCTCGGCTGACGCCTCCGGCCCGGCTTCCAGATCCGGGCCTGCGCGCTTCGCTTGCCGTGCAGTCAGCGCAGAGGGATGGCCGTTGCCATGTCCAGCCGTCTCCCCTGACTTCATCACCTTGTCCGCGACTGTAGCCCGCGCCCGTGTGCCGTCAAGGCGCGCAGGGCCGTGTCCTCGGCTGCGCCTGCGGGCCGCACCAACCCTGCGCTTGCCTCCTTGACGGCACCCGTTCGCGCGCTCCTGACCGTCGCGGGCGATGAACTCAGGAAAGACGGTGGCAACAGGGCCAACCGGGTTCCTCGTGCCGACCGCACCGAACAGCCGAAAGGCTGGGCTCCGAATCTAGGAATCCGGTGTGCGGTGAACAGCAAACCCTTTTTTCTTTGTCAGGAGAAATGCCATGCAACTCGCATCCCGCTTCGCTTCCCGTTCCCCGGTGCTGCGTTCGGAACGTCCCTTGTCCGACGACCAAATCCGGGCCGTGGCCCCGTCCATCTTTGCGGAGGCACCGCACGAAAGCCGCTCCGAGCGGTACAGCTACATCCCCACCGCCACCGTGCTGCAAGAACTGCGCGGGGAAGGCTTCGAGCCTTTCATGGTGACGCAGACCCGCGTGCGCCACGACGACCGCCGCGACTACACCAAGCACATGATCCGGCTGCGCCACGCCAGCCAGATCAACGGCCGCGAGGCCAACGAAATCATCCTGCTGAACTCCCATGACGGCACCAGCAGCTATCAGATGCTGGCCGGGATGTTCCGCTTCGTTTGCAGCAATGGCCTTGTCTGCGGCGACACCGTGGCCGACGTGCGCGTGCCGCACAAGGGCGACGTAGCCGGGCACGTCATCGAAGGCGCTTACGAAGTCCTGCACGGCTTCGACCGGGCGCAGGAATCACGCGATGCCATGCGCGCCATCACGCTGGACGCCGGGGAATCGGAAGTGTTCGCCCGCGCTGCGCTGGCGTTGAAGTACGACGAGGACAAGCCCGCGCCCATCACGGAATCGCAAATCCTGATGCCGCGCCGCCACGACGACGACCGCCGCGACCTGTGGAGCGTGTTCAACCGCACGCAGGAGAACTTGACCAAAGGCGGCCTGTCCGCCCGCGCCGCGAATGGCCGCCGCCAGACCACCCGGCCCGTGCAGGGCATCGACCAAAGCGTGCGCCTGAACCGCGCCCTGTGGCTGCTGGCCGATGGCCTGCGCCAGTTGAAAGCCTGAATCCCCACGCGGCAGGGGCAGGCAGCAGCCCTTGCCGCTTCTCTCGCTGCTGCATCCCTAACCGCAAGGAGTTATCACCATGAACGCCGTACTTAAAACCGAAGCCGTCGCCATCGAAGCCGCCGCGCCGCTGGAAGTGGCCGACCCGTCCAAGAACCTGATCTTGGTTCCCCTCTCGCAGTTGCTGCCGCGCCGTTCCAAGCGCAACGTGCGGACGACCCCGCGCCAGTCCATCCCCGAACTGGCCGCGAGCATTGCCCGCATCGGCCTGCTGCAAAACCTGATCGTCATCCTCGCCGCCGATGGCGAGCAATACGAAGTCGTCGCAGGCGACCGCCGCCTGACCGCCTTGAAGCTGCTGGCGAAGAAGAAGCGCATCCCCGCCGACTACGAAGTGCCGTGCCTGCTGGTGGCCGATGCGTCCGCCCGCACCGTCAGCCTCGCGGAGAACGTGCAGCGCGAGAACATGCACCCCGCCGACCAGTTCGCGGCCTTCGCCGCGCTGGTCAAGGAAGGCCGGCCCATCGAGGACATTGCCGCCGACTTCGGCGTGTCCCCGCTGGTGGTGCAGCGCCGCTTGAAGCTGGCGAACGTCTCGCCGCGCCTGATGGCCGACTATCGCGCCGGTGGCGTGACGCTGGAACAGTTGATGGCCTTGACCATCACCGACGACCACGCTGCGCAGGAAGCCGCGTTCTATGGTGCGCCGGAATGGCAGCGCAGCCCGTCCAAGCTGCGCGAGCGCCTGACCGAGCGCGAAATCGACGCCACGCACCCGCTGGTGCGCTTCGCCGGGCTGGACGCCTACAAGGCAGCGAACGGCGGCATCCGCCGCGACCTGTTCGCAGAAGGCGATGCCGGAACCTACCTCACCGATACCGGAGTGCTGGAAACGCTGGTGCGCGACAAGCTGGAAACGCTGGCCGAGGACGTGCGCGCCGAGGGATGGGCATGGGTGGAGGCCGTGCCGCATCTGGCCTACGAGGAACGGCAGGCGTTCCAGAACGCCCCGCGCCATCGCCGCGAGCCGACGACCCGCGAGGCCCGCCGCATCGCCTCGCTGGAAACCCGCCTCGAAAAGATCGACGCCGAACTGGAAGAAGCCTGCGACGCCGAGGACGAGGCCAAGGCCGAGAAGCTGGAACAGCGGCGCGATCAGGTGGTCGGGGAACTGCAAGACGCGGAGGACGCCTTGCAAGGCTATACGCCCGAGGTGCGCGACGTGGCCGGTGCCATCGTCACCATCGACCGCAACGGCGAGGCCGTCATTCATCGCGGCCTGCTGCGCGAAGCCGAGGCGAAGGCGCTGCGTACGCTCGACAAGCTGCGGCGCGGTTTCGGCAGCACCGAAGGCGAAGCCGCCAACGACGAGCACGAGGACGACGACGCGCCCAAGGCCGCGAGCCTGTCCGACCGGCTGGCGCAGCGGTTGAGCGCCCACCGCACGGCGGCGCTGCAAATCGAAGTCGCACGCCATCCGCAAGTCGCGCTGGCCGCGCTGGTGCATGGCATGGTGCAGACCGTCTTGCAGCCCGACGCCTACGGCGATGGCCTGCCGTTGGGCGTGCGCCTCACCGTGCAAGACCGGCTGGAAGGCATGGCCCCGGACTGGCCGGAATCGTCCGCCGCCGTGGCGCTGCGCGAACTGCAACAGGTGGCCGGTGAAGCCTTGCCGGACGACAGTGCCGAACTGTTCGCCGTGCTGCTGGCGAAGCCGCAAGACGAACTGGTGCGGCTGCTGGCCGTATGCGTGGCCGCCACGGTGGACGTGGTGACGCCTCGCGCCACGCCGCACCAGCGCGGCGAGGAACTGGCGCAGGCCGTGGGCCTCGACATGGCTGCATGGTGGCAACCGACCGCAGAAGGCTACTTCAAGCACGTTGCGAAGGCCGCGATTCTGCAAGCCGTGGGCGAGTATGCGCCGGAGCGAGTCACCCGGCTGGCGAAGTTGAAGAAGGCCGACATTGCCAGCGAAGCCGAGCGGCTGGCGGATGGCACGGGCTGGATGCCCGCCATCTTCAAGGCCGAAGGCCCGGAAGCTGTACCGGAGGAAGCGCAGGAACAGGATGCGCCGGGAGATGCCGGGGCAATGGCGGATGAATCCTCCGAAGCGCTGGCCGCTTGACCTATACCGAATGCGAGCGCTCCGGCTTCGTCCGGGGCGCCGGCGAAAAGCAAATCCGGGCGCGGCAGTGGCCGCGCCCGCTGTTCAAGGCCAATAGTCGAATCGGAACAGCCCCTGATAGAGCTACACCGTGTTGCATAGAAACGCGGCGCGGTTCCTTCAGTATTTTTCATGATTCATAAGGGCGCGCAGATGCCGTGCTTCGCCGGCATAGCTGCGTGCCCTGCGAACGTCTCCTTCCAGAGCTTCGATGGCGCGTTGAGATTCCGGTTCTACCAACGACTTCTCTACAAGTCGTGCAAGCCTTGCAAGTGTCCAAGCCGCGACGAGGACAAGATCCTGAAACGGTTCGTCAATATAGGCATCGCCAACGGCTTTGTTCCTTTTCTCCTGGTGCCAAGCCGGGTTC
The DNA here is from genome assembly GCA_049650985.1 of Stenotrophomonas sp. Lineage (GTDB taxonomy): Bacteria > Pseudomonadota > Gammaproteobacteria > Xanthomonadales > Xanthomonadaceae > Stenotrophomonas. Next base: position 27,672 of record JBASBF010000053.1, on the reverse strand, counting down.
TTCATGAATGACGGTGTACCACCGCCTGGGAATGAGATTAGATGGCCGTGAACAAGGCTGTTGCGATACTCGTTCAAGTCTTCGGCCACTTCTGCCGCAACCTTCAACACGGCATTGCATTTGGCGCTAAGTTTCGGGTTCCCATTTCCCAACGCCTTGAACTGATCTTCTGACTTCATTTTTTCCGTGAAGGGTCGAACGCCTGCTACGTTGGTTTCCGTAAGCGCCCACAGCGCTCGCTCCAATGTCGTTTCAAACAGACCATAAGCAACGATGAAGGCTCCGATCATCTTCAGATGGTCTAACGTAAGCCCCATACTGGACATTCGGGCTTGTATATCGCGTGATTGTTCGAGGTAGTTCTCTGGCATGTAGCGCCTCCATACTTCGATGCTTCCGAAACCAACAGTATCGAACGACTAGATTTGAATGCGGAAATGGGCGTATCGGCGCGATGCGCCGCCGGGCTTTCGGGCTGCGCCCCGTGCCGTCTTCGCCGTCACGGCCATTCGGCTTCAATCCCTCACGCCTTCGCGCCTGCGGCGCTGCGCGCTTCGCTTGCCTCCAGGGGAACGCCCTGCGGGCTATCCCCGCCGCGCGCAGCTTGGCGCCCCTCAAACACCGCCGAACCGGCTGCGCCGGATCGGCCTGGCCAGCGCCCCGCCGCGATGGACGGGCCGCTGGCGAACACGCTGGCGCTTGCTGCGGCAGGTTGTGCGGATGCGTGCCGTCCTCAACGCTGGCGGTTCCTGCCCATCACGTCACGAAGGACGGTTCACGGACAACCCGCCCGGCATCGCTATGGAGCTTCCACACCGCGCCTCAAGACCTGCGCCGCAAGGTGTAGCAGGAGCGTGCTCGCCTGTCGTTGGGTGGTTGACCTGGCTCGCGTCAGGGGGGGCGAGCCGGAGAAGCCTTCGGGCGGGGATGCCGAGCCGGCCCTATCTCCTTTCGGAGTGGTCCGGCCCAAGGCGTCCTTGTCTCGTTGTGAATCCTGGCGGGGGCGCGGCTGCGCCTCGGGCTTCATGGCCGCAACCGTCCAGCGAAAACAATTTCCCCGCCGCTGTGCGGCTTCCTCGCGCAGCAAATTCTTTTCGCCTCCCGGTTCTCCACTGCGTTTCGACCGCAGGCGGTGTAGCCAGCCCATCCCCCGCCGGCCGGATCACAACAAGGACGCGATGGGCGCGAACCTTGTTCAACCGAAAGGAGAAACATCATGGCCAACATCGGCACCTTCACCACCGACAAAGACGGCTTCACCGGCACGCTGCGCACCCTGACGCTCAACGTCAAGGTCAAGTTGGTTCCCAACGACAAGGGCAGCAGCGAGAACGCCCCCGACTTCCGCCTCCAGGCTGCAGGCCACGACATCGGCGCGGCATGGAAGAAGACCAGCGAGGCCGGCCGCGAGTACCTGTCCGTGACCCTCGACGATCCTTCGTTCCCGGCAGCGGTCTATGCCCGCCTGATCGAAGGCGAGGACGGCACGCACGACCTGATCTGGTCGCGCAGCAAGCCCCAGGCGGCGTGACCGCCGCAGCGCCCCGCCCATCGCGGCGGGGCGCTGTGCTGCTGGTCGCAGCACATCACCACATCATGCGCGCGGCTTCGCCGCGTCGCGTTCCTTCAACACCGCCTCCAGCTCCCGACGCACCTGCGCCAGCAGCTCGTCGGCCTTGCGCGGGCTGTCGCCCGCGTAGGCCAGCGTCAGCAGCGTGAGCGGGTGGATCTCCATCACCTCGCACAGCTCGGCCAGCTTATGCAGAGTCGGGCTTTTGAGGTCGCGTTCGAGGGTGCTCATGTAGGTGCGGCTGGACACGTCAGAGAAGGCTTCCTGGCTCAAGCCACGCGCCTTCCTGACCGTCTTCAACGCCTTCGCCAATGAGTTCCCAGCCGCCACCTATGGTTTCCCTCGAAAAACCAAGATGACAGCCCATTGCGCCCTATAGGGCTACAATCTATAGTGTTCATTTGGTGTTGTTCTACGTCTCTGTGCCTTTACGGAAATTCGCATCAGCGGGTTTCAGCAAAGCCACGAAACCGCATCCGCGCTTGCGCACGAAGGCGCACATCCGGCTTGGCGGTTCCGCGCTTCGGCGTGAAGCCGCATTCGTGCATCATTGGATTTGTGGGATTGCCGACCATGCCCCAGTCACTCACCACCGCCCCGGAGCGCGCGCAACTGCTCGCCAACGGCGCGGCCCGCGCTGCTGGGCAAGCCATCGACCCTGTGCCCGTGGTGCGGCTGTTCACGCCGGACGCGCATGTGACCTGGCTGCTGGCCGCGCTCGACCCCGCCGATGGCGATACCGCCTGGGGGCTCATCGACTTGGGGATCGGGATGCCGGCGCAAGGCACCGTCAAGCTGTCCGAGCTGGCCGGCATCGTCGGGCCACGCAAGCAGCCCGTGATGCGCGATCTCTATTTCCAGCCCACACGCACACTGTCGGAATACACCTGCTTGGCCGAGCAAGATGGGGCTATCCCGGACTGAGCACAGCCTACTGTGACTTTTTCAGTCTGATGTCATACCGGGCAGGTCTCAATCAGCATTCTTGCGGTGCAGCCGCACCAGTCTGATCCAAATAGACATGATGCCCGACGCGGGCTGCGGCAAGCTGGTCTGTACGGCGCCCCATTTCGGGGCGTTGCCGCCGCAGCATTGAGACGAATACCGCAACGCATCGGAGCCAATCGGTCTTGACACCCACCAGCCACCTTGCAATCCCTGATGTTCTGACGATGTAGCGCGTAGTCCTTCCGTGGCGGCCAGTCCTGTTCGCAGGGAGATGGCGTCATGGTCGATCGCAGCGCCGAGCCTTGGTATCCGACAGCCGCGTACCTGTACGCGCTGCATCTGGACGACCTTGCGCTCGCTTGGGAATACCTGCGCAGGAACCCCGACTACCGGCTCGATTGGCTGCGTCGCCATCGCCGGCCACAGACGGCACAGGGAGCGGCGCATCGCTGGGGCCTGCGCCTGCTGGAAGACCCAGCCCTGGATGCGCGTGACGCGCATCCGGCTTGGCTGCCTGGTCATGCGGCCGTGGTGCAGCTCCACCCTGACGCCGACCCACCGCAGGATGCCACCACGTTCGCGTTCTGGAGCATCCCCGGCCACAAGCAACTGCTGCATGACGGCAAAGGGCTGGCGCTGATCGCGTGCAGCCCAGGCCATTGCCTGCGCTTCACGCTCGCGCATGGCCTGGAAGACGGCATGGCCGTGGCTTATGCCCATCGCGGCGGCGCTGCCGCGCATGCGCGTCGCCATACGCCCGGCCCAGCCTTGGCCGACGCCAAGCCCAGGCCACCACCTGCCGCGCTGCTGGAGCTGCACACCTTGCAGGCGCTCGACGCGACCCTGGCGGGCGCGTCCTTGCGCGATGTGGGCGAAGGGCTGTTCGGTGCCGACGCCGCGGCCGATTGGTACAGCGACGGCGGCCTGCGCTCCAAGGTGCGCCGCCTGGTGCGGCGCGGCGATGCGCTGATGCGTAGCGGCTATCGCCGGTTAGCACAGCTTCCGCCGCTTGAGAAGGGTCGTTTTGATGCGGACGCAAAACGGCCCTGATCGGAAACCCCTCGCTTCTTGAGACTGCCTCCATCCGGTCGCGCTGTGTGGCCGGGCGTTTTCAAACGATGGAGGTTCACACCATGCGTCCCGCTCCTTTGCGGCCTGCCGCCACTGTCTCGACCGCTGCCGCGCAGCCCCAACGCTATCTCACCAACGACGAAGCCGCCGAGTACCTACGCCTATCGCCGCGCACGCTGGAAAAGCAGCGCGTGATTGGCGGTGGCCCGCGCTTTCGCAAGTTCGGCCGGCGCGTCATGTACGCCATGGCCGACCTCGATGCCTGGGCCGCCGACCGCAGCTTCGAGACGACTTCCGATCCCGAATACGCCGAGCACCACTCGGCCGACAGCCGTGCGCGCTGATCGGCGGCGCGCGGCAGGCCATCGCCATGTCCAGCACCGCGCTGCCGTCCCGGCAGCGGCCGTTGCAGGAGCGCGAACAGCTCGACCTGTTCCGCGCCTTGCCCGGCGACATGGCGCCGCGCGACAGCCAAGACCTGATGGCCTATCCGTTCTTCTCGCTCGGCAAGTCCAAGCGGGTCAAGCCCATCGACTTCCGCGCGGGCAACGTCACGATCCGCGTGGAAGGCACGCAGGAACACGGCATCGCCACGATTTGGGATGCCGACGTGCTGATATGGGCGGCCTCGCAGATCGTGGAAGCGAAGGACGCGGGCTTGCGGCCGTCGCGGCTGATGCGCGCCACGCCCTACGAGATCCTGCGCTTCATCGGGCGCGGCAAGTCGCTGCGCGACTACCAGCGCCTCAAGGCTGCGCTGGATCGCCTGCAATCGACCACCGTGGCCACGTCCATCCGCGAGACGACCGGGCGGCGCCTGCACCGCTTCTCGTGGATCAACGAATGGAAGGAGCTGGCCGACGCCAGCGGCACGCCGCTGGGCATCGAGCTGATCCTGCCCGACTGGTTCTATGCGGGCGTGCTCGACGCCGCCCTGGTGCTGACCATCGACCCGGCGTATTTCCGGCTCACGGGCGGCATCGAGCGGTGGTTGTACCGCCTGGTGCGCAAGCATGGCGGCAAGCAGGAACACGGCTGGCAGTTCGACTTTCGCTACCTGCACCAGAAATCGGGCAGTACCGCCAAGCCCTACGACTTCGCCTGCGACTTGCGCGCGCTCGTCGCGCGGCAGTCGCTGCCCGGCTACGTCCTGGGCATCGAGCGGATGCCGGACAACGGCATGGAGTTGCTGACCTTCCGGCCCGTGCCGCAAACGGCACGGGGATAACTCCGGGACAACCTGTGAATGGTGTCGTGCTATCAGGCGTGCGGGGTATCGTGCTATCAGGCGTGGGACTATCGTGCTATCAGGCGTGCCGATCGGCCGCAAACCCGCGCCAGTGCTGGGTTTGCGCGCCCTCTAACTTCCCTAACTTAAATTCTCTAACTTTTAGTAGGGAAGCGCCGCTGCGGTGGACAACCACCACGCGGCCACAAACGCAGCAGCAAAAGCCCGGCTTTCCAGCATGGAGGGCCAGGCCATGATCGTCGCTCTGCTCAACCAGAAAGGCGGCGTGGGCAAGACCACGCTCGCCACGCACATCGCCGGCGAGCTGGCAACGCGCGGCCAGCACGTCGTCCTGCTGGACGCCGACCCGCAGGGTTCATCGCTGGACTGGACGCAGCGCAGAAGCCAGCAAGGCTTGCCACGGCTGTTCAGCGCCGTGGGCCTCGCACGCGAAACACTGCATCAGGAAGCGCCAGAACTCGCCAGGCGGGCCGATCACGTCGTCATTGATGGGCCACCCCGGATTGCCGCCCTGGCGCGCTCTGCGCTGCTGGCGGCCGAGCGTGTGCTGATCCCGGTGCAGCCCAGCCCCTATGACGTGTGGGCCAGCGCCGAGATGGTGGCGCTGATCCGTGAAGCGCAGGTGTTCCGGCCTGCACTGCGCGCGGCCTTCGTCATCAATCGGCGCGTCAGTACCACCGTGATCGGGCGCGAAGCGCGCCAGGCGCTCGCCGACCAGCCGCTTCCTGCGCTGCGCGCGGAAGTGCATCAGCGCATCGTGTTCGCCGACAGCGTGGCCGCTGGCCGGCTTGCATGCGAGACGGCGCCGGACAGCGCGGCCGCCCGCGAAATCACCGCGCTGGTCGATGAACTGCTGCGGTGGCCGACATGACGGCGAAGCCACCGATACGCGCAAAGCGCGTCGGTATCGGCGCGCGTCCGCCTGCGAATCCGCACGCCGAGGTGTGGATTCGCCAGGGCGACGCCGATGCGCTGGGCAAGGGCGACCTTTACACCGCCCGCCTGACCCTCGACATCACGCCCGCGATGCGGGCGCGCATCAAGGTGTCGGCCTTCACGCAAGGCGTGACCGTGGCCGACCTGCTGCGCGGCCTGTTGGAACGGGAGTTTCCAGAGAACCGCAGGGAGAACACGCCATGACTGCATCTGCTTCGCCGGCCACTGGCACGGCCACGGCTGCGCTCGCAGTGCCTACAGGCCAGCCTGCCAGCACACCGCTGACGCGCGTGGCGCTGGCCTACATCGAGGCCCGTTTCAAGCTCTACCTGCGCTTCGGTGAACCCGCGCGCACCCTCCAGCTCGACCGCTGGCGGCGCTGTGCGGTGTTCCTGCCGGGTGCCGTGTTCTGCCGCACCCGCTGGCAGGCCAACGACTACGGCACCGTGCGCTGGCAGCTCATGGTCATGCAGGCTTGCACGCCGCTCGATGCGGCGCAGCGCATCCCCGGCGTGCAGCCGGGCGCGCGCCTGCTGCTGCACGCCGAGGGCGAGAACGCAGTGCGCGCCGTGCTGGAACGCATCGACGCCATCGAGGCGCTGGGCATCGCACCTGTCGGTGCCTCGCCCGCGTACTGGCGCACCCTCGCCAACCGGATTGTTGCGCGTCAGCCACTGCCCGAATACACCGCCGAGCGGCACGCCGCCTGGCTCACAGGGAGGGCGCTGCCATGACCGCAGTTTCCACTGGCGGCGCCGCGCCGCGTCCTCGCTCGCCCCGCGCAGGTTTACGCGCTCGCATCGTGCTGGCGGGCCTGTCCGCCTGCGGCCTCGCTGCGCTGGCCTGGGCGTCCTTCGTGCATCCGCTGCCGCGCCTGATCTACAACCCATCCGACAGCGTGGCGGTCGGCTGGTATCGCGTCGATCCGCTGGGCCACGGCACCGGCTCGCTGCCACGTCCTTTGTCCGTGGACAGCATCGTCCTGACCACGCTGCCACCAGATGCCGCCGCGCTGGCTGCACAGCGCGGCTACCTGCCGGCGCGCGTGCCGTTGCTCAAGCGGGTGGGCGCGATCGCGCCGCAAGAGGTGTGCATCACTGGTCGCACCGTCCGCATAGACGGCGTGCCTTCGGCCGCCGTGCTGCCCGCTGATCGCTGGGGCCGCTCGCTGCCAAGCTGGCAGCAGTGCCGTCGCCTTGAACCCGGCGAACTGTTCCTGCTCAGTATGACCAACCCGGCGTCGTTCGACAGCCGGTATTTCGGGCCGGTCAGCGCATCCGCCGTGATCGGCGTCGCGCATCCGGTTTGGCTGGAGGCACGCCCATGATGGCTGCCGATTCGCTGCACGTTGCCGTGCATCTCATCGTGCCATCGGGCGTGCCGATCCGGTGGCTTTCCGCATGTTGTCGCGCGTGCAGTGCCAGCGCATCCGCGCTGCACTTCGCGCTGCCTTCCCATGTGCAGGCGTCTTGCCTCGAACGCGCCCGGCCTGTGGCCGTCGCCGCGTTCGCCGGCGCGCTGGCTGCTCACGCAGCAGCGCCGCCGGGCCGCCGCTGCCCGGAGCGCCAGCGAGGGGCAAAGGCGGAAGGCAAGATTGAATGGCGCGGCACCACGGTGCGCACCAAGCCAGTCTGCACGTGGGTTTGCGGCGGCACGCGCCCGAGGGTTGCTCCGTGCCGCCAGTGGCGCCAAGGCCTTGGCGCCATTGGCCCCATCCGCGTGCCGCCTTCGCCGGGGTGCGACGGGCTTGCCTGGGGCTGAGCCATGAGCCGGCGCGCTTCATCGGATGGGGACGACGGTTTCCGCCTGCGGCCTGGCAAGCCCAAGCAGCGCGGCGACACCTTCATTGCGAAAGTGCTGCGCCAGACCAGCAAGGCGGCAGGCGCCACGGGTGGCCGGCGCGGCGCGGGTGGCAAAACCACCGGCAAGGCCCCCGGCTCGCGCCTGGGTCGCGGCCACGTGGCGGCACGCTTCACCGGCCAGTCGCTGACCGCCCAGTCACGCCGGGCCACGGTCAAAGTGCGGCTGGTGTATCTGCAACAGGCCAGCGGCCGGTCCGCCATCCAGCACCTGCGCTACATCGAGCGCGAGGGCGTGGACCGCCAGGGCGGGCCGGGCCACGCCTACGGGCCAGCCACCGATGCGGCCGACACCACCGCCTTCGAGGAACGCGGCCGGGGCGACCGCCACCAGCTCCGCTTCATCGTCTCGCCCGAGGATGCGGAGCAGCTCGAAGACCTGCGCACCTACACCCGCCACCTGATGGCCCGCATGGAGGCCGACCTGGGCACGCGGCTGGACTGGGTGGCGGTGGACCACTGGAACACCGACAACCCGCACACCCACGTCGTGCTGCGCGGCACGGACGACACCGGCAAGGACCTCATCATCTCGCAGGCCTACATCACGCGTGGCATGCGCGAGCGGGCGATGGAACTGGCAACCGAATGGCTGGGGCCGCGCACCGAGCTGGAGATCCAGCGCACCCTGGCCCGCGAGGTGGAGCAGGAGCGCTGGACCAGCCTGGACCGCACCCTGCAGCGCGAGGCGGTGGATGGCCTGGTGCGCACCGATCGCTTCAGCGCCCCTGCGTTGCAAGGCCAGCGCCTGCTGCTGGTCGGGCGCTTGCAGCGGCTGCAGCGCATGGGCCTGGCCACCGAAACCCAGCCCGGCACCTGGGCCGTGCATGCCGAGGCCGAGCCTACGCTGCGGGCCATGGGCGAGCGCGACGACATCATTCGCACCATGCAGCGCGCCGTGGGTGGCCGGCAGCGCGAGCTGGCCGTGTTCCAGCCCGGCCAGGAGAGCCGTGGAAGCGGCCACGCCATCATCGGCCGCGTGGCCGGCAAGGGCCTGGCCGACGAGCTGTACGACCGGGGCTATCTGGTCGTCGATGGCGTGGACGGCAAGGCGCACTACGTGGCCCTGCCGCCCAGGACCGAACTGGCGCAGTACCCGGTGGGTGCAGTGGTCGAGGTCAGCGGCACCGCCGAGGTGCGCGCGGCAGACAGGAACATCGCTGCGCTCGCAAGCAATGGCCTGTACCGCACCGACCACCACCTGGCGATGGCGCGGGGGCAAGCAGAAGCCGGGCGCGATTCCCAGGAGGTCGTTGCCAGCCACGTCCGCCGGCTCGAAGCCCTGCGCCGCGCTGGCATCGTGGAGCGCGTGGCCGAGGGGTTGTGGAGGGTGCCGGCCGACTTGCCCGAACGCGGGCGCCAATACGATGCGCAACGCCAGGGCGGCGTGGCCGTGGAGCTGAAATCGCACCTGCCCATCGAGCGGCAGGCCCGCGTGATCGGGGCCACCTGGCTCGACCAGCAGTTGATCGGCGGCGGGCAGGGCCTGGGCGACCTGGGCTTTGGCAGCGAGGTCAAGGGCGCACTGCAGCAGCGCGCCGACTTCCTGGCCGAACAGGGGCTGGCCGAGCGGCGCGGCCAGCGGGTGATCCTGGCGTGCAACCTGCTGGCAACCCTGCGCAGCCGGGAACTGGCGCAGGTCTCGAAGGACATTGCCGCCGAAACCGGCTTGGAGCATCGGCCCGTGGCCGAGGGCCAGCGGGTGGCCGGGATCTATCGGCGCAGCGTGGTGCTCACCAGCGGGCGATACGCCATGCTTGATGACGGCATAGGTTTCAGCCTGGTGCCATGGAAGCCTGTCATCGAGCAACGGTTGGGTCAGCAACTTGCTGCCACGGTACGCGGCGGCGGTGTTTCCTGGGAGCTGGGCAGGCAGCGCAGCCCGTCTATTGGCTGGTTATGAACGGCTGTGCAACCTACAGGCGCTGACGACCTATCCGTCACGACCGGGATCTCGTGTCGATCCAGATGATCCTGACGTGCAAAGCCTGACTTCGCTAGGCAGTATGGCGAATTGCCTGCGAAAAGCCTCAGCAAAGTGACTCATGTTGGTATAGCCCAACTCAGCAGCCACGACGCTGACAGAAACTTGTCCCTGTAACAGCCGCAGCCGGGCAGCGTTCATGCGCTCCACCTGGAACAGCCCGTGAGGGCTGTTGCCAAACAAGCGGCGAAATCCACGGGTCAACGAAGGCTCGCTCATGCTCGCTACCCGAGCCAGTTCGGCGAGTGCCGGCGCCTGACTAAGATCAGACAAAAGCCGGTCGCGTGCCCGCATGAGCCTTCTATCGCTCGCCTTGCTTGAGTCTGGCTCAGTGTCTGAGCCCCGCGACTCCAGGAACAGACCAATCAGGGACATCGCCTGCCCCTGGAACCACAGCGAATGACGCAAGGATGCATGGGATGCGTCCATCTCTGCCAACATCCGGTTGAGCCACTGTGCCGTGGCCAACAACTCTCCACCGCGGTGCCAGGAAGCGTATCCGCCCCTGGCGAGCAGGTTGCGCAGCTCGCTGTCTGGCTGGCCCATCCACGTCAGGAACACATCGGGGCGCACCATCACCGACAGGTTTTCCAGCGCACCTTGCTGCCGGTAGATCCCACGTCGTCCTGGGCTGTAGCTGATGCGCCCGGCTTTGTCCTCGATCCTGTGATGCACGCCGTCCTCGAACAGGCAGTCCGCTTGTCCTGCAAGATTGCAGTTAAAGCTAAAACTGATGCGCTCGCTGTCGTCGTACAGCGGAAGTTCTACGGGTTGCTCGAAATGTCCAGCCCAACGGACGATCTCCACACCATCCTGTAGCGGCAGCTTGCAGACTTTGCCGCAACGCCCCTGACCCAACGCCATCTCCGGCACGTTGGTGACAAGTTGCGAAACCAGAATGTCTGATGTGCCTATGGCGCTGGACATGGGAATAAATGATCGGATGGGGGTATTGATTGATCGGTTCGGGATGGCTAACGCGAATAAGAATCGCTACTGTATGCCATATCTAGATGTAACTCCACTTCTTCGCCGGCACGACGGCGTTTTCCCTGATCGAAATGGGCGGAGTCACGTTAAGTACGCCCGTCGTCGCATCTGAATTCAGCTCTTGAAATCCCTTGCTGCGGCGATCCCAGAGATCCTCACCGAAGGAAACCTCATGCCGCTCAAAGCCGAATCGCTTGCTTTCCCGCCCACCACAACTCAACTGCCAAACGCATTCCGCCCCATCATACTGTGCAGTTTGTTGGCGCTCTCCCACGGCCTCCATGCAGCGCCGAATGACGAGGCCAGGGCTGCCGGGGACACGTCGTCGGCCAAAGAAGACACAGTACAACTGGCTCCCGTTGTCATAAGTGGACGGAAATCTGATCTCGACGAGCCCAAGACACAACCCTATGGAACCACGACGGTCAGTGCCGAAGACCTGACCACGCAGCGGCTGGAAAGCGTCGAGCAGGTGCTGCGCGCTACTCCGGGTGTCAGTGTCAATTCATCGAGCGGCATTGTGGACAACAACGTCTACATCCGTGGCGTCGGTTCGCTCTACCAGAGCAGCAGCGACGACCTGAGTTTCGGCTTGTCCATAGACGGTGTGCAGGTGCCCTCCCGATATCTGTCGCTGGGCACACTCGATGCGCAGGGCATCAGCATCCTCAAAGGCCCCCAAGGCACGCGCACTTCCGCCAGTGGCGCCGCCGGCTTGATCGATGTACGAACCCAGCGGCCAACCTCGCGACTGGATGGCTACGTGCGCGCCGAAATCGGGCAGGACGGTAAGAATCTTGAGGAGGCCGCGATCAGCGGCCCTTTGACGGACAAGTTCAGCGGCCGCATCGCGATCCGGCACGCGGGCGAAGACCTCTGGGTGAAGAACAGCCAGACCGGCGGCCCGGCCAGCAAGCCGGACGATCTGGCCTTCCGCGCCAGCCTCCTGGGAGAAATCACCCCGCGCACCTTCATTGAACTGAACGCATCGCAGCAGCGCATCAAGGAGTCGCCCAACCTGCTGGTACTGCGCCCTTATGGCGGTTCACCACAGATCGACCTGCCTGCTGATGTCTATCGCGTCAACGACCAGAAGCTGGGCCTGTATTCGCTGCGTGTGAGCCATGACACCGATGCCAGCAGCCTCAGTGCGACAACCGGCTACACGACGACGGATTTCACCCGGGTGCTGGCCTACGACCAGAGCCTCTACCAGGCACTGTACGGCGTGCCGGGCTCCTACTGGCAGACCTATCAGGGCAGCGAGCACGTCTTCAGCCAGGATCTGCGCTGGGCCTCGCTCCAGGGAGCGCCAGTGGCCTGGAACCTTGGCGCGTACTTCTCGAACGGAAAGCGGTCGAACAACACGCTGAATCAGGCGCCGGCCAGGGGGAACATGTACGCCCGCGACTACGCCACCCGCCGATACGCGGTCTACGGCAACGTGACCTATCCGCTGACCGACGTGCTCAAGCTCGACACGGGCCTGCGCCACGAATGGTCGCGGCGGACCTACGATGCGCTCTACAACGGTTGGGGCGGGCCATCGATCGACCAGCGCCGCCTGGACGACGACTACACCACCGGACGCATCGGCCTGAGTTATGACTGGACGCAGCAGACCATGGTGTATGCGTCCTTGTCTCGTGGCCACAATCCGGCCTCGTTCCAGGATTTCGCCGGGCAGGTGGCCGACAGTGCGCCGTACAAGGCCGCCAAGGTCGATGCGCTGGAACTGGGGGTCAAATCGGCCACGGACGATCAACGCTTCGAGTTCAACGCGGCGGTGTTCTACAACAACGTCAAGGACAACCAGACGCTGGTCTACGACAGCGCGACCTACGTGAGCAACGTGGTCAATCTCGACACCCGCAGCAAGGGCGTCGAAGTCGGTGGCAAGTGGCGTGTGGACAGCAGCCTGAGCCTTACAGCTGGCTTGGCCTACACGGATGCGACGATAGCCAGCGCACTCAACACCTCGGTCGGCCGCATCGACAGTGGCAACCGCATGCCGGACGTGGCCAAATGGTCGGCGGCGCTGGGCGCGCAGTACCGCAAGTCGCTGCCGGGTTTCCTGGGTCTGTCCTCACCGGTCCTGAACGCCCAGGCGAACTATGTCTACATGGGACGCCGGGCAGCGGACCCGCAGAATCATTTCGACCTTGGCAGCTACGGCAAGCTGGATGTGCGCATCGGGATTCAGCAAGGGCGCGGTGAGTTTTACCTCTGGGCCGACAACGTGCTGGACAAGCAATACGACCTGTACGGCTACTGGGCCTCACCCACGGCCACCTATGGCGCGCCCTCGCGCGGGCGCATCGTCGGCGTCGGTTTCCGTTACCAACTGTGATGGCGAACGGCATCGTGACAGCAGCACCGATGACAACCGCGCCAACCGGCATCGCCAAAGCGACCTGGTGGCTGCTGGCCAGCCTCTACACCACGCAGTCGGTGGCGCTGATGTTCTTCATGGGCGCCTTCGTCGCCATCCTGCTGGAACAAGGCGCATCGATGGAGCGGGTCAGTCTGGTCTATGCGGTGGGCATGGTCTGGCCCTTCAAGTTGCTGTGGGCGCCCTTCATCGACCGCTTCCGCCTGGGCTGGCTCGGCCACTACCGTGGCTGGTTGATCCTGATGCAGTCCGGCCTGGTCATCACACTGGTCGCCCTGGCCGGACTGGACGTGGTCCGGGATTTCGAGGCCATCTATGCAGGGTGCCTGCTGATCGCCTTGCTCTCTGCCACGCAGGATATCGCGGTCGATGGCCTGGCCTGCCGTGTGCTGCCCCCCGCCCGGCGCGGCCTTGGCAACGGGCTGCAGATCGCAGGCGGGCTGATGGGCAACCTGGTCGGCGCCGGCGCGGTGCTCGTTGCCTACCGGTACGTGGGCTGGCACGGCAGCATGATGATCCTGGCGGCGGTCACCGCCGTATCGCTCGTGCAGCTGGTCTTCTACCGCGAGCCCCGCTGGCCTGCCGTGCAGGCCCGGACGCGGGACTTCGTGCTGCGCCTGTGGACCTTCTGGCGCCAGCCTGGCTGGCCGCGCTGGCTGCTGCTGGTGCTGTTCTACACGGTCAGCAGCAGCCTGGCCTATGCCCTGGTGATACCGTTGCTGATGGCGCGCGGCTGGTCACTGGATCGCGTGGGCTGGGTGGTCAACGTGTTCGGTTCGGTCCTCGGTTGCGCAGCGGCGATGGGGAGCGGCTGGGCACTGTACCGACTGGGGCGTCGGCGGGCGCTGGTCTGGGCGGCCGTGTTGCAGGTGCTCGGTGTGCTGGCGATCGCTCTGTTGCTGCGTGAAGAGCTGAGCGACGGCATCGCGATGGCTGCGGTCGGCGTGTACTTCCTCGGCTACAACCCGGCCGCCGTGGTACTGGCCACGCTGATGATGGACCACGTCTCGCGGGACAGCCCGGCCACCGACTACACCGTCCAGTACAGCCTGAACCAGTTCTTCGCGCTGGGCATGATTACGGCCGGCGCGGCGCTGGCGGTTCCGATGGGCTACGGCGGCGTGTTGGCATTGGCGGCGGCCGTGGCCGTGCTGGCGGCAGGGCTGGCCGGCATCTATCGCGAGCCCTTGCACATGGCGGCTGGAGGTGACGCATGAAGGCCGCATCCCTGGCTCCCCTCACGCAGCCCCAGAGCTTCTGGGGTTTGGCGCTGCGCGGTGCTCACACGCTCGGATGGGCCTGTGCCACCGCCATCCTGTCGGCGGCTCTCAGCGTGGCACCCTTCTGGTTCCTCTATCGCATCGCCATCGAGCTGTTCGCCCCTCGACCCGATCTGAGCGAAGTGCGCCGTCTGGCCGCCTGGGCGCTGGCGCTACTGGCACTGCGCTGGGCATTGATGGCCGTCAGCCACGTTCTGGCGCACAAGGGTGCGTTCGCCGTGCAGCACCGCTTGCGGGTGGGCATGGCACGCCGCCTGAACGAGGTACCGCTGTCCTTCTTCGCCGGACGTGGCAGCGGCCACCTGCGGCGCACGTTGACCGACGACGTGAACAACCTGGAAGGCTTCCTGGCCCATATGCTGCCCGATGCCATCGCCTCTGCCGCCGTCCCGCTGGCCGCGATGGCTTTGCTCTTCGCAGCGGACTGGCGTCTGGCGCTCGCCTCATTGCTGCCGCTGCCGCTGGCACTGGTCGCGCAGCACGTGCTGATGCGCCGAGCGGCCGGGCGCATGCGGGAGTGGAGCGAACTGCAAAAGCGCATCGCCGATCAGGTGGGTGAATACGTGCGCGGCATCACCGTGGTCAAGGCTTATGGCCGCGACGCGCGCTCCTTCGGCGAACTGTCGGGCGCGGTGCGCGGTGCCGTAGGCTGGGTCGAGGACTACGCACGTGACAGTTCAGCCGGCTGGGTGCTGTTCACCGGCCTGCTGTCGGCCAATCTGGTGATCGTCGCGCCGCTGGGTGCCTGGCTGCATGTGCAAGGGACGCTGGATCTGCCGACCTACGTGCTCTTTCTGCTGGTGGCACCGGCCGTGCTGCTGCCGCTGCTGCGCCTGACCTTTGCCCTGGGCGAGCAGTTGCAGCGTGCCGAGTCGCTGGCGCGGATCAACGACGTGCTGGGGACCCCCGCGCTGACTCAGCCGGCACAGCCAACGATCCCCGACGGTAGGCTGGACCTGGACTTTGCCGATGTGCGCCACCGCTACGGCAGCCGCCTGGCGCTCGATGGCGTGAGCTTGCGTGCTGAAGCCGGCTGCCTGACCGCACTGGTCGGTACCAGCGGTTCCGGCAAAAGCACGCTGGCGCGGCTGGTGGCCCGGCTGTATGAGGCCGAATCGGGGCATGTGCGAGTGGGCGGCATGGACGTGCGTGACTGGCCGCTGGATGCGCTGCTGGCGCGCATCGGCATCGTCTTCCAGGAGGTGTTCCTGTTCCATGGCTCGGTGGCCGAAAACCTCCGGCTGGCCCGTCCGGACGCCAGCGATGCCGAGTTGCAAGCCGCCGCGCGCGCGGCCCGCGCGCACGACTTCATCCAGGCCCTGCCGCTGGGCTACGACACACCGCTGGGCGAGCGCGGCGCGGGCCTCTCGGGCGGCGAGCGGCAGCGCCTGTCGATTGCCCGCGCCTTGCTCAAGGACGCGCCCATCCTGCTGCTGGACGAGGCCACCGCCAGCGTGGATGCCGAGAACGAAGCCCTGATCCAGCAGGCGCTGGACACGCTGTGCCAGGGCCGCACCGTGCTGATGATCGCCCATAGGCTGCGCACCGTGATGCATGCCGACCGCATCATCGTGCTCGACGCCGGACGTGTGGCTGGCCAAGGCCGGCACGACGAACTGCTGCGCGACTGCCCGGCCTACCAGCGCCTGTGGCGCGACCACGAGTCGGCGCGAGACTGGTCCCTGGCCGCCGACGGACGGCGTGACGCAGAAGAGGCCGCGCCATGATCCGCGACCTGCTGTTCGCCGGTCACCGGCTTTCAGGTCAAGGCGACACCCGGCTGCGGCGCGGCATCGCCCTGGCAGTGCTGGAAGGCGTGGCCGGCGCCGCCATGTACCTGCCCTTGATTCTGCTGCTGCAAGAGGTGGCGGCAGGCACGGTCACGCCGCTGCGCATTTCGACCTGTGCGCTGGCGATGCTGGCCTGCATGCTGCTGCGCATCATGGCCGGGCACATCGGCATGCCGATGCTGTTCGCTGGTGCCTACGCCATGATGGGCGAAGCCCGCCTGCGCGTCGCCGATCACCTGCGGCACGTGCCGATGGGCTGGTTCACCCGCCAGCGCAGCGGCGACCTGAGCGCGCGCCTCACCTCCGACCTGGAACTGATCGAACACCTGTGGTCGCACTTCCTGGGCAGCTTCGTCAGCGGGCTGGCGATGCCGCTGGCCCTGATGCTGTTTCTGGCCTGGGTGGACTGGCGACTGGTGTTGGTCGTGCTGGCCGGGTTGCCTCTGGCATGGATCGCCCTGGCCTGGACGCAGCACGTCGTCGCGCGGCCGGGCGAACGCCTGATCGCAGCCAGCGCCGCTGCGCAATCTGCCCTGTTGGAGTACGTGCAGGGCATCGCAGTGATCCGCAGCTTCGGCCGCTTTGGCGAGGCTTGGCGCCACCTGGTGGCGGTGCTGGACGAGCAGCATGCCGCTCTGGTGGCGGTGGAAGCCAAACCCACGCCCTGGCTGGTGTCCTACGGCTTCCTGCTGGAAGCGGGCTACATCGGTCTGGTGTTCGCTGGCGTCTGGTGGCTGGCTGACGACACGCTGACACCGCTGACGCTGGTTGCCTTCCTGGTCGTAGCGGTGCCGGTGTACCGACAGTTGTTCGAGGTCGGTCTGGCGACCATGATGTTGCGCTTCTCCCGGCGCGCGCTGCGGCGCATCGAGGCCCTGCTGGCTGTACCCCTGCTGCCGGAACCGGACGCAGGGAAGGCACGGTCGCCTGTCGACCACGACATCGTGTTCGACGGCGTGCGCTTCGCCTACGACGGGGGAGACGGCGCCGTGCTGGACGGCGTGAGCTGCACCATCCCGGCCCGAGGGCTGACGGCCGTGGTCGGCCCCAGCGGCGCGGGCAAAACGACGCTGGTGAACCTCATCGCCCGCCTGTGGGACGTGCAGGAAGGTTCCATCCGCCTGGGTGGCGTGGACCTGCGCGAGATCGGCACCGGCGAACTGCACCGGCATGTGGCCCTGGTGTTTCAGGACGTGGTGCTGTTCTCCGGTACCGTGCTGGACAACCTGCGCCTCGGTCGGCCCGAGGCCTGCCGCGAAGAGGTCACTGCCGCCGCCAGGCGGGCGCAGGCGCATGACTTCATCGAAGCACTGCCGCAAGGGTACGCCACGGTGCTGGACGAAGGCGGCGCGTCGTTGTCGGGGGGCGAGCGCCAGCGCATATCCATCGCCCGCGCGCTGCTCAAGGATGCCCCCATCCTGCTGCTCGACGAGGCCACCGCCAGCGTCGATCCG
Organism: Stenotrophomonas sp.; assembly: GCA_049650985.1. Taxonomy (GTDB): domain Bacteria; phylum Pseudomonadota; class Gammaproteobacteria; order Xanthomonadales; family Xanthomonadaceae; genus Stenotrophomonas. The sequence goes on along the minus strand of JBASBF010000053.1, from coordinate 10,149 downwards.
TCGGCCGAGGCAGAGATCCAGCGTGCCATCGCCGAGCTGGCGCGTGGTCGCACCGTGGTGGTCATTGCGCACCGGCTCAAAAACGTGCGCCACGCTGATCACATCCTGGTGATGGAGCACGGACGCCTGGTGGAACAAGGACGGCATGACGACTTGTTGTTGCAGGGCGGCCTCTATGCGCATCTGTGGTCACGGCAACAGGTTGCGCAGGGCTGGCGCGTTGGGACGATGTAGAAGCGGAGCACATGGCCAATCTGATCAGCCACATGGTCCGCCCTGCCTATTGGTGACAGTTGGTGAACGATGAGAAGTCGAGCGTTCACGGATCGAGCGTAGTGTTGGGAGGCGTGCCATGGACTTGCGGCATCTGCGTTGCTTCATGGCAGTGGCCGAGGAGTTGCACTTCGCCCGTGCGGCTGAGCGGCTGCACATGGAGCAGTCGCCCCTGTCACGGGCGATCAAGGAACTGGAAGAAGAGCTGGGCACCTTGCTCTTCGTGCGCACCAGCCGCAGCACGCGGCTGACGCGGGCCGGCAAGCTGCTGCAGGAGCACGCGCCGCGCGTGTTCCTGGCGCTGGAGCAGGCGCGCGACAGCGTGAAGGCAGCAGCCAACGGTTTCCATGGGCAGTTGCGCATCGCGCTGTCGGACCGGATCACGCCCTCGCGCCTGCCCGCGCTGCTGGCGCGCTGCCGCGAGGAAGACCCGGAGATCGAGATCCGCCTGTTCGAGGTGTCGCTGGCCCAGCAGATCAAGGGCCTGCACGACGACCTGTACGACGCGGGCTTCTCGATGTCCGACGAGGTGGGCGAAGGACTCATCGTCGAGCCGACCTGGGAAGACGAGCTGATGGTGGCGGTGCCCGCGCGCCACCCCGTGCTGGCCTACAAGCGCATTCCTCTGGACGAGGTGTTGCGCTACCCGTTGGTGCTGGGAGACCCCAACGCCTGCGAAGGCCACGTGCGGCAGGTCGATCGCATCTTGCGCAAGCACGACAAGGAGCCTTTGATCGTGCAGCGCGTGGCGACCTTCGAGGTCATGATGACCCTGGTGTCCGCCGGTCTGGCGCTGGGGCTGGCGGGTGCCGCACACATCGCGTCCACGCGCGAGCCCAACGTGGTCGCACGCCCCCTGGCCGGGCGGCCCCCGATGCTCACCACCTACCTGCTGCGCCCGGATGCGGAGCCTTCGCAGGCCTTGGCCCGCTTCATCGAGCGACTGGAGTCCCTGGGGCCGGGCAACGCATAGCGCGTGGCATTGCCGGTCTGTACATCCCTTCACGCACCACCGTACCACTGCACCACACCTTGGAGGACGCAAGCCATGAAGCCTTTCCAATCCATCGCACTGCTGTCCTTGCCGCTGGCGGTGCTGCTGGCCGCCTGCGGCCAGTCCGCCAACACCATGGAGACGGTGGAGTTCCTCGTCGCCAACCCCGAGCGCCTCAAGGAACTGCGCCAGCAATGCAAGACCGACCGTGCCAAGCTGGGCGACGAGCTGTGCAACCGAGTGGCCGAGGCCACGCGGCGGCGCTTCGTCGGTGACGGCAAGGTGCCCTACACCCCACCCAAAGAGCAGCCCAAGTTCTGACGAACGCCAATCGTCTGCAGCCTGCAACAGCAGGCGCATGAACTTGATCGACACGCCGCAACGCGCCTGCGCTTGCGGCGTTTTCGCTGGCCGCGCCAGCGCAGGAACCAATGCTTTTTGCGGCATCGACGTCCTGATAACGGTCTTTGACCGCAGCCTCCCACGGCACCGATCCTGAAGGGTGCGGCACGTTCCTGTGCCGTGAACGGAGGCTCAGGGCATGCAGGGGACGAACGTGCTGTTCGGTCAGATCGCCGTGGTGTTCGGCATCGTGATCGCCGGGGTGTGGGGTGCCACGCAGTGGACCGCTGCCGCCCTGGGCTACCAGCCACGCCTGGGCTTGCCCTGGTTCGATGTCTTCGGCACGCCGGTCTACCACCCGTGGCGGTTGTTCGAGTGGTGGTTCTTCTTCGATGCCTATGCGCCGCAGGTCTTCGACACGGGTGGCGCCATCGCGGGCGGGAGCAGCCTGGTGGCGGTGCTGGTGGCCATCGGCATGTCGATCTGGCGCTCTCGGCAGGCCAAGCTGGTCACGACCTACGGCACGGCGCGCTGGGCGAATGCGCAGGACATTCGCCAAGCCGGACTGACCCAGCCTGCAGGCGTATTCCTGGGCCAGCACGACCAGCACTACCTGCGCCACGAAGGCCCGGAACACGTGCTGACCTTCGCGCCCACGCGCTCGGGCAAGGGCGTGGGCCTGGTGGTGCCGACGCTGCTGTCCTGGCCCGCGTCCGCCGTCATCCACGACATCAAGGGCGAGAACTGGCAGATCACCGCCGGTTGGCGCTCGCGCTTCTCGCATTGCTTGCTGTTCAACCCCACGGATGCGAAGTCAGCGACCTACAACCCGCTGCTGGAGGTACGGCTTGGCGCGCATGAAGTGCGCGACGTGCAGAATATCGCCGACATTCTCGTTGACCCCGAAGGCGCGCTGGAGAAGCGCAACCATTGGGAGAAGACCAGTCATGCGCTGCTGGTCGGGGCCATCCTGCATGTGCTCTACGCGGGCGAAGACAAGACGCTACGTGGCGTCGCCAACTTCCTGTCCGATCCGGCCAGCCCGTTCGAGCTGACCTTGCACCGGATGATGACGACCAAACACCTGGGCGATGCCCAGCATCCCGTCGTTGCATCCGCTGCCCGCGAAGTGCTCAACAAGTCGGACAACGAGCGCTCGGGCGTGCTCTCCACCGCCATGTCGTTCCTCGGTCTGTACCGTGATCCGACCGTGGCCGAAGTCACGTCGCGCTGCGACTGGCGCATCGCTGACCTGATCGCGGCAGAGCATCCCGTTTCGCTGTATCTGGTGGTGCCGCCGTCGGACATTTCGCGGACGAAGCCGCTGATCCGGCTGATCCTCAACCAGATCGGGCGACGCCTCACCGAATCGCTGGATGGCAGCGACGGCATCGAGCGTCGCCACAAGCTGCTGTTGATGCTCGACGAGTTCCCGGCGCTGGGCCGCCTGGACTTCTTCGAGACAGCGCTGGCCTTCATGGCCGGTTACGGCATTCGCAGCTTTCTGATCGCCCAAAGCCTGAACCAGATCGACAAGGCGTATGGGCAGAACCATTCGATTCTGGACAACTGCCATGTGCGTGTGACCTTCGCCACCAACGACGAACGCACAGCCAAACGCATTTCCGAAACCTTGGGCACGGCCACTGAGTTGCGCGCTCAGCGCAACTACGCAGGCCACAGGCTCGCACCGTGGCTGGGGCACCTGATGGTGTCGCGGCAGGAGACGGCGCGGCCACTGCTGACGCCGGGCGAAGTGATGCAGTTGCCGACCGATGAAGCGGTGGTGATGGTGTCCAGCGTCGCACCGATCAAGGCGAAGAAGCTGCGCTACTTCGCCGACGCCAATTTCAAGCCTCGGGTATTGCCGCCGCCTGTGGTGACGGCAGGCCGCTATACCGATGTGCCGCCTGCACGAGCTGACGACTGGAGCGGCCTGGCAGTACCTGCGGTTCCTGCGGCACCAGCCACGGCATCCGCCGATGACATGGAGGCCTTGGGTTCGACCGACGACGGCGGCCCACGCCGCCAGCCCGAACTGTCCGAAGCCATCGCCTATGCCCCCGAGATGGATGCCCCGGCCAGTGACCTGTGGCTGCTCGATGACGACGACATGCCCCCGGTGCTTCCCGGCCAGCTCGACCCCGCCCTGCAACGCACGGCGCGGCTGGCATCGCTGAACCCCAACGACGGAATCGACCTATGAGCCAATACCGCCTCAATCTTTTCATCCAGCCCGAGCACGCCCAGCGCTTGGACGAACTGGCCGCCAAGAAAGGCGTTTCCAAGTCGTCCATCGTCGCGGCCGCGCTGGCGTCCTGGCTGTCGCCCGATGCCGGAGACCAGCGCGAGGCCGCCATCGCCAAGCGGCTGGATCGCCTGTCGCGGCAGGCCGAGCGTCTGGAGCGTGACCAGAACATCCAGATCGAAACGCTGGCGCTGTTTATCCGCTACTACCTGACCGTCAGCACGCCGGTGCCCGAAGCCCATCAGGATGCAGCCCGCGCCCAAGGCAAGGCGCGCTTCGAGCAGTTCGTTGAACAGCTCGGCCGCCACCTGCTGCGTGGCCGCAGCCTGGTGCGCGACGTGGTGGAAGAACTGCATCCCGACCCGATGCGTATGGATGACATAGAGGCACAGGCCCATGAACGTACTGCGGGGCGTGCCTCATGAGTGCCGTTCCACAAATCCCGCCCGAACCGCGCTCATCCGCTGCCGCGTCCCAGGATCGCCGCATCCAGATGCTGCGCACGGCGATGGGGCCGGTGATCGCCGCCGCGCTGGAAGACCCGGACGTGGTGGAAATCATGCTTAACCCCGACCGCACGCTATGGGTCGATCGGTTGTCGTCGGGCCGTGCACCACTGGGCGTAGAACTTTCCGAGGCCGATGGCGAACGCATCATCCGCTTGGTTGCGGCGCACGTTGGCGCGGAGGTGCATCGCGGCCAGCCACTGCTGACCGCTGAACTGCCGGAGACAGGCGAGCGCTTCGAGGGCATCTTGCCTCCGGCCGCGCCCGGCCCGGCGTTCGCGCTGCGCAAGCGCGCCGTGAACATCATCGGTCTGGCTCAGTATGTAGCCGACAGCATCCTGACCGCCTGGCAGGCGGACTTCCTGCGCCGCGCCGTGCGCGAGCGGCAGAATATCCTGATCGCAGGCGGCACCAGCACCGGCAAGACCACGCTGGCGAACGCACTGCTGGCCGAGATCGCCGCTACCGGCGACCGCGTCTTAGTGCTCGAAGACACCATCGAATTGCAATGTGCGGCCCGTGACCATGTGCCGCTGCGCACCCGCGCGGGCGTGGTGTCGATGCAGGAGCTGGTGCGCGCCACGATGCGGCTGCGCCCGGATCGCGTGATCGTTGGCGAAGTACGCGGCGGCGAAGCGCTGGATCTGGTGAAGGTCTGGGGCACCGGCCACCCCGGCGGCATCGCCACCATCCATGCCGGCTCCGCCTTGGGCGCACTGCTGCGTCTGGAGCAACTGATCCTCGAAGTGGCGGTGAATCCGCCCCGCGCCCTGATCGCTGAGGCGGTCAATGTGGTGATCCACATCGCAGGCCGTGGCCGCAAGCGCCACGTTGAAACCATTTCCCGTGTCGTCGGCTTTGACGGTGCGGGCTATCGCCTGGCGGACGCGCTGGAAACGCCGTTTCCCGAGCTGCCGCCAGTTCCTCTTGCAGCGGCTGGCGCCGCGCCTTCCTCGACCCCTGACCAACCTGGAGAACTGCCATGACGCACGTTGATGCTTTCCGTCTTTCTGCAAATCCGCTTTCCCCGCTGCCCATGCTGGCGCGTTTGCATCGCCTGGCCCGACCCTCAGGACAAGGGTTGCTGCTCGCGGCACTGATGTTGTTGCTGGCGGGGACGGCGCAGGCTGCCGGTTCCTCGATGCCGTGGGAAGGGCCGCTGACCTCCATCCTCGAATCCATCCAAGGGCCAGTCGCCCGGATCGTGGCGGTGATCATCATCATTTCGACGGGGCTTGCGCTGGCGTTCGGTGATACCAGTGGCGGCTTCCGGAAGCTGATCCAGATCGTGTTTGGCCTGTCCATCGCGTTTGCCGCGTCCTCGTTCTTCCTGTCGTTCTTCAGCTTCTCCGGCGGGGCCGTCGTATGAGTACGGCCACCGATCTTCCGGGCTTTGAAGTGCCGCTGCATCGCTCGCTGACCGAGCCGATCCTGCTGGGCGGTGCGCCGCGCACCGTGGCGATTGCTAACGGCACGCTGGCCGCCGCTGTTGGTCTGGGCCTGCAACTGTGGATTCCCGGCGTGGTGCTCTGGATCGTCGGCCATTCGCTGGCGGTCTGGGGTGCGCGCGTCGATCCGCAGTTCATGCAGGTCTTCGCCCGGCACATCAAGCACAAGCCGCTGCTGGACGTATAGGGGGATGCCGACATGCTGAACCTTGCCGAATACCGCCAGCGGCCCGCGCTGCTGGCCGACTGGTTGCCGTGGGCCGGGCTGGTCGCGCCGGGCGTGGTGCTGAACAAGGATGGCTCGTTCCAGCGCACGGCACGCTTTCGTGGGCCGGATCTGGACAGTGCCACGCAAGGCGAGCTGATCGCCACATCGGCGCGGCTGAACAACGCACTGCGCCGGCTGGGATCGGGCTGGGCCTTGTTCATCGAAGCCGAGCGCCGCGCTGCGGCAGGCTATCCACGTTCCGAGTTTCCCGAACCGCTGTCCTGGCTGGTGGAGGAAGAACGCCGCGCGGCCTTCGAGGAATCCGGCCACCACTACGAGAGCGCCTACCACCTGACGCTGGCTTATCTGCCACTAGAAGAATCCCGCGCCCGTGCCGCCAAGATGCTCTATGAGAACGCGCCGGGCGACGGCGTGGACTGGCAGGGGCGACTGGAAGCCTTCGTGGCGGAAACCGATCGCGTGTTCGACCTGCTCGACGGCGTGATGCCGGAGATCGCCTGGCTGGATGACAGCCAGACACTGACTTACCTGCACACCACGGTGTCCACGCGGCGCTACCGCGTCGGCGTGCCCGACGTGCCATTCCACATCGACGCCTTGCTGGCCGATTCCGCCCTGGTCAGTGGCCTGGCACCCATGCTGGGCGATCAGCACCTGCGCGTGGTGTCGGTGCGAGGCTTTCCGACCTCGACCTGGCCGGGGATTCTGGACGATCTCAACCGCCTGGGCTTTGGCTACCGCTGGAGCACGCGCTTTCTGTGCATGGACAAGGCCGAGGCGGAAAAAGAACTGGGCCGCCTGCGCCGCCAGTGGTTCGCCAAGCGCAAGAACGTCGTCGCACTGCTGCGCGAAACCATCTTCCAGCAGGAAAGCCCGCTGGTTGATACCGATGCCAACAACAAGGCCGCCGATGCCGATGCGGCCTTGCAGGAACTGGGCAGCGATCAAGTCTCCTTCGGCTACCTGACGGCCACCGTCACTGTCATGGATGCGGACGCCGCCGTGGCGGACGAAAAGCTGCGCATGGTGGAGCGCGTCATCCAGGGGCGCGGCTTCGTCACCATCCCCGAAACCTTGAACGCGGTAGATGCCTGGCTGTCGTCCATTCCCGGCAACGCCTACGCGAATGTGCGTCAGCCCATCGTCTCGACGCTGAACCTGGCGCACATGATGCCGCTGTCCGCCGTGTGGGCCGGGCCGGAGAGAAACGCGCATCTGGATGGCCCGCCGCTGATCGTCACCCGCACCGATGGCGCGACGCCGTTCCGGCTGGTGACGCATATCGGCGACGTGGGCCACACGCTGGTCGCGGGGCCGACCGGCATGGGCAAGTCGGTCTTGCTCGCCACGCTGGCAATGCAGTTTCGCCGCTATCCCGGTTCGCGCATTTTCGCCTTCGACATGGGGCGTTCGATGCGCGCCACCATCCTGGGGCTGGGCGGCGAGCACTACGACCTGGGCAACGACGGGGCGATTGCGTTCCAGCCATTGGCCCGCATCGACCAGGAGGGCTACCGCACTTGGGCCGCCGAATGGGTGGAGGGCCGCCTGCTGCACGAAGGTGTCGCCATCGGCCCGGACGAGAAGGCCGCAATCTGGTCGGCACTGGGCAGTCTCGCCGGTGCGCCGGTGGAGCAGCGCACGCTGACGGGCCTGTCGGTGCTGCTGCAATCGAACGCGCTACGTCAGGCGCTCGCGCCCTATGTGCTGGGTGGCGCCCACGGCAAGCTGCTGGACGCAGATGCCGACCGCCTGGGTTCCGGCAGCGTGCAGGGCTTCGAGATGGAAGAGCTGATGCACAGCAAGGCGGCAGTGCTGGCCGTGCTGGGCTACCTGTTCGCCCGCTTCGATGAACGCTTCGACGGCGCGCCCACGCTGTTGATCCTCGATGAAGCCTGGCTGTTCCTCGATGACCCGGTGTTCGCTGCCCGCATCCGCCAGTGGCTCAAGACGCTGCGCAAGAAAAATGTCAGCGTCATCTTCGCCACGCAGTCGCTGGCCGACATCAAGGATTCGAGCATTGCCCCGGCAGTGATCGAAAGCTGCGCCAGCCGGATTTTTCTCCCTAACCCACAGGCGACCGAGCCTCAGATCCGCACGATCTACGAGGGCTTCGGCCTCAACAGCCGCCAGATCGAGATCGTGGCGACCGCGCAGCCCAAGCGTGACTACTACTACCAATCGCGCCTGGGCAATCGCCTGTTCGACCTCGACCTGAGGCCAGCCACGTTGGCCTTCGCCGGGGCATCCACTCCGCAAGACCAACGCGACATGGATCGCGTGCTGCTGGACGCAGGCACACCGGGCTTCGCCGGTGCCTGGCTGCGCTATCGCGGCCTCGATTGGGCGGCCGACCTGTTGCCGTCCTCACCGGCGCCGGCGTCCTTCCTCGCTTCTCAATCTCTGGAGGTTTCACCATGAAAACCCAACCCCGTTTGCTGTCCGTCTCGCTCGCCGCCGTGCTGTCGGCATCGCTGCTGGCCGTTCAGCCTGTGTCCGCGCTGACGGTGTTCGACCCGTCCAACTTCGTGCAGAACACGTTGACTGCTGTTCGCACGCTGGAGCAGATCAACAACCAGATCAACCAACTCCAGAACGAAGCACAGATGCTGATGAACCAGGCGCGCAATCTGGCGAATCTGGACTTCAACATCGTCAATCGCTTGCGTTCGACGCTGGCGACCACCGAACGCCTGATCGCCGAGGCACGCGGCCTGGCCTACGACGTGCAGAGCATGGATGCCACCTTCGCCCGGCTGTACCCGGAGCAGTACGCCGCGACCGTCAGCGGCGACCAGATGCTGCGCGACGCGCAGGAACGCTGGAAGAACACGCTGAACGGCCTGCACACCGCGATGCGGATGCAGGCGCAGGTGTCGCAGAACCTGGCCCAAGACGAAAGCGCACTGTCCGATCTGGTCAGCCAGAGTCAGTCCGCCACCGGCGCGCTGCAAGCCATGCAGGCGACCAACCAGCTTCTGGCCTTGCAGGCCAAGCAGTCCATTCAGGCGCAGCAACTCCAGATCACGCAAGAACGCGCCGCCGCGCTGGAACTGGCACGCCAAGCAGCGACAGTCGAACGTGGCCGTGAAGTGACGCGCCGCTTCCTGGGTGATGGCACGCCCTACACGCCGCAGCGCGTGGATTTCTACGGCAACTGACGGGAGCCCCCATGAACGACGTGACGGTCATCGACCGATTTCTCGCTACCTTCTCGCGCTACATCGACTCGGGCTTTGGGCTGCTGCAGGGCGAAGTCGCGTTCCTCACCGCCACGCTGATCGTCATCGACATGACCATTGCCGGGCTGTACTGGGCGATGAGCCACGCCACCGGCCAGGGCGATGACGTGATCGCCAAGCTGCTGCGCAAGGTGCTCTACGTCGGCGCCTTCGCTTACATCATCAACAACTTCAACTGGCTGGCCGGGATCGTGTTCCGCTCGTTCGCGGGCCTGGGCCTGACGGCCAGCGGCTCGACGATGAGCATGGGCGAGTTCCTGCAACCGGGACGCCTGGCTAAGACCGGCATCGACGCAGCCGCACCGATCCTTGAGCAGATCAGCGACATGGCGGGCTTTCCCGAAGTGTTCGTGAATCTGACGCCCATAGTGGTCATGTTCCTGGCCTGGGCCGTGGTGATCCTGTGCTTTTTCGTGTTGGCGATCCAGCTTTTCATCACGCTGATCGAGTTCAAGCTGACCACGCTCGCAGGCTTCGTGCTGGTGCCGTTTGCGCTGTGGAACAAGACCAGTTTTCTCGCCGAAAAGGTGCTGGGCAACGTGGTGTCCTCGGGCATCAAGGTGCTGGTGTTGGCCGTCATCGTCGGCATCGGCTCGGGTCTGTTCGCCGAGTTCCAGGTGCATCCGGCCGAGCCGTCCATCGACCATGCGGTGGTCATCATGCTGGCCTCGCTCACGCTGCTGGCGTTGGGGATCTTCGGGCCGGGCATTGCCACCGGGCTGGTCTCCGGCGCACCGCAGTTGGGTGCAGGGGCGATGGCCGGTGCTGCGATTGGTGCCGCAGGTGCGGCGGTTGCCGTAGGTGCGGCGGCCACCGGCGTGGGCGGTGCCGTGATGGCCGGGGCGCGCATGGCACCGGCTGCCGCCA
>JBASBF010000052.1:0-88663 GCA_049650985.1 Stenotrophomonas sp. | reverse complement strand
CGGCAGGGCCGCGGCCGCGACTGCAAGCAGCGTGGCGCCCAGCGCCCAGCGGCCGCCTGCCGGGGTGTTCACAGCACCGCGTTCTGGAAGTCGAAGTCCAGTTCGCTGCCGACCGACTGCACCACGTTGCCCTGGATGAAATCGACGCCGCCCATCCACATCGCGGCGGCGGCCTGCGGGTCTTCGATCTGCTGGCCGATGACCTGCAGGTTGGCGCGGTGCGCGGCATCGATGACGCCGCGCAGCTCGTCGCGCAGCGTCTGGTCGGCATGGCTGCCGGCGTAGCGGCCGGCCATGCGTACAAAGCTCAGCGGCAGCTGGGTGAGCAGCGCGTTGGCTTCGGCGCCGGGTTCGAACTGGCTCAGGCAGAACTGCACCCCGGCCTGCATCAGGCGGTCGCAGAACTGCTGCAGCGTCACCGCGTGGACCAGGGCGTCGGCCAGGCGCACGTCGATTACCAGCGCGCTGCCGGGAATGCCGCGCTCGGCGATGGCCTTGAGCAGCCAGTCGGCGAAGGCCTCGCGCGCCAGCGTGCGCAGCGACTGCGAGACGAACAGGCGCATCGGCGGGGTGGCGAACTGGTAGCGGTGCAGCAGGCCCAGCGCATGTTCCAGCACCTGCTGGTCGAGGTCGGCGATGCGCCCGGCGGCCTCGGCGGCGGGGATCACCTGCCCGGCCGAGAGCAGGGCGCCGTCACTGCGGCGCATGCGCAGCAGCACCTGGTACTGCGCGGTATCGCTGCCGGAGACGGCGACGATGGGTTGGTAGGCCAGTTCGAGGTGGCCGTCGAGCAGCGCCAGGTGTTCCTGCGCGGCAGCGTCGGCGGCGCTCTGGTGCGCGGCGATGCCGTCGGGGAGCAGGCGCGCCTGCAGGGCGGTGCGTTCCACCGCTTCCACGGCGGTGCCGGCGTCGGCGAAGCCCTGCGACAGGTGGGCGTGGCCGATGGCGCAGCGCAGGTGCACCGATTCCTCCTCGCGCACCAGGAACGGGTGCGCCGACAGCGATTCGCGCAGCGCGCGCGCCAGCGCCTCGACGGTGTTCTCGTCGATGTTGCGCGCCAGCAGCAGGAAGCTGTTGTCGCTCAGCCGCGCCAGCGGGTGCGGCCGCGCGGCCTCGCCCAGGCGCCGGCCGGCCTGCACCATCAGCCGTTCGAAGGCGGCGTAGCCGTAGCGTTCGCGCAGGCCCAGGGCGCTGGCGATCTCGATGAACATCAGCCCGCCGCTTTCCTTGCCGGCCAGCGCGGCATCCAGTTGCAGCATCAGGTTGTGGCGGGTGGGCAGGCCGGTCTCGGGATTGTTCATCGCCGGGCCGGTGCCGGTGCCGCCTTGGCCCTGCTGGCGCGCGCGGCGGATGCGGTTGGACACGGCCGCGACCAGGTGGCGCGGGCGGATCGGCTTGGTCAGGAAGTCATCGGCGCCGCTGTCGAGCACTTCGAACTGGCGCTCGGGGTCGACGTCGCCGGTCAGGAACACGATCGGCAGCAGTTGCTGCTCCGGTTGCTGGCGGATCAGCGTGGTCAGGCGCATGCCGTCCAGCCCGGGCATGTGCAGGTCCATCAGGATCAGGTCCGGGCGGTGGGTGTCGATGGCCTGCTGCACGCCCTCGGCCTCCATCTGCATGATCGCCTGCATGCCGGCGCCGTGCAGCACGCTTTGCGCGAACAGCGCCTGCGAGCGGTCGTCCTCGACGATCAGCACCCGGTACGGCGCCTCGTTGGCGGCCTGCAGGCCGGGCGCCTGCACGGTGGGCGTGGCCGCGCCGGCGGCCGCCTCGGTGAGCTGGGCGCGCACGGCCTCGGCCGGCTTGGCGCTCGCCACGCTCCAGCGTTGCCAGTAGTTCGCCGGCGGTAGCTCCGCGCGAACCGGGCGGGCGGAAAAGTTGGATGTGTCGCTGCGTGCCATCGGTACTCCCCGTGAGCCGTGGATTATGCGGTCAAGGTGCCGGTGGCAGCGAATGCCGCGGTGTGTCGTTATGGGTATCGGCCGTGGTGAACAGGCGCTTGAGGCCGCGCCACAGCATGCGCCAGACCAGCCACACCGCCAGCGCGCCGAGCAGGCTGGCGCCGAGCACGAACGCCAGCGCCAGCCACGGATGCGCCAGTGCCAGCGCCAGGCCGCCGATCACCATGCCGTCTTCGGCAACCGACGCCACCCAGTTGCTGGCCGGTTCCGGCGAGGTGTTCAGCAGCGCGCGGGTGCCGGCTTTCAGCCCGTGGCTGGCCAACGCCACGCCAGCACCGGCGACGAGTACGCCGGTACTCAATTCACCATCGGGCGAGAGCGTGGCCGCGGCCAGGAATGCCCCGGCCGGGACCCGCGCCAGCGTCTGCAGCAGATCCCAGATCGAATCCACGCCGGGGATCTTGTCGGCGAAGAATTCGACGATCGCCAGCGCGCCGGAGGTACCCAGCACCCACCACGATTGCGTGGCCTGCAATGCCGGGGGCAGTTCGACCCAGCCCAGAAGCCCGGCCAGGCCGACGCCGAACACGGTCAGGTACACGCGGATGCCGGCCAGCCAGGCCAGCAGGATGCCGATGACGAACACGTGGGCTTCGGTCATGGACGGCGCTAGTGGAAACCGTGGACAGGTGGGCAACTATCGGCGATGGCCGGGGTGATTGCCAGCCTCGCCGGCCGGGATGGCGGGCGCCGGGGTCGTTTACACTGCCCGACCGTTTCCGCCGGAGTGCAGGCGGCGCCCGCGGGCTGCCGCCGCCACTGCCATGAACAACCGTCCCTCGCGTTTTCAGGTCACCCTGCGCGGCACTTCACGGCGCTCGCGCTGGCTGCCGTGGGTCGTCGCCGTGTCATGGCTGCTGTCGCTGCTGCTGGTGGGTTGGCTGGCTGCACGCTACGCCGCGCCCGATGCCGGCAACGTGCGCGAACGCCTGCGGCAGAGTGAACAGCAAGCGCAGCAGCAGCTCGGGCAGGTCGAGGAGCTGCGGCAACGGCAGGCCACGCTGGAGGCTTCCGACAAGATCAGCCGTGCCGCCACCAACGAGGTGCAGGCCTCCCTGGCCGAGCGCGATGAGGAAATCGCCGGGCTACGCGCGGACGTGGCGTTCTACGAACGGCTGGTGGGTGCCACCAGCCAGCGCAAGGGCCTGAATGCGCATTCGGTGGAATTTGCCGCCGAAACCGCCGGCAGTTGGCATTACAGCGTGGTGCTCACCCAGAACCTCAACCGCGGCGCGATCAGCCAGGGGCAGATGCGCATTGCCGTGGAAGGGGTCAAGGGCGACAAGCTGGTCACGGTGAACTGGGACGAACTGCACCAGCGCAGCGCGGTGCCGGGGCAGGACTATTCCTTCCGCTATTTCCAGCAACTGGATGGCAGCGTGATGCTGCCCAAGGATTTCACACCGCAACGTGTGCGAATCTCGTTGGCTGGCCCGGGGGGGAGTGCCAACCAGACATTCGATTGGAAACTCGCCGGCAACGGCAGAGGGGAGTGAGCATGTTCGGAAACAAGTCCAGCCGCGACAACCAGATGGTGGTGGATGCGCTGATCGGGCCGCAGGTAGTGATCCGCGGCGACGTGGTGTTCAGTGGCGGGTTGTACGTGGAAGGCCGCATCGAGGGCAAAGTGATGGCCGAACAGGGCAGCAAGGCAACGCTGACCCTGGCCGAGCAGGGCCATATCGAAGGCGAAGTACGCGCATCCGTGGTGGTGGTCAGCGGCAGCCTGGATGGCGACGTGCATGCCGACGAGCGGGTGGAGCTGGCCCCGACCGCGCGGGTCAATGGCAACGTCCATTACCAGGTGGTGGAGATGAGTGCCGGCGCGCAGCTCAACGGCCGCCTGTTGCATGTCGGGACGATGGCGGCGTTGCCTGCACCGCAGGCGGCCGACGAGGCTTGAATCGCAGCCGTCGCGTCCCCATGCTGGGCGCATGAGTACGCTTGTCTCCCTGCCCGGCGCGCCGGCTGCACCCGACTACCAGTCCCTCGACCGCCCGCTCAACTTCACCGCGGCGGCGGCCGCCAAGGTGCAGGAACTGGTCCGTGACGAGGGCAACGATGCCCTCGCCCTGCGCGTCTATATCCAGGGCGGCGGCTGCTCGGGCTTCCAGTACGGGTTCGAGTTCGACGAGAACCGTGCCGACGACGATCTGGCTGTCGTCACCGAGGGCGTGACCCTGCTGGTGGACCCGTTGAGCCTGCAATACCTGATGGGCGCCGAGGTCGATTACAGCGAGAGCCTCACCGGTGCCCAGTTCGTGATCCGCAATCCCAACGCGCGTACCACCTGCGGTTGCGGCAGCAGCTTCACGGTGTAATGCCGGCCGCCGGCCGGCAATTACGGGGATGTTGCGGACTGCGAGCCTGCCAGTCAGCGGCGAGCATTGCCCTCTCCTACAATGGCCGGGTTTCTTCCTGGTCCCGGTGATGTCCGATACCGTTTCTTCCTTCCACGGCCATGCCTTTGCCGGTGTGCCGCTGGACCGCGCCGATGCATTGCGCGACGACCCCGAGGCGCTGGCGCGGCTCTGGCCCGATGCCCGGGTACTGGTGCTCGATGCCGATGGCACCGCATTCGCCGACGACGCCGGGCAACCGTTTCTGGCCAGTGGCCGTGCGCTGGGCGGCGGCCCCGGCGCGGCCATCTTCCTCGGCCTGCTGCAGCAACAGGCGTGGTTCGTGGTCGAAGCGGCCACGGTCATGTTGCAAGCGCCGCAACGGTTGGATCTGCGCCGTGCCGCGGCCGAGTGGCCGGTCGAGGTGGCGGGCATTTTCTGCTATGCGCGCGGTATGTCGTACTGGCATTCGCGCAACCGCTACTGCGGCGTTTGCGGCAGCGTGGTGGCTTTCGGCCGCGGTGGTTTCATCGGCCACTGCGGGCAATGCGGCACCGAGCATTACCCGCGGGTCGATCCGGCGGTCATCGTCGCGGTCGAGAACGACGGCCGCCTGCTGCTGGGGCGGCAGGCGGCATGGGCACCGCGGCGCTGGTCGGTGCTGGCCGGCTTTGTCGAGCCGGGCGAAACCTTCGAGCAGACCGTGGTGCGCGAGGTGTTCGAGGAAACCCGGGTACGGGTTGTCGAGGCACATTACCTGGGCACCCAGCCGTGGCCGTTTCCGGGTGCGTTGATGGTCGGTTTCCATGCCGAGGCGCATGGCGACGTGCCCACCGTGGATGGCGAGCTGGAGGCCGCGCGCTGGTTCGATGTCGAGGAAATCGATGCCGCATTGCGCCGCCGCAGCGAGGGCGATGATGGTCAGGGCATCCTGCTGCCGCCGCCGATCTCGATCGCCAGCACCCTGATCGAGCACTGGTACCGGCGACAGCGGGCGTGAAAGCCGCCGGCCATCGGCGGACGCCGCAGGGCCTACAATCGGGGCGCGGAGGAAACCCATGTTCACTACCCTGGTAGCCGTGATTGCGGCATTGGTGCTGGGCCATCTGGCCCCGGCCATGATGGCCGCGCTGCGCGACTGGCGCTGGTTCGGGCGCTGGCTGGCGTGGCTGCAGGCGCAGGGCGAGTGGACGAACGGCCGCCTCGGCCTGCTGCCGGCACTGTTGCCGTTGTTGTTGCCGGTGGCCGTGCTGCAATGGCTGCTAGGCGACCGCCTCTACGGCTTGCCGTCGCTGCTGTTCGGCATCGTCATGCTGGTGTTGTGCTGGGGGCCGCGCGATCTGGACCGCGATGTCGAGGCGGTGATCGACGCCGATGATGCCGGCAGCCGCGCGCAGGCAACCGCGCACCTGCGCACCGCCGGCGGCAGCATGCGCGAGGACCTGCTGTCGCTGGTCGATGCGGTCATGTTCAATGCCTTGCGGCGCTGGTTTGCACCGCTGTTCTGGTTCCTGCTGCTGGGTCCGTTCGGCGTGGTGGGGTACCGGTTGCTGGCGCAGGCGGTGCAGGGGCCGCAGGCGGTGCAGTTGTCCGCTGCCAGCCATGAAGGCGGCAGCCGTGCGCTGGCGCTGCTGGAATGGCCGGTGGCGCAGTTGATGGCATTGTCGATGGCGTTGGTGGGCAACTTCGACACGGTGTTTTCGGCATGGCGTCGCGCCGCCGGCAATCGCTGGGCGCTGGAGCTGGACTTCCTTGGCGAAGCGGCGCGTGCCGGCGTCGGCATGGAGCTGGGCGAGGAGGCCGAGGAAGCGCGCGAGGCCGGCCTGGTGCCCATCGACGAGCGCTTCCCGGAGCTGCGCGATGCAATGAGCGTGGTGTGGCGGATGTTGCTGCTGTGGATGGTGCTGCTGGCGCTGATGATCATCGCCGGCTGGGTGGGGTGATAGCGGCGGCTCGATGCGGGACAAGCCGCACATCCACGATCAATGGTGTTTTCAGCCCGGCGCCAGCAGGTTGAACGGATACCACGGCAGATTTCGCGCGATCCAGTAACCGAACAACAGCACGCCCCACAGCCACGGCGAAGCCAGCAGCGTGGCAAACGGATGCAGCAGGCGCGGCTTCCAGCCGGCATGCCAGGCGGCAACCGGCGGCACCAGGGCCAGCAGGCCGGTCGCCAGCACGTTCATGCGCAGGGCAGTGGCGAGGTCGCCATGCACCAGTGCATGCAGGGCACGGGTGACGCCGCAACCGGCGCAGTAATGGCCGGTGAGTGTCAGGAAAATGCAGGGTGGAAAGGGGTTGCCGGGCAGGTTAGGGTCGAAGTTCCGCAAGGCCCAGATGCCGGCACCGGCCGCCAGGGCGGCGGCCGGTAACGCGACAAGAAGCAGCGTGCGCTTCGGGAGCATCAACGGCCGGCTTCGATCTGCTGGCGGATTTCGTTGATCTTGTCCATGTACCCCTCGGTGCCCATGAAGGCCAGCGAGACGAAGAAGGCCAGCACGCCCAGAATCAGGAAGCCGGTGGTCACCCATGCCCAGATTTTGGCATTGCGCGAGGCTTGCTCCGCGCCAGCCACGTCACCGGCATTGAGCCGCGAGTTGACCTTGGTGGCGAACACGATGGCGACGATGCCGGTGATCAGGCCCGGAAAGTTCCAGCAGGCGATGCAGCAAACCAGGAAATTGAACACCGTGACCAGAATCGACCACAACAGGTGGTTGGGAACGGGCTTGGTGGTGTTGAACGAGGAATCGGGCGGTGGCATTGCGCTCATCGGGAAGGCTCCGGTTGGTTTGGAAGGAAATCAGCGGGTCTTGCAGGCATTTGCCGCGGTCAGCGACGAAACGATCATCGTGGCCACCCAGCACAGCGGCCCGGTGATGAAACCGATGAACACGAAACAGAGCAGGAAGTTGACGAAGGCCACCGCCCAGTAGCCGAACATGATGATCAGCCCGGTGCCGACGTTGCCGGCGTACATGTGGCCGATGCCGAACACCTGGAAGATGCCGGGCAGCGCTTCGAGCAACGCGGCGGTGCCGCCGGACTTGGGCGGATAGTGGTGGTGATGGTGCACCTGTTGCGGCGCAGCGACCGGCGTGGCCGGCAGTGATGGCGTGGCGTTGTCCATGTGTCCCCTTGTCGGTGTTTGCGCGGCATGTCCGTCGCAAGCCGTGGCGCTAGCGTAGCCAGTGGCCGGGTGTGGCTTCAAGCATCGTCACCGCGCAGTGCGCGTACCGCTGCTTCCAGCCGTGGCGCATCGGTGGTGGCGCCATCGACGGCACTGCCGGCGACGACCTCGACGTGGGCGCGGAAGCGGCGCGGCACCCGCATCCGCCCCAGCCGGCTGTCGCGCCGGCTCCACATGCTGGCCCACATGCCCCTGAGTGCCAGCGGCACCACCGGTACTGGGCGCCGGGCGAGGATCTTTTCCACCCCGGATTTGAACGCGGCCATCTCGCCATCGCGGGTCAACGCACCCTCTGGGAAAATGCACACCAGCTCGCCTTCGGCCAGTGCCGCGTCCACCTCGTCGAAGGCGCGCTGCAACAACTCGGCATTCTCCTTCGGGCTGGCAATGGGAATGGCCTTGGCGGTGCGGAAGATCCAACGCAGCACCGGAATGTTGAAGATCCGGTAATACATGACGAAGCGCACCGGGCGCGGCACCACCGCCGCCAGGATCAGCGCGTCCATGAAGCTGACGTGGTTGCAGACCAGCAGCGCCGCGCCTTCATCGGGCACGTGCTCCTCGATGCCGCGCACGCGCAGCCGGTACAGCGTGCGCACCATCAGCCAGCTCAGGAAGCGCATCAGGAACTCGGGCACGATGCTGAAGATCCAGATCGCCACCAGCGTATTGGCGACGGCCAGCGCCAGCAGCAGTTGCGGGATGCTCAGGCCGGGCATGGGCAGGCGGTGGCCGAACAGTGTCAACTGTTCGAGTTGCAGCAGTACGCCGATGACCGCGGCCAGCACGATGAAACCGGAGTTCTGGATGTTCAGCGCGGCAAACACGCGCGACATCTCCGACTTCGGCGTGCGGCTCTGGATCAGTGCGAACAGCGGCACCACGAAGAAGCCGGTGAACAGGCCGATGCCGAGCAGGTCGATGACGATGCGCCAACTGCCGGGTTGTTGCAGGAAGCCGGCCACGCCCAGCCCGCTGACCGTCACCGCGTCGGGGCGGGCGAAATGCAGGTCGAGCAGGAACGCACTGATGCCGAACGCGCCCAATGGCACCAGGCCGATCTCGACGATGCGCCCGGACAGCTTTTCGCACAGCAGCGAGCCGCTGCCGGTACCCAGCGAGAACAACGCCAGTGCGAAGATGTACAGCGTCGAGCCACCGCCGAGATTGACCTCGGCATAGGTCGGCAATTGCGAAGTCAGTACGGTGCCGACGAACCAGAACCACGACACGCCGAGGATGGCGTTGCGCACCGCCTTCTGCTTCTTCGCCAGCCGCAGCACCGCCAGCGATTCGCGCAGCGGATTCCAGCGGATTTTCAGCTCCGGCGCACCGGCGTCCACGCGCGGCATCATTCGCGCCGTGAGGTTGCCGGCCAACGCCAGCGCGATGATCGCCACCGCCGCGACGATGGGGCCGTGGCTGCCGGCCAGCACGAACACCAGGCCGCCGGCGATCATGCCGGTCAGGATCGACAGCGAGGTGCCCATCTCGACCAGACCGTTGCCGCCGGTCAATTCTTCTGGCTTGAGGATCGACGGCAATACCGAATACTTCACCGGCCCGAACAGCGTGGATTGCAGGCCGGTGCAGAACAGCGCCACCAGCAGCACCGGCATGTTCTGCAGCAGGAAGCCGACGGCGGCCAGCGACATGATCGCGATTTCCATCGCCGTGGTGATGACGATCAGCCGTTGCTTCTCCAGCTTGTCGGCGATCTGCCCGGCCAATGCCGAGAACAGGAAATAGGGCAGGATGAACAGTGCCGGCGCCAGGTTGGTGTAGAGCGTGCGCTCGGCGGTACTGACGCCGAGATAGAACAGCAGGCCGATGATCGCCTGCCGGTAGATGTTGTCGTTGAACGCGCCCAGTGACTGGACGATGAAGAACGGGAGGAAGCGGCGCTGCTTCAGCAACGCGAACTGGTTGTGGCCGGCCATCGGGTCTCCTTGCGTTCTGCGCGGCACCTTAGCAGGAGTCCCGGGTTGGCAGGAGGGTAGGTCGGGGTCACGCCCCCGACGTCTTGATGCCAAAGCCCGTCGGGGGCATAGCCCCGACCTACGTGGCGTTGCCGACGGCTTCGGCCGCCGCCGCGCGCAGCTTCGGCAGCAGCCGCAGCATCAGCGCCAGTTGGGTACGCACCAGCCGCGGTTTTTCGTCGATATCGTCGGGCAGTTGTTCCAGCGCATCGGCCAGCGCGACTTCGTCTTCCTGCGGCGTCGCCGGCTGGCGCTGTTCCAGTGCCTCGGCCAGTTGCACCAGCGACTGCCGCAATTGCCGGTGGCCCTGGTCGATCAACGGATCGTCCTCGACCGCCGCCGCCTGCGCGCGGTGCGCGCCCAGCGCCGACAGGTAGCCGAGCAAGGTGTTGGACAGGGCCAGGAAGCGGAAGCCGGCGTCGAGGTTGCCGCGCGCGTAGCTGGGCTCGCGCAGCATGTTGGCCAGCGCCACCGACAGCGCCACGTCGGCGTTGTGCATGTCGCGGCGGGCGATGCGGTAGGGCAGGTCGTCGCGCATGCCGCTGCGGTACTGGCCCAGCACCGCGTCCAGGTAGCCGGTGCAGGTGCTTGCCACCTGCGCCATCACCCGGTGCAGGCGCCGGCCCTGCCAGTCGGGCAGGACCAGCAGCGAGGCCGCCACCGCGATGGCGCCGCCGATCAGCGTGTCCAGCAGCCGTGGCCAGATCAGCACGAAGCCGTCGTCGCCAAGCAGGTTGAAGCACAGCAGCGCCATCAGCGTGATCGCGGCGGTGGCGATCACGTAGCGCTCGTTGCGGGTGACGAAGAACAGCAGCGCGGCGGCCAGCGCCAGCAGCAGTTGCAGCGTGGTATTCGGGAACAACTGCATCAGCGCCCAGGTGACGCCCAGCCCCAGCAGCGTGCCGGCCACGCGCTGCACCAGCCGCAGCCGGGTGGCGCCGAAATGCGGGCGGCACACGAACACGATGGTCAGCAATACCCAGTAGCCGTTCTGCGGGTGCACCAGCTTGAGCAGCGCGTAGCCGGCAGTCAGCGCCAGCGCGATGCGCACGCCGTGGCGGAACAGCAGCGAGCCGGGAGTCAGCGATTGGCGCAGGCGCGTGGCCATCTCGCGCAGGGTGTGCGGGGAGGAATCACGCAGGCGGGTGTCGATGCCTTCCAGCGGAGTATCGGCCAGCGAGGCTTCGGACAGTTGCCGGGCGATGTTGGACAGGTTGGTTTCCAACAATTGCAGCGAACCCAGCAGCCGCCAGCGTGGGTCGGGTTGCCCGCGCAGGTAGCGCAGCGATTGCCGCAGGTCCTGCCCGGCCTGCCGGCATTGCTCGCCGTAGTCGAACGGCTGGCGCAGGCGGATGGCCTGCCCCAGCGCGGCGCAGGCCTGGCCTTGCAGGGTCAGCAGCCGGCGGCAGCGGTACAGCACGTCGCTGTGGAAGAAGGCTTCGGTCAGCGCTTCGTACGGGTAGTGCGAGGAACTGGCGCGCTCGTGGAAATCCTGCGCCATGTAGTACAGGCGGAAATACAGGCCGGACTGCACGCCCGGCCGCCCGGAGCGGCCAAAGCGGCTGAGGATGGCGGTCTTGGCGGCATTCAGCGCCTGCACCACGCGCACGTTCTGCTCGGCCAGTGCCAGTTGCCGTGCCTCCAGCCCGCCATGCCGCACCGGCTCGAACAGCTCGGCCTTCAGTTGCAGGTAGCGGCCGAGCTCGGCGTACAGCCGCGCCAGCCGCTCGCGCACCGGGCGGTTGGCGAACATCACCGTCCACAGGATCGACAGCAGCCCGTACCAGGTGGCGCCTGCCAGCAGCAGCGTGGCTTCGTGCCAGGCCTGCGCCGCGTCGGTGCCCGGCTGCTGGTCGAGCGCGACCATCATGTAGATCGCCAGCGTCACCGTGGCCTGGCCGATGGAGGCGTAGCGCTCGCCGAGCGCGCCGAGCAGGGTCAGCGCGAACGCGGCCAGCGCCAGTGCGGTGACGAAGGCCAGCGGCATCGCGAACAGCCAGATCACCGCCGCTGCGGCGACGACGAAGCACAGCAGCGACAACAGCACCGCCTTGGCGCGGCCGCGGCCGTTGTCGTCGGTCTCGGCGATGGCGCTGGCGATGATGCCCAGGAACAGCGACGGCAGCGGCAGCAGGTCGCCGTGGTACCAGCACGTGGCCAGCACCGTGGACAGTGCGACGAACACGCGCAGCCCGTAGCTGGCTTTTTCGTGGGCCCAGAGCCGGGTCAGGCGGGATTCCAAGGCAGGCAGCGCTCGCAGGCAGAGTGGGTGGCCATTATTGCGGGTTGGGGTGACAGGTCGGCAAGCGGCCGGTGCGCGGCGCAGGCAGGCGCGCAGTGGAGCCGTACAGGCAGGGGGCGCAGGCCGGACCCCGCCAATGTGCTGTGGGACAATCCGCAGTCCTGTTCTCACCCAGCCCGTGCTTGCGCGGGCTCATGCAGCGTCGCCAGCGAATGAATGCCGTAGAAATTGAACAAGCCATTTCCGATCTTGCGCTGCAGCCCTTCGATGCAGCGGAGTTCCCGTTCACTTTCCTGGCCGCCTTTGGCAACAAGGACGTCGCCCTCAAGCGTTTGCGCAGCAACAACAATCATTCGGATGTGCCCGGCGGCGTGCTGCTGCGCAACCAGGTGCATATTGCGGTGTGCAACGCCGGCGAAGTGGGCAACACCCTCGCCGCCCTGCGCGCCAGCGCAGCCACCGGCAAGGCCAAAGCCAAGTTCATCCTCGCCACCGATGGCGACACTTTGGAAGCCGAAGACCTCGCCAGCGGCGAAACCATCGCCTGCGCCTACGCGGATTTTCCCGACCACTTCGGCTTTTTCCTGCCGCTGGCCGGGATTTCCACGGTCAAGGAGATCAAGGACAACCCGGTCGACATCCGCGCCACCGCGCGGCTCAACAAACTCTACGTCGAGCTGCTGAAGGAAAACCCCGAGTGGGCCGGCGACGCACGCCGTACCGACATGAACCAATTCATGGCGCGGCTGATCTTCTGCTTCTTCGCCGAGGACACCGACATCTTCCACGGCGACGGCTTGTTCACCCGCACGGTGGAAACCTTCAGCGAGCGCGAGTCGGGCAACACCCACGAGGTCTTGGCGGAAATCTTCCGCGCCATGAACGTCAAGCCCGCCGAGCGCAGCAAAGCCGGCCTGCCCAACTGGGCCAACGGCTTTCCCTACGTCAACGGCGGCCTGTTTGGCGGCAGCGTGGAAACCCCGCGCTTCACCCGCATGGCCCGCAGCTACCTGCTGCATGCCGGCAACCTGAATTGGCGGCAGATCAACCCCGACATCTTCGGCAGCATGATCCAGGCGGTGGCCGAGGACGACGAGCGCAGCGCGCTGGGCATGCACTACACCAGCGTGCCGAATATCCTGAAGGTGCTGAACCCGCTGTTTCTGGATGAGCTGCGCGCGCAGCTCGATGCCGCCGGCACCGACAAGCGCAAGCTGCTGGCACTGCGCCGGCGCATCGCGCGCATCCGCGTGTTCGACCCGGCCTGCGGCAGCGGCAATTTCCTCGTCATTGCCTACAAGCAACTGCGCGCCATCGAAGCGGAGATCAATGCCCGCCGCGACGAGAAAAACCACAAGAGCGCGATCCCGCTGACCAACTTCCGTGGCATCGAATTGCGCGACTTCGCCGCCGAAATCGCCCGCCTCGCGCTGATCATCGCCGAGTACCAATGCGACGTGCTGTATCGCGGCCAGAAGGAGGCACTGGCCGAGTTCCTGCCGCTGGATTCGGAAAACTGGATCGTGCGTGACAACGCGCTTCGGCTCGACTGGCTGAGTGTCTGCCCGCCCACCGGCAAGGGCGTGAAGCTGTCGGCGGACGACCTGTTCGAGACACCCCTGGATCAGGCGGAGATTGACTTCGAGAATGAGGGCGGAGAAACGTACCTATGTGCGAATCCACCCTATCAGGGCAGTGTCGGGCAGACAGTTGAGCAAAAAAGCGACATGGCGAGAATTTTCTCGCCCTTACTCAAGACATACAAAGACCTCGATTACGTTGCAGCCTTCATTCTTAAAGCATCTCAGTTCAACAAACTGACTGGATCGTCGAGCGCATTCGTGACGACTAATTCGGTTACGCAGGGTGAGCAGGTCTCGATGCTTTGGCCACTCGTCTTTCGCGAAAACAACTTCATCCACTTCGCACATACCTCCTTTCTGTGGAGCAATCTCGCAAGCAACAAAGCTGCCGTCACCTGCGTGATTCTGGGGCTCTCATCCCAGCACCAAGGCGACAAGAAATTATTTGGCGATGACGTCGTCCGCAGCGTTCCAAATATCAGCCCCTATTTGGTCGCAACCGAAACCGTAATTGTCACGAAGAGATCAAGTGCTCTCTCGGACATAGGCCGCATGCAGTCAGGAAACAAACCCACAGATGGGGGGAACCTGGTTCTTTCAGCCGAGGACAGAAATCGAATCATCACCAATGCCCCGGCAGCGGTGCGGTTCATCAAGCGTTACG
This sequence comes from Stenotrophomonas sp., assembly GCA_049650985.1. Classification (GTDB taxonomy): domain Bacteria; phylum Pseudomonadota; class Gammaproteobacteria; order Xanthomonadales; family Xanthomonadaceae; genus Stenotrophomonas. The sequence continues at coordinate 74,702 of JBASBF010000052.1, read as the reverse complement.
TGGGCTCGCAGGAACTCATCAATGGTGGCGGCCGCTGGTGTATATGGGTTGAGGACAACGCGCTTACGGAGGCTCAAAGGATTGAGGAATTCCGTGTTCGCTTTGATCAAGTGCGACAGTTGCGCATACACGGTGGTGCTCAGGCGAACAGCAATGCAACCACTCCGCATCGGTTCGTATTTGCGCCTCACAGCAGCCAACCTGCCATCGCGATTCCGAATGTATCTTCGGAGCGAAGGCCGTATTTGCCGTGCAAAATAACCAATGGCAACACGGTAGTTTCCAATCTCGCTTCGGTGATTTACGACGCCCCGCTCTGGAACCTCGCCCTGATCGCCTCGCGCCTGCACCTGGTCTGGATCGCCACCGTCTGCGGCAAGCTGAAAACCGACTTCCGCTACTCCAACACCCTCGGCTGGAACACCTTCCCGGTGCCGCCGCTCACCGCTCAGAACAAGGCCGACCTCACCGAGTGCGCGCAGAACATCCTGCTCGCCCGCGAGGCGCATTTCCCCGCCACCATCGCCGAACTGTACGACCCGGAGAAGATGCCGGACAACCTGCGCCACGCCCACGAACGCAACGACGAGGTGCTGGAACGCATCTACCTCGGCCGCCGCTTCCGCAACGACACCGAGCGGCTGGAAAAGCTGTTCGAGCTGTACACCAGGATGACCGCCGCCTCGGCAAAGGCCCCGGCGAAGAAAGCCGCACGGAGGAAGGCATGAACGAGCATCACACAAGGCCTGCATCGGCCTTGCCCTTTGCCGAATCGATGACGGTGGAGTTCAAGAGCGACCGCAAGCGCCTGCGCGACGACGAACTGGTCGAGGCGCTGGCTTGCCTGGCCAATAGCGAAGGCGGCGAACTGTGGCTGGGGGTGGAGGATGACGGCACGCCAACTGGCCTGCACGAGGCGCACCAGAACCTGGTCGGCTTGGCCGGCCTGGTGGCGGCCAGAACCTCACCTTCGCTGATGGTGACGGTCCAATCGCTCGATATTTCCGATGTGCGCGTGGCGCGCATCACGGTACCCAAATCGGCGGGCGAGGTGGCGACGACGGCAGGCGTCTATCTGCGCCGTCGCATCAAGCACGACGGCACGCCCGAGTGCGCACCGATGCTGCCGCATGAACGCGCAAGCCGCGCCGGTCGCTTCGGCCTGAACGATGTTTCCGCGCAGGCAGTGGCCGGCACCACCTTGGCTGACCTCGACCCGCTGGAACGCGAGCGCTTGCGGCAAGCTGTCCAACAGTACGGTGGCGATCGGGTGCTGCTGGAACTGGACGATGCAGAGATGGATGGCGCATTGAGTTTCACCACCCGCGATGCGACGGGTCAGCGCGTGCCAACCTTGGCAGGTTTACTGGTGATCGGCCGGGAAACCGCGTTGCGCGAGCGCGTGCCCACGCACGAACTGGCATTTCAGGTATTGGCGCGCGACGCAGTGAAGTTCAACGAATTTCGACGTTTCCCGCTGTTGAAGGCGCTGGAGTGGCTGGAAACGAACTTCCGCCCCTACAACCCCGAGAACGAGGTACAGGTCGGTCTGTTCCGCGTGCCAGTACCCAAGGTGGAGATGGGCGCGTTCCGCGAGGCAGTGGCCAATGCGTTGGTGCATCGGGACTATCACCACTTGGGCGCCGTGCATGTGCGGCTGGACGATCATGGCTTGACCGTCAGCAACCCCGGCGGGCTGGTGGAAGGCGTCACGCTCGACAATCTCCTGACCACCGAGCCGCGTCCGCGAAATCGGGCGCTGGCCGATTCGATGAAGCGTATCGGCATCGTTGAACGCTCAGGCCGCGGCGTGGACAAGATCTACCGCGGCATGTTGCGCTTTGGCCGCCCCGAGCCCGATTACAGCCGCACCGACGCCAATAGCGTAGTGTTGCAATTGGCCACGGTGGATGCCGACGAGGCGTTCCTGAAACTGGTTGTTGAACAGGAAGGCCGCCAGAACGGCGAGCTGCCCATCGACAGCCTGATTGCGCTGGCCGCACTGCACGAACACAAGCGTCTGGATGCTGATCAGTTGGCCAGGCACATTCATCGCAATGCCACCCAGGCCAGGCGCACATTGGAACAACTGGTGGAGGTCGGACTGGTGGAGGCACACGGCGGCACGCGCAGTCGCAGCTACACCTTGTCGGTCGACGTATATCGCGTCACTGGGGACAAGCTGGCCTATACGAGACAGATGGGATTTGCCGCTATCCAGCACCCTGAAATGGTTTTGAATTACGTCCGCCAGCACCAACGTATCCGGCGCAACGAAGTCATGGGGCTATGTCATTTGAGTACCGACCAAGCCGCCAAACTCCTGGCCCGCCTCAAGAGCGGAGGCCGGCTGGTGCAGCACGGTACACGGCGAGGGGCCTTCTACACCCTCGGGAATGAGTAGGAGCCGTTTGAGCCCGTTTGAGCCCGTTTGAGCCCGTTTGAGCCCGTTCCGGACTATCTACGCGGAATTATTCACTTGCATAACAATGATTTACGAAAAAAGCCTTGGAAAATTTGATCGAGCTTTGATGCTCCCACCCGGCCCGCAGAACAAGGCCGACCTCACCGCCTGCGCCGAGAACATCCTGCTCGCCCGCGAGGCGCATTTCCCCGCCACCATCGCCGAGCTGTACGACCCGGAGAAGATGCCGGACAACCTGCGCCACGCCCACGAGCGCAACGACGAGGTGCTGGAACGCATCTACCTCGGCCGCCGCTTCCGCAACGACACCGAGCGGCTGGAAAAGCTGTTCGAGCTGTACACCCGCATGACCGCCGCCACGGCAAAGGCCCCGGCGAAGAAAGCCGCACGGAGGAAGGCATGAGCGAACACCCCATTCGTCTGATCGAGCCACCGGCAGGCTACGCCGACTGGCTGGCCGAGCTGAAAACCCGCATCCACACCGCGCAGCAACGTGCCGTGCGGGCAGCGAATCGCGAGCTGGTACTGCTGTACTGGCAGATCGGTCGCGATATCCTCGCCCGGCAAGCCGCGCAGGGCTGGGGTGCGAAGGTCATCGAGCGGCTGGCGCAGGATTTGCGCGCAGCATTCCCCGAAATGAAGGGGTTTTCGCGCGCCAACCTCATGTACATGCGCGCATTCGCCGAGGCATGGCCCGACGCCGCAATTGTCCAACAGGCTGTTGGACAATTGCCCCGGGGCCACAACCTGGTGCTGCTGAGCCGGCTGAAAGAGCCGGAGCTGCGACTGGCCTACACACTGCCGGAAGTGCCGAACCATCCGCATCAGGCGTACCGGGCTGTAGATGGTGTGGAGAGCATCGAATGATCTGCGCCATACAGATTTTTCCTCCCCGTTTCACCCAAAGACGCATCCATGACCATTCCGAGCAATCCCGCCAACGCCCGCACCGTGCCCTCGGTATCCATCACCACGGCCCGCACCGGTGCCTCCAGCCGCGCCGATGAGCTGGGCATGCGGGCGATGCAGGCGCGTGCCTGGGCCAAGCGCGGTGAGCAGTACCTGCTGATCAAGTCGCCACCGGCCTCTGGCAAATCCCGCGCACTGATGTTCATTGCGCTGGACAAGCTGCACAACCAGGGCCTGAAGCAGGCCATCGTGGTGGTGCCGGAGCGCTCCATCGGCAGCAGCTTTGCCGATGAGCCGTTGAGCCAGTCGGGTTTCTACTGGGACTGGACGGTGGCACCGCAGTGGAACCTGTGCAACGCGCCGGGCGTGGACGAACCGCGCGTGGCCAAATCCAAGGTCGAGGCGGTCAGGCAGTTTCTGCAAGGCGACGCCCGCGTGTTGGTGTGCACCCATGCCACCTTCCGTTTTGCGGTCGACGAACTGGGCATCGAGGCATTCGACCAGCGCCTGATTGCCATCGACGAGTTCCACCACGTGTCGGCCAATCCGGACAACAAGCTGGGGGCGCAGTTGGGCGCGCTGATCGCCCGCGACCAAGCGCATGTGGTGGCAATGACCGGCAGCTATTTCCGTGGCGACAGCGAGGCCGTGCTGCTGCCGGCGGACGAGAACCGCTTCGAGACCGTTACCTACACCTACTACGAGCAACTCAACGGTTACCGCTGGTTGAAGTCGCTGGATATCGGCTATTTCTTCTATACCGGCCGCTATGTGGACGCGGTGGCGAAGGTGCTTGACCCGGCGCTGAAAACCATCGTGCACATTCCCAGCGTCAACTCGCGCGAATCGCTGCGCGACAAGGAGCGCGAGGTCAACGAGATCATGGCTGCACTGGGCGAGTGGCAGGGTGTGGACGCGGCGACCGGATTTCACCTGGTCAAGGCGATGAACGGCCGCACGCTGAAGGTGGCCGACCTGGTGGACGACAGCGACGTGGTGCGGCGTTCGCGCGTGCTGACGGCGCTGAAAGACCCGGTACACAAGAACAGCCGCGAGCATGTGGACGTGATCATCGCGCTGGGCATGGCCAAGGAGGGGTTTGACTGGATCTGGTGCGAGCATGCGCTGACCATCGGCTACCGCAGCAGCCTGACCGAGGTGGTGCAGATCATCGGCCGCGCCACCCGCGATGCCGAGGGCAAGCAACGCGCCCGCTTCACCAATCTGATCGCCGAGCCGACCGCCGACCAATCCGCCGTGGCCGAGGCGGTCAACGACATGCTCAAGGCGATTTCCGCCAGCCTGCTGATGGAGCAGGTACTGGCGCCGCGTTACGAGTTCACCCCGCGCAATGCCGGCGAGCAACCCGGCTTCGACTACGGCGAGCAAGGCTATGTCGAAGGGGGCAAGAACCTCGGCGTGAACCGGGAAACCGGTGAGGTCCATATCGAGATCAATGGCCTCGCCACGCCCAGAAGCCGCGAGGCCAAGCGCATCTGCAAGGAAGACCTGAACGAGGTCATTGCCGATTTCCTGCAGGACAAGGTCGCGCTGGAGCGCGGCACACTGGATGCCGAAAACACCGTGCCGCAGGAGCTCACCGTGCAGCGGCTGGGCAAGATCGTGCGCGAACGCTACCCCGAGTTGAGCGAGACGGACCACGAGGCGGTGCGCCAGCACGCCATCGCGGTGATGAACATCACCCAGCAGGCCAAGCTGGAGCTGGGCGCGCCGGAGCAGGGCACGAGCATTGCCGAGGAAGCCGGCAGCTACGACGACGCCAGCAGCGCCACGGAGCAAGGCAACACCGCCCTCATCGACGGCGTGCGCAAGTTCATCAACGTGCGTGACCTGGACATCGACCTGATCGACAGCATCAACCCGTTCGAGGCGGCCTACGCGGTGCTGGCCAAGGCGATGGACGAGAAATCGCTGCGTCAGATCCAGGCCAGCATCGCTGCCAAGAAAATCAAGATCGGTGAAGACGAAGCCTTCGAGCTGGCCAAGCGGGCGTTCCAGTTCAAACAGGAACGCGGGCGCCTGCCGGATATCAACGCCGCCGATCCGTGGGAGCAGAAGATGGCCGAGGGTGTTGCCGCGCTGGCGCGTTATCGTGCGCAGGCCAAGGCCGGCGAGGCTGCAGCCAATGGTTGAGATGGACGCCGATGCGCTGTTGGCCGCGCTGGGCGTGGAAGTGGAGCCGATCAAGGCGGCCAGCCACACTCCGCGCGAGGAGCGCATCATTGCCGGCTTCGAGGACATCTTGCGTTTCCATGAAGCACACGGTCGCGCACCGTTGCATGGCGAGGATCGCGACATCTTCGAGCGTTTGTACGCCGTGCGCCTGGATCAACTGCGCAAGTTGCCCGAAGCACGTGCGCTGCTGGCCGGGTTGGACATGCCCGGCTTGCTTGCCGGTACGCCCGACGGCGTGTCCGACGTCGACGCGCTGGACGAGGATGCCCTGCTTGCCGCACTTGGCGTGGTGGCCGGGGACGACATCACCGTGTTGCGCCACGTGCGCTCACACGCGCAGATCCAGGCCGCCGAAGACATGGCCGACCGTACGTCATGCGCGGACTTCGACACGTTCAAGCCGCTGTTCGACGAGGTGGAATCGGGCCTGAAGCAAAAGCGGTGGATGACAAAGCCATTCGGCAAAAACGCCAGCATCGAGCGCGGGGATTTCTTCGTGCTGGGCGGGCTGGTGGCCTATGTCGCCGAAGTGGGCGACACCTACAAGACCCCCAATGCCGAGACCAACGGGCGGCTGCGCGTCATCTATTCCAACGGCACCGAGAGCGACCTGTTGCTTCGCTCATTGCAACGCGCGCTCTACAAGGACAGTGAAGGGCGTGCCGGTAGCCGGCTCATCAAGGTGGCGGACGGCCCGCTGTTTGGTGACGCGGCCGAGCCGGACGACATCGCCTCCGGCACCATCTACGTGCTGCGCAGCCTGTCCCGCCACCCCTTTGTCGCCGAACATCGCGAGCTGATCCACAAGATCGGCGTTACCGGCGGCAGGGTGGAAACCCGCATTGCCGCCGCAAAAAAGGATGCCACCTATCTGCTGGCCGACGTGGAAATAGTTGCGACCTACACGCTGCACAACATCAACCGCACGCGATTGGAAAGCCTTTTCCACCGGGTATTTGCGGCCGCGCAACTGGAGTTGAGCATCGAGGACCGCTTCGGCCACCAAGTCAAACCGAAGGAGTGGTTTCTGGTGCCGCTGCAGGTCATCGATGAAGCGGTTGAGCGCATCCGGGATGGGTCAATAACCACCGTCGTTTACGACCCACACAATGCGCGCCTGGTCAGTTGCTCCGACGATTGAAACAGACGCATCCGGGTCAAGCGGGTTTCCCGTGGTCATTGGGTAAATGCGCAACGAGAAGGGCGGCCACGGCTGCCCTTCTGCTTGTTTGACTGTTGCCGACCTTTACGGACTTTCACGCGCGATGGCGCGCCAGCCGATGTCGTTGCGGTGGAACTCGTTGGCCCAGTGGATCTTGTCCACGCCGGCATACGCATGCTGCTGCGCGTCGGAAACGCTGTCGCCCAGTGCGGCCACGCACAGCACGCGGCCGCCGGCGCTGACCACGTTGCCGGCAGTGTCCAATGCGGTGCCGGCGTGGAATACCTTGGCGCTGCCCGGCACCTCGCCCAGGCCGCTGATGACGTCGCCGCTGACCGGCGTTTCCGGGTACGGCTTTGCGGCCATCACCACGCCCAGCGATGGGCGCCGGTCCCACTGTGCTTCCACCCCGGCCAGTGCGCCGTCGATGGCTTTCTCCAGCAAGTCGACCAGGTCCGATTGCAGGCGCAGCATCACCGGCTGGGTTTCCGGGTCGCCGAAGCGCACGTTGAATTCGATCACCTTCGGCGCGCCGTGGGTGTCGATCATCAACCCGGCGTACAGGAAGCCGGTGAACGGCACGCCATCTTCGATCATGCCGGCCACGGTCGGCTCGACCACCTCACGCATCACCCGCGCGTGTACCTCGGGCGTGACCACCGGTGCCGGCGAATACGCGCCCATGCCGCCGGTGTTGGGGCCGGTGTCGCCGTCGCCGACGCGCTTGTGGTCCTGCGAGGTGGCCATCGGCAGCGCGGTGCTGCCATCGACCATCGAGATGAAGCTGGCCTCCTCGCCATCGAGGAATTCCTCGATCACCACCCGCGCGCCGGCATCGCCGAAGGCATTGCCGGCGAGCATGTCGCGCACCGCCGTCTCGGCTTCGGCCAGCGTCATCGCCACGATCACGCCCTTGCCGGCGGCCAGGCCGTCGGCCTTGATGACGATGGGCGCGCCGTTGTCGCGCACGTAGGCCAGCGCCGCATCGACGTCGGTATGCACCGCGTAGAACGCAGTGGGGATGCCGTGGCGGGCGAGGAAATCCTTGGCGAAGGCCTTGCTGCCTTCCAACTGCGCGGCGGCGGCGGTGGGGCCGAAGATGCGCAGGCCGGCAGCACGGAAGCGATCGACCACGCCGGCCACCAGCGGCACTTCCGGGCCGACCACGGTCAGCGCGATGGCTTCGTCTTGTGCCAGTTGCAGCAGGCCGTCGATGTCGGTGACCTTCACCGCCACGTTGCGGCACTTGGTTTCGGTCGCGGTGCCGGCATTGCCCGGGGCGACGAGCACTTCGCCCACGCGCGGTGATTGCGCCAGCTTCCAGGCCAGGGCGTGTTCGCGGCCGCCGGAGCCGATGACGAGGATCTTCATGGGGTCAGTCCTGCAGGGGTATTCATGGGGAACGGCAGTCGGAAGCCTTCAACGCCACTTCGAAGAACTGTGCGCCGTTGGTGTCGATGAAGCGGCGGCGCACGCCACCACCGGCGGCCTGGATCGGTGCCAGCACGGGGTCCGTACACAACTCGGCGATGGTGTCGGCCTCGTCGCGTTGCAGCGCCGCGAACACGTCGGGTCGGCTCTTGGCCATTGCCACGGTGGCGTCGGGGAAGCGGATCACGAATACCAGGTCGTCGCCGTGGCGATGCAGGGCATCGACGATCAAGCCGTCACGGTAGGGAGCGGGCAGTTGCTTGCCGTAGGTGGCGATGGCCTGCCGCTGCGCATCGCTCAGCGCGCCATTGCCGCAGGCGGCCAGCAACGGCAGCAGCAGGGCCGTGCACAGGGGGCGAAGGAGGCGGCGCATCAGTGGCGGAAGTGACGCACGCCGGTGAACACCATCGCGATGCCGTGCTCGTCGGCGGCGGCGATCACTTCGGCGTCGCGCATCGAACCGCCCGGCTGGATCACCGCGCTGATGCCGGCTTCGGCGGCGGCGTCGAGGCCGTCGCGGAACGGGAAGAAGGCGTCCGAGGCCATCACCGAGCCGGGCACCACGAGGCCGGCGTCAACGGCCTTGATGCCGGCGATGCGCGCCGAATATACCCGGCTCATCTGCCCGGCACCGACGCCGATGGTGCGCTGGTCCCTGGCGTAGACAATCGCGTTGGACTTGACGAACTTGGTCACCTTCCATGCGAACAGCAGGTCGGTGAACTGCGCTTCTGATGGTGCCAGCTTGCTCACGATTTTCAGCTCGTCGCGCAGCACCACGCGGTCGTCGGCGCTCTGCAGCAGCAGGCCGGAGCCGACGCGCTTGTTGTCGATGAAGCCCGGCGTCGCCGCCGCGAGCGGGATGCGCAGTACGCGCACATTGGCCTTTTTGGTGGCGTATTCCAGCGCGGCCGGTTCGTAGTCCGGGGCGATCAGCACTTCGACGAACTGGCGGTCGAGGATGGTCTGCACGGTCTTCGCGTCCAGCGTGCGGTTGAAGGCGAGGATGCCGCCGAAGGCACTGGTCGGGTCGGTGGCGTAGGCCTGCTCGTAGGCGTCGCCGACGTTGGCGGCCACGGCCACGCCGCAGGGATTGGCGTGCTTGACGATGACGCAGGCCGGGGCGTCGAACTGGCGCACGCATTCCCATGCGGCATCGCTGTCGGCGATGTTGTTGTAGCTCAGCTCCTTGCCCTGCAACTGGGTGAAGGTTGCCAGCGAGCCGGGCGCCGGGTGCAGGTCGCGGTAGAACGCGGCCTGCTGGTGCGGGTTCTCACCGTAGCGCAGGTCCATCACCTTGACGAAGGTGGAGCTCATCTGCGCCGGGAATGCCTGGCGCGCCGGCACGGTGGCGTTGGCGTCGGTGACCGAGGAGAGGTAGTTGCCGATGGCGGCGTCGTACTGGGCCACGCGATTGAACGCGGCCACCGACAAGGCGAAACGCTGCGCCGCCGACAGTTGGCCATCGTTGGCATCCAGTTCGGCCAGCAGTGCGTCGTACTGCGCCGGGCTGGTGGCCACGGCGACGCGGGCGAAATTCTTGGCTGCGCTGCGCAGCATCGCCGGGCCGCCGATGTCGATGTTTTCCACTGCCTCGGCCAGGGTGCAAGCGCAGTTGGCGGTGACCGCTTCGAACGGATACAGGTTCAACACCAGCAGGTCGATCGGGGCGATGCCGTGTTCGGCCATCACCGCATCGTCGGTGCCGGCGCGGCCGAGCAGGCCGCCGTGCACCACCGGGTGCAGTGTCTTGACCCGGCCGTCCATCATTTCCGGGAAGCCGGTGAGGTCGGACACGTCCTTGACCGGCAGCCCGGCCTCGCGGATCGCCTTGGCGGTGCCGCCGGTGGACAGCAACTCGACGTTGCGCGCGGCCAGCGCGCGGGCCAGTTCGACCAGGCCGGTCTTGTCGGAAACGGACAGCAGGGCCCGGCGCAGGGGCAGCAGATCAGCGGACATGGGGGATGCAAGGGGAAGCGGAAACGGGCCGGTATTGTAGCGGCCCGCAGCTTGCGGGTTTGGTTGCAGCGGTGACCGCTGCTTTTGCTTCTTCCTGCGGGAGACAGCCGGGCAGGACTGCCGGCATCACGCCAGCCCGTATTCCTTCAGCTTCTTGCGCAGGGTGGCGCGGTGGATGCCGAGCATCGCCGCGGCACGGCTCTGGTTGCCCTCGCAATGGTTGAGCACTTCCACGAACAACGGGATTTCCATCTCGCGCAGCACGATCTCGTAGACGTCGTCGGCCTCGCAGCCATCGAGGTCGCGCAGGTAGCGACGCACGGACTGGGCGACGTGTTCGCGCAGCGGCGGCTTCGGAGCGCCACGACTGCTGTCAGGACGGGATGGGGCAGCGTTCAAGGAAATTCCCGGATTCAGCGAGACCGGAGCGCGAGTGTGCCCGGCATGAAAGACGGGAGTCTAGCGCGTGACCGTGGCGGCGTCATGCCGGCCGCGAGGGTCAGCGGAACTCGAAGGTGTAGGCGACGGTGGCCGCCGAGGGTTCGCGCAGCAGGAAGGCCACCTGCGCGCTCTGGCCGGGCACCAGCAGTTGCCGCGCGCCGTGCGCGGGGTCGAGGTAGTCGCCCGGTTGCAGGGTGCGGCGGCCGATGACGCGGCCATCGGCGTCGAACAGCGACAGCCGCAATGCCGGCCATGCCTGCGCCCAGCGCGCATCGTTGCGGAAGCTGGCCTGCACTTGCAGCACGCCGGGCTGGCCGGCCAGTGGCCGCACTTCGCGCTGGAGCATGGTGTAGGCGGCCGGTTCGTGCCACGCCGGCAGGGCGCAGCGCAGCAGCATGCATACGGTGTCGATCAACGGGCGGGTGCGGGCGTCGGCGGCGAGCCGGGCGCGGTCGGCCACGGCGATCTGCAACAGCAGCAGCACGCCGAGTGCGACCACCAGCAGCCATTGCCAGCGCGGCGTGCGGATGCCGGGACGCGCGCTGCGCAGGAAGGTCGGGGCAGCGCTGATTACCGGCGCCGCGACCGGTTCGGGTGCAGCGCTGATTTCAGCGGTGATTTCGTCATCGACCATTGCGCCGACATCGACATCGACATCGACATCGACATCGACATCGACGGCTGGGTTGTCGCGGGTGTCGTCGGCTTCGGTTTCAGCCGTGGCCGCTGCCGGTGTTTCATCGGCTTTGGCGGGTGCATCGCCGGCGTCATCCTGGTCCTGCGGGCCATGCAGGAAGGTGGCGAGCGGGCGGCGGTCGGGCGGGGTTTCGGTGGTCATGTGCTTCGGGGGCCGGGAGGCTGGCCCCATTCAAGCACGGCGCACGCCGGTGATGCGCATCCAGTCGCCGTCCTGCACGGCTTCGAGCTGGTCGAACCAGGCGGCGTAGCGCTCCAGCAATTCGCCTTCCTGCCCCTGCAGGATGCCGGACAGGGCGATGCGGCCGCCGGTGGCGACGCGCGTGGCCAGCAGTTCGGCCAGTGCGTCCAGCGCCGAGGCGAGGATGTTGGCGACCACGACCGGATAGGTGGCGGCCGGCTCGTCCTCGGGTAGATACGCGGCGATGTGCACGCCGTTGCGCTCGCCGTTGTCGGCGGTGGCGATCAACGCCTGCGGGTCGTTGTCCACGCCGGTCGCGGTGGCGGCACCGAGCTTGAGCGCGGCCAGCGCGAGAATGCCCGAGCCGCAGCCGAAGTCGAGCACGTTGCGGCCGGCCAGCTCGCCGTTGCTGGCCAACTGGTCGAGCCAGCGCAGGCACAGTGCGGTGGTCGGGTGGGTGCCGGAGCCGAACGCCAGGCCCGGGTCCAGTCGCACCACGGCGGCGTCGCTGGCTTGCGCAGCCTCCGGCAATTCGTGGTTCCACGGCACGATCCAGGTCCGCTGGCCGAACTGCATCGGCTGGAACTGGTCCAGCCAGGCGCGCTCCCAGTCTTCGTCGGCGACTGCGCGGAAGCCGGCACGGCTCCAGTCCAGCCCGGCGTCGAAGGCTTCCAGCGCGGCCAGCAACGCCAGCGCGTTGGTTTCCGCGGGGAACAACGCGCTCAGCACCAGCTCGTTCCACAGTGGGGTTTCGCCCACGCCCGGCTCCAGGATCGCGTGCTCGTTGCTGGTGTCGGCATCGGCGTCGAGCATGGTCACCGCCAGTGCGCCGACGTCCTCCAGCGCGTTCTCGTAGCGGGGCTGGGTGGCTTCGGTGCAGCGCAGGGTGAGTTCGAGGAAGGGCATGGGGATGACGGCGACGGCGATACGGAAGCGGGCATCCTAGACGATGCCGACCGCTATTTTCCCCTCTCCCGGAGGGAGAGGGGCTAAACGGAAGAAGGCGGGTTTCCCCGCCTTCTTCTTCACAACGTCGGTCGGCACAGGCTCAGGTCAGCGCGATCGACTGGTTCTTGCGCTCGGCCAGGCGCTTTTCCAGGTAGTGGATGTTCTGCCCGCCGGCCTGGAAGCCCTTGTCGCGCATGATCCGCTGCTGCAACGCGACGTTGGTCTTGATGCCGTCCACCACCATCTCGCTCAGCGCCACCCGCATGCGGGCGATGGCGGTGTCGCGGTCCGGGCCGTGCACGATCAGCTTGCCGATCATCGAGTCGTAGTTGGCCGGCACCCGGTAGCCGCCGTAGATGTGCGTGTCCACGCGCACGCCCGGGCCGCCCGGCGGGTAGAAGCCGGTGATGGTGCCGGGGCAGGGGAAGAACGTCTCCGGGTCCTCGGCGTTGATGCGGCACTCGATGGCGTGGCCGTTGATCTTGATGTCGCTCTGCTTGATCGACAGCTTGTGCCCGGCGGCGATCTTCAACTGCTCGGCGACCAGGTCGATGCCGGTGATCAGTTCGGTCACCGGGTGCTCCACCTGGATGCGGGTGTTCATCTCGATGAAGTAGAAGCGGCCGTTCTCGAACAGGAATTCGAAGGTGCCGGCGCCGCGGTAGCCGATGCGGATGCAGGCTTCCACGCAGACCTTGCCGATTTCATCGCGCAGCTCCGGGGTGATGCCCGGTGCCGGTGCTTCCTCCACCACCTTCTGGTGGCGGCGCTGCATCGAGCAGTCGCGCTCGCCCAGGTGGATGGCGCCGCCCTGACCGTCGGCCAGCACCTGGATCTCGACGTGGCGCGGGTTCTCCAGGAATTTCTCCATGTAGACCATGTCGTTGCCGAACGCGGCCTTGGCTTCCTGCTTGGTGGTGGCGATGGCGTTGACCAGCGCGCCCTCGGTGTGGACCACGCGCATGCCGCGGCCGCCGCCGCCGCCGGCCGCCTTGACGATGACCGGGTAGCCGATTTCGCGGGCGATCTTGATGTTGGCGGCGGCATCGTCGCCGAGCGGGCCGCCCGAGCCGGGCACGCACGGCACGCCGGCGGCCTTCATCGCGCGGATCGCCTCCACCTTGTCGCCCATCAGGCGGATGGTGTCGGCCCTGGGGCCGATGAAGATGAAGCCGGACTGCTCCACGCGCTCGGCGAAGTCGGCGTTCTCGGAGAGGAAGCCGTAGCCGGGGTGGATGGCCTGCGCGTCGGTGACCTCGGCCGCGGCGATCAGCGCCGGGATGTTGAGGTAGCTCTCCGACGACGGCGCCGGGCCGATGCACACCGACTCGTCGGCCATCGCCACGTGCTTGAGGTTGCGGTCGACGGTGGAATGCACCGCGACCGTGCGGATGCCGAGGGTGTGGCACGCGCGCAGGATGCGCAGCGCGATTTCACCACGGTTGGCGATTACGACCTTGTCGAGCATGGCCGGCGCCTCAGGCAATCACGAACAGCGGCTGGTCGAACTCCACCGGGTTGCCGCTTTCGCCGAGGATGGCGACCACGGTGCCGGACACCTCGGCCTCGATCGGGTTGAACATCTTCATCGCCTCGATGATCGCCAGCGTCTCGCCGGCCTTGACCTGCTGGCCGACGCTGACGAACGGCGGCTTGTCCGGGGCCGCGGAGGCGTAATAGGTGCCGACCATCGGCGCGCGCTGCACGTGGCCATCGGGCAGGGCGTTGCCCGGCTTGGGCGTGCCGCCGGTGGCGGCTTCGACCGGCGAGTTCATCGGCATGGCCGCAGCCGGCGCGGCCGCGTGGACCGGGGCGGGCATGATCATGGGGGCCGGCGCGTAGGCACCCACCGGGGTGCGCGACAGGCGCACGGATTCTTCGCCTTCCTTGATCTCGATCTCGGCCAGGTTCGACTCTTCCAGCAGGTCGATGAGCTTCTTGATTTTGCGCAGATCCATGAGAGGCCTCTTGGGTGTTGTCGGCGGCGGCGCGTTCGCGCCCCGTCGCCGGGGAATGGGGTCAGAGCCGCTGCAGGGCGGCGTCCAGGGCGTAGCGGTAGCTGTCCGCGCCGAAGCCGCAGACCACGCCGACCGCCTTGTCGCTGAAATAACTGTGCTGGCGGAAGGGTTCGCGGGCGTGCGGGTTGGACAGGTGGATTTCGATGAACGGGATGACCACCGCCGCCAGCGCGTCGCGCAGCGCGACCGAGGTGTGGGTGAAGGCGGCCGGGTTGACCAGGATGAAGCCGGTGCCGTCGTCGCGCGCGGCTTGCACCCGTTCCACCAGCACATGCTCGGCGTTGGACTGCAGGCTCTCCAGCGCGTGCCCGGCGGCCTGCGCCTGCGCGGCCAGCGCCGCGTCGATGTCGGCCAGCGTGGTGTGCCCGTAGACCTCCGGCTCGCGGCTGCCGAGCAGGTTCAGGTTGGGGCCGTGAAGGACCAGCAGCTTTGCCATGTGCCAGCGGTGGGTGGGAAAGGGCGGGAGTCTGAGCGAAGGCGGCAATACTGTCCAGTTCGGCGAACTTGACGGCGATTTAATCGATTGTTTGAAATTTGACGACTCCGCGCCGCACATGCCGGCGCTGTGACCCCGATCTACGGGTTGGCCACCCAGCCCTCGATTTCGCCGGCCTTGAACGGCCCCAGCTTCTGCTTGAGCACGCGGCCTTCGGCATCAAGCAACACGCTGTAGGGCAGCAGCCCCTGGCTGTTGCCGAGCCTGACGCCACCATCGGCCGGGCCGGGGGTGTCGATCACGATGGGGTAGTACACCGGCACGTTGCCGAGGAAGTCGAGCACCGCCTCGGGCGTGTCCAGCGCCAGCCCCACCACCTGCGGGCCGTTGTCGGCATGGGCGGCGGCAAAGCGGGCCAGTTCGGGCATTTCCTCGATGCAGGGGCCGCACCAACTGGCCCAGACGTTGATCAGCAGCGGCTTGCCCCTGAACTGGTCGGGGAAGCGCACCGGCATGCCGTCCAGGTCGGGCAGGGTGAAGGCCGGCAGCAGCTCGCCGGGGCGGGCCACCGCTACCGGTGGGGCCGGCCGTGGTGCCGTCGAGGGCACCGTCATCGGCAGCAACTCCGGCGTGGCCGGGCGGCTCAGCCATGCGCCGGCGGCGAGCCCGGCTGCTGCGGCGATCCCCGCCACCCACCACAGTTGCAGGCGCATGTCAGCGCGCCGCGCGCAGCAGCGCGTCTTCGGCCAGTGACTGGGTCAGTACTGTCGGCAACACCCGCGGTGGCGCGCCGGGGCCGTAGACCACGTACAGCGGCACGCCCACCGCCTTGTGCTGTTCGAGGAAGGCGCTGATCTGCGGGTCGACGTTGGTCCAGTCGCCGCGCATGTACACCGCATCCACCCGCTTGAGGCTGTCGCGGAAGGCGGCGCGGTCGAGCACGTTGCGCTCGTTGGCCTTGCAGGTCACGCACCAGTCGGCGGTCATGTTGACGAATACCACGCGGTTGTCGGCGCGCAGGCGGTCGAGCATTTCCGGTGAATACGCCACCGTGCCCTCGCTGGCCGCGCGTGCCGGCGGCTGCATGCGGGTCACGCCCCATACCGGCGCCAGCGCCAGCAGCACGATCACCGCACCCAGCGCCATGCCGGGCCGGCGGCTGTGCCAGCGGCTGCGCTCGAACCACCACAGGCCCAGCGCCAGCACGGCCATGCCGGCCAGCAGCAGCGCGGTGGCGTCGATGCCACGCTGCTTGCCCAGCACCCACAGCAGCCAGATGGCGGTCAGGTACATCGGGAACGCCAGCACCTGCTTGAAGGTTTCCATCCATGCGCCGGGCTTGGGCAGGCGCCGTGCCAGCGCTGGCACGAAGCCGATCAGCAGGAACGGCAACGCCAGGCCCAGCCCCAGCATCAGGAACACCAGCATCGCCACCGCCGCCGGTGCGGTGAAGGCGTAGGCCAGCGCCGGCCCCATGAACGGGGCGATGCACGGGCTGGCGACCACGCAGGCCAGCACACCGGTGAAGAAATCACCGGCCGCGCCCTGGCGGTTGGCCAGCGACTGGCCGAGGCCGCCGAGGCCGCCGCCAAGGGTGAACACGCCGCTCAGACTCAGGCCAACGGTGAACATCAGGTAGGCCAGTGCCGCGATGAACCACGGGTGCTGCAACTGGAAGCCCCAGCCGGCCGCCTGTCCGGCCGCGCGCAGCGCCAGCACCAGCGCCCCGATCGCGGTGAACGCAACCAGCACCCCCAGCGTGTACCACAGCGCATGGCGACGGGCGTGCTGGCGGCTCTCGCCACTTTGCGCCAGCCCCAGCACCTTCAGCGACAGCACCGGCAGCACGCACGGCATCAGGTTGAGGATCAGGCCGCCGGCCAGCGCCAGCAGCAGGATCCATGCCAGCGAATCGGTCTGCCCGGCGGTTGCCGGCGGCAGGCTGCGGCGGTCGTTGTCACTGGAGGCATCCAGCGTGGTTCCGGCGGCAATGGGGTTGGCGTGCATCACCAGTTGTGGTGCCGGCAAATTGTCCGGAACTGCCTCCGGCAAGGGCGCGGTGGCGGTCTTGTCGCTGCTCGGCAACGGCGGGATCACCCGCGGCGTGACGATGGCCTCCTCGCTGTGCGACAGCTTGCCGGCCGGCAGCGACAGCCGCACCCGGCGGGTCATCGGCGGGTAGCAGATGCCATCGGTCTGGCAGCCCTGGAAGGTGGCTACCAGCGTGGCAGCGGTGGCTTGGGCCTGTTCGCGGCGCAATGGCAGCGGCACGTCCACCTGGTCGAAATACACCACCACGTCGCCGAAATGCTCGTCGCGGTACGAGGTGCCCGCCGGCCATTGCGGCTGCCCGGTACGGATGCCGGCCACGCCTTCCAGCGCCAGCGAGGTGCGGTCGCGGTACAGGTAATAGCCGGGTGCCGGCGAGAACCGCAGCAGCAGGCGGTTGCCGTCATCGACGATGGCTTCGAAGCCGAACGCCTGCTCGGAGGGCAGCGGCAGGTTCTGGCTGGCCGCCATGCCGGGCAGTTTCAGGCCGCCGCCCGTGCGTGCAAGCGGGTTGGCGGGCGCGATGCCGGCGTCGGCCGGCAGCTTCACTTCAAGCGTGCGCTTCTGGGGCGGGTAGCACACGCCGGCATCGGCGCAGCCCTGGTAGCGCACTTCCAGCGTCACCGTATCGGTGCCGGGGGCGGCAGTGCCAGGCAGTACCGCCTTCAGTTGCCGGTGGTAGGTTTCCACGTCGCCGAAGAATTCATCGTGCTTCTTTTCGCCATCGGGCATCTGCAAGGTGCCGGCGTCGAAGCCCGGCCCGGCCTTGGTGCTGGTGCGGTGGCGGTACAGGTAGTAACCCGGCGCGATGTCCCAGTGCAGTTCGATGCGGTCGCGGCTGCTTGCCTCCACCCGCAGGGCGAAGGCCTGGTCGACCGGCAGCAGGTCCTTCTCGCTGATCGCCCATGCTGGCAGGGCGCAGCCGGCGAGCAGGAGCAGGGCGGTGAAATGTCGCAGCAACCTCTTCAACGTGGGTCTTCCTCGCGGGTCTGTGCCCGAATCCAGTCCAGGTAGGCCGGCAATCCGGCGCTGGGGGTGAGCGCCAGGATCTCCGGCACTTCGTAGGGGTGCAGGTGGGTGATGGCGGTGGTGAGCGCGTCCAGCCGGTCGGCGCAGGTCTTGGCCAGCAACTGCACTTCTTCGGCCTGTTCCACCTGCCCTTGCCAGCGGTACACAGACTGCATCGGCGGCAACAAGTTCACGCAGGCGGCCAGTTTCCGCTCCACCAGGTGGCGGGCCAGCAACTGTGCGGTGGGCATGTCGGGGCAGGTGCAGAAGACCAGGCGGGCGTCAGGGGCGTCCATCCGCGGGATTTTCGCAGAAATCGAGAAGTTCTTTCCCTACATTACCTCTGGTTATTTGACATCGTTGTCATCGCTGGACAAGGATTGCCGTACGAAGTAGCTGGCGGGATTAGTGTGATGTTCATCGCGCTTGCCTTCCGCCAATGGAATCCAGGGGGGGATGTCGTGGATCGACGCAACAAACGGGGCTTCACGCTGATCGAAGTCATGGTGGTGGTGGCCATCCTGGCCATCCTGGCGGCCATCGCGCTGCCGGCTTACGGCAATTACATCGCGCGCAGCAAGATCCGCACCGCGCAGGCCGACCTGCGCGCGCTGTCGGCCGTACTCGAAAACCACCGCCAGCGCACCTTGCTCTACCCGACGGCGACGCCCGCCGACGTGGCCGCGATCAAGACGGCGTTCCCGGCCTGGAGTCCGGCTGCCAAGTCGGTGGATTTCGGCTTCTCCGCCAACTCCAGCGACAGTGGCTACACCCTCACCGGCAGCGGCGTGGGCGGCAAGCTCGGCGGCTGCACCTTGACCCTGAAGCAGGATGGCGCGACCACCGACGCCGGCTGCCTGGCGGGGTGGTGATGAAGCGCGCGGCCGGTTTCACCTTGATCGAGCTGATGGTGACCGTGGCGGTGATGGCGGTACTGGCCGCCGCGGGCATGCCGTTTGCGTTGTCGTGGATGGACAGCAACCGGCAGATGCAGGCCCGCAACCTGATGTGGGAAGGCGTTGCCCAGGCGCGTGCGGTGGCGTTGCGCAATCCGGGGGAGGCCGTGGCGGGGCAGGTGTCGGCCAGGCTGGAGCGCAGCAACGGCATGTTGCAGGTGCTGCGCACAGGCAGTGATGACGCGGTGTGGAAAAGCACGCCGCTGCCGGGAGGCGATGCCAGCACGTTCAAGCTGGCCAACGCGGGCGGCGTGGCCAGCAGCGACGACTGGGCCTGCGTGGCGTTCGACAACCGTGGCCACCGCGTGACCGCAGCGGGCGTGGTTTGCGCCGTCAACACCAGCCAAACCCGGATTGCGGTGGGTTTCAGCAACCAGGACCTGCTCTATGTCGATCTGCTTTGATTCGCGCCGCCGGCAACGCGGCGACATGATGCTCGAAGCGCTGGTGGGCGTGCTGATCACCAGCATCATCGGCGCCGGGTTGGCGCACGTGGCCAGCCGCGTGTTGAGCGGCCAGCGCGATGCGAAGGTGGAGAACCTTGCCGTCGGGCAGTTGCGTGCGCAGTTGGAGCGCGATGGCATCAGCCTGTGCGATGGCGGCGCCGTCAGCATCACCCTGCCCGGCGGCGACAAGGCCGTCACCGTGGACTGCCAGGTTGCCGCGGCCAACATCACCGTGGATGGCATCGTGCGTGCCGTCGATGCACCGCAACGGGTGGAACTGAAGGTTGCCGCCGCCGATCTGGGCATCGGCGACGAAAGCGCGCCCTTGATCGTGTCGTCGAGGCAATGAACATGATGCCGCGCCCTGTTCCCGTCACCACGCGCACGCGCCAGAGCGGGCAAAGCCTGATCAGCATGATGGTGGGCCTGGTGATTTCGCTGATCACCATTGCCGCGATGCTGACGCTGTACAAGACGATGGTCGGCGTATCCAACGAGGCCTCGGTGGCGGCGCGGCGCGATGGCCAGGTGGCGGCCGGGCTGCTGGCCGCGCAGATGGAGCTGCAGTCCGCTGGATTCGGGGTCGACCCGGCCACCGTGCCACTCGTCAGCCGCCTGTCCATTTCCGCCGGCGGCAAGCAGGTGGCGTGGCATTACCGCGACGGCGCCGGCAACGTCTGCACCGGCCTGTGGGTGGATGCGAACGGCATCTACCGCCTGCGTCCCAGGGCAGGGTGTGCCGATGCCGCCACCGCGGTGTGGGCCGAAAACCAGCGCGAGCCGTTGGCGCTGATGCCGACCAAGCCGGATGGCAGCCTGATCCAGTTTGCCGCCGACGAGGAAGGCGGCGCCTCGCTCGCTGGCTACAGCTTCAAGCAGGAGGCCGCCGCGTGCCTGCCTTACCGGCAACAGGATTACGCCAGCACGCCAGCACCGGCGGCGCAGCGGATACGGCTGGCCAATGCCGACGACAGCAAGCAGTTGTTCTCGATATGCCTGCCCAACTTGGGCTGACGACCGTCTCCCCCGCCTTGCCGACAGGCACGCGACACCGCCAAGGAACCCGCGCATGAACAGGTACCGGAAGTTGCACCCCGCCTCGCCCCGCCGCCAGCGCGGCGTCGCCACCTTGTTGATCGTGCTGGTGGTTGGCCTGGCGGTCTCGGTGACGGTGGCCGCCACCGTGTATTCCTTGCGCGGCACCCAGTCGCGGCAACTGACCACGCACTCGGCCACCGCCGCGCAGGCAGCGGCCTGGCGCGGCGTGGAGGCGCTGCGGCTGTACCTGCTGCAATTGAACAAGGCCGAACTGGCAGGGCTGCACGGGCCGGTGCAAGGCATGGGCGCGCTCGGCGTCAGGGCGGCGGCGATCGTCGGCGTTTCGCCCAACGGCATCGACCGCTACCGGGTGAATGCCACGGTCACCGGCGAGGCCGGCGTCGGCAGCGCCCTGACCACCGCCACCGTCGAAGTGGTCTACGACGTCGGCCCCGGTGCCGGCGGGCCGGGGACGCCGCCGGTGTGCGCCTCGATGCCGGCAGCGCCGATGGTGTTCAACGGCAACCTGGACTACAGCGGCGGCAAGCTGGACGTGACCAACGCCACCAGCTACGAGAACATCGTGGTGGCCGGCCACCTGACCGTCGGCGGCGGCTCCAGCGCGCGCATCTCCGGCTGCATGAAGGGCGACGTGAAGCTGAGCGGTGGCGGCATCACCGACAACGGCCACATCCATTCCGAAGGCAGCATCCAGATCAATGGCATGGGCAACCCCAGCGGCACCACTCTGTGGGGGCGCAACGTCACCATCGGCAATGGCGTCAGCGGGGGCAACTACGTCGCGGTCAAGGCCGGTGCCTACGTGGTCACCGTTCACAGCGGCGGCCAGGCCATCGGCACCTCGGAAGTGGGAGGGCGGCTGCTTGCTTCCACGGTGACCGGGAGCATCCCGTGGACCACCGGCACCGTGCTGCCGCTCGCCAGCGGGCGGGTGGTCGTCACCCTTGCCGATGACAGCCAGTTTCTGCTGGACATGGGCAAGGTCGCCATCGACGACGCTACCGGCGCGGTATCCGGTGTGGTCGTCGCCGCCGAACTGCTCGCGGGGGCCGAAGACAGCCAATTGCCGGACGAACTCGAATTCAGGTCCACCGCCATCACCGGCGGCAGCGCCAGCCTGTACACCCTCACCATCGCGCAACTGTGGGGGCATGGCGTCTCGATCCAGGGCTGGAACGGCAGGTACGACACGCTGTGGGGCAACGGCGACATCGACATCGTCTCCGGCAGCATCGGCAACCTGCTCGGCGGCGGCAACCTCAGCGTCAACAGTGTGGCGGTGGGCGGCTCGGGCCGGGTCGCCGGGGCCATCAACAAGCCCGTCGCCAACGTGCTGGGCGGCCAGGCTGGCACCAGCCCGGGCCTGCCGGGGCTGCCATACTGCGACGCGCGGGTGAAACCGATCGACGCCGACAACTACAAGAGCGCGGCGAACTACGTCTTCGAGACAGTCAACGGCCAGCCGCAGCTCAGCATCCAGCACGTCAAGCGCGCCGACGGCAGCGCCCTCGACGGCGTGTACCCGCTGCAGAACCCGAGTGCGGAGCAGTTGCTGGTCCTGCAGGGGCTGATGACCTGCAACAACACCAACGACAAGGGCTGCTTGAACGTCAGGCAGGGCGATGGCAGTTGGCTGCTGCACGGCGTCGGCAAGATGCCGGCGGGCGTGCTCTGGTTCGATTCGAAACTGAAGGTGGACGGGACCAGTACCGACCTGCTCAACACCCTGATCAACCAGGGCGACATCGCCCTGACCGGCTCGGGGCACGGCGACCTGGTCGCGCCCAACTTCGCCGGGGCGGCAGCAGTCTGTGGCGGCGCGTACTACCCCAGCAACCTGTGCGCCAGCCGCGACAGCTTCGTGACCTGGGAGAACCCGAACGATCTGGATGGCGAAGGCAAGCCGAAGGTTTACACCGGCCTGCCCATCGCCAATACCGCCGTGGTCAGCGAAGAGGACGCGACGATGGCCGGCTGGACCATCAAGGGCAGCGTGCTGCTGGGCAAGAAGCTGTTCACCAGCGGCGCCACCGTCACCATCCGCGGCAGCCTGACCGTGGGCAGCAACGAGCGCTCGGACACCACCATCTCCGCCGGTGGCATCGCCGTGGACGTACCCACCGGCGATGGCAGCCTGAACCTGGTCCCGGTCTGCAGTGCCGGCACCCCGGCGGTTCCGGCCGGCCCGCCCAACGCTGCGGTGCTCTGGTCGCGCTACCTCTGAACAACAAACAGACCCCGGCATCCAAAACCGGGGCGGCTCTTCTTCTCCGCCTGGCGCAGGCCGCTTCCCACGGCCCGCGCCTTTTCTTTGGCCGCCGCCGGGCCGCCGCCTGCCCCCGCTGCAATCCGCCCCCCGTCGCTGCCGGGGCGGAAGTTGAAAACAGGCCCTTGAAAGCCTCCCGGCGATCCCCATCTCCCAGCCAAGCCCGGTCGACGGGCGTTTTTACGAGTGGCGCCGCTGCCTGGTCAGGGGCGGTGACCACCGGACTTTCGGACCAATCAACAACTCAAGAGGTCTTACATGAGCATCAAGCCGCTGCACGACCGCGTCGTGGTCAAGCCCATCGAAGCCGATGAAATCTCCGCCGGTGGCATCCTGATCCCGGATTCGGCCAAGGAAAAGTCCACCAAGGGCGAAGTCGTGGCCGTCGGCCCCGGCAAGCCGCTGGACAACGGCAGCGTCCGCGCCCCGGCGCTGAAGGTCGGCGACAAGGTCATCTATGGCCAGTACGCCGGTTCCAGCTACAAGGCCGACGGCGTCGAGTACAAGGTGCTGCGCGAAGACGACGTGCTGGCCGTCATCGGCTGAGCCGCGCTTCCGCGACCAACCCCACAAGACCCCTTACACCCCTGATCCACTGAGGTATAGCAATGGCTGCCAAGGATATCCGTTTCGGTGAAGACGCCCGTTCGCGCATGGTGCGCGGCGTCAACGTACTCGCCAATGCCGTCAAGGCAACGCTCGGCCCGAAGGGCCGCAACGTCGTGCTCGAAAAGAGCTTCGGCGCCCCGACCATCACCAAGGACGGCGTCTCCGTCGCCAAGGAAATCGAACTGGCCGACAAGTTCGAGAACATGGGCGCGCAGATGGTGAAGGAAGTCGCGTCGCGCACCAATGACGACGCCGGCGACGGCACCACCACCGCCACCGTGCTGGCCCAGGCCCTGATCCGCGAAGGCGCCAAGGCCGTTGCCGCCGGCATGAACCCGATGGACCTCAAGCGCGGCATCGACAAGGCGGTGATCGCCGCCGTCGCCGAGCTGAAGAACATCTCCAAGCCCACCACCGACGACAAGGCCATCGCCCAGGTCGGCACCATCTCGGCCAACTCGGACGAGTCGATCGGCAACATCATCGCCGAGGCGATGCAGAAGGTCGGCAAGGAAGGCGTGATCACCGTCGAGGAAGGCTCGGGCCTGGAAAACGAACTGGACGTCGTGGAAGGCATGCAGTTCGACCGCGGCTACCTGTCGCCGTACTTCATCAACAACCAGCAGGCGCAGACCGCCGACCTGGATGACCCGTTCATCCTGCTGCACGACAAGAAGATCTCCAACGTGCGTGACCTGCTGCCGGTGCTGGAAGGCGTCGCCAAGGCCGGCAAGCCGCTGCTGATCATCGCCGAAGACATCGAAGGCGAAGCGCTGGCGACCCTGGTGGTCAACACCATCCGCGGCATCGTCAAGGTCGTGGCGGTCAAGGCACCGGGCTTCGGCGACCGCCGCAAGGCGATGCTGGAAGACATGGCCGTGCTGACCGGCGGCACCGTGATCTCCGAAGAAGTGGGCCTGTCGCTGGAAAAGGCCACCATCAAGGACCTGGGCCGTGCCAAGAAGGTGCAGGTTTCCAAGGAGAACACCACTGTCATCGACGGCGCCGGCGATACCGCCGCGATCGAATCGCGGGTTAAGCAGATCAAGACCCAGATCGAAGAAACCTCTTCGGACTACGACCGCGAGAAGCTGCAGGAACGTGTGGCCAAGCTGGCCGGCGGCGTTGCCGTGATCAAGGTCGGTGCCTCGACCGAAATCGAAATGAAGGAAAAGAAGGACCGCGTTGACGACGCCCTGCACGCTACCCGCGCAGCCGTCGAAGAAGGCGTGGTCCCCGGCGGCGGCGTCGCCCTGGTGCGCGCTGTCACCGCTCTGGCCGGCCTGAAGGGCAACAACGAAGACCAGAACCACGGCATCCAGATCGCCCTGCGCGCGATGGAAGCGCCGCTGCGCGAAATCGTTGCCAACGCCGGCGAAGAGCCGTCGGTCATCGTCAACAAGGTCAAGGAAGGCACCGGCAGCTACGGCTACAACGCCGCTTCCGGCGAGTTCGGCGACATGCTGGAATTCGGCATCCTCGACCCGACCAAGGTGACCCGTTCGGCGCTGCAGAACGCCGCTTCGATCGCCGGCCTGATGATCACCACCGAAGCAATGGTGGCCGAGGCCCCGAAGAAGGACGACGGCGCTGGCGCTGCCGGCGGTGGCATGGGCGGTATGGGTGGCATGGGCGGCATGGATTTCTGATCGCGGCCTCCACGCTCCCGCTCCTCCCTTTCGCGCAGCGAAGGGGAGGGGCCTGCCCCGGATTCGATCCGGGGTTGGGGAGGGGTGCTTTTGCTCTCCCGGATGCCTGGCAACAAGAAAACCCCGCAGCGATGCGGGGTTTTCTTGTTTGCGGCTGCCCCGTACCCGGGCCAGATGCGCTGGCCGGTGGGTGCCGGTCAATGCGAAGGCATCAACAACAGGATTGGCTGCCTACGCGCCGCCGAAGGGTGCGGCAGTCATGAACTGCGAAATGCAGATCCAGCTGTCAGACAACCCGCGGAAGCACTGCATGCTGCGGGTGGACGTGTTTGATGGTCGTGTCGCGGACAAGGGGTTTCAATCTCATGGATTTGTTCCTGACAGCGTTTGCGTGAAGCGTCAATTGCCGATGACGATGGAGGCCGAATTGCCCCTGCCGCCGCCGGGGTTGGGGGTGAAGTCCAACTGGAATCGCGATTTGAACTCGCCTTTGGTGTGCCAGTTCTGGACCCGCAGCGGGCGATTCGGCGTCAAGCAACGTGCGTTTCCTGGTCCACTGCGTGACCAGGGAGTCGGGCAGGTAGTCGAACAGTTCCGGGCCGGCGTAGCCGTCCTCCGAGCTGCTCCACATCACCAGGGTGTCGCCGTTCATTGCGGTGGCATGGATGAAGTAGGCACCGGCGCCGTCGACACCGTCCCAGCGCAGCGCCATGCCCTTTTCCGCGCTGCCCTCGTTCTTGAGTTTCAGTTCGGCCAGGAAGTCGTGGTCGGGGCTCAACTCGAACCGCATCGCGTCAGGCAGGTTGTTGCCGGTGACGTGGTGCTTCCCGACGAGCGAAGCCTTGGTGCCCACCGTCTTCCGCGCGCCCGGATTGGGCCACAGGGCGTACTGGGGACCGGCATTGATACCGTTTGCCGGTACCTGGCGCGGCGTCATCGCGCGTCCATTGGTCACCGGCTTGCCGTTGCGGACGGTCACCGTGTATTCGGCTGGCTGGCGGGCGCGCAGCTGTTCGCCGCAGCCCCAGTAATAGCGGACCTTGTAGCTGCCGTCCTGCTGCTGACCGGAGACGTCATGATCGGTGGGTTTACCGCCATTCGAAGACCTGTTTTCGGGCGCTACCAAGTGGATCTGTTCGCCCAGCTTCAATCCCTTGGGTACGGTCTGGTCGGCCGGTGCGCCGGGCTGGCGGCGGTTGTGCAGCGCCACGTCCAGATATTTGCCGAGCATGCCGGGATGACGGGCGGTGCCGTAGCTGACGGTGCCGCCGCCCATGACGCCGGCCAGGCGGCCATCGCGGCCATGCCCGACGTACCCGGCATGGAATGGGTGGCAGCGTCGAGGTAAAGCTCGGCCTGGGTCGCGCTTGTCGCCCGCGCATGGGTGGGCAGGGCGGCGGACAAGGCGAGCACCAGCATCGAGGCGGCGGGAATGAAGCGAATCTGCATGATCGTGCCCTAGCTGTATCTGCCGAGTGCGCGCGTCAGCGGTGGCCGGCGGATGCCTGTAGGTACTGATCCACGGTGTACGCGTACAGGAACTCGCGAAAATCACTGAGGTACTGGTCCGCAACGGGAGGCAACAGCACCACCCCAGCGCCGCCGGAGGAGCCGTCGCGCACGTGCCGCTCGAACTCACGGCGCTGTTCCATGCAGTGCGCCTTGGCACCGATCGCTATATCGGTGGCCTGGAACGCCGGCCGAACCGTTGCATAGGTTTGCGCGTAGTGCGCATGGCATTCCAGAACCGCACGTGCATGCGGATTTTGGTCGTAGTGCTCGTTCGGTTCCGCCGCCGCTGCGATCACCGGCACCGCCATAAGCAACAAACACCTTGCGAACTGAACTCTCATTCTTCTCTCCTCGACCTGCTCAATCGTCAGAATTCGCGCTGTCCAGCATCTTCTGGTACGGCCCCAGCGCCATCTCGCTGCGCCGCTGATCCAGATTCTCCAGGTCCGCGGTTGGCTGAAGTACGTACGTGCCGTCGCGAAGCTCCATCTGGGTCCCGTAGATCTGGGGCTGCCCGGTCGCCAGGGCAACGCGATCTGCGAGCATCGCGTACTGCCGCCGCGACATCCCCCGCGTCTTCATCAATGGTTCGGCCAGCGCCAGCGCCTTTTTCTGGAACTCGGGATCGGCATCGGCATGCTGCACAAGCAGGAAGGCCGTGGACACGCCGTCGATGCCGACCATTTCCCGAGTGGGAAAGCCCACCTTGTCGAATATCTGCTTGATCCCGGCAGTGGACTTCTTATCGGACTCGATGATCTTCGTCTTGATTCGCTCGATTTCAGCCTTGTCCCCTTTGGACAGGGCCTGGTGCAGTTCCCCGCGCAACGATTGATCCTCGTAGATGAGTTCGCCGAGGAGCTTGCGAATGTCCGGGCGGGTATAGACCGGAGGTTGCTTTGACAGTGCACCGTCATCGTCCATCGCAGACGTGCGGCCGGTGTCGTCGCCCGAGTCGCGCAGTTCCTCCTCCAAGCTTGGCAGGCCATAGAAATCCCTGAAGAACAGCATCGTGCCCTCCGACTTTATCGGCGGGTCGACCACGAGCGTGCCCTCATCGCGGCGAAGCAGCGTGCCATAGAGCTGAACCCGTTCATGCGCCGCGTACGCCTGGTCGGCGAGTCGTGCGTAGGCGATCGGACGAATGTCATCCCCCACCTGTTGATCCAGCAGGGCGAACATGTATTTCTGGAATTCAAAGTCCACGCCCGAGCGCCGCAGCAACTCGCCGCAGACCTCGATCGCCTGCGGACCGGACGTACGGTAGGTGGGCCATCCCTGTTTGACCAGGACTGCCTTGAACTCTTCCAGTTCATCGTGGGTGAGCTGGCGGCCCTCGGAGCTGCGCAGCAGGTTGCCCAAGCGCTCGTTGGCACTTGCCGGATACGCGGTCCGCCCATCCAGGCCGATGTCGAATGCCGCCGCGTTCGCATGAACGCCGTGCAGTACCAACAGAACGAAGGACAACACCATCCATCCGTAACGGGACAAAATTACAACGTGCATCACACCGCTCCTATGGCATTTTCGGCCGACATCACCTCGTTGTATGCATGCAGCCCCGGGTATTCATCGGGATCACCGCCGCCGAGCATCGCGGCGACATGCGCGGTAATGGGATAGCCGGTATGGAACTCCACGAACAGATAGGCGCCGCCGGGGTTGAGATCGAGGAAATAGAACTCCCCTGCCTCGTCGACGACGAAGTCGCTGCTGGCCAGCTGCAGCGAAAAGTAATCCGTGAGCGATAGCATGGCCCGCGCCAGCGGCTCCGGGGTTTCCATTCGGGAAAACCTCAGATCATCCGTTCCCTGGAACGGACGAAAATCCGTCGTACCCGACGGGGAGTCGAGCCGGCACGCGAACACCTTGTCGCCGACGGCGACCACACGAACGTCGTGGACCTTCTGGATGCAGCGCTGGTAGATCACCGGGCAGGCCATGAGCGACGCATCGGACATGCCATCGATGTCGGCAGCGGTAATCGTGTTCGTATAGGTCATCAGGCTGCCGCCATCGGGCAGCTTCCAGGTATGGACGTCGATCGGCTTGACGGCCACGACCCGGTGGCGATGGACAAAGGCGCGTATTTCGTCCGGATCGGAGCTGATCAACGTTTCCGGAAACTTTATCCCCAGCTCGCGACAGGCATGCAGCTGCTCGATCTTCATCTCCCCGCGGATCGTCGACGCGCGCGGGTTGAGGAAACGGCACGGCGATCGCGACAGGCGTTCCATGACGTTATCGAAATACTTTCGACTCTCGTCGAAGACATACTTCGAATCTTCCTCCGCGACACCGAACCGAATGCGGTTCGGCCAATGCACCCTGCGCAGCCAGGCCGCGTCGAATTCGGTGTGCTGGACCGTCACCCGTGTAGGCGCCCCGGGGCTCATGCTCACCGAGTGTCCACGTCCCTGGATCGCATCCCGGGTATCCCAGAATTGAACCGCGTGGCCCTGTCGCTCCAGGGACCAGCCAACGAGCATGGCGTGGGTGTCCTCCGGTGGCGAAACAATGAGTACCGTTGTCATCCTGACAGCTCTCGTCTTCAGTCTGAATGTTCTCAACGCAGGAGGAGGTTCCGGAGCCCCTCCTCCTGCGCATGCATCAATCGTTCACGATGACCGTGTCGAGTCCTTCGGGCTTGTTGCCGCGATAGCTCTCTTCGGTGATCTTGCTCTCCGCGGACGCATTTTGTTCCGGGAGCCATCACGATGGTGCCAGCGCCGCTCACTGCCAGCATCTCGTCCTTCGTCACCTCGCGGGCCAGGCTCTTGATGAGCGGCGTGGTGGTGTTCTGACTATCCTTCATTGAAATCTCCTTGATTGGCTGATGGATCAGTTGATGGCTGTTGCGACCGTTCAGGTCTTCTCGACGGTGTCCTTACCTTCGTACTTTCCGTTCTTGCCGTAGGTGTTCTCGTCCAGGCCACCATCCGCAACGGAATATTCGCGCTTGACGATCGTACTGACGCCGCCGGAAACGCTCAGCATCTCTTCCTTGGAGATGCTGCGCGCCAGCTTCTTGATGATCGGATTGCTGTCGTGCGAAACTTCCATTTCGTACCTCCTTGGTTACAGTGGTTGGCGTTCAACGCCACGTGACAACTGAGGTCAACGGTCAACCTCAGTTGCTACGTGATGCTGGAGCCACGCGGCACCATCATCAGCTAACGAATGAAGACCGTCTTCGATAGATCGAACACCCGGTCTGCACAGGCAATGGTCTCGGCGCGGTGGGCGATGATCACCCGTGTGATGTTGAGTGCCTTCACCGCGGCATTGGCGATGCTCTCGTTCGCGGTATCGAGATGGCTGGTCGCCTCATCGAGAACGAGAATCTTGGGCTTCATGTAGAGGGCACGCGCCAGCAGGATCCGTTGCTTCTGCCCGCCGGATAGCGCCGAACCCATGTCGCCGACCATCGTCTCGTATCCCATCGGCATCATCAGGATCTCTTTGTGGATACCTGCCAGCACCGCCGCCTGGCAGATCGCCTCGAGCCTTGCTTGGGCGTCGAAGAATGCGATGTTGTCGGCAATGGAGCCGGAGAACAGACAGTCGTCCTGCATGACCGCAGCCACAAGCCCGGGCGGCGCCGGCGTCGCGCTCGAACGCTTCGCGCCGCCGATCCACAGCTCGCCTTCCTGCGGCGTCGCAAGCCCGAGAATCACCTTCGCCAGCGTCGTCTTGCCGCAACCGCTGGGTCCGACAATGGCGACGGACTCGCCCTCGGCGATAGCCAGGTCGAGCCTGTGGAACACCCAGGGCTCGCCATCGGAATAGCGGTAGGAGCACCCCTTCAACTCGATGGTGGCGGCCCATTCATCGCCTATCCCCGAATGCGAAATCTTCTGTACCGGCTCCGAGGTGGCGATATCGGCAATGCGGCCGAGATGAAGCTTGAGCATCCCGAGCTCGACCACCTTGTCGATCAACGACCCGGCCCGGCTGGAGAACTGGTCCGCATAGGCGAGCACGGCCACCAGCATGCCGGCCGATATCGCGCCGGTACCCATCATGTACGCGCCATATCCCAGCAGCGCCACGCGCTGGAGCCCGAACAGGCAATGGCTGAAGCCGCTGAATATGATCCGGACCCGCTCGACGCCCAACTCCTTGTTGGCGACCCCGATCACGGCATTGGCGATCCTGGCCTTCCGCTCGGCCTGGGCGTTGGCCAGCTTGATCGCCTGCATTCCCCGCAGCGACTCGATCATTTCCGTCTGCTGGCGCGCCTGGAAGACGACGGCATCCTCACTGAGGGTCCACAGCTTCTGGAACAGCAACCGCCTGACCAGCGCATACAGGCCGACAACGACCAACACCAACCCGGCGAACTTCAACTGGTACATCGCCAGCAGCAGCAGCGCCAGGAT
This sequence comes from Stenotrophomonas sp., assembly GCA_049650985.1. Taxonomy (GTDB): domain Bacteria; phylum Pseudomonadota; class Gammaproteobacteria; order Xanthomonadales; family Xanthomonadaceae; genus Stenotrophomonas. Next base: position 43,964 of record JBASBF010000052.1, on the reverse strand, counting down.
GCCGGTGAGCCCGTCCAGCATCGCGGTAACGAAGCTGCTGGTCAGGGTTGATTGCACGGCGTGGACCGACCCGATCTTCGACAGTACGTCGCCCAGGTGCCGCCGCTCGAAGAAGTCCATCGGCAGGCGCATCAGGTGCGAGAAGATGTTCACCTGCCACTGCGAGTTCATGTTCGCGCCGACCCAGGAGAGCAGCCATCCCCGCGCAACGCTCAACCCGGCCTGTATGCATATGATCAGGCCGAACGCGGCGGTCACGACCATAAGCAGCGCCGAATCCACGCCGCTTGAGAACTGGTCGACCGTCCATTGCGCCTGCAGCGGGACGAGCAGGCCCAGAACCTCGATCGCCAGGGCCAGCCCGAGCACCTGAACCAACGACCGCTTGAGCCCGACCAGCCTGCCGGTGAGCTGCTGCAGTCGAATCCGCTTCGGGCGCTCCTCCTGCTTGAACGAAGCCGTGGGCGAGAGTTCCAGCAGAATGCCGGTGAAATGCTTGCCCACCTCGGCGATGGGCATCACCCGGCGCCCTTTCGCGGGGTCGTACACGACAAGCTGATCCCCTTTCGCTTCGGCCAGCACCACGAAATGGTTCATGTCCCAGTGAAGGATGACCGGCGAGCGCACATAGCGCAGGTACTCAAGCTCGGCACGAAGCGCGCGGCAGTCAAAGCCAATGTCATCGGCGATGTCGACCAACCGGTTCAGCGCCATGCCCTTGAGCGATCCACCGAATCTTCGCCGCAGCGAGGCAAGCCCGGCATTGTTCCCGTGGTACGCCGCGATCATCGCGATGCAGGCAAGCCCGCATTCGGCCGATTCGGTCTGCAACACCAGCTCGACCCGCCGCCGGTAGCGCCACGGGACGCGGAAATCACCGCCATCAGCCATTGCCATCCCCTTGCGCGTTGAAACTCCTTTTCCAAGGCTTGAACAGCATGTTCCAAAGACTGCTGGAGTTCCGTGTGATCCGTGCGGTCAGCGACATGCCGGGCCTGAGCCGGGCGAACTGACCGAACCCGACCTCGATACCCTGGGAGGGAATTTCCACCGTCACCCGATAGGCAGCGGTCTTCTGCTCGCTGCCGAGCACCCGGCTCAACTCCGCCGGCGAAAGGGCGACCGCTCCCAGTTCATGCACCCTGCCGGTGACCCAGCCGCCGGCACCCTCGGGCGAAGCGTCATAACGCAGCCCCACGGGGAGCCCCGGCCGCAACTGCGCAATCACGTTGCCCGGCACCCATACTTCGGCCAGCAACTCTTCTTGCTCGGGCACCACGGTGAGCAACAACTTGGATGGAGTGGCGGATTGCCCCTCCTTCACGAGCACCGTTGACACGATCCCGTCTTGCGTCGCGCGCAGCACGACACCCCGTGACTTCTCGCTGGTCGCGATCTGCTGGGTGACGTCACTCAACTGCATTTTCAGCTCGGCAACGTCCTTGAGCAGGTCGCCCGGGATCATGCGCAGCGTTGCCTCCGCCTGCGCCAGCTCCGCGTCGAGCTGCAGCCGCTGGCCGCGCAGCGCTTCCAGTTGAGCGCGCAGTTGCAACATCTGGTCGCGCTGCTGCGAAATCTGGTAGCCGCTGACGACCGAGGAGGCGTGATCGGACCAGCGATCGTAGATGTCCTTGGCCAGCTCGTAACGCGTTTGCTGGGTCGTGACCTGCCGGGCCAGATGTTCCCTGCGCATCCGCAGGAGATTGATCTTGTCTTGCGCTTCCTTCTGTGCCGCACCGGCGCGTTGCTCGCGGGCACCGATGAGGACGTTGATCTCCCTGGCCTTCTTGGAAAGCTCCGCCGACACGATCTCCGCGGTATCCCCGAGGGCGACACTGCTCTGGCTGTCGCTGAGATTTATCAGCGCATCGCCCTTGCTGACCTTCTGTCCTTCGGTCACGAGAATCTTGGTGACGATGCCGCCGGATTCAGGCGCAACGATCGACGTTGCCCCGCGTTGCGGGACCAGGCGCCCTTCGGCGGAAGTGGATCGGGTGAACGTGCCAAGCGCGATGATCAGCACGACGGCTATCAGGGCGGCCAGTGCGCATGCGAAGTAGAACCAGCCCATCCGCGGGGGTTCAAGGCGCATCTCGCCGAGATGGTCGCCCTTTCTGTAATTGATGACTTCCTGTCGAAATAAATCCAAGCCCCGCTCCTTGGTCTAAGAGTCGCTGCTTCCTTGCGAGTCGCTGCTGTGGCGACCCGACCTAAAAATTAGTACCAACGATTTGTTGTCAGGTCAACAGCCCCTCTTCCTCGGCAGGCCCGCGGCTCGCAGACCGATACCTTGAACAACAAGGCCATTCGTTGCGGTGTTGCAGGCCACATGGTGCAGATGGTGGCATCATGGCAGCTAGCAGCCGTGCAAATGGCATGCAAACCGGTGCAACCGCACGCTGCGGTTGCGAACGAAACATTTTGCACTGCAGCGCAAGCGTGTTATCAATGCAGCCCATGAACGCAGCCCGCGCCAACCTCTATTTTTGGTACTACTTTCCGAAGCCGCTGGCGGAGGAAGGACTGCGCTCACCCTGAAGAAACTTTCAGACGCATTCCCGAAAGCCGCCAGCGAACCTGGCGGCTTTTTTCATGGCGCACATCCTGTGCGCCACCCGGCGGGCGGTTTCGCCGTGAGAAACGACTGTCCTGCCGTTTTTTCATGCCGCCATCGCCGGGCCAACCTTTCAAGCAAACACCGGAGAACCCCCACATGCCTCCCCATACCGACGACCTGCGCATCCACAAGCTCGAACCGCTGACCCCGCCGGCACACCTGATTTCGCTGTTGCCGTGCGACGAGCTGGCGTCGCAGACCGTGGCCGATGCCCGCATCGCGTTGCACCGCATCCTGCATGGCGAGGACGACCGCCTGGCGGTGGTGGTCGGGCCATGCTCGATCCACGACCCGACGGCGGCGCTGGACTACGCCCGCCGGCTGCGCCCGCTGCGCGACGCACTGGGCGGCGAGCTGGAAATCGTCATGCGCGTGTACTTCGAGAAGCCGCGCACCACGGTGGGCTGGAAGGGCCTGATCAACGACCCGGACCTGGATGGCAGCTTCAACATCAACAAGGGCCTGCGCGTGGCGCGCGGCCTGCTGCGCGACATCAACACGCTGGGCCTGCCGGCGGGGGTGGAGTTTCTCGACATGATCTCGCCGCAGTACATCGCCGACCTGGTGGCGTGGGGCGCGATCGGCGCGCGCACCACCGAGAGCCAGGTGCACCGCGAGCTGGCCTCGGGGCTGTCGTGCCCGGTGGGCTTCAAGAACGGCACCACCGGCGACGTCAAGATCGCCACCGACGCGGTGGGCGCGGCCTCGCACCCGCACCACTTCCTGTCGGTAACCAAGGAGGGCGGCAGCGCCATCGTCGCCACCCTCGGAAACCCGGATTGCCACGTCATCCTGCGCGGCGGCAAGACGCCCAATTTCGACGCCGCCAGCGTGCAGGCGGCCAGCGAGGTGCTGGGCAAGTCGCAATTGCCGGCGCGGTTGATGATCGACGCCAGCCATGCCAACAGCAGCAAGAATCCGGAGAACCAGCCCAGGGTGATCGACGACATCGCCGGCCAGTTGGAAGCCGGTGAGCAGCGCGTGGTCGGGGTGATGATCGAGAGCCACCTCGTTGCCGGCCGCCAGGAGTTGCTCGAAGGCCAGCCGCTGGTCTACGGCCAGAGCATCACCGATGGCTGCATCGACTGGGACAGCACCGTGCAGGTGCTGGAGCGGCTGGCCGAGGCGGTGCGCGGGCGTCGCCGCGCCAACCTCGAAGCGGCGGCCTGAGCAAGGGTCGGGCGTGGCCGGCCAGTGGTTTCTGTACCTGCTCGAATGCCGTGACGGCAGTTTCTACGCGGGCATCAGCACCGACGTGGAGGCCCGTTTCAAGGTGCATCTGGCCGGCAAGGGTGCGCGCTACACCCGCGCGCATCCGCCGCTGCGGATTCTCGGCATGCGTGCGTACGCCGACCGTGCGGCGGCATCGCGCGCCGAATGGCAGATCAAGCAGCAGCCACGCGAGCGCAAGCTGGCATGGCTGCTGGGTACCGATGAAACCGCTTCGCAGGATGCGGTAATTGCAGGCCGTTCCGGTGCCTGATGGTCACGCAGGTGGCTTATCCTGCCGCCCATGAAAACCTCCCCCGCGCGATACCGAAAAGCCCTGCGGCTCCTGCGTCTGGCCGGATTGCTGATGCTGGCCTGCTACGCGCTGTACCTGCTGGCGGGCAACGTGTTCCTCAACAGCCGCTTCGGCCATGAGCTGCTCAACCGCAAGCCGGAAGCGTTCACGATGGAGTGGAGTGGCGGCCGTACCTTCTGGCCGGGGCGGGTGAGCTTGCATGCGGTGCAGATGCGCGGGCACGTGCGGCGCGTGCAATGGTCGGCGCAGGCCGACGCGGTGCGCGGGCGCATCGCGCTGTGGCCGCTGCTGCGCAAGGAGTTGCAGTTGCCGTGGGTCGAGGCCGATGGCGTTGCCGGTTCGATCACCCGCGCCACACAGGAACGGCCGGCAGCACCGCCACGTCCGGGTGGCTGGACGCTGGATTTCCGGCGCATCACCACCGGCAGCCTGCGCGCCGCCACGCTGGGCGACTGGCAGGTCAGCGGCAATGGCCGCGCCGAGGTCGGCTTCGGCAAGCAGTTGCGCGGTGGGCCGATGGAACTGCGGCCTTCCACATTGCATTTCGATGCGGCGCAACTGAGCCGGGGCGATATCCAGTGGCTGCGCGCGGTGCGACTGTCCTCCACTTTCGCGATGCCGCGGCACGTATCGGCCGAGCATCCCGGCCTTGCCAAGCTCGATCTGTTCGCCGCGACGCTGGACCTGCACGGCACCACCGTCAGCCTGCAATCCATGCTGGATGACGCCGGCCGCTACGATTTCGCGGTGCTGCCCGATGATGGCGAGTTGCAGGCGAAGCTGTCGTTGCAGCGTGGCGCGCTGGTGCCCGGCAGTCGGTTGCAACTGCGCTTGCCGTTGTCGAACGTGGATGCGCAAGGTGCGCGTGTCGCCAACCAGTTCGATCTGCGGGTAACGGTGGACGATGCCCTGCGCCTGCGCGCCACGCTGCCCGACCTGGACGGCCGCCATCCCTCGCTCGACGCCAGCCTCGACCTGCCCGGTACCACGCTGCCGCTGACCGATTGGCGCACGTGCCTGGCCGCCGCCAGCGGCGCGGTGCGTGCGCATGGCCACTTGCCGTCCATCGGCGGCGTGATGGCCTTGTTCACCGAGGCTGACTGGATGCGGCTGGAAGGCAGCGGCATCGTAGATGCCGACCTCAAGCTTGCCGATGGCCGCCTGATCGACGGCAGCCGCCTGACGGTGACCGAGGTGGCCGCGCGCGCGGACGTACTGGGCAACCGCTTCCGCGGCAAGGCCAAAGCGCAGGCGGTGATCGCCAACGATGCCGCCGGCAACCCGCAATCGCGCATGGACGTGGTGATGGAAGCCTTCAGCGCTGCACCCTCCAACACGCCGGAAAAACCGTATTTCAGCGGCGAGCGGCTGCGGCTGGAAACGCGCTCGGATGCGCGGCTGGACCGCATGCGCCAGACCATGCAGGCGCGGGTGCGTTTCGAGCGCGCACGCATTCCCGAGTTGGCGATGTTCAACCCGTACCTGCCCAACGACACGCTGCGCTTTGCCGGCGGCAGCGGCATGCTCAGCGGCGACCTGCGGCTGGATGGCGATGGCGACGTGGGGCGCGGCACGCTGCGCGTCGAGGGCCGCCAGGTGCGGCTGGCGATGGCCGGCATGAATCTGCGCGGCGACGTGGTGCTGGATGCACAGTTAAGGCGCGGTAACCTGCACAAGGGTGAATTCGAACTGGGCGACAGCAGTGCCAGCGTGCGCAACGTCGCTTTCACCGAACCCGGCGGCACCACCCACGCGGGCTGGTGGGCGAGGCTGGACATCGACAGCGGCCGCGCCGAATGGAAGACGCCTTCTTCGGCCAGCGGCAATGTGCGGGTGCGGATGCGCGACGTGGGTTTCCTGCTGGCGATGTTCGCCGACCGCACCGACCTGCCGGCGTGGGTCGGCAAGGTGGTCGATGCCGGCGAGGCGAGGTTGAGCGGCAACTGGCTGTGGCAGGGCAAGCGGCTGGTGCTGGACCGGGCGCGGGCGCAGAACGAGCGCTTCACCGTCGATGCGCGGCTGGCGCTGGAAGGCCCGCGCCGGCACGGCGACCTGCACCTGAAGTGGGGCATCCTCGGCGTTGGCGTGGAGTTGCAGGACGACAAGCGCAAGTACCACCTGCGCGGCGCGCGCCAGTGGTATGACAGCCGGCCGCCGTTGTTGCCGTAGGCGCCGGTATCGGGAGCTGCTCCCTCCCCCTGCTTGCTGTGCAAGCAAAGGGAGGGGAGAGCAAATCAAGCCTTCATCGTGCCGGTATCCAGCCAGCGCTGGTGCCAGGACAGGGCTTCGTTCAACAGGTGCGGGGTGTGCTTGCCGTGGCTGTCGCGGTTGGCGCGCTCGAAGTAGTCCTCGATCTGGTCGCGGAAATCCGGGTGCACGCAGTTGTCGATCAACACCCGCGCACGCTTGCGCGGCGGCAGCCCGCGCAGGTCGGCCAGGCCCTGCTCGGTGACGATCACCGCCACGTCGTGTTCGGTGTGGTCGACGTGGCTGACCATCGGCACGATCGAGGAAATGCTGCCGTTCTTGGCGGTCGAGGCGCTCAGGAAGATCGACAGGAAGCCGTTGCGGGCGAAGTCCCCCGAGCCGCCGATGCCGTTCATGATGCTGCTGCCCATCACGTGGGTGGAATTGACGTTGCCGTACAGGTCGGCCTCGATCATGCCGTTCATGCCGATGCAGCCCAGCCGCCGCACCAGTTCCGGGTGGTTGGACACCTCCTGCGAGCGCAGGATGATGCGTTGCCGGTAGAAGTCGAGGTTGCGCATGAACTCCTCGCTCGCTTCCGGGCTGAGTGCGAAGCCGGTGCACGAGGCATAGCGCAACACGCCGGATTTGAGCAGGTCGAGCATGCCGTCCTGGATCACCTCGGTGAACGCCTCCAGGTCGCGGAAGCCGCTGCTGGCCAGCCCGTCCAGCACCGCGTTGGGGATGTTGCCCACGCCCGATTGCAGTGGCAGCAGGTTGGCCGGCAGGCGGCCGCGCGCCACTTCGTGTTTGAGGAATTCGATCAGGTGCGCGGCGATGCGCTGGCTGTCGGCGTCGGGCGGGTTGAACGGGCTGTTGCGGTCCGGCGCATCGGTGACCACCACCGCGACGATCTTGTCCGGGTCGCAGCGCAGCGTGGTCTGGCCGATGCGCTCGTCGCCACGCAGCAGCGGGATCGGCTTGCGCTGCGGCGGCAGCGCGGTGCCGTAATAGACATCGTGCATGCCTTCCATCGCCGCCGGCTGCCACTGGTTGACCTCGATGATGACTTTCTTGGCCAGGTCCAGCCAGGTCTTGTTGTTGCCGACCGAGGTGGACGGCACCAGCGAGCCGTCGGCATGAATTGCCGAGACCTCGACCACCGCGGTTTCGATCTCGTTGTAGAAGCCGAACCACACGTGTTGGGCGACGTGCGAAAGATGGATGTCCAGATAGTCCAGCTTGCCGGCATTGATGCGCCTGCGCGCATCGGGGTCGCTCTGGAATGGCATGCGCATGGCGATGCCATCCACTTTCGCCAGCGCGCCATCCAACTCCGGCGCGGTGGAGGCACCGGTGAGCAGGTTGATGCGGAATTCCTCGCCGCGCTGGTGCGCCTGTTCGATGCGCCGGGCCAGCGATTGCGGTACCGCCTTGGGGTAGCCGGAGCCGGTGAAGCCGCTCATGGCGACGGTTTCGCCGGGGTTGATCAGGGCGGCGGCGGCTTCCGCCGAGACGATGCGCTGGCGCAGGCCGGGGTGGAGGATGCGGTCGATGGACATGGCGATGAATTTACCTGGGGACGACGATTGTCGGTTGTGCGTGGCCGGGCGTCCTTGATCCGGCGCAACGACCAGCGGGCGGAACTATACCCGTGGACCGTTTGCGGCCCGCGCTCGCTGGCGGGTGTCCTTCGTGCCAGCGCCGGGTACTGGCGAAAACCGCTCCCGGTGGCTTTTTGCAGTGCAGCGTGCAACTTGCCCGGCCAGCCCGCAGGATCGCCCTGCATCCCGACGTGGGGGAGGGAGCAAAGCCCGCTGGCAGTTCGCTGCCAGCGGGCTTTTTTTATGTCCCTCATCCACGGCTGCATGCCGGCAATGCCAGAATCGGGCCATGACGACTTTCGCCCCGCATGTGCCCGAAACCCTTGCTCCGTTGGCCGACCGCGCCATCGCCCGGTTGAAGCTGGCACTGCCCGATCCCGCGCACTGGCCGCAGGCCGCCGGTTTCGAGACGAACCTGCGGCAACTGGCCATCGCCAGCGATTTCGCCATCGACACCCTGTGCCGGCAGCCGGAATTGCTGGCGCTGCTGGCCCAGCCCGACCCACCGCCGCTGCCGTTGCCGCAACTGGACCCGCTGCAACCCAGCGCATGGCCGGTGCAGTTGCGCCGCCATCGCACTGCGGCCTCCACCCGGCTGGTATGGCGCGACCTGCTGGAGCTGGACACGGTGGATACCACCCTGCGCGGCGCCACTCGACTGGCCGAGGACTGTCTGCAACTGGCGCTGGCCGCGCTGGAGCAGGAGTTCGCCCAGCGCCACGGCGTGGTGCGTGCCGGCGACGGCAGCGTGCAGCGGCTGGTGGTGTTCGGGCTGGGCAAACTCGGCGGCGGCGAGCTGAATTTTTCCTCCGACGTCGACCTGGTTTACGCCTATCCGCAAGCGGGTGAATCCGACGGCGCGCGCCCGCTGGTGGCCGAGGAATACTTCGCCCGGCTCGGCCAGCGGCTGGCGCGGCTGCTGGACGAAACCACCGCCGATGGCTTCTGCCACCGCGTGGACCTGCGGCTGCGGCCGTTCGGCAACGCCGGGCGGGTGGCGCTGTCGTTTGCCGGCATGGATCAGTATTTCCAGCGCGAAGGCCGCGATTGGGAACGCTATGCGTGGATCAAGGCGCGCGCGGTGGCCGGCGAGGTCGCTGCCGGCGAGGCGTGGCTGCAGACGCTGCGCCCGTTCGTCTACCGCCGCTATCTGGATTACACCGCGCTGGATGGCCTGCGCGAAATGAAGGCGGCGATCACCGCCGAGGTCGCGCGCAGCGACCGTTTCGACGACATCAAGCGCGGCCCCGGCGGCATCCGTGAGATCGAATTCCTTGCGCAGGCCTTGCAACTGATTCGCGGCGGCCGCGAGCCCACGCTGCGCGAACGACGCCTGCTGCCGGCCTTGCAGGCGCTGGTGGTGGCCGCGCAGATGGATGCCGCCGATGGCGCGGCGTTGATTGCGGCGTACCGCTTCCTGCGCCGGCTGGAAAACCGCTTGCAGATGCTGCGTGACGCGCAGACCCATCGCCTGCCCGCCGATGCGCTGGATGCGGAGCGCATCGCCCACGGGCTGGGTTATCCGGGTCGCGATTCCCTGTTGCAGGCATTGGACGAACAGCGCCAGCGCGTGAGCGCCGAGTTCGCCGCGCTGCTGGCGCCGCGCCGTGGCCAGGCCGCGCCGGATGGGCTGTCCAATTACTGGCGGGTGCTGCCTGGCGGCGGCGACGCCACGGTGCTGGCCGAGGCCGGCTTCGCCGATGCCCATGCGGCCGACCAGTCGCTGCGTGATTTCGCGCAGTCGCTGGGGGTGAAATCGCTGTCGGACAACGCCCGTGCGCGGCTGGACCGGGTGCTGCCGGCGCTGCTGCACGCTGCCACCCGCTCGCCGCAGCCGGATGCCGCGTTGCGCCGTGTGCTCGGCTTGCTGCAAGCCATCCTGCGCCGCACCAGCTACCTCGCCCTGCTGGACGAACAGCCCAGCGCGCTGACCCGGCTGGTCAACGTGCTGGCGCGCAGTGCGCTGTTGTCCGAACGGCTGATGGCCTTCCCGCTGCTGCTGGACGAATTACTGGATACGCGCGTGGCCGGGCCACTGCCCGAGGTGCCGGAAATGCGCGCCGCCTGCGCCGCCGCGCTGGCCATCGACGACCCGGAAGCGGCGCTGCGCACGCTCAACGAAACCCGGCTGGCATTGAGCTTCCGCATGGCGCTGGCCTTCCACGACGGCCGCCAGCGCGCGGTGGACTGCACCCGCCAATTGGCGCAACTGGCCGACGCGGTGGTGGTGACGGTGCTGGAAATGGCACGCGCCGACCTGGCCACTGCGCATGGCGAAGTGCCCGGCGGCCGTTTCGCCATCATCGGCTACGGCAGCCTGGGCGGGCTGGAGCTGGGCTTCGGCTCGGACCTGGACCTGGTGTTCCTGTACGACCACCCGGCCGACGTCGAGCAAAGCGACGGCCCGCGCCCGCTGGAAAGCAGCCGCTGGTTCGCGCGGCTGGCGCAGAAGGTGATGGCGCTGCTGTCGGCGGTGACCGCCGCCGGGCGCCTGTACGACATCGACGTGCGCCTGCGCCCGGACGGCGGCAAGGGTGCGCTGGTGTCCTCGCTGGCCAGCTATGCCGATTACCAGCGCGAACGCGCCTGGACCTGGGAACACCAGGCGCTGGTGCGTGCCCGCGGCATTGCCGGCGACGCCACGCTGCTGGCCGATTTCGAGCACGTGCGCCGCACTACGCTGACCAGCGCGCGCGACTCAGACACGCTGTATGCCGACGTGCTGAAGATGCGTGCGCGTATGCGCGGCGAACTGGACCGCAGCGACGCGGCGCGACTTGACCTCAAGCAGGGCGCCGGTGGGCTGGTCGACCTGGAATTCGTGTTGCAGACCGGAGTGCTGGCTGGCGCGGTGCAGTCACCGGCGCTGTGCGAGCCACGCGAAACGCCGCGGCTGATCGACGCCCTGGCCGAAAGCGGTTGGCTTCCCGCGCAAACCGCCACCGCGCTGCATCAGGCGCATGCCAGCCTGCTCGACGCCGGCCTGTCCTGCACCCTGGACCGCCGCCCGCGCATCACCGCACCGACGCCGGAAACCGAAGCCGCATGCGCGGCGATCACTGCGACGGCGATCGCCAAGGGCCTGCCGTTCGAACCGGGTGCATGAAAAGCCCCTCTCCCTCCGGGGTGAGAGGGGCAGCTTGCGAACCACGGGTTCGCTGCCCCTTGAACGCCCTTGCGCCAGCGCAAGGGCCGGGGCGCGGAGCGGGGGTTGGGGTGAGGGGCAATGGAGTCCCGATGGCTCAGGCGTCGCTGACTACGTTTGCCCCTCATCCGCCCTTCGGGCACCTCGCTCCGCGCCCCGGCCCGGCGCAGCGCGCCGGGCGTTCAAGCGTGTGCGAGCCAGTGGCTCGCGAGCAACACGCTTTCACCCCGCAGGGAGAAGGGGCATTACATCCGCACCGGCGCCATCTTCCACAGCAGCGCGCGGAACGGTGCCAGCAGGCACAGGCCTATACCCAGCTTTACCAGCCAGTCGCCAACCGCCCAACTGATCCACGGCAGCGTCGAGCCGGCGAAGGCGACCGACCAGAAGATCGCCGTGTCCAGCGTCGCGCTGCAGGTGGTGGCCACCGCCGGCGCGCGCCACCAGTTGCCAGCGCGCAAGCGGTCGAACACGGTGATGTCCAGCAACTGCGCGCAGATGAAGGCCATGCACGAGGCGATGGCGATGCGCGGGGTGGCAACCCACAGCGACAGCACCACCGCCAGCGCGAAACCGGCCCAGGCCACGCGCCGCGCTGCCTGCGGGCCGAAACGGCGGTTGATCAGGTTGCTGACCAGGAACGCCACCGGGTAGCTGAAAGCGCCCCAGGTCAGCCAGTCGTTGATCGGGTACTGCACCAGCACGTTCGAGCCCAGCACCACCGCGCCCATCGCCAGCACGGCCAGCAGTAGCGAGGTGGGAGTCAGCGGAGCGAAGCGGAAAGAAGAAGGCTGGGACATGGACGGCAAGGCCAGCGCCGGGGCGCTGCGGAATGATCGAAGAAGGAAGCCGCCATGCCGGAATCGGCTGGCGCGGGCCGGGCATTGTAGACGCCCGGTCTGCATGGAGCATGAGCTGGAGGTGGAAGAGCCCGTGGACGTAGTCCCGGCCTGCGGAATATCCCTTGGCTTGCCGTGGTGGAGCTACAACCCCAGCCGTGCCTTCACCTCGGCAGCGATGCGCGGGGTTTCACGCAGCGGTTCGATGACTGGTTGCGGGCCGGCATCCAGCGCATCGCGCGCGTCGAGCAGGCGGCCGCGTTCGCGCAGCGACTGCTGGAAATGCGCCATCCGTGCCTGCGCGCGCTGGCCCAGCAACACGCCTACCGGCACGCGGGTGGCGCAGGCCTCGGACAGCAGGTTCACCGAATCCGGGGTGCAGATGATGCGGTCGGCCCAGCCCAGCAGGCCGGCATACGGGTTGGAGCCGTCACCGCCGTCGCTCCAGATCACGCCGGGGACATCGTCGAAGGTGCGCAGCAGCGCTTGCGTCACCGCGCGCGGGGTGCGCCGGGAAGTGGTCGCCAGCACGCTGCCGCCTTCGCCACGGATGCGCGCGGCAAGTTCGGCCAGCAAGGGCACGACCTCCTGTTCCTGCCACGGTGCCTGGCGGGTAGGCCCGCCCACCAGCAGCGCGGTGCGAGGGCCGGGCAGTTGTTCGAAGCTGGAAAACGCGGCGCGGCCGCAAGCCAGCCATTCGTCGTTTACCGGATTCAGGCTGCCAAGCAGGGGCAGCACGTTGTCGCCGTGCAGGCGGTCATGTTCGGGCACGACCACCAGGTGCCAATGACGGGGGGGCATGCGCGGGTCGAGAATCTGCACGGTGCGGGTGCCGCGCTGGCCAAGCACGCGCAAGGCAGCGGCGGCCTGCCGCCCGCAGCCGACCGCCAGTGCCGGCGGGTTTGTCGCCAGCCGCGCCAGGCCTTCGCCGTAGCCTTGTTCGGCGCCGGGCAGCCAGTGCGGCGCAAGCCAGCGCCACGGCGCACGGGGCTGCAATTGCAGCCGCTGTTGCCCGCCCAGACGCAATGCCGAGGCCAGTGCCACGGCCTGGCGCAGATTGCCGGCGCGGCCATCGGTGATTGTCCAGGGGAGTGTCGATTGTTCTGCGTTTGGCATTAATTCGTTTCAGTCGGGCCTGGTGTTGCAGCGGTCGCGGCCCTTTACACTGCGGCCACTTGTTCGTTGTGCCATTGTTGCGGCCTTCACTGCGCAATGCCACGGCCGCCGCTCACTGCCCTGGAGTTTTCATGTCCGACGTTTTCAACGATGCCGCGCTCGACCAGTTGTTCCGCACCGCCCGCACCCAGAATGCCTTCCAGGACCGGCCGGTCGAGGACAGCCAACTGCATGCGTTGTACGAGTTGCTGAAGTGGGGCCCGACCGCCGCCAACACGACCCCGGCGCGGCTGGTGTTCGTCAAGTCGGCCGATGCCAAGCAGAAGCTGGCGCCGGCACTGTCGGAGGGCAACCTGGCCAAGACGATGGCCGCGCCGGTCACCGTCATCGTCGGCTTCGACCTGGATTTCCACGAAAAGCTGCCGTACCTGTTCCCGCACACCGATGCCAAGGCATGGTTCGACGGCCCGCGCGAAGGCCGCCACGAGGCCGCGTTCCGCAACGGCAGCCTGCAGGGCGGCTACCTGATCCTGGCCGCGCGTGCGCTGGGGCTGGATGCCGGCCCGATGTCCGGTTTCGACAATGCCAAGGTCGATGAAGCCTTCTTTGCCGGCACCGCGATCAAATCCAATTTCCTCGTCAACCTCGGCTACGGCGATCCCTCTGCCGTGTTCCCGCGTCTGCCGCGGTTGTCTTTCGACGAAGCCGCGCGCATCGCCTGATTGCTGTACCCGGCGTCGTTGCGAGGTGGACGCCGGCTTGTTGAACCTGCACCCTCCTTCCATCCATACCCGTACCGGAGAGACCGATGAAGACCATGAAACTGCTGCTCCCGCTGGCCCTGGCCGCCGCCGTCGCCGCCTGCTCGCAGCCGGCCGAACCGGCCGCCGCCGTGGATACCGCCACCGCTGCGCCGGCTGAAACCGCCGCCGCTCCCGCCGCCGAAGCCTTCCAGGTGGCTTCCGGCACCTACAAGCTCGACCCCACCCACACTGACGTGCTGGTGCAGTGGAACCACATGGGCTATTCCAACCCCAGCGCGCACTTCGGCAATGCCGACGGCACCCTGGTCTACGACGCCGACGACGTGAGCAAGTCCAGCGTCGAAGTGACCCTGCCGCTGTCCGGCCTGAACAGCTTTACCGCCAAGTTCGACGAGCACCTGCGCAGTGCCGATTTCTTCGACGCCGCACAGTTTCCGATCGCCACCTTCAAGAGCACCAAGGTGGAAGCGGCCGGCACCAACAAGCTCACCGTCACCGGTGACCTGACCGTCAAGGGCACCACCCAGCCGGTCACCCTGGATGTGACCATCAACGGCGCGGGCGAGCACCCGATGATGAAGGTGCCGTCGGTGGGCTTCGATGCCACCACCAGCTTCAAGCGCAGCGATTTCGGCGTCGGCGCCTACGCCCCGGCGGTGAGCGACCAGGTCAACGTGCGCATCACCACCGAGGCGTCGATTCCGAAGACCGAGTAAGCCGGTTTTCGTTCTTCGTATTCGCTGCAACAGAGAAGGCCCGCCAATGGCGGGCCTTCTGCTTTCGGTAGGCCGGGCGTCACCCGGTTGCGCCGCTCAGCGCAGCGAGCGCAGCCAGGCGGCCACGGTATCGCTTGGCGTCTGCTTGGCTTTCACCGGCAAGCCACTGGCCTGCATGAACGTCTGCGCGGCCTGCGCCAGCCGCTGGCGCGCGATCAGCATGACCTGCCGGGCAGCAGCCTGTTGTTTGCGCAACTGCACGATATGGATCGACGGCCGCCCGGCCGGGGCGTATTTCTGGTCGCGGCGCAGCACGTCCGCAACCTGGGCAACTTCATCCTCGGCCTGCAGCAGAAGATGCTGCGCCCGTACCAGCGCCCGCAGCGGCTCGCGCACGGTTTCGGGCCGCGCAAATCCGGCCAGCATGGCATCGCAGTGGTCATCCTCGGCCACGCGCTCCTGCAAGGCCCCCAGTGTCGCCGTCGTCAACTTGCCCACGTTACCGCCTGTTTCATCATGATCGGAGGCGATTGTCGCATCGCTGGTGCATGAAGACCCGCCATTGGCGGGCCTTCGTTGTGTCCATGCCCCCGTGCCGCTGGCTTATTCGCAGCGCACCGCAGTGATGATGTTGCCCGCATCGAGGTACACGCGCAGGCGATCGCGGCGGGAATCATGCGAAACGACGGTTGCAGGGCCAATCGGATTCACCAGCCCGGCACCACTTTCATGCGACAGCCGGCGCATGTTCGCCTCGTTACCGGGCTGGCCTAGCGCCCATTGCGACTGCGAAGCATCGCACTGGCCATCGCCAGCCACGGTGGGGCCGGGGGTGCTCAAGCAGCCGGCCAAGCCCGCAGCAAGCAGCGTGGCAGTGGCACAGGAACGGAAATGGAGAAGGAACCGTGGCGTCATGACAGGCAACCGGATTGACCGACGGAAGCATAGCAGCCACCACTCGTGGCGGGCGGTGCCATTGGGACATCAACGCGGCGGTGGAGGTGCCGGGGCTGGTGTCGGCACGTTCGG
Organism: Stenotrophomonas sp.; assembly: GCA_049650985.1. Taxonomy (GTDB): domain Bacteria; phylum Pseudomonadota; class Gammaproteobacteria; order Xanthomonadales; family Xanthomonadaceae; genus Stenotrophomonas. Next base: position 28,422 of record JBASBF010000052.1, on the reverse strand, counting down.
ACTCGTCCTTCGTCGATCCCCTTGCCGCTGTGCGCTGGCGGCAGGCGATCACGCCGCGCTGGAGCAGCATGGCCTATCTGGATGTCGGCGGCTTCGGCGTGGGTTCCGATGCCACCTGGCAGGTGCTGGCGCTGGCCAATTACCAAATGCGCGACAACCTTCACCTGTCGATGGGCTACCGCCACCTGAGCATGGATTACCGCGAGCGCGGAAAGCGCCTGGATGTGGCCCTTTCCGGGCCGATGCTGGGCTTGACCTACAGATTCGGCAAGGGGCATGGGGCCACATCGCGGTGAGGCAGTCGCCGCTGCGGGGCAGCGGCCGTCGTGGCGGCGTTATTCCGCATCCTCGGGGTGGGCCTTCCAGTAGCCGGTGGCGCGTATCCAATCCTTGGGCACCTGCAGGTGGCCTTCGATGAACTTGCGCATGGCGCGGGCGCGCCGCGATTCGAGCGCAATCCAGTAGAACGCATCGCCATCGGGTGTTTCGAAATCCACCAGCGTATCTTCCAGCAAGGTGCTGCTGGCCGCGTCGAAGCCGTTGCGCTCGAACCACGTCACCTTGACCTGCGCGGCGCTTTGCAGCGGTTGGCGGTCACCTTCCTCGGGGATTTCGATGAACACCTCGGCCACTGCATGTCGCGGCAATTCCTCAAGGCGGCGGGCGATGGCCGGCAGCGCGGTTTCATCGCCGATCAGCACGTAGGCGTCGAAATCGTCGGCCAGCAGGTGCGAGCCACGCGGGCCGGCCACCACCAATTCGTCGCCGGGGTTGGCGACGGCCGCCCAACTGGCGGCCGGGCCTTCGCCATGCAACACGAAGTCCAGCACCAGCTCGCCGGCGGCCGCGTCGTAATGGCGCGGGGTGTAGTCGCGGGCGGGCGAGGGCAGCTTGCCTTGCGGGAAGCGCGCGCCCTGCTCGGTCAGCTCCGGCAGCACGAACTCGCCTTCGGCATTGGGAAAGAACAGTTTGACGTGGTCGTCCGGGGAACGGCTGTCGAAGCCTTCCAGCGCCGGGCCGCCGACGATGATGCGTTGCATGTTGGGGGTCAGGCGCTCACTGCGCAGCACCTGCAGGTGGCGGAAGCGCGGGGTGAGGCGGATCAGTCGGGTTTCATGAAGTGACATGGGGAATTCCTGCGCAGGGAGAAGGGGGAGTACTGGCTCAACGATTGCGGAAGTATTGGCAGTGGTCGGTTCAAGCACTTGCATCGTCGGCATCGATGCGGCCGCGTGCCTGCATCAGGATGCGCGCGACGCGCACGGCTTCGTCGTCGTTCCACAGGCCCTGGCGGTCGAGCAGGGCGCGCTTGAGCTGCTCCATCGCCTCGCGCACCGGCGCCGGGATGGTGGCTTTGGCCATGCGCCGCGCACTGTCGCGGGTGCGGGCCTGCGCGGCCTCGATCATTTCGCGGTTGGCATCGATCTGCTCGCGGCCGGCAACGGTGATGGCGTAGCGCTTGCGGCCGTTGTCCTGTTCGGCGGCGATCAGGCCCATGTCCTCCAGCAACGCCAGCGTCGGATAGACCACGCCGGGACTGGGTGCATAGGCACCCCCGAACAGTTCGCCGATCAACTGGATCAACTCGTAACCGTGGCGTGGTTGTTGTTCGATCAATGCCAGCAGCAACAGGCGCAGGTCGCCACGGCCCAATGGCCGGCGCGAGCCGCCATCGCCACCGCGTCCACCGCCGCGATGGCCCGGATGGGGGCCGCCGTGGCCGTGTCCGGCCGGGTCCCGGTGGCCGCCTTCCATGTGCATGCCACGCCGATGCGAGCCGCCTTGTCTCTCGTTGCTGCCGTGGATACGGCCGGCGTGGTGCCCGTGATGATGCGGGCGCGAATCCTCGGCCCCCGTCTCGGCTGGCCGCTGGAAGGGATGGCTTCCGGGACGGGAGAAGGGGTGCGCGCGGTGATGGTGATGGGATTCAGTGTTCTTCATATTTAGATATATCGATTTGTGTGGAAGAAAAGATATATCTGAAACTCCGGAAGTGCCAATGCAATCGTCGGGACACTGGGCTTTCGTTCAGCTTTCGGCAGGTGGATGCCGGGTTCTTCGCCTGCCCTGTCGGCCAGCCGACGTGTATTGCAGCGCGGGTCTTCGGTCATTGCCGGTCGGCATCCGGATGGATGTCGGGATTGTCCCGGCATGACGTGCCGGAGTGTCGCGGATGTCTTGCGGACAGCGGTTTTCTAAGCCTCCATACGCCTCCATACGTATGCGTAGCCAGCTTGGCGGGCGACCGGGTGCGCTACACTTTGCGGCTCGAAACTAACGAACAAGCGCGCGCGTGCGCGCAGTAACTGGGAGCGACAATGAACTGGTTGAACGAGGTGCTGAACAACGATCCGAACCCCCTGGAAACCCAGGAGTGGATCGAGTCGTTGAAGGCCGTTATCGATGTCGAGGGCCCGGAGCGTGCGCATCAGCTGCTGGAAGGCATGGTCGAGCTGACCCGTCGCTCGGGTGCCTACCTGCCGTTCTCCCCGACCACCGAATACGTCAACACCATCGCGCCGCAACTGGAGGCCAAGAGCCCCGGCAATGCCGAGCTGGAATGGCGCATCCGTTCGATCATCCGCTGGAACGCGATGGCGATGGTGGTGCGGGCCAACCGCAAGCCCGGTGACCTCGGCGGCCACATCGCCTCCTTCGCCTCCGGTGCCACGCTCTACGACGTGGGCTTCAACCACTTCTGGCGCGCCCCCAGCGAAAACCACCCGGGCGACCTGCTGTTCATCCAAGGCCACAGCTCGCCCGGCATCTATGCGCGCGCCTTCCTCGAAGGCCGCCTCGATGAGCAGCAGATGGACAAGTTCCGCATGGAAGTCGATGGCGGCGGCCTGCCCTCCTACCCGCACCCGTGGCTGATGCCGGACTTCTGGCAGGCGCCCACCGTGTCGATGGGCCTGGGCCCGCTGGCGGCGATCTACCAGGCGCAGTTCATGAAGTACCTGGAAAACCGCGGCCTGATCGAAAAGAGCGACCGCAAGGTGTGGTGCTTCATCGGTGACGGCGAGAGCGACGAGCCGGAAACCCTGGGCGCCATTTCGCTGGCCGGCCGCGAAGGCCTGGACAACCTGATTTTCGTGGTCAACTGCAACCTGCAGCGCTTGGACGGCCCGGTGCGCGGCAACGGCAAGATCATCCAGGAACTGGAAGGCGTGTTCCGTGGCGGCGGCTGGAACGTCATCAAGCTGCTGTGGGGCTCGTACTGGGATCCGCTCATGGCCAAGGACACCGACGGTGTCCTCAAGAAGCTGATGATGGAAACCGTCGATGGCGAATACCAGAACTGCAAGGCCTTCGGCGGCGCTTACACGCGCGAGCATTTCTTCGGCAAGTACCCGGAAACCGCCGCGATGGTGGCCAGCCTGTCCGACGACGACATCTGGCGCCTGAACCGTGGCGGCCATGACCCGCACAAGGTGTACGCCGCCTACCACCAGGCCGTGAACACCAAGGGCATGCCCACCGTGATCCTGGCCAAGACGGTCAAGGGCTACGGCATGGGCAGCGCCGGCGAGTCGCTCAACCCGACCCACCAGACCAAGAAGCTGGACGACGAATCGGTGCGCCACTTCCGCGACCGCTTCAACATCCCGGTCACCGACGAGCAGCTCAAGGACGGCCAGGTGCCGTTCTACCACCCCGGCGAAGATTCGCCGGAAGTGCAGTACCTCAAGCAGCGCCGCACCGAGCTGGGCGGCTACCTGCCGGCGCGTCGGCGCAAGGCCAGCAAGTCGTTCGTCGTCCCGCGCCTGGAAACCTACGAGCGCCTGCTCAAGGATTCCGGCGAGCGCAGCTACTCGACCACGATGGCCTTCGTGCAGACGCTGAACATCACCCTGCGCGACAAGGAAATCGGCCCGCGGCTGGTGCCCATCGTCGCCGACGAAGCCCGCACCTTCGGCATGGAAGGCCTGTTCCGCCAGATCGGCATCTACGCCCCGTATGGGCAGAAGTACAAGCCGGTCGATGCCGACCAGCTCATGTATTACCGCGAGGACCAGAGCGGGCAGGTGTTGCAGCAGGGCATCAGCGAGCCGGGCGCGATTGCCTCGTGGATGGCCGCCGGCACCAGCTACTCGGTGTCCGACGTGCCGATGCTGCCGTTCTACATCTACTACTCGATGTTCGGCTTCCAGCGCGTGGGCGACCTCGCCTGGCAGGCGGCGGACATGCGTACCCGCGGCTTCCTGCTGGGCGGCACCTCCGGCCGCACCACGCTCAACGGCGAAGGCCTGCAGCACGAAGACGGCTTCAGCCAGCTCGTGGCCGGCGGCATTCCCAACGTGCGCAGCTACGACCCGACCTTCGGTTACGAAGTCACCGTGGTCCTGCAGCACGGCACCAAGGCCATGATGGAAGACCAGGTCGACGAGTACTACTACGTCACCCTGCTCAACGAGAACTACACCCACCCGGCGATGCCGGAAGGTGCAGCCGAGGGCATCATCAAGGGCATGTACCTGCTGAAGGACGCCGGCAAGCCGAAGAAGGGCGAGCTGCGCGTGCAACTGCTGGGCAGCGGCAGCATCCTGCGCGAAGCCATTGCCGCAGCCGAGCTGCTGGACAAGGATTTCGGCGTCACCGCCGACATCTGGAGCTGCCCGGCCTTCAACGAACTGCGCCGCGACGGCTTTGACGCCGAGCGCTGGAACCGCCTGCACCCGGAAGGCGAGCAGCGCAAGGCCTATGTCACCGAGCTGCTGGAAGGCCGCCAGGGCCCGGCCATCGCCGCCACCGACTACGTGCGCGCCTACGCCGACCAGATCCGCGCCTTCGTGCCGATGACCTACTCGGTACTGGGCACGGATGGCTTCGGCCGCTCGGATACCCGCGCCAACCTGCGGCGGTTCTTCGAGGTGGACCGCTACTACATCGCCCACGCCGCCATCGCGGCGCTGGCGAAGGACGGCAAGATGACCGCGAAGGACGTGGCCCGGGCGATCAAGCAGTACAACATTGATCCGGAGAAGGCGAATCCTGTTGGGGTTTGATATTCAGTAACTGTGATTGACGAAGAGGCGGCCTACGGGCCGCTTCCTTTTTGAATGGTCAGCTATTTCATCGGTGCGCCGAATTATTTCAGATGCGCGGCAGATGCTTGATTCATAGCCATTTTTCCATCTCGTCATAAATGATGTAGTCAAGCCGCTTTTCTGGAGTTTCATCTGCACCGTCAATGAGCGTCTCGGTCCACTCCCTTCCGAAGCGTTCGGTTACGTCATAGAGCCAAACCCCTTCAAAATCTTTACCAATTTCCTGCCAGCGTTCGGCGAGCAGCGGCGCATGGCGGATGACTTTGCCTATGAGCCCCATGTAGCCCTCATGTTCGCGAAGGTTGACAGCACCGTGATTCCGAATGAAATCGGCTGCGCCCAGCGCGAGGAAGGCAATTTCATCGGCCAAGTCGGTATCGAACTCCGGGAGGATGTGGGTTTTCATGCTTGGCCTCGCAGCATCGTTTGCCGATGGTTGCGCACGAAGGCGGTTTCAGGCCGGAACCGATCCGGCAGGTCGATTTGACGGTCTTCGAGCGGCCAGAACACTTCTTGCAGGAAGGCGTCCTTGCTGGCCTTCAAATGCTCCGACAGCACGACGCGGTGGTCGTCGGTAAGCGAGAAAAGATGTTTGTCGAATGCTTTGTCGTGGATGGCCGACAGGCACAGTCCATTGCTTGGATTGAGCCGGTTCGCCTTGTCCTGACGCCACGGCACGATGTGGCTGGCGACAAGAAAACGGGTATCGCCAACGCCGGAGATACAGCAACGTCCGCGATAGCTGGCCAGCACCGCACGGCGGAAGAAATCCTGTTTGATACGTTGCTGCACGATGGCTTGGCGCGTTTCGCCGCTGTAATCATCGAGTGCGAAATCGTCTTCGGTTTCGGTTCGGCGTTCGGTTATTTCGCCATGCGCTTGCAGTAGGTGGGTGCGAAGCTGCGCGCACTCGACCGCCAGCCGTTCCCAGTTGGCGTGGAATTCGTCCCAGACTTCACGATCCAGTGCGGACGCCCCACTCAAGCCTTTACGCCCACTGCCGGTAATCGACGGATCGAGGCTGGCGAAGTTGACCAGCTTCATCGCCAGTGCGCTGGGTGTGCGCCCAATGAGTCGGGCCAGTTCGATGATCTGCGGGTTTCGGCTATGTAGCTTGCCGAACGGTGTTTGGCAGTAGAAATGGAAGGCGAGCTTGAGCTGTTCGCTGCTCCAATTGCCCCTGCTGGGAAATGTGCCGGCTGCTGGTTGCATGGGCTGCCTGCCCTGATGAAGAGATGAGGATTATGTCCGCTTTCGTCTCAAGTCCTGCGATTGCTGCAAAAAGAGCAAGTCGCAACCGGTGCCAGCCTCATTGCGCACCCAAGGCTGCCGCCGATCGTTTCGGTAGTGCCGACCAGCGGTCGGCACCCACTGGTGGCGAGGTTGTTCGTGGATGCCGGCCATTGGTCGGCACTACCGGGTGGCCTTGGTCCAAGCCCGCAACCCCATCACCGCCAAGCCGACGAATACCAGATACAGCCCGGCCGTCGCATGCAGCGACTTCACCGCATACATGCCGACGTAAACCACGTCCACCACGATCCACAGCCACCACGCGGCGACATGCCGGCGCGCTTGCCACCACTGGGCGACGAGGCTGAGCGTGGCAAGCATCGCGTCCAGCCACGGCAGTGCGGCATTGGTCCAACTGTGCATGGCCGCGCCGAGGGCGAGGCCGAAGCCCACGCCGAAGCAGAGGTCACGCATGCAGTGGTGTGACGGCAGTGGGGTGATGACGACGCGGCCATCGGGCTTTTGCTGCCGGTGCCAATTGATCCAGCCATAGAGCAGGAACGCGGCGAAGGCACCTTGCAGCAGGGTATCCGAGTACAGCCGGGCCTCGAAGAACACCAGCGCGTACAGGCCGACGGAAACCAGCCCGACCGGCCATGCCAGCATCCGCCGCTGCGCCATCAGCCATACGCCGAGGATGCTGAAGGCGACGGCGGACCATTCCAGGATCGCGGGGTTCATAGTGCAATGGTCACCGATAGACGCGCCTGGCGTGGCGCGCCGGGGAACAGGTAGTAGTCGCCGGAGCTGCTGCCGGTGTCGCGCCAGTAGAAGCGGTTGAAGAGGTTGTCCACCGACAGGTTCCAGCGCAGTGCATGCCTGCCTACGCGGTGTTGGAGACGCAGGCCAGCATCCACCACGCTGTAGCCGGGTGCACGCACGCGGCCGTCGGCAGTGGCGACGTTGGAGGATGCGTAGCGCCAGCCGCCGGTGAGGCCGAGGCCGGCGGCGAACGGCAGTTGGTAATCGGCGTGCAGGCTCGCGCGCGTGGTGGGTACGTTGATCAGCGGGTGGCCTTCGTAGGCTGGCGTGCCGGTGTCGTGCGCGCGCGCTTGCAGCACGCTGGCGCTGGCGGTCAGTTGCAGGCGCTCGCTGAGGTGGCCGCGCGCGCTCAGTTCCAGGCCGGTGTGGATCTGCCGGCCTTGCTCGACGAAGGTGTAACCGACGTCGCTGTCATCGGGCATGGCGTACTGGAACGGGCGGCTGATGCGGAACAGGGAAGCGCTCAGCGTCAGCGCATCCGATGGTGTGTATTTGCTGCCGATTTCGATCTGGCGCGACAGTACCGAGGGCAGGAAGGTGCCGTCGTTGGAGGTCCAGAACGGTGCCTCCTGCCCGAGCGAAATGCCGCGCACGTAGCTGGCGTACACGTTGAGCTGGCCGGTCGCGCTCCAGATCAGCGCGGTCTGCGGCAGGAAGTGCGATACGCGGCTCTCGCGCTCGGGGTTGCCGCGCTTGTCCCACGCACGCTCGTCGAGCTGCACGAAGCGGCCGCCGGCCAGCCATTGCCAGTTGTCGGCGAAGTTCATGCGGTCGAGCACGAACAGCGCTTTCTGGCGGCTGTCGAGGCGACGCACGGACGGGCCGGGTTGCAGCGGTGAAGGATCGAATTGCGGCACGTCCCTGTCGTGGATGTTGGCGGTGCCGACGTATTCGTTGACGTTGCGGCGCTTGTCCACGCTGCGGCGGAAGTGGTCCGCGCCGACCACGAGTTGGTGGCCGACGTTGCCGGTGGCGAAGCGGCCACGCAGTTCCGCACGTAGTTGTTGATTGCGACGGGTGTCGTCGGGGCTGCGGTAGTCGTAGATGTCGTAGTTGCCGTTGGGCGCGAAGTAGTTGCCGGGCACGCTGCCGTCCCAGCACGACTCGGCGTAATAGCAGCCGTAGGCGAAGGCGACGTTGTCGTCGATTACCGAGCGGCTGTGGCTGGCCGACACGCGCGACTGCCACGCAGGGCTGAAATCGTACGTGTGCAAGGCGGTGATGTTGCTGCTGTCGATGGCCACCGGCCGCTGCCAATGCTGGTAGCCGAGCATCTGCTTGCGGTCCACGTTGCGCGGCAGGGCGCTGGCGCCCAGCAGTTGGTAGCCCGATGCCGAGAGCTGCGCGCTGGTCTGGTAGTTGGCATCCAGTTCGAGTTTGCCGCGCTCGCCGAGCAGCCAGTCGCTGGCCAGCGCATAGAAATTGCGGCGGCCATCGGCGTGGTCGATGTACGAGACGCTGTCTTCCCATGCGGCGTTGAAGCGCAGGCCGATGCGCGGGGTCAGCCAGTGGCCCACATCCACGGCGGCATAGCGCGAGCCTTCCGCATCGGTGCCGAGGGTGACGCTGCGCACTTCGACCGGGCGCTTGCCGACGTAGTTGATGACGCCGCCGGGGGCGATGACGCCGGCAGCCAACCCGGCCTCGCCCTTGAGGATTTCCACTTGCTGCACGTTTTCCAGCGCAAGGCGCTGTTCGCCGGCGATGCTCAGGCCGTTGAAGCGGTAGCCGCTGGCGGTGTCCAGCGCGAAGCCGCGGATGGCGATGTTCTGGTAATAGCCCACCGGTGCGTAGCTGTCGCCCAGCGAGGCATCGTTGCGTGCAAGCTCGGACAGCGTGCGCACGTGACGGCTGTCGAGCAGGCTGCGGTCCAGCACGCTGATCGAGGCCGGGGTGTTCTTCCAGTCACCGCTGCCGAAGCTGTTGGATTGGGTGTCCTTGGCGCCGGGCTGCTTGGCCTGCACGCGCACGGTGGCCAGCTCGGTGGTGGAGCGTGCCTGCGTGCGGCTGGTGTCGGTTTCGAGGTTGCCGGCATGCAGCGGCAGTGCCGCGCTCAGGGCGGCGGTCAACAGCGGGATTCGGTGGCAGCGGTTCATTCGGTTCGTCATCAGCCGGAGGGGGAGACGAAGCGAAGGCGCGCACGCGCGACCAGCCACGAAGGCGGTGTGCCTGCTGCTCAAAGCTCCCTACGCCGGTGCAAACCGGATCAGGTTCCAAGGGACTCTCTCAGCCTGATCAATCCAGGCACCCCCGCTTCAGGGGCGTATTTGACCACAAACGGTGCGCGGTTGCCGCGTGCGTGTTCAGGCGGCGGCGTGCAGCGCGGCCAGCAACACCTGCCCATCGCGGCTGCCGAACCATTGTGCGTGGCCCAGCAGGAAGTCGTGCCAGGCGACGTCGGCGTTGGTGGTCGAGCCGGTAATGCCGTGGAAATACTCGACCTCGGACAGCGCAAAGTCGAAATGCACCACCGGCAGCAGGTCCGCGAGCAAGTGCACCTGCGCTGCGGACAGCGGCCGCAGTTGCCGGTAGCCAGCGAGCAGGGCGAGCGCGGTATCCACATGCACGGCCTGCGCGCCTAGCTCCAGCTCCAACCACGCCACCGCGTTGCGCTCGATCGCGGTGGCCAGGTCGAACAGGGCGCTGGTAAGCGAGGCCAGACCGAAGTCGAGCACACTGGCCACCGTCACGGCAGCACCGTCGTTGCGCCAGAGCAGGTTGGAGACATGCCAGTCGTTGTGCGCCCACAGCCGTGGTTCGGCTTGCAGGCGCTCGTGCAAACCCGTATGCCACGGCAGCACGGTTTGCCGCAGGTCGTGCTGCCACGGTTTGCATGACAGGTAGTCGGCCAGTACGGGGCGCTCGCCGAAGTCGCGTTCCAGCAGTGCGATCGGGTCGGCACTGCGGATCAGCTCGTCGCGTGCGACCAGAATGTGGGTGTTGCGTTGCGGGGCGCGGTAGCTCGTCGCTGCCAGGTGCAGCGTGGCCAGCATCCGCCCGGCTTCGCGCGCTTGGGCGAGGTTGGTGAGCGGGGTCCACGAAGGCGCGTCGCGGTACAGATCCTCGCCTGCGGCCAGCGCATGCAGTTCAAAGGTCCAATCGCCATGCTCGACAGCGGTGGAACCTTCGCGATCCCGCAGCACCCCGACTACCGGCACGCCCGCGCCGGCAAGGTGGGCGATGAAGCGATGCTCCTCGCCCAGGCTTGCCGCGTTGCGCACGCTGCAGTGGTGACGCTTGATGAAGACCGGCCCGGCCGCAGCTTCGACGATGGCGGCGGCCGACATCGGGCGCGGGCTGTGCCACCGCACTGCGCCGGCACCTTCAAGCTGAGGAAATCGCCTGCACAGCCAGGCGATTTCGCAGCCGCTGATCGCCGGCCAGTCGGCGGGCACCACGTCGTTGTCGAGGCCCTGGACGTGGTGGTTGGTAGTGGTCATGGAAGGACGAAGGGGACGGGCAATGCGCTGTTCGCGGAAACGGGTGCCGCTGCAAAGAGGGCAGGGGCGTGAAGCGGCGTGGGCAAGTTCAACGGGCGCGGGTGGCGTCGGCCTGCCCGGCTTGCAAGGTCCAGCCGACCAGTTCGGTGGTGGTCCTGTTCAACGCGGTTTCGAACGCCGTGGCCACGCTGGGCAGGTCGGTTCCGGCAGCGGGTTCGGTGACCAGAAAGGTGCGCGAGGCGACCACGCGCTGGTCGGTGCTGTGGATCAGTTTGGCGTTGAGTTCGATGGTGGCGGCCGGTGCCGGGTTGCCGGCGTAGTCCGATTCGAAACGACGCAGGTCGATGGACAGCTTGTAGTCGGCACGGATACCGGTGGCGATGCGCGCCACCGCACGGATGCGGCCGGAATCCTCGAAGCCGCGCAGCAGGGCGTTTTCCAGCATGTCGGTGGCCGGTTGCGCCCAGGTGGCACCGCGGTAGACCTCCAGTTCGGCCGGGGTGGGGCGCACGTTGATGCGCGGGCTGTCCACCACCCGCGCGGCGGCCGGCTTGGCGATGGCCAATTGCCAGTCCACATGTGGCCACGCCGGGTCGGTGTTGATGCTGACCTGCGGTGCATAGAGGGTGGTGGCGTCGCGGTCGCCGTTGACCAGCAGCGAGCAGCCGGCCAGCGCCAGCAGGCAGAACGGGGCCAGCAAACGGGTTGGCAGCAGGCGCTTCATTTCGGTTCGAACTCCTTGGGGGCATCGCGGCCAAGCAGGTAGCGGGCCGGGTTGCTTTCAAGCCGGTCGCTGACCCGGCGCAGGTCGCGGATCAGCCCGCGCAGCTCGGTCAGGGTAGGGCCGAGCTGGGCCAGGCCGTCGTTGGCGAAACTGTTGATGGCGGCGCGGTTCTCGCCAAGGATGGCATCGGCGTTGCCGGCGGCCGAGTCGAGCTTGCTCAGGCTGGCGTCGAGTTTTTCCAGCGTTGCGGGCAGTTGCTGCAGCACGTTCTGGTCGAGCCGGGCGATGGCGCCATTGGCGCTGGCAAGAGTGGTGTTGAGGTTGCGTGCGGCGTTGCGCGCCTCGACCAGCAGGGCCTGGGTGCCTTGGTCACGGTCGGCCAGACCGCCACTGATGGTTTCCAGGTGGGCCAGGGTGTTGGAGATGCGGACCACGTTGTCGTCGCTGAGCAGCTCGTCCATGCGTTCGACCACGCGGTTGGCGACGTCGGTGATGTTCTGCAAGGCCGAGGGCGTGGTCTGGATGGTCGGCAGCGGCTCGCGGCTGCTGGCGGTGAGCGCCGGCGCGCGCGGGCTGCCGCCGCTGAGCTGGATGATCGATGGGCCGGTGAGGCTGGTGATGGCCAGCTTGGCGCGGGTGTCGGTCTTGACTGGGGTGGTGGAATTCAATCGCAGCTTGGCAATGACCTTGCGCGGGTCGTCCGGCGCCAGCGTCAGCTCGGTGATGGAGCCGACGGCGATGCCGTTGTACTGCACCGGGCTGCCCACCGACAGGCCGGTGACGGCCTCGTCGAATACCACGCGGTACTCCTGCCAGGTGCGGTCGGAGGAATACTTGGCCGCCCACAGGCCGAAGCCGAGCAGCGCCAGCCCGACGATGAGGGTGAAGGCTCCGATCAGGACGTAATTGGCTTTGGTTTCCATGGGATCACGGCCGGGAACAGGGAATGGGGAACAGGGAATGGTGCTGGGTGGCGGCGTTGGATGTGTCGAACGGTGAGGATTGCAGCAGGCGGATGAAGGCGCGGCAACGGGAGTGGCTCATTCCGGTTTCTCCGTTCCTCGTTCCCCGCTTTCGCGCGCGGCGCGGGCGCGCGGGCCGTGGAAGTATTCGCGTATCCATGGGTGGTCGAGACGCTCGATTTCGGGCAGCGGGGCGTTGGCGATCACCTTGTGGTCGGCCAGTACCGCGACCCGGTCGCAGATGGCGTAGAGCGTGTCCAGGTCGTGGGTGATCAGGAACACGGTCAGGCCCAGTGCTTCCTGCAACGCCTTGATCAACCGGTCGAACGCGGCCGCGCCGATCGGGTCGAGGCCGGCGGTGGGTTCGTCGAGGAACAGCAGTGGCGGGTCCAGCGCCAGGGCCCGCGCCAGCCCGGCGCGCTTGCGCATGCCGCCGGACAACTGCGAAGGCAGCTTGTTGATGGCATCGGCCGGCAGCCCGGCCAGTTTCACTTTCAGCAGCGCCAGTTCGTAATGCCAGAGTTCGGGCAGCTCCGGGTAGTGCTCTTTCAGCGGTACCTGCACGTTCTCGCCGACGGTGAGCGACGAAAACAACGCCCCGTCCTGGAACAGCACGCCGGTATTGCGTTCGATATGCAGGCGCGCGGCGGGTTGGTCCGAACGCGCGTCCTCGCCCAGCACCTCGATCTGACCGGCATCGGGCCGGCGCAGGCCGAGGATGGAGCGCATCAGCACCGACTTGCCGGTGCCCGAACCGCCGACCACGCCGATGATTTCGCCGCGGCGCACGTCCAGGTCCAGCCCGTCGTGCACGGTCTGGCTGCCGAAGCGGTTGACCAACCCGCGCACGGAAATGGCGGTCTGGTCGCCAACGTCCACTTCCTGCTGCGTATTTTCCGCACCGTGCTGCATCATCACCAATCCATGTGCATGAACCACAACGCCGCCAGCGCGTCGAGGATGATGACCAGCGAGATGGTCTGCACCACGCTGGAAGTGGTGCGTTCGCCCACCGATTGCGCGGTGCCTTCCACCTTCAGCCCTTCCAGGCAGCCGATCAGGGCGATGATGATGGCGAACACCGGTGCCTTGGACAGGCCGACGATGAAGTGCCGTACTTCCATCGTGTCGTGCATGCGCGCCAGGTACATCTGCGGCGGGATGCCGAGGTCGAACGCACCCACGGTGACGCCGCCGGCCAGGCCGGCGAGCATGGCGATGAAGGTCAGCAGCGGCAGCATCAGCAGCAGCGCCAGCACCCGCGGCAGCACCAGCAGGTCGGTGGGGTCCAGGCCGAGGGTACGGATGGCATCGATTTCCTCGCGCGCCTTCATCGCACCGATCTGCGCGGTAAAGGCGCTGGCGGTGCGCCCGGCCAGCACGATGGCGGTGAGCAACACGCCGAACTCGCGCAGGAAGGCGATGTTGACCAGTTCCACCACGTAAATTTCTGCGCCGAAGTCGCGCAGGATGGTGGAGCCGAGGAAGGCGATCACCGCACCGACCAGATATGACAGCAGCGCGATCAGTGGCACCGCGTCCAGCCCGACTTCCTCCATCTGGCGCACGGTGGCGGTCAGCCGCAGGCGCCGTGGCTGGCGCAGCAGTCGCGCCAGTTTGATCAGGTTCTCGCCGAAGAAGCTCATCAGCACCACGATGTTGCCGCCGATGGCGTGCATCGAGCGGCCCAGCCGGTCCAGTGCCGCGGCCACGCCGTAGTCGCGCTGCGGCTTGGGGCGCTCGTCGGCCACTTCCTCGATGGTGCACACCAGTGCGCGGTGTTCGTCACGGAACAGCAGTGCCTCGTCGGCCAGCCCGGCGCGGTGCGAAAAACGCAGCAATTGCAGCACGCCGGCCGAATCGAGTTGCTCGATGCCGCGTGCGTCCAGCACCTGCGGTGGCGTATCCAGCGCGCCCAGCACCTGCGCCGATTGCAGCGCGGTGGACAGCGTCCAACTGCCGGACAACCTGAGCTGGCCGTCGGCATCTGGGTCCATCGTGCAATGGGGCGGTCGGGGTTGTTTCATCGAAGGCATCGGTGGCCGAGCATAACCTGTCATTCCGTCATCTGCGGGCGAATATGGCGGTCGCTTCCGGGTGATACTAATGCGCATGTCCGCCGACCCGACCGCCATTCTTCCCAACCGTGCCACCTATGCACAGCGCGTGGCTTTCGTCTCGGAGATCGCAGGCCGCCTGCACAGTTACGGCACCACCGCGCAGCGGCTGGAAGCGGCGGTGGTGGCGTTGTCGCAGCAATTGGACCTGGATTGCGAGCCGTGGTCGAACCCGACCGGGTTGATCCTGAGTTTCAGCGACCCGACCCGGGCCATCGGTTCCAGCGACATCACCCGCGTGATCCGGCTCGGACCGGGCGACAACAACCTGCACAAACTGGCGATGGCCGACCAGATCGCCGAGGCGGTGGCCAGCGGGCAGATGAGCATCGCCCAGGGCCATACCGCGCTGCGCCAGCTCGACAAGGATCCGACCTGGCGCGACAACACGCAGATGTTGTTGTCCTTCGGCCTCGGCTCGGCCGGCGTGGCCGGCATGTGGCGGCTGCCGTGGCTGGACGTGGTCACCGCTGGCGTCACCGGGCTGCTGATCGGCGTGCTGCTGTTCCATGCCGACCGCCGCGTTGCCACTCGCGAAGCCGGCGAAGCGCTGGCCGCCATGCTGGCGGGTTTCGTTGTGGTGCTGGTGGCCACCTTCATCGGCCCGCTGAACCAGAACTCGGTAATCATTGCCGCGTTGGTGGTGCTGGTGCCGGGCATGTCGCTGACCAATGCGGTCAACGAGCTGACCAGCCAGCATTGGGTATCGGGCACGGCGCGTTTTGCCGGCGCGCTGACCACGATCATGAAACTCACCGTCGGCGCGATGATCGCGGTGACCATTACCGGGCTGTTGGGGCTGGAACCGCAGGTACGCGCGCTGCGGCCACAGCCGGAATGGGTGGAATGGGGCTCGGTGATACTGGCTTCCTTTGCCTTCGCGATGCTGTTCCGTGCCGCGTGGCGTGATTATCCGTGGGTGATGGCGGCCTCGCTGGCCGGTTATGCGATTTCCCGTTATGGCGGCCAGCAGTGGGGTGGCCCGGCCGGCATCTTCCTGGCGGCGTTGGCACTGGCCGCGGCCGGCAACCTGTTCGGCCGGGTGATGCACCGCCCCGGCGCCATCGTGCGTTTGCCCGGCATCATCATGCTGGTGCCCGGCAGCATCAGCCTGCGAGGGGTATTGAGCCTGATCCAGCAGCAGAACGTGAATGTCGGTGAATCCGCCTTGCTGACGGTGCTGAACGTGGTGATGGCGCTGGTGGCCGGGTTGTTGTTCGGCAACCTGTTGATTCCGGCGCGGAAGAATCTCTGAAGCAGGAACGAGTGCAGAGGACCGAGCAACGAGTGCAATGGCAAAAGCTGGCTGCTGCGGGCTTTTGCCGTTGCTGTTTTGCGGTCATTCCCGCGCGGGCGGGAATCGCTCCATCCGTCAAGGCACGGTTACCGGATTGAAAGGCGCAAGGCGCTTCCCGCCTGCGCGGGAATGACGGCTGGAGCCGGCGGTGCCGCTTTGACCGGGCTTTTGCCTTCACCCGCTCTTGTGCCCATGCCCGGCCCAGACGGAAACGCCGGCAAAAGCCGGCGTTTCCGTTTGCAAGGGAGTCCCGCTTACTGCTGGATCAGGAACTCTTCCACCTTGCGGCCGCCGTTGGTGTAGCCGGCCAGCCAGCGCGGCTGCTTGCCACGGCCGGTCCAGGTATTGGCGGCGTTGGCCGGGTCGCGGTACTTCGGGGCGATCTTGGTGCCCTTGTTGGGGCTCTTGGCTGCCTTGGCCGCACGCGGGGCGCGGGTGGCCTTGGGGGCGCCGGTGCCAAACAATTCGTCGATGCTGTAACCGGCCTTCTGTGCGGCCTTCACCAATTGCGCGCGCACCTTGGTGATGGGCAAACGCTTGGAAACCACGGTCTTGCGCTTCTGCGCGTCACGGATCAGGGAGGTCAGTTCTTTGGCCGACAGGCTGCTCAGGTCAATACTCATCGAGTTCTCCGGATAATGGGGCAGGGGTTATCGCCATTCCGTGGCGGCGGCGCGAGCATAACGGTATTGGTGCGCGCTTGACAAACCCCCTGCATTGCGGAGATGACAGGGCAGGCAGCGCAAGGCCGGGGTATTGCCCCGGCCTTGCGGATTAACCGGCGATTTTTCGCAGGATCGCGGCCTTGTCCAGGTTCTCCGCTTCGCTGGCGCTGCGCGCACGGTATTCGAAGGTGCCGGCGGCCAGCCCGCGTTCGGAAACCACGATGCGGTGCGGAATGCCGATCAACTCCATGTCGGCAAACATCGCACCGGGGCGCAGGCCGCGATCGTCCAGCGCCGCATCCACGCCGGCGGCCTGCAATTCGGCCAGCAGCGATTCGGCAGCGGCGGTGACGGCCGTGTCCTGTTTCGGGTTGATCATGCACACCACCGCCTGCCACGGGGCCATTGCCGCCGGCCAGATGATGCCGGCCGCGTCGTGGTTCTGTTCGATTGCCGCAGCAACGATGCGCGATACGCCGATGCCGTAACAACCCATCGCCATCACCGCGGCCTTGCCGTTTTCGTCCAGCACCGTGGCCTTGAGTGCGGCGGCATATTGGCGGCCAAGCTGGAACACGTGGCCGACTTCGATGCCGCGGGTGATTTTCAGTTCGCCGCCGTCACGGGCGCGGTCGCCGGCAACGACGTTGCGGATATCGGCCACTTCCGGTTCGGCCAGGTCGCGGCCCCAGTTGATCCCGGCGATGTGGAAACCCTTTTGGTTGGCACCGACGACGAAATCGGCCATCGCCGCCACGTCGCGGTCGGCAATCACGCGGATTGCCTTGCGCGGATTCAGCGGACCGAGGAACCCCGGCTCACTGCCGAGATATTCGGCAATTTCCGCCTCGCTGGCCATGCGGTAATCGGCCAGCCCGGCGACCTTGCCCAGCTTGATTTCGTTGACGTCGTGGTCGCCACGCACCAGCGCCAGCACGAAGTCGTTCTCGACGGTCATCACCGCCACCGACTTGACCGTGCGCAGCAAGGCGACGCCCATCAGCGCGGCGACGTCTTCGCAGGTTTTCTGCGTGGGGGTTTCGATCCTGCGCAATTCTTCCGCAGCGGCCGCGCGCGGGGCCGGGTCGGCGGCAATAGCCGCCTCGACATTGGCCGCGTAATCCGAGCCGGTGGAAAACACCAGTGCGTCCTCGCCGGAATCGGCGATCACGTGGAATTCCTGCGAGGCATCGCCACCGATTGCGCCCGAATCGGCCTGTACCGCGCGGAATTCCAGCCCCAGCCGGGTGAAGATGCGGCTGTAGGCGGCCTTCATGTTTTCGTATTCGGCCACCAGGCTGGCATCGTCCAGGTGGAAGGAATAGGCGTCCTTCATCAGGAATTCGCGCGCGCGCATTACCCCGAAACGCGGGCGGATTTCATCGCGGAACTTGGTCTGCACCTGGTAGAAATTGACCGGCAACTGCTTGTAGCTGGACAGCTCCTGGCGCGCGAAGTCGGTAATGGCTTCCTCGGCGGTGGGGCTGTAGCAGTATTCCTGCTCTTTGCGATCACGGATTTTCAGCAGTTGCCCGCCGAACTTCTGCCAGCGCCCGGTTTCTTCCCACAGCTCCTTCGGCTGGATGGTCGGCAATTGCAGTTCCACCGCGCCGGCGCGGTTCATTTCCTCGCGGACGATGGCCTCCACCTTGCGCAGTACGCGCAGGCCCAGCGGCGACCAGGTGTAAAGGCCCGAGGCCAGCTTGCGGATCATGCCCGCGCGCAGCATCAACTGGTGGCTGACCAGCTCGGCGTCGGCGGGGGTTTCCTTGGTGGTGTGCAGGTGGAACCGGGAGAGGCGCATGGCGGGGTTCGCGAAACGGCGGGCCGGCCATTTTGCCAGACCTGGTTGGCGCCGAGTGCCGGCGTCTGCTCCTCCCCCTGCCCGCGAAGCGGGCAGGGGGAGGCTGGGAGGGGTGCTTTTGCTCCTGTCGAACGTCCGAAGCACCCCTCCCCAGCCCTCCCCTTCGTACTTCGTACGAAGGGGAGGGGGTATTACTTGCAGTAGACCGCAGCGGCGGCTTCGGCCAATTGCTTCTGCGCCGCGCGCTGGTCCTGGTCCAGCTCCGCGTCGGGCTTGCCGTCGCCGTCGGTGTCCTGCATCACCGGGCCGCTGCCGGCCAGCAATTTCAGGTTGTTGCGCGCCGAGGTGCAGTTCGGGGACTCCTCGGCCTTGGCCGTGGCCGGCTCGGTCTCGACCACCGGGTCGCCGCTGGCGGTAATGCGGCGGGTTTCGTATTTCTGCCCTTGCGGCGGGCGCTCGGAATACTGGGTGACGCCGTTGGCGTCCTTCCACTTGTACAAGGGGCCGGCCACGGCGGTGGCGCTGGTCAGCAGCAACAGGCAGCAAAGGCTGGGCAGGGCGCGCATGGCGGCTCCGGATGCTTGGGATCGGCCGATTGCAGCATCCGGTGACTCACCATGCAAGTCGATTAAACTTCCGGACATGGATCAGAACCGCCCACCCCCTCGCTCGCGCAGCATCTACCTGCTGCCCAACCTGTTCACCACCGCCGGCCTGTTTGCCGGCTTCTACGCGATCATCGCGGCCTCCAACGGTGATTTCGTCAATGCCAGCGTGGCCGTGTTCGTGGCTGCGGTGATGGACGGCCTTGATGGGCGGGTGGCGCGGTTGACCGGCACCAGCAGCGAGTTTGGCGTGCAATACGACTCACTGGCCGACCTGGTCAGTTTCGGCATGGCACCGGCGCTGGTGATGTACCACTGGGCGCTGTCCTCGCTGAAGTTCGATGGCGAGGTGATGGGCCGGGTGGGCTGGGCGGTCGCCTTCCTGTACGCGGCCTGCGCGGCGCTGCGGCTGGCGCGCTTCAACACCCAGGTGGGCGTGGTGGACAAGCAATGGTTCGTTGGCTTGGCCAGCCCGGCGGCGGCGGGGTTGATGATGTCCTTCGTCTGGGCGTTCGCCGATGGCAGCTTGGGCTGGCATGGCGAGGAACTGCGCTACGTGGCGCTGGGCGTGACCATCCTCGCCGCGCTGCTGATGGTCAGCCGCATCCGCTTCTGGAGCTTCAAGGGCGGCAGCGGCAAGGGCGCACGTTCGGAGCGGGTGCCGTTCATGGTGCTGGCGCTGGTGCCGATCGTCATCGCCATCATGGTGACCGACCCGCCGCGGGTGCTGTTCGTCGTCGGCGTGATCTATGCCTTGTCCGGGCCGGTGATGTGGCTGTGGCAGCGTTGGCGCCAGCCGGCCGGGGTGGAATGAGCGGCATCTCGCCCGCGCCATCGTGGACGGCATCGCAGCAGGCGTGGCTGCAGGCAATGGGCTATGCGGTGTATCTGCACGGCGGCGCGCTGGATGCGTTGCCGCCGGCGCAGGATGAAGCACCGGCGGTGGTGGCGAACGAAGCCGTGGCCGTGCGCAAGAACGTGATTGCACGCCGCGAACCGGCCCCGCGGGTTTCACCGCATGCACCGGTTACCACACCGGAAGTGCGTGCGGTGTCGCCGCGCCGGGGCGCTGGCCCGCGCTTGCCTGACCGTTTGCAGATCGCCTTGCTGCGGGCTTCCGGCTGCAACCCCAACGATCCGCAAACCCGTGTGCTGATGGAAGGCTGGCCGCTGGCCGAACTGCGCGCCAGCCCGGCGGCCAAGCGCGCGTTGTGGCCGCAGTTGCGTGCGTTGCGGCGGAAGCAGCGGCAATGAACGCGCGGGCGGTGACACCGGCACCGCTGTTGCGGCCGATGCACGAGGGTGACCTCGATGCGGTGATGGAGGTCGAGCGTCGCGCCTACCCGTATCCGTGGACGCGCGGCATTTTCCAGGACTGTTTGCGTGCCGGTTATTCCGGCTGTGTGCTGGAACGGGATGGCTGTTTGGTCGGTTATGCGGTGCTGAGCATCGCCGCCGACGAGGCGCACGTACTCAACGTCTGCGTCGATCCCCATTGCCAATCGCACGGGCTGGGCCGGCGCCTGCTGCGCGAACTGGTGTGGCTGGCGCGCCAGCGCGATGCGGTGAGGGTATTCCTCGAAGTGCGACCGTCCAATCGCCCGGCCATCGCGCTGTACCACAGCGAGGGTTTCAACGAGATCGGCCGCCGCCCGCGCTATTACCCGGCCGACAATGGCCGCGAGGACGCGCTGGTGATGGCGATGGAGCTGGTGGACGACGACGTTGCGGTAATGCCGCCGTTGTAGGGGCACCTTGCTGCGCGATGGGCTTTCCCGGTATTGCTTCATCGCGCAGCAAGCTGTGCTCCTGCGGTGACAGCGCTGCCCGGTGGGGTAGGTCGGGGTGATTGCCCCGACCTTTGCTCAGAGCTTCGCGCGCTGCTGTTGCAGGCCGGCAAGCTGGCTGTTCCAGTCAGCCAGGCGCACGCGCTCCTGTTCGACCACCGCCGCCGGCACCTTGTCGGTGAACCTGGACAGCTTGGTTTCGCTCTTCTCTTTTTCCGCAGAAACGCGGGCGATTTCCTTGTCCAGCCGCGCGCGTTCGGCATCCAGGTCCACCAGCCCTTCCAGCGGCACCAGCAGCTTCAGTTCGCCGACGATGGCGGTCGCGGCCGGCGGGGTCTGTGCGTCGCTTGCCAGCCAGTCGCTGCTTTCCAGCTTGAGCAGGAAGCGCAGTTGCGAGGCGAAGCGTTCGACGCGGGCACGATCGGCATCCTGCCCGCCCTGCAGCAACAGGCGCACCTGCTTTGACGGTGGCACGTTCAGTTCGCTGCGCACGCGGCGCAGGGCGCTGACCATGCTCTTGAACCATTCCACGTCGGTTTCTGCCTGCGCGTAATCGCCGGCAAATTCTTCGGCGGTCGGGTACGCGCGCAGCGACAATGACTCGGCGTTGATGCCAAGGCGCGGCGCCACTTGCTGCCACAACTGTTCGGTGACGAACGGGATCAGCGGGTGCAGCAGTCGCAGCACCGCTTCGAGCACGTACAGCAGGGTGTGGCGGGTACTGGCGGCAGCAGCGGCATCGCTGCCATTGAGCGCCGGCTTGGTCAGTTCAAGGAACCAGTCGCAGAACTCGTTCCAGACGAATTCGTACAGCGCCTGCGCCAGCAGGTCGAAGCGGTAGTCGGCGAAATGCTGCTGCGCCTCGGCG
Source organism: Stenotrophomonas sp. (assembly GCA_049650985.1). Lineage (GTDB taxonomy): Bacteria > Pseudomonadota > Gammaproteobacteria > Xanthomonadales > Xanthomonadaceae > Stenotrophomonas. Next base: position 7,050 of record JBASBF010000052.1, on the reverse strand, counting down.
GAAACCTTCGCCAAGCGCGAAAGAATCCACTTCTCCGCATCGGTGCGTGGGGTCGGCGCCTCGCCCCCCTCCGCCCTTCGGGCACCTCCCCCCGCAAGCGGGGGGAGGGTGAAGGATTCGGTGTTCATCAGGGTGAAACGGCTGGCGTTCCACAGCTTGTTGCAGAAGTTCTTGTAGCCCTCGGCGCGGCCCATGTCGAACTTGATGTCGCGGCCGTGGGTGGCGAGCGCGGCGATGGTGAAGCGCAGCGCGTCGGCACCGTGGGCGATGATGCCGTCCGGGAACTCGCGGCGCGTGGCCTTTTCGATCTTCTCGGCCATCCTCGGCTGCATCAGGCCGTGGATGCGCTTGGCGATCAGGTCGTTGATGCTGATGCCGTCGATGATGTCCAGCGGGTCGAGCACGTTGCCCTTGGACTTGGACATCTTCTGGCCCTGCGCATCGCGGATCAGGCCGGTGATGTAGACGTCCTTGAACGGGATCTGCCCGGTGAAGCTGTCGGTGGCCATGATCATGCGCGCCACCCAGAAGAAGATGATGTCGAAGCCGGTGACCAGCACGTTCGAAGGCAGGTAGCGCTCGAAGCCGCGCTCGGCCATCGCCGTTTCGTTCGGCCAGCCCAGGGTGGAGAACGGCCACAACTGCGAGGAGAACCAGGTTTCCAGCACGTCGCTGTCCTGGGTCAGCACGACGTCGGCGCCCAGGCCGGCCTTGGCGCGGGCTTCGGCTTCGTTGCGGCCGACGTGGCAGTTGCCGGCCTCGTCGAACCACGCCGGAATGCGGTGGCCCCACCACAACTGGCGGCTGATGCACCAATCCTGGATGTTCTCCATCCAGTGGCGATAGGTGTTGATCCAGTTGCCGGGAACGAATTTGATGCTGCCCGGCTTTCCATCGACACCTTCGACCCGTTCCAAGCCGCGCTTGGCCAGCGCGTCCATCTTCACGAACCACTGGTCGGTCAGGTAGGGCTCGATCACCTGCCCGGTGCGGTCGCCGCGCGGCACTTGCAGCTTGTGCGCCTTGGTTTCGACCAGCAGCCCTGCGTCTTCCAGTTCGGCCAGGATCACCTTGCGCGCCTCGTAGCGATCCAGCCCGCGGTATTTCTCCGGGGCGTTGTCGTTGAGCGCGGCCACCTCGGTAAACAGGTTGATCATCGGCAGGCCGTGGCGCACGCCGACCTGGTAGTCGTTGAAGTCGTGCGCCGGGGTGACCTTGACCACGCCGGTGCCGAACGCCTTGTCGACGTAGTCGTCGCCGATCACCGGCACGCTGCGACCGGTCAGCGGCAGGGTCACGCGCTTGCCTATCAGGTGCGCGTAGCGCGCGTCCTCCGGATGCACCATCACCGCGGTGTCGCCGAGCAGGGTTTCCGGACGAGTGGTGGCCACTACCAGATAATTGCGGGTTTCGCGCAGGGTCTCGTTGCCGTCGGCATCGTGTTCGACGTGTTCATGGCTGGCACCGTCTTCCAGCGCGTAGGCGATCGACCACATGAAGCCGTCTTCTTCGACGCTTTCCACTTCCAGATCGGAAATGGCGGTCTTCAGCACCGGGTCCCAGTTGACCAGCCGCTGGCCGCGATAGATCAGCCCCTGCTCGTGCCAGCGGATGAAGGCTTCGATTACCGCCTCGCTCGGGCCTGTGTCCATCGTGAAGGTGCTGCGCGACCAGTCGGCCGACGTGCCGAGGCGGCGCATCTGGCCTTCGATCACGTTGCCCGAGTGCGCCTTCCACTCCCACACCTTGCCGATGAAGCCGTCGCGGCCCAGCGAGTCGCGGGTCTCGCCCTTGCCTTCCAACGCGAGGTTGCGGCTGACCACCATCTCGGTGGCGATGCCGGCATGGTCGGTACCGACCTGCCACAGCGTGTCGTAGCCGCGCATGCGGTGGTAGCGGATCAGCGCGTCCATCAGCGTCTGCTGGAACGCGTGGCCCATGTGCAGGGTGCCGGTGACATTCGGCGGCGGCAGCAGGATGGTATAGGGCTCGCCCTTGCCGGACGGCTTGAACAGGCCGGCCTTCTCCCACGCTTCATACAGCGCGGTTTCAAAGGATTTGGGGTCGTAGCTGGAGGCGAGGGACATAGGGCGGGGAATCGGGAATGGAGAATGGGGAATGGTTGAAGCAACAGCGGGATTCAGCAGGCGGAAGGAGTAGGGGGCAGGGCGGGGCTTTTGCTTTTTCGATTTCCCACTCCCTATTCCCCATTCCCGCCCTTCCTACATGTCGTGTTTGTTGAGCGCGTAACCGGCGGCCTTGTACTGGCGCCAGCGCTCGCGCAGCGGCTCGCGCGCGGCAGGGTCGGCCGGCACCACTTCCAGCACTCGCTCGCAGGCGTCCAGATACGGCTCGTCGCGCAGGTTGATCACCAGCGGACGTGGCGGGGCGTCGGCGCCGGGCGCGGCGATCAGCACGATGGCCTCTTCCTCGTCCACGTCCTCGCCGACGATCTGGTGCGGGATGTAGGCGTCCGGATCGAACGACCACAGCAACTCGTCCAGCTCCTCGGCCTGCGCCGCGTCGCGCGCCAGCACCAGCGTGTACTGGTTGCTGTCGTTGGCCTTGCGCGCCAGCTCGCAGACCAGCTTCAACGGCTCGGTCAGGAAGCGGGGCTTGGCGATCAGGTAGAAGTCGGCGCGGATGGTCAAGGCGGGGAACCGGGAACAGGGAACGGGGAATGACGGTGCGAGGCCAGGGGTGGGGAACCGGTGCGGAGAACTTTCATTCCCCGTTCCCTGTTCCCCATTCCCCGCTTCAAGCCACTCGATCGAGCAGCCACTGCGTCAACAAGCCCACCGGGCGGCCGGTGGCCATGCCGCGCTTGCCTTCGTTGCTGGCGACGCCGGCAATGTCCAGGTGCGCCCAGCGCTGGTCCTCGGCAAAGCGCGACAGGAAGCAGCCGGCGGTGATCGCGCCGGCCCAGCGGCCGCCGATGTTGTAGACGTCGGCGAAGGCCGAATCCAGCATCGGCTGGTATTCGTCCCACAGCGGCAGGCGCCAGGCGCGGTCGAACACGTGCTCGCCGGCGGCCAGCAGTTCGCCTGCGAGGTCGTCGTGCTTGCTCATCAGGCCGGCGGTCTGGTGGCCCAGCGCCACCATGCAGGCACCGGTCAGCGTCGCCACGTCGATCAGGGCCTGCGGTTCGAAGCGCTGCGCATAGGTCAGTGCGTCGCACAGGATCAAGCGGCCCTCGGCGTCGGTATTGCCGACCTCGATGGTCTTGCCCGACATCGAGGTGATGACGTCGGACGGGCGGTAGGCGTTGCCGTCGATGGCATTTTCCACCGCCGGCACCACCACCACCAGATTCAGCGGCAGCCTCGCCTTCACCGTGGCGACGAAGGTGCCGATGACGTTGGCACCGCCGCACATGTCGTACTTCATTTCCTCGATGCCGCCCTGGGTCTTCAGGTTGACGCCGCCGGTGTCGAAGGTGATGCCCTTGCCGACCAGCACATAGGGCTTGGCGTCGCCACCATTGCTCCACTTCAGCACCACCAGCTTCGGCCGGTTGGCCGAGCCGCGCGCCACCGCCAGCAGCGAGCCCATGCCCAGCGCCTCCATCTGCTGCTCGTCGAGGATTTCTGCCGAAGCGCCCTCGTGCTCGCTGGCGAACTTGACCGAGGATTCGGCCAGATACGCCGGGGTGCACAGGTTCGGCGGCAGGTTGCCCAGCTCGCGGGCGTATTCGACGCCGGCGGCGATGGCCTGGCCCTGCGCCAGCGCGGTGGCGTCGCTGCCGTGGATCGCCAGCGTCTCCAGCCCCGGCGCCTCGGGCTTCTTCTTGCCGAGGGTGGCGGTGTAGCGGTAGCTGGCGTGGTCGGCGGCGATCACCGCCTGGCGGATGCTCCATGCCGTATCGCGGCCGGCCACTGCCAGCTCGGACAGGGTGAACAGCGCGCTGCGGGTGGCGCCGCTCTTGAGCGCGCGGGCGGCGTCGCCCACCGCCTTGAGGTACTGCGCCACGCCGAACTTGGCCGCTTCGCCCAGGCCGACCACCAGCACCCGTGGTGCGGCGACGCCGGGCAGGTCGTGCAGCAGCGCGGTATTGCCGGTCTTGCCGCCGACGTCGCCGCGCTCCACCAGCGCCGCGATGCGGCCACCGGACGCGGCGTCCAGCGCCTGCGCGGCCGGTGACAGCGACTTGTCGGCGTAGGCGCCGACGATGATGCAATCGAAGCCGGCGCTGGCCGGGGCGGCGTGGTTCAGGGTGAATTGCAGAGACATTGATCAGATTCCATTGCCAAATCCGTACAATCGCGGACTGTTTCCACCCAGCCGGGCCGGCCGGGCGCGCCGCGAACGAAACCGGGAGTTTAAACCACCGCCCCCATGTCCAAGCTTGACCGCTACCTGCTGAGCGACTTCGTCCAGAGCTTTCTGGCCACTTTGACCGTGTTGCTGGTGGTGAGCGTGGGCGGGGTGCTGGTGGACATCCTCGGCCGCATCGCCGATGGCCGCCTGCCTGCCGGCCTGCTGCTGTCGCAACTGGGCCTGCAATTCATCGTCTATCTGCCGATCATCCTGCCACTGGCGCTGCTGCTGGGGTTGGCGCTGGCCATTGCCCGGCTGTACCGCGATTCGGAAATGGCGGTGCTGACCGCGGTGGGCGTTGGCCCCAGGCGGCTGCTGCGGCCGATCCTGATGCTGGTGCTGCCGGTGGTGGCGGTGATCAGTGCCTGTTCGCTGTGGCTGGGGCCGTGGGCCGACCGCAGTGCCGAAACGATGGTCGAAAACGCCAGCCGCAGCGTGGTGGTGGCCGGGCTGGAGCCGGGCAAGTTCACCCAGTTGTCCGGTGGTGGCATCGTTTACCTGTCCTCGCTTGGCGAGGATGGCATGGCGCTGGGCAAGATATTCATGCAGAAGCAGAAGGACGGGCGCATTGACGTGGTCACCGCCAACCGCGGCTCCATGTTCTTCGAGGGCGAGCGCCAGCGCTTCCTGCGGCTGGAGGATGGCTACCGGGTGGAAGGCCCGGCTGATGGCGAACTGGACTACCGCTTGATGCGCTATGCCAGCAACGAGGTGGCCTTGCCCGACCGCGACGAGCCGCGCAACCAGGACGACCCGGAGATGCTGCCGACCACGCGCTTGTTCGGTGACGACCGTCCCGCAGCGCAGGCGCAACTGCATTGGCGCATCACCCCGCCGCTGCTGGCGCTGGCTTTTGCCCTGCTGACCCTGCCGCTGGCGCGCAGCGCGCCGCGACAACAGCGCTACGGCAGCATCATGCTGGCCTTCCTGGCCTACGTGGTGGGCGTCAGCCTGATGATCAGCGGCCGGCAATGGCTGGCAACCGGCAAGTTGCCGCCGGCGGCTGGCATGTGGTGGTTGACGCTGCCATTGCTGGCGTTGGCGACCTGGCTGTATTTCCGCGATGGCCGCCTGCGCCGCCGCCGCGCGAGGGCCGGTGCATGAGGCTGGCCCCACGCATCCATGACGTCTACGTTGGCCGCAACGTGCTGCTCACCGTGCTGGTGGTCTGGCTGGTGCTGCTGGGGCTGGACGCCACCCTGGCGCTGTCCGGCGAGGCCAAGAACATCGGCACCGGCAGCTACACCTTCGGCCATGCCGTGGCGTGGACCGCCTATACCGTCCCGCGCCGCGCCTACACCTTGTTCCCGATGGCGGCGGTGATCGGCGCGCTGATGGGGCTGGGGCAGTTGGCGGCGACCTCGGAACTGACTGCACTGCGCGCGGTCGGCCTGTCGCGGCGGCGCATCGCGCTTTCAGTGGCCATCGCGTTGTCGTTGCTGACCGCGATGATGGTGGTCAATGGCGAAACCCTGGCGCCGTGGGCGCAGGAAAAGGCCGACCTGCTCAAGGGCAGCGCCAAGTACCAGACCGACATGGCGGTGGCCCGCTATTCGGGCCTGTGGGCACGCGAGGGCAATACCTTCCTCAATGCGCAGACGGGCGAGGAACAACTGGATGAAGACGGCCACAGCCGCCTGCTGCTGCACGACGTGCGCCTGTACCGGCTGGATGCCGACGGCCGCCTGGCGAGCCTGACCCACGCCGCCACCGCACGCCATGACGGCGACGGCTGGACCCTGAAACAGGTGCGCCACGACCGTTTCGGCGAGCGTTCGGCGACGCGGCAGACGCTGGCCAGCGAGCGCTGGGATTCGCAACTGGACGCGGCTGCGCTGGCCTCCGGCCTGGCCCGACCGCGCAACCTGAGCGCCGCCGAACTGCGCAGCAACATCGAATACCGCAAACGCAACGGCCTGGACGCGCGCGATTACGAGGATACCTACTGGAGCCGCTGGTTCTACCCGCTCAACGTGCTGGCGCTGTGCCTGGCGGCGGTGCCGTTCGCGTTCGGCTCGCTGCGCAGCGGCGGCATGGGCAAGCGGCTGTTCCTGGGCATGCTGTTCGCGCTGGGCTTCCTGTTGCTGCAGATGTTCTTCGGGCGCATGGCCGGCGCGTTGAAGTTCGACTATCGCATCGCCTATGCCTTGCCGCCGGTGGTGATGCTGGCCGTGTCCGGGTGGTTGTTCAGGCGAAGGTCGAGCTGACCCGCCAGACCCTGCTTGTGATTTGGGCACGCGCCGCCAGGTGCCACTGAAACGGTCATGCCGCGTTGCCACGCGCCGGTGAAGTGAGCCGACGGGATCAGTTTTGCTTGGGGTCTTAGGAAGCTGAGCGATTAAATAGGCTGCTCACGGAGAATTTTGAGCAGGTATTGGTAGAGATTATCGCGGCGATGATTGAAGCGGAACTCGGTTTCCTTGAGGTGCAAGTAGAACATATGGCGTTGGATGCCTTTCATCTTGGCGAGCCTCAGCTTGGCATAGGCCCAGAACGACTCGATGCCGTTGATGTGGGATTGGTTGTTGGCGAACTCGTTGCTGCTGTGATTCACCCGCAGGTGCTTGGCGTAGCCCACATCGACCAGACCGTGATAGCCGCGCCAACCATCGCTATGGATGACGCTGTCGAGCAACACCTTGCCACGAATCACCTTCTGCAACGTGGCTTTGCGAGCATCGGGCACGATTTCGGTGACAACCCAGCCATTACGTTTGAACAAGCCGAAGACGA
>JBASBF010000051.1:0-19522 GCA_049650985.1 Stenotrophomonas sp. | reverse complement strand
CGCCTACACCGCCAGCGGAAGCCACGCCACCGCCGCCCACTCCCGCTCCGGCCACGGTCAGCGGCATGCAGTTGCAGCGCGTGCCGCCACCGGCGCCCTCGGTACCCACCGCATGGTGGCTGGCGCTGTGGCCGGCACTGCTGGCGTTCGCCCTCGGCGGCTGGCGGCAAGCGCGCATGGCTTCCTGATTCCCTTTCCTTCCTCGAACGACGAACCGACATGAACCTGATCGAATCCCTGTTGCACCAGCTTTCCGGCTGGTTCCTCGCCCCGGTGCTGCTGCTGATCCTGGCGCTGTTCCTGTACGCCTGCTACGCGCTGGGCATGTTCGCGGTGGAAGCGGTGCAGCGCCGCGGCGACCGCATGCACGCGATGGAGCGGCACTGGCACCGCAACGGCGGCGGGCTGGAAGACATGGAGCTGTGGACGCTCAAGCGGCTGGAACCGCTGCGCATCGGCAGCCGCACCGCGCCGATGCTCGGGCTGGTGGCGACCATGATCCCGATGGGGCCGGCGCTGGCCGGTCTGTCGGACGGGCGCATGGACGAAGTCGCGCGCCACGTCGGCGTCGCCTTCGCTGCGGTCATCGTCGCGCTGCTGGCGGCCTCGGTGATCTACACCGTGCTGGTGGTGCGGCGACGCTGGCTGCTGCAGGACCTGCGCCGGATCGAGCTGGCCATCGCCGGCAAGGAGTGCTGAGCCATGCGCCGCCGCTATCTCGACGAGGACGACCAGGACGATCCGGTGCTATCGGTGGTCAACCTGATCGACGTGTTCCTGGTGATCGTGGCGATCCTGCTGATCGCGCTGATCCGCAACCCGCTCAATCCCTTCAGCCACGACAAGGTGGTGATGGTCGCCAACCCCGGTGAGGCCAACATGGAAATCGTGGTCAAGGATGGCCAGAAGCTGGACCGCTACAAGGCCAGCGGCAGCATCGGCGAAGGCGAGGGCACCCTCGCCGGCACCGCCTACCGGCTCAAGGACGGCAGCATGATCTACGTGCCCGAAGGCGGCGACGGAAGCGAAGGCGCTGCACCCTCGGGACGGCACTGACCGCTTGGATTGATCGACATCATGGTGGCGGTGGCGGCAGGCGCGGAGCATGCCGGCCATACCCCACGTGAGAAACCCCCATGTCGATCCGCCTGCTCCCCGTCCTGCCCCTGTTGCTGGTTGCCGCCCCGGCCCTGGCGGCCGACGGGGGCGGGGCGCCGCTGCTGGACCTGCGCTACCGCTACGAGCATGTGGCGCAGGACGGGATCGCCCGCGATGCCGATGCGCATACCGCGCGCCTGCGGCTGGGTTACCGCAGCGCGCGCTGGCACGGCTGGTCGGCGCTGGGCGAGGTCGATGGCGTGGCGCATCTCGGTGGCGAGCGTTTCAACGACACCCGCAACGGCCGCGCGCAGTACCCGACGGTGGCCGACCCGGATGGTGCCGAATTCAACCAGGCACTGCTGCGCTACGACGGCTCGCGCGGCATCGTGCAGTTCGGCCGCCAGCGCATCAACCTCGGCAACCAGCGCTTCGTCGGTGGCTCCGGCTGGCGCCAGAACGAACAGACCTACGATGGCGCGCTGGCCGAGTGGACGCCGGCCGCGCAATGGAAGCTGGCCTACGCCTTCGTCACCAACATCAACACCGTGTTCGGCCCCGACGAACCCGCCGCGCCCGGCACCACCGCGCCGGCCAACATCCACGGCGACAGCCACCTGCTGCAGGCGACATTCGTCCCCGCCGAAGCGCTGGCGATCACCGGCTACCACTACCGGCTCGACCTGGAGAACATCGCCGTGGCCGCCGCCGCACCGCGCGGCACCCTGTCCGCCGACACCACCGGCCTGCGCCTGCAGAGTAGCCGCGGCGCACTCGGCTACGCGCTGGAACACGCGCGGCAGGTGGATGGCCACGGCAACCCGTGGTCGCTGGACAGCCGCTATTGGCTGGGCGAAGCCAGCTACGCCGGCAAGCAGGTCAAGACCAGTGTCGGCATCGAAATCCTCGGTGCGGGCAAGCGTGGCCCCGGCAACCGTGCCTTCCAGACGCCGCTGGCCACCAAGCATGCATTCCAGGGCTGGGCCGACCAATTCGGCACCACCCCGGCCGACGGCCTGCGCGACGCCTATGCCGGCGTGGCGCTGCCGCTGGCCGGCGGCAAGGCGCAGGCGTGGTACCACGACTTCCGCAACGACCGCGGCGGCTACCGCTACGGGCGCGAATTCGACCTGTCGTGGGAGCGTGCCGTTCCGCAACTGAAGGGCTTGAGCGTGCTGCTCAAGGCCGCCCGCTACCGCAGCAGCGACGAGCTGCGCACCCGTGATGCCGACAAGCTCTGGGTGCAGTTGCAGTACAGCCGGATGTAGGCGCATGGATCGTCATTCCCGCGTAGGCGGGAATCGCTTTTCAACGAACGAATGTTCGGCCATCGTTTTTGCTTCTGCCGTGACCTTTCATTCGCCGAAAAGCAGGCAGGTCGGGGCTACGCCCCCGACGCGCGTATTCCGTCCGCGCGGGAGAGGCTTTGCAACGGACGAATGTCCGCCAGTGACGGCCCGGTTCAGTGCCCCGGTGCGGCGCAATCCCCATCCTTGCCGCGCAGCTTGTCCAGTCGCGAGCGACTTTCCAGGCAGTGTTGCCGGGCCTCGGCCGCCGCCGTGATGGCACGGGTTTGGGCATCACGTGCCTGTTGCGCGCGCGCCTGCTGCAGCCGCTGCACGCCGGTGCGGATCTGCGCCATCGCCGCCATCGCCGCCTTCTCGCCTTCGAGGATGGCGCGGCCGCGCTGCTCGAAATCGGCCGCGCCGATGTCCAGCACCTGCGGGCGGATCACCACGTCGGCGCGCGCCAGCTCCTGCTCGCCCAGGCGCTGGCCCATGATCGCGATGGACTGGTTGACCGTGCCCAGCAGGCTGTCCGGGCGCTGGCCGCTGGCCTTGCTGGAAATGTCCACGGCGATGACGAACTCGGCGCCGAGCTGGCGCGCAGCGTCCACCGGCACCGGACTGACCACGCCGCCGTCGACGTAGGTCTTGCCGCCGATGCTGACCGGCTCGAACACGCCCGGCACCGAACTGGATGCGCGCACCGCCTGGCCGACGTTGCCGCGCACGAACACCGCACGCTCGCCGGTCTCCAACTGCGTGGCCACCGCCGCGAACGGCTTGCTCAGGCGTTCGGCCGGTTTGTTGTCGACCTGAGCGTTGACGTAGTCCTGCAGCTTGCGGCCTTCGATCAGCCCGCCGGAGAACAACCGCACGTCGCGGATGCTGGCCTGGTCCAGCGCCACCGCCTTCTGCTGCATCTCGAACGCGTCCATGCCGCTGGCGTACAGCGCGCCGACCACGCTGCCGGCACTGGTGCCGGACACCACCACCGGCTCGAAGCCGTTGGCCTCCAGCATCTTGATCACGCCTATGTGGGCGAAGCCCTTGGCCGCGCCGCCGCCCAGCGCCACGCCGATCTTCACCGGCGCGACCGGCGCGACCGGCGTGGCCGGGGCAACCGGCGTCGCCGCCGGTGCGGCGGGCTTGACGTTCCCGCCGCCGCAGGCGGCCAGCAGGCCGAGCAGGGCAAGGGGCAGCAGCAGGCGGGCGTTGCGCGGCTTCATGGTGAATGCGGGTACGGGAAAGGGCGCAAGCATAGCCGCAGCCGCCGAAACGGCGGAACAACGGCCGGCAGGATGCGCCGATGCCTCGTAGGTGCGGGGCTTGCCCCGCACTGGCTCACCTCGGGGAAAACCTCATCGCGGCTGAAGCCGCTCCCACAACCATTGCCACCATTCGGATACGACGCATCTCGTCGCAATGCCATGCAGGATGGCTCCGATGCATCGCGATCATAAGGAACTGCACCATGATCAGTTCGGAACGCCGCTACCTCGGCTGCCTGCTCGGCCTGGCCTGCGGCGATGCCGTGGGTACCACGGTGGAGTTTGCCCCGCGCGGCAGCTTTGCCCCCGTCACCGACATGCTGGGCGGCGGCCCTTTCGGGCTGGAGCCGGGGCAGTGGACGGACGACACCTCGATGGCCATGTGCCTCGCCGAGAGCCTGCTGGAATGCAACGGCTTCGACCTTGCCGACCAACTGCACCGCTACGTGCGTTGGTGGAAACATGGCCACCTGAGTTCGACTGGCGAATGTTTCGACATCGGCAGCACCGCGGCCGGCGCGCTGTACTTCCACCTGCGCAACGGCAACCTCGTGGCCGACACCGACGACCCGATGATGGCTGGCAACGGCTCCCTGATGCGCTTGGCCCCGGTGGTGCTGTGGCTCCACCCCGATACCGGCAGCGCCATTGCCCATGCCGCACGCAGTTCGCTGACTACCCACGCCGCCCCCGAAGCCGTGGATTGCTGCCGCCTGCTGGCGGCGGTCATCTGCAACGCATTGGCCGGCAAGCACAAGGACGAACTGCTGGCTGGCAGCCTGCACCACCTCAGCGAACCCGAGGTGCGGGAGCTGGCCGAAGGCCACTACCGGCGCAAGGCCCGCGAGCAGATGTGCGGCAGCGGCTATTCGGTGCAATCGCTGGAAGCCGCGCTGTGGTGCGTGCATGTCACCGACAGCTTCGAGCAAGCCATCCTGACCGCCGCCAACCTCGGCGACGACGCAGACACCACCGCTGCCATCACCGGGCAAATCGCCGGCGCGCTGTACGGCGTGGAGGGCATTCCCCTGCAATGGTTGGCCACCTTGCATCAGGCCGAATTGATCGCCGGCTTCGCGCAGCGCATCTACCAGCACGTGGAAAACGCCGCCAACGGTGCCGCACCATGAAGGAAGAACTAGTCCAGCGCCTGTTCACCACGTGGCCGCAAATCTTCGCCCCCATCCGCAACGGCCTGGCCTATCCCGAGCCGGAGCGGCGCATCACCTGCGGCGATGGCTGGTTTCCCGTCATCGACACCCTGTGCGAGGCCTTGCAGTGGGAAACCGACCACGCCAGCGCGCCGCAGATCGTCGTGGCGCAGATCAAGTCCAAGCTTGGCTCGATGCGCTTCGCCGCACCCGGCCCGCGCAGCGAACGACAGGGCGGCATGATTCACATGGCGCTGATGCTTTCGGCCTGCATCGACGAAGATCGTCCGTGGCCCGGCATGCCCGAAACCGGGGAAAGCAGGCCGCCGCAACACCGTGCCGATTCCATCATCCGCATGGCCCGTGAAGGTGCCGGCGCTCTTGCCGTCGGCGGGAACCTGGGCACGGACGCCATCGTCCGCATCATCAAGAACACCGCCATACCGGTAACGGTGAAGGTCGGCGACCGCAGCGGCGACGCACTTGTCCGCATCGCCAAGGCCGGCGGCAGCCGCGTTACCCTCGACTTCAGTTGAAGCGGGCGTGAAGCCGAAGATGCAGCGGAACAAGGTAGTGGTTTTCTCCGGGGCCGGCTTGAGCGCCGAAAGCGGCCTGCCGACCTTCCGCGATGCCGGTGGCCTGTGGAACAACCACTCTTGGCATGAACTCGCCAGCCCGCAAGGCTGGCAGCACCAGCCGGAAACGGTGCTGGCCTTCTACAACGAGCGCAGGCGCAAGGCGTGGGACGCACACCCCAACGCCGCACACATGGCGATTGCCGCGCTCGAAGCTGCCTGCGAGGTGGTCGTCATCACCCAGAACGTCGATGCCCTGCACGAGCGCGCCGGTTCCAGCCACGTCATCCACCTGCACGGCGAACTGGCCTGGGCGCGCGGCACTTCCGCCGAACCGAAGCGTTACCACCTTGGCGGCGACCCCATCGCAATGGGCCAATGCTGCGAGGACGGTACCCAACTGCGCCCGGACGTGGTCTGGTTCGGCGAAGAAACCCGCAACATGGACGTGGCCCGCCGACACCTGCGCGATGCCGGCAAGGTGCTGGTGGTCGGCACCTCGCTCACCGTGCAGCCGGCGGCGTCATTATTGAAGGCCGCCCATTACATGGCCGAAAAAGTGCTGATTGCCAAGGAAAGGCCGGAAGCCATGCCGGCGCGGTTTCAATTTTCCTGCGGAAACGCCGCCACGTTGGTGCCGCGTTTGGTTCAACGGTGGGTGGAGAGCTAGGAAGCATCATCCAGGCTCAAGCTGCAGGAGTGACGCATGTATGAATCATTCTCCTCAGGCTTCCTTCCAGCGCTGCCGGAGCCTTCCTGTTTTCAGGTTTGCATACGCCTTGGGTTTTCCCCAAGTTGAGCAGCTTGGTCTCAACTTCCAAGTGCAGCGTCCTCACATAGGGCTGTTGCCATTCTGCGTGTGCGCGGCCCTGTATTCCAGCAATGCTTCCTGGAGCGTAAGTGCGAGGTTGTCGCTGTCCATGCGCCAATTGAAGTTGGTTTCTTGGCGGCTTACCAGAACGGTAATTTTGCGGGTCTGTCGCAGGCCGTCCCACTTCACGATGATGATGGCACCTTCGGCCTGGAGCTTTTCAATTTGAGGAATGAATTCGTCAAGCATGGCTGAGTAGTCTTGCCCGTCAAGTAGTGCATTCAAAAGGAGAGGATTCCCGCTCCCACAGGTGCGGCTTTTGCAAGGTGTTAGCGAAAGCCGGGGTAATGTTTGCTGCGTGTCCAATGCCGGTGCAAATAGCGGCGCGCCCACTGCCGGTCAAATTTTCCTTTGCGTCGCTTCGTTGTGGCGGGCTTCTCCTCTCGTCCAAAAGGTGCAAGATCAAGCGGTATCGCCAAACACCGGTCATAGTCCTCGTCGCTTAGCGAATCCTCGCGCCCATGCGGCAGATGCCGCGCGTTCCACGCCAGCAGGAGGTGGTACAGGATGTGCTCCAGGCTCACCTTGAAGTTGGACACATTCAAATCAGGGTGGCCCAGCCTGTTGAGCAGGTGGCGCAGGTCATGCTGTGCATCGGCCAAGTTGCTGGCGATGAACTCCAGATTCATGTTTTTCCTGCGCGATGCAGGCTGGTAAAGATTGGCCGGGCGGTGACGGTATTTCACTGAGCTGTCCAAGGAAAATTCATCATGAATTTTCCCTGGACGTGCGACGGGATGTGTCGCAGGAATAGTGCAACATCAACGTATTGATGGACTGCTTTTATCCGCCGCGCTGCCATGCGTAATAGTCAAACAGCAATGGGGTGCCGCCTACGGCGTTGCAGTAATCACGTATTACGGCTTGGCAAAACGCATAAGCGTTCTCCGTGGCGATGCAGCCCATGCTGGGCTTTGCAATTGGAAGCAGCCCATCTAGATGGTCATTTATTTTTGCAAGAATTTGACTATCAAGGGCGCAGTGGGCGAATTGAATAAAAATGTCATTCAATTCGGGTTCGGGGAGCTTGTGCTGCGTGAGCCACTTGATGTAAAGATCGACAAGTTTGTACTTGTGTGCGATAGAGAGCTGTATGCCATCCTCGGTCTTTGACCAGTGATTTTGCAAGGATTTGGCAAGCTTCTGGTGCCAATTGTCGAAATCCTCTTGGGATGAAATTGATTCTGGCGACAGCTTTGAAATGGCTTTGTTTTGTTTTTCCGCCCATTCACGATATATTTCTGACGGGCGGTTTCCTTCTTCCCCTTTCCCCCTTTTGGCTACGTATGCGCCGTATGCGCGAAACGTGTTTCCTGCAACGCCGCAACTATCTGCTCGCGAGTCCCAGTCCGGCTTTCCAGTCTCTTTTTTAATATCGCGAAGAAATTTTTGGTATTTTTTTGATTCGGATTTTTCGATAATTGATTGAATCAATGAAGCAGTAATCATGAGTTTCTGCCTTTGTTGGTAATCATTGGGTGCTTGCTTGTTTTTCACGAATGGTTTTGTGAACACCTGAGGTCAATGTTTGTCACGTCTTCCCCAAACCCCTTCAACCACCAGCGCAGCATCAAGGTATCCACCACGGTCGCACTGATCTGCAACCAGCCGTTGTCCAGTTCGGTTACCTCCTGATCGGCTGAAAGCGGGGTTTCGATCAGTTGCCGCCCGACCTTGCGGATGATCTGGAAGCTGATGCGGATGCGCTCGCCGTTGCCGAAGCCGAAGCGGCCTTCGTCGTCGTAGCGTTTCAGGTCAAAGTCACTGGGGCGCTCGAAGGACAGGGTGGAAACTTTTGCTTCGAGGATGCGGTGCAGGGCCACGCTGCGTTCGTTGGCGTAGTCGCGGAAGCGGCAGATCAGATACAGGCGCGGGCCTTGTTGGGCCAAACCCAGCGGCATGACCTCGTGATTGCCTTGCTTGCCTTTGAAGTTGCGGTACTTCAGGTGCAACCAGTGGTTGCTGTACAGCGCTTCGCTCACCGCTTCCATCACGCTGGGGGCAATCTTCGGCGGCAGCAGCGGTTGGGTGGTGGCGACCACGCGCACCTTGCCGGGCCATTCGCGTTCCAGCTTGGCGTTGCCATTGGGGTCCAGGTTGCGGCGGGCCTGGGCGAAGAAGCCTTCCATGGATTTCATCAGCCGCGTTGGCAGCAGGTGCCGAAGGTGCTCTTCGGCCAGCCGCAACAGCAGCGATTCCTGCGTACTCAAATGGGAGACGGCCAGCCCCCCCGAGTTTGGCAGCCAGCGATAGCCAAAGGGCCTGCTGCGGGCGTCGCAGTCAATGCCGAAGTGTTCGCTGAGCAGCTTGAGTTGCCGCTGCACGCTGCGCAGGTCGCGCTCGATACCGGCATGGTGCAGCCGCTGGTGCAGTTCTTCGGCGGTGATGTAGCGATCACGCGGTATCCGGCGCAGCAACTCGATGGCGAAGACCGTGGTTTCAAGGGTGTTGGGGCGCGTGGCCATCGTTGCCTTCCATTTCGTGCCGGGTAGTTCCTGATCTGTCTGCGTGCCTACACAAACCCTATCGGCCTGCTGCTGTGTTCCTTTACCGCGCATTCGGCGTGCAGGGCGGCAACGACGGCGGCGGGCGTTGCCAGCGGGCGGAAGCGGTGTTGGCGCGCCACGGCGGCGTAGTCGCCGGGTGTCAGCCGGTCGAGTTTCTTCATGCCTGCCTGCAAGGCCGGTGGCGGTGCGGGCAGGCCGAGTTGCGTGCAGTGCCGGCACAGCAGTTCCCATGCCTGTTCGGGGCGCAGGAAACCGAACTTCACCTTGAGGTCGAAGCGGCGCAGCGCGGCTTGATCCAGCCCGTCCATCAGGTTGGTGGAGGCAATGAACACGCCGGGGAAGGATTCCATGCAGGTCAGCATTTCGTTGACCATGCTGGTTTCCCAACTGCGCTGGGCCTTGCGGCGGTCTTGCAGGAAGCTGTCCACCTCGTCGATCAGCAGCAGTGCGCTATCGCGTTCGGCGTCGCGGAAGGCGGCGGCCATCTTCTGTTCGGTTACGCCGATATAAGGCGAGATCAAATCGGAGGCGCGCTTGACCAGCAGCGGCATGTCCAGTTGCCCGGCAAGCCAGCGGCCATAGGCGGTTTTGCCGGTGCCGGGCGGGCCGTACAGGCAGAACCGGCCACTGCGCGAGCTGCGCAGGCCGGTGGCTACGTCGGCCAAATCGGCATCGGCTTGGATGAAGGCGGGGTCGTACACCTCGGGCAGCCGGTTTGCCGCGCCGTGTGGCAGCGCCGGCAGGCGTTGCGCCTGCAAGGTGTTGTCGATCAACTGCTGCATCGTGCTGGCGGTGTTGGCCTTGCCGATGTCGTCGCGGATGGCGCGCACCACGTGGCTGGCGCGGGTGACGATGGCGGGGGCGAGGTGTTCCAGTTCGGCGATGCGCGCAATCTGCGCGTCGTTCAGCAACCCCTTGCAGTGCGAACGCAGGATTTTCGCGCGCTGCTGCCGTGGCGGCACCGGCAGTTCAAACACCATGTCGAAGCGGCGGATGAAGGCCGCATCCATGCTGTGGATGTCGTTGGACAGCCAGAGGGTGGGCACCGAGTTGGTTTCGAGCATCCGGTTCATCCATGCCTTGCGTTGTTGCGCCACGCTGCCGGTGACGTGCTCGCTGAAGACGTCTTCGATTTCGTCGAACACCATCACCGCCCGCCGTTTGGCAAGAAAGCATTGGGCCACGCGAAAGGATTTCAGCCGTTCCTCGCCCTCGACCGGGTCGCCATCTTCATCTTCGTGGGCCACCTCGAACAAATCCGTACCCAGCGCCTTGGCCAGCGTGCGCACTAGCTGGCTTTTGCCGGTGCCGGGTTGGCCGTGGATGAGCAGGTTGACGCCGACGCCCTTGGTGGCCAGCGCGTGGCACAGGTAGTGCTGGGCGTTGCCCAGCATGGGTTGGACGTGCGCGTAGTCGGACAGCTTCAGGTGGCCTTTGCTGGCCTTGCTGATGACACCGCGTAACAGATTGAGCGGGTTGGACTGCGGCACGAACATCGCATCGGCGAACCCGTGGGAGAGCAAGCGCAGCTTGGAGCGCAGGAAGTCCGCATGGTCGTTTTTGAGGGTAATCAAGCCGGATTGCAGGAGTGACCCCTGCGGGCGCAGGGCATGGCGAACGTCGTACTCGGGCAGGCCAAGAATGGCTGCCAGCACACCGCGCACCTTGGACGAGGGCACGGTGCCAAGGAGATCGGCAGCCGAATCCAGCAATTTTTCATCATGCAGACAGATGACAAATTCGAGGAGGGTGCGTTCGATGTCGTTCAACCCCACCAGCTTTGAAAGCCGGTTGAGGTTGCCGTTCAAGCCCGCAGGTAGCGGGGCTTGTGTGTGTTTTTGCTCGGCCTCCCGGTGGAGGTGGCGCAGTTCGGACAGCACTTGCCGCTGCGAGAAGTTTTCCTCGGCGTCGATCCAGTGCCCCAGGCCCACGGCCCGTGCAAGGTCGTCGTTATGGAAGCCGCTGCCATAGACACATTCTTTATGCCCACCCAGCTTCACCAGAATGCGCAGCATCCACAGGCGAATGCGCGGGTTGATTTCAAGCGTTCGGGCAGCCCGATTGCGGCGGGAGCGATTCGTTGCTTTCACGAGAAAATCCGGGAGCGTGGCCATCCCGGAATGATCCGCACCCGTGCGACGAGTTGCGTCGCAGGGAAACGACTGCAAGCTGTTGTTGGTTTTGTGGGAGCGGCTTTAGTCGCGATGAGCCTTTACCGGTACCTGATTAGCGTCATGTTTCAGTTGCCATGAAATACCCCCTCCCTTTCGTGCGAAGCACGAAGGGGAGGGTTGGGGAGGGGTGCTTTTGATGTTCGCAAACAGCCCAAAGCACCCCCTCCCAACCTCCCCCTGCTCGCTACGCGAGCAAGGGGAGGGGCAAGAGCTGACAGTCGGTGCTAATCAGGTACCGGTAAAGCCATTGCGGCTGAAGCCGGTCCCACGGTTGTTGTCACTCTTCGGGGTGCGACGCATTACGTCGCGATGCAATGAAGGATGTCGGGTTTTCTGCAATGACGAATACACACATGTTTTCTTTGGCCCGGTTCCAAGAAGCCCAAGTGCAGTGGTATGCAACGGCGTTGCGTGAGCTGCGTGCGGGCAAAAAGCGTTCCCACTGGGTCTGGTTCGTCTTTCCCCAGCTCAAGGGGCTGGGTTGCAGCGCCAATGCCGAAAGATACGGGCTGAGCGGCTTGGCCGAGGCGCGCGCCTATCTTGCCGATGCCCTGCTCGGGCAGCGGCTGCGGGAATGCACGGCGGCCATGCTGGCGCACCAGTCATTGGGGGCCAGTGCGGTGCTGGGCGAACTGGATGCGTTGAAGTTCAGGTCATGCCTGACCTTGTTCGCGCTGGTCGACCCCGACGAGCTGATTTTTGCCGCGGCGCTGGAGGGCTTGTTCGCCGGGGAGCGTGATGGACGGACGCTTGAGCTACTGGGAATGCAGGAACAAGTTGGCCCCTCAAGTTGGCCCCTCCGGTGAGAGAGGGGCCTGAAAGAGCGAACGGCGGGAGCATGTTTGCGCGGTTTACTGGCCACCGTGCAGCGCCTCGTGCAGCACGTCCAGCAGCTGCTCGCTGTCGTCGCCGCGCTGCTCCCAGTACATGATGCCGCCCAGCCCGTTGCGCTTGACGTAGCCGGCCTTGATCGCCAGTGATTGCGGGTCGTCGTAGGTGATGAAGCGGCGCTCGGCCGGGTTCCACAGGTACGGCGCCTGCGCCGCCTCGTCCCAGTGCCGCTGCCAGCCCGGCGCGCCGAGGCGGGTGTGGACGATCTGCTGCCACGTGATGAAGCCGCCGTCGCTGGCGAAGCGGCCGTACAGGCCGTCGTTGGCCGGGTCCACGTCGCCGAACGTGCGGCCGTAGAACGGCACGCCGACGTTGATCTTGGCGGCCGGCACGCAGGCATCGAGGAAGTACTGCACCGCCGCTTCGGTGTTGCGGTCCTGCGGCGCGGCCAGCGGCGAGCGCGACAGCCCGGCGTGGTGGCCGGTGGTGGGGGTCAGGCTGCCGTGGAAGTCGTAGGTCATCAGGTTGATCCAGTCCAGCGACGCGGCGATGCGCGGCAGCTCCAGGCCTGCGGCGAAGCGGCCTTCGGCGGCGGCGATGGTCAGCAGGTAGTGGCGCTGGCCCTTGCCCTCCGCGTCCAGCCGCGCGCGCAGTTGCTCCAGCAGCACGGTGAAGTTGCGGCGGTCGTCGGGGCTGTGGCTGATGTCGGCGTCGCCCAGGGTCGGGTATTCCCAGTCGATGTCGAGGCCGTCCAGATCGAATTGGTGCATCAATGCGACGCTGCTGTCGATGAAGCGCGCGCGGGCTGCGGCGGTGGCGGCGGCTTCGGAGAAATTGCCCGCGCCCCAGCCGCCGATGGACAGCACGACCTGCAACTTCGGGTTGTCGATGCGCTTGCCGACCACGGCACGCAGGCGCGCGGGATCGACCGTGCCGGGCAGGTGGACGCTGCCGTCGGCGGCGACTACGGCGAAGGCGAAATTCACCACGTCCAGTTTCGAGGCCGTCAGTTGCAGCGGCGCGGGGCTGTCCATGACGTAGCCGATCAGGCGTGGCTGCGCCTGCGCGGTGGCAACGAGTGCGAACAACACGGTGGCGAGCGTGGTGCGCAGACGACGGCGTGGCGTGGACATGGGACCTCGAAGAAGCCGGGGGCTCCACTTTAGCCGCCAAGGCAACCGTCATCACATGAGGTAACGCCTGAAACCTGTAGCTGCGAGCTTGTTCCGCACGCAGCAAGCTTTATCCGGGGCAAGTCCCGCATCCACGCAATCAACGCGCTTCGGCGACGTCGATTTCCAGCGCCGCGGCCTCGGCGGCGCAGTCGCGTGGCAGTGGCAGTTCCAGCGCGCGGGTGGCTTCGATTTCGCGCTGCGCGAGCAGCAGGTCGGCGCTGAACTGCAGGTCGTCGTGCAGCCGCGCCACCGTCGCCGCCGCCATCACCTGGCCCTGCTGCACGTCGCTGTACCAGTGCACGTTGCAGACCAGCCGGCTGTGGCCGTAGTTGCGGCCGCGCTGGAGCAGGGCGGTGGCGCGCTCGGGGGCGATTTCGGACAGGATCAGTGCCCACGCCCAGCCGATGGCGGTGTGCCCGGACGGATAGGAACCGCTGCCGCGCATGTGTTGCTCCTGCCCGGGCGTGCAGGTGGGCTGGCCATTGAGCATGAACGGGCGCGGACGCTGGTAATGCTGCTTGGCCGCGCGGGTGGAGGCGCTGGCGTCGATCAGGCTGCGTTGCAGCAGGCGCATCAGTGCCGGCGTATGTCGTTCGTCCACCGGAATGCCCAGCGCGCAACTGAACTGCTGGGCGCCGCCGGGGAAATCCAGGTCGGCATCCACCTGCGCCTGATGAAAGCGCGGGCTGTCGCGCAACGCCAATGCCTGCGCAGCGACGGCGTCGTCCAGCGCCGCCCATGCCGTGCCCGCTGCCGGTGGCGATGGGCTCAGCGCCAGGCTGTCGGGAATGGCGTCGCCCTGCAGGTAGCCGGTCGGAGCCGGGGCGTCGGTGGAAACGGCGGCCGGCGTGCTGGAACAGGCAGCCAGCGCGGCACACAGCGCCAGTGCGGGAAGCAGGTGTCTGGGACGGAACATCACGGGGCGGGAAAGAGACCGGAGCAAGGCAGGCATCATCGCATCACTGCGCCTCGGCCTGCGGGTCGGCGCCCGCCCAGGCAGTGAGGCGGCCGTGCTCCTCGCGTACCTCGACCGGGCCGCCGAACACCTCGGATAGCGGCCCGGCGTGCAGCAGCTCGTCGCGATTGCCATCGGCGAAGATGCGGCCGCCCTTCATCAGCACCACGCGGCGGATCTCGGGGATCACTTCCTCGATGTGGTGGGTGACCAGCACCAGGGTGATGCCCTGCCGGGCGAGGTGGCGCATGCTGTCGATCAGGTGCTGGCGCGCAACCAGGTCCAGCCCGGTGGACGGTTCGTCCAGCAGCAGCGCGCGCGGCTGGTTGACCAGCGCGCGGGCGATCAGCACGCGGCGGGTCTCGCCGGCTGACAGTTCGGCATAACTGCGGCCCAGCAGCGACGAGGCGCGGGCCAGTTCCAGCGCATGGCGCGCGCGCTGGCGCATGTCGTCGGTCACGTCGCGGTGCGCCGGCACCACGTAGCTGGCAAAGAAGCCGGAGATCACCGCTTCCTCCACGCCCAGCCCCGGCATGTCGGCGAGGTTGCCGGACAGGTCGCCGGTGACAATGCCCAATTGCGCGCGCAGCCGGTCCACCTGCCAGCGGGTCTGGCCCAGCACCTTCACCGGCACGTGGCCGTCGGCGCGCGCCAACGGGTACAACTCGCGCGTGATCAGCTTGATGAAGGAAGACTTGCCGCAGCCGTTGGGGCCGAGGATGGCGGTGTGCTGGCCCTGTTCGATGCGCAGGTCCAGCTCGTGCAGCACGCGGACCTGGCCGCGGATGACGCTGGCGTGGTCAAGCTCGATCAGGGGGGCCGGGACGGCGGCGGGGGCAATGGACATTCAGGTGGGGATGGGGCAACTGAAGGGTTGGACCAAAGAAGGAGCATGGGGTGGATGAAGTTTGCCGTGGCAGGCCCCATCATGTGTACCCACGGTTTCATCCGCCACCGGCCGGCCCGGAGTTCACGATGTCAGACACCCTTCTCGATTTCCTCACCGGGGGGCTGGCCGGTTTCGGCTGGTGGGGCATGCTGGCGGTGCTGCTGGTGTTCACCCAGCTCACCATCTTCGCCGTCACCTTGTACCTGCACCGCAGCCAGGCGCACCGCGGGGTGGATTTCCACCCGGCCATCGCCCACTTCTTCCGTTTCTGGACGTGGCTGACCACCTCGATGATCACCCGCGAGTGGGTGGCCATCCACCGCAAGCACCACGCCAAGGTGGAAACCGACGAGGACCCGCACAGCCCGGTGAGCAAAGGCATCAGCCGGGTGTTCTGGCGTGGTGTGGAGCTGTACCGCGAGGCCCGTGCGCAGCGCGCGGACATCGAGCAGTACGGCCGCGGCGCGCCGGAGGACTGGATCGAACGCCACCTCTACACCCCGCACGCCAACCTCGGTCCGGTGCTGCTGCTGGCGGTCAACTTCGTGCTGTTCGGCCTGCCGGGCATCGCCCTGTGGGCGATCCAGATGGCGTGGATTCCGTTCTGGGCCGCCGGCGTGGTCAACGGCCTTGGCCACTGGTGGGGCTACCGCAACTTCGAATCGGCAGACACTTCCACCAACCTGACGCCGTGGGCGTTCTGGATCGGCGGCGAGGAGTTGCACAACAACCACCATGCCTTCCCCAGCTCGGCGCGCTTCTCGATGCGGCGCTGGGAGTTCGACATCGGCTGGCAGGCCATCCGCCTGTTGCAGACGCTGGGCCTGGCCAAGGTGCTGCGCGTGGCGCCGAGCATGGACATCCGCCCGAACATCGCCGTGCCCGACGCCGACACCCTCAAGGCGCTGCTCTCGCACCGCTTCCAGGCCATGACCGACTACCAGCGCAACGTGTTCGCCCCGGCATTGCGCGAAGAAGCGGCTGCCGCCGGCGCCAAACTGCGCAAACTGCTGCCGCGTCGCTTGCAGCGCGGGCTGGTCAACGACGGCCGCTGGCTCAAGCCGGATTGCCGCGAGCAGTTGCAGCAATGGGTACAGCAGCGCCCGCGCATCCAGTTGCTGGTCGAACACCGTGCGCGCCTGTCGGCGCTGCTGGAGGCGCGCAGCCACGATGCCGCCGAGCGCCTGAAGCACCTGCAGCAGTGGTGCCAGGAGGCCGAGGCCAGCGGCATCGCCGCGTTGCAGGCCTATGCGGCACGGCTGAAGGGCTACTCGCTCGCCAGCGCATGAACCGGCTCGCCGCCGGCCTGACGCTGCTGCTGGCATTGCCGGCAGCGGCGCAGGTGCAGGACACCGGCGATTACCTGCGGCGCATGGACCTTGATGGCGACGGCCGCATCGGCGCGGACGAATACCTGCAATGGATGCTCTATGCCTTCGACCGCATGGACCGCAACGGCAACGGCGTGCTGGAGCCGGAAGAGCAACCCGGCGGGCGCGGCAAGGTGATCACCCGCGAGCAGCAGCGGCAGGTGATCCTGCAACGCTTCGCCAAGCAGGATGCCGATGGCGACGGCTACCTCAACGCCCGCGAGCTGATGGCGCCGCCGCGCTGAGGGGCTGCTGCGCCGCTGGCTCGAGCCATGCCAACCCTTGTGCTGCGTGACTTCGATGCGCCGTGTTGCAGGCTGCATTGCGCAGGAATGCGCTTTCGTGGAAAAGCCAAATTCGGCATCATTTGCTGCGCCGCAACTTGATGGCCTGCTCGGTTGGGACTAGAAGCGGGCGCACGCTCGTAGCAACACTCTTGCCGTGACGTTCCGGGCAAGCGCGAGCGCCAAACCGTAGCGAATGGGGGGTGCCATGGTGGGCAAGTCGATTCGGGCCGTCGTGTTGCTGTTTCTGGTGGTCTTCTGCGTGGACGCCGCAGCGCAGGGCACATTCAACCTGCACGAGAACACCATCGAGCGCATCAGCCAGGCGCGGGATGTATCGCCGCTGTCGGTGGATACCGTATTCGGTGACCAGGTCAGCCATTACGACGGCAGCGCCAGTTTCAACCACGTCGATATCACCATGCCGGGCAGCGATGCCTTGCCGGTGGAGTTGCGCCGGACCTTGCGGGTGGAAGACCGCCTGCGCACCAATGGCCACTTCCTCGGTGGGTTCGGCGAATGGGCATTGGACGTGCCGCGCCTGAGCAGTGAAATTGCCACCTCACTTGGCTGGCGGCCAAGCAGCGGCACCGTCAACCAGCGCTGCAGCCTTCCCGGCCCGCTGCCCGATGTCGGCACCATCTCGGCCGAAGACTATTGGGGCGGCTACAGCCTGCATATACCCGGTGCTGGTGGGCAGCAACTGCTGATGAATCCGAGCAGTTCGATACCGGCGGCCGGCGGCGGCCCGTACCCGTGGATCACCAAGGACATGTGGCGCATTGCCTGCAAGGCCTCGACCAAGAATGGTTACGCCGGCGAAGCATTCATGGCGCTGTCGCCACAAGGCGTGAAATATCACCTTGATTGGGCCGTATCCAAAGCGCACGCCGGCATCAACCAGAAGCTGGACACCGGCGGGATCAACCGCCAAGTGATTCACTTCCTTGTTTCCCGCGTCGAAGACCGCTTCGGCAATTGGGTCGATTACACCTACTCGGGCGACAAGCTGACCGGCATCACCGCCAGCGACGGCCGCCAGATCACCCTGACCTGGTCCGGAAGCAACGTCGCCTCCGCCACCTCCAGCGTCGGCAACTGGGCCTACACCTATGCCAGCGGCAAGTTGTCGCAGGTGACGCGGCCGGATGGAAGCAAGTGGACGTTCACCTCCACTGGCGCGCTGACCATCACCCCGGCCCCTTGGTCGCCGCTGATCGAAGACCCCACCGGCTGCCCGGATTCGCTGGAAGCTCCAACAGGCACCTACACGCTGTCGATCACCGCTCCCTCGGGAGCCGTGGGCCAGTTCAACTTCAACGTGCTCCAGCATTGGCGCAGCAGCATCCCCGAACACGCCTGCCAGATCGTCTCGCCTACCTACTGGTTCATGAAGACGCCCCGGTTCCATTGGAACCTGAGCCTGCTCTCGCGCACGATCACCGGCCCCGGCCTGCCGACCATGAGCTGGAGCTACACCTACGGTGCGCCCAACCCACTGTTCAGCCCCGACAGCAAGCAGAACACCATGGCCGGGCCGGACAGCACCTGGGTGCGCTACACCTACGGAACCGGCTACAACCTCAATGAAGGCCAGATGCTGGCAGTGGAGGAAGGCAGCTCGGCTGCCAATATCCTGCAAACCCGCACCGACACCTACCTCACCACGGCCGAAGCAGCCTCGCAGCATTTCCCGTCGGCAGTGGGCAGCACGCCGCGCATGTGGAGCGACCTGCTGGCCACCGAATGGCTGCGCCCGCTCCGGCAGTCGGTCACCACCCGCCAAGGCATCTCTTTCACCCGGCAGACCCCCAACACCTGCTTGGGCAAATACTGCTTCGACGTGTTCGCACGCCCAACCGTGGCCATCCGCTCCAGCACCTTGCCCGGCAGCCCCTCACGTACCGAGCAAACCGACTACCACGACAACACCGGCAAATGGGTGCTGGGGCAGATAGCGCAGGTCAAGTGCACCGCCCCCACCACTGCCCTGCCCGCAGGGTGCGGCGCTTCCGGCACGGTGGTGTCGTCCACCAGTTTCGACGCCACCTGGGCCTTGCCGTTGGTGCACCAGCAATTCGGCCGCACGCTGCAAACGCTGACATGGAACACCACCGCCAGCATCGCCAGCGGCCAGCTCGGCACCGTGGCCACGGTCAAGGACGGCAACAACCACACCACCACCGTTTCCAGTTGGAAGCGCGGCATCCCGCAATCCATCCAGTACCCGGCCACGGCGGAGTCGCCCTCCGGTGCCACGCAATCGGCCACGGTGAACAACGCCGGCTGGATCACCTCGGCAACCGACGAAAACGGCTACAAAACCTGCTACGCCCACGACGCCATGGGCCGCATCAGCCAGGTCACCTACCCGTCCGAAGCCACGGCCGGGGTTTGCGACACCAGCACATGGGCGGCCACCACCCAGCAATTCGTGCAGGTAACCAGCGCCGAGTACGGCATCCCCGCCGGCCACTGGCGGCAAACCGTGGCCACCGGCAACGGCCGCAAGGTGGCCTATTTCGATGGCCTGTGGCGGCCCCTGCTGGTGCGCGAATACGACACCGCCAACGAAAGCGGCACCCAACGCTTTAGCCGCTCCACCTACAACCACCGCGGTCAGCCCACCTTCGCTGCCTACCCGGCCACGGTGCACAACGCCAGCGCCGGCACCACAACCACCTACGACGCGCTGGGCCGGCCCACCAGTGCCGTGCAGGACAGCGAGTTGAGCCCGGCAGCGCTGGCCACCACCACCGAGTACCTCACCGGCTTCCAGACCCGGGTGACCGACCCGAAGGGCAACCAGACCACCACCAGCTACCGGGCGTGGGACCAGCCGACATTCGACTTCCCGGTACTCATCGCCCACCCGGCCAGTACCTGGACGCACATAACCCGCGACGTGTTTGGCAAACCCACCCAGTTGCGCCGCAGCAATACTTCCAGCCCCGGCGGCGGTACCGGCGTGGATCGCAACTACACCTACAACACCCACCAGCAACTGTGCCGCAGCGTGGAGCCGGAAACCGGCGCGACCCTGCTGGGCTACGACGGAGCCGGCAACGTGAAGTGGAGCGCAGCCGGA
>JBASBF010000050.1:0-392757 GCA_049650985.1 Stenotrophomonas sp. | reverse complement strand
GCCACGGCCACCACGGCCGCAGCTGTTCGGCCGGTTCCGGCGGCAGGCGCTGCGGCAGCAGTTCCCGCTCGTCGCGCACCAGCGGCCGGCCGGCCGCGTTGCGGACCTCGCGCAGGCCGTCGGCCAGCCGCATCGGCACGAACGCTTCCTGCCAGCGCGACAGCGGCTGGTCGGCCCACGGCCCCAGCCCGAGGTCGAAGCCCAGCCACATCCACGGTGACGGCGAGGCCAGCCGCACTGCCTCGCTGCGGTAGCTGTTGCCGCGCGAACGGCCGGCCAGCTGCGCGCGCAGGCTGCCGCCCATCGCGCGGTCTAGCGCGTCGCGCACCATCGTCGAGCAGTTGGCGGTGAAGTAGTCGTAGCGATAGCGCGCGTTTTCCGGGCGCGCGCGCTCGGCCAGGTCGGCGGCCAGCGCCCGTGCCTGCGGCGGCGGCAGGTCCAGCCACTGGATGGCGACGCCGCGCCCCGCATCGCGGTACTGGGCCAGGTCTTCCTCCAGCGGCAGCGCGACGAGGTAGTACATCATTCGCCCGCGCACGAAATTGCCGATGAAATCCGTTTCGGAAGGGTCGAAGAAGCCGAAGTTGTAGGAGGTGGCCCGGCCGCCGTCCGGGTCGGCCACGACCAGCGCGTCATGGCCGAAACGCTCGAAGAACACCTCGCCCGGCTGCATCGTCACCACGCCGATGCGCGGCGCGGCGGTGTCATCGGCGGCGAAGGCGCTGCCGGCAAACAGCGCGTACAGCAGCAACAGGCAGGGCAGCAGGCGGCGCGGCAGGGTGTTCAATCGTCGTCCTGGGTATCGGGCGGCAGCACGGTGACATGGAACGCCTGCACCCGCCGCGCGTTGGCGCGTGCGACGCGGAACACGAAGCGGTCCAGGGTGAGTTCGTCGCCGATTTCCGGCAGGTGGCCGGTGGCCTCGGTGACCAGCCCGCCGATGGTGTCGTAGTCGTCATCGGAGAACGCGGCGCCGAAACGCTCGTTGAAGTCCTCGATCGCGGTCAGCGCATCGACCACGTAGCGGCCGTCGGCCTGTATCGCGATCTGCGCGGTGTGGTCCTCGGTTTCGTCGTGTTCGTCGTCGATCTGACCGACGATCTGCTCCAGCACGTCCTCGATGGTGACCACCCCGGCGACGCCGCCGTATTCGTCGACCACGATCGCCATGTGGTTGCGCGAGAGCCGGAACTCCTTGAGCAGCACGTTGAGCTTCTTGGCCTCGGGGATCAGCACCGCCGGACGCAGCAGTTCATGCAGGCTGCCGTGGTTGTCGGCGGCGATGGCAGCGCGCAGCAGATCCTTGGCCAGCAGGATGCCGAGCACGTCGTCCTTGTTCTCGCCGTGCACGGGGAAGCGCGAGTGGCCGGATTCGACCACCTGTTCCATCAGCTCCGGGAACGGGCGCTCGGCCGGCAGCGACACCATCTGCGAGCGCGGGATCATCACGTCGCCAACGGTCAGCTCGGCCACCGCGATGGCACCTTCCATCATGCGCAGGGTGTCGGCGGCGATCAGGCCGTCCTGCTGGGCCGTCTGCAGCACGGCCACCAGTTCGTCACGGGTATGGGGTTCGCCGGAAAAGGCCGCGCTCAGGCGGTCGAGCCAATTGCGCTTCTTTTCGCCAGGTTCCGGCGCGGTACTACTGTCGTCTTCGGACATCGTGTCGTTCGGGGCGCCCGGTACGCAGGCGGTGGCGGCAAGTCTAGCAGGATGCCCGCGGCGGCCCGCTCAGGGCGCTGGCGCGGGCGGTACCTCGTCCTCGGCCGGCAGGTCGAGGCTGTAGGTGCAGCCGGCCAGGGTCATGCCGGGGTGGGATTTGACGTTGGAAATACTCAGGATCACCGACTCGATCAGCGGCTCGCCGGTTTCGGCATCGACCACGTCGCGGCTGACCAGTTCGCGCCCGGCCATGAACTTGCCGTCGGCGTCATAGCCGGTTTCCAACTCCAATTCAGCGGCCAGCGGGCGCGGGTCGGGCAGGTCGAGCAGGGCGACGATGCTGGAACCGGCCATCGCGATGTGGTCGGCGCTGCGGCCGAACACGTTGATCGGCGTGTTCAGCACGTACTCGTTCATGAACAGGTTGCCCTGCGGCAACGGCCGCCAGCCCAGCGCCACCGCCTTGAGCGGATCGGCGGCAATCGGCGCCAGCGCAACGAACTCGCTGACGCTCTGCCGGCATTCGATCAATGCCGGCAGGTCGATGGCGGGTGCGGCTGCTGCGGTGGTCGGCAAGGCGGCGAGCAGAGTGAGGCAGAGAGAGCGTGGTTTCATCAAGCTGGCATCCGGATCAAGCCGCATGAAGGGAAGTGCAGGGGCGCGCCGGTGTCTTCAGCGCTCCCCGGCATACGGGTCGGCGATGCCGAGGTCGGCGAGGATCTCGCGCTCAAGTTGCTCCATCGCCTCGGCCTCCCTGTCGTCCTCGTGGTCCCAGCCCAGCAGGTGCAGCACGCCATGCACGGTCAGGTGCGCGTAATGGGCGCGCAGCGGCTTGTCCTGTTCGGCGGCCTCGCGCGCCACCACCGGTGCACAGATCACCAGATCGCCCAGCAGCGGGAACTTGACACCCTTGGGCAGGCCTTCGGGCAGCTCTGCGGGGAAGCTGAGCACGTTGGTGGCGTAGTCCTTGCCGCGGTAATGGTGATTCAGCGCCTGGCCTTCCCTGGCATCGACCAGGCGGATGGCGAGATCGGCCTCGCGGATGCGGCCGGCCAGCGCCGCCGCCACCCATTTGCGGAAACTCGCCGCCGCCGGCAGCCCGGCGCGGGGCAGGGCATAGCTGACGGCGACGTCCAGTTGCACCGGGCCCCTGGTCATTCCTCTGCTCCGGGTTTGAGCCGCTGCAGGTCGCGGTGATCGTAGGCGCTGACGATGCGCGCCACCAACGGATGGCGCACCACGTCGCGCGATTCGAAGAAAGTGAAGCTGACGCCTTCCACCCCGCGCAGCACCTCGACGGCGTCGCGCAGACCGGATTTGACGTGCTTGGGCAGGTCGGTCTGGGTCAAATCACCGGTGACCACGGCGGTGGAGCCGAAGCCGAGCCGGGTCAGGAACATCTTCATCTGTTCGATGGTGGTGTTCTGCGCCTCGTCGAGGATCACGAAGGCGTCGTTGAGCGTGCGCCCACGCATGTAGGCCAGCGGCGCGATCTCGATGACGTTCTTCTCCAGCAGTTTGGCCACCTTCTCCACGCCGAGCATCTCGTACAGCGCGTCGTACAGCGGGCGCAGGTAGGGATCGACCTTCTGCGACAGGTCGCCGGGCAGGAAGCCGAGTTTCTCGCCGGCCTCCACCGCCGGGCGCACCAGGATCAGGCGCTGCACGCGCGACTCGTTCAACGCTTCCACCGCCATCGCCACGGCGAGGAAGGTCTTGCCGGTGCCGGCCGGGCCGATGCCGAAGTTGATGTCGTGGGTGGCGATCTGATGCAGGTACTTGGACTGGTTGGCGCCGCGCCCGCGCACGGTGCCGCGCTTGACCTTGATCGCTACTTCCTGCGCATCAAAGGCGCGCTCGGCGACCTGCGCGACGTTGGCGCTGTTCAGCCGCAGGTGGATGGCGTGGCTGTCGAACACGGTTTCGCCGGCCTCGGCATACAGCGCCTTGAGCAGTTTTTCGGCTTCCGCGGTGGTCTTGCCGGGGCTGCTGACGCGGAACAC
This sequence comes from Stenotrophomonas sp., assembly GCA_049650985.1. Taxonomy (GTDB): domain Bacteria; phylum Pseudomonadota; class Gammaproteobacteria; order Xanthomonadales; family Xanthomonadaceae; genus Stenotrophomonas. The sequence goes on along the minus strand of JBASBF010000050.1, from coordinate 389,092 downwards.
GTGGCCGCGGTTGGCGATCTCCACGCCCAGCGCCAGTTCGATCTGGCGCAGGTGTTGGTCGAACGGGCCGGCGAGGTTGGCCAACCGTTCGTTGTCGGCCGGTTCCAGGGTGAAGTCGTGGTGCGTGATCGTGGTCATTGCGTCGGGGAGGGGGCCGGCCGGAAGCGGCGGGCTGGGGCAGAAAGGAAGGGTAGCGCTGCGGCAGGGTGATCACCAGCGCGGCGGGTTCTCCACAGCCGGTGTGGATGCGGCGTGGGTGAAGTTGTGGATATCGTGGCGCAGCCCTTGCGATACAAGGGCCTGGCGACGCTGGTCAGAAAATCACCACTGCGGGTGCGGCTTTTCCACAGGGGATGTGGATCGAAGCCGGGCAAAGGTGTGGATAAATGCGCGCGGCCCTGCAAGGGCGGGGCCTGCGCCGGCGTGGCGAAACAATGACCGCATCAAGCACCCGCCGGGCAGCGGGCGGGTGCTCGTGGTTCATTCCGCCGCCGCCACGCGCCCGCGCAGCGAGTTGGCCAGTGCCTCGGTGATGACCACGTCGACGAACTGGCCGATCAGGCGCGGGTGGCCGGGGAAATTCACCGAGCGCATGTTTTCGGTCTTGCCGGTCAGTTCGTTGGCGTCCTTGCGCGAGGGGCCTTCCACCAGCACAGTTTGCACGCTGCCGACCATCTTCTTTGAAATCCCGGCGGCGAACTCGTTGATGCGTGCCTGCAAGCGCGACAGCCGCGCATGCTTTTCCGCTTCGGAGGTGGTGTCTTCCAGGTCGGCGGCCGGGGTGCCGGGGCGACGCGAATAGATGAAGGAGAAGCTCTGGTCGAAGCCCACGTCTTCGATCAGCTTCATGGTCTTGTCGAAATCGGCCTCGGTTTCGCCGGGGAAGCCGACGATGAAGTCCGAGCTGATCGAAATGTCCGGGCGCACCGAGCGCAACTTGCGGATCTTCGACTTGAACTCCAGCGCGGTGTAGCCACGCTTCATCGCCGACAGCACGCGGTCGCTGCCGGCCTGAACCGGCAAGTGCAGGTAGTTGGCGAGCTTGGGCACGTCGCGGTAGGCATCGACCAGCGAATCGGAGAACTCCAGCGGGTGCGAGGTGGTGAAGCGGATGCGGCCGATGCCGTCGATCTCGGCAAGGGTACGGATCAACAGGCCAAGGTCGGCGACTTCGTCATCGCCATACGGGCCGCGATAGGCGTTGACGTTCTGCCCCAGCAGGTTGATCTCGCGCACGCCCTGCGCGGCCAGTTGCGCGCATTCGACCAGCACGTCCTCGAACGGGCGGCTGACCTCGGTGCCGCGGGTGTAGGGCACCACGCAGAACGAGCAGTACTTGGAGCAGCCTTCCATGATCGACACGAATGCCGACGGGCCTTCGGCGCGCGGCTCGGGCAGGCGGTCGAATTTCTCGATCTCGGGGAAGCTGATGTCCACCTGCGGCTTGTTCTGCTCGCGGCGGGCGCGGATCAGTTCCGGCAGGCGGTGCAGGGTCTGCGGCCCGAACACCAGGTCCACGTAGGGCGCGCGCTTGACGATGGCTTCGCCTTCCTGCGAGGCCACGCAACCGCCGACGCCGATGATGACGTCGCGGCCATCGGCCTTCAGCTCCTTCCAGCGGCCGAGCTGGCTGAACACCTTTTCCTGCGCCTTCTCGCGGATCGAACAGGTGTTGATCAACACCACGTCCGCTTCCTCGGGGTTGTCGGTCAGCTCCAGCCCCTCGTGTTCGGCCAGCACGTCGGCCATCTTGGCCGAGTCGTACTCGTTCATCTGGCAACCGTGGGTCTTGATGTAGAGCTTGCCGCGCGCGCCGCCTACGACTTTTCGTCGCAGGCCGGGCAAGGGGATCAGCCCGGCGGCGGGCGTGATGGCGGTGGCGGGCACGGCGGTACCGGCCGTTGTCGGCAAAGGGGAAGCTGGCGTCCCGGGCATGGTGCTTATTCCAGACGGGTGGGCGGGCAGGCAGCCCGGCGGGCTGCGGCGAAGGGGGCGATTGTACCGATGGCGTCCTCCGCTGGTGCCGCCGGATTGGCATTCATGCCGGGAAACTGGGACACTCGCGGCCGCAATGAAGACTGTATTGGGGTTCGGGGGATTGTTGATCGCTTCGTTGGCGGCAATGCCGGCCAGCGCGGGCACCCTGTACAAGTGTGTCGGTGCCGACGGGGTTTCCAACTACGTCAGCAAGCGCATCCGCGGTGCCAGTTGCAGCGTGGTCAGCAATTACCGGGCATCGACCCCGGCGGCAAGGCCGCGGGTGTCACCTCCGGCTCCGGCCATTCCGGTACCGCCCTCTGCCACCGATGCCGACGTGCCCGCATCGGCCGCGAAGGCCACTGCCGCGGGCATTGCCGCTTCCGCCATCACCGTCAGCGCGCCCCCCATCCCGGTGCGGACCGGTTCCACCCAGCGCACGGTCAGCGGGCAGGTCTATTCCTACATGAAGGATGGCGTGCGCCATTACACCAGCGCGCGGCCGGCGCAGGTGGCCAGCCTCGGCGAAGTGCGCACCATCCGCTACAGCTACATCGAGCGCTGTTACGCCTGCGGCGCGAGCAATGGTGTCAATTTCGGCACGGTGCGCCTGAACACCACGGCCTTCCAGCACGAAATCGCCGCCGCGGCGCGCGAGTTCGGAGTGGACGAGGCGGTGGTGCGGGCGGTGATCCATGCCGAATCGGCCTACAACCCGACTGCGCTCAGCCGTGCCGGGGCGCAGGGGCTGATGCAGTTGATGCCTGCGACCGCGCGCCGCTTCGGGGTTGCCGATGCCTATGACGCGCCGCAGAACATCCGTGGCGGCGTGCGCTACCTGGCCTGGCTGCTACGTCGTTTCAACGGCGACCTGACCCTGGCCGCGGCCGGCTACAACGCCGGCGAGGGTGCGGTGGACCGCCACGGTGGCGTGCCGCCCTACCGCGAGACGCAGTACTACGTGAGGCGCGTGGCGCAGTTGGCCGAACGCTATCGCAGTGAACTGAGGACGCACCAGTAAAAAGCGCCGGGCCGCATATTGCGGGTCGCCGTGACAAAAATCGCGGGCTGTTGTTTGATCGCATTGTGTGGGCTGCGTGCGTTCAGCTAAACTCGGGAGCGGTTAAATTCAGTGGCGGCCAGAGGTTCATGGACCTTGGCCGCTGGCAGCCTCAAGCTACCTAAAGTCAATGAGTCGGAGTGCCGGATGGCCAACGATGGGGTAAACGATCCAGTCAACGCCGGGCGTCGGCGGTTTCTGACCGCCACCACGGTTGTGGTTGGAGCGGTTGGTGCCGGTTTCGCGGCGGTTCCTTTCATCAAGTCCTGGAATCCCAGTGCCCGTGCCAAGTTGGCCGGTGCGCCGGTGACTGCGGACATCAGCGCCCTGCAGGAAGGCCAGCGGCTGGTCATGGAGTGGCGCGGTCAGCCGATCTGGATCGTCAAGCGTTCCAAGGCGATCCTCGATGTATTGCCCACTCTGGACGATCGCCTGCGCGATCCGCAGTCGGGCAATCTCGACCAGCAGCCGGCCTACGTGCTCAAGGGCAACCCGGAGTTCCGCTCGATCAAGCCGGAAATCTCGGTGCTGGTCGGCCTGTGCACCCATCTGGGTTGCTCGCCTGAGATGGCGGCCGAAATCAAGCCCGAGCCGTATGATCCGGAATGGAAGGGCGGCTATTTCTGCCCCTGCCACAAGTCGCGTTTCGACATGTCCGGGCGCGTGTTCCAGGGCGTGCCGGCGCCGACCAACCTGGTCGTGCCGGCGCACCACTATGCCGATGACAACACCATCATCATCGGTGTCGATCCGCAGGGGGCAGCATAATCATGGCTGACAACATCCTCGTTCGCGCCGCCAATGGCGTGATGGACTGGGTCAACGAGCGCGCCCCGGCACTGATGCCGATGTACCGGAAGCACATGTCCGAGTACTACGCGCCGAAGAACTTCAACATCTGGTACATCTTCGGCGTGCTGTCGATGGTGGTGCTGGTCAACCAGATCGTCACTGGCATCTTCCTGACGATGCACTACAAGCCGAGCGCGGCGGAAGCCTTCGCCTCGGTCGAGTACATCATGCGCGATGTCGAGTGGGGCTGGCTGATCCGCTACATGCACAGTACCGGTGCCTCGCTGTTCTTCATCGTCGTCTACCTGCACATGTTCCGCGGCATGATGTACGGCTCGTACAAGAAGCCACGCGAGCTGGTGTGGATCCTCGGCATGCTGATCTACCTGGCGCTGATGGCCGAAGCCTTCATGGGCTACGTGCTGCCGTGGGGCCAGATGTCGTTCTGGGGCGCGAAGGTCATCATCTCGCTGTTCGGTGCGATCCCGGTGATCGGCAACGGCCTGACCGAGTGGATCATGGGCGACTACCTGCCGTCCGATGCCACCTTGAACCGCTTCTTCGCCCTGCACGTGATCGCGGTGCCGCTGGTGCTGCTGCTGCTGGTCGTCCTGCACCTGGGTGCGCTGCACGAAGTGGGTTCCAACAACCCCGACGGCGTGGAGATCAAGAAGGGCCCGAAGGGCAACCGCTGGTCGCCGACCGCGCCGGCCGATGGTGTGCCGTTCCACCCGTACTACACGGTGAAGGACAGTTTCTACGTGTTCGCGATGATGGGCATTGCCGCCTTCATCATCTTCTTCGCCCCGGCATTCGGCGGCTGGTTCCTCGAGCACGACAACTTCACCGAGGCCAATCGCCTGGTGACGCCCGAGCACATCAAGCCGGTGTGGTACTACACGCCGTATTACGCGATGTTGCGCGTGATCCCGCACAAGCTCAGCGGCGTGCTGGTGATGTTCGGCGCGATCGCGATCCTGTTCGCGCTGCCGTGGCTGGACCGCGCCAAGGTCAAGTCGTACCGCTACCGCGGCGTGCTGTCCAAGGTGCTGCTGTTCGCCTTCGCCATCACCTTCGTGTGGCTGGGCAAGATCGGCGCCGGTCCGGGCACCGACCCGGTGGAAACCATCATCGGCCGCTTCCTGACCGCGTATTACTTCCTTTTCTTCCTGACCATGCCAGTGTGGACCAAGCTGGACAAGACCAAGCCGGTGCCGGAACGGGTGACGACGCATGACTAAGAAATGGTTTGCCTTGCTGGCTGCCGCCGGCACCGCGTTGCTGTTCTCCACCGCTGCATTGGCATCGGCGGGCGGTTCGCTGCAGCAGGCCGGCAACGACCTGACCGACCAGGCGTCGTTGCAGCGTGGTGCGCAGGCCTACATGAGCTACTGCTCGGGCTGCCACTCGCTCAAGTACCTGCGTTACTCGCGCATGGCCGAGGACCTCGGTCTGACCGAGGAGCAGGTGATGGAAAACCTGAACTTCACCGGCGCCAAGGTCGGCGAGCAGATCCTCGTGACCATGTCCAGGGAACAGGGCGACAAGTGGTTCGGCAAGATGCCGCCGGACCTGAGCCTGATTTCCCGCGTACGCGGCACCGACTGGATCTACACCTACCTGAAGTCGTTCTATCTGGACGAATCGCGCCCACTGGGCTGGAACAACAAGCTGTTTCCGAATGCCTCCATGCCCAACCCGCTGTGGGAGCTTCAGGGTCTGCAACATGCGGAATTCGGCGAGCCCGACGTGGCCGGCGAGCGCCACCCCGAGCGTCTGGTGGTGACCAGTCCGGGCCGTTTGCAGCCGGCGGAATTCGACCAGACCGTTCGCGACATCACCAACTTCCTCGAATATGCCGGTGAGCCGGCGGTGTTGAAGCGGCAGAGCATGGGCGTGTGGGTGGTGCTGTTCCTGGCGCTGCTGGCATTCCTGGCCTACCTGCTCAAGAACGAATACTGGAAGGACGTGCATTGATGCATGGGTGAGCCGGGGAGCGTGACGGGCGCGGGGCAGGCAGAGGCTTGGCATTCGCGCTCGGGAATTGCACACTCGGGAGCACCTTGGCGACCGCTGGCAATGGGCGGGCGGCGCCGTGAGGCCGGAGGATTCCGGCCGCTGGAGAGTCCTTGATGGCAGCGAGTGTACGCATGCGAAATACCCTGACATTGTTCTCTGCCAACGATGACGTCCTCTGCCATCGTGTGCGGCTGGTACTGGCCGCCAAGGGCGTCACCTATGACCTGGTTCCGGTGGATTCGCAGAATCCTCCGGAAGACCTGATCGACCTGAATCCCTATCATTCGGTGCCGACGCTGGTCGAGCGCGAGTTGGTGCTGTACGCCGCCTCGGTGGTCAGCGAATACCTCGACGAGCGCTACCCGCATCCGCCGTTGATGCCGGTGGACCCGCTGTCGCGGGCGCGGCTGCGGTTGGCGATGCTGCGCATCGAACACGACTGGGTGCCGCAGGTACAGGCCATCCAGTTGGGCAACAAGACCCAGGCCGAGGCCGCGCGCAAGCGCCTGAAAGAACTGGTGGCGCAGTCGGTGCCGTTGTTCAAGGCCTCCAAGTTCTTCCTCAACCCGGAAATGAGCTTGGCCGATTGCGCAATGGCACCGATCATCTGGCGCCTGGATGCGCTGGGTATTCCGCTGCCGAAGGACGGCAAGGCAATCGAGGATTACGGCAACCGCATTTTCCGCAATCCGGGCTTCATCCGCAGCCTCACCGATCAGGAAAAGAAGCTGCACGAATTGCCGGGCTGATTACGCCGGCTGTATGCAGACTTGACGGTCACCGCCTGCGGGCGGTGATCGCGTATCCAGGGCGCGTAAACTTGTCGCATGAGTGAAGAAACTTTCCGCATGAGCAGCCACCGCCCGTACCTGTTGCGGGCCTTGGTGGAGTGGATCAACGACAACGGCATGACCCCGCACATCATGGTCGATGCCGGCGTGCCGGGCGTGCAGGTGCCGGCCAGCGCGGTCAAGGATGAGAGGGTGGTACTCAACGTCGCCGAGCGTGCGGTGATGCGCCTGCACATCGACAACGAAGGGGTGAGCTTCACGGCGCGCTTCTCCGGCGTCAGCTTTCCGGTGAGCGTGCCGATTGCGGCGATATTGGCGGTATACGCGCGCGAAACCGGGCAGGGCATGGCACTGCCGGACGATCTCCCCGGCACGGACACCACGGCGCCGGACGATGACGATACGCCGCCACCGGGCACGCCGCCGGAGCCGCCGGCACCTTCGGGCAAACGTCCGTTCCTGCGGGTGGTGAAGTAAGCCGAGAGCCGCTGCCGCAAGGCGGCGGTTTTCATTCGGGGAATGCGGTCCGCGGGGGCATTGCCGGGAACCCTCGTGGGTACCTACAGGTCTTCGGCTTCTTCGCTGCTCTGGCCCAGCGTGCCGATCCGGGCGCTGGCCGGGCCAATGAAGGAGACCAGTTCACGGCCACGCAGCACCATGCGCCCGCTGTGGCGTTCGATGCCGTCATGGGAGTAGTCGAACCGGAAGCTGCGCTCGAAACCCAGCCAGCCGTTGGGCAGGCGGCACAGGCGCAGCCCGGTGGCGTGCACGCTCTGGTCCAGCCACTGCACGTTGGCGGCCTGGCAGGCATTGCGGCCAAGTTGGGTGGCGCGCTCGGCCGCTGCCCGGGAGAAATCCCAGAAGGCATAGGCGAGGGCACCGAAAATCATCAGGAGCAGCAGGCTGGGCATGGCGCTACTTTAGGCGGTGGCGCATCGAAGCGGAACCATCGGTGGTGCGATGTTCCGGCGCTATGGAGTTTCAGCAGGCTCGGGGACGGACAGTTCCAACAGCGCGGCCCAATCCTGGCGGTTGAAGTCGCAGGCTTCCTCGTGGCCGGGGGAGCAGCCCGGTTGCGGATTTGCATCGCCTGCCGGTTGCAGGGGCAGGTCGAGCCTGCCGCTGCGATCCAGTGGCAGCTTGCGCATGATGACCGTGTTGGCGACGTTGCCACCGATCAGGTACAGGGTGCGGTCGCCGCCAGGGTTGGCGGCGATGACTACTTCGCAATGCGATTTCCAGCGCTCGGTACGGCCGGCTTCCAGTGCCCGCAGCAACCCCGCGTGGCTCAGGGCGCTGTCACGGTCGCGCAGGAAGCACAGCAGGTCGCCCGGTGCGGGCTTGTCCGTTGCAGGGTCGCCGAGGCGGTAAGGCGCGGCGCTGGCACCGCCATCGTGGGCGGCGCGAATGTAGTCGATGTGGCGCGGCGAACGCAGGAAGCCGGGCACGCCGGCACGAATCATTACCCAGGAAACGAAGGCGGCCGACCACGGGTTGTCGAGCAGGAAGGCGCGGCAATCGTTGTCGATGGCGCGCTCGCCGGGCGCGGAAAGGCAGCTCTGTGCGCCGGGGTAGGCCGCCATTGCCGATAACGTGCCGCTCTCGCGCCAGTAGCCGGCCACGCGCTGCCAGGCGATGAGTCCATCGTCGGCGAGGTTGTCGTTCTCCGCTTCGGTGGTGCCGAGGTGGGCGATGCGGCCATCGCGGTCGATGAAGGCGCGTTGCCACAGCCGGTGCTCGTTGCAGGCCGTGCGGACGATGGCCCGGGCGGTGTCGCCGGTGCCGTGGCGTGGCGGGATGTCGCAGACCTCCAGCGCTTGCGCGATGAAGGGGGACAGCAGCAGGGGGCAGCAGGACAGGAAGCGAAAGCGCACGTCGGGTTCCAGTCGGGGGTGAAAGCATCCTGCCGTGCAGCAGGTGACAGGCGCGTGGGCGGGGATGTGTCGCCGGTGCCGGATGGCATTGCCCACCGGTTTGCCTCAGCCCGGTGGGGGCCCCAGCTTCAGCGACAGGTCGATGGCCTGCACGTGCTTGGTCAGGCCGCCGATGGAAATGCAGTCCACGCCGTCCTCGGCGATCGCGCGCAGGCCGTCCAGCCCGACGCTGCCGGAGACTTCCAGCGGAATGCGCTTTTCGGGAGCGAGGGCGGCGGCGATACGTACTGCATCGCGGCGCATCGCCGGGGTGAAGTCATCGATCAGGATGCGTTCGCAGCCAACGGCCAAGGCGTCCTGCAACTGTTCGAGGTCTTCCACTTCCACCACCAGCGGCAGCGCGGGCTGCTGCGCACGTGCGGCGCGTACCGCGGCGGCCAGCGAGCCGGCGGCACGGATGTGGTTTTCCTTCAGCATCACCGTGTCGAACAGGCCCATGCGGTGGTTGTCGCCGCCGCCGCAGCGCACCGCGTACTTCTGCGCCACGCGCAGGCCGGGCAGGGTCTTGCGGGTGTCGAGAATGCGCGCCCTGGTGCCGGCCACGGCCGCCACGTAGTGGGCGGTGGTGGTGGCGGTGCCGGACAGGGTCTGCAGGAAGTTCAGCGAGGTGCGCTCGGCGCTGACCAGCGCGCGGCTGCGACCTTGCAACGTGGCCAGCACGGTGCCGGCGCCGACGTGGTCGCCTTCGCGGATGCGCCAGTCGATCTTCACCTGCGGGTCCAGCGCACGATGGGTGGCGTCGAACCACGGCCGGCCGGCGATCACCGCGTCCTGCTTGCACAGCAGGTAGGCGCAGTCGGCGGCGTCGGGCAGCAGCGCGGCGGTGACGTCGCCGCTGCCGATGTCCTCGGCCAGGGCGCGGGCGACGTCGGCGTCGATCTGTTCCTGCGGCGGCGCGGCCGGTGGTCGCGGCGGCATCACTTGCCGGCGAAGCCGTCGATCTGCGCGGTGGCGATGGCCTCTTCGGCCAGCAGCACCGGGATGCCGTCTTCGACGCGGAACACCTGCTTGCGGTCGCGGGTGACCAGCACTTCGCGCAACGGCTGCGCCTGCACGCTGCCGTCGGCACGGACGACGCCACCGGCGGCGATGGCGGCGTTCAATGCCTCCAGTCCGCTGCTGTCCAACAATGCCAGCGGCTGGCGGGTGTCGGGGGAAACGAGCAGGTCGAGCAGTTTGCGGTCCATCGGGTCGTGGTCTTGCGTGGAAGGCAGCTAGAATACGTCTTTGCAGCAGGTGACGGCCAATGACCCCCAATTCCCCCATGCCGCTTGTCGGCATCGTCATGGGTTCCCGCTCCGACTGGGAGACCATGCAGCATGCGGCGCAGAAGCTCGACGCGCTGGGCGTTCCCTACGAAGTGAAGGTGGTGTCGGCGCATCGCACGCCGGACGTGCTGTTCGCCTATGCCGATGAAGCCAGCCTGCGCGGGCTGCGCGCGATCATCGCCGGCGCCGGTGGCGCCGCACACCTGCCGGGCATGCTCGCGGCCAAGACCGCGGTGCCGGTATTGGGCGTGCCGGTGCAGTCCAGGGCGCTGAACGGCATGGATTCGTTGTTGTCGATCGTGCAGATGCCGGCCGGCGTCCCGGTGGCCACCTTCGCCATCGGCAATGCCGGCGCCGCGAATGCAGCGCTGTTCGCCGCGGCGATGCTGGCACCGGAACAACCGGCGATCGCCGGGGCGCTGGAGGCCTTCCGCGCGCGCCAGACCGCCGACGTGATGGCCGCGGACGATCCGCGCCAATGACCACGGTGGGCATCCTGGGAGGCGGGCAACTGGCCCGCATGATGGTGCTGGCTGGCGCACCGCTGGGCCTGCGCTTCGCGGTGTTCGACCCAACTGCCGATGCCTGTGCCGGGCAACTGGCGCCGTTGCAGGTTGGTGCATTCGATGACTTGGACGCGCTGGCCGAATTTGCTGCCAAGGTGGATGTGGTCACCTTCGATTTCGAAAACGTGCCGGCGGCCAGCGCACGCTGGTTGGCCGAGCGCAAACCGGTGTATCCCAATCCGGCGGCGCTGGCCGTGGCGCAGGACCGGCTCAGCGAGAAGACCCTGTTCCGCGAGCTGGGCATCCCGCTGCCGCCGTTCGCCGATATCCGCAGCCGCGACGAACTGGCGGCGAAGGTGGCCGGGTTCGGCACCCCGTGCATCCTCAAGACCCGCCGCCTGGGCTACGACGGCAAGGGCCAGTTCCGCATCCGCGGCGTGGCCGACGTCGATGCCGCATGGCAGGCGCTGGGGGCGCAGGTCGAAACGACCGGCCTGATCCTCGAAGGCTTCGTCGCCTTCGACCGCGAAGTCAGCGTCGTGGCGGTGCGTGGCCGCGATGGCGAGTTCCGCGCCTGGCCGTTGACCGGCAACTGGCATGTGGACGGCGTGTTGTCGGCCAGCCTGGCCCCGGCCGTGGCGACGGCCGCGCAGCACGACACCGCCATCGCTTACGCCCGCCGCGTGGCCGAGCACTTGGACTACGTGGGCGTGTTCGCGCTGGAACTGTTCTGCCGCGGCGACGAACTGCTGGCCAACGAGATGGCGCCGCGCGTGCACAACTCTGGCCACTGGACCAGCGACGGCGCCGAAACCTCGCAGTTCGAGAACCACCTGCGCGCGGTGCTGGGCCTGCCGCTGGGCGATACCCGCGTGCTCGGCAGGGCCTGCATGCTGAACTGGATCGGCGCGATGCCCGATGCCGATGCGGTGCTGGCCGAGCCGGCCGGCCACTGGCATGACTACGGCAAGCAGCCGCGCGAAGGCCGCAAGGTCGGCCATGCCAACTTCCGTGCAGACGATGCAGTGGCATTGGCCGACGCACTGGAGCGTGTCGGCCATGCGCTCGGGCGTCAGGCACAGGTGGAACCGGTGGTCCGCACGCTGCGCGGTTGATCGCATGAACCCGCAGGAGGAGCGTACTTCAGTGCGCGATGGGCTCTACGGGAAAGCTTCATCGCGCACTGAAGTGCGCTCCGGCGGGGCAATGTGGTTTTTCAGCGCAACTGCGCGCCGACGAAATCCCAGTTCACCAGCTTCCAGAACGCCTGCAAGTAGCGCGCGCGGTCGTTCTGGTAATCGGTGTACCAGGCGTGTTCCCACAGGTCGCAGGCCAGCAGCGGGGTGCTGTCACCGGTCAGCGGCGTATTCGCGTTGCGGGTGGTGGCGATGCCCAGGCGGCCGTCCGGGTGTTGCACCAGCCAGCACCAGCCGGAGCCGAACACCGCCAGCGCGGCACGGTCGAACTCCTCGCGCAGTTTCTGCACGTCACCGAATTGCCGGGTGATGCGCTCGGCCAGTGGGCCATGTGGCTCCTCGCCGGCGCGCGGGTGCAGGCATTGCCAGAAGAAAGCGTGGTTCCACGCCTGCGCGGCCATTTCGAACAGGCTGCCCTGGCTGCTGCGGACAATGTCTTCCAGCGGCAGCCCGTCCAGCTCGGTGCCGGCGATGCGCGCATTGAGGGCGTCCACATAGGCGCGGTGGTGGCTGCCGTGGTGCAGGTCCAGCGTTTCGGCCGAAAGGTGCGGTTGCAGGGCGGTGCGGGGGTAGGGCAGGTTGGGCAGTTCGACGGGCATGGTCCGTTTCTTTCTGGGCAAAGCGCCGGGAATTGGCCGGCTCGGCTTACAATCGTCAACCCCGCAGAGTCTAGCCGACCACGGCGGGCCGTTCTTTCGCAGTTGCAGGGAGTATCGAATGGCGGTGATGGAGCAAATACAGGCCGAGGTGGAACAGCACCCGCTGGTACTGTTCATGAAAGGCACGCCGCAATACCCGATGTGCGGTTATTCCAGCCGCGCGGTACAGGCATTGCTGGCCGCTGGCGCCACCCACCTGCGCACGGTCAACGTGCTCGAGTTGCCGGAGGTGCGCGCCAACCTGCCGCGCTATTCCAACTGGCCCACCTTCCCGCAATTTTTCATGCACGGCGAGTTGATTGGCGGCTGCGACATCCTGCTGGAGCTGCTGGAATCGGGTGAGCTCAAGCGCATCGTCGCCGAGGCGGGGCAGGCATGAGCGCGCAGCCGACGATGCAGGACGCCCGCCCGGCCGGGGCGCTGGACGGGCGCGTAGTGCTGGTGACCGGTGCCGCCGGTGGCCTGGGCGCGGCCGCCTCCCGTGCCTGCGCGGCCGCAGGTGCCACGGTGGTGCTGCTCGGGCGCAAGATCGCCAAGCTCAACCGCGTCTACGACAGCGCCGCGCAACTCGGCCCCGAGCCGCTGCTGTATCCGCTGGACCTGGAGGGCGCCAGCCCCGACGACTACAGCGCGCTGGCCGAACGCCTGCAAAGCGAAGTCGGCCGGCTGGACGGCCTGCTGCACTGCGCCGCCGATTTCGTCGGCCTGACGCCGTTCGAACTGGGCGACCCGGCGGCCTTCGCCCGCGCCATCCACGTCAACCTGACCGCCCGTGCCTGGCTTACCCAGGCCTGCCTGCCGTTGTTGCGCCAGCGCGAGGATGCGGCCGTGGTGTTTGCCCTCGATGACCCGCGCCGGGTCGGGCAGGCCTACTGGGGCGGCTATGGTGTCGCACAACATGGGCTGCGGGGCCTGATCGACTCGCTGCACCACGAGTTGCGCAACAGCCCGGTACGGGTCAGTGGCGTGCAGCCGGGGCCGATGCGCACCCACCTGCGCGCGCGCGCCTACACCCACGAGAGCGATTTCGTGCCGGTCGAACCGGCCACCTACGCCGAGGCCTGCGTGCAATTGCTGTCCGCCGAAGGCGCTCGCTGGCGCGGGCAGGTCCGGGACCTGCTGGCGTGACCATTCTTTCCGCTGCGTTGCTGCTGTTCCTGATCCTCGACCCGCTGGGCAACATCCCGGTGTTCCTCAGCCTGCTCAAACCGCTGCCGCCCAAGCGCCAGCGCGTGGTGCTGGTGCGCGAGCTGCTGATTGCGCTGGTGGTGTTGATGGGCTTTTTGTGGTTCGGCAAATACGCGCTGGAAGCGATGCACTTGCGGCAGGAATCGGTCGCCATCGCCGGCGGCATCGTGTTGTTCCTGATCGGCATCCGCATGATCTTCCCCCGCCCGGAAGGGCTGATGGGGGCGATACCTGACGGTGAGCCGTTCATCGTGCCGATGGCGATCCCGTTGATTGCCGGGCCATCGGGCATGGCCGCAGTCATGCTGATGGGCAGCAACGAGCCGGGTCGGCTGGGCGAATGGAGCCTGGCGTTGCTGCTGGCGTGGGGCGCCACGGCGGCGATCCTGATGTCGGCCACCCTGCTCTACAAATTGCTGGGCGCGCGTGCACTGACTGCGCTGGAACGGCTGATGGGCATGCTGCTGGTTGCCATCTCGGTGCAGATGCTGCTCGATGGCGTGGGGACCTATCTGGCGTCGCTTCCGTAAGTTGTTGATTCCATGATGTACTTTTTGTTGCATTACATGGCGATAGTCATGCTCTCGTCATATTCGGAACCTACCGTGTTAACCTGATGTTAACCGTTGCGGTCGAAACCGCCGACGGAAGGCACCTCAGATTCAAGCCGATCAGGCGCCCGGTGGCCCCGGGGCTGATGGATCGCGTTTTTTCCCAATCGCCAACTCGTAATCGAGGCTACCCAATGAATCATCCCCGTATCCGGATGTCCAAGCTCGCCCTTGGTCTTGTCGCGGCCCTTGCGGCTGCCCCCGCCTTTGCCCAGAGCACCTCTGCAGGTGTCGGCGGCTTGGTCACCAACAACGGCGGCTCGCCGGTGGCGGGTGCCGAAGTCACCATCACCCACACCGAGTCGGGCACGGTCAGCCGTGCCACCACCGATGCCTCCGGTCGTTACAACGCCCGTGGCCTGCGCGTGGGTGGCCCGTACACCATCACCATCAACAAGTCCGGTGAAGGTACCAAGACCGAAGAGGGTGTGTACTTGGGCGTGAGCCAGTTGGGTACCGTCAATGCCGTCTTGGCTGGCGACTTGGCAGCGACCAATTTGGAGACTGTGCAAGTTGTCGCTGTCGCTGGTGGCTCGGAAGTGTTCAGTGCGACCAAGATGGGGGCCGGCACCAACATCAGCCGGCAGACCATCGACGCACTGCCGTCGGCCGGTGGCAATATCCAGGACTACGTGCGTCTGGACCCGCGCATTGCGCAGAACAACAAGGCCGACGGCCAGATATCCGTCGGTGGCCAGAACCCCAAGTACAATGCCATCCGCGTTGACGGCGTGTCGATCAGCGATACCTTCGGCTTGGAAGACAACGGCATGCCGACCCGCCGCCAGCCGGTCGCCATGGATGCACTGGAAGCGATCAACGTCGATCTGTCCAGCTACGACGTGACCATCGCCGGAGCCACCGGCGCGGTGATCGATGCGGTGACCAAATCCGGTACCAACGAATTCCGCGGTTCGGTCTACGGTTCGTACCGTGACGGCGACTGGTTCGGCAAGGATCCGGCCGGCTACAAGTTCGACGGTTTCGACAGCGAGCGCACCTACGGCATGACCTTGGGCGGCCCGCTAGTGAAGGACAAGCTGTTCTTCTTTGCCAACTACGAAAAGCAGGAATGGAAATCGCCGGGCGCCAGCGTTGCTGACAGCGCACTGGGCAACGGCACCATCAGCCAAACACAGGTTGACGAGGCCATCCGCATCGCTCGCGACGTCTACGGTGTGGACGCCGGCAGTGTCGGCGATGTCGACGGCAGCACTGACTTGGAAGAGTACGCGGTCAAGCTGGACTGGAACATCAACGACAACCACCGCGCCAGCATCCGCTACAGCAAGGTAGAGCAGAATCAGGCGCGTACCCCGACCACAGGCGGTTCAATCCTCAACCTGAGCTCCTCATTCTTCCAGCAGCAGAAGACCATCGAGAACTATGTTGCCCAGGTCTTTAGCGACTGGTCCGATACCTTCTCCACCGAGTTGAAGGCTTCTTACCGCGATTACACCTCGGTGCGCGTCATGCCGGGAAGCCCGATCTCGACCAGCAAGATTTACTTCGGGGGCAGCGTCGACTCGCCGTCGGGTGAGTACATCATGTTCGGCCCGGATCCGAGCACCCCGGGCAACCTGCTGCAGACCAAGACCTGGAATGGCTACGCCGCCGGCGTGCTGACCTTGGGTGACCACGACGTCAAGTTCGGCGCCGACTTCAGCAGCAACGACGTTTACAACATGTTCGTGCAGAATCTGTACGGCACCTACGGGTTCTACGGCCTGGACAATTTCGCCAGCGGCAACTGGAGTGACTATCTCCAGCACCTGCCGCAGCCGGGTCTGTCCAACGACACCATCGCCGCGTCGTTCAAGTACCGTGAGCTGGGCCTGTTCGCGCAGGACACTTGGTACGTCAACAACAATCTGACCTTGACCTTCGGCGTCCGCGCCGACAAGCCGACCGTCAGCGGCCATCCGACCCTGAACGAAGCCGCGTTGGCTTCGTTCGGCCTGGACAACAGCTACGTCAACGGCAAGGACAAGTGGCTGGTGCAGCCGCGCTTCGGCTTCAACTACACCTTCGACAGCGATCGTCCGACCCAGTTGCGTGGTGGCGTGGGCTTGTTCCGCGGCGCCTCGCCGCAGGTGTGGTTTGGCAACGCCTTCAGCACCACCGGCCTGAACTACCTGCGTTACAGCGGTGAACAGGGCGGCGCGATCAATCCGGGTAACTGGAATTACGAGCCGATCGTGGCCGACCAGACCCGCCCGTCGGTGGGTACCCCGGAATCGAACGTGACCTACGTCGGCAAGGACTTCGAACAGCCGTCGGTGTGGAAAGCCAACCTGGCCTTCGACCACGAACTGCCGTGGTACGGCATGGTGGCTTCGGCCGAGGTCCTGATGACCAAGGTCAAGAGTGACCTGTTCTACCGCAGCATCAACATCGGTGAGTCGACCTTCAAGGGTCCGGACGGCCGCGACATGTACTACGACCCGTCCCGCGTGGGCCGTTCGTGGACCACCGCGACCAACCGCTACAACCGCGACCGCAACTTCGGCAACGTGTACCTGCTGGAAAACACCGACAAGGGCCGCAGCAGTCAGTTCACCGTTTCATTGGCCAAGCCGTTCTCGCCGGAAAGCGACTGGTCCTGGAGCATGGGTTACACCTACACCGATTCGGACATGGTCAGTGACATGACCAGCTCGACCGCCGGTTCGACCTGGAACTACAACTACATCTTCAACGCCAACGAAGACAAGATTGGCACCTCGCGTTACCAGATCCGCAACCGCGTGAGCAGCTCCATTAACTGGAACCATGCTTTCTTCGGCGATTACAAGACCAGTGTTGGCGTGTTCTACGAAGGTCGCAACGGCCGGCCGTTCAGCTACGTCTACTCGAACGACGCCAACGGCGAAGGCCGCAGTGGCAACGACCTGTTCTACGTGCCGGCCGGCCCGGGCGACGTGCTGTTCGGTACGCTGAGCTCTACTGGCCAGTTCACCGCTAATCCGGCGATGGAGGCCTCGTTCTTCGAATGGCTGGCTGCCAACCAGGATCTGGCCCGCTACGCCGGCCAGGCCGTGCCGCGCAACTCTGGTCGTGCCAAATGGGTCAACAGCTTCGACCTGCGCATCAGCCAGGAGCTGCCGGGCTTCATGAAGGGCCACAAGTCAGAAATCTGGCTGGACATCATGAATGTCGGCAACCTGATCAACAAGGATTGGGGGCACATCGAAGACTACGGCTTCTTTGCCAATCGTCGTGTACTGACAGCCGCCGGTATGCACGATGGCAAGTACGTGTACAGCAACTTCGATCCGAACAGGGTCGAGCGCCCGACGATTGCCAATGGCAGCAACGGCAATGGCAACACGGGTGTGTCGCAGTGGTCATTGCAAGTTGGCTTCCGCTACAAGTTCTGATCGATTGATCGATTGAATGTGACCTGAAAACGGCCGGGGCAACCCGGCCGTTTTTGCATGTGTGCCGCCGTCGGGAAGATTGGGCGGCAATTGCCCAAGGCTTGTTTTCGTATTCGATATTGGTTAATTTGAATACGAAAATCACGACAGAAGCAAGGCCATGTCTCGAACAAGCACTACCACCATGACGGTTCGCCTCAGTGGCCCTCTCAGCGATTTTGTTGCCGCCAATGTGGGGGAGGATGGCGCCTATGAGAATGTCAGCGAGTACATGCGTGATCTGATTCGCCGTGACAAGGCGCGCACCGAGAAAGAGGCATTCGAGCGGCTGAAGGCCGAGCTGACGCATGCCTATGCCGCCCCGGAAGCCTCATACCGGCCGTTGACGGTGGCCGAGGTGATCGCGCGTAACCGGGGCTGATGGCATGGCGAAGGCGCAAGTCCGGGTTCAGGAATCGGCGTCCTATCGGCTCGATGAAATCTATCGCTACACGCGGGACCGCTGGGGAGCGGCACAGGCCGACTACTATATCGGCAGCTTGTTCGAAGCCTTCGACGGGCTTGAAAGCCGCAAGACGCCATCACGCCCCATCCCTGCCGAGTTCGGCATCGAGGGCTACTTCTTCCGCCATGAACGGCATTTCGTCTATTGGCGCCGGTTGTCGAATGGCGATATCGGCATCGTGACGATCCTGCACGAGCGGATGCACCAGGTTGGCCGCTTTCGGGAAGACTTCGGTTTGTAGCGGTTCCATGCAGCGTGAGGTTGTTGGATCGGGGCCATTTCATGGCCCGTACCGTTACCTTCCGGGCACGGCAGTGCGCTAAAGTCCCCGCCCAAACCAGTAAAACAAGACGGAAAGCAGATGAGTGACACGGCAACGCGGGCACTGCCCGTGCAGGACGCGCGGATCTACCCGCGTGGTGGTCTGGACGTGCTGTCGCGGGCGGAGGTGGCGCGGCTGCGCGATGCCTCCGGCGGCGGCATGCACGAGCTGTTGCGGCGTTGCGCATTGGCGGTGCTGACCAGCGGCAGTGCGTCGGACGACCCGCGCGCCGCGCGCGACCTCTACCCGGATTTCGACATCCAGGTTGCCCAGCAGGACCGTGGCGTCCGCATCGACCTGAGCAATGCGCCGGCGATGGCCTTCGTCGATGGCGAAATCATCCGCGGCATCGCCGAGCTGCTGTTCTCCGTCGTGCGCGACCTGGCCTACATGGCCATCGAACTGGGGCCGGAATACGCCTCGGACCTGGAAACCTCCGAAGGCATCACCAATGCGGTGTTCGGCGTGCTGCGCAATGCGCGCATCCTGCAACCCAGCGAGCCCAACCTGGTGGTGTGCTGGGGTGGGCACTCGATTTCGCGCGACGAATACCTTTACACCAAACAGGTCGGCTACGAGCTGGGGCTGCGTGGCCTGGACATCTGCACAGGCTGCGGCCCGGGCGCGATGAAGGGGCCGATGAAGGGTGCCACCATTGCCCATGCCAAGCAGCGCAAGACCAACACGCGCTACATCGGCATCACCGAGCCGGGCATCATCGCCGCCGAATCGCCGAACCCGATCGTCAACCACCTGGTGATCATGCCGGACATCGAGAAGCGTCTCGAAGCGTTCGTGCGCATGGGCCACGGCATCATCGTCTTCCCGGGCGGCGTCGGCACGGCGGAGGAGATCCTGTACCTGCTGGGCATCTTGCTGCGCGAGGAGAACAAGGTGCTGCCGTTCCCGCTGATCCTCAGTGGCCCGGCCATTGCCGCGCCGTACTTCGAGCAGATCGACCGCTTCATTCGCCTGACCCTGGGCGAGCAGGCGGCCAGCCGCTACGAAATCATCATCGGCGACCCGGTGGCGGTGGCGCGCAGGATGACGCAGGGCATCAAGCGCGTGCGCGAATACCGGCTGGCGCACAAGGATTCGTTCTTCTTCAACTGGTCGGTGGAAATTCCCGCGGATTACCAGCAACCGTTCGTGCCCAGCCATGAAGCGATGGCCGCGCTGGACCTGCACCACGGCCGCCCGGCCCCGGAACTGGCGGCCGACCTGCGCCGCGCGTTCTCCGGCATCGTCGCCGGCAACGTCAAGGAAGACGGCATGCGTCGCATCGAGCAGTTCGGCCCCTTCAAGATCCACGGCGACACGGACATGATGCAGGCGCTGGATGCATTGTTGCGCGCCTTCGTCGAACAACGCCGGATGAAGATTTCCGGCGAATACCGCCCGTGCTATCAGGTTGTGACCTAGTGAAAGATTGGCAGGGCCACTTGGCGAAACTGCAGTCCACGCCGCTTCTGGAAGCGATACGTGAGCTGTTCGACCGGGAGGCCGCGCGCATCGAAGTGCCCAGGGAGCCGATCAAGGTCTACATTGCCGGCGGTGCCGCCGTGCACTTCTGGACGCGCGCGCGAGTAAGCACCGACGTGGACGCGGAATTCAGTACCCGCTATGTGCCCGGCGAAGACATCGTGCTGTACCGGGCCAGCAATGGGGAGGAATTGCCGGTTTACATCGACCGTCAGTACAACCCGATGTTTGCGCTTCTGCACGAAAACTATCAGGTCAATGCGGTTCCGGTCGGGGCGGATCTGGGGGGCGGCCGCGCATTTGATATCCGTGTGCTCGCGCCGGTCGACCTGGCCATTTCCAAGCTTGGCAGATGGGCCGGGCACGATCAGGAAGATGTGATGTCGCTGGCGGTCATGGGCCTGGTCGACCCGGATGAATTGCGGGCCCGCGCCAATGAGGCGCTGGCTACCGCGGTCGGTTTGAACCCGCGTATGGTGGCTGTCAATCTTGCTGAAGCCGTTGCCCATGTCCGCCGCCTCCACCCTGCGCCAAGTGCTTGATGACCCGAGCTATCGCATGGCCGAAGAGGCCATGACCCGGTGGCTGGTGGCACCGGATTTCCACGCGCTGGATCGCGAACTCCCGACGCTGGGCCTGGACCACGTCCGCAAGTTGGGGTTGACCCTGGAGGGGGCGGCATTACTCGGTCTGGTGCCCCGTTCTGCTGCGTTGGCAAGGGCTGTCGGGGAGCTCGCGCGCATGGCAAATGCGGGTTCTGGCGGGACGCTGCAGGAGCGGTGGGGCCTGTCCTCGCTCCCCTTTGACTTCGATCGCCTTGAACAACGCTTGCGGGAAGCGAGTGCGATGAAGCGTTCACGGCACTGTCCGCCTGACCCGTCACCGGCAGGTGGACGGTCGCGATGAAACATCCGTCCTCGAAGTGTTCCTTTGAGGTTCGCGAAGTATCCGAAGCACCCGCTCCCAGCCTCCGCTGCTCGCTCTGCGAGCAAGAGGAGGCAAGAGTAGAGACACGGCGCCAATCAGGTGCCGGGAAAGCCGCATCGCGCAGCAAGCTGCTCCTACAGTGCAGTACCCAGTGTCATCGTCACTTCGTATCGCCCAGCCTCGATGCGCGTTTCCACCTGCCCACCCATCGCGGCCACGCGCTCGCGCACCGCATGCAGGCCCACGCCATGACCGGTGCGCGGGAATGCGGAGGATGGGGGAAGGTCATTGCTCACGCTGACCCGCACATGGTTGGCAGCGGCCTCCACCGCGATGCGCAGCAGACAGCAGGTGGTGGAAGGTTCCACACCATGATGGATGGCGTTTTCGACCAGTGGCTGGATCGAAAGCGTGGGTACCGGCAGCTCGGGCAGCACCTCCGGCAATGCCCATTCAACCTGCATGCGCGAACCGAAACGGAGCTGCTCGATCTCGGCATAGCGGCGCGCCAGCAGCAGTTCTTCATGCAGAGGAATCAGGCTTGGCCCTGCCAGTGCGGCGCGGAACAAATCGGCCAAGTCCAGCAGTAATTGCTCGGCTTTTTCCGGTTGCTCATGTACCAGCGCAGCGCCGGTGTTCAACGTATTGAACAGGAAGTGGGGGTGGATGCGCGCCTGCAGGGCTTCCAGTTCCGCTTGCTTGGTGCGCAAGGCCAGTTGTCGTGCGTTCCAGTAGCTGCGGAAGATCGCCACGCCAATCAAGCCCACGGCCAAGGCAATGCCGCTGAATTGCAGCCACAGTGCGCGCCAAGCTTCGTGAGGCAGCATCAATTGTTCGTGCAGCAACAGCCATACCAGCGAGCACGCGCCGCTGGTGGTCACCAACAATGTGGCGAGCGCGAAATAGGCCACACCCAGCGGGCGTAGCTTGCCTAGTGAATGGCGCAACATCGCAAGGACACCCAGGGTCAGGAGGCTGATCCACTGGATCAGCAGGGAAGTCAGGCCGAAATGTACCCAGCGGCCTCCGTTGATGCCGGGAGCGAGTGCCAGGATCACCGCCAGCAACTCGCCGGCCAGCACGATGGAAATGAGGCTGGACGGCTGCCACAACACTTCCAAGGGAGGGCGCGTGCGCTCAATCATGCGGGCGTCGAGGGGCTGGGGCATGGGAGGGGCCGTTGATGGCAGGAATGCTGCCGTCCGTCGGCATGTGCTGGCGGTTGCATCGGGAGTTTCATTAGCGTACAGCGATCGAAACCGGGGGTGGGGAATTCCATGCTGTGGATGAAAGGCGACGCAGGGCGCGCGCGCGGTTTCACCTTGTTGGAACTGATGGTGACCGTGGCGGTGTTGGCCATCCTGATGGCCATTGCCGTGCCCAGTTTTTCCGCACTCATCAACCGCGACCGTTTGACCTCCCAGGCCAATGAGATGGTGGCGATGGTGCAGTACGCGCGTTCCGAAGCAGTGCGCCTGAACGGCCGGGTGACCTTGTGCCCGTCCGCCGATGGTGCTGCCTGCTCCGGTAGTGATTGGTCCAGAGCCATCGTGTTGTCTGCCCGGGACAATGCGGTGCTCAGGCAGTTCATGGGCAATGGCCGCGCAGCGATCACCGCCGACGTCAACGACATCACTTTCAGTGCCGATGGGCTGGCCCGTGATGGCAGCGGTTTGCTGGCTACTGCGAATGTGACGGTTTGCATCGACACGACTCGCCCGCCCGACAACCAGCGGGTGATGCAATTGGCCAGCGGCTCCCGCGTCTCCATCCTGCAGGCGTCCGGCGCCTGTCCCTAACGGCTGAACGAGGTGGTTCAGGTGACACAGAATTTTCGCAGGCGCAGCTTGTATCGCCGCCCGGCCAACGAGCGGGGCATGAGCCTCATCGAGGTCATGGTCGCGGTATTGATCATGGCCGTCGGGTTGTTGGGCATTGCCGCCATGCAGACAGTAGCGTTGCGCAACAGCCAGGGTTCGCTGGAACGCAGCCAGGCGGTCATCTCGGCCTATGCGGCGCTTGAGGCCATGCGTGCCAATCGCGACGCGGCATTGTCGGGTGGCTATAACACCGGCGGTTTCATTTGTGCCGGCCCGGGTACGGGCTCGCTTGCCGCTGCCGACACCACGGCCTGGATCAATGGTTGGCGCACCGCTTTGGGTCTGGCGGCTGCCGATACTTCGGGCTGCGGCAACATCGCCTGCAATGCGGGCACGGGTATCTGTGAAATCCAGTTGCGATGGGATGAAAGCCACGCCAGCGATGCGGCTGCTGGCGGCAAGGTGGCAGGCAGCACGGCAAGAATCTTCCGGACCAAGGTGCAGCTATGACGGCGAAGAGTATCCAGCGCTGGCGTCTGCGTTCGCAGGCGGGTTTCAGCCTGATCGAATTGATGATTGCCATGCTGATCGGCTTGCTGGTGGTGGGCGCGGCCGTTGGCATCTTCCTTTCCAACCGACAGGTTTATCGCGCCACCGAGGGCGTGGGGCGCTTGCAAGAGGGAACGCGCGTTGCCTTCGAGCTGATGTCGCGTGATTTGCGCGAGGCGGCCGGCAATCCCTGCGTCAACAGCCTGCCGCTTGCCAACGTGCTCAATAATTCCGCCAGCAATTGGTGGAGCAACATCAACACCTGGGGAGATGCTTTCCGCGGGTATGGCGCCAGCGAAGCAGCCGCCGGCTTGACCACTGGTACGGGTGCCGGCCAGCGGGTTGCCGGTACCGAGGTACTGCAATTGTTCAGTGCCGATGACAATGTGGTCACGGTAAGTGCGCACAATACCGCCGGAGCCACCTTTACCGTCAACAATGCCAGCCACGGTATGGTTGCTGGTGATCTGGCAGTTGTCTGCAACGGCAGGCAGGCTTCCATTTTCCAAGTGTCATCGGTCAGCGGCAGTGACATCCTGCATGCCGCGAGCGGTACGCCGGGCAATTCCACCATCGCCCTCAACGTCAGCGGCGACCAGTTCGACTACAGCCCGGACGCCACGGCTGGCAGTGAATCGGTATCGGCACTGGCCAGGCTGCGCGCTTCGCGCTGGTACATAGGCAATGGCAGCAATGGGCCGTCGCTGTACCAGCAGGTGGCTACCGCCAACGGAACCGTTGCCGCGCAGGAAGTGGCCGAAGGCGTATCCAACCTGAGCGTCTTGTATCTGGTCGAAGGTCAGAGCACGTATCAGGGGGTCGCGGCGGTAGGTACCAACTGGGGTGATGTCACTTCTGCACGTATCACCCTCACCCAGGCCGGCAATGACCGCGTTGGTCCCAATGGCCAAACCATCCAGCGGCAATTGATTCACGTCGTCAGTCTGCGGAACCGCAATCCATGAATATCTCCCCTCGCATTTCCGGGCAGCAGCAGGGGGCCTCGTTGCTCGTCGTGCTGATCCTGCTGTTGCTGATGACGGTGATGGGCTTGGCGGTATTGCGCGGGACCACGATGGAGGAGCGCATGACTGCCAACCTCTATGACCGCAGCCTCGGTTTCCAGGCCGTCGAGTCGGCATTGCGCCAGGGAGAGGAGCTGGCCAGAGTAACAGCGGTTGCTGCGGTGCCCTCCAGTGGTTGCAGCGGTGGGTTATGCAGCTTGCCGGACCCCACGGTTGCAGACCGTTGGCTGGATACCAGCTTCGGTGGCTGGCGCGATGCCAGCAATAATCTTGCCGACAGCAATACCCCGGTGCCAAGTGCGAGGTTCATCGTCGAGTATATGGGCATGACGCCGACGTGGGCTGGTTGTGATCGTAATATTCCGCGGGAAAAGTTGTGCATGACCCCGCGCTTCCGTATCACCGCCATCTCCAATGACGATGGTCGCTCTTCCGTATTGCTCCAAACCACATACAACAAACAATGAGGAAGCCTGCCATGCGCAAGCCTCAGTCCGGAAATCCGCAACGTCGCCTTTTGTCCTCGCGTCCCGTGCACGTGCTGATGGCTTTTTGCATCACCTTGCTGGTGTCGCCGGCAAACGCCGGCATCACCTTGCCGACGGATCCGCTGACCACAGGTGTCCGGGTACCGCCCAATGTCCTTTTTCTGCTCGACGATTCCGGTTCGATGGCGTTCGAAGGCATGCCGGCGAATACGGCCAGTTCCTGGTCCAATCAGACCTATGTGAACAATACGGTTTATTACGATCCGAGGCGTACTTACACGACATGGCTCAATGCCGATGGCTCCCTGATGGCAGGAGGCACGAGCTACAGCGCTGTTTATGGTGATTTCAATCTTGCTTCCGGCAACACCATTGATTTGAGTAATGAAAATAGTTGCCGCTCGTACAATCGGAACAATAATGCCACTTCAGGCGAAATGAGTAGCGGTACCGAGGTTTGTGGTGGAATCCAGACTTTCTATGTGCCAAAAAACAGTGCTACTACCGAAGTGACGGATCGAGGCGAGGTCTATCGCTATCAGATTTTCAGTGATGGCCGCATTGTTCGCAGCGAATACACGACGCGCACTGGCAACTCACCCAACTACAACCGTGGTGAGAACAATCGTAATTGCAGCACAAGTTCGGGTAATCAATGGCGCAACTGTACTTATGCCACGCCCGGTAGCCGCAATGAGGCGGATGAGCGGACCAATTATGCGACCTGGTTCTCTTATCATCGCACGCGCATGAAAGCCGCCAAGGCGGGGGCTGGTGCGGCATTCAACCAGTTGGGTGGCAACGTGCGTGTGGGTTTCCGAACCATATGGGGGCGTAACGGCGGAACCACTTCCAATAATTGGCCGAGGCAGGCGGTGCCGATTCCGGTCGGCTACAACGATGGCCTGTTTGATGATCCGGCCGGTGCTACTGGCGACAACAACAATCGGACTCGCTGGTATGAACGCCTGTACGGCACCATCGGCTACAACGGTACACCTCTGCATCAGGCGCTTGACAACGCCGGCAAATACTTTTCATCCAATGCGACTACTGGCCCATATGGGCCAGCGGTAGTGGCCGATCAATTGTCGTGCCGGCAGAATTTCACCATCCTGACCACGGACGGTTACTGGAACAATCTCGACATCGATGTTGGCGAGCAAGACAATAGCTCCGGCAGTGCCATTACCGGGCTGGATGGCCGCAGCTTCACGTATCAGCCAATAGCACCCTATGCGGGTTCAAGCTCCAATACGCTGGCAGACGTGGCCATGAAGTATTGGAAGAACGATCTGCGCACGGATCTTGATAACAATGTTCCTGACAGCGGACAGGATCCTGCGTTCTGGCAGCACATGGTGACCTTCGGCATTTCGCTGGGTTTGGCCGGTACCACGGGTTACAACTCGGTAGGTGATGTGCCGAGCAACTTCAGTAGCTGGCCGAACCCGATGGATGCCGAGGATAGTGATCGTATTGATGACCTGTTGCATGCGGCGGTCAATGGCCGCGGCGAGTTCGTTTCGGCGGCTGACCCGGAAGCGTTCATTCGTGGGTTGACGACGGCCTTGGCCGCGATTACCGAGCGGACAGGGTCGTTCTCCAACGTCGAGAATAACTCCGAAACGATCACCGCCGGTTCCCGAGTATTCCAGGCGACCTATGTTTCCGGTACCTGGACGGGTGATGTGCTGGCCTATCCCATTGACGCAAATGGCATCAATGCAACGCCGGCGTGGCGTGCACAGAATGGCATCCCCGCCACGGGGCGGAAGTTGTTCACCTCCGCAGGTGCATTCCCGACCTCGGCAACCAATGCTCAGTTGACGGCTTTGACGAGGACGGGTGTCATCAATTACCCGGTAACCGGCGAAGACAATGCTGCTTATATTGCGGGTACTCGCACGTTGGAAAAATCCAATGGTGGCACGCTGCGTAACAGGAGCAGCTTGCTGGGTGATGTCGTTGGCTCCTCGCCGGCTTATGTTGCCGATACCAGTACACTGTACGTGGGTGCCAACGACGGCATGCTGCATGCCATCAATGCCAGCGATGGTGCGGAATTGTTCGGCTTCATCCCCAATGGCATAAATTGGACGGATCTCGGCTCTTTGAGTCGTTCGGATTATGTCCACCGTTATTTCGTAGATGGCCCCATCGTGGTGTCAGCCCGTGCGCAAACTCCGAACAAAAATCTGCTGGTGGCGGGGTTGGGCAAAGGTGGCAAAGGGTTGTTTGTATTGGATGTGACCAATCCGGCGAGCTTTGACCAGAGTAAGTTCAAATGGGAGATTACCGGCTCCGAAGCGGACATGGGGTTGGTGCAAGGACGGCCGATCATCGCCAAGCTCAATACTGGGGTAACGGCGCTGATTGTCAGTAACGGCATCAACAGCAGCAATGGCCGCGCCGTGCTGCTTGTCTATAATCTTGAAAGTGGTGCCTTGATCAAGAAGATCAGTACAGGTGTAGGTTCGCCGGTGACCGATCATGCGGACTCCAACGGCCTTTCGGCTCCCGCCGGCTGGGACCGGGATGGCAATGGCACGCTGGATTATGTGTATGCCGGTGACATGCTGGGGAATGTCTGGAAATTCGATCTCAGCGCGGGCACGAGCAGTAGTTGGGGTGTGGCCAACAGCAGTCAGCCAATTTTTTCGGCAACGTATACCAATGCTGAAAATGTCGTCGTGCGCCAGCCCATTACCGGTGGCCTGACGCTGGCCATGCACCCGGACACCTACCGGACCTGGGTGTTTTTCGGTACGGGGCGGTTGATGACCACTGGTGACATGCAAAACAAGGACGTGCAGAGCATGTACGGCTTCGTTGACGATGGAACCACGCTGGTGCGTGGTGGTGCCAATGCCAATCTCACCCGGCGGACTACACTGGTCGCTGGTGTCCGCAGTGGCCGGCCGGTGCGTACCTTCCAGGAGCGCGAAAAGCTGCCCGCTTCCTCCAAGGGCTGGTATGTGGATTTGTTGACGCCGCCGTCCTATGCCCCTGATGGTGAGCGAATTGTTAACGCGGCCTTGGTGATGGGTGGGGGGCGTGAGACAGCGCTGATCACGGCCAGTGCCATTCCAACGGCCAGTGCCTGCCAGTCCGATGGTCGTGGTTACCTCAATGCTCTGGATGCCTTCACCGGCACCAGCCTTTCCACGTCGCTCTTTGACGTCAACAATGACAGCAAGTTCTCGGATGATACGTTGACAGCCACGAAGCAGGACGGCAGTTCCACTGCCGTGGCGATTGGTTCAGTAGATCTGGGGGTGGGTATGCCAACCTCGCCGCAGCCACAGGCGGGCCCTGAAGAGTGTTTCATCACGGTGACCGGTAGCAATGGTCAGGTGAAGACGGTGCGTTGTCGCGATATTCGCAACACGGGTCGCGTCTCCTGGCGTGAAATCAAGAGAGGGGGCTGAGTCGCATGAGGCCGATCAATCATATGCAGCGGAAACGTGGGCAGGCTGGCTTTACGCTAATCGAGATAATGATCGTGGTGGTCATCATCGCGGTCCTGGCTTCCATTGCCTATCCGAGCTACCAGCGTTATGTCATCAAGTCCCGGCGTGCGGCGGTGGCAGCGTGTTTGCAGCAGCACGCACAACTCATGGAACGCCATTACACGACCAATCTCACCTACGTGGGGGCAGCGGCTCCCGCCTGTGAAGCCAATCTGGCCAGTTTCTACAACGTGGGTTTCGATGGCGCCGTGGCTGCACGTAGCTACACGATTCGCGCCGTGCCAACCAGCCGCCAGCCGGATTCGAGTTGTGGAACCTTGTCTCTGAACGCACAAGGCGTGCGTACCGAGAACGGCTCTGGCACCGTTGCCGAGTGTTGGTAGTCGATCCGATCACGCGGGGTGGAGAGTTCCCCCACCCCGCCCGGGGTCTGGATAACCCGAAGCGCTACGCTGAGCAGGTGCGGATACAGCAGCCAGTGGATGGCTGCGATCCGGCTACGCTGGAAAAACAAAGGGCCGCCGAAGCGACCCTTTGTTCTTGATGTATCTGGCGCCCGAAGTTGGACTCGAACCAACGACCCCCTGATTAACAGTCAAGTGCTCTAACCGGCTGAGCTATTCGGGCGGGGACGCGCATTCTACGTAGTGCCGACATGCGGTGCAAGCCTTGCGAAGAGCGTTCGGCAGGGGAAGCAAGCCGGTTGCCGTCAGCCGGGGCAGGCAGTGGCTTTGCCGGGGCGGGTGCTGCGTGCACGCCCGGCATTGTTGATGACCACGGCGGTGAGCAGGTCGCCTTTCCTGTTGCAGATGGAAATCGTCAGGTTGCTTCCGGCGCTGCGGCCGTCGGGGAGATAGCGCACTTGCTTGCGTCCGGTGGTGCTGGTCAGTTTCAGGTGGCGTGAGGTGGGGGTGTTGTCTGCCAACACGATGTCGTCCCGGTGGTCGGGCTGGCGATTGCCATCGCGGTCGAGGAACAGCAGCCAGCCTTCGCCCCAGTTCGTGTCTGCATTGCAGGTTTTGCCATTGCTGGAAGGGCAGAGGATGGCGGGTGTGCGCCGGGTGATGGCGGCCATGCGTGCCTGGGCAAGGTGGGTGATGAGCTTGTGGTTGGCAGCAACGGCGCGTTGGCGCTCGATGAGTTTGCCCATCGAGGGTGCCGCGATGGCGGCGGTTATCGACAACACGCAGGCGCAGACGGCAAGTTCCACCAAGGTGATTCCGGTTTGCCTGATGCTTGCGAGCGTGGGTGGGGCGGGTGGCGTCCTTGCCATGATCTTTCCTTTTTGCCCCGTGCAAGGGCGGCGAAAACATCATTGCCGTGGCGACGGTGCGATGCCGTCGGTGATGTTGCAGGCAGTGTGTAGGGAAGCCTCTCAGCCGGCCGTCATCCATACGGTGGCTATACTTGCGGGTCAACTTTGCTCGCGCCGCCATGTCCGACCGCTTCCAGCTCGTTTCTCCCTATTCGCCTGCTGGCGACCAGCCGGCTGCCATCGACAAGTTGGTGGCCAATTTCGAGGCCGGCATCGCCAAGCAAACGCTGCTGGGCGTCACCGGCTCGGGCAAGACCTACACCATCGCCAACGTGGTGCAGCAGGTGCAGCGGCCGACGCTGGTGATGGCGCCGAACAAGACGCTGGCGGCGCAGTTGTACGGCGAGTTCAAGGCGTTCTTCCCGCACAACGCGGTGGAGTATTTCGTCAGCTATTACGACTACTACCAGCCCGAGGCCTACGTGCCGTCGTCGGACACCTTCATCGAGAAGGACAGTTCGATCAACGAACACATCGAGCAGATGCGCCTTGCCGCGACCAAGACCCTGCTGTCGCGCCCGGATGCCATCGTGGTGGCCACGGTCTCGGCAATCTACGGACTGGGCGCGCCGGAAGACTACCTGTCATTGCGCTTGATCCTGTCCAAGGGCGAGCGCATCGACCAGCGCGACTTGATCAACCATCTCACCCAGTTGCAGTACGCCCGCAACGAGTATGAATTGCACCGCGGCACGTTCCGCGTGCGCGGCGAGGTGATCGACGTGTTCCCGGCCGAATCGGACAGCGAGGCGGTGCGCATCGAACTGTTCGACGGTGAGGTCGAGCAGATCAGCATGTTCGATCCGCTCACCGGCGAGAGCCTGCGCAAGCTGCAGCGCTACACCATTTACCCGAAGACCCACTACGCCACCACGCGCGAGCGGGTGCTGGCGGCGGTGGAGACGATCAAGGCCGAGCTGAAGCTGCGGCTGGAGGTGCTGTACGCGCAGAACAAGCTGGTCGAAGCGCAGCGTTTGGCGCAGCGCACGCAGTTCGATCTGGAAATGATGGCCGAGGTGGGCTACTGCAACGGCATCGAAAATTACTCGCGGCATCTCACCGGCAAGGCTGCCGGCGATCCGCCGCCGACGCTGTTCGATTATTTGCCGCCGGATGCGCTGCTGGTCATCGACGAATCGCACGTGACCATTCCGCAGATCGGCGCGATGTACAAGGGCGACCGCTCGCGCAAGGAAACGCTGGTGGAGTTCGGCTTCCGCCTGCCGTCGGCGCTGGACAACCGGCCGCTGCGTTTCGAGGAATGGGAGGCGCGTTCGCCGCGCAGCATCTACGTGTCGGCGACGCCGGGCCCCTATGAGTTGCGTGAATCGGGTGGCGAGATCACCGAGTTGGTGGTGCGGCCCACGGGTCTGATCGATCCGCCGGTGGAAATCCGCCCGGTGACCACACAGGTCGACGACCTGATGTCTGAATGCAATGCGCGCATCAAGATGGGCGACCGCGTGCTGGTGACCACGCTGACCAAACGCATGGCCGAGAACCTCACCGAATACCTGAGCGAGCATGGCATCCGCGTGCGCTACCTGCACTCGGACATCGACACGGTGGAGCGGGTGGAGATCATCCGCGACCTGCGCCTGGGCAAGTTCGACGTATTGGTCGGCATCAACCTGCTGCGCGAAGGCCTGGACATGCCCGAGGTGTCGCTGGTGGCGATCCTCGATGCCGACAAGGAGGGCTTCCTGCGTTCGGCCGGCTCGTTGATCCAGACCATCGGCCGCGCCGCCCGCAATTTGCGTGGCAAGGCCATTCTGTATGCCGACAGGATCACCCGTTCAATGCAGACGGCCATCGACGAGACCGACCGCCGCCGGCAGAAGCAGGTCGAATACAACGAGGCGCACGGCATCGTGCCCAAATCGGTGGCGCGGCCGATCACCGATATCCTGGAAGGCGCGCATGAAGGGACGACCGTCAAGGTTGGCGGCAAGGGCAAGGCTGCCCGGCGTGTTGCCGAGGCCGAAGCCGACTACGCGGTGCTGGGCCCGGCGCAGTTGGCGGCCCGGATCAAGACGCTGGAACAGCAGATGTACCAGCATGCCCGCGACCTGGAGTTCGAGGATGCCGCCCGCGTGCGCGACCGCATCCACCAGTTGAAGGAAGCCAGTCTGGGATGAAGTTGGTGGGCGGGAGCCGGCCTGCGAACAAATTGTCGAAACCCTATTGTTCTGCCCGAATAGCTGGACTAAGATACGCGCCCTCGCAGCGAGCAATTCGCCGCGACGCAAAGGGCGGTTAGCTCAGCGGTAGAGCACTACCTTGACATGGTAGGGGTCACAGGTTCGAACCCTGTACCGCCCACCACTCCAGACGGAGTGGCACCGAAACCCGGCTTCCAGGCCGGGTTTTTCGTTTTCGCTGCTGGCGCTGCCGCCGTTGGACGGGTGTGGCCCGTATCCGCAGGGGCAGAAGCACCGGAATTGGTTTACCATCTCCGCTGATATCCCGGCAGAAAAGGTGGCCCGCGGAAACGCCGGCCCAGCGTGCGACATGAGCACTACGACCGCCCATTGCTGACCGCTTCCGCAGGCCCTCGAAAAGGCGCCCTTGCGGCGCTTTTTGATTTCTACCCGTGCAGGAACAGGACACGTCGTGGCGGGGTTTCCCGCCGATGACCTGGCCGTGGCCCATGCCACTCCCGCAAGTAACGCAGATACCGACATGATCAACATCACTCTCCCCGACGGCAGCATTCGTCAGTTCGAAAGCCCGGTCAGCGTCATGGACGTGGCCCAATCCATCGGCGCCGGGCTGGCCAAGGCCACCATCGCCGGCGCGGTCGATGGCGTGCTGGTCGATGCCGGCGACGTGATCGACCACGATGCCGGCCTGCGCATCATCACCGCCAGGGACGAGGAGGGCGTGGAGATCATCCGCCACACCAGCGCGCACCTGGTCGGCCATGCGGTCAAGCAGTTGTACCCGGACGTGAAGATGGTCATCGGCCCGGTGATCGCCGAGGGCTTCTACTACGACATCCATTCCGAGCGCCCGTTCACGCCGGAGGACATGGCGGCGATCGAAAAGCGCATGGGCGAGCTGATCGCGCAGGACTATGACGTCATCAAGAAGATGACCCCGCGCGCGGAAGTGGTCGAGATCTTCAAGGCCCGTGGCGAGGACTACAAGCTGCGGTTGATCGAGGACATGTCCGAGGACATCACCGCGATGGGCATGTACTACCACCAGGAATACGTGGACATGTGCCGCGGCCCGCACGTGCCGAACACGCGCTTCCTCAAAGCGTTCAAGCTGACCCGCATTTCCGGCGCCTACTGGCGCGGTGACGCCAAGAACGAGCAGTTGCAGCGCATCTACGGCACCGCCTGGGCCGACAAGAAGCAGCTCGAGGCCTACATCAAGCGCATCGAGGAAGCCGAGATGCGCGACCACCGCCGCATCGGCAAGCAGCAGGACCTGTTCCACCTGCAAGAGGAGGCACCGGGGCTGGTGTTCTGGCATCCGAAGGGCTGGGCGCTGTGGCAGGTGGTCGAGCAACACATGCGCGGCGTCTATCGCGACAGCGGTTACGGCGAGGTGCGCTGCCCGCAGATTCTGGACGTGAGCCTGTGGAAGAAGTCCGGCCACTGGGACAACTACCAGGACAACATGTTCTTCACCGAGTCGGAGAAGCGCACCTACGCGGTCAAGCCGATGAATTGCCCCGGTCACGTCCAGTTGTTCAACCAGGGCTTGCACAGCTACCGCGACCTGCCGATTCGCTATGGCGAATTCGGTTCCTGCCACCGCAACGAGCCGTCCGGCGCGCTGCACGGCATCCTGCGCGTGCGCGGTTTCACCCAGGACGACGGCCACGTGTTCTGCACCGAGGCGCAGATCGAGGCGGAAGTCACCGCGTTCCACCGGCAGGCGCTGGCGGTATACGGGCATTTCGGTTTCGACGACATCCAGATCAAGATCGCCCTGCGCCCCGAGTCGCGTCTGGGTGACGACGCCACCTGGGACAAGGCCGAGGACGCGCTGCGTTCGGCGCTGCGCAGTTGTGGCGTGGAGTGGCAGGAATTGCCGGGCGAGGGTGCCTTCTACGGCCCGAAGATCGAGTACCACCTGAAGGACGCCATCGGCCGCACCTGGCAGTTGGGCACGATGCAGGTGGATTTCATGATGCCCGGCCGCCTCGGTGCCGAGTACGTGGACGAAAACAGCCAGAAACGCCATCCGGTGATGCTGCACCGGGCCATCGTCGGCTCGATGGAGCGCTTCATTGGCATCCTGATCGAGCACCATGCCGGCGCTTTCCCGGCGTGGCTGGCACCGACCCAGGTGGTGGTGGCCAACATCACCGACGCCCAGGCCGAATACGCCCGACAGGTGCGTGAAACCCTTGCGGAGCAAGGCTTCCGGGTCGTGGCTGATTTGCGGAACGAGAAGATCGGCTATAAGATTCGCGAGCATGCACTGCAGCGGGTGCCCTACCTGCTGGTCGTCGGTGATCGCGAGAAGGAAAACGGCGCGGTCGCGGTACGCACCCGTTCGGGCGAGGATCTTGGCAGCATGTCGCTGCCGGTTTTCGCCGAACGCCTGCAGGCCGAACACCGGTAATGAGCAACAAGCCCCGGCCCCGCGGATGATCCGCCGGGGCCGGTTCAATTCCATTCGGAGATTGCAATATCAGTATCCCTGACAACAAGCAGAATCGCCGCAACCACGAGATCCGCGTGCCGCGCGTGCGCGTGATCGGCAGCGACGGTGAAATGATCGGCGTGATGACGCGCGACGAAGCGCTGGCGATGGCCGAGGACGAGGGCCTGGACCTGGTCGAAATCCAGCCGCAGGCCGATCCGCCGGTCTGCAAGATCATGGACTTCGGCAAGTTCAAGTTCGAAACGCAGAAGAAGGCCAACGAGGCCAAGAAGAAGACCCGCCAGGTCGAGATCAAGGAAGTGAAGTTCCGTCCGGTCACGGACGAGGGCGACTACCAGATCAAGCTGCGCAAGATGCGCGGTTTCCTTGAAGATGGCGACAAGATCAAGGTCAACATCCGCTTCCGTGGCCGTGAAATGAGCCATCAGGAACTGGGCCGCGAAATGGCGAGCCGGATCGAGGCCGACCTGGGCGAAGACATCGTGATCGAATCGCGCCCGCGCCTGGAAGGCCGGCAGATGGTCATGATGATCGCACCGAAGAAGAAGTAAGCCGGCGGCCCACGGCCGTGGCTTCAGCGGGCGGGGAGGGCGAAGGCCTTCTCTCCCGTGCGTTTGCGCCCTTGGTCCGCTGGCAGCCTTGCATTTGCATGTGCCCGGCATGGCAGGCATAATGGGCGGCCCGGTTTTGCCGGGTTTGTTGTTTGCAACACCACAGGACCTGCCTGCCTCCATTGGGAGTGTGGGCCTCAAACAGGCAAGGGCAAGGATGGAAAGCGTGGTTCATGCGCTTTGCGACCCAGTCGCAATGTTCGTGAAGTGCCGCCCGGCCAGTGACAAAAGACCTCATCAAGGACATAGCAATGCCCAAGATCAAGACCAACCGGGCGGCGGCCAAGCGTTTCCGCAAGACCGCATCCGGCAAGTACAAGTGCGGCCACGCCAACCGTAGCCACATCCTCACGAAGAAAGCGACCAAGCGGAAGCGTAACCTGCGTCAGACGAATCACGTCCGCGCGGAAGACGCCGGCCGTCTGGACCGCATGCTCCCTTACCTCTGAGGACTGAACCATGGCACGAGTAAAGCGTGGTGTGCAGGCGCGTCGCCGCCACAAGAAAATCCTGACCCTGGCGAAGGGCTACTACAACGCCCGCCGCAAGGTCTTCCGCGTCGCCAAGCAGGCGGTCATCAAGGCACAGCAGTACGCCTACATCGGCCGCAAGCAGAAGAAGCGCAATTTCCGTTCGCTGTGGATCACCCGCATCAATGCGGCTGCCCGCATCAACGGCTTGAGCTACAGCCGTTTCATGAACGGCCTGCTCAAGGCTGGCATCACCCTGGACCGCAAGGTGCTGGCGGACATCGCCGTGCACGACGCGGCCGGTTTTGCCGCACTGGCCGAGAAGGCCAAGGGCGCGCTGGCGGCATGAGTCCTTCCCCCGTCGGCGCGGTTCGCCCGCGGCGATGGTGAATGAGACAATGCATGGGGAAGGGCGCGAGTCCTTCCCCATTTCTTTTTGTGGTTTGGCCGTTCCCTTCTCCCTCCGGGAGAAGGTGCCCCGAAGGGGCGGATGAGGGTAGGGGCAAAGCCTCGCGTGGTTTCAGGTCACGAGGCTTCGCTCGTACCCTCACCCCAACCCCTCTCCCGGTGGGAGAGGGGCTTGAAGGCGCCGGGGCATTGGCCCTGCGCGGAACGTGTGAGGCAAACCGATCCGAGGTCCGTCGATCCATGAGTGACATCCAATCCCTGACCGCACAGGCGCTGGCCGACGTGGCCGCGGCGCAGAGCCCGGAAACGCTGGAAAGCCTGCGCGTCGCCTTGCTGGGCAAGAGCGGCAGCATCACCGCCCAGCTCAAGCAACTGGGTACGTTGCCTGCCGATGAGCGCAAGCTGGCGGGCGAGGTGATCAACCGCGCGCGTGATGCCGTTTCCACCGCGCTGGGCGAGCGCAAGGCGCTGCTGGAAAGCGCGGCGCTGGATGCGCGGCTGGCTTCGGAAAGCATCGACGTCACCCTGCCCGGTCGCGATGGTGGGCGCGGTGGTCTGCATCCGGTCACGCGCACGCTGGAGCGCATCACCGAAATTTTCGGTCGCCTCGGCTACGAGTTGTCCGAAGGCCCGGAAATCGAGGACGACTGGCACAACTTCGAAGCGCTGAACTTCCCGCCACACCATCCGGCGCGGGCCATGCATGACACCTTCTATTTCGGCGACGGCCGCCTGCTGCGCACCCATACCTCGGGCGTGCAGGTGCGCTACATGGACGACCACGCCCCGCCATTGCGGATGATCGCCGCTGGCAAGGTCTACCGCAGCGACAGCGACCAGACCCATTCGCCGATGTTCCACCAGGTCGAGGGTTTGCTGGTCGATGAGCATTCCACCTTCGCCGACCTCAAGGGCACGCTGAGCGAGTTCGTGCGCGCGTTCTTCGAGCGCGATTTCGAAATGCGTTTCCGCCCCAGCTACTTCCCGTTCGTGGAGCCGGGCGCGGAAGTGGACATCGCCTGGCAGCAGCCCGACGGCAGTACCCGCTGGCTGGAAGTGCTGGGCTGCGGCATGGTGCACCCGAACGTGCTGCGCAACTGCGGCATCGACCCGGAGCGCTACACCGGCTTCGCCTTCGGCCTGGGCGTGGAGCGCTTTGCGATGCTGCGCTATGGCGTCAACGACTTGCGCGCGTTCTTCGACAACGACGTGCGCTTCCTGCGCCAGTTTGCCTGACGCGCGGCGCGGGCGACAACGGGTTCCATGGGTATAAACATGGCGGGCGATGCAGGCCCGCACAACGGATCGAGTAACGATGAAATTCTCCGAAAGCTGGCTGCGCAGCCACGTCCCCACCGATGCCTCGCGTGACGAACTGAGCGCGGTGTTGACCGCCATCGGCTTGGAAGTCGAGGAAGTGACTGCACTGGGCGAGGGTTTGCAGCACGTGGTGGTGGCGCGCATCGTCGAGGCGGTGCGCCACCCGGAGGCCGATCGCTTGCAGGTGTGCAAGGTCGATGCCGGGCAGGGCGAGTTGTTGCAGATCGTCTGCGGCGCACCGAACGCGCGCGTTGGCTTGGTTGCACCGCTGGCGATGGTCGGCGCGCAGATTGGCGAGTTGAAGATCAAGCCGGCCAAGCTGCGCGGCGTCGAATCCAACGGCATGTTGTGCTCGGCCAAGGAACTGGGCCTGGACAATGACGCCTCCGGCCTGCTGGAACTGCCGGAAGGTGCGCCGGTCGGCACTGCGCTGGTGGAATACCTCGGCCTGCCCGACGCCAGTATCGAGATCAAGCTCACCCCGAACCGCGCCGATTGTTTCAGCGTGCGCGGCATTGCCTACGACGTGGCTGCGGCCACTTGCAGCGAAGTGAAGCCGTTCGCCGCCGAAGCGGTGCCGGCGCAGGGTGCGCGCGAACTGGCCATCCGGCTCGATGCCGGTGCCGAAGCACCGCGTTACCTCGGCCGCGTGATCGAGGGCGTCAACGCTGCCGCCAGCACACCGCTGTGGATGGCCGAATGCCTGCGCCGCAGCGGCGTGCGCCCGGTGTCGTTGCTGGTGGACATCACCCAATACGTGATGCTGGAACTGGGCCAGCCGATGCACGCCTACGACCTGGACACGCTCAAGGGCGGAATCGGTGTGCGCCGCGCGCGCGCTGGCGAAACCCTCAAGCTGCTCGACGGCCGCGATGCCGTGCTGGACGACAGCTTCGTGCTGATTACCGACGCCGACCGCCCGGTCGGCCTGGCCGGGTTGATGGGCGGCTTTGATACCCGCGTCACCGACGCCACCGGTAACGTGTTCCTCGAAGCGGCGCACTTCGCCCCGGCCGCGATCATGGGCCGTGGCCGCAAGCTGGGCCTGCATACCGATGCCGGCCATCGTTTCGAGCGCGGTGTCGATCCACAGTTGCCGCGCACGGCAATCGAATATGCCACCCGGCTGGTGCTGGATCTGGCCGGCGGCACGCCGTCGCCGGTCACCGAAGCAGTGCGAGAAGCCGACTTGCCGGTGGCTGCGACCATCGCGCTGCGACGCGCACGCATCACCCGCGTGCTCGGCATCGACATCGACGATGCCGAGGTCGAGCGCATCCTGCGCGCGCTGGGCATGGGGGTCGAGGCGACCGCCGACGGCTGGAACGTGACCGCGCCGAGCCGCCGCTTCGACATCGCCATCGAAGAGGATTTGATCGAGGAACTGGCGCGCATCCACGGCTACGAGAAGATCCCGACCACGTTGCCGGGCGGCGCGGCGCGCATCGCGATGCCGAGCGAAACCCGCCTCGACGACCTGAGCGTGCGCCGCCAGTTGCTGGCGCGCGACATGCTGGAAACCATCAATTACGCCTTCGTCGATGCCCAATTGCTGGACCAGTGGCAGTTGCAGGGCGGTCGCGTGGCGCTGGCCAACCCGCTATCGGCGGAATTGGCGGTGATGCGGCCGATGCTGCTGCCGGGGTTGGTGGCCACGCTGGGCCGCAACGTTGCGCGCCAGGCCGGCCGCGTACGCCTGTTCGAACTGGGCCGTGTGTTCCTGCAGCAGGCCGGCGATGCCGGGCAGGTGCCGCAGGAAACCGTGCGCGTGGCGGCTGCGGTGTGCGGTGACGCGGCTGCGCTGCAATGGGGCGAGAAGGCACGCAAGGTCGATTTCCACGATCTGAAGGGTGACCTGGAAGCGCTTGCCGCCGCCTCCGGCGCACAGTTGGAGTTCCGTGTCGCGCAGCATCCGTTCGCGCACCCGGCGCGTTCGGCCGACGTCTGCCGCGATGACCGGCGCATCGGCTGGATCGGCCAATTGCACCCACGTCTGGCTGCGGCGATGGAGATCGACGTGGAGGTGCTGGTGTTCGAACTGGATCTGGAACTGCTGGCCGCACGAGTGCTGCCGCGTGCCGGTGAACTGTCGCGGTTCCCGGCGGTGCGCCGCGACCTGGCCGTGGTGGTGGCCGAAACGGTTGAATGGGGTGCGCTGTCGGCGACCATCCGCCAGGCGGCCGGCAGCTTGCTGCGCGAGGTGGCGCTGTTCGATCGCTACGTCGGCCAGGGCGTCGAACCGGGTTTCAAGAGTCTGGCTATGGGCTTGATTTTGCAGGACACCTCGCGCACTCTGACGGACCGCGATGTGGAAGCCGTGGTCACCTCCGTGGTGGCCGCCATCGAGCGCGAGCACGGTGCCAGGATCCGGGGTTGAGGCGGAAGCGACAGGGAACAGACAGGCATGGCATTGACCAAGGCGGAGATGGCGGACCGGTTGTTCGACGAGGTTGGCCTGAACAAGCGTGAGGCCAAGGAGTTCGTCGATGCGTTCTTCGATGTACTGCGTGATGCTCTGGAGCAGGGACGCCAGGTAAAGCTTTCCGGTTTCGGCAATTTCGACTTGCGGCGCAAGAACCAGCGCCCGGGGCGCAACCCCAAGACCGGCGAGGAAATTCCGATTTCCGCCCGCACGGTGGTCACCTTCCGTCCGGGCCAGAAGCTCAAGGAGCGGGTGGAGGCATATGCTGGATCCGGGCAGTAACCGCGAACTTCCGCCGATACCGGCCAAGCGCTATTTCACCATCGGTGAGGTCAGCGAGCTGTGCGACGTCAAGCCGCACGTGCTGCGTTACTGGGAGACCGAATTTCCGAGCCTGGAGCCGGCCAAGCGTCGTGGCAACCGTCGCTACTACCAGCGTCACGACGTGCTGATGGTGCGGCAGATCCGCAGCCTGCTGTACGAACAGGGCTACACCATCGGTGGCGCGCGCCTGCAACTGGATGGCGAGGGTGCGCGGCAGGAATCGGCGCTGAGCAACCAGATCATCCGGCAGGTGCGGATGGAGCTGGAGGAAGTGCTGCAACTGCTGCGGCGCTGAACACTTCCGCAAACAAAGCCGCTATAATCGCCAGCCCGCCAACGTACCGGTGGGTTGCAGCAAAGATCGGGGCGTAGCGCAGCCTGGTAGCGCATCTGCCTGGGGGGCAGAGGGTCGTCGGTTCGAATCCGGCCGTCCCGACCACTTGCTGAGGAACAACCGAAAGCCTGCGCTCACCGCGTGGGCTTTTTCGTGTTCGTCCCCATGATGGGTCCTGCGCGCACGTCAACGATTTGCTAACGCGGCTCTCTGGGGAAGTGGCTAATGTCGCACCTTCGCGAAATCATGGAGAAGGGCATGCGCTGCATGGAATGGAGCCGGTTCGCAGCTTGTCTGCCGTTGCTGATGAGCATGTCCGCATGGGCGCAGGGTGAGCTACCGGAGCGTGTGGCGGCAGCGGCTGATGCGGTGCCCATTCGCGATCTGGAAACGCTGGTGGTGCAGGGTGTGCAGCCGGGACCGGGGTTGTGGAAGGTCAGCAAGGACGGGCATGTGATGTGGGTGCTCGGTACGGTCGGGCCGTTGCCCGCCGGGATCGAGTGGCAATCGGGCGAGGTGGAGGCAACCATCGCGCGCTCGTCGGTGGTGTTGTCGCAGCCTTCGTT
The DNA here is from genome assembly GCA_049650985.1 of Stenotrophomonas sp. GTDB lineage: Bacteria > Pseudomonadota > Gammaproteobacteria > Xanthomonadales > Xanthomonadaceae > Stenotrophomonas. The sequence goes on along the minus strand of JBASBF010000050.1, from coordinate 348,724 downwards.
CGTGTTGGATGCCGATGTCGGTTTCTTCGGCATGCTGGGATTGGCACCGCAAATGTGGAAGGCGCTGCGCAACGAGGATGGTGCCAGGCTCGAAGATGTGCTGCCTGCCGAGTTGCACGCGCGTTGGCTGGTGCAAAAACAGCGCTACCTGGGCCGAGACCGTGGGATCGAACGCAAGCGGCCGATGATTGCGGCAGGCGAGTTGCGTGCGGCGGCGATCAAGTCTGCCGGACTCGAACGGAAATCGGTGTTGTGGCCGGTACTGGAGCGTGCGCTCAAGGTATCTGGCCTCAAACTGACCGCTACCAAATTGAAATTCACCATTGATGACCCGAAGGCTGCGGTGCGTGAGTTCCGTGCCGGTGGCATGGACGATACCGTTTGCTTCGAGCGGACGCTGCTATTGGTGGAACGGGATATGCCCAAGCTGGTGGAGCGCGCCAATGCTTGGGCGATGGGCGATGTCGAGGCATTGCGCCGGTTGCCGCTTGAGGATGTCGATGGCGCCTGCACGCAGGCATTTGCCGCATCAGGCTATGCGCGTGATCACGGTTACGGCGACTTGCGGGAAAAGGTGCGGCAGCACTGGCTGCAGATCGCCGGGAAAGCGTTGCAAGACAACGACGAAATCTTCGCGATGCTGCCGGTCGATGACATGTTGGCGGCCGATGGCTACCTGGCGCGGTTGCAGGCACGTGGCTACGAGGTGGAGGCCCCCTGACTGCATGCCGGCCGGCAAGCTCAGGCCGTCGCCAGCCCTGCCGCCGCCAAGGTCAGGAACAATAACGACAGCGCGGCGAACAGCAGCGGCTTGGGGCGCATGCCGCTGCGTGGCAACGAATCGATGCGGGCGCTGCGGGTGCGGAGGATTAGTCCGATGGGGAAGGCGTTGCGCTGCATGCTGGCGTCACAGGCGTCGATGCAGGCATTGCATTCGATGCACGAGGTGGTGGGGCCGTTGCGGATGTCCAGGCCGATGGGGCAGGCGCGTACGCAATCGCCACAGTCGGTGCAGTCGCCTAGGTGCGCGTCCTTGAAGGTGGCGCGGGCGCCGGCACTGGTCGGGTGCGAGGCGCGGAACACGTAGTCGCGTGCGGTCATAAGGTCGAGCAGGCCACGTACGCGCTGCATCACGCTGCCGTTGCCGGGTGCGCGCGGGCCGCGCGGTTCGCCGCGTTGTGCGTCGTAGTGCAGGGTTGGGGTGAAGGCATCGGTGAGCAGGGGCTGCACGCGGCTGTACGGGCAGAGGTAGGTGCAGACCTGTTCGTGCAGGTAGAGCACGTTGGCCCAGGTGGCCAGTGCGTAGAAGCCGATCCAGAACGTTTCCCAGCCGCTGAGCATGAACGGGTACAACCCGCCGACCAATTCGCGGATCGGCACGAAATAGCCGACGAAGGTGATACCGGTCCACACCGCCACCAGCGCCCATGCGGTGTGGCGCAGGGCAGCGGCCAGCCAGCGCGGCGCGCCGTCGAAGGCGAACAACCGTTGCAACCCGCGATGCAGCCGCGTGAGTACCGTTTGCGGGCACGCATACCCGCACCACAGCCGGCCGCCGATGCTGGTGACCAGGCACAGCGCTGCCACTGCCGCCAGCGCCAGCCACAGTAGCGGCAACAGGCCATCCGGGCGCAGTTGCAGGCCAAAGAAGTGGAGCTGCCTTGCGTCAATGTCGAACAACAGCAGCGGCGTGCCGTTCCATTGCAGCCACGGCAGGCCGTGGAACAGGCCCAGCATCAGCAGCATGGCGGACAGGCGCAGGGTGTGCCGGCGTCGCGCCGCGTCGTTGCGCGTGAAAGGCGTCAGGGTGATGGAATCGATGACGGGGCGTGGCGTCGTCATTCCAGCGGGAACTCGTCGTCGAAGTGACCGGGTGGGTTCAACAGCAACGCGGTGGTGCCACAGGCGAGGAAGGCGCCCAGCCATGCCAGCAGGAAGCCGACGCTGTAACCGAACTCGCGGCTGATGGCGTGGCCGGGAAAACTGATGCGCTGCAACTCCAGCGGGTCGACGAAGGCAAAGAACAGCACCGACCCGACGGCGGCAAGGAAGAAACTCGGCCACAGCACCGCACCGAGCCGTTGCAGCGGAAGCAGGCGTGGGCGCGCGAGGTTGTCGGGGTCGTTCATGCGGAGCGTCCGGAGCGGGCACGGGGCGTACAATGGCGTGGCTGCCGCAGCGGCAACGCCGACGGTGCGGGAGAAGTACCGCGCCGCCAGACTAGGTGGCCCCGCGATGGCGGGCCTTGATCTGAATCAAGTACCCGCCGCCGGCATGCGCCGACCATGCGCAACGAGGAACCGCCAATGAATGAAGAACGCCTGCCGCAGCCGGCTCTCGACCTGTGCAGCGAAGAAGAGATCGACCGCCTCGTGCGGCGTTTCTACGGCCGCGTGCGCGAGGACGACATGCTCGGACCGGTGTTCGAAGCCCACGTCCATGACTGGGAAGAACATATGCTGCACCTGGTCGATTTCTGGTCGGCATTGCTGCGCGGCACGCGGCGTTTTCGGGGCGCGCCGATGCAGAAGCACATGGTGATCGACGAACTGCGCGAGGCGTTGTTCGAGCGCTGGCTGGTGCTGTTCCGGCAGACCACCGCCGAGTTGGGCAACCCGCCGATGCAGCGGCTGGCCGACGATGCCGCCGCGCGCATTGCGGAGAATTTCTGGCGGCGCTTCCAGATGTCGCGCTGGCCGAACCTGCAGATGCTGGGCTGAGCGCGGCGACGGCAAATGCGTGCAGCTTCGAGAGCGTGATTCACAAGCGCGCACTGATCAGGCACGCTATCGCGATGCCCGGATGGCGAAACTGGTAGACGCATCGGACTTAAAATCCGCCGGCCGCGAGGCCATGCCGGTTCGATTCCGGCTCCGGGCACCAGTTCCACGCGCTTTCCCGCGACAGGGAAACAACCCGCCACGGTTTCAATCAGCAATGCTTGCCGGCACGCGGTGGCTCGGTGGCGAGCTGCGCGATTTGCCTGGCGCGCGGGTCGCCATTCAAGGCCGAGCCCATCCGGTTCACGATGTAGGCCACGCCGCGCCCGGTCGCGGGGTCGGCGAAGCCGAAGCTGCCGCCCCAGCCGCTGTGTCCGAAAGCACCGGCGTTGTGCCCGTACAGGCCGCCGCGATTGAGGGCGACGCCGGCGGCCCATTGCCGTTCGCCGAGCATTTCGTCATGCGGCAGGCCGCGCGCGCGGGTCATGGCGTCGAGGGCGGCTTCCGACAGTATCCGGGTCGAGCCGAGGTGGCCGGCATTGGCGAGTGCGGCATACAGCCGCGCCAGCCCGTCGGCGCTTGCATGGATGTTGACGGCCGGAATCTGCGCTTGCCGCCACGCCGCCAGGTTGGCCGCCGCCGCGTCGGGCGTCGGGTTGAGGGTCGGCCCGGCGGCGATGGCATTCAGCGTGAACGGGTGCAGGTCGTCTTGCGGCGGGACGATTTCGGCAACGTCATCGGTTCGCTGCGGCGGCACGCCGAGGAAGAAATCCGCTTGCAAGGGCTGGGCGATATGCCGGTCGATGTAATCGCGCGGCATCAGCCCGGTGACCCGGCGCAGCAGTTCGCCGGTGAGGTAGCCGTAGGTCATGCCGTGGTAGGAGGCGGTTGAACCCGGCGGCCACAGCGGCGCTTGTTCGGCCAGGCGGCGCACCATCAGCTCCCATTCGAAGAGGTCGGCCGGTTGTGTCGGTGCGGCAAAACCGTTGAGGCCGGCGCGGTGCGACATGACCTGGTCGAGGGTGATTGCGGCTTTCCCGGCCTGTGCGAATTCCGGCCACCAGGTGGCCACCGGTGCGGCGTAATCCAGTTGCCCCGCATCCACCAGTTGCGCGATGGCGACGGCCATCACGCCCTTGCTGGCCGACCAGATGTTGGTGAGCGTGTGCTGCGTCCAGGGCGTCAGCCGGGCCGGGTCCTGGTAGCCGCCATGCAGGTCGACGACCTTGTACCCGGCTTCGTAGACGACCAGCCCTGCGCCGAGCTCGCGGAACTCGTCGCTGCGCTCGAAGTTCGCGGCGAATGCATCGCGCAGGGGCCGGAAGCGGGGGTCGAGGACGTGTTCGACGATCATTCGCTTGGCTCCCCGCCGACGCCGCCGTTTTCGCCGTGCAGGAACAGTTCCTCGTGCCGGGCAAGTTCGACGCGGGTGCGGCGGATGTGTTCATGCAGCAGCCGGCTGGCGCGCTCGGCATCGCGTTGGCGCAGGGCGTCGATGATCAGCTTGTGTTCGGCATGGATGACCCAGTTGCCTTCCCTGCCGATCAGCCGGGTGAAGGCGCGCCGGTAGGGTTGGGTCGAGTTCCAGAAGCGTTCCACCATGCCGCCGAGCTGGTGCATGCCCGCGGCCTGGTAGCTGGCCAGGTGGAACTGGCGGTCCAGGCTCAGGAACGTGTCCGGGTCGTCGGTTGCCGCCATCTGGGTCACCAGTGCTTCCAGGGTGTCGATTTCCGCATCGGTGAGCTTGGCGACGGCTTCGCCGAGCACCAGCGGTTCGAGCCGCTCGCGGATCTTGTAGATCTCCAGGCACTCTTCCAGGTCGAGCCTGGCCACCCAAGCGCCGCGGTTTGGCTTCATCACCACCAGGCCGTCACTTTCCAGCCGGCTCAAGGCTTCGCGGATGGGGATGCGGCTGGTGCCGAAGCGGGTGGCGAGGGCGTCTTGCGGGATCTTGCTGCCCGGCGCGAGTTCGCCGGAAAGGATCAGCGACCGTATGGTTTCGGTCACGCGCGGACCGCTCAACGTGGTTGCCTTGCGGCTTGCGGCGGCCTTGGGCTGCTTTGCGTCCGCTCCCGACGAGGCATCGGCGCCGGCGGAAGCATTTGCTGTGGAAACGGAAGCTTTCATGTTGTCAGTCCTGGGCCGCGTCATGTTGGCCGCGCTGCATTTCGCGCGGTCCGGCAAGGCGGGCGCGGAACCATCGACGGCACCTCGGTAATGTGCCCGATGCTCACTTGGCCGGGCAAGCCGGATTCCAGAGCTTGACCGGCGCGTCCTTCTCGTAGCCCTTTCCGTTCGGGAAGCTGACCAGTTCCAGTTGCATGCCCCAGGGCGTCATGAAATACACCCAGGTTTGCCCGGCACTGGGGCCGCTGCTGCGGACGGTGGGTTCGCCGAGGATGCGCACGCCGCGTTCGCGCAGGTGCTGCAGGGCGGCATCGAAGTCGTCCACGTAAAACGCCAGGTGATGCCCGCCGACGTCGCAATTGCGGGGCGGCTGCGTGGCTTGCCCTTCGACTTGGTATTCGAACAGTTCGAAATTGGAGCCGTGGCCGCAGCGGAAGAAGCGCAGTTCGCGCACGACGGCGGATGCCGGCACGTTCATGTGGCGCGGCATCCAGTCGCCCTCGCGGTCCTCGATGGGGCCGAGTGCATAGACCAGGGTGCAGCCGATGACATCGACGAAGAAGCGCGTGGCCGCGTCCAGATCCGGAACCGTGAAGCCGATGTGCTCAAGGCCGCGCAGCCCCGGCAGGCCGGTGGCGGGTTCGTGCAGAACTTGCATTCAGGTTCTCCCGATGAGTGTGTTCGATTGTATAAATCATTGTGTGTTTTTCAGCAACAACACGACTGTTTCAGTTGGAATATGGATTGATTGTATACAATCGTATTGACGAGGGCGTGGGAACATGAAACAGTGGATTCACCGCTGGCAGCTTGACTGCCCCGGTTTTCACGGGCCGGGGCATCTGCCACGGCCTGAGCGATCAATTCGAGGGGAGGAGAAATTGATGAGCAGCAAGCGAAAGAATCCGCAGCCGCAGGCGTTTGCCCTGTCCCACAACGGGTGCCGCCGGTTGGCGTTGAGTGTTTCCATTTCGATGGCTCTCGCCGTGGCCGCGCCGGCACTGGCGCAGGCCCAGGAAGAAAAGCCGAAGGAAGAGCCGCGTTCGGCGGAAGTGACGCTGGACACGATCGTGGTCACCGGCTCGCATATCCGGGGCACGGCGGAAGAGGCGGCGTTGCCGGTGCAGGTGATCACCGCCGAGGAATTGCGTCGTCAGGGGTCGCCGACGGTGCTTGAACTCATCAAGTCGCTGCCCACGGTCGGCTCGGTGCTGGGTGAGTCGAACCAGACCAATACCAACCTCGGCGCGCAGACGCGCAGTGGCGGCGGCACCATCAACCTGCGTGGGCTGGGGCCGCATCGCACCCTGGTGCTGATGAACGGCCGGCGCCTGCAATACGGCCAGGTGGATACCAACCTGTTGCCGCAGGCCGCCATCGGCCGTGTCGAAATCCTCAAGGATGGCGCCGCGGCAACCTATGGTTCCGATGCCATCGGCGGCGTCGTCAACTTCATCACCCGCACCGACCTGGAAGGTTTCGATGCTTCCATCGACCATCGCTTCGTCGATGGCTCCGATGGCGACAGCACGGCAGCGCTGGCCTGGGGCTGGAAGGGCGAGAACGGCAATGTCCTGATTTCGGCGGGCTTCCAGCAGCGCTCCGAACTCTCGGTCATGGAGCGGGACTGGTCCTACGTGCCGCGTACGGTCAACCCGACCAGCTATTCGGGCTACAACAACCCGGGCCTGTACTACACCTCGTGGGGTGTGCCGACGATTGACGCCGGCTGCGCGGAGCTGGGCGGTGAAATCTCCGCCGGGCAATGCCAGTTCCCCTTCGCGCCGCACCTGAACCTGATCGAAAAAGAGGAGCGTCACCAGATCTACGCCGAGGCCAACGCCTGGTTGTCGGACAGCGTCCGCTTCCACGGCGAGATGCTGTATTCGGTGAATGACACCCCGGACCTGCGCACCTCGCCGGCGTTCTTCCCGCTCAACGGGCCGGGCGGCCCGCTTGCGCCCTTCACGGTGCCCAATAGCAACCCCGGTGCGGTCACCGCGCTGCAACAGGCCGGCTACGACGCGGCCGGTATCGCCATGAACCCGCTGCTCTATCTGTACGGCTGGCGTCCGTTCGCGATGGGCGGCAACCCGGTCGATGGCGGCATGGGCGGCACCTCCACCTCGCGCAAGTACAACCTGTTCCGCACCTCGGTCGGGCTGGAAGGCGAGATCGGCGAAACCATGCATTGGCAGGTGGCCGGTACCTATGTGCGCGACAAGGCGGTGGCGCGGACGCCGGACATCCTCGTGGACCGGTTGCAGCGTGCGCTCAACGGCTTCGGCGGGCCGGGTTGTACCGGCACCACCGCCGGTGCAAACGGCTGCCAGTACTTCAATCCGTTCTCCAACGCGGTGGCCTACAACCCGGCGCTGGGCCTGCAAAACCCCTACTACAACAGTGCCAACGCCAACAGCACCGAGCTGAGCAGTTGGCTCTTCGGCGAGGTTGCGATCAAGTCGTCTTCGGATTACTGGGTGATCGATGCGGTGCTGGATGGCGAGACCGGGCTCGAACTGGGCGGCGGTGCGGTCAGTTACGCGGTGGGCGGGCAAGTCCGGCGCTTGAGCTACAGCAGCGACCCGCTCAATGCCGAATCGAACTTCTTCGTCAATCCGTGCCCGACCCCGGGTGTCACCAACTGCCTGTACCCGACCGGTGCCTTCATTTTCCAGGGGCCGACCGCTCCGGCGCGCCTGAGTGAAGACGTCCATGCGGTGTTCGGCGAGTTGCACCTGCCCATCACCGAAAAGCTGGATGCCCAGGTGGCGGTGCGCTACGAGGACTATGGCGGCCAGACCGGCTCGACCACCAATCCGAAGCTGGCGCTGAAGTGGCAGGCGACCGATTGGCTGGGTCTGCGCGGTTCGGTCGGCACCACCTTCCGTGGCCCGGCACCGGCCAACGTCACCGCTGGCGGCGGCACTACGGTTGCCTATGTCAGCCAGGCCGGCGGCTTCCGCGCCATCGACAACTTCGGCAACCCGGCCGTGGGGCCGGAAGAGGCCTTCACTTTCAACCTGGGCGCCTTGATCAGTGCTGGTGGTTTCCGCGGCAGCGTCGATTACTGGAGCTACGAGCTGGAGGACCAGATCGTCGCGGTGCCGGCCGGCACCATTGCCTCGGCCATCGCCGGCACCGGCCTGGTCGACTGCTCCAGCCCGCTGCTGGACCTGGTCACCTTCGACAACGGCAACAGTTGCGTGCAGGGCACCACGACTGGCGTCAACATCGCCCGCATCCGTTCGGACACCACCAACGGGCCGACCGTCAACACCTCCGGCATCGACGTCTCGGCCAGCTACCTCATCGACGATGTCTGGGGCGGCACGCTGACCTTCGGTACCGATGCCAGCTTCGTGCTCAAGTACGACCAGGAGCAGTTCAATTACCGGGGCGTCAAGGTGGCCGATGCCTACGACGCGCTCGGCTACCTGAACTACGAGCGTTTGCCGGGCACGGTGTCGAAGTGGCGCGGCGGTTTCTCCGCCCAGTACGACAATGGCCCGCATGCGCTGTATGCGCGCTTGAACTACATCGATGGCGTGGTCGATGACCGTGGCCGGGTGGCGGTTGCAACCAACAGCGGCCCGGTATTGAGCTCGGCACCGGTCAACATCGGCTCGTTCACCACGGTCGATTTCACCTACCTGTTGCAGTTCTCGGATACCTGGTCCTTCAGTGCCAGCGTGCTGAATATGCTCGACCGCGACCCGCCGCAGGCGCGGACCTCGCTGACCTACGACCCGGCGATCAGCAGCCCGTATGGACGCAGCTTCAAGGTCGGGGTACGCATGCAGTTCTGACCCTCGGGGAATGCCGGGCCTGTCACGGGCCCGGCATTCGATGCCCGACCGGGAACATTCGCCACAGAGAGCATTCGCCGTGTCCGATACCTCACCTGCTGCTGCGGCCGCCACCAGCCGCCGCGCAACCGTACTGTTCCTGCTGATGCTGATCTACACGAGCAATTTCGTGGATCGCACGATCCTGGCGACGCTGGGGCAGGCCATCAAACTGGATCTCGTCATCAGCGATGCGCAACTGGGCCTGTTGCAGGGCCTGGCGTTCGCCTTTTTCTACACGGTCATGGGCATACCGCTGGCGCGCCTGTCCGAGCGGGTCAACCGGGTTTCGCTGATTGCGATATGCCTGACGCTGTGGTCGGGCATGACCGCACTGTGCGGCTTCGCCCACAGCTACCTGCAATTGTTCCTGTGCCGCATCGGCGTCGGCATCGGCGAGGCGGGCTGCACGCCACCGGCGCATTCGCTGATCAGCGACATGTACGAACCCAACCGGCGCGCCACCGCGCTGGCGTTCTATTCCTTCGGCATCCCGCTGGGGGTGATGATCGGGGCCGTCTCCGGCGGCTGGCTGGTGGAGCACTTCAACTGGCGCGTGGCCATGATTGCCGTCGGCTTGCCGGGCATCCTGCTGGCCGTGGTGCTGCGGCTGGTCGCGCGTGAACCGGTCCGTGGCGGCGCCGATGCGGTGACGGTCGAACACGAGCCGCCGCCTTCGATCCGCGACACCGCCGCCCACTTGTTCGGCAACAAGGCGTTCCTGCACATCACCATTGGCGCCACGCTGGTGGGCTTCGTCGGCTACGGCACCGGCACGTTCTCCTATGTCTATTTCATCCGCACCTTCGACGTCGGCTATGCGCAGCTCGGGCTGGCGTTCGGCCTGACCAGCGGCTTGTCGGCAGGCTTGGGAACCTTGCTGGGCGGCTGGATGAGCGATTGGGCAGGGCGTCGCAATCGCAGTTGGTATGCACTGCTGCCGGCCATCGGCTTGCTGGCGGCAACGCCGCTCTACATCACCGCATTCACCCGTGAAAGCTGGGGCATGGCGCTGTGGTGGATGCTGCTGCCGGGCCTGTTCCACTACGCCTACATCGGCCCCACCCTGGGGGTGATGCACAACCTGGCGTTGCCACGCATGCGGGCAACGGCCACGGCGCTGTTCTTCGTGGTGGTGAACCTGGTCGGCCTCGGCATCGGGCCGTATGCGACCGGCGCGCTGATCGACTTCGCCGCGGGCCGCCGCTTCAACGGCAATGGTTTTGGTGATTTTTCCGCACTTTGCCCGGGCGGCGTGGGTGCCGCCGATGCCGGCGAGGCATTGCGCCAGGCCTGTGCGGGCGCAATGGCGCAAGGAACCCGCGACGGCATCGTGCTGATGATGCTGGTGTTCCTGTGGGCAGCCATCCACTACCTGTTCGCGGCGCGGCACATGGGCTGGCTGCGGCGGCGGCCTGCGGGCGCGGCAACGACGCCGTGAGTGGCCGAACACATACGGGCCGGAGCGGCATCCGGCCGCTTTCTCTGGAAGGACGAAATGACTGAACGCATCAAACTGACACCGGCTGCGGATTGGGTCGAGCTGAAAACCACCGACGAGGATTGGGCCAGGGCCGAACCCGCGTTGCTCGGCAACCTGCTGGCACAGATGCAACTGATCCGCGGCTTCGAAGAGTGCGTGCTGGAACTGGCCGGCGAAGGCCTGATCCACGGTCCTGCACATTCGAGCATCGGCCAGGAAGGCGGCGCGGTGGGCTCGATCGTCGCGCTGACCGGCGCCGACCAGATCAACGGCTCGCATCGTGGCCACCACCAGTTTCTGGCCAAGGCGCTGGGCTATCTCGCACCCGCCGGCATCGACTTCCGCGCGCCGCTCAACGCCGACATCCAGGCGCTGCTGCAGCGCACGCTGGCCGAGATTCTCGGACTGGCGCAAGGCTTCTGCGCCGGACGCGGCGGCTCGATGCACCTGCAGTGGGCCGAAGCCGGTGCGCTGGGCACCAATGCCATCGTCGGCGGTGGCGTGCCGCTGGCGGCGGGTGCGGCATGGGCGCACCGGCATGCCGGCACCGATGCGGTGGCGATGACCTGCTTCGGCGACGGCGCGGTCAACATCGGCTCGGCGCTGGAAACCATGAACCTGGCCGCGGCGTGGAAGCTGCCGCTGTGCTTCTTCATCGAAAACAACGGCTACGCGGTGTCCACCAAGGTGGAGGAGGCGACCGCCGAGCCGCGCCTGTCCTCGCGCGGCAGCGCCTTCGGTATCCCGAGCTGGAAGGTGGACGGCATGGACCCGCTGGCGGTGTGGCTGGCAACGCAGGAGGCCTTGGCGCACATGCGCGCCGGCAACGGGCCGAGCATCATCGAAGTGGACGTCTACCGCTTCTTCCACCAGAACGGCCCGTTCCCGGGCAGTGCCTTCGGCTACCGCGACAAGGCCGAAGAAGCGGCCTGGCGCGCGCGTGACCCGCTGGAGCTGGTGGCCGCGAAGATGCGCGAACGCGGCCTGCTGGACGAGGCCGAAGTGGCCACGCTGCGCGACACCGTCAAGCAGGCGATGCAACAGGCGGCCGCGAACCTGCTCGAAGCCGACCCCGCCGGCAAGCCGGGCAAGCGCCGCATCCGGCCGGAGCTGTGGCCCAGCCCGGATTTCCGCGACGTCGCGCTGCGTGGCGACCTGAGCGAACTGACCGGCGCCCGCACCGAGGAATTGGCGAGCTATGCCGGCAAGACCGAGCCGCGCAAGTTCATCGACGTCGTTGCCGACGTGATGGCCCGACGCATGGAAACCGATGCGCGCGTGGTGGTGCTCGGCGAGGACGTGCACAAGCTCAAGGGCGGCACCAATGGCGCCACCCGCGGGCTCACCGAGCGCTTCCCCGGCCGCGTGCTGGGCACGCCGATCAGCGAGAACGCCTTCGTCGGCCTCGGCGGCGGCATGGCGATGGATGGCCGCGTGTTGCCGGTGGTCGAGTTCATGTACCCGGATTTCATGTGGGTGGCCGCCGACCAGGTGTTCAACCAGATCGGCAAGGCGCGGCACATGTTCGGCGGCGGCTTCGAGATGCCGCTGGTGTTGCGCACCAAGGTGGCGATGGGCACCGGCTACGGCTCGCAGCATTCGATGGACCCGGCCGGCATCTTCGCCAGCAGCCCCGGCTGGCGCATCGTCGCGCCGTCGACGCCGTTCGACTACGTCGGCCTGATGAACGCCGCGCTGGCCTGCAAGGACCCGGTGCTGGTGATCGAGCATGTCGATCTGTACGCCAGCAGTGGGCCGGCGGCGGTCGATGATCTCGATTACCAACTGCCCTTCGGCAAGGCCGCGGTGCGCCGCAGCGGTGCGGAAGTGACCGTGCTGAGCTACCTGTCGATGGTGGCGCACGCGCTGGAAGCGGTGGAGCAAACCGGCATCGATGCCGAAGTGATCGACCTGCGCTGGCTGGACCGTGCCAGCTTCGACTGGGACACCATCGAGGCCAGCATCCGCAAGACCAACAACGTGCTGATCGTCGAGCAGGGCGCGCGCGGAACCTCCTACGGCGGCTGGCTGGCCGACGAGTTGCAGCGCCGCTGCTTCGACTGGCTGGACCAGCCGATCCAGCGCGTCACCGGCGGCGAAGCCTCGCCCAGCATTTCCAGGGTGCTGGAGCGCGCAGCGATTGCGCGCACCGAGGAAGTCGCCGCGGGGCTGGAAGCGGTGATGCGCGGCAAGGGCTCACGGTGAGTCGACCTTCATGCGATTCGAGGCTGAAATGAAAGAACTGATGGATGGGGGCTGCTGACATGGCGATGTTGTTGCGCATGCCGGAAGTGGCCGCGAGTGCGACCAGCGCCATTCTGCTGGCGTGGAACAAGCGCGTTGGCGACAGCGTTGCCGCGGGCGAGGTGGTGGCCGAGATCGAATCGGACAAGGCGGTTGTCGAATACGCGGCCGAAGCCGACGGCACGCTTGGCCACGTGTTCCTGGACGCCGGGCAGGAGGCGGACGTGGGCGCGCCGATGGCGGTGTTGCTGGCACCGGGCGAGACGATGGCCGAAGCGGCGCACCTGTTGGCATCGGTGACGGCATCGACGACGACCGACGTTGCATCGCCGCTGGCCGAATCCGCGCCCCAGCCCGCGCCTGTCGCCGTGGTGGAAACAGCCGCCAAGCGCATCCTCGCCAGCCCGCTTGCGCGGCGCCTGGCGCGGGAACGCGGCATCGACCTGGACACCTGCACCGGCAGCGGGCCGGGTGGGCGCATCGTCAAGCGTGATCTCGATGCCGTGCGCCAGGTTTCGGCGGTGTCGTCGGCCCCGTATGCGGCAGCGGAATCGGCGTTCCGGGAAATTCCACACAGCGGCATGCGGCGCACGATTGCCCGCCGCTTGTCCGAGAGCAAGGCGAGCATTCCCCACTTCTACCTCAGCGTGGATTGCCGGGTGGACCGGCTGCTGGCGCTGCGCGCGGAGTTCAATGCGACCCGGCCGCGACGGGTGTCGATCAACGATTTCATCGTGCGTGCCGCCGCATTGGCCTTGAGCGAAGTGCCGGAGGCGAACGTGGCCTGGACAGATGCCGCGATGCGCCAGTTCACCCATGCGGACATCTCCATCGCGGTGGCGACCGACGACGGGCTGATAACCCCGATCGTTCGTCGCGCCGATACCAAGTCGGTCTCGGAGATCAGCGCGGACATCGCCGAGTTGGCGGAAAAGGCCCGCACCGGCAAGCTGCAACCCGGCGAATACCAGGGCGGCTCGTTCAGCATCAGCAACCTCGGCATGTACGGCGTCGATGAATTTTCGGCCATCGTCAATCCGCCGCAGGCGGCAATCCTGGCGGTGGGTGCGGTGCAGAGCAAACCGGTAGTCGAGGATGGTGCGCTGGTGGTCGGTTCAGTGCTGCGCTGCACGCTGTCGGTGGATCACCGCGCCATCGACGGCGCGTTGGCCGGGCGCTGGCTTGCCGCGCTCCGGCGCGCGATCGAATCGCCGCTGTCACTGTTGGCCTGAGGCAAGACGAATGGACGCACGGGAACATGATTTCGATGTGGTCATCGTCGGTGGCGGGCCGGGCGGCTACGTCGCCGCGATCCGCGCCGCGCAACTGGGCTTGCGCACGGCGCTGGTAGAGAAGGACCGGCTTGGCGGGGTCTGCCTCAACTGGGGCTGCATTCCGACCAAGGCGCTGCTGCGCTCGGCCGACGTGCTGCGGCTGGTGCGCGGCGCAGCCGCGTTCGGCGTGGAGGCGCAGGTGTTGCAGGTGGACGTGGCGGCAATGGTCGCGCGCTCGCGCGCGGTGGCCGAACGCCTGAATGCCGGCGTCACCGGTTTGCTGAAGAAGAACCGCGTCCAAGTGCTGGCCGGGCGTGCGCGCCTGAGCGGTGGCGGTGGGTTGCGGGTGGAGTTGCAGGATGGCGCGCAGCGCGAATTGCGCGCCAGGCACATCATCCTCGCCACCGGTGCGCGCGCTCGCGAGTTGCCGCTGCTGCCAGCCGACGGGAAAACCGTCTGGACCTATCGCGAAGCACTGATGCCGCCGCAGTTGCCGGCCAGCATGGTGGTGGTGGGCGGCGGTGCAATCGGCATCGAATTCGCCAGCTTCTACCGCGCGGTCGGGGTCGAGGTGACGGTGGTCGAAATGGCCGAGCGCATCCTGCCGGTGGAGGATGCGGAGGTGTCCAGCCACGTTGCCGCCTCGCTGGGCAAGGACGGCATCACCATCCATGCCGGCGCGGCGCTCAAGTCGGCAAGCCGGCGCGACGGCCAGTGGCATCTGGCGCTGGAAGGAAACGGCGGCATCGAGGTGAGCGCCGAGGTGGTGCTGGTGGCAGCGGGCATCGTCGGCAACGTCGAGGATCTCGGCCTGGAGCACACGGCGGTCAAGGTGGAGCGGACACACATCGTCACCGGTACGCATTGCGAGACTGCCGAACCCGGCGTTCATGCCATCGGCGACGTTGCCGGCGCGCCGTGGCTGGCACACAAGGCCAGCCATGAGGGCGTGCTGTGCGTGGAGCACATCGCCGGGCTTGCCACGCACCCGCTGGACCCGCTGCGGGTGCCGGCCTGCACCTACAGCCACCCGCAGGTTGCCAGCGTCGGCCTGACCGAAGCCAAGGCAGTGGCCGCCGGGTACCGCGTGCGGGTGGGCAAGTTCCCGTTTGCCGCCAACGGCAAGGCCATCGCGATGGGCGCCACCGGCGGATTCGCCAAGGTCGTATTCGACGAAGCCAGCGGCGAACTGCTCGGTGCGCATCTGGTTGGCGAGGACGTGGCGGAGATGATCCAGGGCTTCGTCATCGCGCAGACGCTGGAATCGACCGAGGCCGAGCTGATGGCCACGATCTTCCCGCATCCGACGATGTCCGAATCCATGCATGAAGCAGTGCTCGACGCTTGGGGCCGCACGCTGCATCTTTGATCCACCGCGCGGCTGCCGCGCAAGGAACTACGAGGAATACAGGCGATGAAACGTGGATGGATGATGGCGGCGGCGGCGCTGATGTGCATGGCCGGCATGACCGCGAATGCGCAGCCGCAACCGAGGCCGCAAGCCGACCTCACCGAAGTCCCGGCGTTCGGCTCGAACCCCGGCAACCTGCAGATGTTCTATTACGTGCCGGCACAACTGCCGGCTGATGCGCCACTGGTCGTCGTCGCCCACGGCTGCCTCGGCTCGGCGCACGAAATTGCCGTCAACTCGGGTTGGGTCGAACTGGCCGACCGCTTCCACTTCGCGCTGGTATTTCCGCAGACCTCGAAGCAGAACGAACCCTGGGCCGGATGCTTCCGCACCTGGGAGGCCGCGCATCAGGGGCGCGATGCGGGCGAGCCGCTGTCGGTGCGGCAGATGGTCGGCTACATGCAGCGGCTGTTCCCGATTTCGACCTCGCGCACGTTCATGGCCGGCGTCTCCTCCGGTGGCCACCTGACCAACGTGATGCTGGCCGCGTACCCGGAGGTGTTTCTCGCCGGTGCGCCGCAGTCGAGCTTTCCCTACCGCTGCGCGATGGCCGCGACCGACCTCGGGCCTTGCGCCGCCGGCAGCCGCGAACACTCCGCCAGCGAGTGGGGCGACCTGGTCCGCGCTGCGCGTCCCGACTACACGGGGCCGTGGCCGCGCGTGCAGTTGTGGCATGGCGAGCTCGACCCGGTGATCCGCCCGCAGGGCATGCAGCAGTTGGTGTTGCAGTGGACCAACGTCCACGGCATCGACGCGGTTGCCGATCGCGAGGACGACATCCTGTCCCATCCCCGCGCCAGCTACCTCAGCGATGACGGCCAGGTGCAGGTGGAAGCCATCACCGTGAAGGGTATGGCGCACGCCATTGCCGTGGACCCCGGCGATGGCCCTGCGCAGTGCGGAAAGACCGACACCTTCGCCGCCGACCTCGATATCTGCGCCGCGTACTGGATCAGCGAATTTTTCGGCATCGCCGACTGAAAGCGACGGCATCGCCGCCCTGAATCCGCCGAGCCTGCGGCTCCGGCCCAGACGTTCCACCCTCCAGCCTTCGTGATTCCCATGCCCTTGACCCTGCAACGCCCCGACCTGCTGCATTCGGCCCATTACATCGACGGACGCTGGTGCGAAGCGGCCAGCGGCGCACGCCTTGATGTCGAAGACCCGGCGCAGGTGCGCATCTTTGCCAGCGTTCCCGATGGCGATGCGCGCGATGCCCGCGCCGCACTGGAAGCCGCGCACGTTGCGTTCCCGGCCTGGCGTGCGGTTGCCGCGCGCGATCGTTCGCGGTTGTTGGCACGCTGGAACGCACTAGTGCTGCAACACAAGGAAGACCTGGGGCGGCTGATCTCGCGCGAGCAGGGCAAGCCGCTGGCCGAAGCCGTGGGTGAAATCGTCTACGCGGCCAGCTACATCGAATGGTTTGCCGGTGAAGCCCCGCGCATTTGTGGCGACGTGATTGCCGCACCCGCGCTGGGCCGGCAGATGCTGGCGGTGCGGGAACCGGTGGGCGTGATTGCGGCAATCTCGCCGTGGAATTTCCCGGCGGCGATGATCGCGCGCAAGATCGCGCCGGCGCTGGCTGCCGGTTGCACCGTGGTCGCCAAGCCGGCCGAGGACACGCCGCTGACCGCGCTGGCGCTGGTGGCACTGGCCGAGGAGGCCGGCTTGCCAGCGGGCGTGCTGAACCTGGTCACCGCCTCGCGCGCCAACGCCGCCGCGGTGGTTGATGTGTGGCTGGCCGATGCGCGCGTGCGCAAGCTGACCTTTACCGGCTCCACCCCGGTCGGGCAACACCTGGCGCGCGAGAGCGCCACCACGCTGAAGAAGCTGTCACTGGAACTGGGCGGCAACGCACCGTTCATCGTGTTCGAGGATGCCGATATCGATGCCGCGGTCGATGGCTTGATGGTGGCCAAGTTCCGCAATGCCGGCCAGACCTGCGTGTGCCCGAACCGCGTCTATGTGCACGACGCGGTACACGATGCATTCGTCGCGAAGCTGGTCGCGCGTGTCGCCGCACTCAAGGTGGCGCCGGCCAGCGACCTGCAGGCGCAGATCGGCCCGTTGATCAACGCCAAGGCGGTCGAGAAGGTCGAGCGCCACGTGCGCGACGCGCTGGCGAAGGGGGCAACGCTGATGACCGGCGGCAAGCGGTTGCCGGAGTCGGGGCCGAATTTCTACGCACCGACGGTGTTGACCGGCGTGAGCAAGGAAATGGATTTCGCCTGCGAGGAAACCTTCGGCCCGGTGGCGCCGGTGTTCCGCTTCACCGACGAGGATGCGGTGGTGGCCGAGGCCAATGGCACGCCCTACGGCCTGGCTTCGTACTTCTATACCCGCGACGTGCGCCGCATCGCGCGGCTGGCGTCGGCGCTGGAGTCGGGCATGGTCGGCATCAACGAAGGGGCAATATCGGCCGAGGCCGCACCGTTCGGCGGGGTCAAGGCCTCCGGCTACGGCCGCGAAGGCTCGCGCCACGGTCTGGACGAATACATGCACTTCAAATACCTGTGCCAGGGTGGACTCGGCGGCTGAACCGCTGCCGCAGGGGTTCCCGGCCGGGTGTTGTGCATCGCTCGCGCAGATATGGCTGGCAAGCACAAGTGCTTGGCAAAGGCGGCCAGATGATGTTCGATGGCGGCTTCGCTTCCGCACACGAATACAGGGATTGGCATGGCCGCCGACATCACCGCCGCGCATGCACCGCGCATCGCCATCATCGGCCTGGGCTATGTCGGCCTGCCATTGGCGGTGGAGTTCGGCAAAGTGCTGGAGGTGCTGGGTTACGACATCGACGTGGCGCGCGTGGCCGAGTTGCACAATGGCCATGACCGCACGCTGGAGCTGGACGACGCCGAGCTGGCGGCCGCCACCCGGCTGCGTTACGGCGCCGATGCCGCCGAGCTGGCGCAGTGCAACGTCTTCATCGTCACCGTGCCAACACCCATCGACGCCTGGGAACAGCCCGATCTCGAACCGCTGCGCAGCGCCAGCCGCCTGATTGCCGGCGCGCTCAAGCGCGGCGACCTGGTGATCTACGAATCCACGGTCTATCCCGGCACCACCGAGGAAGTCTGCGTGCCGCTGCTGGAGCAAGGCTCCGGGCTGCGTTTCAACGTCGATTTCTTCTGCGGTTACAGCCCCGAGCGGATCAACCCCGGCGACCGCCAGCGACGGCTGCCGGACATCCGCAAGATCACCTCCGGCTCCACTGGGGAGGCGGCCGAGGTGGTGGATGCGCTGTACCGGCGCATCATCACCGCCGGCACCTGGCGCGCGCCGTCGTTGCGCGTGGCCGAGGCGGCCAAGGTGGTCGAGAACATCCAGCGTGACGTCAACATCGCGCTGGTCAACGAGCTGGCGTTGATCTTCGACCGGCTCGGCATCGACACCCTGGACGTGCTGGAAGCGGCCGGCACCAAGTGGAACTTCCTGCCGTTCCGGCCGGGCATGGTCGGCGGCCACTGCATCGGCGTGGACCCGTACTACCTGCTGCACAAGTCCGAGAGCGTCGGCTACCACCCGGACCTGATCCATACCGCACGCCAGGTCAACAACCGCGTGGTCGCGCATGTGGTCACGCGCGTGTGTGCGCTGCTGGAAACCAAGGGCAAGCCACTGGCCGGAGCCAGGGTGCTGGTGCTGGGCGTCACCTTCAAGGAGGACTGCCCGGACCTGCGCAACAGCCGCGCGCTGGATCTGGTGCGGCTGCTGGCTGAACAAGGGGCCGCCGTCGATGCCTGCGACCCGTGGGCCGACCCGGCCGAGGCCGTGCACGAATCCGGCGTGGTCCTGCGCGATGAACCGGCGCAGGGCTGCTACGACGCGGTGGTGCTGGCGGTGGCACACCGGCAGTTCCGCGAGTTCGACGCCGCGCGGGTACGCGCGCTGGGCGTGGCGGACATGGTGGTCTACGACGTGAAATCGGCATGGCCACGGCATGTCGTGGACGACCGCCTGTAATTACCTGAAATCTGCAAGAGGACGGCAATGTATCGCTACCTGGTTTACGTATTGGTCTTGATCCTGCTGCCGGTATCGCTGGCATTGGCCCTGCATTGGCCCGCCTGGTACTGGGGCGTGGGCCTGTTCGGCGTGATGTCGCTGCTGGGCACATGGGACGTGTTGCAGCGGCGCAGCACGCTGCGGCGCAACTACCCGGTGCTGGCGCATTTCCGCTACGGGCTGGAATCCATCGGCCCGGAGATTCGCCAGTATTTCGTGCAGAGCGACCTGGACGACGTGCCGTTTTCGCGCCAGCAACGGCAATTGATCTACCAGCGCGCGCGCAACGTGATGGACGTGGTGCCGTTCGGTACCCTGCGCAGCACCTATGCGGTGGACTACGAGTGGATCAACCACTCGCTGGCGCCGGCCCACGCCGCCGACCATGATTTCCGCGTGGTGATTGGTGCCGGCTGCGCCAAACCGTATTCGGCCAGCGTGTTCAATATCTCGGCGATGAGTTTCGGCTCGCTGTCGGCCAACGCCATCCGCGCGCTCAACAAGGGTGCCAGGCTCGGTGGCTTCTACCACGATACCGGCGAAGGCTCGATCTCGCCCTACCACCGCGAACACGGCGGTGACCTGGTGTGGGAAATCGGCTCGGGTTATTTCGGCTGCCGCGACGAGCATGGTGGTTTCAGCGAGGAGAAATTTGCCGGAAACGCACAGTCCGACCAGGTGAAGATGATCGAGATCAAGCTGTCGCAGGGTGCCAAGCCGGGCCACGGCGGGGTGCTGCCGGCGGCCAAGGTCAGTGCGGAAATCTCCGTTGCCCGCGGCGTGCCGATGGGCGTGGACTGCGTGTCGCCGGCGCAGCACTCGGCATTCTCCACGCCGGTGGAGTTGCTGCAATTCGTGGCGCGGCTGCGCGAGCTGTCCGGCGGCAAGCCGACCGGTTTCAAGCTGGCCATCGGCCACCCGTGGGAATGGTTCGGCATTGCCAAGGCCATGCATGAAACCGGGTTGCTGCCGGATTTCATCGTGGTCGATGGTGCCGAAGGCGGCACCGGCGCTTCGCCGGCGGAGTTCATCGACCACGTGGGCGTGCCGATGCACGAGGCGTTGATTCTGGTGCACAACACCCTGGTGGGCCTGGGCTTGCGCGAGCGTATCCATATTGGCGCCGCCGGCAAGATCACCAGCGCCTTCGACATCGCCCGCACCCTCGCGCTGGGCGCGGACTGGTGCAATGCCGGCCGCGGTTTCATGTTCGCGCTGGGCTGCATCCAGTCGCTGAGTTGCCACAACGACAAGTGCCCCACCGGCATCGCCACCCAGGACCCGAGCCGCTGGAAGCACCTGGAGCCGGAGGACAAGGCGCACCGCGTGGCCAGCTATCACGACAACACCTTGCGCGCGCTGCGTGACCTGCTGGGCGCGGCCGGGCTGGGGCACCCTTCGCAACTCGGGCCCGAGCACATCCTGCGCCGCGTCTCGCCCACCGAGATCCGCTCGATGGCGGCGCTGTACCGTTACCTGGCCCCCGGCGAACTGCTGGACCGGGTGCCCGAGCATGCGGTGTTCCGCGAATACTGGGCCGACGCGCGCAGCGATTCATTCGGCCCGCCGTCACGGATTGCGGCACTGCGCGGAACCAAGCTGTGCTGAGATTGCGTGTTGCAGGAGCGCACCCTGTCGCGCGATGGAGCTTTCCCGGTAGAGCCTCCCCGCGCACTGAAGTGCGCTCCTGCGGTCAGCGCAGCCAGTCGATCACGCCTTCGGCCGCACGCTGTGCGCTGGCGTAGCAGGCGGTGAGCAGGTAACCGCCGGTCGGGGCTTCCCAGTCGAGCATTTCGCCGGCACAGAACACACCGGGCAGGGCGCGCAGCATCAGCCCGGCGTTCATGGCCTCCAGCCGCACGCCACCGGCGGTGCTGATGGTTTCGGCCAGCGGGCGCGGGCGCAGCAGCCGCAAGGGCAGCCGCTTGAGCGTGTGCGCCACCGCATCGAGGTCGTGGCCGGCGTCCTTGCCCAGCATCTCGAACACCAGTGTGGCCTTGGTGGCATCCAGCCCGGCGGCGCGACGCAGGTGTTCGCCGAAACTGCGGCCCTTGCGTAGACGCAGCAGGTCGGCATGCAGGCGTTGCAGGTCGCGGCCGGGGACGAGGTCCAGTTCCAGCAGGGCATGGCCGTCGCGGTTGATGGCCTCGCGCAGGTCGGCAGCGGCGGCATAGATCAAGCTGCCCTCGATGCCGTATTCGCTGGCCACGCATTCGCCCTGCAACTGCCGTGGCAGGCCCTGCACATCGCGCCAGTGTGCGATCACCGGTTTGAGTGGGCGGCCGGCATGGCGCTGGCGGAAATGTTCGCTCCAGTCGATGTCGAAACCGCAGTTGGCTGCTTGCAACGGCGCAATTTCGACGCCGTGTGCGTGCAGTGTTTGCACCCAGCCACCATCGGAGCCGAGCTGCGGCCAACTGCCGCCACCCAGCGCCAGCACGCTGGCGTCGGCCTGCACCGCGATTTCGCCAGCGGCGGTTTGCATGCGCAGGCTGCCATCGCCATTCCAGCCCAGCCAGCGGTGCTGGACGTGGAAGCGCACACCCTGTTCCTTCAAGCGCCGCACCCAGCCGCGCAGCAGCGGCGCGGCCTTGCGGTCCAGCGGGAACACGCGCCCGGAACTGCCCACGTAGGTGTCCACGCCCAGTCCTTTTGCCCAGCGGCGCAGCGCGTCGGCGTCGAAGCCGTCCAGCCAGCCGGTGACCTCCGCCTCGCGTTCGCGGTAGCGGGCGTCGAACCGGGGGCGCGGTTCGGAGTGGGTGAGGTTCAGGCCACCCTTGCCGGCGATCAGGAACTTGCGCCCTGGCGAGCCCTTGGCCTCGTACAGATCAACCGCCAGCCCGGCGCCGCGCAGGCGCTCGGCTGCAAACAACCCGGCTGGACCGCCGCCGATCACCGCGACGTGCTTTCCCGCAGGGCCGGTTTCAGCGTGGCTGGACATCGAGCAGCTCGACCTCGAACACCAGCGAGGAGCCTGCCGGGATCGGGCCGGTGCGGTGGTTGCCGTAGCCGTATTCGGCCGGAATCAACAGCGTGCGCTTGCCGCCGACCTTCATCCCGGCCAGGCCCTCGTCCCAGCCGCGGATGACCTGCTTTTCGCCGAGGTTGAAGGTGAACGGCTGCTTGCGGTCGTGCGAGCTGTCGAACTTCCTGCCGTGCTTGTCGGCATTGCGCGCATCGTACAGCCAGCCGGTGTAGTGCACGCTGACCTTGCTGCCGGGCACGGCCTCGGCACCGCTGCCCGGCACCGTGTCGATGTGCTCGAAGGTCGCGATGCTGCCCCCCGGTGGCGGACCGGGCGGGGTGCAGCCGGCAGCGAGCAGGGACAACAGCAAGGTGGCGAAAAGACGGCGCATGGAGGCTTCACGAAGACGAAACGCGCAAGGGTAGCGCATCGTCTGCGGGTATCATGGCGACATGGCCAAACTGCTGCTCAACCTGCGCAATGTCGATGACGACGAAAGCCGCGACGTCGGCGAATTGCTCGACCGCAACGACATCGCCTGGTACCGCACCGAACCCAGCCCGTGGGGTATTTCCTTTGGCGGCATCTGGCTGCGCGAACGCAGCGACCACCCGCGTGCGAAGGCGCTGATGGACGTCTACCAGCGCGAGCGCTCGCAGCGGGTACGCGCCGAGCGCGAGGCCGGGCTGCGTGACGGCAGCGCCGAAACCTTCGCCACGCTGTTCCGCAAGCGGCCGCTGTACGTGTTCACGATGTTGCTGGGCATGCTCGCCGCGGCGGCGCTGGTGCTGTTGCCGTTCGTGCTGCTGCGGGGCTGAGTGCGGGTAAAATGGCGCGATGATCGTCAATACCGCCGCCTACCATTTCATTTCCATCAGCGATGCCGAAACGCTGGCCGCACAACTGCTGGAGCGGGCGCGGGTGTTGGAACTGCGCGGCACCATCCTGGTTGCGGGCGAGGGCATCAACCTGTTCCTGGCCGGCAGTGCCGAGGGCATCGACGCCTTCTATGGTGAATTGAAGGCCGATGAACGCTTTGCCGGCATGCGGGTGAAATACAGCCACAGCCGGAGGCAACCGTTCGCGCGGCTCAAGGCCAAGGCCAAGCCGGAAATCATCAGTTTCCGCCGCGACGACGGCCAACCGCTGGATTATCCGCGTGCACCGGCGGTGGCCCCGGCCACGCTGCAACGCTGGCTGCGGCAGGGCCATGACGACGACGGCAAGCGCGTGGTGATGCTCGACACCCGCAACGAACAGGAATTCGCGCACGGCACCTTCTCCGGCGCGCTGACCCTGCCGATCGGCAAGTTCACCGAGCTGCCGGCGGCGCTGGAACCGCACCGCGCCGAACTGGCCGACGCCACCGTGGTCAGCTTCTGCACCGGCGGCATCCGCTGCGAGAAGGCCGCGCTGTGGATGCGCAATGACGGCATGGACAACGTGCTGCAACTGGACGGCGGCATCCTCGGTTATTTCGAGGAAGTCGGTGGCGAAGGCTACGAAGGCCGCTGTTTCGTGTTCGATGAACGGGTGGCACTGGACCCGCAGTTGCAGCCGCTGGTGGACGACGCGGCTGCATAGTGGATGCGGGGCAAGCGCCGCATCGCACATGGTCGGGGTCATGCCGGGAAACAGTGTTCGGGTAATGCGCATTCCGGCTGCATGGCAAACGCCCCGGCAGGCCCCATGTCGTCTGCAATGTCCGCCGGAAACCGCCCATGATTCCCCTTTCCATTCTCGACCTGGCCCCGGTCTGCGAAGGCGCCACGCCACGCGAGGCCTTCGCCAACATGCTCGACCTTGCCCGCCACGCCGAGCGCTGGGGTTACCTCCGCTACTGGCTGGCCGAGCACCACAACATGCCGGGCATCGCCAGCGCGGCCACCTCGGTGCTGATCGGCCATGTCGCCGGCGGCACCTCCACCATTCGCGTCGGTGCCGGCGGCATCATGCTGCCCAACCATTCGCCGCTGCAGGTGGCCGAACAGTTCGGCACGCTGGCTTCGCTGTATCCGGGGCGCATCGACCTCGGCCTGGGCCGGGCGCCGGGAACCGACCAGCCCACCGCGCGCGCATTGCGCCGCTATTTCGACAGTGCCGACCAGTTCCCGCAGGACGTGGCCGAACTGCTGCACTACTTCGAGCCGGCCCAAACCGGGCAGGAAGTGCAGGCGGTACCGGGGGCGGGCGTGGAGGTGCCGGTATGGTTGCTCGGCTCCAGCCTGTTCAGCGCACGCCTTTCGGCGGCGATGGGGCTGCCGTTCGCGTTCGCCTCGCATTTCGCCCCGGATGCAATGGACGAGGCGGTGGCGCTGTATCGTCGCGATTTCCGTCCCTCGGCAAGACTGGCCGAACCCTGGGTGATCCTGGCGTTGAACGTGGTGGCCAGCGAATCGGAGGTGCAGTCGCGGCGGCTGTTCAGCACCCAGCAGCAGAGTTTCGTGAACCTGCGGCGTGGCCGGCCGGGGCGGATTCCGCCGCCGGTGGAGGACATCGAGGCCTTCTGGCAACCGCATGAAAAGGCCGGGGTGGAGCGCGCGCTGGCCTGCACCGTGCTGGGTGATGCGGCGCAGGTGGGCGAGGGGCTGGCGGCATTTGCCGCGCGCCACCGCCCGGACGAGATGATGATCACCGCCAACATCTTCGACCATGCCGCGCGGCTGCATTCGTTCGAACTGGCGATGCAGGCGTGGCAGTCGCGGCACTGACGATGGCCGGCTGAACCGCAGCCGGGCCACGCTGGCGGCTGCCACGGAAAACCCGGATAATCTCGCAAAGCCGGTGGGGCGACCCATCCGGCTTTTTCCGTGTCCGGGCCTTGCCTGCGCCGGCAGCTCCCCGATGGAGCCGCCAACCGCGTCGGTTCCGTTCCGACCACGGTCTACCCATCCGCGGCCCCGATGGCCGCAGCCAAACAGGAGTCACCCGTCATGGGTCAATCAGTTGTTGTTCTCGGCGCCCAGTGGGGCGATGAAGGCAAGGGCAAGATCGTCGATCTGCTGACCGAGGAAATCGGTGCCGTCGTGCGCTTCCAGGGCGGCCACAACGCCGGCCATACCCTGGTCATCAACGGCAAGAAGACCGTGCTGCACCTGATTCCGTCCGGCATCCTGCGCGATGGCGCGCTGTGCCTGATCGGCAATGGCGTGGTGATTTCCCCGGCCGCGCTGCGCAAGGAAATCGAAGAGCTGGAAACGGCCGGCGTGGAAGTGCGTTCGCGCCTGAAGATTTCCCCGGCCGCGCCGCTGATCATGCCGTACCACATCGCCTTGGACCAGGCGCGCGAAAAGGCCGCCGGTGGCAAGGCCATCGGCACCACCGGGCGCGGTATCGGCCCGGCCTATGAAGACAAGGTGGCGCGTCGCGGCATCCGCGTCGCCGACCTGCATTACCCGGAACAACTGGCCGAAAAATTGCGTGCGGCGCTGGACTACCACAACTTCGTGCTGACCAAGTACCTGGGCGTGGAAGCGGTGGATTTCGACGCCGTCTATGCCGAAGCGCTGGCATTCGGCGAATACGTCGAGCCGATGAAGTCCGACGTGGCCGGCATCTGCCACGAGCTGCGCAAGCAGGGCAAGCGCGTGCTGTTCGAAGGCGCGCAGGGCGCGCTGCTGGACATCGATCACGGCACCTATCCGTACGTCACCAGTTCCAACACCACCATCGGCGGCGCGTTGGCCGGCACCGGCGTCGGCGCCGATTCGATCGACTACGTGCTGGGCATCGCCAAGGCCTATGCCACCCGCGTCGGCGGTGGCCCGTTCCCGACCGAGCTGGACGACGAGATCGGCCAGGGCATCCGCGACCGTGGCGCCGAATATGGTGCTTCGACCGGCCGCCCGCGCCGTTGCGGCTGGATGGACATCGTCGCGCTCAAGAGCGCGGTGGCCATCAACGGTATTTCCGGCCTGTGCATCACCAAGCTCGACGTGCTCGACGGCATGGAGAAGCTCAAGGTCTGCATCGCCTACGAGTACCGCGGCAAGCGTACCGAGTACGCGCCGCTGGACGCGCAGGGCTGGGAGGAATGCACCCCGGTGTACCTGGAGTTCCCCGGCTGGAGCGAGAACACCCACGGCGTCACCGAGTGGGAGCAACTGCCGCCGGCCGCCCGTGCCTACCTGCGTGCGCTGGAGGAACTGGCCGGCTGCCCGGTCAGCATCGTCTCCACCGGCCCGGACCGCGACCACACCATGATCCTGCAGGACCCGTGGGGCTGAGCTTCGCCGCTGATGTTGCATGAGGAAGGGCCCCGCGTTTGCGGGGCCTTTTCGCATTCGCGCACGGCATCCTGGTGGGATTTCTCGGCCTGTGGTCGAGCGCATGGTTCTACCAGGGCTTCGGCATCGCCATCCTCGATTACATGCAGGCCAGCGATTACCTGGTGGCGGGGCTGCGCGACCCGGCCTACGTCCTGATCTTCGCCATCGGCGTGTTGCTGGCGGTGCTGGTGAGTTGGCCTGAGGCGCTGCGCCGCCGTTACCCGGACTATGTTGCCGAGCTGCGCCGCCGTCGCTGGTGGGCGCGCATGGTGTTCCCGCGAGCGCGGATCATGACCTGGGACGGCGTCGGCATCCATCCGATCACCGGTGTCAGCATGGTGGTGGCGACCTTCATGCTGCTGGGGTCGGCGGTCTATGTGCAGACCAAGGGGGAACTGGTGCGCGAGAAAGGCCGTGGCACCCCGGTGCGCGTGCACATGGTCGGCGATGCCGCGTCCTTGCCCGGCGACGCGCGGCTGCTGGGCACCAGCAGTGCCTTCGTCTACCTGTGGTGGCCGGCGCGGCAACGCGCCGAGGCGGTGCCGATCACCTCGGTGCGGCAGTTGCAGGCGCTGCCGAAGCCGCCGCGCCGGACGACACCCCGTACCGGGCGGAAACCGGTACCTGTGGCAGGTTGATGAAGGCGCCCAGGGGCGCCGGAGGCTTGCGCAATGGGGCAGCCGTTGAATTGCCTGGGACACTATCCCGGCGCCGGTACCGGCACGCCGCTGGGCAATGCCGGTGCGGCCTTCCACTATTGCAACGGCGAGCTGGCGTCGTCGGGCAAGTACAAGACCGACAGCCGCCACAGCGTCGACCTGAACCTGGGTTGCGACTGGCGCTTTGGCCACGGCAAGTCGCAATCGTTGAGCATCGACCTGGCGGTGAGCAACCTCACCAACGCCGATGCGATCACCAACCGTGGCAGGACCTCGACCTCCGGGTTCGACCCGACCACCAGCACGGGCCTGAGGGCGGACCCGTACTTCAATTCGATCACCGGCCTGCAATCCCCGCGCAGCACCAACCTGTACCTGCGTTACAGCTTCTGATCCGAAATGGAGTGAGGCAGAATGGCTGCGGGGCCCTGGGTCCCGCAGCTTTTGCCCGACATGCGGCAAAGGCCCGTGCCCGACACACATACTGGTTGTACCGATGCGCGTAGACCCCGCCGAAATCGAAGCCCTGTTCGACGCCATTCCCAGCGTGTTGTTCTTCGCCAAGGACAGTGAAGGGCGCTACACCCACGTCAACATGACGATGATGCAGCGGCTGGGGGTGAAGTCGCGCAACGAACTGATAGGCAAGCGTGCCGACGAGCTGTACCCGGTAGGCATGAGCGAAGCCTACGTCGCGCAGGACCGGCGGGTGCTGGGTGGCGAGGTGATCGAGAACGTCATGGAGCTGCAGTTGTTCGCCAACCGCCAGCCGGGTTGGTGCCTGACCTGCAAGCGGCCGATCATCGAGGATGGCAAGGTGGTGGGCCTGATCGGCATTTCCCGCGACCTCGGCCAGCGTGGCGGGCTGGAATCACAATACGAACCCCTGCGGCTGGCGCTGGACTATCTCAACACGCATTACGCCGAAAGCGTGCGCATGCAGACCCTGCTGGAGATCACCGGGTTCTCGCTGTCCAAGCTGGAGCGCAGCTTTCGCAAGGTGTTCCAGATGACCCCGCAGCAGGTGCTTACCCGGCTGCGCATCCAGATTGCGCTGCACCTGCTGCATGGCGAGGACAGCGTGGCCAGCATCGGCCAGGCCTGCGGCTTCAGCGACCAGAGTGCGTTCACCCGCAAGTTCAAGGCCGAGGTGGGCATGGCCCCGCGCCAGTACCGGGCGTTGATTGCCGGCAAGGGGCAGTTGCCGGTGGAGGGGTGGAAGCCGTTGCCATCGCGATGATGCGTGGCTTGGCCGGGTAGTTCATCGGCTGCACTCCCCTGGCCGGCAGAACCGCGGTGCGTGGCATTGCGGTCCCTCGCTCGGGCCGGTGATTTGTATTGCTCAGTGACTGTCGGGTGGTGCCGGGGCCGGCATGCCCAATGCCTGCCCGACAAATGCCAGGTGGTCGGCTGCGGCCTGCAGGCTCTGCGACACCCGCGCCGCCGCCATGCCCGGCGCTTTCCATCCACGGACGTGGTGCATGACTTCCGGCGCTGTCCAGCGCGTGCCAGGGCGGCGACGATGCGCCACTGGCGGATTCCGTCGATGGCAGACAAGGGAGAGTGGGCATGCGTCGTATCCTGGCAACCGCAATTGCGCTGGCATTGGCCGGCACCTGTGCTTCGGCATCCGCGCGCGGCGAGGCTCCGGCAGCGCCATCGGTCGGGCAGTCATCGGTGACAACCCAGTTGCCGCGCACCGCAAGGCCGAGCCACTACCGCGTCGAGGTCACGCCGGATGCCGCGGAGATGGCGTTCGACGGCAATGTCCGGATCGACCTTGAAGTGCTGGAGCAGACCGCGAGCATCGTGCTGCAGGCGGCGGATATCCGCTTCTCCAACAGCAGCATCGTTGCCGATGGCGGCAAGCCGGTGCCGGCAACGGTGGGTGTCGATGGTGAAAACCAGACGGCCACCTTCACTTTCGAAAAGCCGCTGTCGCCTGGGCGTTACACGCTTGCCAGCGACTACAGCGGCGTCATCAATACCCAGGCCAACGGCCTGTTCGCATTGGATTACCCGACCGAATCGGGCAGCCGGCGCGCATTGTTCACCCAGTTCGAGAACTCCGACGCGCGGCGCTTCGTGCCCTCGTGGGATGAGCCCGGTTACAAGGCAACCTTCGATCTGGTCATCAACGTGCCGGAAGCCGACATGGCGGTCAGCAACATGCCGGTGGCAAGCACCAGGAAGCTGGGCAATGGCCTGAAGCAGGTGGTGTTCCAGACCACGCCGAAGATGTCCACCTATTTGCTGTTCGTGGCGGCCGGCGATTTCGAGCGCGCCGCGGTGACGGACGACAACGGCACCGAGATCGGTGTGATTGCGCAGAAGGGCAAGGTCGAGCAGGCACGCTTCGCGCTGGAGGGCAGCCGGGAGGTATTGCGCGAGTACAACGATTATTTCGGGGTGCCTTATCCATTGCCCAAGCTCGACAACCTGGCTGCCCCCGGCAGCAGCCAGTTCTTCAGTGCAATGGAGAACTGGGGCGCAATCTTCACCTTCGAGCACACACTGTTGATCGACCCGGCAGTGTCGGGGATATCGGACAAGCAGCGCGTGTTTTCGGTTGCCGCGCACGAGATCGCGCACCAGTGGTTCGGCAACCTGGTGACGATGGCGTGGTGGGACGACTTGTGGCTCAACGAAGGTTTTGCCACCTGGATGGAAGGCCGCACCACCCGAAAGTTGCACCCGGAATGGGACGTCAACAACGTCGATGCAGCCAGGACCAGCCGCGGCGCGATGGGGCGTGATGCCTATGCCACGACCCATCCGATCGTGCAGCACGTGGCGACCGTGGAGCAGGCCAGCCAAGCCTTCGATGGCATCACCTATGGCAAGGGTGCGGCGGTGATCGCGATGTTCGAGGATTACGTGGGCGCCGATGCCTGGCGCGAAGGTGTGCGCAGCTATGTCCGCGCACACGCCTACGGCAATGCGGTCACCGATGACCTGTGGCGCGAGATGGACAGCGCCGCGCCGGGCAAGCAGTTCGTCGATGTCGCACACGACTTCACCTTGCAGCCCGGCGTGCCGCTGATCCGTGTCACCAGCATCTGCGTGGGTGGCAACACCCGGGTGAAGCTGGAACAGGGCGAATACACCATCGACCGCAAGGACAAGGTGCCGCTGCGCTGGCGTGTGCCGGTAACCGTGCGTGGCGCCGACGGCACCGTCGTGCGCACCTTGGTGGATGGCAATGGTTTGCTGCAAGTGCCGGGCTGCAGCGGGCCGGTGGTGGTCAATGCCGGACAGAAGGGTTATTACCGCACGCTGTATGCGCCGGAGCAGTTCAAGGCGCTGAGTGGTGATTTTGCGCGCCTGCCGGTGGTGGACCAGCTCGGGGTGATGATGGACGCCAGCGCGCTGGCGGCGGTCGGCCTGCAGCCCGAGTCGGACATGCTTGACCTGACCGCACAGGTGGCCGCTGACGCACCCTCGGACTTGTGGGAAATGGTGGCCGGCACGCTCGCTGGCATCGATGGCATGTTCAAGGGTGATGCCACGCGCCAGGCGGCCTTCCGCAAGTACGCGCGTTCGCGCCTGGAGCCGGTATTGCAATCGCTGGGTTGGGACGGGCGCGAGGATGATTCGGCGCAGACCCGGCAATTGCGCAGTGGCCTGATCCGCGTGCTCAGCACGATGGGCGACGAGCAGGTGGTGGCCGAGGCGCAGCGCCGTTTCGACGCCTTCCTCGCCAGCCCGGATTCGCTGCCGGTCGATCTGCGCCGCACGGTGCTGGGCGTGGTCGCACGCAACGCCGATGCAGCGACCTGGAACAGGTTGCATGTCCTGGCGAAGCAGGAAACCTCGGCGATGGTGCGCGCCCAGTACTACGGCCTGCTGGCATTGGCGCAGGACAAGGCGCTGGCACAACGGGCATTGGACATGGCCCTGACCGACGAGCCGGGTGCGACCAGCAGCGCCGGAATGATCGCCGCGGTATCGCGCGAGCATGCGGACATGGCGTTCGACTTTGCCGTGGCCCACCGCGAGAAAGTGGACACGCTGGTGGACAGCACCTCGCGTGCGCGCTACTACCCGGGGTTGGGCGTGAGTTCGGACCACTTGCAGATGGTCGACAAGATCCGCGCCTATGCAGAAAAGCACATTGCGCCGACCTCGCGCCGCGATGCCGAAACGATGATCGCCGGTATCCAGACCAGGTTGAAGCTGCGTGCCGAGCGCAAGCCGCAGATCGACGCCTGGCTGAAGCAGAACGGTTACTGATGCATGTTGCAGGCAGGCCGCCGCATGGATTCTCGCGGCGGCCTGCCTGTTTCATGCAGGTGTGTGGATCAGGATATCCGTGAGGCAGCCGGGGACACGAGGCGTATCATTGCGCTCGACATTTCATCCGGCGCAATCGCCGACGAACCCCGCAGAGGCAATGCATGACGGCTCACAGCAACGGCAACGACCGCTTGATCTGGATCGACCTGGAAATGACCGGGTTGGATACCGACAACGATTCGATCATCGAGATCGCCACCGTGGTGACCGACGCCCAGCTCAACGTGCTGGCCGAAGGCCCGGAGTTCGCCATCGCCCACCCGCTGGAAACGCTGGAGGCGATGGACGAGTGGAACCGCAACCAGCACCGCCACTCCGGCCTGTGGCAGCGCGTGATCGCAAGCGAGGTCACGATGGGGCAGGCCGAGGCGCGCACCATTGCTTTCCTGCAGGACTGGATCAAGGCCGGTGCGTCGCCGATGTGCGGCAACTCCATCTGCCAGGACCGCCGCTTCCTGCACCGGCAGATGCCGCGGCTGGAGCGCTATTTCCATTACCGCAACCTCGATGTCTCCACGATCAAGGAACTGGCCCGACGTTGGGCACCGCAGGTGTCGGCGGCGGTGAGCAAGACTTCCAGCCACACCGCGCTGAGCGACGTGCACGACTCGATTGCCGAGCTGCGCCACTACCGGCAGTTCATGGGTGCGCTGGCCGGGTTGCCGGGCGTGCAGGAGCCGGCCTGAGCGCGATGGCCGGGCGCAAGCCTCGCTGAGCGGAAAACCTGCCGTTTCCCGCTGATTCACGTCTTTTGCTGCGGTTGCAGCTTTACCGGGCAACCCCGGTTCCGGTGTGATGGCGCGATTCCAACCTGTCGTGTCGTGGAGCCGCATTCGAATGTTCGCCCGTGTCCCCAACCCCCTTCCGGCCCGCATGAAGGGCCTGAACCGCGCCGAGATCTGCGATACCAATTTCATCGAGTTCGTGAAGGGGCTGGAGCCGGGGCCGGGTAGCGCGCCGCAGGAGCAGGCACCGGTGTTGCCGGGCAGCGCGCTGGATGCGCGGGGGTTCCGTGAATTGTTCGAATCGCAGTTGGTCAGCCGCCACCTCGACCTGATGGCGCGGGTGCTGCGGGTGCAGAACAAGGTCTTCTACACCATCGGTTCGTCCGGCCACGAGGGCAATGCGATGGTGGCGCGCGCCACTCGCCATACCGACCCGGCGTTCCTGCATTACCGCTCGGGCGGCTTCATGGCCGAGCGCTTCCGCAAGCTGCCGGGCACCGATGGTAAAAAGCTCGATCCGGTGATGGATTCGGCGCTGAGCTTCGCCGCCAGCGCCGAAGACCCGGCCAGCGGCGGCCGCCACAAGGTATGGGGCAGCAAGCCGCTGTGGGTGCTGCCGCAAACCTCGACCATCGCCTCGCACCTGCCCAAGGCACTGGGCACGGCGATGGCGATCGAGGCCGGCAAGCGGCTGGGGCTGGCCCTGCCGGTGCCGGAGGACAGCATCGCCATCTGCTCGTTCGGTGATGCCTCGGCCAACCACGCCACCGCGCAGACCGCGTTCAACGCCGCCTCGTGGACCGCCTACCAGAAGCTGCCGGCGCCGGTGCTGTACGTGTGCGAGGACAACGGCATCGGCATTTCGGTGAAGACGCCGGGCGGCTGGATTGCCGAGAGTTTCCGCAATCGCCCGGACCTGGACTATTTCTTTGCCGACGGCCTCGACTTGGCCGCCGGCTATGCCGACGTGCAGCGTGCGGTCGAGCATTGCCGCCGTACCCGCCGCCCGACCTTCCTGCATCTGCGCACCACGCGCTTGATGGGACATGCCGGCACCGATTTCGAAATCGAATGGCGCGCGCTGGAGGAATTGTGCGCAGTGGAGGCGGGCGACCCGCTGTTGCGGTCCGCGCAGATCGCGGTCGAATCCGGGGTGATGGACAAGGACGAAGTGCTGGCGTTGTACGAGAGCACCCGCACGCGCTGCTTCGCCGCCGCCGAGGCCGCCGACAAGCGCCCGCGCCTGGGCACGCTGGAAGACGTGGTTGCACCACTGGCGCCATACACGCCCGATGCGGTGCGCGCCGAGGCCGCGCGCGCCGACTACGGCGAGCGTCGCCTGCAGGTGTTTGGCAGCGAGGCGGCGTTGCCGGAGAGCTTGCCGCCGCGGCATCTGGCGATCCAGATCAACCACGCGCTGCACGACCTGTTCTGCAAATACCCGGAGACGCTGTTGTTCGGCGAGGACGTGGCGCAGAAGGGCGGCGTCTACACGGTCACCAAGGGCCTGCACAAGGCGTTCGGCCCGCGCCGGGTGTTCAACACCCTGCTCGACGAAACCACCATCCTCGGCATGGCGCAGGGCTTTGCCAACATGGGCATGCTGCCGGTGCCGGAAATCCAGTACCTGGCCTACCTGCACAACGCCATCGACCAGGTGCGCGGCGAGGCCTGCTCGTTGCAGTTCTTCTCCAATGATCAGTACCGCAACCCGATGCTGATCCGCATCGCCGGACTGGGTTACCAGAAGGGCTTCGGTGGCCACTTCCACAACGACAACTCGATCACCGCCATCCGCGACATCCCCGGGCTGGTGGTCGGCTGCCCCTCGCGTGGCGATGACGCGGCGATGATGTTGCGCACGCTGGCGGCGCTGTCGAAGGTGGACGGGCGGGTGTGCGTGTTCCTCGAACCGATCGCGCTGTACATGGCCAAGGATCTGCACGAGGCCGGCGACGGTCAGTGGCTGTTCCCGTACCCGGCGCCGGAGCAGGCGCTGGAGTTGGGGCAGGGCCGCGTCTACGGCGAGGGCAACGACGACTTGCTGGTCATCAGCTATGGCAACGGCGTGCCGATGGCATTGCGCGCGGCCCGCGCCATCGAGGCGGCACAAGGCTGGAAGGTGCGGGTGGTGGACCTGCGCTGGCTGGTGCCGCTCGACGCCGGCTACATCGCCGAACAGGCGCGCGGCGCCAAACGCATCATCGTGCTCGACGAGGGCCGGCACAGCGCCGGCGTCGGCGAGGGCGTGATCACCGCGCTGGTCGAGGCCGGCTTCGGCACCGTGCCGCTGCACCGGGTGACCGGTGCCGATACCTACACGCCATTGGCCGGTGCGGCCTTGCTGGTGTTGCCGGGTGTCGATGACGTGGTCGCGGCCGCCGCCGAGCTGGCAGGGCAGTGACGGCCCGCAGACGGCAATGCCGCGTAAGCCGGTGCCCACGCGACACCGGTTGCCTTGTCGCGAATGCAAAGCCCCTTGCGATGTTGGCCTTGCGCCCACATCCACTGGCTGCGGACAGCTTGTCCACAGAACTATCCCCACATTGGTGGCCGGCATCCGCCTACCATGAGCGCCCGGCTTTTCCGCAGTAGCAGGTTTTCCATGTCCGCCCGCCCCGGCTTCCGTTCCGACCGCCCCGACCGCGCAGAGCAGCGCATCGACACCCTGCGCGTGCCGCCGCATTCGGTGGAGGCCGAACAGGCCGTGCTCGGTGGCCTGATGCTGGCGCCGGAGGCGTTCGACCGGGTCAACGAAGCGCTGACCGAGAAGGATTTCTACCGCCGCGACCACCAACTGATCTACCGCGCCATCCGCGAGTTGTCCGAGCGCGACCGCCCGTTCGACGCGGTGACGCTGGGCGAGTGGTTCGAGTCGCAAGGCAAGATGGAATTGGTGGGCGATGGCGCTTACCTGATCGAACTGGCCAGTACCACGCCGTCGGCGGCCAACATCGGCGCCTATGCCGAGATCGTGCGCGACAAGGCGGTGCTGCGGCAGTTGATCCAGGTCGGCACCGACATCGTCAACGACGGCTTCCAGCCGGAAGGGCGCGAAAGCGTCGAGTTGCTGGCGGCGGCGGAAAAGTCGGTGTTCGCCATCGCCGAGCAGGGCGCGCGCGGGCGTACCGATTTCGTGGCGATGCCGGGCGCATTGAAGGATGCCTTCGAAGAGCTGCGTTCGCGCTTCGAGAGCGGCGGCAACATCACCGGCCTGCCAACCGGCTATGCCGAGTTCGACCAGATGACCGCCGGCCTGCAACCAACCGACCTGATCATCCTTGCCGCGCGCCCGGCGATGGGCAAGACCGCGTTCGCGCTGAACATCGCCGAGTATGCGGCGATCAAGTCGAAGAAGGGCGTGGCGGTATTTTCGATGGAAATGTCGGCCTCGCAGTTGGCGATGCGCCTGATTTCCTCCAACGGCCGCATCAACGCCACCCGCCTGCGTACCGGCCAGTTGGAGGACGAGGACTGGAGCCGCGTCACCGGTGCGATCCGCATGCTCAAGGAAACCAGGATCTTCATCGACGACACCCCGGGCGTGTCGCCGGAAGTGCTGCGTTCCAAGTGCCGCCGGCTCAAGCGCGAGCACGACCTCGGGCTGGTGGTGATCGACTACCTGCAGTTGATGAGCGTGCCGGGCAACAGCGAGAACCGCGCCACCGAGATCTCCGAGATCAGCCGTTCACTGAAGGGGTTGGCGAAGGAACTGAACGTGCCGGTGATTGCGCTGTCCCAGCTCAACCGCTCGCTGGAAACCCGTACCGACAAGCGCCCGGTGATGGCCGACCTGCGCGAATCGGGCGCCATCGAGCAGGACGCGGACATGATCGTGTTCATCTACCGCGACGAGTACTACAACAAGGAAAACTCGCCGGACAAGGGCTTGGCCGAGATCATCATCGGCAAGCACCGCGGCGGCCCGACCGGCTCGTGCAAGCTCAAGTTCTTCGGCGAATACACCCGCTTCGACAACCTCAGCCACGACAGCGTCGGCGCGTTCGAATAACGCCAGCTTCCGGTGCAGGAGCGCAGCTTGTTGCGCGATGAGGCTTTGCCGGTAACGCTCCATCGCGCAGCAAGCTGCGCTCCTGCGGGAACGTGAAGCTCCGGCATTGTTGGAGCTTCGCTGCGGTCACGCCGCCTTCTTCCCCGCCAGTTGGCGAAGGACGTACTGCAACAGCCCGCCATTGCGGGTGAACGCCCCGCGCGCTGCGCGGGGCCGGGCTTCCGCCCCTCATCAGGCGATCACGCCGCCTTCTTTCCCGCCAACTGCCGCAACACGTACTGCAACAGACCACCATTGCGGAAGT
This sequence comes from Stenotrophomonas sp., assembly GCA_049650985.1. Lineage (GTDB taxonomy): Bacteria > Pseudomonadota > Gammaproteobacteria > Xanthomonadales > Xanthomonadaceae > Stenotrophomonas. The sequence goes on along the minus strand of JBASBF010000050.1, from coordinate 312,380 downwards.
ATTCGACTTCCTTCGGCGTCAGCAGCAACACATGGGCCTGGAAGTGCTTGCGGCTGCCATCGGCACGGGTGGCTGTGACCGTGGCGAGCTTGGCCTTGCCATCGTCCAGGCCGGTGACGTCGAAGCTTTCGGTGCCATCCAGTCCCAGCGTCTGCGCGTTCTCGCCGGCCTGGAACTGCAGCGGCAGCACGCCCATGCCGACCAGGTTGGAGCGGTGGATGCGCTCGAAGCTCTCGGCGATCACCGCCTTCACCCCGAGCAGGTTGGTGCCCTTGGCGGCCCAGTCGCGGCTGGAGCCGGTGCCGTATTCCTTGCCGGCAATGACTACCAGCGGCACGCCGTCGGCCTTGTATTTCATCGCCGCGTCGTAGATGGACATCTTCTGCGGCGGCTGCACACCGAAGTACAGCGTGTTGCCGCCTTCCTCGCCGCCGAAGAACAGGTTCTTGATGCGGATGTTGGCGAAGGTGCCGCGCACCATCACGTCGTCATTGCCGCGGCGTGAGCCGTAGCTGTTGAAGTCGGCCGGTTGCACGCCGCGCGACTGCAGGAAGCGGCCGGCCGGCGAGTCCTTCTTGATGTTGCCGGCCGGGGAGATGTGGTCGGTGGTGATCGAATCGCCGAACAGCCCCAGCACCCGCGCGCCGAAGACGTCGCCGATGCTGCCGACCTGCATGGTCATGCCGTCGAAGTAGGGCGGGTTCTTGATGTAGGTCGAGTCCGCGTTCCACTGGTAGGCCTGGCCCTCGGGCGAGTCGATCTGCGCCCAGCGGCTGTCGCCCTTGAACACGTCGGCATAGTTCTGCTTGAACATCTCCGGGCCGATGGTGGCGGCGATGACGTCGCCGATCTCCTTGCTGCTCGGCCAGATGTCGCGCAGGTACACCGGCTGGCCGTCGCTGCCGGTGCCCAGCGGCTCGGTGGTCAGGTCGATGTCGGTGGTGCCGGCCAGCGCGTAGGCCACCACCAGCGGCGGGCTGGCCAGGTAGTTCATCTTCACTTCGGGGTGGATGCGGCCCTCGAAGTTGCGGTTGCCCGACAGCACCGAGGTCACCACCAGGTCGCCGGCGGCGATGCCGGCGCTGACTTCCAGTGGCAGCGGGCCGGAGTTGCCGATGCAGGTGGTGCAGCCGTAGCCAACGACGTAGAAGCCGATCTTCTCCAGTTCGTCCAGCAGCCCGGCCTTTTCAAGGTAGTCGGTGACCACGCGCGAACCCGGCCCGAGCGAGGTCTTGACCCACGGCTGGCGCTTCAGCCCGCGCGCGGCGGCGTTGCGCGCCAGCAGCCCGGCGCCGACCATCACCGCCGGGTTGGAGGTGTTGGTGCAGGAGGTGATGGCGGCGATCACCACCGCACCGTCCCTGAGCTTGATCGGCTGGCCATCGATCTCGATGTGGGCCGAGCCTTTCTGCAGGGCGTCGTTGCCGACCGCGGCGGCACCGCCCTCGGCGATGAAGTCGGCAACCTCCGGGCTGCGCCGGTCGCGGGCAGCCGCCAGCGGGGCCACGGCCTGGCGGTAGGCCTGCTTCATGTCGCTCAGCAGCACCCGGTCCTGCGGGCGCTTGGGGCCGGCCAGCGAGGGCTGCACGTCGCCCATGTCCAGGTGCAAAGTGGCGCTGTATTGCGCGTGCGGGCTGTCGGGCGCATGCCACAGGCCCTGGGCCTTGGCGTAGGCCTCCACCAGCGCGATCTGCTCCTCGCTGCGGCCGGACAGGCGCAGGTAATTCAGCGATTCGGCGTCGATCGGGAAGATGCCGCAGGTGGCGCCGTATTCGGGTGCCATGTTGCCGATGGTGGCGCGGTCGGCCAGCGGCAGGTGTTGCAGGCCATCGCCGTAGAACTCTACGAATTTGCCGACCACGCCCAGCTCGCGCAGCATCTGGGTGACGGTGAGCACCAGGTCGGTGGCGGTGGCGCCCTCGGGCAGCCTGCCGGTCAGCTTGAAGCCGACCACCTGCGGGATCAGCATCGAAGAAGGCTGGCCGAGCATCGCCGCCTCGGCCTCGATGCCGCCCACGCCCCAGCCGAGCACGCCAATGCCGTTGATCATGGTGGTGTGCGAATCGGTGCCGAACACGGTGTCCGGGAACGCCCACAACGCGCCGTCAAGCTCACGCTCCATCACCACGCGGGCGAGGTTTTCCAGATTCACCTGATGCACGATGCCGGTGTTCGGCGGCACCACCTTGAAGTTGCCGAACGCCTTCTGGCCCCAGCGCAGGAAGCTGTAGCGCTCGCGATTGCGCTCGAATTCGATCTTGCCATTGATGTCCAATGCGTCGGCGCGGCCGAACACGTCCACTTGCACCGAATGGTCGATGACCAGTTCCGAAGGAATCAGCGGGTTGATCTGTTCGGCATTGCCGCCGAGTTTCACCACCGCATCGCGCATCGCCGCCAGGTCCACCACGCAGGGCACGCCAGTGAAGTCCTGCAACACCACGCGCGCCGGCATGAAGGCGATTTCGGTATCCGGCTCGGCGGCGGGGCTCCAGCGCGCCACCGCCTCGATGTGCTCCGGCCCGACGGTGATGCCGCCGTCCTCGTGCCGGAGCAGGTTCTCCAGCAGGATCTTCATCGACCACGGCAGGTGGGAGATGTCGAACCGTTCGCCCAGCTTGGGCAGGCTGGCGTAGGTGTAGGCCTTGCCGTTGACGTGCAACTGGCTACGGGTGGAGAACGTGTCGCTCATGGTGGGCTCCTTGTCATGGGTGGCTTGCGGCGGCCGTTGCGGCCGCGGACGCTGGCAACGGGGCATGGGCCCCGTCCATCAACCGGTGATTCGAGTATGGACGAATCCACCGGCGTGGCGCGCATCGCGCTGGCGCCAGCTTATGCACCGGTATGTTGCAAAAGCGTCACGGGGGGACAAGGAGCCCCGGTGGTACGGCAGGGGAATGGGCGCTTACCTGCCGCGTCCGAACAGCATGCCGATGCCGACCACGACCAGTAGCGCCGGCCACCAGGTGGCCAGCATCGCGCCGATGTTGCCGTTGATCCAGCCCAGGTTCTTGGCCAGGAAGAACAGGCCGACGACGATCAGGATCAGGGCGGCAATCAGGTTGGAGCGCATCGGCGTGCAGGTCCGTGGTTGGAGTGGCGGCTATCGTAGCCGTTGCCGCCAGGTTTCGACACGCTCGGCCAGCACGGCCGAATCCAGGCGCTGCGCCGGGCCGCTGCCCCATACCGGGCCAGGCCAGGCGGCGTCGCCCTCGTGACGGCCAATCAAGTGGATGTGCAGTTGTCGCACGATGTTGCCGAGCGCGCCGATGTTGAGCTTGGTGACGTTCGGTTTCTGCTGCAGATGCCGGGAAACCTGGTTGATCTCGGCCAGCAGCAGGCGTTGCTGGCCGCCGTCCAGGTCGATCCATTCGCTGGCATTGGCCACGCGCGGCACCAGCACGATCCACGGGAAGCGGCCGTCGTTCATCAGCCGGATCTGCGACAGCGGGCCGTCGGCGACCAACACACTATCGGCGGCAAGGCGGGTATCAAGCTCGAAATCGGAGGTCACGGCTTCGGTCATCGCAGGTTCTCTTCGAGGAAGGCAAGGGTGCGCTGGCGTGCCAGCTCGGCGCTGGCGGCGTGGTAGTGCATGCCGGCCTCGCGGTTGAAGGCGTGCTCGGCCGGGTACACGTATACCGGCATTGCCGGTTGCTTTTCACGATGCGCTGCAACGGCGGCCGCCGGGATGGAGGGGTCGAGCTCGCCGAAGTGGAAGATGGCCGGGGCCTTGAACGGGGTATCGAGGAACGGCACGTTGCGCGCGCCGTAGTAGCTGGCTGAGGGTAGGCCCAGCCGTTGCGCGGCGAGCAGGGCGATGGTACCGCCCCAGCAGTAGCCGACGCTGCCGACCTTGCCGTAGCCGGCCAGCGCGCGGGCGGCGGCATCGACGATGTCCACTGCGCGGTCCACGCCAAGCTGGTCCACCAGCTCCTTGCCGCGGGCCACGCCGGTGGCGTCGTAGTCCAGCTCCAGTCCCGGTTCGAGCGGGTCGAAGAACGCCGGCGCCAGCACCGCGTAGCCGGCGGCGGCGTAGTGCCCGGCGACGTCGCGGATGTGGGCGTTGGCGCCGAAAATTTCCTGTATCAGTACCAGCCCGGCGCGCGGCGTGGTGGCGGGCAGGGCCTGCCAGGCACGGACCGGGCCGTGAGCGGTGTCGAGGGTGATCCACTGGGACATGGGGAATTCCTTGCGGGGTGGTAAGGATTCAAGCGTAACCGCAGCATCGACCTGCCCGCTGGAGGTTCAGGCCGGGCCGGTATAATCGCCGCGCTTCCGGCCCCAGGTCATTCCGATCCCCGGCCCCCAGAACCGCAGATTCCATGTCCCAGTTGAACCCCAAAGTCGGCTTCGTCAGCCTTGGTTGCCCGAAGGCCCTGGTCGATTCCGAGCGCATCCTCACCCAGTTGCGGGTGGAAGGCTACGACATCGTGCCGTCCTACGACGCGGCCGACGTGGTGGTGGTCAACACCTGCGGCTTCATCGACTCGGCGGTGGCCGAATCGCTGGACGCCATCGGCGAGGCGATGAGCGAGAACGGCAAGGTCATCGTCACCGGTTGCCTGGGCAAGAAGGGCGACATGATCCGCGAGCATTACCCGGACGTGCTTTCAGTTTCCGGCCCGCAGGACTACACCACGGTGATGCAAGCGGTGCATGCGGCGCTGCCGCCGAAGCACGACCCGTTCGTGGACCTCGTCCCGGACTATGGCGTCAAGCTGACCCCGCGTCATTACGCCTACCTGAAGATTTCCGAAGGCTGCAACCACCGTTGCAGCTTCTGCATCATCCCGTCGATGCGCGGCGATCTGGTGTCGCGCCCGGTCGATGAAGTGCTGCGCGAGGCCGAGCGGCTGGTCAAGGGCGGCGTGCGCGAGTTGCTGGTGGTGTCGCAGGACACTTCGGCCTACGGCGTGGACCGCAAGTACGCGCCGGGTACCTGGCGCGGCAAGGAGTACGCCACGCGCATGAAGGCGCTGTGCGAAGGCCTGGGCGAACTGGATGCATGGACGCGGCTGCATTACGTCTACCCGTACCCGCACGTGGACGACGTCGTGCCGCTGATGGCCGAGGGCAGGGTGCTGCCATATCTGGACATCCCGTTCCAGCACGCCAGCCCGCGCATCCTCAAGCTGATGAAGCGGCCGGGCGCGGTGGACAAGACCCTGGAGCGGGTGCTGCGCTGGCGCGACATCTGCCCGGACATCACCGTGCGCTCCACCTTCATCGTCGGCTTCCCCGGTGAAACCGACGCCGAGTTCGAGCAGTTGCTGGACTTCCTCGACGTCGCCCAGCTCGACCGCGTCGGCGCGTTCGCCTATTCGCCGGTCGAAGGCGCCACCGCCAACGACTTGCCGGACCCGGTGCCGGAAGCGGTGAAGCAGGAACGCTTGGCGCGCTTCATGGAAAAGCAGGCAGCGATTTCCGCAGCCAGGCTGGAAGCCAAGATCGGCAGCGTGCAGCAGTGCCTGGTGGACGTGATCGAGGACGACATCGCGGTGGCGCGCTCCAAGGCCGACGCGCCGGAAATCGACGGGCTGGTACACATCCAGAACGCTGCCGAGGCGCGCCTGCGCGTGGGTGATTTCGTCGATGTGGAAATCACCGACAGCGACGAGCACGACCTGTTCGGCGACGCCATCATCAAGCCGGCACCCAGGGCGTTCGACCTCAAGGTGCTGTGAGCGCCGCCGGAGCGGCCGGCGGACGACGCCGGTTCCTCGCGCCACGGCGCGGGCAGGTGCCGCCGGCCTGTTTCGCGCATCCGCTGTTCGCCGGTTTTGACGAGTGCCGTGACCTGATGACGTCGGCCGACTGGCCCGGCATCGAATTGCTCAACGCACGGTTGCCGCTGCCGGACAAGCGTTTCTTCGCGCAGGATGCAGCACTGCTGGCCGATGGCCTGCATTACGAAGTGCGCATCGGCGAGCGCGGCTGCATCGCCACGCGCACGGCGAACTGGCACGACCTGTTCAACGCGATGGTGTGGATGCGCCACCCGGCCATCAAGCTGGCACTCAATGCGCGGCAATGTCGGCACATTGCGGTGATGGGGCCGAACCGGCGCAACCGCGCGCAGGCGGCGTTGACCCAGTTCGACGAAACCGGGCTGGTGTTGCGCGTGGGTGACGCCGGCCTGTTGGCGGCATGGGATCGGCACGACTGGCGCGCGCTGTTCGTGGATGGTGCGGCGCAATGGCATGACGGCAGCATTGCCATTGCCGCGGTGATCGGCCATGCGCTGATGGAGCAGGCGTTGCTGCCCGGCCGACTGCTGGTCGGCAAATGCGTGGTGGTGCAGGGCGATGACGATGACGCCGGCGTGGCCCGTGTCGCCGAAGCCATTGCGAAGGGCGAGGTGCTGGATGACCCGCTGCAACTGCGGCCGTTGCCCTTGGCCGGCATTCCCGGCTGGCATTCATGCCAGGACGATGGCTTCCATGCGCAGCGCGATTACTTCCGGCCATTGCGCGCAGGCCGCGTGTATCCGCCGCCCCTGACCTGACGCAGCAACGACATCGGCAACACCTGCATGCGGGGCATGCCGCGCCGTGGCAGTCAGCCTTCGTCGTAGTCGATGCCGATCACGGCAAAGCAGGTCTTGCCGCCGGGCAGTTCCACCGTGAACTCATCGTCGATGCGCTTCTTCAGCAGCGCGCGCGCCAGTGGCGAATCGATGCTGATCCAGCCGGTGGCGGCATCGGTTTCGTCCGGGCCGACGACGCGGTAGCGGTGGCATTGGCCGCTGTCCACGTTCTCCAGCTCCACCGTGGCGCCGAAGAACACCGCCTCCGGGTCGCTGGGGCAGGTATCGACCACGCGCAGCGCTTGCAGCCGTTTGCTCAGGTAGCGCACGCGGCGGTCGATCTCGCCCAATTGTTTCTTGCGGTAGGTGTATTCGGCGTTTTCCGAACGGTCACCCTCGGCTGCCGCGGCCGCCAGCGCCTTGACCACCTCGGGCCGCCGCTGCCGCCACAACTCGTCCAGCTCGGCCTTCAGCCGCGCGTGGCCCCGTGCGGTGATCAGGGCGGTACTCTTTTCGCCAGGGGGACGCCAACGGCTCATTGCAACGGCAGCTTGGAAGGGGAGGGCATGGTAGCCGCCAGCGCTTGCGCCGGGCCAATCGTTGGCTGAAGCTGCGACGCCCGACATGGATGCCCCACGATGTTGATCCTGCCGCTGCACAAGCCGCTCAAGCTGGCAACGCTGCCGCTGGTGACGATGTTGCTGGTCATCGCCAACGTGCTGGTCCATTTCGGCTGGCAGCAGGGCGATGAACGCAAGATCGACGCGGCGCGGGCGTGGTACCAGCAGTCGGGGCTGGCTGAGCATGAGCTGCCCGCCTACGAAAAGCACCTGCGCCTCACCGCACGGCGCGATGCATTGGCCGAACTGGAAGCCGTCCCCGTCGCCCACCGCGCCGGCTTCGTGGCCATGGCCACGCTGAGCGATGTGAGTTTCCTTGCCGCGCTGGAAGCAGGCCGGCTGTTCGAGTCGGAGCAGCAACATGCCGACTGGCAAGCACTGCGAAAGCGGTACCAGGCGCAGTTGGACGATGTGTTCACCTTGCGCCACGTCATGCGCAGTTCCGAATGGGCGCCGGTGCGGATGCTGTCATCGGCGTTTCTGCATGGCGGTGTCATGCATCTGCTGGGCAACATGCTGTTTCTGGTCGTGCTCGGGTTGCTGCTGGAAGGCGCGCTTGGCGGTTGGCGCTTCCTTGGCGTCTATCTGCTGGGTGCATTCGGTGCCAGCCTGGCCAGCCTGTGGTGGCGCTGGGGAGAAAGCGGCGCTGGCCTCGGCGCGTCGGGGGCGATTGCGGCGCTGATGGGCGCGTTCTGCGTGGTCTGGGGGCGGCGCCCGGTGCGCTTTTTCTATTGGTTCGGCGTGGTGTTCGACTACGTGCGTGCGCCGGCGATCTGGCTGTTGCCGCTGTGGCTCGGCTGGGAGATATACAACCTGTTGGCCAACGCGGACGCCGGCATCGGCTTCGATGCCCATGCCGGTGGCCTGGTATGCGGTGCCTTGTTCGGCGGTCTGCTGGTGCTGAGCGGCCAGGTCCGGGAAGGCTACCTGGCCGACGACGTTGAAGTTGCCGCCGTGGACGGGCGCTGGGAGCAGGCCTTGCACCACATGGGACGGCTGGAAAACGCGGCGGCAGAGCGCTTGCTGGCCGAGCTGGCCGCCGAGCAGCCGCAGCGACTGGACGTGGCGGTTGCCCGTTACCGGGTGGCCGGCAATGCAGGGCGGCAGGCCGACATGCAGGCGCGGGCACTGGAAGTGCTGCAACACGATGCCAGCGGTGACGCCGACAGCCTGGCGGTGCAGCAGGACATCGTGAAGAAGTGGTTGGGCACTCCGGCGCCACTGGCTGCGGACATCTGCGGCCCCTTGTTCGAATGCTGTCTCCGGGTCGGCTGGTTGCAGGACGCCGAGCGCGTGCTGGAACAGGCTACGTCGCGATATTCGAATGAGCCGGCGCAGGCCTGGTTGCGGCTGGCGCTGCGTCATGGTGACCGCGTGCAGCAACGGCGCTTGCTGGTGATTATCGAGCAGCGTTATCCGCAGGCACCACAGGCGACCAAGGCGCGTTTCCTGCTGGAAAACGACTAGGCCAGGTTCGGTTGCATGGCGCGCCGTGCGGCGTCGAGCTTGCGTCGTTGCCCTTCGTCATCGCAGCGTTCGAGGGCATCGGCCAGCAGTTGCAGCGCTTCGGCGTCGCGGTTGTAGCGCTCGCCCAGCAGCATCGCCGCTTGCAGCGCCCATTGCGGTGCCAGCGCGGCGTTTGGCCAGGCCCGAAGCATGGCGCGCAGTGCATCGACCTGCAGTTGGAACTGGCCACCCAAGCCGGCGCGTTCGGCCAGCAGGACCGCTTGCTCGGGTTCGGCAGGCGTGAAGTCCGGCACCCGTTCCAGCATTTCCCGCAGCACGTTCATGGCCTGGCGCTCCTGCTTTTCCATCAGCAGCCGGCTGATGTACTGGCGGCCGTGTTCGCTCAGCGCCTCGGCGGTTCCCTTGCGCAGCAGCAGGCGGTGATGAAGCTCGTGTACCGGCAGGCCGACCGCGCGGCTGCGCACGGCGCCGCGCAATACCTCCAGCGCCGCTTCGGGCTGGCCTTCGCGGACGAAGTGTTCGGCTTCGTCCAGCAGCCGCCGGTCCGGGTCGTGGCGGGCCAACGTCTCGCTGTTTCCCTCCGGCTCGAACCCCAGTTCGACGTGGTATTGGTAGACGAGGTAGCCCAGCAGATGGAACGCGGAGAACAGGCCCCAGATGCTGAAGAAGGTCAGCGCGAGGTCACCGATGACCGGCGGCATCCAGCCATGCAGCCAGCTTCCTGCGGTCAGGGCACTGGCTTGTATCACGAACAGCAGCCCGAACGCGGCCAGGTAGGGCCAGCCGATGCGGGTGGCCAGGGCGATCGAGGTGGCTGGATTGGCGGCGGTGCGCAGGCTGCCGTCCATCGCCAGTGAAATCACGCAGCCCGGTTGCAGGAACACGACCGCGGCCAGCGCCAGCAGGCTGATGGCCGGGCCGAGGAAGACCGCCACCACGACCACGAAGATGCCCATCAGCAGCATCAGGCCGAGCAGGCGGATCACCGTGCCGTCGCTGCTGCCCAGGGTGTGTTCGGGCGATTGCATGCGGCCGTTGGCGGTTTCGCGCAGGATTTCGAACGCATAGCGGTAGACCGCGATCCATGTGACCAGGCTGATGATCCAGCCGATACCCGGCAGCATGCCGAGCAAGGTGCACAGCGTGAGCGCGATCAGCGAATACAGTGCCGGTCCGCGCAACGGGTAGAGGGTGATGGCGCGCAACCGCTGCCAGAACGGTTGCGGGCGCTGTGCGGGCGAGCGGGCAAAGGCGTGGTCTTCCATGATGTCCCCGTGTGGGTTTCCGGATGCGTGGGTGGTTGCGAGGTGGCGGCCTCAGCGCCTGCCGAAGATGCCGCCGAGGATGCCGCGCACGATCTGGTTGCCGATCTGGCCACCGTACTTCTTGCCAGTCTTGCCCATCACCGATTCGCCGATGGAACTGCCGACGCTGCGCCCGATCGAGCCGCCGACGTTGCGCGTGGTCTGCTTGGCGACCGATTCGACCACGCCCTGACGACGGCCGGTGCCGAACAGGAACTCGTTGATCTTCTGGCCGATGCCGCCGTTCTGTTCGGCGCTTTTCACCTCGGGCGTCTGCGCCTGCTCGGCGGCCTGCTGCGCGCGCTGGGCCAGCAGTTCGGCGGCCGATTCGCGGTTGATGGCGGTGTCGTAGCGGCTGCCGACCGGGCTGCCGGCGCGCACCTGCATGCGTTCGGCCTCGGTGATCGAGCCCATGCGGCAGCGCGGCGGTGCCACCAGCGTTTTCTGTACCGGCGAGGGAATTCCCTTGTCCTGCAGCGTGGACACCAGCGCCTCGCCGGTGCCCAATTGCGACAACGTGGCGACCACGTCGAGTTTCGGGTTCTGCACGAAGGTCTGCGCCGCCGTCTTCACCGCCTTCTGGTCACGCGGGGTGAAGGCGCGCAGCGCGTGCTGCACGCGGTTGCCGAGCTGGCCGAGGATGTTGCCCGGCACGTCGTCGGGGAACTGCGAGCAGAAATACACGCCCACGCCCTTGGAGCGGATCAGCCGCACCACCTGCTCGATGCGCTGCACCAGCGCCGCCGGGGCACCGTCGAACAACAAGTGCGCCTCGTCGAAGATGAACACCAGTTTGGGTTTTTCCAGATCGCCCACTTCCGGCAACTGCTCGAACAATTCGGACAGCAGCCACAGCAGGAAGGTGGAATACAGCCGCGGCTTGAGGATCAGTTGCGCCGCGGCAAGGATGCCGATCACGCCGCGGCCGTCGTGGTTGACGCGCATGATGTCGGCCAGCTCCAGCGCCGGCTCGCCGAAGAACTGCTCGCCGCCATCCTGTGCCAGCCGCAGCAGCGCACGCTGGATCGCGGCGATGCTCGGCGCGCTGACCAGCCCGTATTCGGTGGAAATGGTCTTGCGTTCGGCCGCCACCAGGTTCAGCAGCGCCCGCAGGTCGTCCAGGTCGAGCAGCAGCAGGCCACGGTCGTCGGCCAGCTTGAACACGATGTCCAGCACGCCGGCCTGGGTGTCGTTGAGTTCGAGGATGCGCGCCAGCAGGGTCGGCCCCATCTCGCTGACCGTGGTGCGCACCGGGTGGCCCTGCTGGCCGTACAGGTCCCAGAAAATGGTGGGGCTGGCCTGCGCGGTGTAGCCATCGACGCCGATCTCGGCCGCGCGCGCGGCCAGTTTCTCGCTGATGTCGCCCGGCACCGCCAGCCCGGCCACGTCGCCCTTCACGTCGGCCAGGAACACCGGCACGCCGATACGGCTGAAACCCTCCGCAAGCGTCATCAGCGTCACCGTCTTGCCGGTGCCGGTGGCGCCGGCCACCAGCCCGTGGCGGTTGCCGAAGCGCGGCAGCAGGGTGACGGCGACGTCGTCGGTGGTGCCTTTGCCGATCAGGATGGGGTCCATGTACGTGCTCTTGCAGGGGCGGGGAAAGGATTCTAACGGCCGACTGTATCGTGGCGCCGGGCCGGTTGCCGCCGGGCGAGGGCGGCGGCTACCCTGCCTGCCTTCCCGTTCGTGCCACCGCTGATGCCCGTATCCGCTTCGACCGCCCGCCGCACCCTGCTGGTTGCCGTCACGCTGCTGCTTGCCGTCCCCGTCGCCCACGCCCAGCGCGTGTCCGCCCGCGACAAGGCCAGGGTGGAGGTGATCGAACAACGCATGGCCGCCGCGGAGAAACGCTATACCGACGCACTGGTGCTGGTCGCCAATGCCGACCCCAAGGGCAGTGCGGAAGGCGACGCGGCGCTGGAGGACATGGAGGACGTCATCGACGCCTGCATCGAGCAGAAGGGCTGCCAGGTGGGCAGCTTGCTGTCCAGCTACAAGCGCCTGCTGAAGCAACAGGCCGATGCCAGCGATGGCGACCTCGACGAGGCCGGTGACAGCCTCGAAGCCGACCCCGACCACGTCGGCCCGCTGGTGGCCGACGTGCCCGAGGCCGCACGCGCGGCGGCATTGCTCAACGACCACCGCCATGCCTTCGACGACATGGTCGAATACAACCCGGCCATCCAGGCCGGCATCCGCCGCTGGCTCACCGACATGCGCCCGGCGCTGCTGACCAGTTACGAGAACTACCAGAACCTGCGCGCGGTGATGTGGCCGGAGTGGGAAAAGCGCGGCCTGCCCGAGGCGCTGCTGTTCGGCATCATGGCCAAGGAATCCAACGGCCGCGTGCATGCCTCCTCGCGCGCGGGCGCGGCCGGGCTGATGCAGTTCATGCCGGCCACCGGCCGCCGCTTCGGGCTGGGGCCGGACGGCACCGGCTTCGATACCCGTTTCGACCCGCGCAGCGCCGCCGAGGCCAGCGCCGCCTACATGAACGAGCGCATGGGCCAGCTCAACCGCAACATCGAACTGGCGCTGGCCGCCTACAACGGCGGCGAGGGCCGCGCGCAGCGGGTGTTCAACCAGAGCGCGGGTCAGGGCTTCTGGACCGATTCGGTCTACAGCCAGTTCCCCGGCGAAACCAAGGACTACGTGCCGATGGTGATCGCCGCGGCGTGGATCTTCCTGCACCCGCAGCAGTACGGCGTGGAATTCCCCAAGGTCAGCGCGCAGCCGGCGACGATCCGCCTGGCCAAGTCCACCACCATCTATGAGCTGACCATCTGCCTCGGCAGCGCCGGCACCCGCGACGGCTACATGCGCGTGCTGCGCAACCTCAACCCGCGCTATGAGGCCGACGGCTGGATTCCGGCCGGCACCACCCTCAACGCCACCACCCGCATCGCCGGGCTGTACAACCGTCACTGTGTCAGCGGCCCGCGTGCGGACCTGGCGCGGGCGCTGATCACCGCCGACCTCAATGCCGCGATCAAGCGCCCGGACGCCGCTCAAAACGGCAACGTCGCCGTGGGTGACGTGCAGGCGATGCAGTCGGCCGCCACGGCCGTGCCGCCGCGCCCGGCACCGCGTTCGGCCACGCGCACCCACAAAGTGGTCAAGGGCGACACCCTGGGCCGCATCGCCACACGCTTCCAGTGCCAATTGCCGGCGCTGGCGCGTGCCAACGGCCTGCGCGCCCCGGCCTATGCCATCCGCCCGGGGCAGGTGTTGAAACTGGAAGGCTGCCGCCGCTGAGAACCACCATGTCCCTCGCTCCCGACGACCTCGAACTCGACCGCCTTGCCGCGCGCCTCGGCGACCGCCTGCGCGACGCGCACGACCGCGTGGTCACCGCCGAAAGCTGTACCGGTGGCTGGATCGCCAAGGCGATGACCGGTGTGGCCGGCTCCTCGGACTGGTTTGACAGCGGCATGGTCGCCTACAGCTACGAAGCCAAGCAGGCGCTGCTCGGCGTGCGCCCGCAGACGCTGGAAAGCGAGGGCGCGGTGAGCCGCGAGACGGTGATCGAAATGGTATCCGGCGCCCTGGTGCATTCCGGTGCCAGCGTCGCCGTGGCGGTCACCGGCATCGCCGGCCCCGGTGGCGGCAGCGTCGACAAACCGGTGGGCACGGTATGGATCGGTTGGAAGCGACGCGGTGGCTACACCCGCGCCGAATTGTTCCATTTCGATGGCGACCGCGACGCCGTGCGCCGGCAGACCGTGGCCGCCGCCCTGCGCGGGCTGGAGACGCTGTGACCGTTTGACGGAATGGGTTGTTAGTAGTAATACTACTAATCATGAACCTGACCGATACCCAGCAGGCCATCCTCGACCTGATCGCCGACCGCATCGCGGCCGAGGGCGTGCCGCCTTCGCAGACCGAAATCGCCCACGCCTTCGGCTTCAAGGGTGTGCGCTCGGCCCAGTACCACCTCGATGCCCTCGAAGCGGCCGGCGCCATCGAACGCACGCCGGGCCGCGCGCGGGGTATCCGGCTGGTGCATGTCGACGACGATGGCGGCCTACCGGCTGCGGCCGCCAACGACGACCAGATCCTGCGTCTGCCGATCCTGGGGCGCGTGGCCGCCGGCCTGCCGATAGGTGCCGACATCCGTTCGGACGATTTCGTCGTGCTGGACAAGGTGTTTTTCTCGCCGGCTCCGGACTATCTGCTGAAAGTGCAGGGCGATTCGATGATCGACGAAGGCATCTTCGATGGTGATCTGATCGGCGTGCATCGCACCCGCGACGCCCGTTCCGGGCAGATCGTGGTCGCCCGCATCGACGACGAGATCACCGTCAAGCTGCTGAAGATCGGCAAGGACCGCATCCGCCTGCTGCCGCGCAACCCGGATTATTCCCCGATCGAAGTGCTGCCCGACCAGGACTTCGCCATCGAAGGGCTGTATTGCGGCCTGTTGCGACCCAACCGGTGACGGTGGTGCGTAGTCCCAACGGCGGTGACGCGCTTTTCCTACAGGCCAGGGTCGCCGGCCCCGCTGCCAGTATCCTCTCCACCCCCGAATAATCCAGCCTTGTCGCAACCAGTCTCAGCCTGTGCGATACGGCCCCGCTAGAGTGGCCCCATGACGAAATCAACAACGAGGAAAGACCCGATGGACGAGAACAAGAAGCGCGCTCTTGCCGCCGCCCTGAGCCAGATCGAAAAGCAATTCGGCAAAGGCTCGGTGATGCGCATGGGCGACCGCGTGGTCGAGCCCGTCGAGGCCATTCCCACCGGCTCGCTGATGCTGGACATTGCGTTGGGCATCGGTGGCCTACCCAAGGGCCGCGTGGTCGAAATCTACGGCCCGGAATCCTCCGGCAAGACCACCCTGACCCTGCAGGCCATCGCCCAGTGCCAGAAACTGGGCGGCACCGCCGCCTTCATCGACGCCGAACACGCACTGGACCCGATCTACGCCGCCAAACTGGGCGTGAACGTCGATGACCTGCTGCTGTCGCAGCCGGACACCGGTGAGCAGGCGCTGGAAATCGCCGATATGCTGGTGCGTTCCAGTTCGGTGGACATCGTGGTCATCGACTCGGTCGCCGCGCTGACCCCCAAGGCCGAAATCGAAGGCGAGATGGGCGACCAGTTGCCGGGCCTGCAGGCCCGCCTGATGAGCCAGGCACTGCGCAAGCTCACCGGCAACATCAAGCGCTCCAACACGCTGGTGGTGTTCATCAACCAGTTGCGCCACAAGATCGGCGTGATGATGCCGGGCCAGAGCCCGGAAGTGACCACCGGCGGCAACGCGCTGAAGTTCTACGCCTCGGTGCGCCTGGACATCCGCCGCATCGGCGCGATCAAGAAGGGCGACGAGATCATCGGCAACCAGACCAAGATCAAGGTGGTCAAGAACAAGCTGGCGCCCCCGTTCAAGCAGGTCATCACCGAAATCCTCTACGGCGAGGGCATCAGCCGCGAGGGTGAACTGATCGACATGGGCGTGGATGCCAAGCTCGTGGACAAGGCCGGCGCCTGGTACAGCTATGGCGAGGAGCGCATCGGCCAGGGCAAGGACAACGCCCGCGGCTACCTGCGCGACAATCCGCAAGTAGCGGCCAGGCTGGAAGCCGAGCTGCGCGAGAAGTTCCAGCCGGCCGAGGCCAGCCGCGAAGAAGGCGACGACGAGGGCGACAAGGATTGATTACCCGCGGGGGTGGGGCGGCGCATCGTCAGTGACGTCGTCCCGCCCCCGCAATTTCGTGATGCGGGGCTTGCCTCGCAAGGTGGCAAGGCATCACCCCCGCAGATGCAGGGCTTGCCCCTCCACATCCACTGCAATGCCGGCACGCACCATGAACGACAGCGAAGACCGACAACCCTCCCGCCGCGGCCGCCGGCCACGCGAGCAAACGCCATTGCAGCGTGCACTCGGGTTGCTGGTACGGCGCGAGCATTCCCGCAAGGAATTGAGGCGCAAGCTCCGCGCAAAGGGCATCGACGCTGAGGAGGCTGACGCCGCGGTTACGCGGCTGGCCGAGGAGGGGTGGCAGGACGACACCCGCTTTGCCGAAGCAATCGTGCGCTACCGCTCCAATGCCGGTTATGGCCCGCTGCATATCCGTGCCGAACTGGGCACGCATGGTCTGGACGGGGAGCAGATCGAGGTGGCGATGGCCACCTTCGAGGGGGACTGGGCCGAAAACGCCCGCGACCTGGTCTGCCGGCGTTTCGGTGAGGGCGGGCCGCAGGACCTGGCGCAGCGACGCAAGGCCGCGGACCTGCTGGCCCGGCGCGGCTTCGACGCCGGCTGCATCCGCAGCGCCACCCGCAACGACCCGGAGGACTGAACGGGCCGGGCCTGATACCCTTTCAGGGTTTCGTCCGCCCCGGATACCCGCGCGTCCTGCCCGGGCGTCGGCGGCCGCCAGCCCGCCCATCGCCAGTCCAAATGAACACACCCGCCAAAGTCACCACTTCCCAGATCCGCGCCGACTTCCTCGCATTCTTCAAGGGCAAGGGCCACACCATCGTCCCGTCCGCGCCTCTGGTGCCGGGTAACGACCCGACCCTGCTGTTCACCAACTCCGGCATGGTGCAGTTCAAGGACGTGTTCCTCGGCGCGGAAAAGCGCAGCTACGTGCGCGCGGCCGACGTTCAACGCTGCCTGCGTGCCGGCGGCAAGCACAACGACCTCGATTCGGTCGGCTACACCGCCCGCCACCATACCTTCTTCGAAATGCTGGGCAACTGGTCGTTCGGCGACTACTTCAAGAAGGACGCCATCGCCTGGGCGTGGGAATTGCTGACCGGCATCTGGAAATTGCCGGCCGAGCGCCTGCTGGTCACCGTCTACCACAACGACGACGAGGCCTACGCGCTGTGGCGCGACATGATTGGCGTGCCTGAAGAACGCATCGTGCGCATCGGCGACAACAAGGGCGCGCCGTACGCATCGGACAACTTCTGGCAGATGGCCGATACCGGCCCATGCGGCCCCTGTACCGAAATTTTCTACGACCACGGTGAGCACATCGCCGGCGGTCCCCCCGGCTCGCCGGACGAGGATGGCGACCGCTTCATCGAAATCTGGAACCTGGTGTTCATGCAGTTCGACCGTCAGGCCGACGGCACCCTGATGCCGCTGCCGGCACCGTGCGTGGATACCGGCATGGGCTTGGAGCGCCTCGCGGCGATCCTGCAGCACGTGCATACCAATTATGAAATCGACCTGTTCCAGACCCTGATCGGCAAAGCCGCCGAACTGACCGGCACCGCCGATCTGGAAAACAAGTCGCTGCGCGTGATTGCCGACCACATCCGTGCCTGCTCGTTCCTGATCGTCGATGGCGTGCTGCCGTCCAACGAAGGCCGCGGCTACGTACTGCGCCGCATCATCCGCCGCGCCTTGCGCCATGGCTGGATGCTGGGCGTGCGCCAGCCGTTCTTCAGCGCGATGGTGCCGACGCTGGTCGAATTGATGGGCGAGGCCTACCCGGAATTGGTGGCCGCCGCCGCGACCGTGCAGAAGGCGTTGCTGGCCGAAGAGGAGCGCTTCGCCGAGACGTTGGATGCCGGCATGAAGATTTTCGACGACGTCGCGGCCAAGGTCGGTGACGGCATCATCCCCGGTGGCGAGGCCTTCCGCCTGTACGACACTTACGGTTTCCCGGTCGACCTGACCGCAGACATCGCCCGCGAGCGCGGCATGACGGT
Source organism: Stenotrophomonas sp. (assembly GCA_049650985.1). Lineage (GTDB taxonomy): Bacteria > Pseudomonadota > Gammaproteobacteria > Xanthomonadales > Xanthomonadaceae > Stenotrophomonas. The sequence continues at coordinate 294,792 of JBASBF010000050.1, read as the reverse complement.
GGACATGGTCGGCTTCGACAGCGCGATGGAGCACCAGCGCGAGATGGCGCGTGCCGCCGGCAAGTTCGGCGGCGGCGTGCAGTTGCCGGCCGAACTGGTCGCCACGCTGTCGCCGACCATGTTCCTCGGTTACGAGCAGTTGCAGGCCGATGGCCTGAACGTGGTCGCGCTGCTCAAGGACGGCCGCCCGGTGGAGGCCGCACAGGCCGGCGACGCGGTGATCGTGTTCACCGACAAGACCCCGTTCTATGCCGAATCCGGTGGCCAGGTCGGCGACACCGGCGTGCTGTCCGGCAGCGGTGTGGAAATCATCGTCAGCGATACGCAGAAGTTCGCCGGCCAGTTCCACGGCAATGTCGGCACCGTGGGGCAAGGTGGGATCAAGCTGGGCGATGTGCTGTCCGCTGCGATCGATACCACCCGCCGTCGCGCCACCATCCTCAATCACTCGGCCACGCATTTGCTGCACGCCGCGCTGCGCGAAGTGCTGGGCACTCACGTGCAGCAGAAGGGCTCGCTGGTGGCGCCGGACCGCCTGCGCTTCGATTTCTCGCATTTCCAGCCGATCACCGCCGAGGAACTGGCGGTCGTCGAGCGCAAGGTCAACGAGCAGGTACGCGCCAACAACGCCGCCGAAGTGCACCACATGGGCATGCAGGAAGCGCTGGACTTCGGCGCGATGGCGCTGTTCGGCGAAAAGTACGGCGAGCACGTGCGCGTGCTGAAGATGGGCGACTACTCCACCGAATTGTGCGGCGGCACCCACGTGTCGCGCACCGGTGACATCGGCCTGTTCAAGATCACTTCCGAAGGCGGCGTGTCCTCCGGCGTGCGCCGCATCGAGGCGGTGACCGGGCAGGGCGCACTGGACCACGTGGACGCGGAAGAGGCGCGCCTGGCCGAGGCTGCCCACCTGCTGGGCGGAGCCGCCAACGATGTGGTCGACAAGATCCGCCAACTCGGTGAACGGCAGAAGAAGTTGGAGCGCGAGCTGGAAACCCTCAAGGCCAAGCTCGCTTCTGGCGCCACTGCCGACCTCGGCGCTTCGGCGGTCGAGATCGGTGGCGTGAAGGTGCTGGCTGCGCGTCTGGAGGGGTTCGACGCCAAGGCCTTGCGTGAGGCAATGGATCGCCTGAAGCAGCAACTGGGTGATGCGGTGATCTTGCTGGCCGGTACCCAGGACGGCAAGGCATCGCTGGTTGCGGGCGTGAGTGGCGCGGCGCTGGGCAAGGTCAAGGCCGGGGAACTGCTGGCCCACGTTGCCAGCCAGATTGGCGGCAAGGGTGGTGGCCGCCCCGACATGGCGCAAGGTGGCGGCGAGGATGGCCTGAAACTGGTCGTTGCGCTTGATGAGGTGCCGGCGTGGGTGAGGCCGCACCTGGCGTGAACGCAATGTGCCGGCACGCCTTGAAGCCATCAGCGTCCTGCCGGTAACATTGGCAATCTTTCCCTTTGTCACAGGGCGTAGGCAACAGGCGCGCCGATGCCGGTGGGGAACCCCACCGGTTACTGGAGATTTTCAAAATGTTGATCCTGACCCGCCGCGTAGGCGAAACCCTGATGATCGGCGACTCGGTCAGCGTCACCGTGCTTGGCGTCAAGGGTAACCAGGTGCGTATCGGCATCACCGCGCCGAAGGACGTGGCAGTGCACCGCGAGGAAATTTTCCAGCGCATCCAGCGTGGCGACGAACCTACGGCACCGGGAAGCAAAGAAACTTCCGAATAAGGGTTTACCTTTCACCCTGTTAAACGGTATTCTTCGCGCCCTGCTTCGCAACGCGCGGGCAGGGGAAAGAAACAACGGAGTGATGCCCGAGAGGCTGAAGGGGCTCCCCTGCTAAGGGAGTATAGGGTCAAAAGCTCTATCGAGGGTTCGAATCCCTCTCACTCCGCCAGAGTTGAAAAAGCGCCTGCAAATCAGAGATTTGCGGGCGTTTTGTTTTGGGTTTCATGTGATGGATTCCTGCTTCGTTGTGGGTGGCTTGGACTGCCGTCAGGGAAATTCTTAGCCATGAACGGGAACTCTCCTGATGGGAGGCGCGTTGGCAATCCGGGCATTGTGCTTCGGGTCGGTTGCATGGCATCCATGCGGTGGGACGGAGACGGGGGAAGGCCGTCGCGTCGGCCGGCATTTTTCTGATTGATAATATGCATGGCTTTCGCAATGACGGGCGATGGTGCTGCCATCGCTCGCCTGCCCGGGACCTGGGCAGCGGCGAGTCACAACCATCACCTGTTTGCCAGGGAGAGGAGTGCGCATGACCATCAGGGTGTTTCTCATTGACGACCACGCGCTGGTGCGCACCGGCATCAAGATGATTCTTTCCGGTGAGACCGGCATCGAGGTGGTGGGTGAGGCGGAAAATGGCGAGACGGGGTTGCCGCAGATAAGGCGTCTGCAGCCGGACGTGGTGTTGTGCGACCTGCACTTGCCGGGGCTGAGCGGGCTGGAAATCACCGAGCGCATCGTCAAGGGCGACCACGGTACCCGGGTCATCGTGGTCTCGGTGTCCGAGGATGGGCCAATGCCGCGGCGGTTGCTGGAAGCCGGGGCGTCGGGGTATGTCGGCAAGGGCGGTGATGCGAGGGAACTGGTGCGCGCCATCCACGATGTGGCGCTGGGCCGCCGTTACCTGTCCAGCCACATTGCGCAGAATCTGGCGCTGTCGAACCTGGAGGGAAGTGATTCGCCGTTCGACGAACTTTCACCGCGTGAACTGGAGGTGGCGCTGCTGCTGATGCAGGGGCGGCGTCAGGAGGAAATCGCACGCCGGCTCAGCCTCAGTGCCAAGACCGTGAACACGCACAAGGCACGGTTGTTCCAGAAGATCGGGGTGCAGGACAACATCGCGCTGGTGCGCTTGGCAGCGCAGTACGGTGTGATGGATCCAGCCAAGGTGATTTGATTCCGGGACCTCCCTCCTTCCATGCAGATGCAGGGGAAGGGATTGGCAACGAAAAAGCGGCCGTGAGGCCGCTTTTTCGTTGCTGCCGACAGCGCCTTGCTCAGGCGCTGCGGGGCTGGTCGTCATCGGCTGTCTTGTCGTCGGCCGTTGCAGTGGCTTCCACGACCTCGGCCAGTGGTGCTGCCGCTTCCCCGCTGACTGTGTTGGTATCTGCCGGCGTGGTCTCCATTGCCGGTGCTTCGGCGAAGAGTTGGCCATTTTCAGGTGCGACAGGTGCCACCGGAGCCGTCGCCGTTTCGTGGGCGAGCTGTTCCTCCACGACCGGCGTTGCGACAACGGGGGAGGACGGCTCGGTCGCGACGGGAGCTGCCGGTTCCGCAACCACTTCCAGCGCCGGTTGCACGACTGTTTTCGTCACGGGCGAGGTGTCTACAGGCGAGATGTCGGCCGTTGCGGTTTCCGCGGTTCGGGGAGCAACCGGGTGGCTGGCTTCGACCGCCACGGCAGACTGCGTGACAACTTCCACACTGGCTTCGGGTGCTTCTACTGCGGCAGGTTCCAGGCTCGCGTTGCTGGAGGCAGGCTCGGCCTTCACCACTGGAGCGGGTGCAGCGATTTCCTGCGCACGTACGGCAGCCGGGGCCTGCACCGTCGTGGTGGTTGCGGCCGGTTCGTCATCGAAATCGAACTCGGGCTGCGACGCGACCGGGCGGGTGATGCTGGATTCGCTGGTTTCACCGGCAAAATCCTCATCGCCATCCTCGCTGGCGTCGTCGTCCTGGCTCGGGTTGTCGATGGCAGTGCTGCCGTCGGCATTGCCGCGACGGCGGCGGCGACCACCGCGGCGGCCACGGCGGCGGCGGCTGCCACCTTCGCTGCCGGCTTCCTCGGTGGCCAGCGCGGGAGCGTTTGCATCATCGGCGATGCTTGAAGCCGCTTGCGGTTCGGTTTGAACGGCGGCAACTTCCACGACTGCGGGAGCTTCCTTCGGCAGCGTGTCGATGACGGCAATGGTTTCTGCTGCTGCCACGGTGGCGGCGGCTGCCGGGACGATTGCCTGCAGGGCTGTTTCGGGCAGCGGCTGGCGCACCGGCTTTTCGTTTGCCTGCTGTGCGGGCTTTTCCTTTTCAGCGACTTGCTGCGGCTTCTGTTGCTGCGGCTTGGGCTGCTTCTGTTGCCGCGGTTGCTGCTCGCTGTTGCGCGCCGGCTTGCTGGCCTGGGCCGGCTGCTGGCCCTGCTCGTTGCGCGGCTTGGGCTGCTGGCTGGTGTTCTTCTGTTCTTGCGGATTGCCATTGCCGGCATTGCCGTTCTGGCGACGCGGTTCATCACGGCGGTTGCCGTTGCGGCGCTGACCACGCTCGTTGCGATTGCCGCGGCCACTGTCCTGGCGTTGCGGCTGGGCCGGCTTCGGGCTGGCCGGAACGGTCTCGCCACCGAAGACGCGCTTGAGCCATCCCATTACGCCGCCGGCAGCGACAGGGGTGGCCGGAACAGTAGCCGGTGCCGGGGTGGGCGTGGCTTCAACCACTTCGCGCACCGGAGCCGGTTGGCTGTGCTTGACGTGGGTGACGGCCGGGGCCGGCGGAATGTTCAGTTGCGCCTTGGTCAGGGCATGCACCGGCAGCTTGCGCGGGGTGCCGCGCTGGTAGCTGGGCTTGCCGGATTCCTCGCCCAACTCGTTGTCGCGCAGGCGCGTGACTTCGTAATGCGGGGTATGCAACTGCTCGTCGGCGACGATGATGATCGGCGCGTCGTGGCGCTGCTCGATTTCGCGCAGTGCGCCGCGCTTTTCGTTGAGCAGGAAGTTGGCGATCTCCACCGGGGCCTGTACCAGCACCTGCCCGGTGTTTTCCTTCATCGCGTGCTCCTCGGCGACGCGGATGATCGACAGCGACAGCGATTCGATGCTGCGCATGCGGCCCTGGCCATCACAGCGCGGGCAGACGATCTGGCTGGATTCGCCCAAGCTCGGGCGCAGGCGCTGGCGGCTCATTTCCATCAGGCCGAAGCGCGAGATGCGGCCCAACTGCACCCGCGCACGATCGTACTTGAGCGCGTTCTGCAGGCGGTTCTCGACTTCCCGCTGATGCTTGTTGCTGGACATGTCGATGAAGTCGATGACCACCAGCCCGCCCAGGTCGCGCAGGCGCAACTGGCGCGCCACTTCCTCGGCCGCCTCCAGGTTGGTCTGGAACGCGGTGTCCTCGATGTCGCTGCCCTTGGTGGCGCGCGCCGAGTTGACGTCGACGGCGGTCAGCGCTTCGGTCTGGTCGACCACGATCGAGCCGCCCGACGGCAGGCGCACGTTGCGCTCGTAGATCGCCTCGATCTGCGATTCGATCTGGAAGCGGTTGAACAGCGGGATGTCGTCCTTGTAATGCTTGAGCTTGCGCAGGGTCTGCGGCATCACCTGCTGCATGAACTCGCGCGCGGTCTCGTACAACTCCTCGGTATCGACCAGGATTTCGCCGATGTCGGCGCGTAGGTAGTCACGCAGGGCGCGCACGATCAGCCGCGATTCCTGGTAGATCAGGAACGCCGCCGGCTTGGCCAGCGCCGCCTCGGCAATGGAGCGCCAGACGCTGAGCAGGTAGTCCAGATCCCACTGCAATTCTTCGGCATCGCGGCCGACGCCGGCGGTGCGGATGATCACGCCCATGTCGTCGGGGATGTTCAGCTTGTCCAGCGCTTCCTTCAGCGCGGCGCGGTCCTCGCCCTCGATACGGCGCGAGACGCCGCCGGCCGACGGCGAATTCGGCATCAACACCATGTAGCGGCCGGCCAGCGAGATGAAGGTAGTCAGGGCGGCGCCCTTGTTGCCGCGCTCGTCCTTGTCCACCTGGACGACGATTTCCTGCCCTTCGCGCAACAGCTCGCGGATGCCGGCCTTGTTGTGGTCGACGCCGCTCTGGAAATAGTCGCGGGAGATTTCCTTCAGCGGCAGGAAGCCGTGGCGGTCAGCGCCGTAATCGACGAAGGCGGCTTCAAGGGAAGGTTCGAGCCGGGTGATGCGGCCCTTGTAGATGTTGGACTTCTTTTGTTCCTTGGACGGCTGTTCGATGTCGATGTCGTACAGGTTCTGGCCGTCCACGATGGCCACGCGCAGTTCTTCGGCCTGCGTGGCATTGATCAGCATTCGCTTCATTAGTGCGTTCCTCGCGCGCTGCTACCGCGCGGAACGCCGTGGCGTTTCGCCTCTGGACACGGTTCGCCGCCCATTCGCGCAGGCGCGGGCAGGGCAGCTTGGGTTTCCAGCGCTGCGACACCACGGCAAGCCGCGGGAGCGCTTCTTGTAAGTTTTCAGGTGTTTCAGGACCGGCGGCAGCTTCAGCCAGGCTGGAGCTGCCGCACGGGACATGTTCAGCGCGGATGCGTGTCAGGCATCCGGCGATGGCGGGGAACGCCGGCGAGCCGCTAACATGGCCGCCCCGGGGGCGGTGGTCGCAAACTGTGCCGGATCCGTCGGAAGCGGGGCTTCTGGCCCTGACCAACTTCCAACGAAATCAAACCCTTATATCGCTCGCCGAGTGTAGCAGAATAAACAGGCCGATGACCGACTCCGAACACCGCCACAGCCCGTCCGTGGCCAAATCCAGCGTGCGCCTGATCAAGGTTCCCGAGGATCGTGCCGGGCAGCGGCTGGACAACTTCCTGCTGGGCCAACTCAAGGGTGCGCCGCGCAGCCTGGTCTACAAGCTGGTGCGCAGCGGTCAGGTGCGGGTAAATGGGGGCCGCGCCAAGGCCGATCGCAAGCTGGAAGCGGGCGAGGAAGTGCGGGTACCGCCGGTCAGTCTCAGTGAGGTTGGAGACAAAGTGCCGCCGCCGGCCGGTTTCCTGCAGCGCATGGAGCAGGCCATCGTGTTCGAAGATGCGCGGTTGCTGGTCATCAACAAGCCCTCCGGGGTTGCCAGCCACGGTGGCAGCGGTATCAGCCACGGCGCCATCGAGACCATGCGCGCGCTGCGCCCGAACCAGACGCTGGAACTGGTACATCGGCTGGACCGGGATACCTCCGGGCTGCTGGTGATGGCGAAGAAGCGCTCGGCGCTGAGCGAGTTGCAGGCCTTGCTGCGCGAAGACCACGGTGCCACGGGTGGCATCCGCAAACGCTACCTGACCCTGCTGGCCGGGCGCATGCCCGATGGCGTGATGAGCGTGGATGCGCCCCTGCACGTCGGCCTGCGCCAGGGCGGTGAACGCCACGTGCAGGTGAATGCCGCCGGCAAGCCGTCACTGAGCCATTTCAAGGTGCTGGAGCGGCGCGGTGGCCATTCCTATTGCGAAGTGCGGATCGAAACCGGGCGTACCCACCAGATTCGCGTGCATGCCCTGCACATCGGCCACCCGGTGGCGGGCGATGACAAATACGGCGATCCGGCGGTCAACAAGCGCTTGCGCGAGCAGATCGGATTGAAGCGCCTGTTCCTGCATGCGGCCTCGCTGGAATTTGCGCTGGATGCCGGCAAGACGCCTTACGTATTGAATGCGCCGCTGGCACCGGAGCTGGCCGAGGCGCTGGACCGGTTGGGCTGAGCCCTACCATTTGAACAGCACCAGGCTGATTGCCAACGTCGCCATGCCGGCCACCAGCCCGTAGACGGTTTCGTGGCCACGGGCGTAACGCTTGGCCGCCGGCAGCAGTTCGTCCAGGGCGAGGAACACCATCACCCCGGCGATCATGCCGAACACGACGCCGAAGGTGCTGTGCGACAACACGCCGGACAGTGCGAAATAGCCGATCGCCGCGCCCACCGGCTCGGCCAGCCCCGACAGCAGGCTGGCGCCGAAGGCATAGAACTTGTTGTTGGTGGCGAAATACACCGGCACCGCGATGGCGATGCCCTCGGGGATGTTGTGGATGGCGATGGCGAAGGCCAGCGGCATGCCCACTGAGGGGCTTTCCAGCGTGGCGAAAAAGGTCGCCAGCCCTTCCGGGAAGTTGTGCGCGGTGATCGCCACCGCAGTCAACAGGCCGACGCGGCGGATGTAGCTGCGGTTGTTGTCGCGGAACAGCGGGTCCTGCTTGTCCAGGCTTTCGTGCGGGTTGGGAATCAGGTGGTCGATGGCGACGATCAGCAGCATGCCGGCCAGGAACGACAGCGTGCCCCAGGTGAAGCCCAGCCGCTCGCCATGCGCCAGCGCGAACGAGGCGATCGACTTGTTGAGGATTTCCGACAGCGACACATAGACCATCGCACCGCCGGCAAAAGCCAGCCCGAATGCCAGCAGGCGCGGGTTCGGGCGGCGCGAGAACAGCACCATCAGGCTGCCGATGGCGGTGGCCAGGCCGGCGGCGAGGGTCAGCGCGAAGGCGGTCCAGAGGTTTTCGGTGGAGATCACGAAGGCCGGTTGATATGGGTGGGGAGGTGGTGCATCAACCGCCGCGGCGCATCCGTTCTTCGATGGCGAAGCACTCGTCCGGCTTGGGCTGCGGCGGGTTGAAGCTGACCGGTACCTGGATGGTGATGGCCACCGGCTGGCCGTTGCGTGTGGCCGCCTTGAACTTCCATTCGCGCACGCGGGTGGCGGCCGATTCGTCCAACTGGCTGTTGCCGCTGCTGCTGACCAGCGAGACATCGGTTGGCGTGCCTTCCGGCCCGACCACCACCTTCAGCACGCTCTTGCCGCCGACACCGGTGCAGCCCAGTTCGGGCGGGTAGTCCGGCGGCGGGGTCTGCAACGCGGCGACTTCGGTAGGGGCGATGGCCGGTGTGGCGGGTTGTTCGGAAGAGGTGCAGGCACCGAGCAGGGCGGCGAGGCAGAGGGCGGCGGATAGCAGGCGTGGCTTCATGTCATTGCTCCGTCAGCGCCGATGCCTTGGCGGCACAGATGAAATCGTTCTCGCTCAGGCCGCCCACGTCGTGAGTGGAAAAGCGCACCACGGCGCGGTCGTAATGCACGCCGAGGTCGGGGTGGTGGTCTTCGCGATGGGCAACCCACGCCAGCGCATTCACGAACGCGATGGTGCGGTGGTAGTCGTCGAAACGGAAGGTGCGCAGCAGCGCCTGGCCGTTCTCGGCCAGTTCCCAGCCCGGCACCTGCGGCAGCAGTTCGGCCAGCCGCACTTTGCCCAAGCGATGTTCACTGCCTTTGCGCGGCATGCAGTGCGCCTGCGCCAGTGGAATCAGATCGGGAGCCACGACAACCTCCATCGAAGAAAGGATCGCCAGGATGCCGCTGCTGGAAACAGCGTCCCATCAGCGACAAGCAAGACACGGCTAGAATACCCGCATGATCCAGATTTCAGATACTGCACAAAGTTATTTCCGCAAGTTGATCGAGCGCGAGGCCGTGCCCGGCATGGGCGTGCGCCTGAGTGCGGTGGAACCGGGAACGCCACGTGCCGATGCGCGCCTGGAGTTCGCCGAGCCGGCCGACCTGCAAGGTGACGAGTGGGCGGTGGACTGCGACGGTTTCACGCTGTACGTGGCGGTTGCCAGCGTGGCATGGCTGGATGGCGCGGAGATCGACTATGTCACCCAGGGCGCAGGTGCCGCGCAACTGACCATCAAGGCACCGAAGATCAAGGGCGAAGTGCCGGGCGAAGCGGCCTCGTTGGTCGAGCGCGTGCACTGGGTGGTCGAGAACGAGGTCAACCCGCAACTGGCCTCGCATGGTGGCCACGTCGCGGTGCAGGAAGTTTCCGCCGATGGCGTGGTGCTGCTGCGCTTCGGCGGCGGTTGCCACGGCTGTGGCATGGCCGACGTGACCTTGAAGCAGGGTATCGAGAAGACCCTGCTGGCGCGGGTGCCCGGCGTGACTGCGGTGCGCGATGCCACCGACCACGCCAGTGGCGACGCGCCCTACATCCCGCGCGGCAAGGCGGGCTGAGTCGCTTCCGGCATGCCGGTGCCGTCGGTAGCCGAGTTGATCGACCTGCTGGCGGCGCGCGGCCGGGGCCTCTCGTTGCATGACCGCCGGACACGTCTGCCGTATAGCTGGAGCAGTTGGCTGCGCGGTTGGGTATCGAAGGCGGAGTCGGCTTTCGCGCACGATGAAATGATCGGCGCGATGGTGGCCAAGCCGATGCCTGCGCACGAACCCCGGCCGCCCGTGCGGCCCCTCTGGTTGGTGATGTTGCTGCTGCTTTGGCATGGGGGTGAGCCACCGGCACCTGACCAGCGTGGCCTGCGCTGGTTTGCCGCCTTCATCAGCGTCGTCCTGCATTTGCTGTTCGCGGTGCTGCTGGTATGGGTGGCGCTGGTGCGCAGCAACCTGCCCGACGAGCGTGCCGAGGAAGGCGAACGGGTACAGGTCGAATACATCGGCCGTGGCACGGTGCAGGAACAAGGCGGCGGCACGCCTGCATCGGCCACTGCGCAGGCGGCAGCGGTTGCGCATGGTAGCCAGCCGGCGCCGGTGCAGCCGGAAACGACACCGCCTGTGGAGCAAGTCACTGCCACGCCCGCAGAGCCGGCGGAAGAAGCGCTACCCATGCCGGTGGATGCTTCCAGCCAAGTGCCGGAGGCCGCCGCCGAACAACCACTGCAAGCGACCGAAACTCCACAGCCGACCACCGAGTTCGTGGTGCCACCGCCTCGCGTGATTGCCCCGGCATTGCATGCGGCGGAGCCGCGGGTACGCGAGCGCAGCATCGAAACCGTGGTCGAACGCCCGCAGCCGACGCAGGTGGTACGCACTCAGGTCATTACCCTACCGCGCGTGGAAGCCCCGCAGGTGCAGGTGCGCGAACGCCAAGTCGAAGTGGCGCCGCAACAACAGGTGACGTTGGCGCCGCTCGCCTCGCGCGATGCGCCGGTGCGGTTGCGCATGCCGGAGCCGGGTGTGCGCGAACGGCAGGTCGAGATGGCGCCGTCGCGGGAGGTGGAAATGGCGGCGCTGCGTCCACGCGAAACGGAAGTGCGATTGCAAGGGCCGAGCTTGGCCGTGCGCGAACGGCAGTTGCCGGGTGTGCCGGAAGTTCCGGCGGCAATGTCGTCGGTGACGGACAAGCAAGAGCCGGCGGTGACGGCCGATCAAGGCCGGATGCCGGCTCCAGCTCCGGCGGCCAGTGCGGGCACCAGCCCGGGGGCTGGCCCCAAGCCGCAGGACCTGTCCGGTGGTTGGGTGACGCCGGCGCGTTCGGATGATTGGGGTGACTCGCAGCGGCAGGTGGCGGGAAGCGCAGGCGGGCAGGCCGACACGGGTTTGTTCAATGCGGATGGCAGCGTGCGCTTGGCCGATGATGGGGAACGGGGGGGGCAGGACGCCGTGCGCGGGGCACCGGGAGGCGATTCGGACAGTTGGAGCCGCGAACGCATCGCCGAGGCCGGCACCTGGCTCAAGCGGCCACCGTATGACTACACCCCGACCTCGCTCGACAAATACTGGGTGCCCAACGAGTCGTTGCTGGCCGAATGGGTGCGCAAGGGCATCAAGAACATCGAGATCCCGATTCCCGGCACCAAGACCAGAATTTCCTGCGTGGTGTCGATGCTGCAGTTCGGCGGCGGTTGCGGCCTGAGCAACCCGGACATGCAGGAGCAACCGGCCAATGCCCGCCCGCCGCCGGATATTCCGTTCAAGAAGGAATTGCAGGAAGACAACGGCAGCCGTTAGAGGGGGGCGCTGGAGGGTAATCCACCGCTCGGCATGCGGAAATCCGGAGCGGTTACTTCCCGGCCCCGTACCGGGCAAGGCGTTGTTCCAGCGTGCCTGCATGCAGCTCGAACAGATGGTTGTCGAAATCGTGGAAATAGAGGGACAGCCCTTCGCCATCGACGCGGCTGCGGGGTGGGCGGATATCGACGCCCAATGCTTCGAGCCTGGCTTGGTAAATGGGCAGGTCGGCTTCGTCCACCGCGAAGGCCACATGCTGGTAGGAGCGTTCGGCCGGGGGCACGCCTTCCATCGCCGCCAGCCAGACGCCACCTGACACGAAGAATTTTTCCTGCGACAACGAAAAGTTGTGGTGGGAGCTGTCATAGACCTCGCGTGCGCCAAGTCCGGCACAGAGGAACGTGGCCATGCACTCCAAGTCGCGGACGATGAAGGTCAGGTGGCTGATGCCTTTCATGGACGCAGGTTGCTGGCTTCCGCACCGCCGACGTGACGATGCGGGTATATCGGTGGGGCGATTACTTCAGCCCGTGCAGGTCGCGCAGTTGGCTCGGGCGCGAGCCGAACCAAGCGGCCAGGTCGGCAATGTCCTGATCGCTGAGATTGGCGGCCTGCGGTGACATCAGCATGTGGTCGCGGTCGCCGCTGCGATAGGCTTGCAGTGCGTGGGCCAGATAGTCGCCGTATTGGCCGCCCAGGCGCGGATAGGTGGCGTCGATGGGCTGGTTGCCGTCGGCACCGTGGCAATCGATGCAGCTCTGGCCGGTGGCCTGGCCCTTGCTGTTGGCCAGTTGCTCGCCGATGGCGATGCGCCCCTGCGGCAGGCCGGCCGAAGAACTGGAGCCGTGCTCGCCACTGGCGTGGCCGGGGTCACTGGCAGACTGGTCGGCGGATCCGGAGCAGGCGGCCAGAGTGCAGGCCGCAAACAGGGCGATGGCAATACGCGAGACGTGCGTGGCTTTCGACATGAGCGGCGCTTACTTGATGGTGGAAAGGTAGGCGGCGAGATCGGCGATGTCCTGCGTGCCGAAGCTCATCGATTGCGCCTGCATGGTCGGGTGCTTGCGCTTGCCCTCGCGGTATTCGGTCAGCGCCTGGGTCAGGTATTGGGCCGATTGGCCGCCGATCTTCGGCACCCGGTAGCTGGGGTAGGCGTTCTTGTAGCCGGTGAGGCCGTGGCAGCCCTGGCAGGTATAGGCCAGCACCCGGCCGGTCTCGGCATTGCCGGTGGTGGCTGCCGGGGCGGTGGCGGGTTCGGGCTGCGAATCGGCCTGCGCGGCGGCCCCGAAGGGCAGGGCGAGGGCCAGAGCAAGACAAGCGGCGAGCGGCTGCGGGCGCATGGTTTCCTTGTCCGGAATACGGGTTTGAGGGTTCCGTGGCTGAACCGCGGGACGTTCCGAGTATAGCTCTCGTATTCACTGTTACGGAACAGTTCATCGATGGTGCGGTGCGTCACGCAGGCATGACCTTTGGCGCATGGTGTTGCCGTGGGCTGGTGCAATACTTGTCTATAACACCAAACCCAAGCATCTACAGGGAACCGCGATGTCTCGATTCTTTTCCATGCCCGGCCGCACCGGAAGCTGCGCCGCCGCGCTCCTCGTCACCACCTTGCTGCTGGGCGGCTGCAAAGCCGGGGGCGAGGCAGCCAAGGCGGGGACAGCGGACGCGCAGCAGGCCAGCGACGCGGTACCGGTCGAGGTCGCCAAGGCCACGCATCGTGCGATTGCCGCCAGCTACACCGGCACCGCTTCGCTGGAAGCGCGTGCCGAGTCGCAGGTGGTTGCCAAGACCTCCGGCGTGGCACTGGCGGTGATGGTGGAAGAAGGACAGGTGGTGCAGGCCGGGCAAGCGCTGGTGCGACTGGACCCGGACCGCGCGCGGCTGGCGGTGGCTCAGAGCGAGGCGCAGATGCGCAAGCTGGAAAACAGCTACCAGCGCGCGCAGAAGCTGGTGCAGCAGCAGTTGGTGAGTGCCGCCGACGTCGACCAATTGCGCTTCGATCTTGAAAACGTCCGCGCGCAATACCGGATGGCGACGCTGGAGCTGTCCTACACCACGGTGGTGGCACCTATTTCCGGCGTGGTGGCCTCGCGCGACATCAAACCGGGCAACTTCGTGCAGATCAACTCGCCGATCATCCGCATCGTCGACAGTGGCCGGCTGGAAGCCACGCTCAACGTGCCCGAGCGCGAGATCGCCAAGCTCAAGCCGGGGCAGGAAGTCGAGCTGGCTGCCGATGCGCTGCCGGGCCGCAGCTTCACCGGCACGGTGGACCGGGTGTCGCCGGTGGTGGACACCGGCACCGGCACGTTCCGAGTGGTGACCACGTTCTCCGGCGGCGAAGGCCTGCAACCGGGCATGTTTGGCCGCCTGAGCATCAACTACGACCAGCGCGCCGATGCGCTGGTGGTGCCGCGTGCGGCACTGCTGGAAGACGGCGGCGAGCCGGCGGTGTACGCGGTGCGTGATGGCAAGGCGCTGCGTACCGGCTTGAAGCTGGGTTACGACGATGCCGGCTGGGTCGAGGTGCGCGAGGGTTTGCAGCTCGGTGATGAAGTGGTCATCGCCGGCAAGGCGGCACTGCGCGAGGGCAGTGCGGTGCAGGTGCTGGGCAAGGAGAAGGCGGTGGTGGCGACCGAGGCGCCGGCCGCACAGGCGACCCAACAATGAGTGCGCACGGGCCGTTGATTCCCGGCGGTCGTGGCTTCGACCTGATCGAATTTGCCACCCGCCGCCGCGTCACCATCTTCATGATGACGCTGACGCTGGTGTTGTTCGGCGCAATCTCGCTGTCGAGCCTGAAGGTCGAGTTGTTGCCCGACCTCAGCTATCCGACGCTGACCGTGCGTACCGATTACGAAGGTGCGGCGCCGGCGGAAGTGGAAACGCTGATTTCGCAGCCGGCCGAGGAGGCGCTGGGCATCGTCAAGGGCCTGCGCAAGCTCAAGTCGATTTCACGCACTGGCCAGAGCGACGTGGTGCTGGAGTTCGCCTGGGGCACGGACATGCAGCAGGCCGGGCTGGACGTGCGCGACAAGATGGAGACGCTGCAACTGCCGCTGGAGGCCAAGCCGCCGGTGCTGTTGCGCTTCAATCCGTCCACCCAGCCGATCATGCGGCTGGCGCTGTCGTCGAAGCAGGACGGCGGCAGCGAGACCGATGCGGTACGCCGGCTGATGGAGCTGCGCCGCTATGCCGACGACGACCTCAAGCGCAAGCTCGAACCGGTCAGTGGCGTGGCTGCGGTCAAGGTCGGTGGCGGCCTCGAAGACGAAATCCAGGTGGACATCGACCAGCGCAAGCTGGCGCAGTTGGGCCTGTCGCTGGATACGGTGATCCAGCGCCTGCAGCAGGAGAACGTCAACCTCTCCGGTGGCCGTCTGGAAGAAGGCTCGCAACGCTACCTGGTGCGCACGGTCAACCAGTTCGCCACGGTCGAGCAGATGCGCGAAATGCTGCTGACCACGGCCGCCGGTTCGAGTGCATCGTCGGCCAGCGAGAACCGGCAACTGATGACCGCCATCCTCGGCAGCCGCGACCCCACCGTGATCGCCGCGCTGCGCAGCGATGGTGGCGGTGCCAGCGTCGCCACGGTGCGGCTGAAGGACGTGGCCAATGTGTACCAGGGCTACAAGGAGCGCGAGGCGGTGATCCGCAGCGCCGGCCACGAAGCGGTGGAACTGGCGATCTACAAGGAGGGCGACGCCAACACCGTGGCCACCGCCGATGCGCTGGAAGCGAAGCTGGAAACCATCCGCAAGCAGATGCCCAGGGACATCGAGATGACGGTGGTGGAGGACCAGTCGGTATTCATTCGCCACGCCATCAAGGACGTCAAGATCGACGCGGTGATCGGCGGCCTGCTGTCGGTGCTGATCATCTTCCTGTTCCTGCGCGATGGCTGGAGCACCTTCGTCATTTCGCTGTCGCTGCCGATCTCGATCATCGCCACGTTCTTCTTCATGGGCCGGTTGGGCCTGAGTTTGAACGTGATGTCGCTGGGCGGGCTGGCGCTGGCCACCGGCCTGGTGGTGGATGACTCGATCGTGGTGCTGGAATCCATCGCCAAGGCGCGCGAGCGCGGCATGGGCATTCTGGAGGCGGCGATCAAGGGCACCCGCGAAGTGTTCATGGCGGTGGTGGCGTCCACATTGACCACGATCGCGGTGTTCCTGCCGCTGGTATTCGTAGAAGGCATCGCCGGGCAGTTGTTCCGCGACCAGGCGCTGACCGTGTCGATCGCCATCGCGGTGTCGCTGGTGGTGTCGATGACGCTGATCCCGATGCTGAGTTCGCTGAAGGGCCGCGCGCAGCTGGAGTTTCCGGCCGAGGAGCCGCACCAGCCGTGGCGCCCGGCCAGCCGCTGGCAGAAGCCGTTGGCGTTCACCGGCCGCGGCATCGGTGCGATGTTCCGCTACGGGTTCTTTGCCGCGGTATGGGCGGTGGTGCGCGTGTTCCGTGGCATTGCCGCGGTGGTCGGCCCGGTGATGCGCAAGGCCAGCGACCTGGCGATGGCGCCGTATGGCCGCGCCGAAGCCAGCTATCTGCGGCTGCTGCCGGCAGCGCTGAAACGGCCGTGGCCGGTGCTTGGCGGCGCGGCATTGGCGTTCGCGCTGACTTTGGCGGTGCTGCCGCTGCTGGGCGTGGACCTGATCCCGCAACTGGCGCAGGACCGTTTCGAAATGACCGCCAAACTGCCGCCGGGCACGCCGCTGGCGCAGACCGACGCACTGGTGCGCGAAGTGCAGCGCAAGCATGCCGACGAAGCCGGCGTGCGCCTGCTGTACGGCGTCTCCGGTACCGGTACGCGGCTGGACGCCAGCCCGACCGAGAGCGGCGAGAACATCGGCAAGTTGTCGGTGGTGATGAACGACACCTCGCGCGAGCCGGAGCTGACCGAGAAACTGCGGCAGACGATGAAGGCATGGCCGGCGGCGCAGGTGGATTTCGCGCGGCCGGAGCTGTTCGCGCTGTCGCCGCCGCTGGAAATCGAGATCGAGGGCACCACGCTGGAGTCGATCCGCGTGGCCGGCAACCGGCTGGCCGGCATGCTGCGGCAGAACCCGCACTATGCCGACGTCAAATCGACGGTGGAGCAGGGCTTCCCGGAAATCCAGATCGTGTTTGACCAGGACCGCGCCGCCGCGCTGGGCCTGACCACGCGGCAGATCGCCGATGCGGTGGTCAACAAGATCAAGGGCAACGTGGCCACCCGCTACAGCTTCCGCGACCGCAAGATCGACGTGCTGGTGCGCGTGCAGGAATCGGAGCGTTCCTCGGTGGACGACATCCGCCGGCTGATCGTCAACCCCAGCGGCAGCAAGCCGGTGGAGCTGGCATCGGTGGCCGACGTGGTTGCCACCACCGGCCCGAGTGAAATCCATCGCGCCGACCTGCGCCGCGTGGCCATCGTCTCGGCCAACCTGCGCGACATCGACCTCGGCAAGGCGATCACCGAGGTGCAAAACATGGTGGCCGCCAATCCGCTGGGTACCGACGTCGGCATGCACATCGGTGGCCAGGGCGAGGAGCTGGGCGAGTCGATCCGCTCGCTGCTGTTCGCCTTCGGGCTGGCGATCTTCCTGGTCTACCTGGTGATGGCCTCGCAGTTCGAATCGTTGCTGCACCCGTTCGTGATCCTGTTCACCATCCCGCTGGCGCTGGTCGGTGCGGTGGCGGCCTTGCTGCTGGCACGCTCGCCGGTATCGGTGGTGGTGTTCATCGGCCTGATCCTGCTGGTGGGGCTGGTGGTGAAGAACGCCATCATCCTGATCGACAAGGTCAACCAGTTGCGCGAGGAAGGCGTGGCCAAGCGCACCGCGCTGGTGGAAGGCGCGCGCTCGCGTCTGCGCCCGATCATGATGACCACGTTGTGCGCGGTGTTCGGTTTCCTGCCGCTGGCGCTGGCCTTCGGCCAGGGCGCCGAGGTGCGTTCGCCGATGGCGATCACCGTGATCGGCGGCCTGCTGGTCTCGACGATGCTGACCCTGCTGGTGATACCGGTGGTGTACGACCTGCTGGACCGCAAGCCGGACGAGTTCTACGCCGAGCGTGGCCGCCGTGCGCGGCAGCAGGCCGAACAGGTCGAGCAGGTACTGGCGCACGAGCATGACGCTGCCGGTGACGGCGGGCTGAAGGGCTGAACGGATGAACATCACCGAGCTGTCCATCCGCCGCCCCGTCACCACCATCATGTTGTTCGTGTCGATGGTGGCCATTGGCCTGATCGCCGCGTTCCGGCTGCCGCTGGAGGCCGAGCCGGAAGCCACCATCCCGTTCTTCTTCGTGTCGCTGCCGTATCCCGGTTCGACCCCGGAAGAAGTGGAGCGCAACCTGCTGCGCCCGGTGGAAGAGGCCATCGCCACGATGCCCGGCATCAAGTCGATGAACGCGCGCGCCAATGCCGAGGGCGGGCAGATCCAGGTCGAGTTCAGCGACTGGGGCCGCGACATCGCGATGGCCGCCTCCGAAGCGCGCGAGCGCATCGATGCGGTGCGCGACCAGTTGCCCGACGACTTCCGCCGCTATTACGTGCAGCGCTGGAGCACCAGCGACCAGGAGGCGATCAGCCTGCGCTTGAACAGCCAGGAGGACCTGACCGCGCGCGCGGAAATGATCGAGCGCACCATCAAGCAGCGGCTGGAACGGCTGCCCGGCGTGGCGCGGGTGGAAGTGGAGGGCGTGGCCAAGCAGGAAGTGCTGGTGGCGCTGGACAAGGACCGGCTCAGCGCGCACGGCGTGGCGCTCAACGAGCTGGTGCAGAAGCTGCAGGCGGCAAATTTTTCGGTATCGGCCGGGCAGATCACCGAGGCTGGCCGGCGCCTGCGGGTACAGCCGCGCGGTGAGTTGCTGGAACTGCAATCGCTGCGTGACCTGCCGATCGATGCGCGCGGCACGCGGCTGTCGGACATCGCCGAGGTCGGGCTGAAACCGCAGCGCATGAGCTACGTGCGGCAGATGGAGGGCAAGCCCAGCGTCGGCGTGGACATCTACAAGGAACGCTCGGCCAATCTGGTCGATCTGTCGCGCGCGGTGCGTGCCGAGGTCGAGGTGCTGAAGGACGATCCGGCGATGCGCGGCATCGGCATCGAGGTCACCAACGACCAGGGCCAGGCGGTGATCAGCTCGCTGCTGGCGCTGGCCGAGGCCGGTGCGATCGGCTTGTTGCTGTCGGTGATCGTGCTGTACGCCTTTCTGCGCCATTGGCCGTCGACGCTGATGGTGTCGCTGGCCATCCCGATCTGTTTCATCATGACACTGGGCTTCATGTACTTCGCCGGCATCACCCTGAACATCATCTCGATGATGGGGCTGCTGCTGGCGGTGGGCATGCTGGTGGACAACGCCGTGGTGGTGGTGGAGAGCATCTACCAGGAGCGCGAGAAGTACCCGAACCAGCCGTCGCTGGCCTCCATCATTGGTACCCGCCACGTCGCCATCGCGCTGTCGGCCGGCACCTTGTGCCACTGCGTGGTGTTCCTGCCGATGATGTTCGGCGAGAAGAACATCATCACCATCTACCTGTCGCAGTTGGCGGTGACCATCTCGGTGTCGCTGCTGGCGTCGTGGCTGGTGGCGGTGAGCCTGATCCCGATGCTGTCGGCGCGCATGCAGACGCCGCCGGCGCTGAAGTCGCCGTTCATCAGCGGCCTGCAGGAGCGCTATGCGCGCGCGCTGCGCTGGACCCTGCAACATCGTGGCTGGGCGGTGACCGGCATCCTCGCCATCTCGCTGGCCAGCCTGTTCCCGATGACCCACACCCAGGGTGGCGGCGACGAGAGCGACCCGAGCGAGATCAACATCTTCTACCAGTGGCGCGGTGCCTATTCCAAGGAGGAAATGGGCAGGGAAGTGGCGCGGGTGGAGGAATTCGTCAACGCCAAGCGCAAGGAATTCCACATCGAGCGGGTATACAGCCGCTACAGCGAGCAGGGCTGGGCGCAGACCCGGTTGTTCCTCGACATCGACGACCGCGAGCTGAGCAAGAAGATCGAGGAGGAAGTGCGCAAGGGGCTGCCGCAGTCGGCGCGCGCCAAGATCGGCATTGGCTGGCCCGGCGGCATGGGCAGCGAAGGGCAGGGCATCCGTTTCAGCCTGGTCGGCGATTCGACCCAGACCCTGAAGGAACTGGCCGACGACATCGTGCCGATGCTGGCGCGTGACCCGCAACTGCGCGACGTGCGCGTGGACACCGGCGATGCCAACACCGAGCTGGCGGTGCGGGTCAACCGCGAGCGCGCCGCCGCCTACGGTTTCAGTGCGCAGCAGGTGGCGCAATTCGTCGGCATGGCGCTGCGTGGCTCCTCGCTGCGTGATTTCCACCGCGACGATGTCGAGATCCCGGTCAACGTGCGTTTTGCCGGCTCGGAGAACTACGGCGTCGAGGACCTGTCCTCGTTCATGGTGCGCACCGCCGGCGGCAAGGAGATACCGCTGCTGGCGATGGTGGACGTGAGCGTCAACCCGGCGGCCAATTCGATCCAGCGCCTGAACCGGCAGACCATGTTGCGGGTGGAGGCCGGGTTGGCCAAGGACGTGCCGATGGAGGTGGCGCGCAAGTCCATCGAAACCGCGCTGGACAACGTGCAGTTCCCGCCGGGCTATGGCTACACGTTCGCCGGCGGCGGTTTCAACATCAACTTCGACGGCATGCAGCAGATGGTGAGCAGCATCTTCATCGCGCTGATCCTGATGCTGGTGATCATGGCCGCGGTGTTCGAATCACTGCTGTTTCCGGCGGCAATCATGTCCTGCGTGCTGTTCTCGATCTTCGGCGTCTACTGGTTGTTCTGGCTGACCGGCACCGAGATGAACATCATGGCGGTGATCGGCATCTTGGTGCTGATGGGCGTGGTGGTGAACAACGGCATCGTGATGATCGAGCACATCAACAACCTGCGCCGGCGCGGCATGGCCCGCACCGATGCGCTGGTGGAGGGCAGCCGCGAACGCCTGCGCCCGATCATGATGACGATGGGCACGGCGATCCTGGCGATGGTTCCGATCGCGCTGAACACCCAGACCGCCGACGGTATGCCGCCGTATCACCCGATGGCCCGCGCCATCGCCGGCGGGCTGGCGTTCTCGACCGTGGTCAGCCTGCTGTTCCTGCCGACCATCTACGCGATTCTCGACGACCTGCGCACCGGTACCGCGCGGCTGGTGCGGCGCGCGCGCGGGTTGCCGGCGCTGGATGCGATGGCGACAGAAGCGGCGGGCTGAAGGAAAGGGCAGCGCTTCCCGTAGGGAGCGCTGCATGGGTCGGGGTCACCTATGTCGGGGACGTGGCTCCGACATACGCGGCAATCAACCGGCGAGCTTGCCGTACACGGTGAACCCGGTCAGCCACAGGCCGAGCATGCTGCCGATGTTGGTCAGCATGAAGGTCAGCACGATGCGGGTGACGCGGTTGCGGTACCAGCCCTTGATGGTCTGCGCGTCGTCGCGCAGTTGCAGGAAGTCGTTGTAGGCCGGCTTGCGCAGCCGCGTCTCCACCAGCGCGGCGAAGGCGCCGGTGGGGATGCTCAGGCGGAACGGCTTGAACGGCGCCACGACAATGGCGGTGAGGATGCTCAGCGGGTGGCTGCCGGCCAGCAGCGCGCCCAGGCCGGCCAGGCCGCCAGTGTACAGCGCCCAGATCGCCAGCATGTGCGCACCCATGTCCAACCCGCCCTTCCAGAAGCCGACGCCGATGCCGGCCAGCACCACGGCGAGGATGGTCAGGGTGATCCACGGGATATTGCGCTTCTTCGGCAGCGCTTCCAGTTGCGCGCGCAGCGGGCCGGGCGCATCGGTATCGGTTTCCAGGTAGCGGGCCAGCCCGGCAAGGTGGCCGGCGCCGACCACCGCCAGCACGTTGCGCTGCTCGACGTCGTGTTCCTCGCGCAGGCGCGTGGCCATGTAGCGGTCGCGCTCGCCGATGATGGTCTGGTACAGCGCCGGGCTCTCGCTGGCGAATTCGCCGAAGCTCGATTCGAGCATGTCGCCCTGCTTGAGCTTCTCGATTTCCTCCTCGCCGACGTCCTCCGACGAGAACAGGCCGGCACCGAGGCCGGCAATGAGCTTCAGCTTGCCGAAGAAGCCCAGTTGCCGCGAGGCGCGGCGGAAGGTCAAGCCGACGTCGCGGTCGATCAGGTGCACCGGCAGGCCGCGCTCCTTGGCCAGCGCCACCGCGCGCTTGAGCTCGGCGCCGGGCTCGATGCCCAGTTGCTCGGCCAGCCGGCGCTGGTAGGCGGCCAATGCGAGGTTGGCGGCGAACAGGGCCACGCGGCCCTTGCGGATCACTTCGACCAGATCCAGTTGCGCCAACGCATCGGGGTTGGTCAGCGCCTGCAACCGCTGCGGGTCGAGTTCGACCGCCACCGCATCGTATTGGCCGCTGCCGATGGCCTGTTCCACCGCCTGCACGCTGGCGGCGGAAACATGGGCGGTGCCCAGCAAGGTGTAGCACACGCCATCGCGTTCGACGATGCGCACGGGCTGGCCCGCGAGCAGTTCGTCGCGGGTGTCGGGGAGGATGTCGGTCATTGCGTCACTCATTGGAAGGAGTATTGCCGGCACCGTCGCCGAGTGCGCGCTGCATGAACACCGTGTCCAGCCAGCGGTCATGTTTCCATGCGATGCCGGGGAGGGTGCCGACGTGGCGGAAGCCGAAGCGCTCGTGCAGGCGGATCGAAGCGGTGTTGCCCGGTTCGCCGATCACCGCCACCATCTGCCGGAAACCGCGCGCGATGCAGGCATCGATGAGTGCTTGCAGCAGCGCCGCGCCAACGCCACGCCCCTGCGCGGTGGCGGCGACGTAGACCGAGTTCTCCACCACCCAGTGGTAGGCGGCGCGGGAGCGGAAGCCGCCGGCATAGGCATAACCGACGACTTCGCCCTCCAGTTCGGCAGCCAGATACGGGTAGCCGCGCGCAAGCGTGTCGTCCATGCGCCGCAGCATCTCGGTCGCGTCCGGCACCTCGTATTCGTAGGTGTTGACGAAGTCGGCCACCTCCACCGCATAGATCGCGGCGATGGCGGGAATGTCGGCGGCGGTGGCGTTGCGAATCCTGGGGAGCATCTTCTCTGTCAACGGGTGGAGACGCCATCTGTGCTTCAGGCCCCTCTCCCACCGGGAGAGGGGTTGGGGTGAGGGGCAATGGAGTCCAGATGGCTCAAGCATCATGGACTCCGCTCGCCCCTCATCCGTCCCCCGCCTACGTGGGGGCAGGCTCTTCTCCCGATGGGAGAAGGGACAAAAGCAATGCGAGCTGGAGAGATCAGTCGATATAGCGCTTCAACAGATCGCCATAGGCGTCGATGCGGCGGTCGCGCAGGAATGGCCAGATACGGCGCACATGCTCGCTGCGTTGCAGGTCAACCTCGCACACCAGCACGGTCGGTTCGGTGCCGGCTTCGGCGAGGAATTCGCCCTGCGGCCCCAGCACGTGGCTGTTGCCCCAGAAGTCGATGCCCGATGCACCCAGCGGCGAGGCTTCGTGGCCGACACGGTTGCAGCTCAGCACCGGCAGGCCATTGGCCACGGCATGGCCGCGATGGCTCAGCACCCAGGCATCGCGTTGGCGGTCTTTCTCGTCCTGCACGTCGTCCGGGTCCCAGCCGATGGCGGTGGGATAGAGCAGCAGCTCGGCGCCAGCCAGCGCCATCAACCGCGCCGCTTCCGGGTACCACTGGTCCCAGCACACCAGCACGCCGAGGCGGCCGACCGAAGTGTCGATCGGTTTGAAGCCGAGGTCGCCGGGGGTGAAATAGAATTTTTCGTAGAAGCCCGGGTCGTCCGGGATGTGCATCTTGCGGTACTTGCCCAGCAGGCTGCCGTCCTTTTCGAACACTACCGCCGTGTTGTGGTACAGGCCGGCGGCGCGGCGTTCGAACAGCGAGCCGACGATCACCACGCCGTGCTTCTTTGCCAGTGCGCCGAGGCGCTCGGTGCTGGGGCCGGGGATCGGCTCGGCCAAGTCGAACTCGTCCACCGATTCGTGCTGGCAGAAATACGGGCCGTTGTGCAGTTCCTGCAGCAGCACCAGCCTGGCGCCCTGTGCGGCGGCTTCGGCCACACGCTGTTCGATGATGGCCAGGTTGGAGTCGGCGTCGCCGTGGTTGCGCTCCTGGATCAGCGCGACGATCAAGGTCTTGGTCTTCATGCGGGGATTGTAAGCGGGAAGGGCATGAAACCCCTGGCACGGAGGTTCATATCCGGCAGAGCCGGGGGCGAGGTTCGCGTGGCGCAGCGTGGAATCTTCCCGGCATCAACCGAGAAGGCCGGCTGGCAGTTGCATGGTGATGCAATGCAGCGAGCCGTTCTGCCAGATCAACGCGCGGCACGCTACCTGCACGATCTCGCGGTCCGGGAAGGCCTGCGCCAGCACGTCGCGCGCGGCATCGTCGGCCGCATCGCCATAGGCTGGCATCAGCACCGCGCCGTTGACGATCAGGAAGTTTGCGTAGGAGGCAGCAAGGCGCCGGCCTTCGTCGATCACCGGCTGCGGCCACGGTAGCGGGAACAGGCGGTACGGCCGGCCGTCGGCAGTGCGCAGCGCGGCCAGTTCCGCGCCCATCGCCTTGAGTTCGGCGTAATGCGAATCCTGCGGATCGTCGCAGTCCTGGTAGACGATGCTGTCCGCAGAGGCGAAGCGGGCCAGCGTGTCCACGTGGGCGTCGGTATCGTCGCCTTCCAGGTAGCCGTGGTCCAGCCACAGCACGCGGTCCTGCCGCATCCACTGCGCCATGTCGGCACCGAGCGATGCGCGGTCGCGTTCCGGGTGGCGTTCGTGCAGGCACTGCCACGTGGTCAGCAGGGTGCCGGCGCCGTCGGTGTCGATGGCACCACCTTCCAGCGCGAACGGGATGCTGCGCACCTCGGCGTTGGTGAACAGGCCCGCGTCATGCAGCACGCCAACCAGTTGATCGTCGCGGCTGGCCTCGAACTTGCCGCCCCAGCCGGTGAAGCGGAAGTCCAGCAACTGGAAACTGCCGTCATCGCGCCTGAGGGTGACCGGGCCGGAGTCGCGCAGCCAGGTGTCGTCGTAGGCGGCGTTGACGAAACGCACGCGCTCCATGTCGATGCGGTTGGAGCGCAGGCGTATCTCCGCATAGGTCTCGATGTCGTCGTCGGCCACGCAGATCAGTACCGGCTGGAAGCGGGTGATGGCGGCCACCAGTGCGATGTAGGTTTCTTCGACCTCGGCCAGGCGCTCCGCCCAATCGGTGTCGGCATGCGGCCAAGCGATCAGGACGCCGGACTGGGGCTCCCATTCGGCGGGGAAACGGAGTGCATCGGTCATTGCGGGTCACTACTCGGTCGTGCCCGGGCCGGTGGCCCGGGTGTCATCTGGATTCCCGCGGCATGCGGGGTGGTGCGTCAGCGGATCGGGGGCTTGGGGCCTGTTTCCTGCGGCCCGGCCTGGTTGGCGACCACATCGATCACGCGCTGTTTTTCGAAATAGACAGTGAAGGCGGGATAGACCCAGCGGTTGATGGTCGGCCACTGCTGCTTCTGCCCACCGCGGGGTTGCAGCCGTTCCTGCGGCGCGCCGAAGCGGGCTTCGACCTGCTGCATGGATTGGCCGCGTGCGGGCAGGGTTTCGGCCGGCTTTTCCTGCGCGCGGTCGATCAGAAGGGTGTCGGCCATTGCCACCGGTGCGGCAACGAAGGCGGCAATCAGGGCCAATGCGTGGATCGTCTGTTTCATGGTCACTACTCCCCGTAAGGACACAAGTTGCCGATTACAACAAAATTTCCGGCAAAAAACCGCCGGGAGCGCTTGCTGCGGCGCAGGTGATGGCCCGCCAGTAATGGACCGTCACCGACGACAGATGCAAAAAGCCGCCCGGAGGCGGCTTTTTGCAGGGCCGGAACCTTCGCAGGCCCGGTGACGGCTTGCGCCGCCCGGCTCAGCGCTGGCGAGCCTTGAAGCGCGGGTTCGACTTGCAGATCACGAAGATCTTGCCGCGACGACGCACGACCTTGCAGTCGCGGTGGCGGGCCTTGGCCGACTTCAGGGAGGAAAGGACTTTCATGGCATACCTCGGCAAATAACTGGAGTTCTTCAGGGGGAGCGTTGCCGCGGATATGCAGGTTGACGCTCGTTCAAGCCGAACATTCTACCGGGTATTTCCATGCTGGTTCAAGTGCTTGCATGGTATCCGGGCGGCGGGGTGGCCGGGCGGGGCGCTAGAATGCCCGATTCCCGCGTCCACGGCAGTTGCAAATGAGCCACCTTCCCCCCGTTCTCACCATCGACGGCCCGTCCGGCGCCGGCAAGGGTACCGTCAGCCGCATCGTCGCGCATCGGCTTGGCTGGCATTACCTGGATTCGGGGGCGCTGTACCGTGCGGTGGGCGTGGCGGCCAGTTGGGCCGACATCGATACCTCGGACGCTTCGGCGCTGGTGCGCTGCACCTTCGATACCCGGGTCCGCTTCGCTGAACAGGGCGAGAGCCTGCGGGTGGTGGTCAATGACACCGATGCCACCGACGAGTTGCGGCTGGAAACCACCGGCGCGCTGGCCTCGGCCATTGCCGCCATTCCCGAGGTGCGGGCGGCGTTGAAGGAACGCCAACGCGCATTCAGGGAAATGCCGGGGCTGGTCGCCGATGGCCGCGACATGGGCACGGTGATCTTCCCGGATGCCCCCTTCAAGGTTTTCCTGACCGCCAGTGCCGAGGAGCGTGCGCACAGGCGTCATAAACAGTTGAAAGAAAAAGGGGTTTCGGTTAACTTTGACGACCTCCTGCGCGAGATCATGGCCCGCGACGCCCGTGATGCACAGCGCGCAGTGGCGCCCCTGAGGCCGGCCGATGACGCCGTCCTCATCGACACCAGCGGTATCGGCATCGACGACGTCGTTGCCAGGGTGTTGGGCCTGGTTTCCGCCACGGAAGCCTGACCCGGGCAGTGTCGAGCGGCCAATCCATCGGCCGCAGTCGTGCCAATGATGTTGCAACAGCCCCGCTGCGCAATGGTGCGTGGCGGGTATTTTCATTCACACGCGGCTGCCCGCACGGGGTCGCACAACAGGCTGGACGGCACGGGTATTTGCATCGCCCGCTGTCCAATGTGTTCAACCGAGTAAATCCAATGACCGAATCATTTGCAGAACTGTTTGAAGCCAGCCAAGCCAACCTGGCCAAGCTGAAGCCGGGCGCCATCGTCGTCGGCACCGTCGTCGAAGTTCGTGGCGACGTGGTGGTGATCAACGCTGGCCTGAAGTCCGAAGGCATCGTGCCGATCGAACAGTTCCGTAACGACGCTGGCGAGATCGACGTTGCCGAAGGCGACCAGGTAAAGGTTGCCCTTGACTCCATCGAAAACGGCTTCGGCGAAACCGTCCTGTCGCGCGAGAAGGCCAAGCGCGCGATGGTGTGGGACGAGCTGGAAGAAGCGTTGGAAAAGAACGAAACCATCACCGGCCGCATCAGCGGCAAGGTCAAGGGTGGTTTCACAGTGGACATCAAGGATGTCCGCGCATTCCTGCCCGGTTCGCTGGTCGATGTGCGCCCGGTGCGCGACCCGGCCTACCTGGAAGGCAAGGAGCTGGAGTTCAAGCTCATCAAGCTGGACCGCAAGCGCAACAACGTGGTCGTTTCCCGCCGCGCCGTCGTCGAGAGCGAGCACTCGGAAGAGCGCGAGCAGCTGATGGACAAGCTGCAGGAAGGCGCGATCCTGAAGGGCGTGGTCAAGAACCTGACCGACTACGGCGCGTTCGTGGACCTGGGCGGCATCGACGGCCTGCTGCACATCACCGACATGGCCTGGAAGCGCGTGCGCCATCCGTCCGAAGTCGTGAACGTCGGCGACGAGCTGGACGTGCGCGTGCTGAAGTTCGACCGCGAACGCAACCGCGTCTCGCTGGGCCTGAAGCAGCTGGGCGAGGATCCGTGGGACAACATCGCCCGCCGTTACCCGGCCAACAGCCGCGTGTTCGGCAAGGTCTCCAACGTCACCGATTACGGCGCGTTCGTCGAGATCGAGCCGGGCGTGGAAGGCCTGGTGCACGTCTCCGAGATGGATTGGACCAACAAGAACGTCAACCCGTCCAAGGTCGTGCAGGTCGGTGACGAAGTCGAAGTGATGGTGCTGGACGTCGACGAAGAGCGCCGCCGCATCTCGCTGGGCATGAAGCAGGTTGCCGCCAACCCGTGGGAAACCTTCGCTGCCATCTACAAGAAGAACGACAAGGTGTCCGGCCAGATCAAGTCGATCACCGACTTCGGCATCTTCATCGGCCTGGACGGCGGCATCGACGGCCTGGTGCACCTGTCCGACATCAGTTGGAACACCACTGGCGAAGACATCGTCCGCAACTTCAAGAAGGGCGACACCCTGGAAGCGGTGGTGCTGGCAGTCGACCCGGAGCGCGAGCGCATCTCGCTGGGCGTCAAGCAGCTTGAGCAGGATCCGTTCGGCCAGTACATGGCGGCCAATCCGAAGGGCACCAAGGTCGAGGGCGTGGTCAAGGAAGTGGACGCCAAGGGCGCCGTGGTCGAACTGGCCGATGGCATCGAAGGCTACGTTTCGGCCCGCGACATCAGCTACGACCGCGTGGACGATGCCTCGCAGCACCTGAAGGTCGGCGACAAGGTCGAAGCCAAGTTCGTGGGCATGGACCGCAAGGGCCGCACCCTGCAGCTTTCGATCAAGGCCAAGGACGAAGCCGAAACCGCTGAAGCGCTGGCCGAGTTCAACAAGACCTCGACCGAAGCCGCCACCGGCACCACCAGCCTCGGTGCGTTGCTGCGTGCGCAGTTGAGCGGCAACAAATCCGAGTAATCGGCTTGGTTTTGCTGCAGTTGTGAACTGGACGGCCCGGACTTCAGTCCGGGCCGTTCCAGGGCATGAAATCTCCGTGACGGGTTCGCGATGACCAAATCCGAGTTGATCGAAATCCTTGCGCACCGCCAGGGGCACTTGAAGGCCGATGATGTCGATCTGGCAGTGAAGTCGTTGCTGGAGATGATGGGCGGGGCGCTGGCTGCCGGTGACCGCATCGAGATCCGTGGTTTCGGCAGTTTTTCCCTGCATTACCGATCGCCGCGACTGGGGCGCAACCCGAAGACGGGTGATTCGGTGGCATTGCCGGGCAAGCACGTACCGCATTTCAAGCCGGGCAAGGAATTGCGCGAGCGCGTCAACGATGTCGTGCCGCAGGAAGGCGAGTCCGCCTGAGTCGATTGCAATCCGCTGCTGCGGATTCGTGCCGGGACCGCTAAGCTAGCGGCTTGGTGAACAGGGAGCAGGCTGCCGCATGAAGGCTGTCCGATTGTTGCTGCTGCTGGCCGTTCTGGTCGGTGGCCTGGTGATAGGTTCGCTGAACTCGCAACCTGTCCAGGTCAGCTTGGCGTTCTGGTCGCTGGAGACCACATCCGGTATCGCGATCATTGCCTCGTTGCTGCTAGGCGCATTGCTGGGCGGTGGCATGGTGGTGGCCGGGCTGGTGGTTCCGCTCTATGCCAGGCTGCGGCGCGCCAACAAGGCGGTCGCCGTGCCGGCGCAGGAAACGCAGGTTCCTTCTCCTTTCGACGGACGCTGACCGACGATGGCTTTCATCAGTGAATGGTTCTGGTTCTTCCTGTTTCTGCCGATCGCGGCGCTATGCGGCTGGGTGATTGGCCGGCGCGGAGGGCAGCGGCACAGCGAGAGCCAGGTCAGCCGGCTGTCGAGCACTTATTTCCGTGGCCTGAATTACCTGCTCAACGAGCAGCCGGACAAGGCCATCGAGTTGTTTCTGCATATCGCCGAGCTGGACAAGGAAACCTTCGAAACCCAGCTCGCACTCGGTCACCTGTTCCGCCGCCGTGGCGAGGTGGACCGGGCCATTCGCCTGCATCAGGGGTTGGCGAACCGCAATGACCTGTCCGATGCGCAGCGCGTGCAGGCGCTGCTGGCCTTGGGCGAGGATTACATGAAGTCGGGTCTGCTCGACCGCGCCGAAACCGTTTTCACCGATCTTGCGCGTATCGACGAACGGGCACCGCAGGCGCTCAAGCATCTGATCGGCATCTACCAGGCCGAGCGCGACTGGGAAAAGGCGATCGAGAACGCCACCCGCTATGAGCAGGTTGCCGACGAACCGATGGGCAAGCTGATCGGCCAGTTCGAATGCGAATTGGCCGAGCGCCATCGCGCCGCCGGGCGCCTGGACGATGCGCGTGCGGCCATCGGGCGCGCCAACGCCGCCGATGCGATGAGCGTGCGCGCGGGCATCATCGAAGGTCGGCTGGAAAGCGATTTCGGCAATGACGAGGCCGCAGTGCGGGCCTTCGAGCGCGCCGCGCGCAATGACCCGGATTACTTGCCGGAAATCCTGCCGCAGTTGCTGAAGAGTTACCGCAATGTAGGTGATCTGGCCGGGGCGCGGGCTTTCCTTGCGGAGATGACCGAGCACTATCGCGGCATCGCCCCGGTGCTGGGCTTGGCGCGATTGATGGAAGAACAAGAGGGTGTCGGCCCGGCCCGTGCCTATCTGGGTCGGCAACTGAAGGATCGCCCTTCCGTGCGCGGCGAATCGGCATTGATCGACCTGACCCTGGCCGAAGGCGCCGATCCGGTGGCGACGCTGCAGGACCTCAAGCACATCACCGACCAGTTGCTGGTACGCAACCCGGCCTATCGCTGCACCCGCTGCGGCTTTGGTGCGCGAACCCACCATTGGCAATGCCCGAGCTGCAAGGAGTGGGGCACGGTCAAGCCGTTGTTGAACTACGCGGTGCTTTGATCCGTGTGGCCGACATGGGCGATGGGGTTTGTGGCGGTATTGCTGTCAGCCGCGCTGCTGACTTGGGCGGCGCGCGGCTATGCACTGCGTCGAAACCTGTTCGACCAACCAGGTGAGCGCCGTAGCCACACGGTTGTCACGCCACGTGGTGGTGGTATCGCGATCGTGGTTTCGCAGTTGCTGGCCTACATGGTCATCGCCATCGTTCATGGCGAATTAGTGGGAATGCTGGCGGTATTTTCGACCGGGTTGCTGCTGGTTGCCGGCATAGGCTGGTGGGACGATCACCGACCATTGCCCGCCATCATCCGGCTGTGCGTCCATGTGCTGGCCGGCGTGTTGTTGGGCATGCTGGTCTGGCAGGCAAGCGAGGATGCATTCAAGGCGGTTTTCAGCGCGTTGTTGGCGACCGGGTTGATCAACGTGTGGAATTTCATGGATGGCATCAACGGCTTGGCGACAACCCAGGCCATCCTTGCCGCCTCCGCCTTTGCGCTGTTGCTGCCCGTACCGCATGCCGGTATCGCGCTGTTGCTGGCAGCAGGCTGCCTGGGGTTCTTGCCCTTCAATTTTCCGAAAGCCCGGATCTTCATGGGTGATGTCGGCAGTGGAGCCTTGGGCTATTTGCTGGCCGGCCTTGTTGCCTTGGGCATCACCGTCACCGACATTGCCTGGCCGATCTGGCTGGTGCCGTTGACTGCATTCCTGGTCGATGCCGGTTTTACCCTGCTTGCGCGCATGCTCAAGGGCGAGCGCTGGATGGAAGCCCATACCCAGCATTTGTATCAATCACATGTGAAGCGTGGTCGCAGTCACGCTGCCGTGACACTTGATTACGCAGTGTTCAGTGCCGCTGGACTTACACTTTCCGCCGCTTTGGCGGGACTGCTTCCCTTGTGGGGGAGCATGGGGGCCCTGGCATGGGCTGCCATCGGGTTCTGCATCTGGTACACGCTGCGGAACAGGGTCGTTCGATAAACAGGAAATTCAGAGATGTCATTCCGGAACCACCGGCAGGCAGGAAATCTTCCGCGCATAGCGGTGATGTTGCACGACCTCTTCATGGTCTGGGCATGCTGGCGTCTGCTGCATGTCGCCCGCTACGCGCTGCTGGACGAGGCGCCGTCCAGCCCCTTGTTTGACTTCAATGTGGCCGTGGTGCTGCTTGCCCAGGCCTTGGCCTTCCGCTACGTGGGTCTTTACCGGGGACTCTGGCGCTTTGCCAGCGTTGCCGACCTGGTCAGTATCTTCAAGGCCAGCTTCATCGGCCTGGCCGCGATCGTGTTGGTGCTGAGTTACAAGCGCCTCGATGGTGTTCCGGTATCGGTGCTGATCGCTTACCCCTTTGCATTGGCGATATTGCTGGGTGGCCCGCGGCTGTTGTATCGCAGTTGGAAGGACTATCTGGCATTCCAGTCGGATGCGAGCGCCAGGCGTGTGCTGGTGTTGGGAGCCGGTCATGCGGCCGAATCGCTGGTCAAGGACCTGCGGCGCTCGGGGGATTACGAGGCGGTGGGCCTGCTCGATGATTCTCCCCATCTGCAGGGAGCCGAACTGCAGGGCGTTCCGATTCTGGGAACACTCGACGATGTGGCCAGCGTGGCCAGGGAAACCGCCGCAAAGTTGCTGGTGATCGCCATCCCGACGCTGGATGCGACCGGCATGCAGCGGGTGATTGCCCTGTGCGAAAGCACGGGACTGCCGTTCCGGACGGTGCCGAGGCTGAACGACCTGATGGAGGGCAGTTCGCTTCCGGGACAACTGAAGGAAGTGGCGATCGAGGATCTGCTAGGGCGCCAGCCGATACAGCCGGACTGGGAGCTGGTCCGCGGTTGGTTGCGCGGGCGCACGGTGCTGGTGACCGGGGCGGGTGGTTCCATCGGCTCCGAACTCTGCCGGCAATGCGCGCGCCACGGGGTGACCCGCATCGTGCTGCTGGAAATCAGCGAGTTCCTCATGCTCAACATCCGCGGCGAGCTGCATCGCAACTTCCCGCACCTGCAGGTTGAATGCGTACTGGGCGATTGCGGTGACCCGACACTGGCACGGCATGCATTGTCGAAGTATCGGCCGGACACCGTATTCCATGCCGCCGCCTACAAGCAGGTGCCGCTGCTGGAAGGGAACCTGCGCGAGGCGGTGCGCAACAACACCCTGGCCACCGACTGCATGGCCCGCGCCTGCCTGGAGCATGAAGTGGACAACTTCGTGTTCATCTCCACTGACAAGGCGGTGGACCCGGCCAGCGCATTGGGCGCCAGCAAGCGCTATGCGGAGCTGATCTGCCAGAGCCTCAACCAGAAGAAGGGAACCCGGTTCGTGACCGTTCGTTTCGGCAACGTGCTGGGCTCGGTGGGCAGCGTCGTGCCGTTGTTTCGCGAACAGATCCGCAGGGGTGGGCCGGTGACGGTGACCGACCCGGAAGTCAGCCGCTATTTCATGACGATCCCGGAGGCCTGCCTGCTGATCCTGCAGGCGGCCGCTTCCTCCTCGCGCGGCGCGATCTACATGCTCGACATGGGTGAACCCATCCTCATCCGGGACTTGGCCAGGCAGATGATCCGGCTGGCCGGCAAGCAGCCCGATGCCGACATCGCCATTGTCTATACCGGCTTGCGGCCGGGCGAGAAGCTGCATGAAAGTCTTTTCTATTCTGACGAAAATAGCCGTCCGACGTCGCATCCCAAGGTGCTGGAGGCGGGGATTCGCGAGTTCTCGGCCGAGCGCGTACTCGGCAACATCCCGCGGTTGCGCGAAGCGGTGGCGGCCTACGACGTGGATGCCATGCTGGAAATCATGTCCATGACCGTTCCTGAATACTCTCCGCTGCAGGAGGCGGCCTACGCCGCTCTGGCGCGAGCCAACGTCGTTCCATTTCCCTCCAAGGAAGCAGGTAGAAACTGATGCCAAGACGTATTCGCAAGGCGGTATTCCCGGTGGCTGGCCTGGGTACCCGTTTCCTTCCGGCAACCAAGACCGTGCCCAAGGAAATGCTGCCGATCATCGACCGGCCGCTGATCCAGTACGCGGTCGATGAAGCCATCGAAGCCGGTTGCGACACCTTGATCTTTGTCACCAACCGCTACAAGCATGCGGTGGCCGATTACTTCGACAAGGCCTACGAGCTGGAACAGAAGCTCGAGCGCGCCGGCAAGCACGAGCAGTTGGAGCAAATCCGCCATGTGCTGCCCAAAGGTGTGCGTGCGGTGTTCGTGACCCAGACCGAGGCTTTGGGCCTGGGGCATGCGGTGCTGTGCGCCAAGCCCATCGTGGGCGATGAACCCTTTGCGATCCTGCTGCCGGATGACCTGATCTGGAACCGCGGTGCAGGTGCGCTCAAGCAGATGGCCGACCTCAATGAAGCCAGTGGCGCCAGCGTCATCGCGGTGGAAGATGTGCCGCATGACAAGACTGGCAGTTACGGCATTGTCGCCACCGACCAGTTCGATGGACGCAAGGGCCACATCACCCAGATCGTCGAGAAGCCCAAGCCGGAAGAGGCTCCCAGCGACCTGGCCGTGGTCGGCCGCTACGTGCTGAGCCCGAAGATTTTCGAGCTGCTGGAGGCGACCGGTGCCGGTGCCGGTGGTGAGATCCAGTTGACCGATGCCATCGCCCGGCTGCTCGAAAGCGAGCCGGTGGATGCCTACCGTTTCGAGGGCACCCGTTTCGACTGCGGTACCCACCTGGGTCTGGTCGAGGCCACCATCCGCTTCGCCCTGGAGAACGAGAAGCTGGCCGCACCGGCGCGCGAGGTGATGCGGAAGATGCTGGCCGAGTAGGACGGCATGTGGTGCAGGCGCCCCTTCCGGAGTACCGGAACGGAAAAGGGCAGCCGTGAGGCCGCCCTTTTCGCTTGCAACAGGGCGAGCGGGATCAGAGCGCTTCGAATACGCCCGCCGCACCCATGCCGGTACCAATACACATGGTCACCATGCCGTACTTCTGCTGGCGACGGCGCAGGCCGTGCACCAGGGTGGCGGTACGGATCGCACCGGTGGCGCCCAGCGGGTGGCCCAGCGCGATCGCGCCGCCCAGCGGGTTGACCTTGGACGGGTCCAGGCCGCAATCGCGGATCACCGCCAGCGACTGTGCGGCGAAGGCTTCGTTGAGTTCGATCCAGTCCAGTTGGTCCTGGCTCAGGCCGGCCTGCTTCAATGCCTTCGGGATTGCCGCGATCGGGCCGATGCCCATCACTTCCGGGCGCACCCCGGCGACCGAGAAGCTGACGAAACGCGCCAGCGGGGTCAGCCCGTAATCCTTGACCGCCTGCTCGGAGGCCAGCAGCACCGCACCGGCACCATCGCTCATCTGCGAGGAGTTGCCAGCGGTGACGCTGCCGCCGAACTGGCCGTTGCGGAACACCGGGCGCAGCTTGGCAAGACCCTCGGCCGAGGAATCCGGGCGCGGGCCTTCGTCGGTATCGGCCAGCTTGTTGCGGGTGATGATGCGGTGGCCATCGGCCAGGTCCGGCAAGTGCGAGACGATTTCGTAGGGGCTGATCTCGTCCTTGAACTCGCCGGCGGCGATCGCGGCGATGGCCTTCTGGTGCGAGGCCAGGGCGAAGGCGTCCTGCTCCTCGCGCGAGACCTTCCATTCCTCGGCGACCTTCTCGGCGGTGATGCCCATGCCGTAGGCGATGGCGACGTGGTCGTTGTCGAACACGCTCGGCGCCATCGCGATCTTGTTGCCCATCATCGGCACCATCGACATCGACTCGGTGCCACCGGCGAGCATCAGGTCGGCGTTGCCGAGGCGGATCTGGTCGGCCGCCATCGCCACCGCCTGCAAACCGGACGAGCAGAAGCGGTTCACCGTCTGCGCGGCGATGGTGTTGGGCAGGCCGGCCAGCAGCACGCCGATGCGCGCCACGTTCATGCCTTGCTCGGCCTCGGGCATCGCGCAGCCGATGATGGCGTCGTCGATGCGGTTGACGTCGATGCCCGGCGCCTGCGCGACCACGCTCTTCAGCACGTGGGCGAGCATGTCGTCGGGGCGGGTGTTGCGGAACATGCCCTTGGGCGCCTTGCCCACCGGGGTGCGGGTGGCGGCGACGATGTAGGCGTCCTGGATTTGCTTGGTCATTGCGGTGATCTCTTGAAAAGGGGAGTAGGCGGGAGCAGGGAAGCGCGGCGTACCGGTCGGCCGCCGCGCCGGCGCCCACTCAGTTCCGCAGCGGCTTGCCGGTCTTGAGCATGTGCGCGATGCGGGCCTGGGTCTTTTCCTGCTGTGCCAGTTCGACGAAGTGCCTGCGTTCCAGCGTCAGCAGCCACTCCTCATCGACGATGGTGTTCCGATCGACCTTGCCGCCGCACAGCACGGTGGCGATGCGCTCGGCGATCTCGTAGTCGTATTCGCTGATGAAGCGGCCTTCCAGCATGTTGACCAGCATCATCTTGAAGGTGGCGATGCCGACGTCGCCGGCCACGCGGATGCGGCGCGCCGGCAGCGGCGGGCGGTAGCCGCCTTCGGCCAGCGCGGTGACCTCGGCCTTGGCGATGTGCAGCAATTCATGGGCGTTGAACACGACCTTGTCGGTGCCACGCATCAGGCCCAGCTCCTTGGCGTTGACCGCCGAGTTGGAGACCTTGGCCATCGCCACGGTCTCGAAAGTCTTCTTCAGCTCGGCGAACACGTCGCCGTCGGCACCGGCCGCCTGCGAAGCGCGCACCGCCAGTTCCTTCAGGCCACCACCGGCCGGCAGCAGACCGACGCCGGCTTCGACCAGGCCGATGTAACTTTCCAGCGCCGCCACCGACTTGGCCGCGTGCATCTGAAACTCGCAGCCGCCGCCCAAGGCCAGCCCACGCACGGCGGTAA
This sequence comes from Stenotrophomonas sp., assembly GCA_049650985.1. Lineage (GTDB taxonomy): Bacteria > Pseudomonadota > Gammaproteobacteria > Xanthomonadales > Xanthomonadaceae > Stenotrophomonas. The sequence continues at coordinate 258,784 of JBASBF010000050.1, read as the reverse complement.
CCACCGGCACCAGCGCGTACTTGATGCGCTGGCTGGTGCGCTGGAAGTTGGCGACCATCGCTTCGAACTCGGCGAACTTGCCGGCCTGCAACGCGCCCAGCGCGCCGGACAGGTCGGCACCGGCAGAGAAGGGCTCCTTGTGCTGCCAGATCACCACGCCCTTGAACTGCTTCTCGCTCAGGCCGATGGCGTGCTGGATGCCGTCCAGCACCTGGTCGGAGACGGTGTTCATCTTGGTCTTGAAGCTGATGACGCCGATGCCGTCGCCGTCCGTCCACAGGCGGATGCCGTCGTTTTCATAGACGGTCTCGCCCTGCGCGAACTGCTCGCCCAGCAGCGGATCCGGGAAGCGCTGGCGCTGATAGACCGGCAGCGCCGAGCGCGGCAGCTTGGCGTTGCGTGACGGGCTGTAGCTGCCCTCGGCGGCGTGCACGCCGTCGCGGCCGTCGAACACCCAGTCCGGCAGCGGCGCGCTGCTCATGCTCTTGCCGGCGACGATATCGTCGGCGATCCACTGCGCCACCTGCTTCCAGCCGGCGGCCTGCCAGGTCTCGAACGGGCCGAGCGACCAGCCGTAGCCCCAGCGGATCGCCAGATCGACGTCGCGCGCGGTTTCGGCGATGTCGGCCAGGTGGTAGGCGCTGTAGTGGAACAGGTCGCGGAAGGTGGCCCACAGGAACTGAGCCTGCGGGTGCTGGCTCTCGCGCAGCTTGGCGAACTTCTCGGCCGGGTTCCTGATCTTCAGGATTTCGACCACTTCCGGCGCGGCGGCGCGGTCGGCCGGGCGGTAATCCTGCTTCTCGACATCCAGCACCACGATGTCCTTGCCGACCTTGCGGAAGATGCCCGTGCCGGTCTTCTGGCCCAGCGCGCCCTTGGCGATCAGCGCTTCCAGCCACTTCGGCGACTTGAAGAACTGGTGCCACGGGTCGTTCGGCAGGGTGTCGGCCATGGTCTTGATGACGTGCGCCATGGTGTCCAGGCCGACCACGTCGGAGGTGCGGTAGGTGGCCGACTTCGGGCGGCCCACCAGCGGGCCGGTCAGGCCATCGACTTCATCGAAGCCCAGCCCGAACTGCGCGGTGTGGTGGATGGTGGAGAGGATCGAGAACACGCCGATGCGGTTGCCGATGAAGTTCGGGGTGTCCTTGGCATAGACCACGCCCTTGCCGAGGTTGGTGGTCAGGAAGGTTTCCAGTCCCTCCAGCACCGCCTTGTCGGTGGTGTTGGCCGGGATCAGCTCGGCCAGGTGCATGTAGCGCGGCGGGTTGAAGAAATGCACGCCGCAGAAGCGATGGCGCAGTTGCTCGGGCAACACGTCGGCCAGCTTGTTGATGCCCAGGCCCGAGGTGTTGGAGGCCAGCACTGTGTGCTCGTTCACGAACGGGGCGATCTTCCTGTACAGATCCTGCTTCCAGTCCATGCGTTCGGCGATGGCCTCGATGATCAGGTCGCAGTTGCGCAGTTGCTCCAGACCGGTCTCGTAGTTTGCCGGGGTGATGGCCTCGGCCAGCGACTTGCTCGCCAGTGGGGCGGGGCTGAGCTTGCCGAGGTTGGCGATCGCCTTGAGCACGATGCCGTCGGCGGCGCCCTCCTTGGCGGGCAGGTCGAACAGCACGGTGTCGACGCCGGCATTGGTCAGGTGGGCGGCGATCTGCGCGCCCATGACGCCGGCACCCAGCACGGCGGCACGGCGGATTGGCAATGAATTGGTCATGGTGTTGGCCTTTGTTGGTACCGGGTGGAATCAGGGAGAGGGCGGGGCGGCGTCCAGCGCGCTGGCGCGGAACCCGGCCTCGGCGAAATGGATCAGTTCCTGCGCGGCCTTGCTGCGGTGGGCGGCCTCGCTGATGCCGTGCGGGCGCTTGATCAGCCCGAAATCGGCCATCGCGTAGGTCAGCGCGCCGGCGAGGAAATCCAGCCGCCAGTACAGCTCTTCCTTGCTCAGGCCGGGCACGCAGGCAGCGATGGCCTTGCCGAATTCGCGCAGCACGTGGCCGTAGTGGTCGGACAGGAACTTGCGCAGGTTGTCGTTCTTCTCGGCGTAGGCACGGGCGATCACCCGCACGAAGGCGCCACCGGTCTGGCGGTCCTGGGCCATCGCCAGCGCCGGTTCGACGAAGGCGGCCAGCACCGCGTGCAGCTCGCCCGGACGGGTGCTGCGCGCTTGTTCCAGTTGACCCAGGCGGGCGGCGGTCATCTCGTCCATGCGTCGGCGGAACACCTCGTTGACCAGGTTCTCCTTGGAGCCGAAGTGGTAATTGACCGCGGCGATGTTGACGTCGGCATGGCTGGTCACCTGCCGCAGCGAGGTACCGGCAAAGCCGTATTGCGCGAACAGTTCCTCGGCCGCGCCGAGGATGCGGTCCTTGGTGGAGAAGCTGGCGGGTTTGCCCATGTCGGCTCAATCAATCAAACGATTGTTTGGATGCTACGCCTGCCCGGATGCTCCGGTCATGCTGCGATGCACCATCATTTGGTTCGCCGATGTGCAAAACCGTGGTGCAACCGTTAGAATCGTCTACCGCAATTCATTCCAAGCCCGCGCCCACGCGCGGGTTTTTTTCCATTTCCCATCGGGCCGGAGCGGCCCAATACCCGGAGAACTCACATGGCGCTGGAGCGCACCCTGTCCATCATCAAGCCCGATGCCGTCGCCAAGAACGTGATCGGTGAAATCTACGCCCGCTTCGAGAAGGCCGGCCTGAAGATCGTGGCCGCCAAGTACAAGCAGCTCTCGCGCCGTGAAGCCGAAGGCTTCTACGCCGTGCACCGCGAGCGTCCGTTCTTCAATGCACTGGTCGAATTCATGATTTCCGGCCCGGTGATGATCCAGGCGCTGGAAGGCGAGAACGCCGTGCTGGCGCACCGCGACCTGCTGGGCGCCACCAATCCGAAGGACGCAGCGCCGGGCACCATCCGCGCCGATTTCGCCGATTCCATCGATGCCAATGCCGCCCACGGTTCGGATTCGGTCGAGAACGCCACCATCGAGGTGGCCTACTTCTTCGCAGCCACCGAAGTGGTCTCGCGCTGAGCAACGAATGAAGGTTGAAGCCGTGAACGAGGTCGTCCAACCCGCCATCGCCCCATTGCCGAAAGCAACGGCACCGGCGGGCAAGCAGAACCTGCTCGACCTCGATCGCATGGGCCTGGAGAAGTTCTTCGTCGAAACCCTCGGCGAGCAGAAGTTCCGCGCCCACCAGGTGATGAAGTGGATCCACCACCGCTACGTCACCGACTTCGACCAGATGACCGACCTCGGCAAGTCGCTGCGCGCAAAGCTGCAGCAGCATGCCGAGGTCGTCGTCCCCGGCGTCGTGTTCGACAAGCCTTCCGCCGACGGCACCCACAAGTGGCTGCTGGCGATGGGCGTTGACGGCAAGAATGCCGTCGAAACCGTGTACATCCCCGACAAGGGGCGCGGCACCTTGTGCGTGTCCTCGCAGGTCGGCTGCGGCCTGAACTGCACCTTCTGCTCCACCGCCACCCAGGGCTTCAACCGCAACCTCACCACCGCCGAGATCATCGGCCAGGTGTGGGTGACCGCGCGCCACCTGGGCAACGTGCCGCACCAGATGCGCCGCCTCACCAACGTGGTGATGATGGGCATGGGCGAGCCGCTGATGAATTTCGACAACGTCGTGCGCGCGATGAGCATCATGCGCGACGACCTCGGCTACGGGCTGGCCAACAAGCGGGTGACGCTTTCCACCTCGGGGCTGGTGCCGATGATCGACCGGCTCGCGGTCGAGAGCGACGTGTCGCTGGCGGTCTCGCTGCACGCACCTACCGACGAGCTGCGCGAAACCCTGGTGCCGCTCAACAGGAAATACCCGATTGCCGAGTTGATGGCTTCCTGCGCGCGCTACCTGCGCAGCAACAAAAAGCGCGACTCGGTGACTTTCGAATACACCCTGATGAAGGGCGTCAACGACCAGCCCGAACATGCCCGCCAGTTGGCGCGGCTGATGCGCCAGTTCGACAACGCGGTGCAGGCCAAGGATTCGGGCAAGGTCAACCTGATTCCGTTCAACCCGTTCCCCGGCACCCGCTACGAGCGCTCGGACGAAGAGCAGATTCGTGCCTTCCAGAAAATCCTGCTTGATGCGCAGGTGCTGGCGATGGTGCGGCGTACCCGTGGCGACGACATCGACGCAGCCTGCGGCCAGCTCAAGGGGCAGGTGATGGACCGCACCCGCCGCCAGGCCGACTTCAACCGCCTGCTGCAGGAACAGGATGCGTTGCAGGCGCAGAGGAACGCGCTTGGCTGAGCGGCTGCTGGCGCTGTTGGCCCTGACGCTGCTGGTTTCCGGCTGCGGACATGGCGATGGCGTCAAGGCAAGCCGGATTTCATGGAGCGACCAGGCCACGTTGCACCATGAGCTGCGTGACGACCCCCAGGTTCGCAAACGTGAGCAGTACCGGGAAATCCTGCGGCTGGCCGGTGACCGCCTTGGTCGCAATGATCTGGATGCCGCGCTCAAGTACGCGCGCTCGGCGCAGAAGCACAAGCCTGAGCAGCCCGATGCCTATACCTTGCAGGCGGTGATCCTGGCGCGGCTCGGCAAGGCCGAAGAGGCCGGTGCGCTATATCGCAAGGCTGCCGAATTGGCCCCGCAGCAAGGCGATGTGCTGAACAATTACGGCGCATGGTTGTGCGGCAATGGTCACCCGGCCGAGGCGCTGGTCTGGTTCGACCGCGCGCTGGCTGATTCCGGCTATGCCTCCCGTGCCGACGCACTGGCCAATGCCGGCGGCTGTGCACTCGACGCCGGGCAGCGCGAGCGCGCCGAGCCGAACCTGCGGCAAGCACTGGCGCTGGCCCCCGGCAATGCTTATGCATTGGCGTCGATGGCGCGCAACGAATTCCTGCATGGCCGCTTTTTCGAGGCGCGGGCCTTCTGCCAGCGACGCCTCGCGGCTGCGCCGGCCACGGTTTCCGTGTTACAACTCGCAATCGAGATTGAACAACGGCTGGGCGACGGGAGCGCCGCAAGTCGATATCAACAGCGGTTGCGCGAGGAGTTTCCCGAAAGCGCGACCCCGAATCCCCAGGGCTGATGCATTGTGAGCAATGATCCGGGTATGAAGGTTTTGGCGGTGGGTTGCGGGGAGCAGCTTCGCCACGCACGTGAGGCAGCAGGTTTGACGGTGGCGGACGTGGCCGGGCGCTTGCACATGCCGGTGCAGGTGGTCGCCGCGCTGGAGGCCGAACAATGGGAGCGGCTGGGGGCGCCGGTATTCGTGCGCGGACAGTTGCGCAGTTACGCCAAATTGCTGGGCGTGGAGCTTGGAGGCCTGCTGGAGCAGGCGCGCATCGCGCCGGTAGAGCCGCCGAAGCTGATCAGCCACACCCATACCCCGCGCCTGCGGCGCATGGCCGAAAGCCTGGGGCGTCGTGCGGTCTACGTTGTGATCACCGCAGTGCTTGCAGTCCCTGCATGGTATGCCTTCCAGGGCAAATTCGGCGGTCCCGTGCCGAATACCGTATCGCTGGACGTGGTGCCCGACCCGGCATCGCTGGCCGGTACCCAACCCGCTGCGGCGGCGGATGAAGGGGCAGCGCGGCCGCGCTCCGCGGCGGAGCGCACGCCATACATCGCTTCGATCGCGCCGGTTGCGCGGTCAGTAGCCGAGGCAGCGCCGGCGGCAAGCGCAATGACCCTGGATTTCAAGGGCGAAAGCTGGGTGGAAATATCCGCACCGGATGGTGCCGTCATCGAGAAAGCCCTGGTGCGTGCCGGCGAAAAACGCAGTTATGCCGCCGGTCAGGTTGGCCGCATGGTGGTGGGCAACGCCTCGGAAGTGGAGCTGCGCCAGAATGGCGGCAGCATCGACCTGACCACGTATACGCGCGGTAATAATGTGGCCCGCTTTACGGTATCCTCTGACGGTTCCGTGGCGCCGGTTTCGCATTGAGGCAAGGCGCAGCCCATTACAACAAGGCTCCCAGCAGGCGGAGCGAGAGTTACGCATGGCGATTGATGACCTGCTCGACGAGCATGAACAAAGTGAACGTGTCCGCACCTGGCTGCGCCAGAATGGCGCCGGCATTCTTGGCGGGATAGTCCTCGCGCTGGCCCTGATCGGTGGCTGGCAGTGGTGGCAGAAACAGCAGTTGGGCAAGCTGGCCGAGGCCAACAGCCGTTACGAAGCGGTGTCGCGCAGCCTGCAGTCGAAGGACCTGGATGAAGCGGCCAAGGAAGTGGCGGCGCTGGAAGGCGGCAAGGCCGGCATCTACGCCGATCTGGCGGCGCTGGAACTGGCCAAGGCGCAGGTCGAGGCCGGCAAACACGAGGATGCGATCACGACCCTGCGCGGGTTGAAGGTCGATGGCGAGTTCAAGACGCTGATCGACCAGCGCATCGCTCGCTTGCTGATCGAAACCGGCAAGCCGGAAGAGGCGCTGGCGTTGCTCGGCACGGCCGAGGACAGCGCCGGTCTGGAAATCCGTGGCGATGCACTGGTGGCGCAGGACAAGCACGAGCAGGCACGCGAGCTCTACAAGCAGTCTCTGGGCAAGCTCGACGTTGCCGCGCCGCAACGCCGCCTGCTGGAAATCAAGCTGATGGACGTCGGCGGCAGCGTCGCCGATCCCGCAGCGGAGAACATTTGATGAAACTCAAGCATGTTGCGGGCATCGTGCTGGTCGCGATGGCGCTCAGTGGCTGTTCGACGGTGAAGGGCTGGTTCGCCGGCAAGGATGCCGAGGCCAAGAAGGCGCTGGAGCCGGCCGAATTGGTCAAGTTCGATGCCACGCTCAAGGTTGACCGGATCTGGTCGACCAATGTCGGCAAGGGCGAAGGCCGCATCGGCGTGCGCCAGGTGCCGGCAGTGGCCGATGGCCGCGTCTATGCGGCGGCGGTGGAGGGCGGCGTGCATGCGCTGGACCTGCAGACCGGCAAGCAAATATGGGAATACAAGCCGGCCAAGGAAAAGAAAAAGGCCAGGCTGCGCTTGTCCGGTGGTCCCGGCGTGGGCGATGGCGTGGTAGTGATCGGCACGCTGGACGGCCAGGTGATCGCGCTCGATGCAGCCGATGGCAGCGAGAAGTGGCGCGCGCGGGTGCCGGGCGAAGTCATCACTGCACCGGCGGTATTGCAGGGGTTGGTCTTCGTGCGCAGCAACGACGGCCGGATCACCGCACTCGATGCAGCCAGTGGTGAGCAGCGCTGGTTCAACGCGCAGGAACTGCCGTCGCTGACGGTGCGCGGCAATGCGCCGGTGGCGGTGGGGCCGGGCGTGCTGTTCATCGGCAATGACGATGGCACGCTCAGCGCGCTGGCAATGCAGGATGGTCGTCCGCTGTGGGAACAGATGATCGGTGCCCCGGAAGGCCGTACCGAGCTGGAGCGCATGGCCGACGTGGACGGCGCACCGGTGCTGGAAGGCAACACCCTGTACGTCACCAGCTTCAAGAACGAGACGATGGCCATCGAAGGCCCGACCGGGCGGCCGCTGTGGTCGCGTGACCACGGTGGTGCCGGTGGCGTGGCGGTATCGTCCGGCAACGTGGTGGTGACCGATGGCAAGGGCACGGTCTACGGGCTGGACAAGACCACCGGCGCTGCCATGTGGTCGCAACAGGCGTTGGCACGGCGTTCGGTGACCGGGCCGGTGATCCAGGGTGATTATGTCGTGGTGGGCGATTACAAGGGGTACCTGCACTGGCTGCGGCTGGCTGATGGTGCGCTGGCCGCCCGTGACCGCGGCGGACATGACCCGGTGATCGCGCAGCCGGTGGTCGCCGATGGCGTGCTGCTGGTACAGAACGTGGATGGCAAGCTGGCCGCCTACCGGCTGGCAAACTGAGGAGTACCAAGCGATGCTGCCTTTGGTCGCCCTGGTCGGACGGCCGAATGTCGGCAAGTCCACCATTTTCAATGCGCTCACGCGCACCCGTGACGCCCTGGTCCATGACCAGCCCGGCGTCACCCGTGACCGCAACTACGGCGTGTGCCGGCTCGACGAGGACAACCATTTCCTCGTTGTCGACACCGGCGGCATTGCCGAGGAAGAAGAGGGACTGGCCGGCGCCACTGCGCGCCAGGCCCGTGCCGCGGCTGCCGAAGCCGACTTGATCCTGTTCGTGGTCGATGCCCGCGATGGCACTTCGGCGCTGGATGACGAAATCCTGTCGTGGCTGCGCAAGCTGTCGCGGCCGACCTTGCTGCTGATCAACAAGATCGACGGTACCGATGAAGATGCGGTGCGCTCGGAATTCGCGCGCTACGGCTTCGGCGAGATGCTGACGGTGTCGGCCGCGCACCGGCAGGGGCTGGATGACCTGCTGGAAGAGATCGTCGCCGGCCTGCCGGAAGAGGGCTCGGCGGAAACCCTGGACGACGACCCGCAGCGCGTGCGCATCGCCTTCGTCGGCCGTCCCAACGTCGGCAAGTCCACCTTGGTCAACCGCGTGCTGGGCGAGGAGCGGATGATTGCTTCCGATGTGCCGGGCACCACCCGCGACTCGATCGCGGTGGACCTGGAGCGCGACGGTCGCCTGTACCGCCTGATCGACACCGCCGGCCTGCGCCGCAAAGCGCGCGTGGAAGAAGTGGTGGAGAAGTTCAGCGTGGTCAAGACGTTGCGCTCGATCGAACAGTGCCAGGTCGCGGTGTTGATGCTCGATGCCAGCGAGGGTGTCACCGACCAGGACGCCAGCGTGCTGGGCGCGGTGCTCGATGCCGGCCGCGCGCTGGTCATCGCCATCAACAAGTGGGATGGCCTGACCGACTACCAGCGTGAGCAGGCCGAAACCCTGTTGTCGCTGAAACTCGGCTTCGTGCCGTGGGCCGAGGTGGTGCGCATCTCGGCCAAGCATGGTTCGGGATTGCGCGAGCTGTTCCGTGCCGTTCACCGCGCCCACGCTTCGGCCACGCATGAATTCGGCACCAGCGAAGTGAACAAGGCGCTGGAAGTTGCCTACGAAGCCAACCCGCCACCGAGCATTCGCGGCCATGTTTCCAAACTGCGCTACGTGCATCCCGGCGGCAGCAACCCGCCGACCTTCATCGTCCACGGGACGCGGCTGAAGGAGCTGCCGGATTCGTACAAGCGTTATCTGGAAAACTTCTTCCGCAAACGCTTCAAACTGGTCGGCACGCCGGTGGCTTTCCTGTTCCGCGAGGGAGCCAATCCCTACGAGGGCAAGAAGAACGTGTTGAGCGAACGCCAGATCGCGCGCAAGCGGCGCTTGATCAAGCACGTCAAGGGCAAGAGGTGATCGAGGGGCGGCCGCAAGGTCGCCCTTTTCGTTGCGGCAATCCACTGCGGTAATGCCGCGGCGGCTGACGGACAATCCCGCATCACCTGGTATCCGTCAGATGCCACCCGGCGGCCGGCACTGCCGGATCGTGTCGGCGATAATCCCGGCATGAGCATCCACGAGATTTCTCCCGCCCAGGCCCGTGAGCGCACGGCTGCGGGCGCGCTGTTGATCGACGTGCGCGAAGCGCATGAGCGCGCCGGCGGCATGGCGGAAGGCGCGCAGGGGATTGCCAAGGGCGAGTTGCTGGCTGACCCGCCGGCGTGGCTGCCGACGCCGGATGCGGAAATCATCCTGATCTGCCAGAGCGGCATGCGTTCGATCGAAGCGATGCAGGCATTGGCAGCCGCCGGTTACCCGAACCTGGCCTCGGTCGCCGGTGGCACGGTGGCGTGGCGCAGCGATGGTTTGCCGCTGGTGCAGCCCGAACTCGATGCCGGCGAGCGGGATTTTTTTGATCGCTATTCGCGCCACCTGTTGTTGCCGCAGGTGGGCGAGGCCGGGCAACGGCGCTTGCAGCGGGCGCGTGTGCTGGTGCTGGGAGCCGGCGGGTTGGGGGCTCCGGCGGCGTTCTACCTGGCGGCGGCCGGGGTGGGGCACTTGCGCATCGTCGATCATGACGTGGTCGAGCGCAGCAACCTGCACCGGCAAATCATCCATGCCGAAGCCGCCGTCGGCACCGCCAAGGTCGAGTCGGCGCGCGAGCGCTTGCTGGCGTTGAACCCGCACATCGAGGTGGAGGCGGTTCGCCAGCGGGTGTCGTCGGATAACGTTGATGCGCTGCTGCAGGGCATGGACGTGGTGCTGGACGGTTCGGACAACTTCCCGCTGCGCTACCTGCTCAACGACGCCTGCATCAAGCACGCCAAGCCGCTGGTATACGCGGCGATCGAGCGCTTCGATGGCCAGGTTAGCGTGTTCGATGCCGGCCGCCAACGCGGCGTGGCGCCGTGCTACCGCTGCCTGTTCCCGCAACCGCCGCCGCCGGAATTTGCGCCGAATTGTGCCGAGGCTGGCGTGCTCGGCGTACTGCCGGGGCTGGCCGGGGTGATGCAGGCCACCGAGGTGCTCAAGCTGTTGCTGGAAATCGGCGAACCACTGGCCGGCCGCCTGCTGCGCTTCGATGCGCTGGGCATGCGTTTCCGCGAAACCCGCGTGCGCCCGGATCCCGATTGCCCGGTGTGTGCGCCCGGCAGGCCGTTTCCCGGCTATATCGACTACGCCGCGTTCTGCGCCCATCGCGGCTGAAAGCCGGGCAGGGTGTCGCGCCGCGCCGAATCGGGGACAATAGCCGACCCCCGATCCCGTCACCTGCGCCCATGACCGCTCCCGCCGAAGCCGCTGCGTCGCCCTTCCGCATTCTCGATGGCCGTCGCATCGCCGAGGCGTTGCTTGACGATCTGAAGCTGCGCGTGGACGCCCGCATCGCGGCCGGCGGTTCGCGTCCGGGCCTGGCGGTGGTCCTGGTCGGTGGCGACCCGGCCTCGGCGGTGTACGTGCGCAACAAGCGCCGCGCGGCCGAGAAGGTCGGCATCGAAGCCTTCGACCATGATCTGCCGGAAGGCACCACTGAAGTCGAATTGTTGGCGCTGATCGACCAGCTCAATGCCGACCCGAAGATCCACGGCATCCTGATCCAGTTGCCGCTGCCGGGTATTCCCGATGCCAAGCGGCTGATCCATCGCATCGATCCGCGCAAGGACGTGGACGGCTTCCACCCGCAGAACGTCGGCCACCTCGCGTTGCGAGAGTTCGGCCTGCGCCCGTGCACGCCGCGCGGCATCGTCACCTTGCTGGCGCATACCGACCAGCCTGTGCGCGGCCGCAATGCCACCATCGTCGGCGTCAGCAACCACGTCGGCCGGCCGATGGCGCTGGAGCTGATGATCGCCGGTTGCACGGTGACCAGTTGCCACAAGTTCACGCCCAAGCCGGTACTGGAACAGGCCGTGCGCAACGCCGACATCCTGGTGGTGGCGGTGGGCGTCCCGCAATTGATTCCGGGCGAGTGGGTCAAGCCGGGTGCGGTGGTGATCGACGTCGGCATCAACCGCCTGGATGACGGCCGGCTGGTAGGCGACATCGGTTTCGAGGCTGCAGCGCAGCGCGCCAGTTGGATCACCCCGGTACCGGGCGGCGTCGGCCCGATGACCGTGGCCACGCTGATGCAGAACACCATCGAGGCCGCCGAAGCCGCGGCCTGAACGACCGGGTGGCGGCGGGCCCGCCGCGACGCTGTTTTGCGGGCAGGACGCTGCCGGCCCCTGCCATCGGCAGCGGATAAAGGGTAAAATGCCGCGCTTCCCCACATCTCGGGTATGCCGATGCTGCGCATCCAGGCTGAAGCTCTCACCTACGACGACATCTCGCTCGTCCCCGCCCACTCCACGGTCCTGCCCAAGGATGTCGACCTCGGCACGCGCCTGACTCGCGAGCTGCGGTTGAAGCTGCCGATCGTTTCGGCGGCGATGGATACCGTCACCGAATCGCGGCTGGCGATCGCGATGGCCCAGCTTGGTGGCGTCGGCATCATCCACAAGAACAACAGCGTTGAGCAGCAGGCGACGGAAGTGGCCCGGGTCAAGAAGTTCGAGTCCGGCGTGATCCGCGACCCGATCACCGTCGGCCCCGAGACCAGCATCCGCGAGGTACTGGCACTCACCCAGGCGCACAACATCTCCGGCGTGCCGGTGGTGGGCGGCGACGGCCAACTGGCCGGCATCGTCACCCACCGCGACATGCGCTTCGAAACCGAGCTGGACGATCCGGTTCGCCACATCATGACCAAGAAGGACCGGCTGGTCACGGTGAAGGAAGGCGCGGCCTCGGACGAGGTGCTGCAACTGCTGCACAGGAACCGCATCGAGAAGGTACTGGTGGTCAACGATGCGTTCGAACTGCGTGGGTTGATCACGGTCAAGGACATCCAGAAGAAGACCGACAACCCCAACGCCGCCAAGGACACCGCCACCCGCCTGCTGGTCGGCGCGGCCGTCGGCGTGGGCGGTGATACCGACCGCCGCGTCGAGGCGCTGGTCGCCGCCGGCGTGGACGTGCTGGTGGTGGATACCGCGCACGGCCATTCGCAGGGCGTGCTGGACCGCGTGCGCTGGGTCAAGAAGAACTTTCCGAACGTGCAGCTCATCGGTGGCAACATCTGCACCGGCGAAGCAGCGCTGGCATTGCTCGACTGCGGTGCCGACGCGGTCAAGGTCGGCATCGGCCCCGGTTCGATCTGCACCACCCGCGTGGTGGCCGGCGTCGGCGTGCCGCAAGTCACCGCCATCGACCTGGTGGCCGAGGCGCTGCAAGACCGCATCCCGCTGATCGCCGATGGCGGCATCCGCTATTCGGGCGACATCGGCAAGGCACTGGCGGCCGGCGCATCGACGGTGATGATCGGCGGCCTGCTCGCCGGTACCGAGGAATCGCCGGGCGAGACCGAGCTGTACCAGGGTCGTTCGTACAAGAGCTACCGCGGCATGGGCTCGCTGGCGGCGATGGAGAAGGGCTCCAAGGACCGTTACTTCCAGGATGCGGCCACCGCCGACAAACTGGTGCCCGAAGGCATCGAAGGCCGCGTGCCGTACCGCGGCCCGGTTGGCGGCATCATCCATCAGTTGATCGGTGGCCTGCGCGCGACGATGGGTTACGTCGGTTGCGGCACCATCGAACAGATGCGTACCCAGCCGAAGTTCGTGAAGATCAGCGGCGCCGGCCAGCGCGAGAGCCACGTCCACGACGTGCAGATCATGAAGGAACCGCCGAACTATCGGGCGTGAAGTACGCCCGATGGGAATGGGGGATCGGGAATCGGGAAACGATGAACCTCCAGGCGCTATTGCTTCTCCCATTCCCGACTCCCCCTTCCCGATTCCCGGCTTCATGACCAACATCCACAACGACAAGATCCTGATCCTCGATTTCGGCGCGCAGTACACCCAGCTGATCGCACGCCGCATCCGCGAGTTCGGCGTGTATTGCGAAATATGGGCGTGGGACCACGACCCGGCCGAGATCGCCGCATTCGGCGCCAAGGGCATCATCCTGTCCGGTGGCCCGGAATCGACTACCGAAGCCGGTTGCCCGGCTGCGCCGCAGCAAGTGTTCGACAGCGGTCTGCCGCTGCTGGGCATCTGCTACGGCCTGCAAACGATGGCCAAGCAACTGGGTGGTGCTACCGAGGCTGCCGACCAGCGCGAGTTCGGCCATGCCGAGGTCAAGCTGCTGGTCAATGACGCGCTGCTCGGTGGTCTGTCCGACCACGGCGGCGAGCCGCGCCTGGATGTGTGGATGAGCCACGGCGATCACGTTGCGCAGGTGCCGCCGGGTTTCGTCGTCACCGCCAACACCGATCGCATTCCGGTGGCGGCGATGGCCAACGAGGACAAGCGCTGGTACGGCGTGCAATTCCACCCGGAAGTGACCCACACCAAACAGGGCTCGGCACTGCTGAAGCGTTTCGTCGCCGACATCTGCGGCTGCGCCACACTGTGGACCGCAGCCAACATCATCGACGACCAGATCGCGCGCGTGCGCGAGCAAGTGGGTACCGATGAAGTGATCCTCGGCCTGTCCGGCGGCGTTGATTCCTCGGTGGTGGCCGCACTGCTGCACAAGGCCATCGGCGCGCAGTTGACCTGCGTGTTCGTCGATACCGGCCTGCTGCGCTGGCAGGAAGGCGACCAGGTCATGCAGATGATGGCCGAGAACATGGGTGTCAAGGTCGTGCGGGTGAATGCTGCCGACCGCTATTTCAAGGCGCTGGAAGGCGTCAGCGACCCGGAAGCCAAGCGCAAGATCATCGGCAACCTGTTCGTCGAGATTTTCGACGAAGAGTCGAACAAGCTGAAGAATGCCAAGTGGCTGGCGCAGGGCACGATTTACCCGGACGTGATCGAATCGGCGGGCAGCAAGACCGGCAAGGCGCACGTCATCAAGAGCCACCACAACGTCGGCGGTCTGCCCGAGAACATGAAGCTCAAGCTGGTCGAACCGCTGCGCGAATTGTTCAAGGACGAAGTACGCCGTCTCGGTGTCGAACTCGGTCTGCCGCGCGCGATGGTCTACCGCCACCCGTTCCCCGGCCCCGGCCTGGGCGTGCGCATCCTCGGTGAAGTGAAGCGCGAATATGCCGAGTTGCTGGGCAAGGCGGACGCCATCTTCATCGAGGAGCTGCGTGCGGCCGGCCTGTATGACAAGACCTCGCAGGCGTTTGCGGTGTTCCTGCCGGTCAAGTCGGTGGGCGTGGTAGGTGACGCCCGCGCCTACGAGTGGGTGATTGCACTGCGCGCGGTGGAAACCATCGACTTCATGACCGCGCACTGGGCGCACCTGCCGTACGACTTCCTCGGCAAGGTCAGCAACCGCATCATCAACGAACTGCGCGGCGTCTCGCGCGTGGTCTACGACATCAGCGGCAAGCCGCCGGCGACGATCGAGTGGGAGTGATCCGCGCGTTGCATGCGCCTGTGTCGGGAACCCGGTAATGAACAACGCCCCGTCAGGGGCGTTTGTTTTCCGGGTGAACATGCCTTTGACAATGCCCGACCATTGCCCGGGCGGCTTTGCTATCGTCCCCGGATTCTCATGGCCGAACAGGTGAAACCCGATGCCGCATGACGCCATTGCTTCGTGCAACGGACTCGATCAGGGCGGCAAAGCGTATTCGCGTTTTCGTCCGGAATATTCGTCCGGGCTGGTGCAGTCTTTCGCGTGCTGGCAGCGCGTGCGCGGTGTGCTGCTGCTGGGCATGCTTTGTCTGTGCACGTGGCCGGCGCTGGGCTTGCCGTCCAGGCCGCTCGACGGCTATTTCAAGGAAATCTGGACCACCCGCGAAGGGCTGCCGCACAACCTGATCCACGATGTCACGCAGACGCAGGACGGCTATCTGTGGTTCGCCACCTGGGAAGGCGTGGTGCGCTACAACGGCATCGAGTTCCGCATCTTCGACCAACGTACCGTGCCGGGATTGCGCGACAGCGGCGTGCTGGTGCTGCGGCGCACGCGCGATGGTGGCTTGCTGCTGGGCACGGCGAGCGGTGGCGTGGTGCGCTACCACGCAGGACGCTGGAGCGTCTGGCCGGGGGCCGAGGCCATGCCGCAGGACCAGGTCATCGACCTCGTGGAAGGTCACGACGGCGAATTATGGGTGGGCACTCACGGCAGTGGCGTGCTGCGCATCGACGGCAGCGGCGCGATCACGCCTTTCGGTGTTGACGCCGGCCTGCCCAGCCACTCCGTGCAGAAAATGCTGCAAGGCGAAGACGGCACGATCTGGGTCGCAACCACGGGCGGGCTGGCACGCTATTCGGGAGGGCGTTTCGTGGCCCAGGGCGCGGCGCAGGGCTTACCGCCCGGACAGGCATTCTGCCTGGCCTCCGGAGCGGATGGACGCATCCTTGTCGGCATGGAGCAGGGCGCATGGCAACAACAAGGCGAGGGCTTCGTGCCGCTGGCAGCGGACATGCCGCCCGGCAACGTCACCCGGATGCTGGTGGAAACCGACGGGACCATCTGGCTGGGCACGATCACCGGCCTGTACCGCCGCAGCCCGACCTATGGGCTGGAACGGATCGGCACCGCCAACGGGCTGCCCAA
The DNA here is from genome assembly GCA_049650985.1 of Stenotrophomonas sp. Taxonomy (GTDB): domain Bacteria; phylum Pseudomonadota; class Gammaproteobacteria; order Xanthomonadales; family Xanthomonadaceae; genus Stenotrophomonas. The sequence continues at coordinate 242,913 of JBASBF010000050.1, read as the reverse complement.
CGAGCAGATTTCCGCACTCTGGCAGGACCGCGAAAACAGCCTCTGGGTCGGCACCAATGGCGGGCTCCTGCGCCTGCGCGATGCCCCCTTCACCACCTTCGGTGTGCAGGATGGGCTGCCCAACGCCTATGTGCGCAGCGTGCTGGCCGATGCGCAGGGCACGCTCTGGGTTGCCACCAGTGATGGCCTGGGCTGGTTGCGCAATGGCCGTTTCGGTGCAGCCGGCAGCGGCGACGGACTGCCCGGCGATTCCCTGCTCAGTCTCGGCAGGGCGCGTACAGGAGGTGTCTGGGTTGGTACCTACAGCCACGGCGCGGTGCGGTGGGATGGCCGCGTGCGCCGCCACCTCGACAGCCGCAGCGGCCTGACCGGCAACCAGGTGCGCGCCGTGCTGGAAACTGCGGACGGCACGCTCTGGGTCGGCACTTCGCGCGGGTTGAACCGGGTTGATGCACAGGGCGTGCGGCACTACACCGAGGCCCAGGGCCTGCCCGGCGATTTCATCATTGCGCTGCACGAGGATCGCCACGGCACGCTCTGGGTCGGTACTTCCAACGGGCTGGCGCAGATCGAAGGTGAGCAGGTCCGCGCATATTCGCTGCACGATTTCGGTGCCAGCAACGTATTCGGCCTGCACGAAACCGATGAGGGCACGCTGTGGCTGGCGACCAACCAGGGGTTGATCCGCCGCCGCGACGGGCGCATGCGCCTGATAGGCACGGAGCAGGGGCTGCCGGTGGCGAAGATCTTCCAGGTGCTGGAAGACGGCGAAAGCCATTTCTGGCTCACTTCCAATCGCGGCATGCTGCGGGTGGCGCGGCGCGACCTGGACGCGGTGGCTGATGGCCGGCAATCGAGCATGGAAGTGGAATGGTTCAACGAAGGCGATGGGTTGGTGAGCGCGCAGAACAACGGCAATTCCGGGCCGGCGGCGTGGCGCGCGGCGGATGGGAAGCTCTGGTTCGCCACCGCCGGGGGGCTGGCAATGACGGAGCCGGGCCGCATCCACGAACTTACCCGCACGCCGCCGCCGGTGGTGATCGAAGAAGTGCGCGTGGATGACCGCCCGGTGCCGCTGCAAGCCGAACTTCGCCTGCCGCCGGGAACGCGCAAACTGGAACTGCACTTTGCCGGCTTGAGCTATCTGATTCCGGGGAAAATCCGTTATCGCTACCGGCTCGACGGCTTCGATTCGGACTGGGTCGAGCGCGGCTCGCTGCGTTTTGCGCAGTTCACCAATCTCGAACCCGGCGACTACATGTTCCGCGTGTCCGCCGCGCATCCCAACGGCGGCTGGAGCCGCGAGGAAGCACGCATCGCGTTGCGCGTGCAGCCTCGACTGGCGCAACGCACCAGTTTCAGGCTTGGAATGGCGGCACTGGTCTTGCTCGCGTTGCATGGCTTCTATCGCTGGCGCGTGCATGCCTTGCAGGCGGCCAAGCGCCGGCTCGGCATGCAAGTGGAAAAACGCACCCACGAGCTTCGCGCTCAAGCCGAAGCATTCGAGCGTCAGGCGCGCGAGGATGCACTCACCGGACTGATGAACCGACGTGCCTTCGACGAAGCCCTTGCGCGTGAATTTGCCAGCGCCGTGGACGAAGACGCACCACTGACCCTGGTCATGGCCGATCTCGACCATTTCAAACGCATCAACGACGAGTATTCGCACACCGCCGGCGACGCCGCGCTGCGCGTCGTGGCCGACACCATCCGCACGCATGCCGGTGACGGCATGCTCGCTGCGCGCTGGGGCGGCGAGGAATTCGCCCTGCTGTTTCCCGGCCTCGGGCGCGAGGATGCACTGGCACGTTGCGAACGGCTGCGCCAGGCGGTGGCTGCCATCGACACCTCCGGCTTTGCACCGGGATTCTCGATGAGCGTGAGCATGGGCGTGGCCGAGCGCGTGGGCTTGACCCATCACGAGAAACTCATCAATCGCGCCGACGCGCAGCTCTACGAAGCCAAGCGCAGCGGGCGCAACCGTGTGTGCGGGTGATGCAGGAATGTTTCCTGCGGGCAGACAACACGCAGGGCCGGGTGAGGCGGGCGACATGATCGCCGCCGCAGTGATTGGACAGGAGGCGCCCATTCCTCATGCGGCAAGCGTCCCGCGCAAGCGGTTTGCTCAGGGCGCAAAGCGTGTTCGCGTTTTACCCGATTCCGTGCGGTTGAGGATTTTGCAGCCGGTATTTGTGGGAGCAATACAGTTCACGGCCTTTTGCGGCGAAGGCGGAAATGCACGCCTTGCATGGCATTGCCCAACGTATCGGAGAGGTTGCCGTTTGCGCAGGCAATGCAGCGCATCGGGCAGCCCGAACATCGCCAGTCGCATGCCCGGCAGGGGTCAGCCGTTGCACTCCCCGCGCATCGAGTGCAGTTCGCGCTCCAACAGCGCATCCACTTCGCCCGGCTGGAATTGCATGGCGAACAGCGGCACCGCGAAGTGCAATTGCTCGCCGCTCCCATCGCGCTTGAGCACGTAGGCCAGTTGCAGCCGCGACAGCGAGCGGCGCAGGGCTTCGGCTTCGATGCCGATGCCGGCACGGTCGAAATCCTGCAGCAGGCCGGGCAGGGAGAATGCGGGAGTGCGGGCCATGTGCGCCTGCGCGGCACGATAGACCACGATGCGGTCGATGCGGCAGGCCACTGGATCGGGACTCAGGCGCGCCCAGCCGGCCAGCGCATCGAGCACGGCTTCGGATTGCATCGCCGTCTGCGTCTGGTGCTGGTCGATCAGGCGCTGGCCGCGATCCAGGTTTTCCAGTGCCTGCTGGCAGACGATGGCGACCAGGTTGGCGCGCTGGCCGCAGGCGGCGACCAATGAGGCGGGCAGGGCACCGTCGTTGAAGTGGATGCCCAACCGCGCCATCGGTTCGACGGCAAGCGCGATGCAGGCCTCGCGTTCCAGGCCGCCGAGGTGGATGACCTCACCGAAATTGCGGATCGGTGAGGCGTAGTCGTGCATCGCCGCTTCGTAGAGATCCCAGAAGCCGGCCAGCATGAAGTGGCAGCGGCCGGATTCGCTCAAGGCACGCAGTGCGGAGAGCTGCTGGTAGCCATTTTCGGCCTCGGCGCGCATGAACAGGTCGGTTTCGTCCACCAGCAGGAGCAGGCGGCGGCCACCCGCGCGTGCTGCCAGCGCTTCCACCAGCGCATCCAGTTCGGTGTCGGCGGGCAGCGCCAGTTCCGCGGCCAGGCGCGCGCCCAAGCGGTGGTCGCGCAGTGACAGGTAGCGGCAGTGCACGCGCGGGTGGCCGTCGAAGCGGCGCTCGATCGCTTTCATCAGGCTGGTCTTGCCGAGCTGGCGGCCGCCCACCAGCAGGTAGTTGCCCGGTTCGCGGTTGAGCACGCGCGCCAGCAGTGCGTCGCGCCCGAAGAATGCGGCCGGGCGGGTCACGCCGCCGCGGGTCTGGTAGGGCGAGATGCGCGTGACTTGCAATTGGCGCGCCAGTTGCGTGACCAGTTCCCGGGTGGCCGGCGATTTCAGCAGCCATGCGGTCTGCGCGGCCTGGCCCAGGCAGACGCACAGGTTGGCCGGGTCGCGGCTGAAGTCGAGCAGGGCAGTGTCCGCCTCGATGACCGGGCTGACCACCAGCACCACGTCCTGGCCACTGGGCAGTCCGCGCAGCAAGGCAATGATGCGTTCGGCGGGCAGTTCCGGGGGCGGCAGATAGAGCCAAAGGCGTTCCAGCGCGACCGGCAGGGTGACCGGCAAGCGCCAGAGGTGGACCTGGCCGGGCAGCGCCCAATCGTCGGTGGCCATGCTGTCTGCACCGATGCAGGTGGCCAGCCGCGTGGCACGTGCATCGGCGCCCTCGCGCAGGTAGTGCAGGGCCTGGCGCCAGCGTTCCTGCGGTACGCCGGCCGCTTCCAGCACGGCGCTGCGGGCGCGCAGCCAGCCAAGCTGCCGGTCCAGCCGTGGCAGGGTGGTGATGGGGTGGCGGAACAGGTTGCACGGCTCGCGTATCACTGCGGCGACGGCGGGTCGTACGAAGAACCACAGGGCAGCGATGCCCGCCAACGCCAGCAGCGCCATCACCAGCACCAGCGTCAGCCATTCGATGATGGTCCACGGTACCGAGCCGCGGCAGTCGTGGCCAAGCAGTCGCGATGGTGGTGAAGGCGTGCCGGGCCGACAACTCCAGCTCTGGGTCTGCGGGTCGAAGTGCTGCACCAGCTCGGTGCCGCGAAGCCGCGAGGCGGCCGGGAAGCGCGAGGTGTAACGGAAGCGCACCTCATGCAGTGCCGGCACGTCGATGTCCAGCAACGCATCGGCGGGATCGTGCACGCCCGGGAGCTTTGCTTGCCGCGGCCACTGGTCGTGGATCAGCCAGTGCGAATGCAGTTCCTCGCGCACCATCATCATGTCGATGTTGGCTTGTTGCAGCAGCATGAAGGTCGGGCCATCGGTGCGAATGCGCCAGGCCACCCACGGGTTGAGCATGGGGGCGAACAGCAGGCTGCCAAAGAACCAGGTCAGGGTGGCGACTGCCAGCAGCCGCCAGCCGCGAAAGCGTGCCGGCTTCATGGGCGGGCCGTGTCGAGGCTGGCGGCGATCATCCGCGCGGCATTGCGGATGGCTTCGCACCGCCATTCCAACCATGCGCCGTCGGCGTCGCGCCGCGTCGCCAGCAGGTTTGCCCAGTAGAGCTGGCGCAGCAAGGGGTCGAACAGATAGGGGCGCGCGGGCGCCAGCCGCGGGCGGTCGAGCCATTCGACGATCAGCGTCCGCGCAGCCGGTTCCCGCATCAGCGGCAACAGCGATTGCCACAGCGGCGGATGGTGGGCGAGTTGGGCCACCACGTCGGCATCGCTGGCGTCGTCCAGCGCCAGCAGTGAAAGCGCCGCGCTGGCCAGCAGTGGGTGCCCGCCGGAAAGCCGCAACGCCCGCTTGGCGCGCGATGCATCGCAGGCGAAGCGTGCATCCATCTGTTGCAGGTCGTCGCAGGTCAGCTCCGGCCAGCTTTCGGTGGCGGCGATGTTGAGCAGCGACAGGTCGCCGCCCTGGTACTTGAGGTCGGCCAGCGCCGCACCACCGCAGATCAGCAAGTGCAGTTGCCCGCTGTGCATCTCGCTGAGGCTGCGCAGGATGCCGGCCAGTACGTCGCGTTGTGCCGGCGCGCCCTGCTCGAAACGGCTGACCAGGCAGAACAGCGGCGGGGATTGCTGCAACAGCCGACCCAGTTCGATTTCCAGCGCGTAGTCCGAATCGACGCCGGCAAGGCCGCATTGGCGGCCCAGCGCGGCGAAATAGTCCTCGCCCTCCGGCCCGGCGCTGAAGGGCGGTTGCAGGTGCAGGACGCGCCCGGCCCCGTAACGCAAGAGGGCCTCGGCGAGCATCGCTTCACGCTCGGGCGGCTGCCCCCAGTGCGCCTGGGTCAACAGCAGCATCGCAGGATAGGGACGCAGGCGTTGCAGCCGGTCGAACAACGCGGTCACCGTGGCCGGCTGCGCGGTGGCGGAGGTGACGATGCCGTGCGGCACGGGTTCGGCGGGGAACTCCGGCTCGAAGCCGGCCGAGGCGAGCAGTTCGTTGCTTTCCTGTTCGGTCAGGCGCAGGTAGTTGGCGCAGGCCAGTACCTTGTCGCGGTGCTTGCGGTTGGGCAATGAATACCCTTGCCGCCAGTTGTTGACGGCCTCGCGGCTGATGCCGATCTCGCTGGCCACGCCCGCCGCACTGGCGCGGATGCGGCGCATGTGGCGGCCGAGCAGGTCGGGGAAATCCGGGACGGGCATGGGCGGTGGTGGCAGTGGTTGGCCCGCCACGTTAGCGGCGACGCCGGTACTGTCAACGACCTCCATGCCCGCGTCCGGCGCAATGGTCACTGCGCGGTGGCTTCCGGTCGAGCCACGAACAGCTTGCAGGTAATGAGCAGGTGCACGACGAAGGCCAGCAATGCCATGAGGATCAGGCCGATGCACAGGCGCGTCAGTACGCTGCCCAGGCTCTTGTTGTTTTCCAGCAGGCTGAGTCGCTCGAAGCGCGCCGGCTCGGACCTGGAGTAGGCAATCTGGACCGTGGCACCTTCGTCCAGGTAAGGCGAGGCGTTGCCCTCGGAGGTGGTGAAGCTGCCGTGGTGGGTCACGCCACCGGCTTCGAACGCATAGTTGAAGTGGTACTGGTGGGAAACCCGGCCCTTGCGGCCGCGGTTCTCCTCGACGGAGTCCAGCTCGACCGGTGCGCTGACCACGGCGTGGTCCTTGAGAATGGCACTGGACTTGCGGTAGTTGTCCAGCCCCGACAACGAGAACACCAGCACGACCACCACGTAGGCGGCCAGGCAAAGCCATTTGGAAACGGTGGCCAGGCGCCGGTGGGAAGAGGGGGGGACGGGAATGCTGATCATGGCGTTGCTCTGCTCGGAAGGTGGGTGAAGGGCGTGCGTCGGGTGGGGTGCAGTCATCGGTTTTCAGCCGGCGGCAGAGTGGTGCACGTGCTGCGGCATGGGCAACAGTGTGGTGGGCGCGAGGCGTGGGCTGATTACGAAGGCGTCAAGCGCAGGCCGATGGCTTGCTTGACGTGGTGTCAACCGCGCATGACGAATGGTCCTGCACGATGGAGGATGCGGTCATGCGGCTTGCGAGGCCGGTATCCGGTGCGATTGCCGCAGGCCGGGCAAGGCCATCATTCGCCGGGCTTGGCCGCCGCGCACGGCGCTTGCGTGGCCGCCCTGCGTACCAGCACCGCTTCGCGGTGGGCGATGTAGGCGTTGGCGCCGAGGATGATGGCCGCGCCGAGTACGGTCCAGCGGTCCAGGGTTTCGCCGAATAGCAACCAGCCCAGCAGCACCACCAGCGGCAGTTGGGTGAAGCTGATCGGGGTCAGCGCGGAGACTTCGCCAAGCTTGAGCGCGCGCGTCCACAGCAACTGGCCCAGGGTGCCCATCACCCCGGTGGCCAGCAGCCACAGCCAGGCAATGCCGGTGGGCCAGACCCAGACGAACAGCGCCGGCACCAGCGACAGCGGAACCCAGAAGACGTAGGTGTAGAACACCACGGTGTCGGGGCCATCGACGCGGGTGAGTTGCTTGATCTGGATGGCGACCAGCGCGCTCAGCATCGCCGCGGCCACCGCAATCAACGCGCCGGCCTGGAAGCCGTTGGAGCCGGGGCGCACGATCACCAGTACGCCGATGAAGCCGGTAATGACCGCCGCCCAGCGCCGCATGCGCACGACTTCGCCCAGCCATACCACCGCGGCAATGGTCACGAACAGCGGGGTGGAATACGACAACGACACTGCCTGCGACAGCGGCAGGTGGCCCAAGGCCCAGAAGCCGCACAGCATCGAAGCCAGGCCGATGGCGCTGCGCAGCAGGTAGCGCGGCAATTGTTGCGTGCGCAGCGGGGCATGGCCGGGACGCAGCAGGATCGGCAGCAACACCAGCAGGCCGAAGGCGTTGCGGAAGAACGCTACCTCCTGCGTGGGCACGTAGGAGGTCGCGAGGCGGATGGTGATGGCCATCAGGCCGAAGGCCGTCGCGCTGCCGAACATCAGCAGCATGGCGCGGAGTGGCGTGAAGCCGGGCGTGGCGATGGCGTTCACCAGAGTGTGCCGATCAACCGTGGTTCGGGCTCGATGGGCACGCCGAATTTCTCCAGTACCGATGCCGAAATGCGCCGCGCCAGTGCCAGCAGTTCGGCGCCACTGGCATGGCCGTGGTTGACCAGCACCAGCGCGTGATCGGGCGATACGCCGGCATCGCCATCACGGTGGCCTTTCCAGCCACAGGCTTCGATCAGCCATGCTGCCGACAGCTTGCGGCAGTTGTCGTCCTCGCCGGGGAACACCGGTAGCGCGGGATGTTGCTGCTGCAGCAGATCGACCTGTTCGCACGGCAGTTGCGGGTTCTTGAAGAAGCTGCCGGCATTGCCCAGCGCGTCCGGGTCCGGCAGTTTGCGGCGGCGGATGGCGATGACGGCATTGGCGACGTCGGCGGCCACCGGCTGTTCCACGCCCATCCGCTGCAGTTCCTCGCTGATGCCGGCGTAGCCCAAGCGCAATTCGTGCAGCAGCGGCAGCCGCAATTGCACGGCGGTGATCAGGTAGCGGTCCGGCTCGTGCTTGAACAGGCTGTCGCGGTAGCCGAAGCGGCAGGCCTCGTGTTCCAGCCGCACCCAGCCGTGCTCCTGCGTGTCCCAGGCTTCCACCAGGTGGATGAATTCGCCCACCTGCACGCCATAGGCACCGATGTTCTGGATCGGTGCGGCGCCGACGGTGCCGGGAATCAGCGCCAGGTTCTCCAGCCCGGACAGGCCTTCGGCCAGTGACCAGATCACCAGCTCGTGCCAGAGGGCACCGGCACCGACACGGACGATGGCGTGGTCGGCACGATGTTCGAGGATGTCGATGTCGCGGTTGTCGAAGCACAGCACGCAGCCTTCCGGGTCTGCGGCGAGCAGCACGTTGCTGCCGCTGCCCAGCACCAGCAAGGGGCCATCGCCGGTGGCGGCCAATGCCTCGGGCAGCGCCTCCGGGTCGGCCACGTGCAGCAGGCGCGGCGCATGGGCGATGACGTGGAAGGTGTTGAGCGATTGCAGTGATGCGTTTTCGGCCAGCCACCAAGGCCCGGTGTTGCTCATAACGGGGCAACGGCTCCACGCGAGGGGGCTTCGCGGCGGCGGCGGATGGCCTCCACGCATTCGCCCACCAGTACCGGGCCACGGTAAATCAGCCCGCTGTAGCACTGCACCAGTGATGCGCCGGCTGCCATCTTGGCCACCGCGTCGGCACCTGACTGGATGCCGCCGACGCCCACCAGCGGGATGCGCTCGGGCAGGCGCGCACGCAGCCGGCGCAGCACGAAGGTAGATTGCGGCATCAGCGGCGTACCGGACAAACCACCCGCCTGGTTGGCATGCGGATGGCCTTCCACGCCATCACGGGCGATGGTGGTGTTGGTGGCGATCACCCCGTCCACTTCCAGTTCGGCCAGCACCCGCGCGGCGGCGTCGATGTCGCTGTCGCTCAGGTCGGGGGCCACCTTGACCAGCATCGGCACGCGCCGGCCATGCACGCCGGCCAGCCGTTCCTGTGCCTCGCGCAGGCCGGCAATCAACCGCCGCAGCGCCTGCTCTTCCTGCAGTTCGCGCAGGCCGGCGGTATTGGGCGAGGAAATGTTGATGGTGATGTAGTCGGCCAACGGATACACCCGCTCCATGCAATGCAGATAGTCGGACAACGCCTCCTCGTTGGGCGTGTCCTTGTTCTTGCCGATGTTGATGCCCAGCGGACCGCTGCGGCGGCGGCTGCGCTCGACGTTCTTCACCAGCACCTCGACCCCGGCGTTGTTGAAGCCCATGCGGTTGATGATGGCGCCGTGGTGCGGCAGCCGGAACAACCGCGGCTTCGGGTTGCCGGCCTGCGGCCGCGGGGTGATGGTGCCGATTTCGACGAAGCCGAAGCCCAGTGCGAACAGGGCGTCGATGTGCTCGCCGTTCTTGTCCAGCCCCGCAGCCAGCCCGACCGGGTTGGGGAATTCCAGCCCCAGCAGCTTGGTCGGCAGCGCCTCGGCCTTGCCGGCCAGCAGCGAGGTGGTGCCGGTGCGCCAGGCCAGCTCGAGCGCGGCCAGGCCCAGGCCGTGTGCGCGCTCGGCATCAAGGGTGAACAGGAAGGGACGGGCGATTTGATACATGAAGGATCAGGAGTTGATTGCGGCCAGCCAGGCCAGGCCACCGAAGAACACGACGAAGGCGATGATGCCCGCAATCCACAGGCCAACGTTGATCCAGCCCAGCACCAGCCCGGTGACGGCCAGGCCGTCGCCATCGAGCCGGCCGTTGCTGCGGCGGATTTCCCCGCGCGCCATGTGGCCGAAGATGATGCCGCCGAGGCTGCCCAGGAACGGCAACAAGGTCCAGCCGAGGATGCCGGCGACCAGGGCGATGACGGCAAGGGTGCTGGTCTGGCGAGGGGCGGGGTAGCTCATGGGTGGAACTCCGTTTCGGTGGCAGGATTGCGGCTCCCGCATGTGCGGGAGCCGTTGCAGTCACAGATCGAACTTGATGCCTTGCGCCAGCGGCAGTGAATCGGAGTAGTTGATGGTGTTGGTCTGCCGGCGCATGTAGACCTTCCATGCATCCGAGCCGGACTCGCGACCACCGCCGGTGTCCTTTTCGCCGCCGAACGCGCCGCCGATCTCGGCGCCGCTGGTGCCGATGTTGACGTTGGCGATGCCGCAGTCGCTGCCGGCCGCGGACAGGAACTTCTCGGCGCTCTTCAGGTTGGTGGTGAAGATCGACGAGGACAGGCCCTGCGGCACGCCGTTCTGCAGGTCGATGGCTTCGTCCAGCGTCGAATACTTCATCACGTACAGGATCGGCGCGAAAGTCTCGTGCTGGACGATTTCATCACTGTTTTTCAGGCCGGTGACGATCGCCGGCAGCACGAAGTTGCCGGGGCGGTCGATGGCGGTGCCGCCGGTCTCGACGGTGCCGCCGGCAGCCTTGGCTTTTTCGATCGAAGCCAGGAACTGCTGCACGGCCTCCGGGCTGTTCAACGGGCCCATCAGGTTGGCCGCGTCCAGCGGGTCGCCGATCTTGCCTTCGACCTGCTTGTAGGCCTTGACCAGCGTGGCCAACACCGCGTCGTGGATGGATTCGTGCACGATCAAGCGGCGGGTGGTGGTGCAGCGCTGGCCGGCGGTGCCGACCGCGCCGAACACGATGCCCGGCACCGCCAGCTTCAGGTCGGCGGTTTCGTCGAGGATGATGGCGTTGTTGCCGCCCAGCTCCAGCAGGCAGCGGCCGAGGCGGCGGGCGACGCGCTCGTTGACGGTGCGGCCGATCCGGGTGGAGCCGGTGAAGGAGATCAGCGGCATACGCTTGTCGTCCACCAGCTTCTCCGACAGCGCGGTGCCGGCGTCGTTGATCAGGAAGAACAGGTTCGGGAAGCCGCCCTCCTTCAGTGCGTCATTGCAGATTTTCATCGTCGCAATGGCGGTCAGCGGGGTCTTGTTGGACGGCTTCCAGATGCACACGTCGCCACAGATGGCGGCTAGGAACGCATTCCAGCTCCACACCGCGACCGGGAAGTTGAACGCGGAGATGATGCCGACCAGGCCCAGCGGGTGGTACTGCTCGTACATGCGGTGGCCGGGGCGCTCCGAATGCATGGTGTAGCCATACAGCATGCGGCTCTGGCCCAGTGCGAAGTCGGCGATGTCGATCATCTCCTGCACTTCGCCGTCGCCCTCGGGCTTGGACTTGCCCATTTCCAGCGCGACCAGCGAGCCCAGCGCATCCTTGTGTCGGCGCAGCGCCTCGCCGCACAGGCGCACGGCCTCACCGCGGCGCGGAGCAGGGGTGGTGCGCCAGGCCTTGTAGGCTTCCTGCGCGCGGGCGATGACGGTTTCGTAGTCGGCCTCGGTGGTGGCCTGCACCTGCGCGATGACCTCGCCGGTGGTCGGGTTGCGTGGCGACAGCACGCCGGCGCCGGTGGCGCTGGACCATTCCCCGTTACCCAGGTAGGTGCCAGCATTGGAAGCGTCGAGACCGAGCGCCTTGAGCAGTTCGAAGGACATGAAAACTCCTGATTGCCTTGCGTTGTAGGGCGCAGCCGCTGGCGGTGGTGGGGTGCGGCATGCAGAACCGCGATTTTAGCAGAGCCATGCCGGCTTCTCCCTCGGCGCGAGGGTGCGGCCAGGGGCGCCGGCATGTCACAATGCGCGCCCTCGGGCCCTGTAGCTCAGCTGGATAGAGCGGTCCCCTCCTAAGGGACAGGTCGCACGTTCGAATCGTGTCGGGGCCACCATCCGTGAAAGCCCGTGCCGGTGCTTGTGGCTACCGCCTTCCCGCGTACGACTATTTTCTGCCAATCCCCCTTTTCGCCATGTGGTCGGGCTGTGGTTCGGATTGGTCGCCCAAGGGTGAGCCGCCTACACTGCGCGCCTTTCTCCTGGGTGGTGCTGTGGTGAGCGTGAACCGTTCGATGGGCGTCGGCCTTGCCAATGGCGTGGCCTCCGGTGCGTTGTGGGGCGTGGTGTTCCTGGCGCCGGCGATGCTGGCCGGGTTCGCGCCGCTGCAACTGGCTGCCTCGCGCTACCTTGTCTATGGCGCCATCGCGGCGGTACTGCTGGTGCCGCGCTGGCCGACGCTGCGTGCCGCCATCGGCCGTGTCGAATGGACCACGCTGGCATGGCTGAGCCTGCTCGGCAACCTGCTCTATTACGTGCTGCTGTCCATTTCGGTGCAGTGGAGCGGTGGCGCGGCGGCGTCGCTGATCGTCGGCATGGTCCCGGTGCTGGTGGCGATCACCGGCGCGCGCGAGCCGGGCGCGGTGCCATTGTCGAAACTGGCGCCGGCACTGTTCCTGTGCGTGGCCGGTGTAGTGCTGATGGGGGTTGCGGCAATGGCGTCCTCGCATGTGGCCGGGACGCCCGTGCAGCGCTTGCTCGGGCTGCTGTGCGGGGCAGGGGCGCTGGTGTCATGGACGCTGTATTCGGTGGGCAACACGCGCTGGCTGGCGCGGCTGCCGCAGGTGTCCGGGCACGACTGGTCGTTGTTGACCGGGGTGGCTACCGGCGTATTGGCGCTGCTGGTTGCGCCATTGGCCTTCGCCGGTGGCGGGCAGGGCCGGCCGGCGTCCGAATGGGGGCTGTTCTGGCTGGTGGCGGCGGGCGTGGCGGTGTTTGCCTCGATCCTCGGCAACGCCTGCTGGAACCGCGCCAGCCGCGCGCTGCCGCTGACCCTGGGGGGGCAGATGATCGTGTTCGAGACGCTGTTCGGCCTGCTTTACGGCTTCCTGTGGCAGCAGCGCTGGCCGGCGCTGCTGGAAATGCTGGCCGCCGGCTGCCTGCTCGCGGGTGTGGTGCTGAGTGCTGCGGTGCATCGACCGGCAGTCAATGTGCACGCGGCCGCGTAGATCGAGGCTACGCCCCCGACGCTCGGGTCATCCGAGCATTCAAGTGTCGGCGGCATGGCCTCGATCGGCGGTTTCCGCGCAGTTGGCTGTGGGTCGGGGTTGTAGCAGCGGGGCGGCCGGGACACTTCAAGGTCTCGCCGGATTTCCCCCGGCGGCGCTGCCGCAATCGGGAAGCTAGGTTTTCAATGATGCTTGCGCACCAGATGGCCGATGATCGCGGTTGATGACATTTGCAACCGATACCGGCAAGTTCGCCGATGATGGTTGCAATTGATTTTTTGCAACGCAGCACTTGACAGCCCATTCATCGTTGGTGTCTTCTCGGTTTTATGCACATGTCGCCGACCGCCACCGCCCACGCATTGCCGACCTCCGGCAGGTCGGCATCTGGCTGCATGTCGATTACCACCACCATCATTACCGTCACCACTCGCCCGGTGCGGCCCGTCGTCTTCGCGTAGTTTTCCGAAAACCACGGCCCCGCACCCGGATCAGGATGCGGGAAACCCCATCCAGATGCGTGTCGGGGCCTCCAGCCGAGGTTCATCCGATGTCGCCAGTTGCCGCTCCCCCCGCCGAATCCGCCGCCGTGCGCACCGTCGTGCACAAGTTCGGCGGCACCTCGGTGGCTGATGCCGAGCGTTACCGCCACGTGGCGCAGTTGCTGCTGGCGCGCGAGGAGGCCATCCAGGTCACCGTGGTGTCGGCGATGAAGGGCGTGACCGACGCCTTGATCGCATTGGCGAAGCTGGCGGCCAGCGGCGACGAGGCTTGGCGCGAGCGCTGGCACGAACTGCGCGCGCGCCATCGTGCGGCGGCGGTGTCGCTGCTCGGTGAGCAGGTCGGTAGCACCATCGAATGGCTGGACGCGCGCTTCGAGCGCCTGGCGGAAATCCTTGCCGCGCTGGCGGTGATCGGCGAATTGCCGCAGGAAGTGCTGGACCGCGTGCAGGGGCTGGGCGAAGTGTTCTCGGCGCAGTTGCTGGGCCGCCATTTGCAGGCGCTGGGCGAGGATGCCGACGTGCTCGATGCGCGCGACGTGCTGGTGGTCAACCACGGCGAACTCGGCGTCGATGTCGACTGGAAGGCCAGCGCCGCCACGCTGGCGTTGTGGCGGCAGTCGCACCCGGCGCGGCGGCTGGTGGTCACCGGCTTCGTCGCCCGCGACCGCAAGGGCCACATCACCACGCTGGGCCGCAACGGCAGCGACTTTTCCGGCGCGATCTTCGCCGCGCTGTTCGCCGCCGACGAGCTGCACATCTGGACCGACGTCGATGGTGTGCTCTCGGCCGACCCACGTGTGGTGCCCGAAGCGGTGCAACTGGAAGCGCTGAGCTACGACGAGGCCTGCGAATTGGCCTATTTCGGCGCCAAGGTGGTGCACCCGCAGACCATGTCGCCGGCAATCGAGCGCGGCCTGCCGATCATCATTCGCAACACCTTCCACCCCGAGCATCCGGGCACCCGCATCACCGCGGTCAGCGGCGGGCGCGGGCCGATCAAGGGCCTGACCTTGAGCCCGGACCTGGCAGTGCTGAATGTCGAAGGCACCGGTCTGATCGGCGTGCCCGGCACCGCCGAGCGCGTGTTCGCAGCGCTGCGCAATGCGCATGTGTCGGTAGTGATGATTTCGCAGGGTTCGTCCGAGCATTCGATCTGCTGCGTGGTCAGGCAGGCCGAAGCCGAGCGTGCGCGCGATGCCGTGGTGCAGGCGTTCTCGCACGAATTGGCTGCCGGCCAGGTGCAGCGCGTGCAGCTCAGTGCCGGCGTCAGCGTGCTGGCAGCGGTGGGTGACGGCATGGCCGGGCAGCCGGGCGTGGCCGCGCGCCTGTTCGAGGCGCTGGGGCGGGCGCAGGTCAACATCCTCGCCATTGCCCAGGGTTCTTCGGAACGCAACATCTCGGTGGTGGTCGATGGCAAGGACGCGACCAAGGCGTTGCGCGCCGCGCATGCCGGGTTCTGGTTGTCGCCGCAGACGTTCTCGGTTGGCGTGATCGGCCCCGGCAACGTCGGCGCCGCGCTGCTGGAGCAACTGCGCACGGCGCAGCCGCAATTGCTGGCGCGGGCACGGCTGGACCTGCGGCTGCGCGCGATCGCCTCGCGCAGCCACATGCTGCTGGAAGCGCGCGGCGTGCAGGGCGACTGGAAGGCCGCGTTCGACGCCGCCTCGCAGCCGCTGGATCTGGATGCGTTCACCGAGCACCTGTTGTCCGCGCGCCTGCCGCACAGCTTGATCGTCGATTGCAGCGGCAGCGCCGAAGTGGCCGACCGCTATGCCGGTTGGCTGACGGCGGGCATCCACGTGGTCACGCCGAACAAGCAGGCAGGCTCCGGCCCGCTGGCGCGTTATCAAGCCATTTGCGAAGCCGCTGGCACCACCGGCGCGCGCTTCCGCTACGAGGCCACGGTGGGTGCGGGCCTGCCGGTCATCACCACGCTGCGCGACCTCGTCGATACCGGCGATGAAGTCAGCGCGATCGCCGGCATCTTCTCCGGCACGCTGGCGTGGCTGTTCAACAAGTACGACGGCAGCGTGCCGTTCTCGCAGCTGGTCGCGCAGGCGCGGGCGATGGGCTACACCGAGCCGGACCCGCGCGACGACCTGTCGGGCGTCGATGTCGCGCGCAAGCTGGTGATCCTCGCGCGAGAGGCCGGGTACGAATCGAGCCTGGAGGACGTGGCGGTGGAGAGCCTGGTGCCCGAAGCCCTGCGCCAGGCCAGCGTCGAGGATTTCATGGCGCGCCTGCACGAAGTGGATGCGGCGTTCGCGCAGCGGCTGGCCGATGCCCGCGCGCGCGGCTTGGTGCTGCGCTACGTCGCGCAGTTCGCGCCGGGGCAGGCGCCGAGCGTCGGGCTGGTGGAACTGCCGGCCGACCATGCCTTCGCCAACCTGCGCCTGACCGACAACGTGGTGCAGTTCACCACCCGCCGCTACTGCGACAACCCGCTGGTGGTGCAGGGCCCCGGCGCAGGGCCGGAAGTGACCGCGGCCGGCGTGTTCGCCGACGTGCTGCGGGTGGCGGCGGGCGAGGGGGCAAGGCTGTGAGTGCAGGTGTGACGGACAACGACGTGCGCGAAGCGCGCGCCTTCGCCCCGGCCTCGGTGGCGAACGTGGCGGTCGGCTTCGACCTGCTCGGTTATGCGGTGGCCGGCGTCGGCGACACGGTGACGGTGCGGCGCATCGAGGCAAAGGAAGTGCGCATCGCCGCCATCCGCGGTGCGGCGGTGGAACTGCCGACGGACGCGGCAAGCAACACTGCCAGCGCGGCGCTGATCGCGCTGCGGCAGGCGCTGGCGTTGCCGTTCGGTTTCGAGGTCGAGATCGACAAGGGCATTCCGCTCAGCTCCGGCATGGGCGGCTCGGCGGCCTCGTGCGTGGCGGCGCTGGTCGCGGCCAACGCATTGCTGGACCAGCCGTTGACCCGCGAGCAGCTGTACCTGCATTCGCTGGAAGGCGAGGCGGTCGCCAGCGGCAGCCGGCACGGTGACAACCTCGGGCCGATGTTCCTCGGCGGGCTGGTGCTTTCCACGCTGGAACGGCTGGTGCCGGTGCCGGTGCCGGCGCAGTGGCACAGCCTGCTGGTGCACCCGGATGCGTTGCTGGAAACCCGCCGCGCGCGGGCTGCATTGCAGGGCAGCTACGAGTTGCAGGAGTTCGTCGCGCAAAGCACGAATCTTGCGCTGGTGCTGGCCGGTTGCCATGCCGGCGACGCCGCACTGGTACGCGCCGGCTTGCGCGACGTACTGGTCGAGCCGCGCCGCGCGCCGTTGATCGCCGGTTTCGACGCGGCCAAGCGGGCCATGCTGGCGGCGGGGGCGATGGGTGCCAGTATTTCCGGTGCCGGTCCCAGCGTGTTCGCGTGGTTCGAAACCGCCGAGGCCGCGCAGGCCGCCGCACCGAAAGTGCAGGCCGCATTCGCTGCCGCCGGCTTCGACAGCCAGAGCTGGGTGACGCCGTTGAACAGCCCCGGCGCGCATCTGCTTTGAAATCTTTCTCCCCTCGCAGGAGCGCACCCTGGTGCGCGATGAAGTTTTCCCGGTAACGCCCCATCGCGCACCAGGGTGCGCTCCTGCGAAAATCTTTGCGGAACCTTCCCATGCACTTCATTTCCACCCGCAACAACGCCCCCGCCGCCAGCCTCAGCCAGGCCATCGCCGCGGGGCTGGCACCTGATGGCGGCCTGTACGTCCCGCAGCAGATGCCGCCCGTCCGCAACCTGCAAGCCGGTGCATCGCTGGCCGCCACCGCCGCCGCGCTGCTGCAACCGTTCTTCGCCGCTGACGCGCTGGAAGCGGAACTGCCGCGCATTTGCAACGAGGCTTTCGACTTCCCTGCGCCCTTGCAAACGCTGGCCACGCGCAACGACCACGTGCTGGAGCTGTTCCACGGACCGACTGCGGCGTTCAAGGATTTCGGCGCGCGTTTCCTCGCCGCCAGCCTGTCGCGGCTACGCGCCGGGCAGGAGCGTCCGTTGACGATCGTCGTCGCCACTTCCGGTGATACCGGTGCCGCCGTGGCTGCCGCTTTCCACAACCAGCCGAACCTGCAAGTGGTGGTGCTGTACCCGGATGGCCGCGTATCGCCACGACAGGCGCATCAGTTGGGTTGTCTGGGCGGCAACATCCGCGCGCTGCGTGTGGCCGGCTCGTTCGACGATTGCCAGCACATGGCCAAGCAGGCACTGGGCGATGCCGGATTGCAGGCGCAGGTGCCGCTCAGTTCGGCCAACAGCATCAGCCTCGGCCGCCTGCTGCCGCAGATGAGCTACTACGCCCACGCCGCACTCACGCACCGCGCCGCGCACGGTACGCCGCTGAATTTCGTCATCCCCACCGGCAACCTCGGCAACGCGATGGCGGCGATCATGGCGCGCGCGCTGGGCGTGCCGCTGGGCCGCATCGTGCTGGCGACCAACGCCAACCGCGTGTTGCCGGACTACTTCGCTGGCGGCGACTACCGGCCCAAAGCCAGCCTCGCCACGCTCGCCAATGCGATGGACGTGGGCGCGCCCAGCAACTTCGAGCGCCTACGCTGGCTGTATGCCGGCGACGATGCCGCCCTGCGCGCGGCCTTCGTGTCACGTGCGGTCGACGATGCCACCATCCGCGATACCATCGCCACGCGTCATCGCCGGTTCGGCGAAGTGTTCTGCCCGCATACCGCCACCGCGGTGCACGTGCTGGAGCAGTTGCGCGCCAGTGGCGAGGCGGCCGCGGACGAGCACTGGGCGGTGGCAGCCACCGCCCACCCGGCCAAGTTCGAATCGGTGGTCGAACCATTGATCGGCCGCGAGGTGCCGGTGCCGCCGGCGCTGGCCGAACTGCTCAAGCGCCCCGCCCACGCCGAACCTTGCGCCCCCGAGTACGCCGTGCTGCGCGAAAAGCTGCTGGGCTGACGTCGGGACGCCCTCGTGCTTCACGGCATTCCCGATGCCGCGCACGGTGGTAGCGCCCGACCATTGGTCGGGCGGCGGCGCGTAGCGCCGGCAGGTTTCAGGTGCGCTGGCCGATAGTGCCGGCCAACGGTCGGCACCCACCGGTGTGGTGGAGCATGTGCCGGGCGATCAGCCCGCTTCGTCGTTGGCGAGCTTCTGCAGCCCGGCGAAATCGAGGATCTCGACCACGTTCAGGTGCGGCAGCGCGATCAGCCCCTGCTGGCGCAGCTTGGTGAAGGTACGGCTTACCGTTTCCATCGTCAGGCCGAGGTGGTCGGCGATGTCGCCGCGCCCCATCGGCAGCGCCACGCGGTTGCCGGTCTGGCCGAACAGGGCTTCGCGCGTCGCCAGCCGCAGCAGGAAATCGGCCAGCCGCTCCGGTGGTTGCAGCCGCGCCAGCGCCAGCGCGTTGTCCTGCGCGGCGTCCAGTTCCTGGCAGGCGCGTTGCAGCAGCTTGCGCTCCAGGTGCGGAAACTGCTGGCGCAGGTCGCGCATCTGCGTGGTCGACACCCGGCACACGCGGCTGTCGGCGATGGCCTCGATGTCATAGCGGTGGTGGTCGCTGCCGCTCAGGCCGACGTAGTCGCCCGGCAACACGAAGCCGTTGACCTGCCGACGGCCGTCGGCCAGCGTGCGTACCAGCCGCAGCGCGCCCTCGGTCACGGTATAGACGTACGTGCGCGGTTCGCCGCTGCGGGCCAGCGTGGCGCCCAGCGGTGCCGGTATCGACACGGTTATCCGCTCCAGTGCTTGTACCTCGTCGCAGGCCAGCGCCGAACACACCGCAAGGTGCCGCACCGAACAATGCAGGCAGGTGCCCGTGCCGGGGCCGGGCTTGGCGGAGGAGGGTGTGGCGGGGGGCTCTGAACCGGGGGCGGGCCGGGACATGACGTCGGTACTTGAAAGGTCCGCGAATGATACTTCATGCGGCCGCGAGGGCGGCGTGCGGCTAGAATTGGCGTCCGCTCACCCCCACCGTTTGCAGGAGTTTTGCCCGTGATAAAGCCCCGTACCCCGCCCGGCATCATGGAATTGCTGCCGCGCGAGCAGATTGCGTTCCAGCGCATGCTGGACGTCATCCGCCGCAACTACGAGCGCTTCGGGTTCCTGCCGGTGGAGACGCCGGTGTTCGAGCTGTCCGACGTGCTGCTGACCAAATCCGGCGGCGAGACCGAGCGGCAGGTGTATTTCGTGCAGTCCACCGGCGCGCTGGCCAACGCCGCCGAGGCCGGCGACAAGGGGTTGCCGGAGCTGGCGCTGCGCTTCGACCTGACCGTGCCGCTGGCGCGCTACGTGGCCGAGCACGAGCACGAGCTGACCTTCCCGTTCCGCCGCTACCAGATGCAGCGCGTCTATCGCGGCGAGCGCGCCCAGCGCGGCCGCTTCCGCGAGTTCTACCAGTGCGACATCGACGTGATCGGCAAGGACGCGCTGAGCATCCGCTACGACGCCGAGGTGCTGGCGGTGATCCACGCGGTGTTCTCCGAGCTGCGCATCGGCAGGTTCGCCGTGCAGCTGAACAACCGCAGGTTCATGCGCGGCTTCTTCGAGGCGCAGGGCGTGGCCGACCCGCAGCAGCAAGCGCTGGTGCTGCGCGAGGTGGACAAGCTCGACAAGCGCGGCGCCGACTACGTGCGCGAAACCCTGCTGGGCCCGGATTTCGGCCTGCCGGCTGCGGCGGTGGAGCGCATCCTGGCTTTCGTCGAAGTGCGCTCGACCTCGCACGCCGACGCACTGGCGCAGCTCGATGTGGTGCTGGCCGAGGCAGGCGAGGGTGCCAGCGAATCGTTGCGCATCGGCGCGGCCGAACTGCGCGAGGTGCTGGAACTGGTCAAGGCGCTGGGCGTGCCGGAAAACGCATACTGCCTGAACTTCTCCATCGCCCGCGGCCTGGACTACTACACCGGCACCGTCTATGAAACGACGCTGCTGGATCACCCGCAGATCGGCTCGATCTGCTCCGGCGGCCGCTACGAAGACCTTGCCAGCCATTACAGCAAGAGCAAGCTGCCGGGCGTGGGCATCTCCATCGGCTTGACCCGGTTGTTCTGGCAGCTGCGCGAGGCCGGGCTGATCGACGGCATCGCCGAGAGCAGCGTGCAGGCGCTGGTGGCGTTGATGGACGAGGCGGCGATGTCGCACTCGCTGGACATTGCCCGTCGCCTGCGCGCCGGCGGCATCAACACCGAAGTGCAGATGGAGCCGAAGAAGGTCGGCAAGCAGTTCCAGTACGCGGCCAAGGCCGGCATCCGCTTCGTGGTGCTGGCCGGCGAGGACGAACTGGCGCGCGGCGTGGTGGCGGTCAAGGACCTGCTACGCGAGCAGCAGTTCGAAGTGGCACGCGATGAACTGGCCTCCACCTTGCAAGTGGAATTGGAACAGACCCGCGCGATGACGCGCTGAGTCGCCGCTCACCGGCCCTGAAATAGACGCCCCGCCAATGCGGGGCGTCTGCGATTCCGGCACGTGCATTCCGATCCTGCGGCAACGCTGGTTTGACATGCCGGCAGGCAGGTCGGGTTACACCCCCGACTGGCCCGGGCTTGCCAAAGATTGCCGACAGACGCGCATCGCGTCGGAGGTGCAGCCCTTACCTGTGGTTTGCCGGGTTTGCCGGGTTTGACATGGCGGACCTATTGCATCAATGTAATAGCACGCTATTACGTTGATGCAAATGAAGCCACGTCCCGACTCCGACCGCGAAAAGCCCTCCGACGCCCCGCTGAAGGCGCTGGCGCGCGCGTTTGCCGCGCTGGAACGGCCGCAGGACGTGCAGGCCTTCCTGCGCGACCTGTGCACGCCCGCCGAGCTGGAGGCGATGGCCGACCGCTGGCGGGTGGTGCCGCTGCTGCGCAAGGGCGTGCCGTACCGCGAGATATACGAGCTGACCGGGGTGAGCGTGACCACCATCGGCCGGGTCGCGCGTTCGCTGGAACACGGTGCCGGTGGTTATGCCGCCGCCATCGAGCGCATCGCCGCGCGCAAGACCGAATCCAACTGAGAAACCAACATGAGTGCTTCCACCTCCGCGCCGGCCCGTGACCGGCTGCGCATCGCCATCCAGAAGAGCGGGCGCCTGGCCGACCCGGCGCGCAGCTTGCTGGCCGCCTGTGGGCTGAGCTGGCGGCAGAGCCGCGACAAGCTGTTCTGCTTCGGCGAATCGCTGCCGGTGGACCTGCTGCTGGTGCGTGACGACGACATCCCCGGGCTGATCGCCGACGGCGTCTGCGACCTCGGCGTGGTCGGCCTCAACGAGCTGGACGAGCAGGCCAAGGCGCGCCGGCAGATCGGCCTGGCCGATGCCTACCAGCCGCTGCGCGGCCTCGGCTTCGGCCAGTGCCGGTTGATGATCGCCGTACCCGACGAGTGGGAGTGGCAGGGCGTGCAGCAACTGGCCGGCAAGCGTATCGCCACCAGCTACCCGGCAATCCTCGCGGCGTGGTTGAAGGAAAAGAACGTGGATGCGCAGGTGGTGGAGCTGTCCGGCTCGGTGGAGATCGCGCCGAAGCTGGGTACCGCCGACCTGATCTGCGACCTGGTTTCCAGCGGCGCCACGTTGGCCGCCAACCAGCTCAGGCCGGTGGAAACCCTGCTCGACAGCGAAGCGGTGCTGGCCGGTCCGGTGCACGAGCTGGACGACGCCCGCGCCGGGCTGATGGCGATGCTGCTGCGCCGCCTCGACGGGTTGACCAAGGCGCAGGACCGCAAGCTGCTGATGTTCTCCGCCGACGAGCAACACGTGGACGAACTGACGCGGCTGCTGCCGGACGCCGAGCCGCTGCTGCGGCTGCCGGGGCAGGGCAGCGCGGTGCGCCTGCAGGCCATGTGCAACGGCGCGCTGAGCTGGCAGCGGCTGGAAGAGCTGGAACGCGCGGGCGCGCAGGAGTTGATGGTGCTGGCGGTGGAGAAGTCGCTGGCATGAACGTCCTGGACTGGAACACGCTGGATGCCGACGCGCAGGCGCAAGCCCTGACCCGTCCGGTGCAGGCGGTAGCCGCGCAGACCCGCGAAGCGGTGGCGGCCTTGGTCGAGCAGGTGCGCGTCGTCGGCGACGTTGCCTTGCGCGAGATCACCGCACGTTTCGATGGTGTCACGCTGGAAAAATTCGAGGTGAGCGAAGCCGAGTTCGCCGCCGCCGAACTGGCGGTGCCGGCCGAGCTGCGCATCGCCATGCAGCAGGCGGCCGAGCGCATCGATGCTTACCATCGTGCCGGCATGGCCCGGCCGTACAGCGTGGAAACCGCACCGGGCGTGGTCTGCGAAAAAGTCATCCGCCCGATCGGCCGTGTCGGCCTGTATGTGCCGGCCGGCAGCGCGCCGCTGCCTTCCACCGCGTTGATGCTGGGCGTGCCGGCCAGGCTCGCCGGTTGTCGCGAGGTGGTGCTGTGCACACCGCCGCGCAAGGACGGCAGCGCCGATCCGGCGGTGCTGGTGGCCGCGCGCCTGACCGGGGTGCACAAGGTGTTCAAGATCGGTGGCGCGCAGGCGATCGCGGCGATGGCATGGGGCACCGAAACCGTGCCCTCCTGCGACAAGCTGTTCGGGCCGGGTAACGGCTACGTCACCGAGGCCAAGCAGCAGGTGGCTCAGGCCGGTGCCGCCGCCATCGACATGCCGGCCGGGCCGTCGGAAGTGCTGGTGATTGCCGATGCCGGCGCCGTCCCGGCCTTCGTCGCCGCCGACCTGTTGTCGCAAGCCGAGCACGGCCCGGACTCGCAGGTGATCCTGCTCAGTGACGATGCCGCGCTGATCGCCGCGGTGCAGGCCGAGGTGGAGGCGCAGGTGGCGCGCTTGGCGCGCGAGAATATCGCTCGCAAGGCACTGGACGCCTCGCTACTGCTGAAGGTGGACTCGATCGAACAGGCCTTCGCCATCTCCAACCGTTATGCGCCGGAACACCTGATCCTCGCGCTGCGCGAACCGCGCCGATGGCTGGATCGGGTCGAGGCCGCCGGCTCGGTGTTCATGGGTGACTACACGCCCGAAGCGCTAGGCGACTACTGCTCCGGCACCAACCACGTGCTGCCCACCGCTGGTGCCGCGCGGGCGTACAGCGGTGTCAGCGTCGCCAGTTTCCAGAACCAGATCAGCGTGCAGGCCGCCAGCCGTGAAGGCATCGCCAACATCGGCCCGTGCGCCTTGACTCTTGCGCGCGCCGAGGGCCTGGGCGCGCATGCCAATGCCGTCGCCGTGCGACTGGGAGTCGCACCATGAGCGGCGTGCTCGAACTGGTACGCGATGACCTGCGCGGCTTCGCTGGTTATTCCTCCGCGCGCAGCGCCAGGCTCGATGGCGAAATCTGGCTCAATGCCAACGAATCGGCATGGGCCAATCCCGGCGATGCGCAGGCCAGTTGCCGCCGTTATCCCGAGCCGCAACCGCAGGAACTGCGCGAACGCATGGCAGTGCTGTACGGCTGCGCGCCGGAACGGCTGCTGCTCGGCCGTGGCAGCGACGAGGCCATCGACCTGCTGGTGCGTGCGCTGTGCGTGCCGGGCCGCGACGGCGTGCTTTGCACGCCGCCGGTGTTCGGCATGTACGCGGTAAGCGCGCGCTTGCAGAACGCACCTTTGCTGGAAGTGCCGCTGCGCGATACCGAAGCCGGCCTGGTGCCGGACATCGACGCGATCATTGCCGCCGCCAGGCAAGGCAACGCCAAGCTGGTGTTCCTGTGCTCGCCCTCCAACCCCGGTGGTTCGAGCATTCCGTTGGCACAGGTCGAACAGGTGGCCACCGCGCTGCACGGGCGAGCCTTGGTCGTGGTCGATGAAGCCTATGCCGAGTTCGCCGACGAGCCTTCGGCGGCCACGCTGCTGTCGAAGCACGACAACATCGCCGTGCTGCGTACCTTGTCCAAGGCGCACGCGCTGGCGGCGGCGCGCATCGGCTGCGTGATCGCCGATGCGGGCCTGATTGCGGTGCTGCGCACCTGCCAGGCGCCGTATCCGATTCCGACGCCATGCTCGACGCTGGCACTGGAAGGCTTGAGCGACGCGGCGCTGGTGAAAACCCGCGCGCGCATCGCCACCGTGCGCAGCGAGCGCGAGCGCCTGCGCGCCGCGCTTGGGAACCTGCCGAACGTGCGCCGCGTCCATGCCTCCGACGGCAACTTCCTGCTGGTGCGTTTCGCCGATGCCGAAACCGCGTTCCAGCGCCTGCTGGCCGCCGGCGTGGTGGTGCGCGACCAGCGCGCCGCGCCGCAGTTGCACGATGCGCTGCGCATCACCCTTGGCACCCCCGAACAGAACAATCGCGTCATCGACGCACTGGCCGCGCTGGAGTCCGCCGCATGACCCCCATCCTGTTCATTGACCGCGACGGCACCCTGATCGAGGAACCTGCCGATTTCCAGATCGACGCCTACGAGAAGATCCGCTTCGTCAGGAACGTCATCCCGGCGATGCTCAGGCTGCGCGACGCCGGCTACCAGTTCGTCATCGTCTCCAACCAGGACGGGCTGGGCAGCGAGGGCTATCCGCAGGAGAGCTTCGACGGCCCCAACGACCTGATGCTGCAGATCTTCGCCAGCCAGGGCATCGTCTTCCGCGACGTGCTGATCGACCCGAGCTGGCCGGCCGACAACAGCCCCAACCGCAAGCCGGGCATCGGCATGATGCTGCCGTACCTGCAGGATCGGAACATCGACTGGGCGCGCTCGGCGATGGTCGGTGACCGCCCCACCGACATCCAGTTCGCCGACAACATGAAGATCCGCGGCTTCCAGTTGCGCACCGAGCAGTTCGGCGGGCAGTGGGACTGGGACGCCATCGCCCACGAACTGGCCGATGCGCCGCGCCGCGCCACCGTGCAGCGCAATACCAAGGAGACGCAGATCCGCGTGTTCGTCGATCTGGACAAGGTGGCCTCATCAAAGATCGACACCGGTTTGCCGTTCTTCGACCACATGCTCGACCAGATCGGCCGCCACGGCGGTTTCGCGCTGGAAGTGCAGGCCAGGGGCGATCTGCACATTGACGAACACCATACCATCGAGGACACCGGCCTCGCCTTGGGGCAGGCGCTGCGCGAGGCGCTGGGGGACAAGCGCGGCATCGGCCGCTATGGCTTCACCCTGCCGATGGATGAAACCCTTGCCAGTGCCGCGCTGGATTTCAGCGGGCGTCCTTACTTCGTGTTCGACGGGCAGTTCAAGCGCGAGCGCGTCGGTGACATGCCGACCGAGCTGGTGCCGCATTTCTTCCGCTCGCTGTGCGATGCGGCCGGCCTGAACCTCAACCTCAAGGTGGAAGGCGACAACGATCACCACAAGGTCGAAGCCTGCTTCAAGGCGCTGGCGCGGGCCTTGCGCCAGGCCATCCGCCGCGAAGGTACCGAACTGCCTTCGACCAAGGGGGCGTTGTGAGTGCGGTTGGCCTGATCGACGCCGGGGGCGCCAACCTCGGCTCGGTGCGCTACGCGCTGGAACGCCTGGGCGTTGAGGTGCGCATGGTGCGTGAGCCTGCCGCATTGGAAGGTGTGCAGCGGGTGATCCTGCCCGGCGTCGGTGCCGCCGCCGAAGGCATGCGCCGCCTGCACGCGCAGGGGTTGGTGCAGCCGTTGCGCGGGTTGCAGCTGCCATTGATGGGCATCTGCCTCGGGATGCAGTTGCTGTTCGAGCGTTCGGAAGAGGGCGAGGTGGAATGCCTCGGCCTGCTGCCGGGCGTCATTCGCCGTCTGCACCCGGCAGTGGGCGTGCGCGTGCCGCACATGGGCTGGAACAAGTTGCTGGCGTTGCGCGAATCGCCGCTGCTCGATGGCGTGCCGCCCGGCGCCAGTGCCTATTTCGTGCACAGCTACGCCGCGCCGGTCACGTCCGACACTGTGGCTGCCTGCCATCACGGCGGCCTGTTCACCGCCGTGGTGCAGCGGGGCCGGCTGTGCGGCGCACAGTTCCATCCCGAGCGCTCGGCGGGCCCCGGCGCGCGCCTCCTGCGCAACTTCATCGAGAACGATTTTTCATGAACTTCACCGTCTATCCCGCGCTCGACATCCGCAACGGGCAGGTGGTGCGCCTGTTGCAGGGTGACTATGCACAGCAGACCACCTACGGCGATGACCCGCTGCCGCGCGCACAGGCGTTCGCCGCTGCCGGCGCGCATTGGATGCATCTGGTCGATCTGGATGCGGCCAAGGCCGGTGGCTACACGCTGGCTCCGCTGCTGGGACAGATCGCATCGAACACGTCGCTGAAGGTGCAGACAGGCGGCGGCGTGCGCGGCCGCGATGACGTGGCACGCATCCTCGATGCTGGCGCAAGCCGCGTGGTGATTGGTTCGCTGGCGGTGCGCCAACCCGAACAGGTGTTGGCGTGGCTGGACGAATTCGGCGCCGAGCGTCTGACCATCGCGCTGGACACGCGCCAAGGCGATGACGGCGTATGGCGCCTGCCGGTGCATGGCTGGACCGAAACCGCCGACGTCACCCTGGACGAACTCGCCACCCGCTACGCGCAGGCCGGCATGAAGCACCTGCTGTGCACCGACATCGCCCGCGACGGCATGTTGTCCGGCCCCAACATTGCGCTGTACACGCACCTGTCGAAGCTGCTGCCGGATGTGGCAGTGCAGGCTTCCGGCGGCGTGCGCGACGTGGCCGACATGGCTGCGGCGAAGGCCGCGGGCTGCGGCGGCGCGGTACTCGGCAAGGCGCTGCTGGAAGGCCACCTGCAACTGGACGAGGCACTGGCATGTTGAGCCGCCGCATCATTCCCTGCCTCGACGTGCGCGAGGGCCGCGTGGTCAAGGGCGTGCGCTTCCGCGACCACGTGGACATGGGCGACATCACCGAACTGGCGCTGCGCTACCGCGACGAGGGCGCCGACGAGCTGGTGTTCTACGACATTTCCGCCAGCCCGGAAGGACGCTCGGTGGACCGCGGCTGGATCGAGCGCGTGGCGCGGCTGATCGACATCCCGTTCTGCGTGGCCGGTGGTATCCGCGACGTGGAAACCGCGCGTGAAATCCTCCATGCCGGCGCCGACAAGATTTCGATCAACACGCCCGCGCTGGAAAATCCGGCATTGATCGGCGAATTGGCCGATGCCTTCGGCCAGCAATGCGTGGTGGTCGGCATCGACTCCATCCGCGAGCCGGACGGGCAATGGCGGGTGCGCTCCTATACCGGCGACCCCGCAAAAATCCGCGCCGAGGCCCGGCTCACGCTGGATTGGGTGCGCGAGGTACAGCAGCGCGGCGCAGGTGAGATCGTGCTCAACTGCATGGACAGCGACGGCGTGCGCAAGGGCTACGACATCGCCCAGCTACGGCAGGCACGCGCCTTGTGCAAGGTGCCGCTGATCGCCTCCGGCGGCGCGGGCACGCCGCAGCATTTCGCCGACGTGTTCGAGCAGGCCGATGTCGATGGCGCATTGGCTGCCAGCGTGTTCCATTCCGGCGCCATCGCCATTGCCGGACTCAAGCGCTTCCTGCGCGGGCAACAGATCGAGGTGCGTGATGTGCAGTGAATTCGACCCGGCCGCGCTGGACTGGGACAAGGTCGGCGGGCTGGTGCCGGCCATCGTGCAGGACGCGGCCACGCTGCGCGTGCTGATGCTCGGCTACATGGACCGTGCCGCGCTGGAAAGCACGTTGAAGGGCGGGAAGGTGACGTTCTTCAGCCGCAGCAAGCAGCGGCTGTGGACCAAGGGCGAGACCTCCGGCAACCATCTGGACGTGGTGGACGTGCGCACCGACTGCGATGCCGACACCGTGCTGGTCACCGTGCGCCCGCATGGACCCACCTGCCACACCGGCAGCACCAGCTGCTTCGGCGATGCGCCGGGGCAGTTCCTCGGCGCGCTGGATGCGTTGGTCGAGCAGCGCGAGCGTGAGCGCCCGTTGGACAGCTACACCACGCAACTGTTCGAAAAGGGCACGCGCCGCATTGCGCAGAAGGTGGGCGAGGAGGGCGTGGAAACCGCGCTGGCCGGCGTGGCGCAGGGTGATGACGAACTGCTCGGCGAGTCGGCCGACCTGCTGTTCCACCTGATCGTGTTGCTGCGCGCGCGCGGCCTGTCGCTGGCCGATGCGGTGGCGGTGTTGGAACGACGCCACGCCAAGGCCGTGCAATGAGCCTGTAGGAACAATGTAGGAGCGACGCAAGTCGCGATGAGGCTTTTCCGGGACAGCCCGGTCGCGACTTGCGTCGCTCCTACAGTGGAATGCAGGTTTCCTTGTAATGCGACGGCGCGATAATGCCCGCTTGTCCATTCGCCTGACGAGGCTCCGATGCGTCACTCCTTGCTTGCCGGCCTGCTGCTGGCCTGTACGCCGTTCGTGGCGGCTGCTTCGTGTCTGGAAGGGATGGTGTTCACGGACGCCAACGGCAATGGCGTGCACGACCCCGACGAGCGACCACTGGCAGGCATCCGTGTCTCCGATGGCGAACACATCGCCATCACCGGCAAGGATGGCCGCTACCGTTTGCTGGATTCGACGCAGCCGGTGGTCTTCGTCATCAAGCCGGCCGGCTACGCCGCCGCGCCGCGCGCCGACGGCCTGCCGGACATCTGGCGCCCGCGCGCCGGTGAAGCCGAAGGCGGGCAATGCCGCCCCTTCGCGCTGGTGCCGCAGCCGGATGCGCCGGCCAGCTTCCAGACGCTGGTGATGGCCGACAGCCAGACCGCCAGCGCGCGGGACGTGGATTATTTCGAGCGCGACATCGTCGCGCCGCTGCGTGGCAACCATGCCGCGCGGCTGGGTATGACCCTGGGCGACATCACCAACGACGATCCGGCGTTGTATCCGGCGCTGGTCAAGGTGGTGACCTCGCTGGGCGTGCCGTGGCTGCACGTGCCGGGCAACCACGACATGGACGTGGGTGCGGCCAGCGATGCCGAGTCGCTGCGCAGCTACCACCGCCAGCTCGGCCCGGACACGTATGCGTGGGAAGAACCATCGATGGTGTTCATCGGGCTGGACGACATCGTCGCCCAACCGGGGCGCAGGCCGGCCTATGTCGGCGGCCTGCGCGAGGACCAGTTCGCTTTCCTCGAACGCTATTTGCCGACGGTCCCCAGCGACAAGCTGGTGGTGCTGGGCATCCACATCCCGCTGTTCGACCACGACTTCCGCGCTGAAGACCGCGCACGCCTGTTCGCCCTGCTGGAAAAGGTCGAACACCCGTTGGTCCTCAGCGGCCACACCCACAACCAGAGCCAGCGCTTCTGGAATGCCGCGCAGGGTTGGAACGGCGCAAAACTGCTGCATGAATACAACGTCGGCGCGGCCTGCGGCGCATTCTGGTCGGGGGTGAAGGACGCGCAGGGCATTCCCGACAGCACCATGTCCGATGGCACGCCCAACGGCTACGGCTTGCTGAACGTGCAGCCGCAGGGTCGCTACAGCGTGGAATACCGCGTCGCCCGCGCGCCGGCCGACGAGCAGATCGCGCTGCATGCGCCGAAGGTGCTGCGCCGGGGCGCCTATCCGGCGTGGGGCGTGTATGCCAACGTGTTCATGGGCTACGACGGCCTGCCGGTGGAATTCCGCGTGGACGAGGGCGAGTGGCAGCCGATGAAGCGCGTCGAACAGCCCGACCCACGGCTGCTGGTGGAAAACGTGGCCGACGACCTGAGCGATGGCCTGCGCGGCTACGACCGCTCGCCCGAAGCCCGGCCCTCCACCCACCTGTGGCGCGCGGCGCTGCCCACCCGGCTGGAAGCGGGCGAGCACACCGTGGAAGTACGCGCCACGTTCGACGGCCGCGAATACCGCAGCCGCACCGTTTACCGCCTGCAGGATGCGCAGCCCTGAGTGTCGGGCTCAGGGCTGCTTGCGGGCCAGCCGTTCGTGCACCTCGCGCAGGCCGATCAACGCGGCGCTGCCGTAATAGGCGTGGTATTCGGCCACCATCTCGCCGTTGACCAGCACCGGATCGGTCGCGGCGAGCTGCCGCGCTTCGTCGATGTCAGCCACGGCGAAGACGAACAGCCTGCGCCAGCCGTCCACGCCGTCCAGCGGCCCGGCCAGCACCAGCTTGCCCTCGTCGGACAGGCGCTGCATGTTGGCGAAGTGGTCGCGGAACATCGCCTCGCGCTCCGGCCCGGCCGGCATCGTGTTCGGCCCGGTTTTCAGGATGACCAGCACATAGGCGCGCATGCCGTATTCGTCGGCACCGAACTTCGTGGCCAGCGCCTCGTCGTAGGTCGGGGTGTGCTGCGCGGCGACGGGCGGGGCGATCACCAGCAAGGCGGCAAGGGCGCCGGCAAGCTTGAAGGACATGCGCGTTCTCCCGGAGGGTGCGCGGGCATCGTACATGCGCGCCGGCTGGCGGGTGCGCCTCGCCGGCGCTATCGCGACTTGCGGTTGTCCGGGCCCGGGGCGCGGTGAAGCGAAGGCTGCCGCCGCGGGGCATGGGTGAAGGGATAGGGCACCGCCGGGCTTGCCGGCAAGCCGGAGCGCCAGCTTGCCAGCACCGGGGCGATCGCCTTGCCGGCGAAGAACTGCGGCTGCGAGGGCAGCTCGCCTTCCTCCACCTCCCGCTGCCGCACGGTGGCGCTGGCCGCCTTGAAGGCGCTGGCGAAGTCGTTGGTGGCGTTCAGCGCCTCGACCAGGAACGCGCGGCCGAACCAGGTGGCGCTGTCGGTATTGCCGCAGCCGAACGACGGGCGGTCCTTGCGCGCGGCGGTAATGACCATGCGGTTGGGCGCTTTCAATACCGGCACGAAGCCACCCGAGTAGCAGGCCGACACCACGATCACCGCGTTGCCGATCCCGGCTTCTTCCAGCAGCTGCGCGAGGTCCTCCGGCGCGAGGTAGTCCTCCTGGTCCGGCCCGGTGTGCAGGTAGACGCTGTTGTCGTCCAGCCCGTGGCTGCTCAGGTACAGGAACAGCACGTCCTCGCTCGGGTCCAGCGTCTGCCCCAGCACGTCCAGTGCGTAGCCGATGCTTTCATACGTGGCCAGTGGCGCGGCGGGCTCGCCGGGCAGCGCATTGGGCTGGTTGACCAGCGCCAGCATGCGGTCCCGGGAATCCCAGTGCTGCGCCGACAGCTGCCGCAGGTAGGCCACCTCGTTGCGGAACACGTCCTCGTCGGCATCGCCGGCCACGCCCAGCACGTACATGTCGGTCACGCCCGGCCGTTGCGGCGGCAGGCGCTCCAGCGCGGCGTCGAGCTGGGCCAGTTGCGCACCTTCCAGCCTTGGCGTGGTCGGCTCCCATGTATCCGGCCCGGGCGTCTGCGCCACCGCCGGCCAGATGCAGGAGAGCAGGGCCAGGGCAGGCGCCATCGCCTTGGAGCGTCGGGCAATGCGCGTCATGGTGGAGGCGGCAGGCGTCATTGGTGCAGGCATGAAGGAGGGCGGGGCGATTCTAGCGTGGCCGTTGCCGGATGCCGGTTGTCCGGGCGAGGTACCGATCGGTGGTGACTGCGTGGCAGGCCTTGGTCGGTTGGATGCCGCAGGGCATGCCGCTGGCTCGATGCGTCCGAAGGCGGTGGCGAAGGTGCCGGGTGTACTGGCGTCTCGTCACATCAACCGCGGCAAATGCGCCTATGGTGTGTAGAGATATCGGGCGCCCCGTGCCCAGGATGCTTCCCATGAACTACGAAGAAGTCCGCGCTGACCTCGATGAGCTGGCGCAGGAGATGACAATCTCGACGCACGCTTGGTCGTACTCCCAGCGCCTCAGCAAGCTCCGTTCCCTGGCAATCCTCTCCAGGCGCGCCATGAGCGCCGCATCGGGTTCGTTGAGCGAATCGGAACGACGGAACGGCATCGAATGCCTCCTTGCAAGAATCAAGGGCATGGTGGCGGCCGCGCAGCTTGGCGCGCTCAAGGGCGGGTCCCCGCTGGTGGGGGGTTCCGCAGGAACATCCGCAGACCACGGCAAGAATTTCAGCGTCGACACATAAGGCCCAGCCTCATGACTACCCCAAGAGATCGCGACTTCGTCAACGTGGCCACGGAACTTGGCTATTGGCAAACCCGGTTCGACAATGGCGCACTCATCGGAGACAGCTTCTTCAAGGATTGCCGCCCCGTGATAAAGCTCGCCTGCGATATCTACGTGCGGAACCCGCATGGCAGCCGTTCGGCCTGGCTGGTGGATCTGGACAGCCATCTTCCCGATGCCCTGAATCCGGATCAAAGAAAAATCTCCAGCCAGATCGCCGAGCTTTGCTGGAGTCACCTGCTCTTCTGACTTGCGCATTCATCCACGGCGAGCAAAAAGCACGTTGCAGTAACAGGCTATGGCGCAGGCTTCATCTGCGATGACTTCATCGCAATGGAGTGGAAAATGAGTAGTCCCAATGCAACAACCGGTACCCAAGGCTCGCAGGAACGTGATCCCAAGCCGGCACAGGGAGTGCCGCAACAGAACGACAATGACCGCAAGGATGCGGCAGCCAGGGAAGGCAAGTCCCATGAGGGCAGCAAGCCCCAGCAGAAGTAACGGCATCTGCTGCTAGACGAAGGAGAGCTGCGCCAAGCGCGCAGCTCCTCCCGAAGGAACAACCGGTGGTGAGTACGGTAGCGGAAGCGAAGGCACTGATGGCGAAGATCGCCTATCAACTTCGCCCCCCGGAAACGACGACGATGTCGCCATGCAAACTCTGTGGAAGCAGCAGCCCGGGAGGGCAGGCCTGCTCCGATTGCCTGTGCCTGCAGCTCGAAGCCCTGATCCGGAACAAGGGGGCCGTGGTTCGCTGGGCGAAATCGGTCAAGGCCGCGGCAGAAGACGAGGCTCTGATCCTGAAGTATGCGCAAAGGGCCAGGAAATGAGATCGCCCGCGCCGCCGCGCCGCCCTGCTTCATCTTTCATCGGTTGGACGAAGGGGCATGCCGTCCATGTTCAAGCCGCACCGGATGCACGTAGTGCGCCCGGCCGGGGAATACCCAAGCCATTTTGTTCATGCGCTTGACGAATCGGAGTGGTCAGGGATCTTGTCGCCGCGGGCAAGGTCAGGCATTTCGGATTGTCCGAGGCGAGCGTGGAAATCCATCCGCCGAGCGCACGCCGTGCAACCCGTAAAGCGAGTATTCGTTGTGGCGGTGCGAACCCGGGATAGACATCCTGCCGACGCTGGAAGAGCTCGGGATCGGGTTCGTGCCTTTCAGCCCGCTGGGCAAGGACTTTCTCACCGGGGCGATCGGCGCGGACACGACCTTCGGTGGCAATGACTTCCGCAACGTCATGCCATGCTTTTCGCCGGAAGCAAGGGCGGCCAACCAGGTGCTGGTCGAACTGCTTGGTACGGTCGGGGCAAGGCTGCGTCAGTTCCGCAGGGACCGGCCCCGCCGCAGCCAGAAATAGATCGGCAACCCGGCCACGATCAAGCCTGCTCCCCATAGCAGCGCCTCGGCGCCGATCCCGCCCAGCGCGTACAGGCTGAAGGCCAATGCGCCGGCGGCAGCCAGCCGCGTGGCCATGCCGTTGCCGCGCCACAGCCACGCGGCGGCGCCGGCGAGGTAGGGCAGCAGGGTGGCGGCGGTGGACAGCAGCACCGAGAACTTGAACAGGTCCACCAGCGAGCGGTTGTAGTTGCTGATCACCAGCACGGTGGCCAGCAGGCAGCTTGCGAGGATGCCGAAGGCCGGGACGCCACGCTTGTTCTGGCGGACGAAGGCGCGCGGCAGCACGCCGTCGCGGGCGGCGGCCATTGGCAGTTGCGCCGCCAGCAGCGTCCAGCCGTTGAGCGCGCCGACGCAGGAAATGGCCATCACCACCGCCAGCAACATGCCGGCGGCCGGGCCCCACAGCGCGGCGGCGGCATCGGCCATCGGTGCGGCGGATTTGGCCAGTACCTCGGCCGGCAGCAGGCCCAGCACGGTGGTGCAGGCCAGTACGGTGGCGACGCCGGCGATGGCGGTGCCGGCGACGGTGGCGCGGGCCACGGTGCGCGGTGCGTCATCGACCGACTCGGCCGGCACGGTGGCCGCCTCCAGCCCGATCATCGCCCACAGCGTGAGCGCCACGGTGGCAGCGGCCACGCTGCCCAGCGGCTCCCCGCTGGGATTGAACGGCACGTAGTGGCGGGCATCGACGAACCACAGCGCCACCAGCCCGAACAGCAGCAGCGGCACCACCTTCAGCACCGTGGTCAGCAGTTGCAGGCGTCCGGCCTCGCGCACGCCGAGCAGGTTGACGCCGGCGCACAGCCACAGCGCGACCAGCCCGCAGCCGGCCGCGCGCACCGGGGTGGCGGTCAACGCGGGGAACAGCGCGCCGATGCTGCCGGTGAAGGCAACCGCAATCGCGGCGATGGCGCACCACATCGAGATCCAGTAGCTCCACGCCACCATGAAACCGGGCAGCTCGCCGAAGGCGTTGCGGGCGAACACGTAGGGGCCGCCGGTCTGCGGCCAGCGCCGCGCCAGCCGCGCGAAGGTGACGGCCAGCAGCAACGCACCGCACAGGGTGATGCCCCAGCCGACCAGCGTGGCGGCGCCATAGGGCGCCAGCGTCGCCGGCAGCAGGAAGGTGCCCGAGCCGATCATGCTGCCCACGACCAGGGCGGTGGCGGACCAAAAGCCCAACGGGCGGCGGGAGGTAGTCATCGAATGCGGCAACGGATCAGGCAGGGAAGGGAGCATCCACCCGCGTGGTGGATGCGGAGCGGTCGCGGATTATGACTGGTTGCCGACAGCGCGGCGATGGCAGTGACCTTTGGCCCTTCCTTGGCCGTGCCCCTGCATCGACGCTGGCCAATTCGTTTCCACGGTGAAATTCCCATGACGCTGCGCCCGCTGGCATTGTCCATTTCCCTTTCACTGGCCACGGTGCTGGCCGCCTGTTCACCGTCCACGCCGCCGGCCGCTGATGCCGCGGCCCAGCTCGCGCCGGGCGAAAAAGCCGCGCAGTTGAACCAGTTGTATGCCGACTACTGGGAAGGCGTGCTCAAGCTCAACCCGCTGCAGGCCACCTTCCAGGGCGACGACCGCTACAACGACCAGTTGCCGGACATGGGCTCGGCCGAGTATCGCAAGCAGGTCCACGATTTCACTGCGCAATGGCTGGACAAGGCACGGAAGATCGGCGATGCCGGGCTGGGCGGGCAGGACTTGCTCAGCTATCGCATCTTCGTCGATGAACAGCAGCAGTCGCTGGACGGCGAGAAGTTCCCCGGCTGGATGCTGCCGGTCAACCAGATGGGCTCGACCGTGAGCTACGCGGTGATGCTGGGCTCGGGCCAGGTTGCGCAGCCGTTCAAGACGGTGAAGGACTACGACAACTGGCTGGCGCGCGCCGCGCGCATCCCGGTGCTGCTGGATACCGAAATCGGCAACATGCGCGAAGGCATGGCGGCCGGCGTGGTGCAGCCGCGCGTGTTGATGGAAAAAGTGGTGCCGCAGTTCGACGCACTGCTTACCACCAAGGCCGAGGACAGCCAGTTCTGGGGGCCGATCAAGCAGATGCCGGCTGATTTCCCGGCTGCCGAAAAGGAGCGGCTGACGGCGGCCTACCGCACGCTGATCGAACAGCAATTGATGCCGGCGATCAAGAAACAGCGCGATTTCATCGCCAACGACTACCTGCCGGCCAGCCGCGACACGGTGGGCCTGGACGCGCTGCCCGACGGCAAGGCGTGGTATGCCTTCAGCGCCAAACAGATGACCACCACCGAGCAGACCCCGGAGCAGATCCACGCCATCGGCCTGAAGGAAGTCGAGCGCATCCACGGCGAGATGCACAAGGTGATGGAGCAGGTGGGCTTCAAGGGCTCGCTGCAGGACTTCTTCACCTTCATGCAGCATGACAAGCAGTTCGAGTTCAAGTCGGAAGACGCGCTGCTGGCGCATTACCGTGGGCTGGAAGCGAAGATCGAGGCCAACGTCGGCAAGCTGTTCTCGCTGACCCCGAAGGCCGGTTTCGAAATCCGCCCGGTGGAGGCGTTCCGCGCCAAGTCGGCGGCCGGTGGTTCGTACATGACGCCCAGCGAGGACGGCAGCCGCCCGGGCATCTTCTATGTCAACACCTTCGACCTGCCGACCCGGAAAACGTGGGACGCCGAGGACCTGTTCCTGCACGAAGCCATCCCCGGCCACCACTTCCAGTTGGCATTGCAGCAGGAATTGCAGGGCGTGCCGGCGTTCCGCCGCTTCGGCGGGCAGACCGCCTTCATCGAAGGCTGGGGCCTGTATGCCGAGAGCCTGGGCAAGGACCTGGGCGTCTACACCGACCCGTACAGCTACTTCGGCCGCCTGCAGGGTGAGCTGTGGCGCGCGGTGCGGCTGGTGGTCGATACCGGCCTGCATTCCAAGGGCTGGAGCCGCCAGCAGGTGCTGGACTACATGTTCGCCAACTCCTCGGTCAGCGAGCCCGACGCCATCGCCGAGGCCGAGCGTTACATCGCCTGGCCAGGGCAGGCGCTGGCCTACAAGACCGGCGAGCTGAAGATCCAGGAACTGCGCAAGCGTGCCGAGCAGAAGCTGGGTGACAGGTTCGACATCCGCGAATTCCATGCCGAAGTGCTGAAGGACGGCTCGGTGCCGCTGGACGTGCTGGACGGCAAGATCGAACGCTGGATCGAAGGCAAGGATGCTTGAGGCTTTTGCACGAAGTGCCTGCCCCCGCGAAGGCGGGGGGCGGATGAGGGCAGACGAAGCCAGTGAGGCCCGAATCATCCGGCCTCCGTTTGCCCTCTTCCCAACCCCTCTCCCACGGGGAGAGGGATTTCCCTCTGCTTCCAATGCTTCCCGGCAACACCCTTGTTGCCGGCACCACCGTGGCTTTCGTTGATGATCATCCTGGTATTGCTGTTTCCACTGTTGTTGGCGTTCTGGCTGTGGTGGCCGGTGGCGGGCCTTGGCCGGCAAAGGCGCCGCTGGTACGCCGGCCTGACTTTCGCACTGGGGTTGTTGCAGCCGCTGCTGGGCTGGCTGTGGCGCCGGCAGGCGTTCGGCGACGTCGCCAACGCCTGGGTGCAATTGCTGTTCGGCTGGGTGATGGTGGCCTTCGCGCTGGCACTGGTGTTCGTGCTGTTGCGCGACGTGTTGTGGCTGCCGCTGCGGTTGTCGCGCCGTGCCGGGCGGCTGCGTGGTTTCCTGCACGGGACGCGGCTGCACCACACCGTGGTGCCGCTGCTGTTGCTGCTGGCGACGCTGGGCACATACAACGGCCTCAAGCCGCCGAAGCTCCAGGAGCGGGAACTGGTGTTGTCGTCACTGCCGGCGGAGCTGGACGGGCTGAGGGTGGCAGTACTGGCCGACCTGCATGCCAGCCCGGTCAAGGGTGCATGGCGCACGCAGCGCATCGTCGATGAAGTGCTGGCGGCGAAACCCGACCTGATCGTGTTGCCGGGCGACATGGTGGACGGGCAGGTCGCGGGCAACGCCGCCAATGTCGCCGCCCTGGCCGAACTGCATGCGCCGCACGGCGTGTGGGTCGCGCCCGGCAACCACGAGTACTACAGCAACTACGCCGCGTGGATGGCGCACTTCCGGCAGATGGGCCTGGGTGTGCTGGAAAACCAGGCGGTCCTGCTCGACATCAATGGCCGCAAGCTGGCGGTGTCGGGTGTGGGCGACCCGACGTTCTATCGCAATCCCGAGTTCGTGCAGGGCGGCGGCATCGCGCCGGACATCGCGGGCGTGGCCAGACAAGCGCAAGGCAGCGATTTCCACCTGCTGCTGGCACACCAACCCAAGCT
Source organism: Stenotrophomonas sp. (assembly GCA_049650985.1). Taxonomy (GTDB): domain Bacteria; phylum Pseudomonadota; class Gammaproteobacteria; order Xanthomonadales; family Xanthomonadaceae; genus Stenotrophomonas. Next base: position 205,026 of record JBASBF010000050.1, on the reverse strand, counting down.
GGCGCGCGAAGCCGCCGCCAGCGGTGCGGTGGATCTGCAGGTTTCCGGGCACACCCACGGCGGCCACATCATCGGCATGGACCGCTGGCTGGTGGCACCGTTCAACGACGGCTACGTGCGCGGTGAATACCGGGTGGGTGGCATGACGCTGTTCGTCAGCGCGGGTGTGGGCCAGTGGGATGGCTTCACCGCACGGCTGGGGGTGCCGTCGAGCATCGATGTGCTGGTGCTGCGGCGTGGCGCGCGTTGAGAGGCTGATGCCGCCTACAGCGGCTCGCGGGTGAAGGCGGGGTGGTCGGCCTGTGGCCGGCCCAGGTGGTAGCCCTGCACCATGTCCACGCCCATTTCGCGCAGCATCTGCAAGGTGGCTTCGTCTTCGACGAATTCGGCCACGGTGAGCTTGCCCATGCCGCGAGCCACTTCGATGATGGCGCGCACGAACACCTGGTTGTCGTGCTCGTTGGGCAGGTTGTGGATGAACATGCCGTCGATCTTGAGCACGTCGGCCTGCAGGTTCTTGAGGTAGGCGAAGGACGAAAAACCGGTGCCGAAGTCGTCCAGGCAGATGGGGCAGCCGGTGTCGCGCAGCGCGGCGATGAAGCGTGCGGCATCGCCCATGTCCGAGACTGCCGAAGTCTCGGTCAGTTCCACCAGCAGGCGCTGCGGCGCCACCTGGTGCAGCAGCAGTTGGCTGGCGATGTATTCCGGCAGTTCGGGGTCGTCGAAGGAGCGCCCGGAGATGTTGATGGCGATGGCCGGCAGTTGCGGGTGGGCGGCCAGCAGGCGGATGTTTTCGCGGATCACCCAACGGTCGATTTCAAGGATCTTGCCGCTCTTTTCGGCGGGTTCGATGAATTGCGCGGGCATGACGAACTGGCCGGGGTTGGCCTCGTCGACCATGCGGATCAGCGCTTCAAGGTGCGCCAATCGGCCGTCGTCGGCGTGGTGCACGCCCTGGAAATGCAGGCGCAGCAGGTCGTGTTCCAACGCGCGCGCGATGCGGTCGTTCCAGACCAGGCGGGTTGCCATCTCCCGCGAGCTGTCGCGGTCCGGGCGGTACACGTTCCAGCGGTTCTTGCCCGAGTGCTTGGCCTGGTACATCGCCGCATCGGCGTGAGCGACAAGATTCTGGGCGTTGTCGGCGTGGCTGGGGCAGTGGGCGATGCCGAGGCTGGTGGTCAGGCGCACGGTCTGTTCGTGCAGGTACAGCGGCGTCTGCGCGATCAGTTGCACGATGCGCTCGGCCAGGTGGCGGGCATCGTCCAGGCTGGCATGTGGCATCAGCACGGCGAATTCGTCGCCGCCCAGCCGGAACAGGGTTTCGCCGGCGCGCACCAGGGTGCGGATTTCAACCGCCATGCGCGCCAGCACGCTGTCGCCGGCGCGATGGCCGTGGGTGTCATTGATGTACTTGAACTCGTCCAGGTCGAAGAACAGCAGGGCGACCTGGCTCGGCGTGCGTTCGGCATCGTGGAAGAAGCGGGACAACTCGTCCTCGAAGCGGCGCCGGTTGTAGAGGTTGGTCAACGGGTCGTGATGGGCCAGGCGCACCAGTTGCTCGGCGGTGCGGCGCTCCTCGGTCACGTCTTCCTGCACCCACAGCCGGCCGATGTAATGGCCCTGGGTGTCATGCACCGGGTAGGCGTTGTGCATGATGATGCGGTTGTCGCGCAGGTGGATTTCCATTTGCCGGGAGGCGTCCGGCGCGGCGATGGAATCTTCCAACTGCGCCAGTACCGCCTGCGGGTTGACCATCAGCGGTTTTGCCGCTCCCAGCCCGTCATGCGTGGTCTGGCCGATCAGGCTGTTGCCTGCGGGCAGTTGCCACATCGCCAGCATGGCGGCGTTGCAGTAGGTCACCCGGTTCTCGTTGTTGACGAACAGGATGCCGAGGTTCATTGCCCCCAGCAGCGCCAGCAGGCGCGCGCGTTCTTCTTCCAACCGGGTCATGAACTGGCGGCGCTCGTCCACTTCGTTCTGCAGGGCTTGCGCATGCGCGGCCTGCAAGGAGCGCTGCTGCACCAGTTCCGCCACCATGTCGTCGAAGGCGCCGGCCAGGCGGCCCAACTCGTTGTCGCCTTGCATGGCGATGGGCGTAGGCTCGCCGCCCTGGCCCAGTTCGTCGACCGCATGGGTCAGGCGGTTCAACGGCACCGCAAACAACGAGTTCACCCGCCGGCGCAGCAGCCACGTCGCCAGCAACAGGCAGATGATGCCGAAGCCGGACAGCGCCAGCAGCCCCCACATCAGCAGGTGGTTCACCCGCGCCTGCGGCAGCAGATAGACCTGGTACCAGCCCGGGCCGTGGATCTTCGACCATGCCACCCACTGGCTGCCGTCGGGGGAGCGCCCGGCGCCACTGTCGGCACCTGACTGCAGGATCATCCGGTGCGCCTGTGCCAGTAACGGGTCGTCCAGGGTGGACAGGCGCAATTGGCCATCGGCGGCGGCAATGCGCTGGCGCAGGTGCGGGTGGGCGATCAGGTCACCGCCAGCGCTCATGACCAATTGCGAGCCTTGACCGACATCGCCGCCGTTGGCGCTGCGGTCGATCAGCGTCTGGATCGACACATCATGCCCCAATGTGCCGGCCCAGCGCCCCTGCCAGTCCAGCGGCTTGATCACCGAAACCATCCAGGTGTCGGCCTGCACGTCCAGATAGACCGGGGTCCAGAACACCGTGCGCTGCGGGTTGCGGCGCGGGTCGGCACCGAGCATCGTCGGGTAGCCGGTGTTGGTGGCGTCCGCATCCGCACCGCTGCCCCAGTCCATGCCGGGCGAATACACCATCAGCCCGTCCTCGACGAAATCCATGTAGACCGAGAAGAACGGCGGTGCCAGCGCCGGGCCCTGTTCGCGCAGCAGGTCGTAGGCGACCACCGCGCGCAACCGGGCTGATTCATCCAGCCCCTGCGGTGGCTGGTGCAGGTAGAGGGTGGGGGCGTGCTCCGGGTCCACCCGTTCCGGGCGCAGCCGCCACAGGCCATCGGCGCTGCGTGCGAACAAGCTGTCGAAGCGGGCGAGGGTGGCGGCCGGGTCGGCGCTGTCCAGCCGCCGCAGCAATTCGCGCTGCAGCCGCCGCACGCTCTGTTCGGCCTGCAGGAACAGCCCTTCACTGGCGCGTGCCCGCAACTCGACCGTGTGCTGCGCCACCAGCGGCACCACCCGGTCGGCGGCCATGCGCATGGCCAGGTAGCCAAGCGCGGAGAGCAACAGCAGCAGGGTGAGGAACAGGCCCCAGATGCTCAGTGAAAGCTGCTGGATCAGCGAAGTGCGGGGCCGTGGGTGCAGCACGTGGGGTTCCTTCTGCGGAATGGAATGCTGGACGGCCGGGAGCGCGTGAATACGCATTCATACTATGCCGTGCGGGCTGTCGCAACCGGCCGCGGAATGGTTGCCGGAGGCCGACTTCACACCCACTTCGAATTCAGCACAAACCCCGCTCACCGGCGGCGCCGAAGCTGTTCCCGTTTCCACACGAGGACGGGACATGAATTCCATGAAGTTGTTGTTGCGTTTTGCCATCGTCGGCGGGCTGGTGGTGCTGTTGCTGGTGCCGCTGCTGCTGATCCGCGGCACCATCAACGAACGCGAGCGCTACCGCGACCAGGCCATCGAACGGGTGGCGCAGAGCCGCGCCGGCGAGCAGTCGCTGGTCGGCCCGTTGCGGGTGCTGCCGTGGCGGCAGCAGCGCGAGGTCGAGGTGGTCGATGGCAGCGGCCTGCGCAAGACCGAGTTGCAGACCGAGCGCGGTTACGAATTGCAGATGCCCAAGCAACTGCGGGTGCAGGGCGAGATGCGCCCGGACGAGCGCCGCGTCGGCCTGTTCCGGGTGCCGGTATATAGCTGGCACGCGCGGGTGCAGGCCGAGTTCGACGACCTGGCCTATGCGGCGGTGCCCGGCCGCCATTACGAGCAACCCTACCTGGCGTTGGGCATCGCCGATGTGCGCGGCCTGGTCGGCACGCCCAACCTGCGCGTGGATGGGCGCGCGCTGGCCTTGCAGGCCGGTTCCGGCGTGCTGGAAGCGAATACCAAGGGCTTGCACGCGCCGTTGGCATCGCTGTTCGACGAGCGAGAAGGCATGCTGGCCGAAGGCCGCAGGATCGAGTTGGAATTCGTGCTCGACGGCACCCGCTCGCTGTCGGTGGTGCCGGTGGGCGACGACACCCGCGTGGCGCTGTCCTCGCCGTGGCCGCACCCGTTGTTCGGCGGCAGCTTCCTGCCCAACGAGCGCAGCATCGACGATGCCGGCTTCAAGGCCGAATGGGCGGTGTCCTCGCTGGCCTCGGCGGCGCAGGCGCAGTTGCGGCGTGACCTGGTGGCCGACGCGGCGGTCGAATCCTTGCAGGTGGCGCTGGTCGACCCGGTCGATGTCTATACCCAGGCCGACCGCGCCAGCAAGTACGGCATCCTATTCGTGCTGCTGACCTTCGTCGGCTTCGTGCTGTTCGAGCTGATCAAGCGGCTGAAGATCCATCCGCTGCAATACCTGCTGGTGGGGCTGGCGCTGGCGATCTTCTTCCTGCTGCTGCTGAGCCTGTCCGAGCACATCCCGTTCCTGTGGGCCTACCTGGCCTCGGCGGCCGCGTGCATCGGCCTGCAGGGCTTTTACCTGAGCGGAGTGCTGCACAGTTGGAAGCGCGGGCTGGGCTTTGCCAGCATGCTCACCCTGCTGTACGGCGTGCTCTACCTGCTGCTGGATTCGGAGAACAACGCGCTGCTGCTGGGTTCGCTGCTGCTGTTCGGCATCCTCGCGGCAATCATGTGGATCACCCGCAAGGTGGACTGGTACGACGTCGGCGGCAGCCTGCGATGAACCCCATGCGCCTGCGCATCAGGCTGCTGCGGCGGCTGCGGCAATGGCTGCCGCCGGAGCTGGCGGAAAAGGTGGTGCTGACCACAGCGGAAGCCGGCTGGTCCGGCTCGCCGCTGGCACGGTTGCCGCTGGGAACGCACGAACGTGCAGGTTGCCTGCGGCTGCAACTGGATCGTGCGCTCGCGGCGGGGGTCCGTCGGCAGGGCGTGCAAGGCTTGCCGGCCGCGCAAGGCTGGAGCGGCTGGCAACCGCTGGGCCGCCATCACCTGCACTTCAAGGCCGTTCGTCCGCAAGGGCAGCAGGTATTGCTGCTGGATGCACTGCATGAATGCGTGTGGCTGCTGTGGCGCGAACCGTCACGGCTGCGGGTGAATCGGAAATATTGAGTGCTGTCGAACGCAACGAAAAACGGCACCTTCGCGGTGCCGTTTTTCATCAAGCCGGCTGTGCCGATCAGAACTTCGGGTCGAACTCGGCGGCGTGGCCGGTGTTGACGATCACCTTCTGCAACGCCTCGCAGACCTTCAGGTTGCCGGCGACGATCTGCTGGGTTTCCGGACCCTTGTCGTCCATGCGCGCCGGCGTGGCGCCACGATAGTTGCAGACCTTGCCGCCGGCCTCGCGCACCAGCAGCACACCGGCGGCGATATCCCATGCCTTCACCCCGGCCTCGAAATAGGCGTCGGCGCGGCCGCAGGCGACGTAGGCCAGGTCCAGCGCGGCCGAGCCGGTACGGCGCACGTCTTCGGCCGGCACCAGCAGTGCCTCGACGGTCTTGAGCTGGCTGCCGGCACGGGCGCGCTCGCGCGGGGCGAAGCCGGTGTGGATCATCGTGCCTTCCAGATCCTTGCGGTCGGAAACGCGGATGCGGCGGTCGTTCAGTAACGCGCCGTTGCCGCGCGAGGCGGTGAACAGCTCATTGCGCAGCGGGTCGAAGATCACCGCGTCGGTCGGCTCGCCGTTCTCGACCAGGGCAATGGAGACGCAGTAGTGCGGGAAGCCGCGCAGGTAGTTACTGGTGCCATCCAGCGGGTCGATCACCCACATCTGCCGGCCGCTGCCCTGCACGCCGCCTTCCTCGCCGTAGATACCGTAGCCGGGGTAGGCGCGCTTGAGCTCCTTGACGATGACCTTCTCGGCATCGGCATCGACTTCGCTGGCGTAATCCATCCGGTCCTTCTGCACCACGTTCAGTGCTTCGAGCTTGTTGATGTTGCGCAACAGGACGTTGCCGGCGAGGCGTGCGGCCTTGACCATGACGGTGACGGCGGGTTTCTGCATGGCGGAAGGCTCCCCGGGAGGCGAAAGAATGGATTGGCGGAGGAAAAGAGCAGTCCCGGCGCGCTGGCCGGCCGCGCAGTTTACCATCTGCGGCTGTCCAGCTCCTGACTTTCGCCCGCCATGTCGTCCTCGCCGTCCCGTTCCGCCCGCATCCGTTTCGTCCTCGTCGGCACCCAGCACCCCGGCAACATCGGTGCGGCGGCCCGGGCGATGAAGACGATGGGCCTATCGCGGCTGGTGTTGGTGGCGCCGGAAAAGCCGCTGGACGAGGTGGCCTTCCGGCGCTCGGCCGGCGCCGAGGACGTGCTGGGCGACGCCCCGGTGCACGCCACCCTGGCCGAGGCGGTGGCCGACTGCCGGCTGGTGCTGGGTTGCACCGCACGCTCGCGCCGCGTCCAGTTGGAGGAACTGCTGCCGCAGGTTGCCGGCCAGCGCGCCGTGGCCAGGGCGGTCGAACCGGCCGAGGTGGCCTTCGTGTTCGGCCGCGAGCGCACCGGCCTGAGCAACGACGAGCTGCAACTGTGCCACGCCGCCGTGCACATTCCTTCCGACCCGGAATTCAGCTCCTTGAACCTGGCCGCCGCGGTGCAGGTGCTGGCCTACGAGGTGCGCATGGCCGAACTGGAGGGTGCGCAGCCGGCGCCGGCCGAACCGGGCCACGGCGAGGCCCCGGCCAGCCACTCCCAGCTCGAAGGCATGTTCGGGCAGTTTGCCGACACCCTGGAGCAGATCGACTTCCACAAGGGCCGCGCGTCGGAATCGGCGATGCGCAAGCTGCGGCGGTTGTTCATGAAGGCCGAGCTGTCCGAGCAGGAGGTGCGGCTGCTGCGCGGCATCCTCTCCGACGCCCAGCGCATGGCGCGGCTGGCGACGGACGGAAAAAACTGAGAACTGCGTCATCCGGGGAAAATTTTCGGCTAGTCTTTGCGGACACTCTTGGGGAGTTGCCGGTTTGCACGTTTCACGATGGCTCCGGGGAGCCGTGTTGTTGTTGTCCGTCGCGTTGCCGGTGGTGGGGCTGGCGGCCGATCGTTCGGTACTGGTGCTGGGGCGCCTGAGCGACGATCCGAAATCCCATTACGAACAATTGAAACCGTTGCTGGACTATGTGGTCCCGCGGATGCGCGACGTGGGGATCGTCGAGGGCCGCATCCTGATGGCCAAGGACCTGCAGCAGATGGCCAGCTACCTGCGCCGCGGCCGGGTGGACTGGGTCACCGAAACCTCCGGCACCGCGATGGCCCTGCGCCAGCGCAGCGGCGCCGAGCCGCTGCTGCTGACCGAGCGCAATGGCGTGGCGCGCTACCACAGCGTGTTCTTCGTCCGCCGCGACAGCCCGATCGACACCCTGGAAGATCTGCAGGGACGCACGCTGGCGATGCAGAGCGTGTGGTCCACCAGTTCCTACCTGGTGCCGACGATGGAGCTGCTGGCCCGCGGCATCCGCCCGGAAATCCTGTTGACGCCGCAGGACACGCCCACCGCCGACACGGTGGGCTATGTCTTCGCCCGTTCCGAACTGAACATTTCCACCTACGTGCACAAGCGCGTGGTCGATGCCGGCGTCATCAGCAACATCGACTGGCAGAACGAGCAGCGCATGCCGGCGGTGTTCCGCCGTGACATGCGGGTGCTGTACGAAAGCACGCCGGAAGTGCCGCGTGCAGTGGAGATGGTGCGTGCCGGGCTCGATCCGGCGGTGCGCGCGCGGTTGCAGGAAGTGCTGCTGGAAGCCAGCCGCGACCCGGTTGCCGGCCCGGCGCTGCACAAGTTCTTCGGCACCACCGCCTTCCACCGCATCGACCCGGCCAGCCGGCAGGCGCTGGAACGCCTGCGCGGCGGCCTGGCGCGAGTGCGCCTGGAGGTGGAATGAAACCGCTGCGCTTCGGCCTGCAGGCCCGCTTCCTGTGCGTGGCCGCGGCGGTGATGTTGGTAGTGGTGGCGATCATCGCCGCGCTGCTGGCGGGGCAGGCGGCGACCCAGCGCGAGGTGTTGCGCGCCAGCAACCACGTGGTCGAGCAGATGTTCGACCGCAGCGCCCGCGAGCAGGGCACCGCACTGGCCACGTCCCTGGCCGAGGCGCTGGTCAACCCGCTGTATTTCTCCGACCTGGATGCGATTGGCGCACTGGTGCGCAGCACCGCCAGCCAGAACGCGGTCAGCTACGTGCTGGTGCACGAAACCGATGGCCGGTTGGTGCATGACGGCTCCATTGAGGTGGCCGGCTACGGCCGGCAGATGCAGGACCCGCTGGCAGCGGGGGCGGTGACGGCCACTGCGTTGCAGGTGCAGGAATCGTCGATGGTGCTGGAGGTGGACGTGCCGATCCGCATCGGCGACCAGCGCATCGGCGGGCTGCGGGTCGGCATGGACCTGGTGCCGGTGCGCGCGCAACAGGCCGAGACGATGGCGATGCTGGAGCGCGATGCAGGCAAGGCCAACCGCCGGCAATTGCTCTGGCTGGGGCTGGTGATGCTGGCGCTGGTCGGGCTGGTCAGCCTGCTGGCGCTGTACGTGCAGCGCACGCTGGTGCGGCCGGTGCGCTGGCTGGGCGACGCCACCCGGCGCATCGAGGATGGCGACTACCAGGTGCAGCCGCAGGAAACCCGCCGCCGCGATGAAATCGGCGAATTGCTGCGCAGCTTCGGCCGCATGGGCGAGAGCATCGCCCGCCATGACCGCGAGGTGCGGCAGATGGCCTACACCGACGCGCTGACCGGGCTGACCAACCGCCTGGCGTTCCGCGAGGCGCTGGACCACGAATTGCTGGGTGCGCGCACCTCCGGCCGCGGGCTGGCGTTGTTGTTCATCGACATCGACGAGTTCAAGCGGGTCAACGACACCCTCGGCCACGAGGCCGGCGACGAAGCGCTGCTGCAGTTTGCCCAGCGCATTGCCACCCTGGTCGAGCAGAACGGCGGCAGCGACGCGCTGCTGGCCCGCTTCGGCGGCGACGAATTCGTCATCCTGATCGGCAGCGACGCCGGCAAGGTGGAAGGCGTGGCCACGGTGCTGGCCAAGCGGCTGGTGGACGAGCTGAGCCTGCCGCTGCAAGTGCAGGGCCGCGAGATATTCCTGGGCAGCTCGATCGGCATCACCTTGTTCCCGGAGGACGCCACCGACGCCACCGGCTTGCTGAAGAACGGCGACATCGCCATGTACCAGGCCAAGCTGGCCGGCAAGAACTGCTTCCGCTACTACAGCCGCGCGCTGGACCATGCAGTGGAGCGGCGCCTGCACATGGAGCAGGAACTGCGCGGGGCGTGGGAGCGCGGCGAACTGCGCTTGGTCTACCAGCCGATATTCCGCACCCACGACCGGGTGCTGGCGGGGGTCGAGGTGCTGCTGCGCTGGCAGCACCCGGAACTCGGGTCGGTGCCGCCGTCGATGTTCATCGACATCGCCGAACAGAGCGGGCTGATCCAGGTGCTGGGGCCGAAGGTGTTGCGCGCGGCCTGCCTGCAGGCCCAGCAGTGGCCGCGCAACCCCGAGGGCGAGGAGCTGTTCGTTTCGGTCAACGTGTCGCCGCGGCAGTTGCGCAGCGGTGACCTGGCCGCGGCGGTCGAGGATTGCCTGCGCGAGTCCGGGCTGGATGCCATGCGCCTGCACCTGGAGCTGACCGAAACGGCAGTGATCGGCGACGAGATGATGGCCGCCTCGCTGCTGGAAAAATTGCACCGTACCGGCGTCAAGGTGTGGCTGGACGACTTCGGTACCGGTTTTTCCGGCCTGAGTCACCTGCGCCAGGTGCCGGTGGACGGGGTCAAGATCGACAAGAGCTTCGTCTCCGACCTGCAACGCGATGCCGACGACCTGGCGTTGACCACGGCGATCATCGCCATGGCGCATGCACTGGGGATCACCGTGGTGGCCGAAGGCATCGAGCAGCAGGCCCAGTTCGACCTGCTCAAGCAACGCGATTGCGACCTGGTGCAGGGCTACTGGCTGGCCAAGCCGCTGAGTTCGGATGAGCTGGTCGGGCTGTTGCAACCAGCGCGCGGGTAACGCTGCGCCTGCCTACGGCGATGATTGCAGCGGGCGCTTGCCGGTGTCGCCGGCAATCTCGCGCACCAGCTTCGGCACCAGGTAGCCGGACAGCCGCGCCATCAGTTGCGCATGCAAGGCCAGCGCGCGTTCGTTGTCGACCTCGAAGTGGGCCACGCCCTGCACCCGGTCCAACTGGTGCAGGTAATAGGGCAGCACCCCGGCGGCGAAGCTGCGTTCGCTCAGTGCCGCCAATGCCTCGACATCGTCGTTGACCCCGCGCAGCAGCACCGCCTGGTTGAGCAGTTGCGCACCGACGCCGCGCAGGCGGTCAAGGGCCGCATCGACAGCGGCGTCGAACTCGTTGGCATGGTTGGCATGGATCACGAACGCCAGCGGCCACGGCAGGCCGGCCAGCCATTGCAGCAGTTCGGCGTCCACCCGCTCGGGCAGCACCACCGGCAGCCGGCTGTGGATGCGCAGGCGCTTGACGTGGGCAATGGCGGCCAGCGCGTCGGTCAGCTCGGCCAGCTTGGACGTGGCCAGCGACAGCGGATCGCCGCCGGACAGGATGACCTCGTCGATCGTCGGGTCGGCGGCAATCGCGGCCACCGCCTCCTGCCAACCACTCTTGGCGGCGTTCTCGCCGGCATAGTCGAAATGGCGGCGGAAACAGTAGCGGCAGTTGATCGCGCAACTGCCGGTGGCCACCAGCAGCGCGCGCCCGCGGTATTTCTGGATCACGCCGGTGGTTTTCTTCGCCGCGCCGTCACCGACCGCATCGAGGCTGAACCCCGGTGCCAACCGCATTTCGGCATCCACCGGCAGCACCTGCCGCAGCAGCGGGTCGGCCGGATCGCCGGGGCGCATGCGGGCGATGAAGCCGCGCGGCACCCGCAACGGGAACTGCGCCAGCGCCTGCTCGGAAACCCCCAGCCCGGTCGCGTCCAGGCCCAGCAACTCCAGCAACTGCGCCGGGTCGCGCACGGCCTGCCGCCATAGCGCCTGCCAGCGGGGGGCGGGCAGCGAGGCCGGGATTTGCTGTGGAGCGGGGGCGAGGGCTGCGGTTATCATTGGCGACCAGAAAAACAGATGCCCGCCTTCGATGGCGGGCGTTCCATTCTAATCCGGCGGCCCCGCGCGCGCCGGTTTTGCCAATCTCAGGAGTTCCAGCATGGCCAGCTACGGCATGAACGACGTCAAGAACGGGATGAAAATCCTGGTCAACAACCAACCGGCGGTCATCATCGACACCGAGTACGTCAAGCCGGGCAAGGGCCAGGCCTTCACCCGCGTCAAGTACCGCCTGATCAAGGACGGCCGCACGCAGGAAGTGACGATGAAGTCCACCGATTCGCTGGATGCCGCCGACGTGGTCGATACCGACATGAACTACATGTACAGCGACGGCGAACACTGGCACTTCATGGACCCGGAAACCTTCGAGCAGGTGCAGGCCGACAAGGCCGGCATGAACGGCGCCGAGAAGTGGCTCAAGGGCGAGGAATCCTGCGTGGTGACGCTGTGGAACGGCGCGCCGATCGACGTCACCCCGCCGAATTTCGTCGAGCTGAAGATCACCGAAACCGACCCGGGCGTGCGCGGTGACACTTCCGGCGGCGGCGGCAAGCCGGCCACGCTGGAAACCGGCGCGGTGGTGCGCGTGCCGCTGTTCGTCAACCAGGACGAAGTGATCCGCGTCGATACCCGCTCCGGCGAATACTCCGCGCGCGTCAAGTAACGCAATGGCGCGTTTGCGCAAGCGCAAACGCCTTTGCCATTGCGTCATCCCCGCGAAGGCGGGGATCGCTCTGGCTCTGGCTCCGGCGTCCGTCATCCCGCAAGGGCGAAGAGCGCAGCGCACGTAACACTGGGCTTCGGGCGACCTTCGGGAAGTCCGAAGCCTTTTTCGCATCCGGCATTGGCTGGATGGATTCAGCAACAGATCCAGAGGTGAACCGGCGTGAATGAAATGCAACCCCAGCCCTGCGACCTCCTGATCGAAGCCGGTTACGTGGTGCCGGTCGAGCCGCATGCGGTGGTGCTGGAAGACCATGCCGTGGCGATCACCGGCGGCGTCATCGTCGCGCTGCCGCCGCGTGCCGAAGCGCGCGCGCGGTTCGCGCCGAAGCAGGTGGTGTCGCGGCCGGAAGCGGCGCTGATCCCCGGCCTGGTCAACGCCCACACCCACAACCCGATGACGTTGCTGCGCGGCATCGCCGACGACCTGCCGCTGATGACCTGGCTGCGCGAGCACATCTGGCCGGTGGAGGCGGCGGTGATCGGCCCGGAGTTCGTTGCCGATGGCACCACCCTGGCGATTGCCGAGATGCTGCGCGGCGGCACCACCTGCGCCAACGAGAACTACTTCTTCGCCGATGTGCAGGCTGCCGTGTACAAGAAGCACGGCTTCCGCGCGCTGGTCGGCTCGGTGATCATCGACTTCCCCAGCGCCTGGGCCAAGAGCGACGACGAATACTTCGCCCGTGCCACCGAGCTGCACGACCAGTGGCGCGGCGATGCGCTGATCGGCACTGCATTCGCGCCGCATGCGCCGTACACGGTGAACGACGCCAACTTCGAGCGGGTGCGGATGCTGTCCGACCAGCTCGATATCCCGGTGCACTTGCACACCCACGAAACCGCGCAGGAAATCAGCGATTCGCTGAAGCTGCACGGCCAGCGCCCGCTGGCACGGCTGGATCGCCTCGGGCTGGTCAATGACCGCCTGATCGCGGTGCACATGACCCAGCTCACCGAAGGCGAAATCCACCTGTGCGCCGAGCGGGGCGTGCACGTGGTGCATTGCCCGGAGTCGAACCTGAAGCTGGCCTCGGGCTTCTGTCCGGCTTGCGCGCTGGTCCGCGCCGGCGTGAACCTGGCCATCGGCACCGATGGCTGCGCCAGCAACAACGACCTGGACATGTTCAGCGAAAACCGCACCGCGGCGATCCTCGCCAAGGCCGTCGCCAACGACGCCACCGCGCTGGACGCGGCGACCACGCTGCGCGCGGCCACGCTGGGTGGCGCGCGCGCGCTGGGCTTCGGCGAGAAGATCGGCTCGATCGAGGTCGGCAAGCAGGCCGACCTGGCCTGCGTGGACCTGTCGGCGCTGGAAACCCAGCCGCTGCACCATGTGCTGTCGCAACTGGTGTACGCCGCCGGCCGCCACCAGGTCAGCGACGTGTGGATTGCCGGCCAACCCAAGCTGGCGCAGCGCGAACTGGTCGGCATGGACGTGGCGGCGATCACCGTCAATGCACGCCAGTGGCGCGACCGTATCCGCTCCAGCCGCGCCTGATATCTTGCGATCCCGTCATTCCCGCATGAACCCGTCATCCACAATACGGCCTCGTCATTCCCGCGCAGGCGAGAATCGCTCTTGCTCTTGATTTCCGGGACTTTCCACAAGAGCAAAAGCGCAGGAGCGATTCCCGCCTGCGCGGGAATGACGGGGACAAGGAACCCCCACATGAACGCCACTCCCACCTCCAACAATTTCGATCAGGCCGAACTGGACAAGTTCGCCGCACTCGCCAACCGCTGGTGGGATGCCGACGGCCCGCAGAAACCGCTGCATGCGCTCAACCCGGTGCGCCTGCGCTACGTCGCCGAGCGCACCGTGCTGCGTGGCGCGCGCGTGCTCGACATCGGCTGCGGTGGCGGCCTGCTCAGCGAGGCGCTGGCGAAAGAGGGCGCGCAGGTCACCGCCATCGACCTTGCGCCGGAACTGGTCAAGGTCGCGCGTCTGCACGGGCTGGAGTCGGGCGTGCAGGTAGATTACCGGGTGCAGTCCGCCGAAGACCTGGCCGCCGAACAGCCTGCTGCGTTCGACGTGATTACCTGCATGGAAATGCTGGAGCACGTGCCTGATCCGGGTGCGATCGTCGCTGCCTGCCAGCGCCTGCTCAAGCCGGGTGGCACGCTGTTCCTGTCCACCATCAACCGCACCCCGGCCGCGTTCGCGGTGGCGGTGGTGGGTGCCGAATACATCGCCCGGCTGCTGCCCAAGGGTACGCACCACTACCAGGATTTCATCAAGCCGGCCGAACTGGGCGGCTGGCTGCGCGAGGCCGGGCTGCAACTGCAGGACGTCAGCGGCATGGCCTACGAACCGTGGCGCAACCACGCGCGGCTGAGCCGCCGCACCGACATCAACTACCTGGCCTTCGCGGTCAAGCCGGAATGACCGCAACGTCGTTCCCGGCGGCGGTGCTGTTCGACCTCGACGGCACCTTGCTCGACAGCGCGCCGGATTTCGTCGTCACCCTCGACCGGATGCGGCAGGCGCACGGCCTGCCGGCACTGGAGCCGGCGCGCGTGCGCGAGGTGGTATCGAAAGGTTCGCGGGCGATGCTGGGCGTGGCGTTTCCGCATCTGGACGCCAGTGCGCATGATGCCCTGGTGCCGGAATTCCTTGCTATCTACGAATCCTTGATCGGCCGCCACGCGCAGTTGTTCGACGGCATCGCCGAGTTGCTGCTGGCGCTGGAACAGGCCGGCTGCCGCTGGGGCATCGTCACCAACAAGCCCGAATACCTGGCGCGGCTGATCCTGCCGCAACTGGGCTGGGAGCAGCGCTGCGCGGTGTTGATCGGCGGCGACACCCTGGCCGAGCGCAAACCGCACCCGCTGCCGTTGCAGGTGGCCGCGCAGCGCATCGGCATGGCTGCGCAATATTGCGTCTATGTTGGCGATGACGAGCGCGACATCCAGGCCGCGCGTGCGGCCGGCATGCCCTCGGTGGCGGCGCTGTGGGGCTATCGGCTGGAGGGCGACGACCCGCTGGCATGGCAGGCCGGTCGCCTGTACGAAAACCCGCGACAACTGTTGCAGGCGGCGGCGTGGCCGCTGCTTGCTTGAAGTTCCGATGATCCGAGGTATGACGTGAGCAGTGCGCTGGACAGCTTCATGGGCAAATGGCAGCAACGCTGGCCGGAATGGGCGTTCGTGGAGCGCTTCGTTGCCACTGCGGACCGGCCCCGGGTGCTGGCGTGGTTCGCATTGCTGCAGGAATTCGACGACATGCTCAACATCAGCGGTGACCCGCTGCCGACCAATGCCAAGCTCGGCTGGTGGGGCGAGGAATTGCGCAGTTGGGCCGGGCAGCGCTCGCGGCATCCACTAGGGCGGGTGCTGGAGCCGGTGCGGGCGCCGTGGGCGCAATTGGCCGAGGCGCTGCCGGAATTGATCGAAGCACGCGAGCCCGCTGCCGGTCCGGAACAGGCGCGCCAAGCGTTGCAGGATTTTTCCGAAGCAGTGGCCGCGGTGGAAGCGGCATTGTTCGATGCCCCGTTGCAGCCGCATGCCGCCACAGCGGTGCTGACGCAGGTGCTGGCGCAACGGGTGCAGGAACTGGGCGCCGCGGTGGTGCCGGCTGGCGCGGGCGGCGAGCATGAATGGCAGCAGGCCTTGCTGGCGCAATGGCCGGCGCGCGTGGCCGGGCCGCGCCCACGCCGGTTGCTGGCCGCATTGGCGCGTGGCCGCCTGCAAGCGCGTGTACGGGGGGGCGAATACCAGCCGAGCCCGGCCGGATTGCTGTGGCGTGCCTGGTGGGCAGCGCGCGGCTGAGTCTCGATTGGTCGGTTGATGTGCGGGGCAGGACCCCGTATTCACAGCGCCGGCAGTGTTACTTCCCGCGCTCCAGTACCAGCAGCGGGTCTATACGCACATCAAACCGCGCCAAGTTGCACCTGCCGCCGCGGTATTGAAGAACGCGCCGCCGCGCGACTTGATGGTGAACCACGGGCTGTTACTTGCCGCGCTCCAAAACCAGCAGCGGGTCGATGCGAGTATCAAACCAGTTCATCCCCCAATGCAGATGCGGCCCGGTCGCGCGCCCGGTGGCGCCGACCGCGGCGATCACTTGTCCCTGTTCGATCCTGTCACCCACTTTCACGTCGATGCGCGACAGGTGCAGGAAGTTGGAACTGATGCCGTAGCCGTGGTCGAGCACCACGGTGCCGCCGGTCAGGTACAGGTCCGGGTCGGCGAAGGTGACGATGCCGGCGGCCGGGGCCTTCACCGGGGCGCCGGTGGGCACGGCGATGTCCATGCCCGAATGCCCGGCGCCGGGCTGGCCGTTGTAGACGCGGGCATTGCCGAAACGGCCGCTGATGCGGCCCTGCACCGGCCAGGCGAAGGTCTGGGTGAAATCTGTACGGGCGTCGTCGCGTTTGCGTGCTTCGGTTACCCGGGCCTGTTCGCGGGCGATGCGCTCGGCAATCGCCGGCGGTGGGTTCACCGTCTTCGGCGGTACGCCGTTGACCCGTTCCAGCGGCCAGTCACGGGTGGTGACGGTAATGGTCGCGGTTTCACTGGAGCCGTCCGCGCGCCGGACCTGTACCTGCAACGGTCCTTTCTCGTCGCGGCCCACGCCGAACACCACGCTGCCGTAGCCACTGACCCGCAGTTCGCGGCCGGCGTGGCGCACCGTGCTGCCGGCCGGCACCTTGCCGATCACCATCGCCCCCTGCGAGGCGCTGGCCGGGAACACGATGCGGCTGTCGATCAGTTCGCCGATGCCGTCCTGCGCATGGCCGGGCAGGGTGGGGAGCAGCGGCGCCAGCAGCAGCGCCGCGGCCAGCAGCATGCGGTGCATCAGCGGTCGAAGGTCAGGCGCCGGCCGGCCGGCTGGCCGACCAGTTCGCGGCCGTTCCAGACCTGCTGGCCGTTGACCCAGGTGGAGGCGATGCGCGAGCGGAAGCTCATGCCCTCGAACGGCGACCATGCACACTTGGACAGGATGTCCTCGCGCTTGACCGTGAACGGGGTGTCCTCCACCAGCACCAAGTCGGCGAAATAACCTTCGCGCAGGAAGCCGCGCTGCTCCACGTCGAATAGCTGCGCCGGGGCGTGGGCGAACTTCTGCACCACCTGTTCGATGCGCAGCTTGCCCTCGTGCACCAGCTCCAGCGCGGCCACCAGCGCGTACTGCACCAGCGGCAGGCCCGAAGGCGCCTGCGGATAGGGCTTCTGCTTCTCTTCCCAGGTATGCGGGGCATGGTCGGTAGCCAGCACGTCGATCACGTCCTCGACCAGCGCGGCGGTCAGCGCGTCGCGGTCGCTGGCCTCCTTGATCGCCGGGTTGCACTTGATCAGGTTGCCCAGCCGCGCATAGTCGCTGCGGTCGAAGCGCAGGAAGTGGATGCAGGTTTCGGCGGTGATCTGCTTGCGGCTGCCGTCGGCGCGGATCAGCGGGCCTTTTTCGAACAGCGCCAGCTCGTCGGCGGTGGAAATGTGCAGCACGTGCAGGCGGGTGCCGTGCTTTTTCGCCAGCGAAGTGGCCAGCAACGAGGATTTCAGGCAGGCCTCGCGCGAACGGATGTCCGGGTGTTGCTCGGCGCTCAGCGCGTCGCCGTATTTTTCGGCGTATTCCTTGGCCAGCGCGTCGATCATCGGTGTGTCTTCGCAGTGGGTGATGATCGGCGTCGGCGCGTCGCGGAAGATCGCGTCCAGCGTTTCCGGGTTGTCCACCAGCATGTTGCCGGTGGAGGCGCCCATGAACACCTTGATGCCCGGCGCGGTCTTCGGGTCCAGCGTCTGGATGTGCTCCAGGTTGTCGTTGCTGGCGCCCATGTAGAAGCCGTAGTTGCCCCAGGCGCGGCCGGCGGCGGCGTTGTACTTGGCCTGCAGCGCCTGCGCGTTCAGCGTGGGCGGGTTGGTGTTGGGCATGTCCATGAAGCTGGTCAGGCCCCCGGCCACGGCTGCGGCCGATTCGGTGGCGACGTCGCCCTTGTGGGTCAGGCCCGGTTCGCGGAAGTGCACCTGGTCGTCGATCATGCCCGGCAGCAGCCAGCGCCCGGCGGCATCCACGACCTCCTCGCCGGCACGCGCCGCGAGGCCGCTGCCGATCTGCGCGATGCGGCCGTTCTCGATGCGCAGGTCGCCGTCGAAGGTGCGGCCTTCGTTGACCATGCGGGCATTGGTGATGAGCGTGGAGGACATGTCAGTGTTTTCCTGTGCAGCGGCAAGAGGGAGGTTCGGCCTTGCCGGGAACCGGATCGAAGCCGCCGGGGTGAAGCGGGTGACAGCGTCCCAGTCGGCGCAGCGTGAGCCAGCAGCCGCGCAGCGGACCGTGCACGCCGATGGCTTCCATCGAGTATTCGGAACAACTGGGGACAAAGCGGCAGCGTTGCCCGAGCAGTGGGCTGATGAAGCGCTTGTAGAAGCGCAGCAGGGCGATGAGGAGGCGGCCAGTCACCGTCGCATCATAAGCTAGCTGGCATTGCCCAAGAATTTGTCGCACGATGCCGGGCAGGCCGGAGAGCGCGCGTCGCGCTTTCCACCGCCTGCCGGGCGTGCTGGTTGTGCCCGGTCACGTTCCGAGCTGCGCGAAACGGTCCGGTGGCGTCAGAGGGCCGTTTCGGCGCGGATCGGGCATCCGTCAACGTCGGGGCGGCCGCGCGGTTGCCGCTGCTGGCCGGGTAGGCTATAAAAGCCCGCTTTCCCGGGCCCCGGGGGAACAAGGAAGAGCGTTTCGTGGCTGCTAAAAAACCTGCAAAAAAGGCCGTCAAGGTCGCCAAGAAAACCGCCAAGCCTGCCGTGAAGAAGGCGGCACCCAAGCCGGTGGCAAAGAAACCGGTTGCCAAGGCGGCCAAGCCCGTGGCCAAGAAGGCACCTGCCAAGAAGGTGGTGGCCGTCAAGTCGCCGGCGAAGAAGGCCGCGCCGGTGAAGAAGGCCGTGGCCAAGAAGGTCGCCGTCACCAAGGCACCGGTGAAGAAGGTGGCCAAGGCCGCCGCCAAGCCGGTCAAGGCGGTGACCAAGGTCGCCCCGCCTGCGGCCAAGCCCTTGGCCAGGAAGGCCACGGAAAAAGCGCCTGTCAAGAAGGTTGCCGTTTCCACAGCCAGCAAGCCCGTTGCCAAGTCCGTACCGAAGCCGGCCGTCAAGCCGGCGTCGGCCAAGTCTGTCCCGGCCCCCGTCGCCAAGAAGGCCCCCGCTCCGGCTTCCACGCCGGTAGTGGCAAAGCCGGCGACCAAGGCCCCGCAATCCAAGAATCCCGTGCCCGTTTCGAAATCCCCCGCAAAAACCGCCGCAAAAGCCATCGTCAAACCTGCCGCCCCGGTCGCCGTCCGCCCGGTCGGCAAGGTTGCCGTTGCCGTCACCGCACGCTCGGCCGCTCCTGCGCCGCGCAGCAAGCACAAGGTAGTGGAGTACAAGACCGACGAGGCCACTGGCCGCCCGATCCTGCCGCCCGGCTACAAGCCGTTGGCCGGCGAGGAGTACATGAGCCCGTTGCAGCAGGAGTATTTCCGCCAGCGCCTGCAGGGTTGGCGCGCCGACCTGGTCGAGGAATCCAAGCAGACCATCGAGAACCTGCGCGAAGAAGTGCGTGACATCGGCGACGAAGCCGAGCGCGCCACCCGCGAAACCGAGAACTCGCTGGAACTGCGTACCCGCGACCGCTACCGCAAGCTGATCGGCAAGATCGACAGCACGCTCAAGCGCCTGGAAGCCGGCGACTACGGCTACTGCGTGGACACCGGCGAGGAAATCGGCCTGGACCGCCTGGATGCACGCCTCACCGCCGAGCGCACCATCGATGCGCAGGAACGTTGGGAACACATGCAGAAGCAACAGGGTGACTAAAGTTTTCATATGAAACCATATGGGTTCACAAGGATGTGAATCCCCATGGAATCAATGAGTTGTAGTCTCACCAAGCCCCAAGCCTAATCAGGAAATCCCTCGCTTCGGAGGGTGTTTTTCGGGGTTGATTTTGCCTTCCCGCCACTAAGATCGAACGTCGTTGAGGACGTCCGAGGTGTGGTGAAGTGGCAATAGACAAGTTGAACACAAACCAGATTCGCAACGCCAAGTGCGGCAAGCACTTCGACGGCGCCGGACTGTTCCTTCAGGTCTCGGCCAATGGCGGTCGCTACTGGCGAATGAAATACCGCTACGGCGGGCGCGAGAAGCTGATTGCGTTCGGCGTCTATCCCGAAGTGTCGCTGGTGGAGGCGCGCCAACGCCGCGATGAGGCACGTACCTTGCTGCGCCAAGGCCAGGATCCGGTGATGGCGAGACGTGCGGAACGACGCGAAGCCGTTGCACGCGCTTCCAACAATTTCGAAACCGTCTGCCTGGAATGGGTCAGGGTGAAGGGCTATCGCTGGTCGGAAGGACACCGGCTCAGTGTCATGTCCCAGATGGAGAACGATGTCTTTCCTCGGCTGGGCTGCACGTCGGTTGCCGAGCTGACGCCGGCAGATATCCTTTTCACGGTACGTCAGGTGGAGCGGCGAGGTGCTTTCGATTCCGCCGGACGCCTGCTGCAACGGATACGCAGCGTACTGAATTACGCGGTTGCCACCGGTCGCCTCGTGTCGAATCCAGCCCGGGATCTGCGGAATGTCCTGATCCCGCCAGAGCGTGGTCAACATGCCGCAATGGCGTTTGGAGAGGTGGGTGCCTTCCTGGCGACATTGGACCGTTATCCCGGCAATCCCGAGACCCGGATTGCGCTGGAGATGCTCGTGCATACCTTCGTGCGGAGCCAGGAGGTGCGTCTGGCGCGATGGAATGAGTTCGATCCAGAGGCATGGGATCCGAAAGCGAATGGGCGGAAGTATTGGCGGATACCTGCCGAACGCATGAAAAAGCGGCGGGAACACGTGGTGCCGCTCTCGCCTCAGGTCTGCGAGTTGTTGGCTCAGTTGCACCGGTTCACCGGAAACGGTGAGCTGCTTTTCCCACATCGCAGTGGCGGTGGGCAGGCGATGACGAAGTCCGGTTTGCGCAAGGCCATGGCCTACGCGGGTTTCCAGGGGGAAGCGACAATCCACGGGTTTCGTGCGCTGGCTTCGACGGAACTCAATGAGCGGGGATTCCATGCCGATGCCATCGAGCGGCAACTGGCCCATGAGGAGGCGAACAAGAGTCGTCGAGCCTACAACCGGGCCTCGTATCTGGAGGAGCGCTGCAAGATGATGGATGCTTGGTCGGATCTGCTGGCCAGTGAGAAACGGACGGCGGCGATGCTGCTCCGCTTGAAGGAGGGAGCCATGGCATCCGGGGCCGGGGATGAACTGCCGGGCAACTGATTGGCAAAGCTCTCCTCCGGACTCTAGGTAAGGCTGATTTAATCGTTTTTTGCTAGTTTGTTGAATTTTTAATCGTTTTTGTGTATCTCTAAGCGCCTGTGATGGCATTTCTCCCAAGTTTCGACGTTTTTGTGCGGGCTGAATTGCCTTCCTTCCTATCAGGAGCGCGCCGATGAGTGATCTCCCCGCTGACCCCATAGGGGCTGCATGGCTGGCCCGAACCTACGGGGTGGAGCCGATGGGGCGATTGCCCGTCCTCAGCCAAGTGGGCGGGCGACGCGCGTCGGAGATCAATGAGGGTTTCCGGCTGGAAACGTATCTGGAGATCATGCGGCCTGCGGCTACGCCGGCTGCGCATCTGCAATTCCACTTGCGCCATGAAGTCCCGCATCTGGAATTCCTATCCCGTCTGTTTGCGCAGACTGGCCCTGATTTCGTCCAGGCGTGGATTGCGGCCGAACCGACGGGGCAGTACGCCCGTCGGGCAGCTTTCCTGTACGAGTGGCTGACCGGCGACCTGTTGCAGGTGCCGGAGCGGTTAGGGGGCAACTACGTCGATGCGATCGACGCCGCGAAGATGGTGGCAGCTTCGCTTGATCGCGCGACCAAAGTGCAGCGTTGGCGGGTGAACGACAACTTGCCGGGCACGCGGGACTTCTGCCCGATGGTGGTGAAGAACGAGGCCGTCGTACGGGCGGCCGAACTGGACGTATCGGCCCTGTTCGGTGAATTGACCGACGAGTTTGGCGAGGATCTGCTGATGCGGGCCGCGGCGTGGATGACGCTGCGGGAAAGCCGGGCCAGTTTTGCCATTGAAGGGGAGGCTGATCAGGCGACCCGTGTCCAGCGTTTTGCGGACGTGATGGCACGGCGCACCGGTCAGGGCGAATGGCCGCTGACCGATACGGCGCTGGCCGAATTGCAACGCGAGATCCTTGGTGAGCGGACCACGCTTGTGCGTTTCGGGATACGGCAATCGCCGGTATTCGTGGGCGAGGTGGTGCGCTACCAGGAGGTGGTGCACTACGTGGCTCCGGTTGCCGAGGATGTTCCGGCGATGTTGGAGGGATTGCGTGTCTTCCTTGAAAGGACGCGAGGACAATCGTCGGTAATGCGCAGTGCCGTGGCTTCGTTCGGCTTTGTCTATATCCATCCTTTGGCTGACGGCAATGGGCGGGTACACCGGTTCCTGATCAACGACGTATTGCGACGTGATGAGGTGATCCCTGATCCGGTAATCCTGCCAGTGTCCGCCGTCATCACCGACGATGTCGGCGAGCGGCGCGGTTACGAGCGCGTACTGGATCAAATGTCCAAACCCTTGATGCAAGGAGTACGGGAGTACGTGACGTTCGAGCCTGTGCAGACCACCTACCCGGATGGCGTGGTATCGAACTTCGCTTTCAGTGGCGCCGAGCAGGCCAGACCGTTATGGCGCTACCCGGACCTTGGCCCGCATGTGGCGTTCTTGTCCAACATCCTGGCGCGCACGCTGACCGAACAGATGCGCGAGGAATCGCGCTACCTGCGTCGTCACACGCGAGCGCGTGCGGCACTGAAAGAGATCGTCGAGATGCCGGATCAGCAGGCCGACCGGGTGTTGCGTTCGATCGAGCAGAATCGAGGGGAGCTCAGCAACGTGTTGGCCAAGGAAATGCCGGTTTTGCGAGAACCCGGGGTGTGGTCCGATATTGTCGAGGCGGTTGAGCGGGCCTTCCGTGACTAATTGCCTGCCAATGTGCGAGCGATACTGCTCAGAGCGGCCCGCTGGTAGAGGATAGGCAGGGCCGGCAGGCGGCAGGAGAGAACCATGCTGGGCTGGGTAGAAACAGCACCACTTCCTGACAAGTGGTGCTGTTTCTACCCAGATGGATCGTTGGATCGAAGATTATGGAGTGGTTGGGGAGGGCGTTGGTAGGAGTGGATAGCGTGTAGCAAGCAATCCACAAGCAGGCGGCTGCTAGCGACCCGAAGCGGCCCTTGAGGGGGATTCGTCAATCGAACGTTCCTCGCGCCGCCAGCTTCGCCAATTCGTCCACCACGTGACGCACTTTCGGCCGTAGATGGCGCGTCTGCGGCCAGAGTGCATGGATCTCAATGTGCTGCTGCGAGCATTGGTCGAGCACCAGCTGCAACACGCCGGACTGCAGGTGCGGCCGGACCAGCGAGATCGGCATCTGGCAGATGCCAAGGCCGGCGACAGCGGCGTCGATGACAGCATCGCCATCGCTGAACTGGTGAGTGCCGCCGGGTACGAAAGTATCGGCCGAGGCGCCGGTACCGATCCGCCATGCCGTCGGTTGCCCATGCCGGAATCCGACGATGCTGCGGTGCGAATGCAGATCCCCCACCGATAGCGGGACGCCATGTGCCCGCACGTAGTCGGACGAGGCGCACAGCACCAGCCGCTGGCTGCCCAGTCTGCGCGCGACCAGGTTGCTTGCTTGTTCGAGCCCGCCGAAGCGGATGAGCAGGTCGATGCCCTCCTCGGCCGGATCTAGCAGGTGGTCGTTGAAGGTCACGGTGAACTGCAGGTCCGGATGCGCCGCGCCGATGCGCAACAGGATGGGCAGGATCACGTGGCGCCCGAACGAGGCTGGCATGTCGATGCGCAGCCGCCCGACTGGCAGGCGCGACTTCGAGCCAAGGCCGGCCTCGGCGGCAGAGATCTCCTCCAGCGCGGTGGCGCACGACGCGTAGTAGGCCTCGCCGTCGGCGGTGAGCGAGATACGCCGCGTCGTGCGGTGGAACAGGCGCACGCCAAGGCGGCTTTCCAGGCGGGCGATGGCCTTGCCTACTGCCGAGCGGGATACGCCCAGCATCGCCGCAGCCTCCGTGAACGTGCCTGCCCGGGCGGTCGTAACGAAGGTGATCAGGCCGTTCAAGGAGTCAAGCGACAGCATTCTTCGCGGCCAATTGGGGACAACATTTCCCCGTTATCGGGACATAAGGCGCCATTGTGCGCGTCAGTGTCAACCTCATATCGTTGTTATCGCCCGCACCGAGACAAACGACAACATGACTTCTGCACTTTTCCAACCGTATGACTTGGCGGGGACGCCCTTGCGCAACCGCGTCGCCATGGCGCCGATGACCCGCGCCCGCGCTCCCGGCTGTATTGCCAATGCGCTGACCGCTCAGTACTACGCGCAGCGTGCCAGCGCTGGCTTAATCATCAGCGAGGGCACCCCGGTGTCGCCGGAAGGGCAGGGCTACATCGACGTGCCCGGCATATGGTCAGCCGAACAGGTGGCCGGCTGGAAGCCGGTGACCGACGCGGTGCATGCCCGACACGGTGTGATGTTCGCCCAGCTCTGGCACGTGGGCCGCATGTCGCACAGCTCGCTGCAGCCCGGCGGCGGTCAGCCGGTAAGCTCGGGCACGCGTCGCGTGGCGAGAGATCCGAAGAGCATGGCATTCGTCTACCGCGAGGACGGTACGCGCGGCCAGGCCGAGCCAAGTCCACCCCGCGCATTGGCCACCGATGAGATGCCTCGGATTGTCGGTGACTTCGAACAGGCCGCGGCGAACGCCATCGCCGCCGGTTTCGACGGCATCGAACTGCACGCCGCCAACGGCTATCTGTTCGAGCAGTTCCTCAATCCAGTGGTCAACGATCGCGGTGACGCCTACGGTGGCTCGTTGCCCAACCGTGCACGCCTGATCCTTGATACCGTGGATGCGATCGCACGTCGTATCGGTCCGCACAGGGTTGGCATCCGCTTGGCGCCGCACAACCGGCAGTTCGACATGCCCGAATACGTAGAGAATGAGGCAAGCTACCTCTATCTGGCCGAAGAACTCGGCAAGCGCGACCTGGCCTACGCGCATCTCAACGACAACCACGCCCACGGCGTGTCAGTGCTGGACGAGGCGTTCCTGCGGAAATTCAAGGAGACGTACGGCGGTACCGTGATCCTCGCCGGGAGCATGATGCGCGAGCGGGCCATCCGGCTGGTCGGCGAAGGCACCATCGATTTGGCGGCATTCGGGCAGCCGTTCATCGCCAACCCCGACCTGGTTGAGCGCTTGCGGCGCGATGTGCCGCTCGCTTTGCCCGACCGCGAGACTTACTACGGCGGGAATGCCAAGGGCTATACGGATTACCCAGCCACCAGCTGATCGAGCTCTGTCGTATCGGCGCTTGTAGCCGGTACGGCTGCTCTTGGCCGGTAGTTGCCTCAAAAATGCATCACTTACGAGTGAGCCAGTCCCGCGATCCCAAACGGACTTTTATCCGTAGCCCAGCAGGCTTTGGACCTCATTTGGCGCCGAATGGCAGTCAACACAGGGACAGCATATTTCGCTGCTGGCCGCAGTACGCAGATTCCCGCATGACCAATGATCGTTCTGCTGACAGCAATGGAGTGGGTGACGCGGGGAAATATGAGGGTTGCTAGAGGAAGTACCCCTTATAGCCAGACGAACTGGAACGGGGTTTCGATCTGTTCGGCGGCCTATTTACGTAATCTCTCAGTAGCCTGCATTAGGTGCTGATCTTTTCCAAGTTATATGCAGAAACCTGCGTTTCTTGGCGGTTTTTGCATATGGCTGGGAAGGGGAGTGGGGGTGACGTCACCGATCCTATGTCGTGTCATCAGAGGGTATTCTTGGCAGGGAACCCCTGTGGCTTTTGCAAGCGACCTGAGAAAATGCACTAAAAATGTCAATTAAATCAATGGCATGAAATCTCATTCGGCATGCAGAAGCAGCAGGGCGACTGAATCTGGCTTGCTTTGCTTTCCGCCTCAGCCCCGCGCCTGGCGCGGGGCTTTTTGTTATCGCCATCCGTGGCAGCAACCCCGCGGGCCATCGACAGACAATGTCGAAAACTGCTCCCCGCGGTTTTGTTGGGCGCGCGCTATTGCAGGTCGCGCAGGTTCAGGCGGCGCAGTTGCGGCGCTTTCCATGCGGTGATGCAGGCCACGCCCAGCACCGCGCAGCCGCCGACCACCACCGCCGGAACCAGCCCCAGCAGCCGCGCCATGCTGCCGGCGTAGAACGCTCCCAGTTCGTTGGACGAGCTGATGAAGATGCCGTTGATCGACGATACCCGCCCGCGCATTTCGTCCGGCGTCGCCAGTTGCAGGATGGTCGAGCGCACCACCACCGACACGCCATCGCAGGCACCGTAGAACAACAGCACCGCCGCCGATAGCCAGAAGTGCTGCGACAGGCCGAAGCCGATCACGCACAGGCCGAAGCCGGCCACCGCGAACAGCAGCGTGCGCCCGGCGTTGCGGTGCAGCGGGTGCCGCGCCAGCCACAGGCCGACGCAGACCGAGCCCAGCGCCGGTGCCGCGCGCAGGATGCCCAGACCTTCCGGGCCGTAGTGCAGGATTTCGCGGATGAAGGCCGGCAGCATTGCCACCACGCCGCCGAGCAGCACCGAGAACATGTCCAGCGCCATCGCCCCGAGCATGATCTGGTTGCCCAGCACGAAATGCGCACCTTCGGCGATGCTGGCAAAGATTGGCGCGCGAGTTGGCGGTGGCGGTGGTTCGTCCACTTTCAGCAGTGCCAGTGCGACCATCGCCAGCATCGCCATGCCCGTCGCCACGCCATAGGCCAGGCCCTTGCCGCCCCAGCCGACCAGCGCACCGCCCAATGCCGGGCCGATCACCATGCCGGCCTGGAACACCACGCTGCCGAAGCCGGCACCGCTGGCGAACTGTTCGCGCGCCAGCACCCGCGCGAACAGGGAGTTGTAGATGGGTGACAGGAACGCGCGAACCATGCCGGTCACGGCGATGGCCAGGTAGATCGGCCATACCCCCTCGAACGGCAGGCCGCCCATCGCCACGGCCACCAGCACTGCGGCGGTGGCGATAAGGCCGAGGCAGGCGACCATGCCCAGCTTGCGCCGCGGCAGGTGGTCGACCAGGTAACCGGCGAACGGCGCCACGCAGAAGTAGGGCAGCACTTCGGCCAGGCCGATCAGGCCCAGCGAGAACGGGTTGCGGGTTATTTCGTAGATGTGCCAACCCACCGTGACCGCGACGATCTGGTAAGACAGCATTGCGGTGATGCGGTAGGTGAGCAGCGCAGCGAACCCCGGCTGACGCAGCAAGGCGCCGATATCGTGCCGGTGCGCGGCGTTCACGCCTGCTGCGACCGCGCGGTGTCGCGGATGAAGGCCAGCATCGAGGCCAGCCCGTTGCTGCGGGTGGGCGAGAGGTGCTTGGACAGGCCGATGGAGGCCACGTAATCCGGGTCGGTGGCGAGGATTTCGGCGGCCGGGCGGCCGGAATACACGCGCAGGGCCAGGTAGATCAACCCGGAAACGATGGCCGAATCGCTGATGGCGTGGAACACCAGTTTGTCGGCGTTGCCCTCCGGCACGATCCACACCAGCGATTGGCAGCCGTGCAGGCGGTGTTCCTCGACCTTCCATTCATCGGGAAACGCCGGCAGCTTGCGGCCGAGGTCGATCAGGTACTGGTAGCGCTCGGACCAGTTGCCGAAGAAGGAAAATTCGTCGGCAATGGTGGCCTGTGCTTCGGCGGCGGTGGGTTCGAGCGGGAAGGGGGTATTGGTCATCAGGAGTTCCGGATTTCGTCATTACCGGACATGCGTCCGTTGTAAAACTTCTCCCGCGCAGGCGGGAATCGCTCTTGGCTTTTGCAACTGCCTCGTCAACACGCAAGAGCGAAAGGTGATTCCCGCCTGCGCGGGAATGACGACGAGGTGGCGAAGTGTTGGGTGGCGTGGCTCAACCGCGCTTCCAGCGCACGCCCTGCGGGGTGTCCTCCAGCACGATGTTCTCGGCGGCCAACTGGTCGCGGATGGCGTCGGCACGGGCGAAGTCGCGGGCCTGCTTGGCGGCGATGCGCTCGTTGATCAGCGTCTGGATGCGGGTGTCGTCATCAGCGTCGGCACCACGGCCGAACCATGCGACCGGTGCCTGCTGCAATAGGCCAAGTGCAAGGCCGGCACCCAGCAGTTCGGCTTTCAGCCGTGCCTTGTCGTCTGCACCTTCGGCCTTGCGCGCTTCGCCGGCAATGCGCGCGACTTCGGCCAGCGCCAACGGCGTGTTGAGGTCGTCGTCCAGCGCCGCTTCCACCGCCGCCGGGATCAACGGCGCGGCATCGACATCGGCCAGATCGCGCAGGGTGCCGTACAGCCGGTCCAGGGTGCGCACACTCTGTTCGATCAGTGTGTCGGACCAGTCCAGCGGTTGCCGGTAGTGGGCCGACAGCAGCGCGTAGCGCAGCGCCTCGGGCGGGTGCTTGGCCACCAGGTCGTGCACCCGCTCGATGTTGCCGACCGACTTGCTCATCTTGGCGCCGCCGAAGTTGAGCATGCCGTTGTGCAGCCAGAAACGGGCGAAAATGCGGCCGCCGTGGGCGCATTCGCTCTGCGCGATTTCGTTCTCGTGGTGCGGGAACTGCAGGTCCACGCCGCCGGCATGGATGTCGATGGTGTGGCCCAGGTGCGCGGCGGCCATCGCCGAGCATTCGATGTGCCAGCCGGGGCGGCCACGGCCCCAGGGCGATTCCCAGCCGGGCAGGTCGTCGCTGGAGGGTTTCCACAACACGAAGTCGCCGGCGTCGCGCTTGTATGGCGCCACTTCGACGCGGGCACCGGCCAGCATTTCCTCGGGGTCGCGGCGCGAGAGCTTGCCGTAGCCGTCGAAGCTGGACACCGCGAACAACACGTGGCCCTGCGTGGCATAGGCGTGGCCGCCGGCGACCAGCCCTTCGATCATTTCGATGATCTGCGGGATATGCGCGGTGGCTTCCGGCTCGATGTCCGGCGGGGCCACGCCCAGCGCGGCCATGTCTTCGCGGTAGGCAGCGGCGAAACGGTCGGTGATGGCGGTGATCGGCACGCCCTGCTCGCGTGCGGCGGCGTTGATCTTGTCGTCCACGTCGGTGATGTTGCGGGCGTAGCGCAGCGCGCCGTGGCGGCGCCGCAGCAGGTCGGCCAGCACCCCGAACACCACCGGGCCACGGGCATTGCCGATGTGCACGTAGTTGTAGACGGTGGGGCCGCAGACATACATGGTCGGCGCGGACGGATCCAG
Source organism: Stenotrophomonas sp. (assembly GCA_049650985.1). GTDB lineage: Bacteria > Pseudomonadota > Gammaproteobacteria > Xanthomonadales > Xanthomonadaceae > Stenotrophomonas. The sequence continues at coordinate 175,874 of JBASBF010000050.1, read as the reverse complement.
CGGGACGAACGGCTCCAGCCGTCGCGTCAGGGTGTTGTACAGGTGCAGGGACATGGGGTTCCGGGGCAGGAGCAAGCCCGCCGATTCTAGCGGGCCATGCCCGGCCGGGCACGTCCGGGCTGGGCAATTATTCCGCGGATGGGTAATGTTCAGCCCCTCATGGACGCGGCTGCCTACACTATGCCGAGTCTGGCCGTTGCCAAAGAATCCGTCGAAGTCGATGAAGCCCGTTCCATTGTTGCCCTCAGCCCTGTGCCTGCTGGCCGCCGCCAGTGGCTCCGCCGTTGCGCAAAGCGAGGAGCCGCGCAACCGCGTGGCGATCATGGAGAACGTGCGCCATGACTACGCGCAGGTGCTCAACGTCGAACCGGTGTTCCAGACCCTGCGCGCCACCCGCACCGAAGAACATTGCGTGCCGGTGTCCACGCGCACGCTGGACCCGGTGCAGGTCACCGGCGAGGAGGAGAAGGGCGGGTTCCGCCGCTTCTGGGATTCGGTGAAGGGGGTCTTCGGCCGCCATCATGACGACGAAGACGAGGCAGCGATGACGCTGGCGCGCGGTGGCGGCAACACGCCGATGCTCACCCCCGAGTGCCGCATCGTCGAGGTTGGCCGTGAATTCCGCCGGCCCATCGCCTATGACGTGGACTACGTCTACAAGGGCATCAAGTTCCGCTCGCGGCTGCCGGAAGACCCGGGCAACCGCCTGAAGCTGCGGGTGTCGATCACCCCGGAACTGGGCGGCGGTGACCCTGACCCCGAGCCGGTGGCCGGCAACCCGTGATGTTGCACTGCGCCACTTGCGTGCCGCCGGGGTGCGTGCGACCATCCACCGCGATGAAGGCGAACAGCTTCCAGCACGAATCCAGCGCCGCCCGGCAGGCCACCGGCATGACCTCGCGTGCGCGCCGACCGGAACCCCACATCTTCGCTGGGTAACCGCAAGCTTCGTGCTGTCTGTTCGGAAAACCCAGCCCCCGGCTGGGTTTTTTCGTTTTCGTTCCGTAGAAAGTTTCAATAGAAATAGTCGCGCGTCGTGCGCAGCCCGCCGGCAACGGTGGTTCCCCGCAGCAAAGGATGGATCGATGTCCGTGAAGCACTTCTTGAACACCCAGGACTGGAGCCGCGCCGAACTGGATGCGCTGCTGGCGCAGGCGGCGCGCTTCAAGCAGGAAAAACTGGGCGATGCGCTGAAGGGCAAGTCGATTGCGCTGGTGTTCTTCAACCCGTCGATGCGCACCCGCACCAGCTTCGAGCTGGGTGCGTTCCAGCTCGGCGGCCACGCCATCGTGCTGCAGCCGGGCAAGGATGCGTGGCCGATCGAGTTCGAGCTGGGCACGGTGATGGATGGCGACACCGAGGAGCACATCGCCGAAGTGGCGAAAGTGCTGGGCCGCTACGTCGACCTGATCGGCGTGCGCGCGTTCCCGAAGTTCGTGGACTGGCAGTACGACCGCGAGGACATCGTGCTCAAGGCGTTCGCCAGGTATTCGCCGGTGCCGGTGATCAACATGGAGACCATCACCCATCCCTGCCAGGAACTGGCGCATGCGCTGGCCTTGCAGGAACACTTCGGCACCAGCGACCTGCGCGGCAAGAAGTACGTGCTCACCTGGACCTACCACCCCAAGCCGCTGAACACCGCCGTGGCCAACTCGGCGCTGACCATTGCCACGCGCATGGGCATGGACGTGACCCTGTTGTGCCCGACCGAGCAGTATCTGCTCGATGAGCGCTACATGGGCTGGGCGCACGACAACGTCGCCGAGAGCGGCGGTTCGCTGACGGTCAGCCACGACATCCAAAGCGCCTATGCCGGTGCCGACGTGGTCTATGCCAAGAGCTGGGGCGCGCTGCCGTTCTTCGGCAACTGGACCCCGGAGAAACCCATCCGCGACCAGTACCGGCATTTCATCGTCGACGAAGCCAAGATGGCGCTGACCAACAACGGCGTGTTCAGCCACTGCCTGCCGCTGCGCCGCAATGTCAAGGCCACCGACGGCGTGATGGATTCGCCGCAGTGCATCGCCATCGACGAGGCCGAAAACCGCCTGCACGTGCAGAAGGCGATCATGGCTGCTTTGATCCGGAAATAAGTGCCGAGGGTCAGGAACGAGTAAAAGCTCGTTGCTTCCTCGCTCCCACTCGTTCCTCGTTTTTCATCACACGCTCCCAGAACTTACTTCCACGGAAAACTTCGTCATGACCACCCCCAATGACTCCCGCGACATCGTCCTGGCCTTCTCCGGCGGCCTCGACACCAGCTTCTGCGTGCCTTATTTGCAGGAGCGCGGCTGGAACGTGCACACCGTGTTTGCCGACACCGGCGGCGTGGATGCCGAGGAGCGCGCAACCATCGAGAAGCGTGCCGTCGAACTGGGTGTGGCCAGCCACGTCACCGTCGATGGTGGTCCTGCGATCTGGGAAGGCTTCGTCAAGCCGTTCGTCTGGGCCGGCGAGGGCTACCAGGGCCAATACCCGCTGCTGGTGTCCGACCGTTACCTGATTGTCGATGCCGCGCTCAAGCGCGCCGCCGAGCTGGGCACCAACGCCATCGCCCACGGCTGCACCGGCATGGGCAACGACCAGGTGCGCTTCGACCTGGCGGTGAAGGCGCAGGGCGATTACCGCATCGTCGCGCCGATCCGGGAGATCCAGAAGGAACACACCCAGACCCGCGCCTACGAGCAGGCGTATTTGGAAGAGCGCGGCTTCGGCGTGCGCGCCAAGCAGAAGGCCTACACCATCAACGAGAACCTGCTGGGCCTGACCATGTCCGGCGGCGAGATCGACAAGTGGGAAGCGCCGGGCGAGGGCGCGCGCGGCTGGTGCGCGCCGCGCAGTGCGTGGCCGGCGGAAGTGCTGACCGTTACCCTGAAGTTCGTTGAAGGCGAGGCGGTCGAACTGGATGGCAAGGCCTTGCCGGGCGAGCAGATCCTGGCAAAGCTCAACAAGCTGTTCGCCCCTTATGGCGTCGGCCGTGGCGTCTACACCGGCGACACCGTGATCGGCCTGAAGGGCCGCATCGTCTATGAAGCACCGGGCCTGACCGCGCTGCTGGCCGCGCACCGTGCGCTGGAAGAGGCGGTGCTGACCAAGCAGCAGAACCGTTTCAAGCCGGACGTGGCGCGCAAGTGGGTGGAGCTGGTCTACGAAGGCTTCTACCACGACCCGCTGAAGACCGACCTGGAGGCGTTCCTGAAATCTTCGCAGGGCAAGGTCAACGGCGAGGTGGTGCTGGAAACCCGCGGCGCGCGCGTCGATGCGGTGGCGGTGAAGTCCCCGCACATCCTCAACGCCAAGGGCGCGACCTACGCGCAGTCGGCGGATTGGGGTGTGGAAGAGGCCGAGGGTTTCATCAAGCTGTTCGGCATGAGCAGCACGCTGTATGCGCAGGTCAACAACGGTTGACCGACCGCTCCCTCCCTTTGGCCGCAGGCCAAGGGGAGGGTTGGGGAGGGGTTGCTTCTGTTCCCTGCGCAAGGCGACCCCTCCCCAACCCTCCCCTTCATGCTGCGCATGAAAGGGCGGGGGCAATCTCCGGCCCCTCAAGACCATGACCGAACTTCTCGAATCCACCCTTGCGCACCTCGAAAAGCTGGTGTCCTTCGACACCCGCAACCCGCCACGTGCGATCACCACCGGCGGCATCTTCGATTACCTGCGCGCGAACCTACCGGGCTTCAACGTCGAGGTGATCGACCACGGCGCCGGCGCGGTCAGCCTGTACGCGGTGCGCGGCACGCCGAAGTACCTGTTCAACGTGCACCTGGACACGGTGCCGGATTCGCCGCACTGGAGCGCCGATCCGCACGTGATGCGGCGGTTTGACGACCGCGTGGTCGGGCTGGGCGTGTGCGACATCAAGGGTGCCGCCGCCGCGCTGGTGGCCGCCGCCAACGCCACCGATGGCGATGCCGCGTTCCTGTTCTCCTCGGACGAGGAAGCCAACGACCCGCGTTGTATCGCCGCCTTCCTTGCCCGCGGCATCCCTTACGAAGCCGTGCTGGTCGCCGAGCCGACGCTGGGCGAGGCGGTACTGGCGCATCGCGGCATCTCCTCGGTGCTGATGAAGTTCGCCGGCCGCGCCGGCCATGCCTCGGGCAAGCAGGATGCGGCCGCCAGCGCGCTGCACCAGGCGATGCGCTGGGGAGGCCGTGCGCTGGACCACGTCGAGTCGCTGGCGCATGCGCGTTTCGGCGGCTTGACCGGGCTGCGCTTCAACATCGGCCGAGTCGAGGGAGGCATCAAGGCCAACATGATCGCGCCGGCGGCCGAACTGCGTTTCGGCTTCCGCCCGCTGCCGTCGATGGACATCGACCAATTGCTGGCGACCTTCGCCGGTTTCGCCGAACCGGCCGCCGCGCATTTCGAGGAAACCTTCCGCGGCCCGAGCCTGCCGTCCGGCGACACTGCGCGTGCCGAGGAACGTCGCCTCGCCGCGCGCGACGTCGCCGACGAACTCGGCCTGCCGATCGGCAACGCGGTGGATTTCTGGACCGAAGCCTCACTGTTCTCAGCCGGCGGCTACACCGCGCTGGTCTACGGCCCCGGCGACATCGCCCAGGCCCATACCGCCGACGAGTTCGTGACGCTGGAGCAGTTGCAGCGCTACGTCGGGTCGGTCCACCACATCCTGCAGCGCGGCGCCTGAGCGCCCCGCATTCCCCAAGACAACGAAATGTCCCCCGCCATGCAACCCCACCGCCAGACCCGCCAGACCATCGTGCGCCTGCTTTCGAGCATGGCCAGCGCGAAGGAAATCAGCCAGTACCTCAAGCGTTTCTCGCAGTTGGACGCCAAGCGCTTCGCCGTGGTCAAGGTCGGCGGTGCGGTGTTGCGCGACGACCTTGATGCGCTGACTTCTTCGCTGTCGTTCCTGCAGGAAGTCGGCCTGACCCCGATCGTGCTGCACGGCGCCGGCCCGCAACTGGATGCGGAACTCTCGGCGGCCGGCATCGCCAAGCAAACCGTCAACGGCTTGCGCGTGACCACGCCCGAAGCGCTGGCAATCGTGCGCCGCGTGTTCCAGCAGTCGAACCTGCAGTTGGTCGAGGCGCTGCAGCAGAACGGTGCGCGCGCCACTTCCATCACCGGCGGCGTGTTCGAAGCCGAGTACATGGACCAGGCCACTTATGGGTTGGTCGGCGAAGTGAAGCGGGTCAACCTCGCTCCGATCGAGGCCAGCCTGCGCGCCGGTTCGATCCCGGTCATCACCTCGCTTGGCGAAACCCCGAGCGGGCAGATTCTCAACGTCAACGCCGATTTCGCCGCCAACGAGCTGGTGCAGGAGTTGCAGCCGTACAAGATCATCTTCCTCACCGGCACCGGCGGCCTGCTTGATGCCGACGGCAAGCTGATCGACTCGATCAACCTGTCCACCGAGTACGAACATCTGATCCAGCAACCGTGGCTGCACGGCGGCATGAAGATCAAGATCGAACAGATCAAGGATTTGCTGGACCGGCTGCCGGAAGAGTCCTCGGTGTCGATCACGCGCCCGGCCGATCTGGCCAAGGAACTGTTCACCCACAAGGGCTCGGGCACGCTGGTGCGGCGTGGCGAGAAAGTGCTCAAGGCCACGGCGTGGGAACAACTGGATACCGCGCGCTTGAAGACGCTGATCGAATCCAGCTTCGGCCGCACCCTGGTGCCGGATTACTTCGAAAAGACCAGGCTGCTGCGCGCCTACGTCAGCGAAAACTACCGCACCGCGGTGATCCTCACCGACGAGGCCGAGGGCGTGTACCTGGACAAATTCGCGGTGCTTGACGATGCGCAGGGTGAAGGCCTCGGGCGCGCGGTGTGGAACGTGATGCTGGAGGAAACCCCGCAACTGTTCTGGCGCTCGCGCAATGGCAATGCGGTCAATCATTTCTATTACGCCGAGTCCGACGGCTGCTACAAGCTCGACCACTGGAAGGTGTTCTGGTTCGGCGCCAGCGATTTCGACAGCATCCGCGGTTACGTGAAGCACTGCGGCGAACGTACCGCGAGCCTGCAAGGATGACGACTCTGTCGCGCGTACCTTTTTACGGAGTTGCAAGCATGACTGACAGGAAATTCACCCTCGGCATCGTCGGCGCCCGTGGTTATACCGGTGCCGAGCTGATCCGGCTGCTGGCCGGGCACCCGCACATCGAGCTGGCCTTCGTGTCCTCGCGCGAGCTGGCCGGGCAGCGCGTGGCCGAGCACAGCGATGCCGATGTTGGCGAGCTGCGCTATGAAAACCTGGACGCCGACGCAGTGGCAAGCAAGCGCGCCGATGCGGTGATCCTGGCGCTGCCCAACGGCAAGGCCGAACCCTTCGTGGCCGCCTTGGATGCGGCGAAGCCGGACACGGTGGTGGTTGACCTGTCCGCTGATTACCGCTTCGACAACACCTGGTACTACGGCTTGCCGGAAATGACCCGCGAGGCCTATGCCGGGCAGAAGCGCATCAGCAACCCCGGCTGCTACGCCACCGCCATGCAGTTGGCAATTGCGCCGCTGCTGTCGCAACTGGCCGGGCCGCCGGCCTGCTTCGGCGTGTCCGGCTGGTCAGGTGCCGGCACCACGCCTTCGGACAAGAACAACCCCGAGTTGCTGCGCGACAACCTGATGCCGTATGCGCTGACCAACCACGTCCATGAGCGTGAGGTGTCCAACCGGCTCGGCGTGCAGGTGGAATTCATGCCGCACGTGGCACCGCATTTCCGCGGCATCAGCATGACCGTGAACCTGTGGTTGCAGCAGCCGCTCAAGCGCGAGGACGTGATGGCGCTGTACCGGCAACGTTATGCCGGCGAGCCGCTGGTGGAAGTGGTGGACGAAGCACCGTGGGTCAGCCGCATTGCCGGCCGCCACGGCGTGCAGATCGGCGGTTTCACGATGGCGCCGGGCAACAAACGGGTGGTGGTGGTGGCGACCATCGACAACCTGCTCAAGGGTGCGGCCACGCAGGCGCTGCAAAATTTCAACATGGCCCTCGGCCTGCCCGAGCTGTGCGCCATTCCGCTGAAGGAAAACAACAATGGCTGACCTGCTGTGGCAGAAACCCGGCGTCGCGGTGGACGCGAAGATCCAGACCTTCCTCGCCGGCGACGACGTCATTCTCGACCGCGAGTTCTTCCTGCACGACATTCAGGCCAGTACCGCGCATGCGGAAGGGCTGCAGCACATCGGCATTCTTTCGGCCGATGAACTGGCTGCGCTCAAGCGCGAGCTGGCGCTGCTGGCCGACGATTTCCGCAGCGGTGCCTTCGTGCTCGACGAGCGGTACGAGGATTGCCATTCGGCGATCGAGGCACGGCTGACCGAACGCCTCGGCGATGCCGGGCGCAAGATTCACACCGGCCGCAGCCGCAACGACCAGATCCTCGTCGCCACCCGCCTGTGGCTGAAGGAAAAGCTGGCGCGGGTGGCGCAGCTCAGCCGCGAGGTGGCGAGGGTGGCACTGGACCGCGCCGCTGCGGAACGCGCCCAGCCGCTGCCCGGCTACACCCACATCCAGCGCGCCGTGGTGTCCTCGGCCGGCATGTGGTGGGCGGGCTGGGCCGAAGCCTTCATCGACAACGCGATGCGCGCGGCCGACACCCGCCGGCTGATCGACTGCAACCCGCTCGGTACCGCCGCCGGCTATGGCGTCAACCTGCCGCTGGACCGCGAGCACACCACCCAGGCCCTGGGTTTCGCACGCATGCAGGTGTCGCCGATCTATGCCCAGCTCTCGCGCGGCAAGTTCGAGCTGGCCGCGCTGGAAGCGCTCGGCGGGGCGACCCTGGACCTGCGCCGCATCGCCTGGGATTTGTCGTTGTTCACCAGCGGAGAATTCGCCTTTGTCGCGCTGCCGGCGCAGTACACCACCGGCAGCTCGATCATGCCCAACAAGCGCAACCCCGACGTGATCGAGCTGATGCGCGCCACCCATGCCAGCGTCGCCGCCGCGCGCACCGAGATCGAACAATTGCTGTCGCTGCCGTCTGGCTACCACCGCGACTTGCAGGCCTCCAAGGGCGCCATCTTCCACGGTTTCGGCCGGGGCCTGGCGGCACTGGAACTGCTGCCGGCGCTGCTGTCCAACCTGGACTGGCGCGACGGCAACATCCGCGCCGCGATCGACTCGGGCATGTACGCCACCGACGTGGCAGTGGAAGCGGCCGTGGCCGGGGTGCCGTTCCGTGAGGCCTACAAAGCCGCCGCCGCCTCGGCCGATACGGCGGGGCAGGGGCGCACGCCGGAAGGCAGCCTTGTCGCGCGGGTGTCGCCGGGTGCCGCCGCCGACCTGCGGCTGGAAGAATTGCAGGCGCGCTGGATGGCGGTGTTGGAGTGAGTTCTTCTTTCCCTTCTCCCTCCGGGGTGAAAGGCGTGTTGCTTGCGAACCACTGGTTCGCACACGCCTGAACGTCTGACGTGCGGCGCCGGGCCAGGGCGCGGAGCGAGGTGCCCGAAGGGCGGTGAGGGTGGGCAAAGTCCATGATGCTTGAGCCATCCAGACTCCGTTCGGCCCTCACCCCAACCCCTCTCCCATAGTGAGAGGGGCTTTTCGCTTGATACCTGCGTTGGTTGGAAACGAAAGCATCGCCCACATCACTTGCGCGGCGGTGCAACATTCGCGCTGGAAACCTTTCGTGCAGCGGAGAACGCGCAATGAAGCTGTATTTGGTCATGGCCATGCGCCGGCCGACGTTCGACACCTCGGTCGTCGCGCCGCACAAGGCCTTCCTCGACGAATTGCGCGAGCGCGGGCAATTGCGCCTGACCGGCGGTTTTGCCGATGGCAGCGGCGGTGCCTACGTGTTGTGCAACGTCGCCGACATGGATGAAGCGCAAGCCATCGTCGCCACCGATCCGCTGGCGATCCACGGTAGCTCGGACCTGGCCATCCATGAATGGAATACCCGCTGAAACCATGAGCGACGCCACTCCTTCACCCTTCGTCGAGCAGGCGCTGCCACCGTGGCGGCGCGCGGTGTTGAAGATCGGCAGCAGCCTGCTTGCGGCCGACGGCGGCGGTTTGAGTCCGCGCTTCGCGTTGGGCTTGGCGCAGTTCGTTTCGGCAAACCTGCTGGCCGGCAGGGAAGTGGTGATCGTCTCCTCCGGCGCGGTCGCGGCCGGCCGCGCCATCCTGCCCAAGGCGGCCGAAGCCGGCGCCGCCATCGCCGCGCGGCAGGCACTGGCCGCGCTCGGGCAGGCGCAGTTGATCGCGCTGTGGCAGCGCTTCTTCGAGCGCCCGGTGGCGCAGGTGTTGCTGACCCACGACGACCTGCGCAACCGCCGCCGCTACCTCAACGCACGCGCCACCCTCAACGAACTGCTGGCGCTCGGTGCATTGCCGGTGGTCAACGAAAACGACACCGTTTCGGTCGATGAGTTGAAGCTTGGCGACAACGACAACCTCGCCGCCATCGTCGCCGCGCTGGTCGATGCCGACGCGCTGTTCATCGCCACCGACATCGACGGCCTGTACACCGCCGATCCGCGCCGCGATCCGCAGGCACGGCCGATTGATGAAGTCGTCGAACTGAACGCCGAGGTGATGGCGATGGCTGGTGGCAGTGGCAGTGCGGCCGGTACTGGCGGCATGCACACCAAGCTGCAGGCGGCGGCCAAGGCCGGCGCGGCTGGCATCGACACTTATCTGTTCAATGGCCGCAGTGGCGAGGTGGTGCGCGCTCTGGCGCAGGGCCGGCTGCGCGGCACCCGGCTGCATGCCGGGCGCTCGCGCATTGCCGCGCGCAAATACTGGCTGCGGCACGCGCCGCTCGAGCCGGGGGCGATCGTGGTCGACAGTGGCGCCGCGCGCGCATTGCGCGATAAGGGTGCTTCGCTGCTGCCGGGCGGCATCACCGGCGTACAGGGCGAGTTCCGCCGTGGCGACATGATCGAAGTGCGCGATGACGAGTGCTGCATCGCGCATGGCATCAGCCAGTATTCGGCGGTGGACGTGCGGCGCATTGCCGGCAGTCACTCGCGCATCATCGAAGCCACCCTCGGCTACAACTATGGCGAGAACGTGATCCACCGCGACGACCTCGTCCTGCTGCCATGACTGCACACCTGCGGGAATGGATATTTCTGTATGCGAGTTGAAATCATGACCGACATCAAGACTCTTGCCCTGCAATGCCGCGATGCCGCCTGGCAACTCGGCCTGCTTTCTTCCGCGGCGCGCTCTGCCTTGCTGGAATCGATGGCCTCGGCATTGGAGGCCGATGCCGGGGCGATCCTCGCCGCCAACGCGCGCGATCTACAGGCCGCCGCTGACAAGGGCGTGGGCAGCGCGATGCTTGACCGCCTGGCGTTGAACCCGCAGCGTCTGGCCGGCGTCGCCAATGCGCTGCGTGAAGTCGCCGCGTTGCCCGATCCGGTCGGCGAGGTTACCCGCGACTACCTGCGGCCCAACGGTATCCGCGTGCAGAAGGTGCGTGTGCCGCTGGGGGTGATTGCGATGATCTACGAGGCGCGGCCGAACGTGACCGCCGATGCCGCGGCGCTGTGCATCAAGGCCGGCAACGGCGTGATCCTGCGCGGGGGGTCGGAGGCGATCCATTCCAACACCGCCATTGCCGCCAGCCTGAAACGCGCACTGCGCGAGGCCGGCATCGACGATGCCGCGCTGACCCTGGTCGAAGACCTGCGCCGCGAGACGATGCTGGAGCTGCTGCAACTGAATGACATCATCGACCTGGCAATCCCGCGCGGCGGCGAGGGCCTGATCCGCTTCGTCGCCGAACATGCGCGGGTGCCGGTGATCAAACACTACAAGGGCGTGTGCCACCTGTACGTCGACGACAGCGCCGATACGCAACTGGCGCTGGGCCTGCTGGTCGACGGCAAGGTGTCGCGCCCAGCTGCCTGCAACTCGCTGGAAACCTTGTTGGTGCATGCCGACATCGCGCCGTGCTTCCTGCCGCTGGCGGCCGAGGCATTGCGCGCGCGCGGCGTCGAGTTGCGCGGTGATGCCGCGACGCAGGTCTTGGTTCCCGGTGTATTGGCGGCGAGCGAGGACGACTATGCCGCCGAATACCTGGACTTGATTCTCGCCATCCGCGTGGTCGACTCGCTCGATGACGCCATCGCCCACATCCAGCGCCACACCTCCGACCACACCGAAGTCATTGCCACCGCCACCTCGGCCCATGCCGACGCCTTCGTGCACGCACTGCGCTCGGCGGTGGTGATGGTCAACGCCTCCTCGCGCTTCTCCGACGGTGGCGAACTGGGGCTGGGCGCGGAGATCGGCATTTCCACCACGCGCCTGCATTCCTACGGTCCGATGGGCCTGGAAGCGCTCACGGTGGAGCGCTTCGTGGTGCGCGGCGAGGGACAGGTCAGATCGTAGGAGCGCACCTTGGTGCGCGATGTGGCTCTACCGGTAAAGCTCCATCGCGCACCAAGCTGCTCCTACGGATCATGCGATCCAATGGTCTTCCAACTGCTGCGGCCGGCACGCGAACCACGCTGCAATCAGCAGTACCAGCGAGCACAGCATCAGGAACGCGAACGACCACGCCCAGCCGCCGCCGAATTCGTGCAGCCAACCGAACAGCAGCGGGCCGAGGCTAGCCAGGCTGTAACCCACGCCCTGCATGAAACCGGACAGCGCCGCCGAGCCGGCCGGGGTACGGGTACGCAGGTTGATCAAGGTCAGGCCCAGCGGGAAGGTGGATGGACCCAGCCCGGCGATGGTCACCCACAGCCATGGCGCAGCCATCGGCGCCCACAGCAGGCCGGCGAAGGCGACCGCGTTCAGGCCGAACACCAGCACCGCGATCGGGAACGGGTTGCGCATGCGCACCGCCAGTGCCGGCACCAGCAGCGAGGGCAGCAGGCCGATGGCCGAATACAGCGCCACCATCACCCCGCCGAAGGCTTCGCTGGCGCCGGCTTCCACCATCACCTTGGGCATCCAGGTGAACAGCGAGTAGGTGCCCAGCGAGGTCATGCCGAACATCAGCGCCATGCCCCAGCCGAGCGAGGTCTTCCAGACCTGGCCGTCGGCATGCGGGCCGCCGGAGGCGAGGGCGTTGTCCGCACGCGGCGCATGCCGCGCCATCAACAGCCACGGCAGCAGCGCGGCGGTGGACAGCAATGCCCACATGCCCATAGAAATGCGCCAGTCGAAGCGGTCGGCCACCGGTACCGCGAGCAGCGCCGGCAGCATGGTGCCGGCCTGCAGCACGGTGATGTAGAGCGTGCTCAAGGTGCCGACGCGATCGGCGAAGTAGCGCTTGACCAGCGGCGGCACCACCACGTTGCCGATGCCCATGCCGGCCAGTGCGACCGCCGAGCCGACCAGCAGCATGCCGACACCGTCGGCGCTGGCGCGCAGCAGCAGCCCGGCGGTGGCCAGCAGCATGGCCAATACGGCGGTGCGTTCCAGCCCGATGGCGCGGATCAAGCGCGGTGTGACCAGGCCGAACAGGGCAAAGGCGGCGGTGGGCATCATGCCCAGCACGCCGGTCATGGTGCTGCCGAAATCGAAGGTCTGGCCCAGTCGGTCCAGCAACGGTGTCAACGACGTGACCGCGCTGCGCAGGTTGGCGGCCAGCAGGATGACGGCGACGAAGGCCAGCAGCCGGCCCTGGAACAGGGGAGCGTGCGGGGTGTAGGCGGGAGCGTGGGACATGGCGAAACTCCGGCACGGGTAGCCGCAGAGGCGGGCCACCCGCAAAAAACAAGGAATCGCCGGGAGCGATTCCTGACATCGCCTGCCAATGGCCCGAAGGGCTTTCGGCATGGATGGCGAAAAACAAAAGCCGGCCCGAGGCCGGCTTTTGTCGATCTTGGTCGGGGAGACAGGATTCGAACCTGCGACCTCTACGTCCCGAACGTAGCGCTCTACCAGACTGAGCTACACCCCGAAGGAGCCGCTTATGATAACGGTGGCATTGAGGCGGCGCAACAAATTTCGCTCCGGTCGGGCTGGTTGCCCGGCCCTGCGTGCATCAGCCCAGCTTCTCGGCCAGCACCCGGCGGATTTCCGATTCCACCATGCCCTTCATCGCCGACAGCAGGAAGCCCAGCTCGGCCTTCACCCGCACCGCGCCGGGCAGCAACTCGATCGCGCCATCGACCCCCATGCGGGTGAAGTGCAGGTTCTGTCCCTCCCAGCGGGTGCTGACCTCGAAACGCTCCTGCAACTTGCGTGCGACTTCGACGATGGCCGCGTGCGCGCCCTCGTCGGACAGGGAATGGGCATGGTGGATGTCGATGCTGGACATGGGGAAAGACTCGCGCGGCTGCGTGGAAGGTGGTGCGGCATTGTGCGGACAGGCGCGGCGCAGTCCAAGCCCCGTGGCCGGCTTCTGCATGTCCCGTGGACCTGCTAGTCTGCCGCCGGTGCGCACCCTGCAAGTCCATTTCGGCAATCGCCAGCAGCCGGATCAAACCCTTGGTCCCGGCATGCAACGCATCGTGCGGGATGCCAGCGGGCAGGTGCGGCTGGGTGATGACAGCGTCGGCCCGCTGCTGTTGGCGCGTTTCTGTACCGACGAGCGCGGCCTTTGGCTGCAGGTTGCCAGCGGCGTCCGCAGCATCCATGTCAACGGCCGCCCGGTACGGCGCATGGCGTTGCTGCGCGCCGGTGATTCGGTGCATGCCGACGGCGTGGAGATGCTGCTGCGTGGCGACTGCGAGCCGGCCACGCAACTGCCGCAGGCGCCCTCCGCGGCGGCCACGCAAAACGGCGAGGACCAGTGCGTGCTGCTGCGCGGCGTCGGCGGCCAGCACCACGGCCGTGCCCATGCCTTGAGCCAGCCACGCACGATAGGCCGCGATGCTGCGGCGGACATCGTCATCGATGACCCGGTATTCCCCGAGCGGCAGGCGCGTCTGGAATGCCACGGCGAGCGGGTGCTGCTGCGCGACCTGGGTTCGCCCGACGGCTGCCGGGTCAACGGCGTCGTGGTCCGCCACTGCTGGTTGCGTGCGGGCGACCAGGTGGTGTTCGAGGGCAACCAGCGCTTCGTGCTGGAGGTGCCACAGGGCGCGGCACCGACATACTCGCCGGCCATCGCCGAAGAGGCCGAGCCGGCTGCCGAAACCATGCCGAAGCCGGCGCCACGGCCAGAACAGCGGCGTTGGCCGTGGCTGCTGCTCAGCGCCTTGCTGCTGGGTGTGCTGATCAGCGTATTGCTGCTGTTCGGCGCACGCTGAAAGCCAAGGGGTGAGTGGAGTAGAAGAGCTTCTTCTCACTCCTCACGCATCTTCACTCGCTCCTTGCTTTCACTCGCCGCGCAGGCGGCACAGCCGCGGCGTGGCGCGGCCCATCGGCATCTTCAGTTTGCCGATGGCGGCGATGCGGGCCTCGGCGATGCGGTCGGCGGCACGTTGCGGTGAAATCCCGTCCTGTTCGGAGCGGTCGAAGATGCGTTCGAGGTTGTGGTAAATGCTGCGGATCAGGCGCATGGCGCGCTCGCGGTTGTAACCGTCGATCTCCAGCGACACGTTCATCACGCCGCCGGCATTGACGGCGTAATCCGGCGCCCACAGCACGCCGCGCTTGAACAGTTCATCGCCCACCGCATGGCTGGCCAACTGGTTGTTGGCGGTGCCGCAGATGACCTTGGCCTTGAGCCGGTCCAGCGTTTCCATGCCGATCACGCCTTCCACCGCACAGGGTGCGAACACGTCGGCGGCGACGTCGTAAATGGCATCGGGCGCAACCGCCTCGCAGCCGTATTCGCCGACCGCGCGTTCCACCAGCGCCGGGTCCAGGTCGGTGACATGCAGTTTTGCACCGCGCTCACGCAGCAGCTTCACCAGCTCCATGCCGATGTGGCCCAGGCCCTGCACGGCAATGCCGACCTTGCCGATTTCCTCGTGGCCGAACTTGCGGTTGACCGAGGCCATCAACGCCTGCAGTGCGCCGTAGGCGGTGAACGGGGCCGGATCGCCGGAGCCGCCGTGAACCTGGTGCACGCCGGTGACATAGCCGGTTTCCAGGTAGATCTGCTCCATGTCGTTGACGTCGGTGCCGACGTCCTCGGCGGTGATGTAACGCCCGCCCAGCGCCTCGACCTGGCGCCCGAAGGCGCGGAACAGCACCTCGCTCTTGCCGGACTTCGGGTCGCCGATGATCACCGCCTTGCCGCCGCCCACGTTCAACCCGGCCAGCGCGTTCTTGTAGGTCATGGTGCGGCTCAGCCGCAGCACGTCGCGCAGCGCGTCGTCGCTGTTGGCGTAGGGGCGCATGCGCACACCGCCCAAGGCCGGGCCGAGGGTGGTGTCGTGGATGGCGATGATCGCCTTCAGGCCGGCGTCGCGGTTGTGGCAGAACACGACCTGCTCGTGGCCGGAAGTTTCGAGGGTGTCGAAAAGCATGGATGCTCCGATGGGCGTTGCTGCGGCAACGTCCGTGATCCTGCGGGTAAATGGTGGCCGTAAAACAAAAAATGCGACTTCGTCCTTGGGGTGACGGGTCGCGGGCAGCCATTCTAATGCATTCGGCGGCCGGCGGTTGTCGAGGCCGCCGATGGCGCGTGGGAGCACCGCGCGGCGCACCGGTCACGCTGCGCTGCAACCTGACCTGCCGGGCACGCGGCCCTATCATCGGTTTCAACGGAAACAGGATGTCGCACGACCCATGAGTACCCCCGCCCCCCACCTCCCGCAGCCGCCGTCCACCGCCCTGGACGAAAGCCGCTCGCCGCTGCGCTTCGTCACCGCCGCCAGCCTGTTCGACGGCCACGACGCGGCCATCAACATCATGCGCCGGCTGATCCAGTCGCAAGGTGCGGAGGTGATCCATCTGGGCCACAACCGCTCGGTGGAGGACGTGGTGCGCGCGGCGCTGCAGGAGGATGCCGATGCCATCGCGCTGTCGTCCTACCAGGGCGGCCACGTCGAGTATTTCAAGTACATGGTGGACATGTTGCGCGAGCGCGGGGCCGGCCACATTCGCGTATTCGGCGGCGGCGGCGGCACCATAACCCCGGAGGAAATCCGCGAGCTGCAGGACTACGGCGTCGAGCGCATCTACCACCCCAACGACGGCATGAAGATGGGGCTGGTGGAGATGATCGAGGACGTGGTGGCGCGTGCGCAGCACGCGCGGGAATCGGGAATCGGGAATGGGGAATCGGCAAAGCGGGAGCGTCCCGCGATTGGCGATGAAATCGCCATCGGCCGAATGCTCTCGGCCATTGAAGATGGCGTTTTCAGCGACGCTGAACTCACCGCGCTGCGCAAACAATGGGCGCAGGGCTGTTCCGACTCCCCATTCCCGATTCCCCATTCCCGGATGCCGTCCACGCCAGTGGTCGGCATTACAGGCACCGGCGGCGCCGGCAAGTCCAGCGTCACCGACGAACTGCTCAATCGCTTCCTCGCGCATTTCCCGCAGATGCGCATCGCGGTGGTTTCGGTGGACCCCACCCGTCGCCGTACCGGTGGCGCGCTGCTGGGCGACCGCATCCGCATGAACTCGCTGCGCAGCCCGCGCGTGTACATGCGCTCGATGGCCACCCGCCGCCAGCATGCGGCGGTCAATACCGTGCTGCGCGACTGCATCGGCTTCCTCACGTCGCTGGATTTCGACCTGGTGATCGTCGAGACGGCCGGCATCGGCCAGAGCGATTCGGAGATCGTGGACCTGGTCGATTTCCCGATGTACGTGATGACCAGCGATTTTGGCGCGCCCAGCCAGCTTGAAAAGATCGACATGCTCGACTACGCCGAGCTGGTGGTGCTCAACAAGTTCGACAAGCGCGGCGCCGAGGACGCACTGCGCGACGTGCGCAAGCAGTGGAAGCGCAACCGCGTCGCCTTCCAGACCAGGGACGAGGACGTGCCGGTCTACCCGACCATCGCCTCGCAATTCAACGACCCCGGCATCAGTTGGATGTTCGCCAACCTGTGCCGGCTGCTGCGCGGGAAGCTACAGCTTGAACCCTCCCCTTCAAGGGGAGGGCAGGGTGGGGGTGGTGTTCATTGCGGTTTCGACCCGTCCATCGACACCACGCTGAAGGAACCGCGTGCCACCGTGCTGATTCCCGGCAGCCGTGTGCGCTACCTGGCCGAAATTGCCGAGCAGGGCAGGGCGATCAACACCCGCATCGACTCGCAGGCCGAAGTCGCCGAGCGTGCGCAGAGCTGCTGGCAGGCGCTGAAGGAGCTGGGCGATGCCGCATTGCCGGCCGCGCTGGATCTGTATGTCGCCGACGCGCTGACCGACGTTGCCGCCGACGCCAGTGTCCGCACCCTGCGCCAGCGCTACAACGACGCGGTGCAATCGCTGGATTCCGAAGCGCTGCGCCTGCTGCGCGAATGGCCGGCCCGCCTGAAGTCGATCACCGACGAGGTCAACGAGTACCAGGTGCGCGGCAAGGCCATCCGCGTCGAGAACTACCGCGAGTCGCTCAGCCACCAGCAGATCCCGAAGATCGCCGCGCCCACCTACCGCAGCTGGGGCGAACTGCTGGTGTTCCTGCAGAAGGAGAACCTGCCCGGCGCGTACCCGTACACCGGCGGCGTCTACCCCTACCGCCGCAGCGGCGAAGACCCGATCCGCATGTTCGCCGGCGAAGGCACGCCCGAGCGCACCAACCGCCGCTTCCATTACCTGAGCGTGGGCCAGCCGGCCGCGCGGCTTTCCACCGCGTTCGACAGCGTCACCCTGTATGGCGAAGACCCCGCGCCGCGCCCGGACATCTACGGCAAGATCGGCAACTCCGGCGTCAACATCCCCACGCTGGACGACATGAAGAAGCTGTATTCCGGCTTCGACCTGTGCGCGCCGACCACCTCGGTGTCGATGACCATCAACGGCCCGGCGCCGATGATCCTGGCGATGTTCATGAACACCGCCATCGACCAGCAGGTGGAGAAATACCTGAAGGCCGACCCGGCGCGCTGGGCGGAGGCGGAAAAGCAGATCACGCGATTGTTTGAAGGCCGCCAGCGCCCGCAGTACCACGGCGAGCTGCCGCCGACCAACGACGGCCTCGGCCTCGGCCTGCTCGGCGTCACCGGCGACCAGTTGCTGGACGCGGACACCTACGCGCGGATCAAGGCCGAAACCCTGCGCACCGTGCGCGGCACCGTGCAGGCCGACATTCTCAAGGAGGACCAAGCGCAGAACACCTGCATCTTCTCCACCGAGTTCGCGCTGCGGATGATGGGCGACATCCAGCAGTATTTCGTGGACAACGGCGTCCGCAATTTCTACTCGGTGTCGATCTCCGGCTACCACATCGCCGAGGCCGGGGCGAACCCGATCAGCCAGCTCGCCTTCACCCTGAGCAACGGCTTCACCATCGTCGAGTACTACCTCGCGCGCGGCATGAAGATCGACGACTTCGCGCCGAACCTGTCGTTCTTCTTCTCCAACGGCATGGACCCGGAATACACCGTCATCGGCCGCGTCGCCCGCCGCATCTGGGCGCGCGCGATGCGCGAGCGCTATGGCGCCAACGAACGCAGCCAGATGATGAAGTACCACATCCAGACCTCGGGCCGCTCGCTGCACGCGCAGGAAATCCAGTTCAACGACATCCGCACCACTTTGCAGGCGCTGTACGCCCTGTTCGACAACTGCAACAGCCTGCACACCAACGCCTACGACGAAGCCATCACCACCCCGACCGAGGAAAGCGTGCGCCGCGCGGTCGCGATCCAGATGATCATCAACAAGGAGCTGGGGCTGAACTTCTGCGAGAACCCGTGGCAGGGCAGTTTCATCGTGGACAAGCTGACCGACATCGTGGAAGAGGCGGTGTACAAGGAATTCGAGGCAATCAGCGAGCGCGGCGGCGTGCTCGGCGCGATGGACACCATGTACCAGCGCGGCAAGATCCAGGAAGAAAGCCTGTACTACGAACACAAGAAGCACGACGGCAGCCTGCCGCTGGTCGGCGTCAACATGTTTCTGCCGAAGGAGCATGCCGGCGAAGTGGTGACCGAGATCGAGCTGATCCGCTCGACCGAGGAAGAGAAGGGGCAGCAGATCGAGAACGTGCGCAACTGGCAGCGTATCCGCAATGCGCTGGCGCCGGCCGGCGAGACCTCGCACAGCCACGAAGTGGGTGGCAGCGCCTCGAATGAGGGCGGGATCCACGACGGCCATGGCCTAGCCTACTTGCAGAGCACGGCGCGCGAGCGTCGCAATGTGTTCGAGGCGTTGATCGAGGCGGTGAAGACCCATAGTCTCGGCCAGATCAGTCATGCGCTGTACGATGTGGGTGGGGAGTACCGGCGGAATATGTGATTTGTCCGCAATGGCGGACATTTCCTGGTTTGGTGGATTGGAATGGTGCAATCGCGATTGGCCTTCCGCATCTTTTGCGAGGGCTGAGATGCGCTGGTAATGAATCGAAGGCTTACAGGGAGGTGCGCTTGAATAGACCATTGAATCCGTTTGATCCTTCCCATCCAATTGCGCCTAGTCGTTTTGTTGGACGTGCGAAAGAAATTGGTGAGCTCGTAGCCGCGTTGCAGCATGCTAAAAACGGCCGGCCTCGCCATTTCCTGATTACGGGGGATCGAGGAGCCGGAAAGACATCCTTTCTTGACTATTCGCGAAAAACGGCAGCGGATCGCACGCAAGGCTTCAATTTTCTCGTGGTCGACTTTGCTGTTGACAGGCATACAACCCGGTTGGATTTGGCTCGCACGCTGCATGAGGAGCTTTCAAAAATTCTTTCACTCCACGCTCCATTGAAGGATATGCTTGGGCGTGCGTGGGGATTTATTCAAAAATTCGAAGTGGCTGGAGTCTCGTTTCGAGCTGACGAGCCAGTGCCACAGAACCATCGGGATATTTGCAGAAATGTCGCCGATTCATTGAGGGATGTGGTTGATTTAGTTTGTATTGACATTCCGACGGGTGAGCAAAGGCTTGGGTACGATGGGATTCTTTTGCTGGTTGATGAATTGGATCAGGCCAGCGAAGAGCTTGATATTGGGACATTCTTCAAATTGCTTCTTGAACGTCTCAATTCAATTGGTTGTCACCAAGTGGTAGTTGGGGTGGCAGGGCTCGCGAGTAGTACAGATGTTCTCGTGAAGAGTCATAAATCATCGCTTCGTATATTCGATGAGCTGGCGTTGGATGGGTTGAAGAAAGATGATGTGGCTGAGCTCCTGGCTCTTGCAGAGTTATCTGTTCGAGGCTCTGGTTCTGAAAATTTTTGTTTCATGTCTGATGCAAAGGATGCGATTTTGCAATTCTCGGGAGGACACGCCCATTTTGTTCATCAGTTTGGATACTGTGCATTTGAGAAGGCTTGTCTGGCCGAGTCTGCTGACTATTCTGTACATGCTGTGCATGTATGGGATGGGGCATTTGAACGGAGGGGTGCGCTTGATCTGATTGGTGATATGTATTTTCAGGATGCGTATCATGAAATTGAGTGTGACGAGGTTGCGCTGTCAGTTCTTGACCACCTTTGCGAAAATCCGGGTGAGCGAGCTCTGGTAATTCGGCTTTGTGCCGAATTGCATATGGAAAATCATCTCGTGCAGATTGCAGCGACAAGGCTGGTGGAGTTGGGGTTCCTTAATGTCGATAAGGAGGACGGTAGCTTTGGAGTCAAGCATGCATGCTTCGCCTATTGGCTTAAAGCTAAACGTCCGCGTAGCTGACTTGGTCGCTGTTGTGGCGGACCATTTGGTCGAGTCGATAAGCAAAAATGGGGCCAGGATCACTTAATTGATTGCGGGGGCGTGGTTCGGCTGATGGGAGCGCGGGCCATACGCCTGCAAAGCGTTGTACTAATGAGGGCATGACCTGTTCCCATTTCGCCGAAATGTGACAGTCACGTCATTCATGCTCGCCGTCGTGCTGGACTGGACGATCATGCTTCGATGACCATAATCCCGCATGCCCACCACTTCCACGCCCTCCGCACACCTGCTGCAACTCCTGCCCGAGGCGGTGGTGCAAACGGATGCGCTGTGGGAGATCACCTACCTGAACCCTGCGTGGCACACGCTCACCGGCCATCCGGTGGAGGCGGCGCTCGGCCGGTCCCTGCTTGAATTCGTGCATCCCGACGACGTCGGCACCCTGCGCTCGGGCATGCCGGTGTTCCGGCTGCGCTTCGCCGACGCGGACTATCGCTGGATGCGGCTGCAGCTCCACCCGGAGCTGGATGCGGCGGAGCGGGTGATCAGCCGCCAGGGCGTGCTGATCGAGATCACCGAGGTCACCGAGCAGGTGCTGGTGGAGGTCCGCCAGCGCTTCCTGCGCCTGCTGGAAACCATCGATGGCGTCGTCTGGGAAGCCGAGCGCGGCGTGGGCAATACCTTCCTGAGTCCGCAGGTCGAGCGGCTTTTCGGCTACAGCGTGGAGGAGTGGCGGTCCGATCCGGGTTTCTGGCGGGCGCATGTGCATCCCGACGATCTGGCGGAGGCGCTGACCATCGACGATGCCGCGTACAGCGCCACGCACAGCCATGCCTACGAGATGAGCTACCGACTGATCGCCAAGTCCGGCAAGGTGGTGTGGGTGCGCGACCTGTGCCGCGCGGTGGTCGAGCCGGGGCGGCCGAACCGCATGATCGGCCTGATGATCGACGTGACCCGGCAGAAAAACACGGAGCTCGAGCTGCTGCGCTCCGACAACCGCTATTCGCTCGCCACTCGCGGCTCCAACGACGGCATCTGGGATTGGGACCTGCGGACGGATGCGCTGCATGCGTCCGAGCGCTTCCACGAGATCGTCGGGCTGGGCGGCACCCACCACGTGCACGACGGGGGCTGGCATTTTCTCCAGCAACTGATCGATCCCGATGACCGCGGGCGCGTGCAGGCCGCCTACCGCAGGCACCTGTCGGGGGACAGCCCGAACTTTTCGGTGGATTTCCGCGCGTTCCACCGCTCGGGGCGGCTGGTGTGGGTCAACTGGCGCGGGGTCGCCGAGTTCGAGGATGGCGTTGCCGTGCGCATGGCCGGCTCGTTGAGCGACCTGGCCGAACGCGGCAGCTCCTACGACGCCCTGACCAACCTGCCGGGCCGGCCGTTGTTCCGCGACCGCCTCGCGCATGCCATCGCGCTGCACCGGAACGAGGCCGCGAGAGGCGATGAGGTGCCGGCACGCGGTGGCACCACGATGTTCGCGGTGCTGCTGCTGGACCTCAACCGGTTCAAGGCCGTCAACGATACCCTCGGCCACCATGTGGGCGACCAGTTGTTGCAACAGGTGGCGCGCCGGCTCGAATCCTGCGTGCGGACGGTCGATCTGGTCGCGCGCATGAGCGGCGACGAGTTCAACGTGCTGCTCGAGTCCATCGATCCGGCCGAAGCCGCCGACCGCGCCCGGCAGATTGCCACCGCCCTCGCAGTGCCCTACGAGATCGGCGCGCACACCGTGACCAGCGGTGCGAGCATCGGGCTGGTCAGCAGCGAATCCGGCCTGGCGACCATCGATGACTACCTGCGCGCCGCGGACGCGGCCATGTACCGGGCCAAGAGCCAGTCATTGGGCGTGTGCGTTTTTTCATGACGCATATCCTTGCGTGTCACCCTTCGGGCGGCTTCGCCGTGAAAAACGGCTGCCCTGCCGTTTTTTCGGCGGAAGGAGGCTGAAAAGCCGGTCGCCCTGTGAACGACGCGTTGCGAACGGGCATGCCGTCTCACGTGTTTTCCACCGTGGAGCTGCTAAACGGAGGGCAATCCCGAGTAGCAGGAGTTGGCCATGTCCGACAATCCCATTACCGGTGAGGTGTCCAACAGCAAGCTGGCCGCGGTCTTCCCGGTGCCGGCATCGGCGCGGGCGGCGGCGGTGGAGCTGGTCGAACAACTGGGCTTCCAGCCCGCGCAGGTGAAGGTGATCACCGCGGACACCCGCGACGTCGACATCAAGCTGGAGCCGGAAGGCGGCGGCATCTGGCGCACGATCGTGCTTGCGCACCTCAAGCTGTGCCTGCTCGGCGCGGTGGTGGGCGGCCTAGTGTTCGCGGCGATGATGTGGGCGGGCGTGCCGTACGTGGAGAGTTCGCCGTGGGCCGCGGGCGGCTGGTGGGTACTGTACGGGGCGATCGGCGGCCTGTTCCTGGGCGGGCTGGTGGCATTGCGTCCGGATCACGATCGCTACATCCAGGCCGTGCGCAAGGCGATCGCGGCCGGTGGCGGCGCGGTGGTCGTCCATGCGCTTTCGACCGCGCAGCAGCAGGAAGCTGCGGGTTTCCTCGCCGGGCGTGGCGCCGACGTCACGCGGACCCTGTAGGCGGGCTTTGCCGGTGTTTCGTCAGGCACGGAAGGGCGGCTTGGCCTGCCGCGGATGATCCGGGTGGTGGGGCCGGCCGGGGCCATGCAGAATGCCTGCGACTCCTTCGCCCGGATTGCCTGCCGAGATGAAATCGCCGATCAAGCCTGAAACCCTGCTGGCCTGCCTGCTCGCCGTCGTGGGCATCGCATGTGGCCCGTCGTCGCAGGCCTCCGCCGCGCCGTTGCATCTCGTGCCGGTGCCGCAGTCGGTGGAAACGCAGCCCGGCGAATTGCGGATTTCCGGCGCGGTGGCGGTGGATGCGGCCGAAGCCGCGCCCGACGCGAAGCGCGCATTGGCCGAGGCGCTGGTGGGGCTGGGCATCGCCAGCGACGCTGCGGCGGCAACGCGCATCCACCTGCAATTGGTGGAGGATGCGGCGCTGGGCGAGGAGGGCTACCGGCTGGTGGTGGCCGATGACATCCGCATGGGCGCGCAGACCGATGTCGGCCTGCTGCATGCGGTGCAGAGCCTGCGCCAACTGCTGCCGGCACGGGCGCAGGCGGATTACGCGCTGCCGCACGTCACGATCACCGACGTTCCGGCCTATCGCTGGCGTGGCCTTTCGCTGGACGTGGCGCGCAGCTTCCTGCCGGTCGAATACCTGCAAAAGACCATCGACCGCATGGCCTTCTTCAAGCTGAACCGGCTGCACCTGCACCTGACCGACGACCAGGGCTGGCGGATCGAGATCAAGCGTTATCCGAAGCTGATGGAAATTGGCGGCGCCAGCGCGGTGAAGGGCGGGCGCAGCGGCTTCTACACGCAGGAGGAGTTGAAGCATCTGGTGGCCTACGCGCAGGCGCGCGGCATCACCCTCGTGCCGGAGATCGACATGCCCGGCCACGTGCAGGCGGCGCTGGCCTCGTACAACGAGTTGGCCTGCGACGACGTGGAAAACCTGTCGCCCTATTCGGGGTTGAAGGTGGGTTTCAGCGTGCTGTGCCTGGACAAGCCTGAAGTGGTGTATCCCTTCGTCCGCAACGTGTTGGAAGAGATGCTGGCGGTTTTCCCGTCGCAGGAAATCCATATTGGCGGCGATGAAATCAAGCATCCGCTGTATGCCGATTTCGTCGCCCGCACCGCGGCGATGGTGGAGGAGATGGGGCGCACGCCCATTGCCTGGGAAGAGGGCTCGGTGGCCGACACCGGCCCGGAGATGCTGCTGCAGTTGTGGAACGACGGCTATGCCATCGACGCGGCGGTGGCGAAGGGGCATCCGCTGATCCTGTCGCCGTGTTCGTATTTCTACATCGACCACGGCAATTATGCCGGCCAGCCTGAAACCTACGATTGGTGCCGCAAGGAGGGCGTGCCGCTGGCGCGGCTCTACGGTTTCGACCCGGCGCCGTTCAAGACTGCGGTGGGTATCGAAGCGGCGTTGTGGACCGAGCTGGTGCACACCGATGCAGCGGCGGACAACCGCTTGTGGCCGCGTATGGCGGCGACCGCGGAACTGGCATGGAGCCCGGCCGCGCAGCGCGATTACGCCGGTTTCGTGCAGCGCATGGGCGCGCTGCGCGGGCATCTGGATGCGATGGGTGTCGGCTACCACGCCGAGCCGGATCTGGATTGGGCGGAATGATCAGGGCTTCGGGTCTTCCCTTCTCCCTGCGGGAGACAGCTTGCCAGGATTGCCAAGCTGCGCGGCGAAGCCGCCCGAAGGGGGCGGTACAGGGATGTGCTGCATGCAGGTGCCCTAAGCGCGGATGAGGGGCGAACGGAGTCCAGGATGGTCAACCTCTGGATTCCGCTCGCCCCTCACCCCAACCCCTCTCCCGGAGGGAGAGGGGCTTTTCAGGCGCCGCCGCCGAGGGCCTTGTACAGCGTCACGTCATTGACCAGTTGGCTGCGGCGCGCCTGCGCCAGCGACAGTTCGGCGTTGCGGCGGGTCTGCTGTGCTTCCAGCCAGGTGCGCAGGTCGGTGGCGCCGGCGCGGTAGCGCACTTCGTACAGGCGGGCGATTTCCACGGCTTCGTCGTGCGAGGCCTGCGCGGCGGCAGCCTGCTCGGCCAGCCGCTCGCGCGCGGACAGGGTGTTGTCCACTTCCGACAGCGCGGTGTGCAGCGTCTTGCGGAAGTCGTTGGCGGCGATCTGGTAGGACAGGTCGGCCGAGTCGATGTTCAACTGCATCTGCCGGAACTTCAGGAACGGCAGGCTCAGGCCGGCGCCCAGCGTTGCCACCGGGTTGCGCAGCACATCGCCGAGCGAGGGGCTGGAGCTGCCGACCGAACCGGTCAGGCTCAGGCTCGGGTAATAGCTGGTGGCGGTGACCTTGATGCCGGTCAGCGATTGGCGCAGGCGCAGCTCGGCCGCGCGCAGGTCGGGACGGCGTGCCAGCAGCTCGGCCGGCAGGCCCTCGGCGATGGCCGGGCTGTGGGCGATGTCGAGGTTCTGCGGCTCGTCGGCCAGCGGCCACGGTTGGCCGTCGAGCAGTACGGTCAGGGCGTTGCGGGTTTCCACCCGTTGCTGTTCCAACTGCGCCTGCGCGGCGCGCTGGCTCTCGATGTTCTGCCGTGCCTGCCGTGCTTCCAGCCGCGATACCGCGCCGGCATCGAACTGCGATTGCACCAGTGCGGCGGTGCGTTCGAGCCGCTCCAGGTTGGCCTGGCCGCTGGCGATGGCCTGGTTGAGGTAGGCCAACTGCCAGTACAGCTCGCAGCTCTGGCCGATCAGGCTGAACATGGTGCTCTGCAGGTCCTGCGCGGTGGCCTGCGCTTCCCAGCGGGCGATGTCGCGTTGGCCGCGCAGCTTGCCCCACAGGTCCAGTTCCCAGCCCAGCGAGGCGCCGGCGCTGTGGTTGCGCGACCAGTCGTCGCCACTGTCGATGCTGCGGCTGCCATTGGCGTTGACCGAGCCGGATGCCTGCGGCCACAGCTCGGTGCCGGCCAGCCCGGCCTGCACGCGGGCGCGTTCCAGCTTGAGACCGGCCGAGGCCAGGTCGGTGTTGCCATCGAGCGCGCGCGCGATCAGTTGGTCCAGGCGCGGGTCGGCGAAGCCTTGCCACCATGCGTCGGCGCGGACGTCGGCCGGCGGTGCGGTGAGGTCGCGTTCGATGGCCTGCACCGGCGCGTTGGCGATGGCGTCGCCGCGGCCGTAGCCGGCGGGCACGCGCAGGTCGGCGGCCGGGTCGGCGCTGGGCGTGGTGGCGCAGCCGGCGACCAGCACGGCGAGGGCGGCGGAGAGCAGCAGGGGACGGAAGGAACGGTTCATGGTCATCTTCATTCGCGGGCCAGGGCCTCGACCGGGTCGAGCTGGGCGGCGTTGCGGGCCGGCAGGAAGCCGAATGCCACGCCGATCAGGGTCGAGCAGGCGAAGGCGGCGACGATCGAGCCGGTGGAGAACAGCAGGGTGAAGCTGGCGCCGAAGCTCTTGAACGCCCAGCCGATGCCCAGCGCCAGGGTGATGCCGAGCACGCCGCCGAGCAGGCACACCAGTACCGCCTCGATCAGGAATTGCTGGCGGATGTCGCTCTGGCGCGCGCCCACGGCCATGCGCACGCCGATCTCGCGGGTACGCTCGGTCACCGACACCAGCATGATGTTCATTACCCCGATGCCGCCCACCACCAGCGCGATGGCGGCAATGGCGCCGATCAGCAGGGTCATGGTGCGGGTGGTGGACTCGATGGTTTCGCGGATCTCGGCGGTGTTGCTGAGGAAGAAATCCTCGCTGCCGTGGCGCAGCGTCAGCAGCCGGGTGATGGCCGACTGCGCCGCGTCCATCGGCGTGTCGTCCTTGACCCGCACGGTGATGCCGTTGATGTGGCTCTGGCCGAGCATGCGCGACATCACCGTGGTGTAGGGCGCCCACACATTGAGGCTGGTGCTGCTGCCGAAGCCCATCGACTGGCGCTTGGCGATGCCGATCACCCGCGCCGGCACGTTGCCCAGCAGCACCACCTTGCCCAGCGGGTCGTCGCTGCCGAACAACTGGGTGCGGGTGTTCTCGTCGATCACCACTACCTGCGCCAGCCCCTTCACGTCACTGGCGTCGAAGTAGCGGCCGGAGACCAGGCTCATGCCCTTGACCCGGAAGTACTGCTCGCCGATGCCGCTGACCTGCGCCGAAGCGGCCTTGTTGCCCACCCGCGCAGTCACCGAGCTGGACACGCTGGGGGTGGCGCTGTCGATATAACTCTGCATGGCCAGTGCGTCGGCGTCGCTGGCCTTGAGCGTCTGCACCCGGCCCGAGCGCATGTCGCCGAAACCGCGACCGGGATACACGTCGATGGTGTTGGTGCCCAGTGCGCTGATGTTCTGCAGGATCTGCTGCTGCGAGCCGTTGCCCATCGCCACCACCGACACCACCGAGGCGATGCCGATGATGATGCCGAGCATGGTCAGGAAGGTGCGCAGACGGTGCGCGTTCATCGCCAGCAGGGCCATGCGGAAGGCTTCGAGGAAGCGGTCGCGCGCGGCCTGGAAGGCGCTGCCGCCGGTTTTCACCGGGGCCGGGCGCTGCTGCGCACGCAGCCCGGCCACCTTGTCGTTGCGGCGGTCGGCGACGATTTCGCCGTCGTGGATCTCGATGATGCGCTGGGCGTGCTCGGCCACGTGCATGTCGTGGGTGACGATGATGATGGTGTGGCCCTCCGCGTGCAGCTCGCCGAGGATCTTCATCACTTCCTCGCCGGAAGCGCTGTCCAGCGCGCCGGTGGGTTCGTCGGCCAGGATCACCTCGCCGCCGTTCATCAGCGCACGCGCGATCGACACGCGCTGCTGCTGGCCACCGGAGAGCTGGCCGGGTTTGTGGCCCATGCGTTCATCCAGCCCCAGCCGTGCCAGCAATGCCTCGACGCGCTCGCGCCGCGCCGCCGCCGGGGTGCCGGCATAGACCGCCGGTACTTCCACGTTGCCGCGCGCGTCGAGGTCGCCGAGCAGGTGGTAGCGCTGGAAGATGAAGCCGAAATGCTCGCGGCGCAGCTCGGCCAGCTCGTCCGGCTGCATCTGCCCGGTTTCGCTGCCGGCCACCTTGTAGGAGCCGACGGTGGGGCGGTCCAGGCAGCCGAGGATGTTCATCAGCGTGGACTTGCCGGAACCGGACTGGCCGACGATGGCGACCATCTCGCCGGCGTGGATGTCGAGGTTGACGTCCTTGAGCACGGCGATGGTTTCCTCGCCGGCCGGGAACTCGCGGCGCAGTTCGCGCAATTGCAGCAGCGGCTGGCTCATCGGCGCGGGCCGCCCATCATCATCGGGTTGCGTGCGTTGCCGGCGCGGGCATTGGCGCGTTCGGCGTCGCTGACCTCGCCAACCACCACCAGGTCGCCTTCGGCCAGGCCTTCGAGTACCTCGACGCTGGAGCCGTTGTTCAACCCTGCCTTGATCCGGCGCGGCTCGGGCTGGCCGTCCTTGCCGACCACACGCACGATGTAGCTGTTGCTGGCGGCCAGCGTGGCCGCATCGGGCTGCTGGCGGCGTTGGCGCTGGGTGCCATCACCCTGCGCACGCGCCGCGTTGCCATTACTGCGCTGGCGCGGAGTGTCGCCGCCGGCACGGCCGGGGTCGGGGCCGCCCTCGGGCACCTTGGGGCCGAGCGCGACGGTGGGAATCAACAATGCGTCCCTGGCCTGGGCCAGCATCACCGACACCTGCGCGGTCATGTCGATGCGCAGGGTGCCGTCCGGATTCTCCACGTCGAACAGCGCGTTGTAATAGACCGCCGAGCTGGAGCTGGATGAGGACGAACTGCTGCTGGTGCTGTCAGAACTGATCGAGGCCGGTGCCGGGTTCACCGTGCGCAGCGTGGCCTGGTAGCGGTGGTCCGGGTTGCCGAGGATGGTGAAGTACACCGGCATGCCCGGCTTGACCTTGACCACGTCGGCCTCGGAGATTTCGGCATTGACGGTGACCAGGTCCAGCCGCGCCAGCTTGACGATGGTCGGCGCGGACTGGTTGGCGTTGACGGTGCGGCCTTCCTCGGCCACCACCGCCACCACGGTGCCGTCGATCGGCGCGGTGATGCGGGTGTAGCCGAGGTTGGCGCGGGCGGTGCCCAACTCGGTTTCGCGTTGCTTGATCTGCGCGTCGAGCGCGCGTACCTGCGCTCGCGAGGTGGCCAGCTTGGCTTCGGCACCTTCGTGTTCGGCGCGCGAGGTGGCCTCCTCGGCCAGCATCTGCTGCTGGCGCTGGAATGCCAGCTCGGCCTCGCGCAGGTTGGCCTGCTGCACTGCGCGCTGGGCGCGGATGTTTTCCAGCGCGGCCTCGGCGTTTTGCAGGCTGTTGCGCTGGGTGGTGGAATCGATCTCGGCGATCAGCTCGCCCTGCTTGACCACGTCGCCCAACTGCACCTTCAGCGACTTGATCTGGCCCGACGCCTGCGCGCCGACGCTGACCAGGGTGTAGGCGTCGATCACGCCGGTGGCGTCCACGGTCTGCTCCAGGTTGCCGCGGGTCACCGGTGAGGTTGCCAGCGAGGGTGCGGCCGGCTTGCGCAGGCTCCAGGCAATGGCGGCGGCCACCAGCACGAGCAGGGCGGCGGCCAGCAGGAGGCGGTTGCGGCGGGTCTTGGGCAGGGGCAACTTCACGGTGGTCTCGCGCTCGGGGGCCGCTGAATGCGGCGTCGGCAACAGTCTGGCCGGCGTGCATGGCGGCCACAATGCACGGCACGTGTCGGCATGTGTCCAGCGGCGGGTATGGTGTATCGCCCTGTATCAGGCGGCATGACCGATGCATTGCGAAACATCCGCGGGCGCGCATTCCGGCCCGCGAGCGGGGATCATTGCGCCATGAAGCAAACCCAAGCCATGCACCGC
The DNA here is from genome assembly GCA_049650985.1 of Stenotrophomonas sp. GTDB lineage: Bacteria > Pseudomonadota > Gammaproteobacteria > Xanthomonadales > Xanthomonadaceae > Stenotrophomonas. The sequence goes on along the minus strand of JBASBF010000050.1, from coordinate 145,929 downwards.
CTGCTGGTGGTTGACGACGACAGCGACATCCGTGGCCTGCTGGCCGAGCAACTGGGCCGCGCCGGTTATGCGATGAGCACCGCCGCCGATGGCGTGCAGATGCGCCAGGTGCTGGCGCGCGAGCACATCGACCTGATCGTGCTCGACCTCAACCTGCCGCGCGAGGACGGGTTGACGCTGTGCCGCGAACTGCGTGCGCGTTCGTCCACGCCGGTGATCATGCTCACCGCGCGCGCCGAGCCGATCGACCGTGTGCTCGGGCTGGAGATGGGCGCCGACGACTACCTCGCCAAGCCGTTCGAACCGCGCGAGCTGCTGGCGCGCATCCGCAACGTGTTGCGCCGGACCGAGGCGCTGCCGGCCAACCTGGAACCGCTGGCGATGCGCCGGGCGACGTTCTCCGGCTGGGTGTTCGACCTCGAACGCCGCCACCTGGTCGACCCGGCCGGGCGCGTGGTGATGCTGTCCGGTGCCGAATTCCGGCTGCTGCGGGTGTTCGTCGCGCATGCCAACAAGGTGCTCTCGCGCGAACAACTGGTGGCGCTGAGCAGCGGCCGCAGCTACGAAGCGCAGGACCGCGCCATCGACCTGCAGGTCAGCCGCCTGCGGCAGAAGCTGGGCGATGCCGGCGGCAGCGACGGGCTGGTCAAGACCGTGCGCAACGAAGGCTACGTGTTCGCCAGCGCGGTGGAGCTGGAATGACGCGGCTGCGGCGGTTTTTGTCGTCGATGGCCGGGCGGCTGTTCGTCATCCTGTTGCTGGGCATGATGGCCGCTGCCATCGGTGCCACCTTGCTGGCCGAAACGCGGCGCGCGCAGGAGTTCGAGCGGCAGAAGCTGGCGCGCATCGCCGACCGCCTGCAAGGCTTCGTCAACCTGCTCGACGGCAACCCGGAATTGCGCTCGCGGCTGCTGGCCGTCGGCGGGCCGAGCATGCGCGAGGTGCGCGGCGAATACCGCACCGGCGACGAAGACCTGGCATTGATGGGTGTGCTGGCCACCCGCGAAGGGCCGGTGGCCGCCGCACAAGTGCGCGCCACCAGCTACCGCAGTTGCCTGCCGCCGCTGCCGGAATTCATGCCTTCGCGCGAACGCGGCGAACACCGCCACCCGCGCGAGCGAGACCCGGCCTTCATCCCGCCGCGCTGCCGGCTGGTGGAGTTGCAGTTGAGCGACGGCACGCCGCTGCGGCTGGCGCTGGAATACCCGGCGGTGGCGCGCAGCAGCGGCTCGGCGTTCGACCCGCTGTTCCTGTCGCTGCTGGCGCTGGCCATCGCGGTGCTGGCCTACGTGGTGGCGCGTATCGCCAGCACCCCGCTGCGACGGCTGGCCGCCGCCGCCACCGAGCTGGGGCAGGATTTGCAACGCGACCCGCTGCCGGTGACCGGGCCGCTGGAGGTACGGCGCGCGGCCGAGGCGTTCAACGCCATGCAGCAGCGCCTGCAGCGCCATTTGGGTGAACGCACGCAGATGCTGGCGGCGATCACCCACGACCTGCAGACCCCGGTCACGCGGCTGCGGCTGCGGCTGGAGAACGTGGACGACGAAGCGCTGCGTGAACGCCTGATTGCCGATCTTGCGGCGATGCAGGCGCTGATCCGCGAAGGCCTGGAACTGGCGCGCAGTGCCGAAAGCGCCGAGCAACGCGCCGCACTGGACCTGGATTCGCTGTTGCAGAGCGTGGCCGAGGATGCGGCCGATGCCGGCCACGCGGTGGCGTTCGAACAGGGCTGCGGCGCCGTGCTGATGTTGCGCCCGCTGGCGATGCACCGGTTGTTTTCCAACCTGGTGGACAACGCGGTCAAGTACGGCCACGGCGCGCGCATCCACGCCGAGGCGCGCGACGGGCAGGTCGAAGTGCGCATCCGCGACGATGGCCCCGGCGTGGCGGAGGAAGAACTGGACGCGGTATTCACCCCGTTCCTGCGCCTGGAAACCTCGCGCTCACGCGAAACCGGTGGCGCTGGCCTCGGCCTGACCATCGCCCGCGCCCTGGCTGAAAAAGACGGTGCCACGCTGCAATTGCGCAATCACCCGCAGGGCGGGCTGGAAGCCGTGGTCCACTGGCCGGCCCCGGCATGGAGTGCGGCGCGGCGTTGAGGGCTGCACTTTCGGTATTTTCTTCGCGATGGACGAATCGAGTTCACAGGGCGCCGGCCAGTGGCAGGGGTACGGCTGTTTTCTCGTGTTTGTTCGCGCAATATCTCCGGCCGGGGAGTGTGCAGGGCAGGGTATTCGCGGCATTCACCTTCCGCGTTCAGGTAGGATGGCCGCGATGACGCCCGGGCTTGCTCAATTCGCGCCTTCGCAGCGGTGGATGCCCCGATGCATCGGGGCGTGGCGTGGCCTGTTGCTGCTGCTGGCGCTGTGTGGCGCACCGGCGGCGCTGGCCACCGGCGTCAATGGCGACCTTGGCGACTACACCCACGACGTCTGGACCACCCGCGACGGCCTGCCGCACAACACCATCAGCGACATGGCCCAGAGCAGCGAGGGCTATTTGTGGCTGGCCACCTGGGAAGGGCTGGTGCGCTACAACGGCAACGAGTTCCGGGTGTACGACCGCGGCAGCCAGCCGGCGCTGCGCGACAGCGCCATTGCCGGGTTGTATGCCAGCCGCGACGGCGGGCTGTGGTTCGCCGACTCGCGCGGTAACCTTGGCCACTGGCAGTCCGGCGACCGGCTGCGTTACTGGGGCCGTGCCGAGGGTCTGCCCGGCACCGTCATCGACGGTGTGTTCGAGGATGCGCAAGGGCAGGTGTGGGTCACCTTGAACGGCACCGGCCTGGGTCGCCTGCAACCGGACAGCGGCCGCTTCGACCTGTTGCAGCCGCCCGAGCAGGGCAGCGGTTTCGTCGGCATCCGCCCGGTGCAGGACGATGACGGCCGGTTGTGGATCGGCACTTTGCGCGGCTTGATGTACGTCGAAGGCGACCGCCTGCTGCCGGCCCCGGCCACCTTCAGGCTGCCGCCGGGCCTGGCCTGGCCGTACCGCGCGCCGGACGGGCGTACCTGGGTGGTGGCCGGCGACACGCTCTACCGCATGCACGGCGATGGCCTGCGCGCGTGGCGCACCTTGCCGCGCGCCGGGCGCATCACCGCGCTGTTGCAGGATGACTACGGCGTGATCTGGCTGGGCACCGAGAATCGCGGTGTATTGCGGGTGGGCGAGACCGGCGTCGAGCAGGTCGGGCGCGGCATGGGCCTGCCCGAAGGGCGGGTGGCGGTGCTGTTCGAGGACCACGAACACAGCCTGTGGGCCGGGGTCAACGGCGGCCTGTACCGCCTGCGCGAAGCCCTGTTCGGCAGCATCGGCGTGCAGGCCGGGCTGGGCAACGATTTCGTGCGCACCCTGGCCGATGACGAACGCGGCCGGGTATGGGTTGGTGGCAGCAGCGGCCTGGACGCGGTGGAGCCCGATGGCCGCATCCACCACGTCATGCTGCAACCGAGCAATGCCAACCGCGGCGAGGTGTCGGTGCTGGCCCTGCTCGCACTCGACGGCGAGCTGTGGGCAGGCACCTATGGCGATGGCCTGTACCGCCTGCGCGATGGCCACACCCTGGCCCGCTACGACCACGGCGACGGCCTGCCCAACAACCACGTGCGCTCGCTGGCGCGTGCCCGCGGTGGCGGCCTGTGGATCGGCACCCGCCAGGGCGTGGCGCTGCTGCGCGATGGCGTGGTGCAGCCGTTGCAGGCGCAGGGTCTGCCGCGCACGCTGGTGCACGCGCTGCTGGAAACCGAGCGCGGCGAACTGTGGATCGCGGCCCTGTCCGGCCTGTACCGCTACAGCGACGGGGTGGCCACGAAAATCTCGCTGGGGGACGGCGATGACGACGGCCGCCGGGTATTGGCGCTGTACCACGATGCCGCCGGCGACACCTTGTGGGTCAGCAGCGACCGTGGCCTGTACCGGCTGCGTGACGGCAAGCTGGCGCACGTCGGGCTGGGACAGGGGTTGCCGGTGGACGCGGTGTTCCAGATGGTGGTCGATGGCCACGGCTCGGCCTGGCTGGGCAGCAACCGCGGCGTGCTGCGCATGGACTACGCCCAGCTTGACGCGGTGGCCGATGGCCGCGCCGAGCGGGTGGGCGTGGACCTGTACGGCAACCGCGACGGCATGGTCAATGCGCAGGGCAACGGCGGTGCCGGCACCAGTACGCTGCTGGCCGCCGATGGCGCGGTGTGGTTTGCCACCGCCGGGGGCGCGGTGGTGGTGCAGCCCGAACGCATGCGCCGCTTCCGCCAGTTGCCGCCACCGGCGGTGGTGGTGGAAGGGCTGCTGGCCGATGGCAGGCCGCTGTCGTTCGTCGGACCGGGTGAAGTGCGGGTACCGGCCGGCACCCGGCGCCTGGCCATTTCCTATGCCGCGCTGACCTATCTGTCGCCGCAGGGCGTGCGCTACCGCAGCCGGCTGGATGGCTTCGACCATGACTGGGTACCGCGCGGCAGCCACCGCACCGTGGAGTTCACCTCGTTGCTGCCGGGCGACTACACCTTCCGGGTGGAGGCGGCCAATGGCGAGGGCGCGCAGACCGGCGCGAACGCGGTCCTGCGCCTGCGCATCGAGCCGTACTGGTGGCAACGCAGCACGGTGCGCGTGGCTGCGTTGCTGGCGCTGGCGCTGCTGGCGTTCGGCCTGTACCGGCGGCGGCTGGCGAAGTACCGGCGTGACACCGTGCGGCTGGCGCAATTGGTGGACGAGCGTACCGACGACCTGAAACGCCAGGCCGAGCGGTTGGCCGAGGCCGACCACGAAAAACAGGGGCTGCTGGACCAGTTGCGCGCCCAGACGCAACTGCTTGAGCGGCAGGCCCACCAGGACGCACTGACCGGCCTGCCCAATCGCCGCGCCTTCGGCGAGCGTGCGGCGGCCGAAATCGCGCGCATGCGCGCCGGCATGCCGCTGGTGCTGGCCTTGCTGGACATCGACCGCTTCAAGCGCATCAACGACGAACGCTCGCACGCCACCGGTGATGCGGTGCTGCGGCGCTTCGCGCAGGTGGCGGGCGAGGCGTGCCGGCCCGGCGATTTCCTCGCCCGCCACGGCGGCGAGGAATTCGTGCTGCTGCTGCCGGAGCTGTCGCTGGAGGCAGCGCTGTCGTTGTGCGAGCGCCTGCGTGCGGCGGTGCAGGATTCGGACCTGGCGGAGGTGGCCCAGGGCCTGCCGGTCACGGTCAGCATCGGCGTGGTGGAAGGGCTGGGCGAGGCCAGCCTCGACGCCTTGATGCTGGCGGCCGACGCGGCGCTGTATCGCGCCAAGAATGCGGGCCGCAACCGGGTGGAGAGTGCAGGGCGGCTGGCCTGATGCAGCATGAATGGCGGCCCGGCACAAGCTGCGCCGTTGCGGCAGGCGACCTACTATATGCCGAACCCCCCATGCCGTACCCATGACCGCACCCCGGCCCGACCGTACTGCTTCGATATTGCCGCCACCCCGGCGGGCATGGTTTCCGGCAAGACTGCTGCCGGCGTGGCTGGTGCTGCTGTGCTGGCTGTGCTTGCCGCTGCCGGCCATCGCCGCCGGCCCAGGCCCAGGCCCCACCGCCGATGTCGCCTCGCCGCTGCGCGACTACGCCGTCGACATGTGGACCTCGCGCGACGGCTTGCCGCACAACTCGCTGCGTGCCATCGCCCAGACCCCCGAAGGTCACCTGTGGTTCGCCACTTGGGAAGGGCTGGTGCGCTACAACGGCCTGGACTTCATCGTCTACGACCGTGGCTCCACCCCGGGCCTGCTCGACAACGGCGTCGGCACCTTGTACGTGGATTCCGATGGCGCGCTGTGGATCAGCGATTCGCGCGGCAACGTGCTGCGGCGCGGGCTGGATGGCCGCTGGGACGGCTGGCCGCGGCAGGCACCGGCACCGGAAGTGTTGATCCAGTCCATGCGCAAGGACAGCAAGGGCCGGTTGTGGCTGCTGTACGAAGGCCGCGGCCTGGGCTACCTGACCCCGGACGGGCAATTCGTGTACGAACCGCCGCCGCCGGACGTGCCGATGGGCATGACCCACACCTGGATGGAGATCGACGCCCAGGACCGGGTATGGGTGGGGACGCTGGACGGGTTGGTGGTGCGCGGCACCGACGGCGTGCTGCGCCGCGTGCCGGACGAGTACGGCCTGTCGCACGGCGTGGTCTGGCCCTATCGCGCCCCCGACGGCGTGTTGTGGATCGTCACCGATGGCGGGCTGTACCGGATGCAGGGCGACCGCCCGCAACGGGTGCGGCAACTACCCGGCATCACCCACGCCACCGCGATGTTGCAGGACCGTCACGGCGATCTGTGGCTGGGCACCGAGAACCAGGGTTTGTTCCGCATCGGCAGCCGCGGCGTGGAGCACATGCCGGACTCGCGCATGCTGCCGCGCGGGCGCATCGTTTCGCTGCTGGAGGATGCCGAAGGCAGCATCTGGGCCGGCGCCAACGGCGGCCTGTACCGGCTGCGCGAAACCCTGTTCAGCAGCTACACCCGCAGCGACGGCCTCAGCGGCGACTATGCGCGCGCGCTGCTGGAAGATGGCCGCGGCCGGCTCTGGATCGGCGGCGCTGCCGGCCTGGACCGGATGGAGCCCGATGGCCACATCGCCCCGGTACCGCTGCGCAATCGTGCCGGCAAGCCGCCTTCGATATTGAGCCTGGCACGCGATGCCACCGGCGACGTATGGGCCGGCACCTTCGGCGATGGCGTGTACCGGATCGCCGCCGGCAGCGACCAGATCAGCCGTTTCGACGCCGCCAACGGACTGCCCGGCGGTAACGTGCGGGTGATGGCCGCCGACCATGCCGGCCCCGGTGTATGGCTGGGCACCCAGCGCGGCGTGGTGCGGATCGCGGGCGGCCATGTGCAGGTGTCATCCGCACCCGGCCTGCCTGCCGGACTGGTGACCGCTCTGTACAGCGGCAGTGACGGGCTGTGGATCGGCACCATCGAGGGCGTGTACGTGTTGCGCGGCGACAACGTGCAGCGGCTGGACCTGGACGAGCTGGGCGGCGGCCGCAGCGTGTTCGGTTTCCTGCAGGTCGGCAACGCGATGTGGATCACCACCGACCGCGGCCTGTACCGCTATCGCGACGGGCAACTGGCGCGGGTGGGGCTGGAGCAGGGCATGCCGGTGGACACCGTGTTCCAGATGGTGCCCGACCGCCTCGGCAACGTATGGATCAGCAGCAACCGCGGCATGCTGCGTACCGACATGCGCGCGCTGGAGCAGGTGGCCGACGGCCGCAACGCGAAGCTCGCGGTGGAGCGCTACAACGAGATCGACGGCATGTCCAACGCGCAGGCCAACGGCAGCACCGGGCCTTCGGCAGTGCTGCGCCGCGACGGCACCTTCTGGGTGGCCACCGCCGGCGGCGTGAGCACGGTCGATCCGTTGCGGCTGTTGCGCTTCCGCGAGCGCCTGCCGCCGCCGGCGGTGATCGAAGGGGTGAGTGTGGACGGCGTGCCGATGCGCTGGCAGGGCGGCGGGCGCGCCTCGCTGCCGGGTGGGCGCCGGGTGACGGTGGACTACGTGGGCCTGAGCTACCTGATGTCCGACCGCATCCGCTACCGCACCTGGCTGGAAGGGCTGGACCAGGGCTGGATCGAACGCGGCGGCCAGCGCAGCGTCGAGTTCCTCGGCCTGCCGCCGGGCAACTACACCCTGCACATTTCCGCCGCGCATCCCGGCGGACATTGGAGCGGGAGTGGCGCGGCATGGAGCTTCACCATCGAGCCACGGTTGTGGCAGCGGCGCGATGCACAGGCCGGTGCCGCCCTGCTGCTGTTGCTGGCACTGGTGGCGTTGTACCGCTACCTGATCCACCGCCACGAAACCCGCAACATCCGCCTGGCGCAACAGGTGGCCGAGCGCACCGCCGACCTGCGTGAACAGGCCGAGCGGCTGTTGGCCGCCAATCAGGAGAAGGCCGCGTTGGCCGAACGCCTGCGCGAGCAGGCCGATGCCTTCGAGCGGCAGGCACACGAAGATCCGTTGACCGGCCTGCCCAACCGCCGCGCTTTCGACGAGGGGCTGGCACGCGACTTCGCCCGCTCCCAGCGCAGCGGCCAGCCGCTGTGCCTGGTGGCGCTGGACATCGACCACTTCAAGCGGGTCAACGACACCTGGTCGCACAGCATCGGCGACCAGGTGCTGCGCGAAGTGGCGCAGTTGCTGGCCGCCAGCAGCCGCGACTCGGACCTGCCGGCGCGGCTGGGCGGCGAGGAGTTCGCGCTGCTGCTCAACGACACCACGCTGGAGGAGGCCGAACTGGTGTGCATGCGCCTGCGCGGCCTGTTCCACTCCCAGCGTAGTTGGGCCGGCATCGACGACCTGCGGGTGACGTTCAGCGCCGGACTGGTGCTGCTCGGCCCCGGCGACCGCACCCCGACGTTGCTGTCACAGCGCGCCGACAAGGCGCTGTATCAAGCCAAGAGCGAAGGCCGCGACCGCATTTGTCTGGGGTGACGCAGGAGTGAGTGAAGAAATGAAGAGAAGTGAGTGAAGAGGAGTGAGAAAGGGCAAAGAGCCGAAGCCCGCTGTTGCTCCTTCTCACTCATCTTCACTCACTCCTGCCTCATGGCCGCTGCGGCCAGCCGTTGACGATCTGGCAGAACAGCCGCGCGGTCTGCTCGGTGTCGTAGACCGCGCTGTGCGCCTGGTTGGCGTCCCACTCGAAACCGGCCGCCTGCACCGCGCGCGCCAGTACCGTCTGGCCGTAGGCCACGCCGGCCAGGGTCACGGTGTCGAACACGCTGAAGGGGTGGAACGGGTTGCGCTTGTGGCCGCTGCGCGCGACCGCAGCGTTGAGGAAGTTCAGGTCGAAATGGGCGTTGTGGCCGACCAGGATCGCGCGCTGGCAGTTGTGTTTCTTCATTGCCGCGCGCACCGGCACGAACACGTGTTCCAGCGCCTCGCGCTCGGGTTTGGCCAGCCGGAACGGGTGGTCGAGCACGATGCCGGTGATTTCCAGCGACTTGGGGTCGATGTCGGTGCCTTCGGCCGGTACCACGTGCGCGCAACTGGTCTGGCCCGGCAGCAGCAGGCCGTTTTCGTCCATTTCCAGCGGGATCGCGGCAATTTCCAGCAGGGCATGCCGGTTCCAGTCGAAACCACCGGTTTCCACGTCCACCACCACCGGCAGGAAGCCGCGGAAGCGTTGCGCCATTGGCGGGAAAGCGGAGGTGTCGGCAGGTCGTGTCATCGCGACAGGTTACCAGAGCGCTCCACCGCGCCCGAGGTGGCCGGGTGCAGGTGGCGTTGCTACCCTGTGCCATCTTTTGCCACGCGCCCGCCCGCTTTTGCCGATGAAATGGCTCCGCATTGTCCCGGTCCTCTTGTTGGTCGTGTTCAACACGCTGCTGCATTGCGTGCCGCTGTTCGTGGTGGCGCTGTTCAAGGCACTGCTGCCGCTGGCCGTGGTGCGACGCGCCTGCAACCCCTTGCTGACCGGGTTGGCCGAGAGCTGGATTGGCGTGAACAGCGCGATGATCGGTCTGTTCACCGGCACCCGTTTCGAGATGAGCGGCGATGCCGTGCTGGCGCGTGACGGCCATTACCTGGTGCTGGCCAACCACCAGAGCTGGGTGGACATTCTGGTGTTGCAGAAAGTGTTCAACCGCCGCATCCCGCTGCTGCGCTTTTTCCTCAAGCGTTCGCTGTTCTGGGTGCCGGTGCTGGGGCTGGCGTGGTGGGCGCTGGATTTTCCGTTCATGGGCCGCTACAGCCGCAAGCAGATCGTGAAGAACCCCGAGCTGGGCCGGCGCGACATGGAAGTGACGCGCCGCGCCTGCGAGAAATTCCGCGATATCCCGGTGGCGGTGATGAATTTCGTCGAAGGCACCCGTTTCACGCCGGCCAAGCATGACGGCCAGGGTTCGCCGTTCCGGCATCTGCTCAAGCCCAAGTCCGGCGGCGTCGCCTTCGTGCTCGATGCGATGGGGCAGGGCCTGCATGCGCTGCTGGACGTGACCATCGTCTACCCCGACGGCATTCCCTCGATGCTCGATCTGATGGCCAACCGCGTCCCGCAGGTGAAGGTGCTGGTGCGGCAATGGCCGATTCCGGCCGAACTGGTCGGCGGTGACTACCAGAGCGACCGTGCCTTCCGCGCCCGCTTCCAGCAATGGATGAATGGCCTGTGGCAGCAGAAGGACGAGGACATCGTCGCATTGCTGGAGCAGGCGCGCTGAGGTGTGGGGACGGTAGCGGCTTGCTAGAGTGCGCGCCTGTCTGCAACAACCGAGGAGCCGCCATGACCACTGCCTTCTACCCCATCGGAACCCCCGGCCAGCCGTGGGGCGCGCAGGAACGGGCGCAATGGCTGGCGCGGCAGCAGGTGCAGCGCAGCCATGCCGATGAAGTGGTGGCGAAGATCGACGCACTGCGCGGGCGTTTCGATGTGTCGCAGTACGGGCAACTGGACTATCCCTCCGGCCACTATCCGCTGCTGGCCATCCGCAGCCGTGGCTGGGACAACGCCTTGCCGGTGATGCTGGTCACCGGTGGCGTGCACGGTTATGAAACCAGCGGCGTGCAGGGCGCGCTGAAGTTCGTCGACCGGCATGCCGCCGATTACGCCGGCCGTTGCAACCTGCTGGTCGCGCCCTGCGTGAGCCCGTGGGGCTACGAGCGCATCCAGCGCTGGAACGCGCTGGCGCTGGACCCGAACCGCTCCTTCGTGATCGACAGCCCCGCACCGGAATCGGCGGCGTTGATGGCGCTGGTGGCACCGTTGCGCGGCCGCGTCCTGATGCACATCGACCTGCACGAAACCACCGATACCGACGAGAGCGAATTTCGTCCGGCCTTGGCCGCGCGCGATGGCAAGCCGTTCGAACCCGGCGAAATCCCCGACGGTTTCTATCTGGTGGACGACAGCGAAAACCGCCAGCCGGCGTTCCAGCAGGCGGTGATTGCCGAGGTGGCCAAGGTCACCCACATCGCCCCGGCCGATGCGCGCGGTGAAATCATCGGCTCGGCGGTGGTCGCGCCGGGCGTCATCGAATACCCGCTCAAGGCACTGGGCCTGTGCGCCGGCATCAGCGACGCGCGCTACACCACCACCACCGAGGTATACCCGGACAGCCCCAGGGCCACGCCGCAGCAATGCGACGACGCCCAGGTGGCCGCGGTGCGCGGGGCGCTGGAATACGCACTGGCGCACGGCTGAGGCAGTGCGCCGCGGGCACGGGGCGCAGTTCCTTCAACGGCGCTTGCGCACCAGGGCCGATGACGCCTGCAGGATGGCGTGGGTCAACTGCGCCATCGACGCCACCTCGCCCTTCCAGTGCTGCCAGTACAGCGGCACGTCCTCCCATGCGCGGGCCTTGACGTAGACCAGCCGCCCGCTTTCCAGGTGGCGGCGCACCAGCGGCAGCGGGTTCATGGTCCAGCCGAGCCCGCCGAGGTTGGCGTGGACGAAGGCACGGGTGGAGGGAATCCACCAGGTGGGCGCATCCAGTGGCAGCGTCGAACCGGCCAGCCGCTGCGCATAGCGCGCCTGCATGTCGTCCTTGCGGTTGAACACCAGCACCGGCGCCTGTGCCAGCGCCTGCGCGGTGACGCCCTTGGCAAAGTGGCGGGCATGGAACTGCGGGGTGCAGGTGGCCGCATAGCGGATGCTGCCCAGCGGGTGGATCTGGCAGCCCTGCACCGGCTCGGACAGGGTGGTGACCGCGCCCAGCACCGCGCCCTGGCGCAGCAGTGCGGCGGTGTGGTCCTGGTCCTCGGTATGCAGGTCCAAAGTGGTGCTGCTGGTGCGGGCGAAGGCCTGGGCGGCCTCGGGGAACCAGGTTTCCATGCTGTCGTGATTGACCGCGACGGGGATGCTGGCGCGCGGCAGTTCGCTCTCGGCAAGGCCGATGCGCTCGAAGGCGTCGCGTTCCAGCAGCGCGGTCTGCTCGGCCAGCCGCACCAATACCTGGCCCTCGGCGGTGGCCTCGGTTGGCGTGGAGCGTTTGACCAGCAGTTTGCCGATGCGCTCCTCCAGCGCCTTGATTCGCTGCGATACCGCGCTGGCGGTGACATTCAGCGCCAGCGCGGCGCGTTCGAAACTGCCTTCGCGGATCACCGCGGCAAGTGCGCGGAGCTGGGCGTGATCGATGCGCATCGGGTTAAGTTTGGCTAATGATGGTTTAAGAAGTTTAGCTCCACTTTTCGATGTTGCACTGCGACAATATTTCCCGTCGGCGGTCCCGGGGTCCTCTCTCTCCCTCGGGGTCCCGCCTTCCCCCATATCGCAATACAGGCAAGTCCCCCCATGTTTCCCGTCGTAGCCGCCCAGGCCAGCAGCGCCTGGCTCAGCGGTGCCGGTACCGGCATCGGTTTGTTCGCCGTGGTCGGTGCGCAGAGCGCCTTCATCCTGCGCCAGGGCATCCTGCGCCAGCACGTGGTGCCGGTCATCGCCACCTGTTTCGTCATCGATGCGGCCTTCATCTTCGCCAGCGTCGCCGGCCTGCGCACGCTCACCAACTACCTGCCGTGGCTGACCACGGTGTTGTTGTGGGGCGGCGTGGCGTTCCTGGTCTGGTATGCGCTGCAGTCGGCGCGGCGGGCGGTGGCCGGTGGCGGCGGCATGCAGTTGGACGACAATGCCGCATCCTCGTGCCGGGCGGCTATGCTGGCCGCGGCCGGATTCTCGGTCATCAACCCGCATTTCTGGCTGGACATGATGGTGATTGGTTCGATTGCCGAGAATTTCGGCCATGCGCGCATGGCGTTCGCCGCCGGCGTGGTCACTGCCAGCGCGATGTGGCTGACCGCGCAGGGGCTGGGCGCGCGCCTGCTGACGCCGCTGTTCACCCGGCCCAACACTTGGCGCGTGCTCGACGGCACCATCGCCGTGCTGCTCAGCGTGCTGGCGCTGACCCTGGCGTTGCGCGGCGTGGGTTGATGAGGGCAGCGCAGGCCACGTGCGGGCTTGCCGGTCCTCCGTTGCGGGTGGGTAGCGAGGCGGCGTGCGCGTGAGCATGCCGCGGCCCGCGCTGTGGACATCGGGGTTCCTGTTGGCGTGCATCGCCAACTTCCTGATGGGCATGTCGTTCTACGTGTTGATGCCGACGCTGCCGTTCCACCTGGTGGAGCACCTGCGGATCGGCGAGGCCACGGTGGGCTTGGTGCTGTCCAGCTACGTGATTGCCGCGTTGCTGGTACGGCCGTTCTCGGGCTTCATCGTCGACCGCTTCAATGCCAAGCACGCCTACCTGCTGGCGCTGGCGGCCTACGTGCTGTTCACCTCCGGCTACCTGCTGGCGCAGACGGTGCTGGCCTTCGTGCTGGTGCGGCTGGGCATCGGCCTGACCTTCGCGGTGATGAGCACCGCGGCCAACACCCAGGCCATCGACATCATTCCCTCGCTGCGGCGCGGCGAGGGCATCGGCTTTTTCGGGCTGATGAGCAGCCTGGCGATGGCGCTGGGGCCGATGGCCGGGCTGTGGCTGATGGACCACTACCCGTTCCACGCGATCTTCGATGCGGCGGTGGTTGCCGGCGTGGCCGGTTTGCTGGTGGCCTCGCTGGTGCACGCGCCGCGCAAGCTGCGCAGCAGTACCGCCACGGTGGTGTCGCTGGACCGCTTCCTGCTGGTGCGCGGCATCCCGCTGGCGCTGAACCTGGCGGTGATCGGCCTCGGCTACGGCATGCTGCTGGCCTTTGCCGCGTTGCACGGCAAGCAACTGGGCGCGGGCAATACCGGCATCTTCTTCACCCTGATGGCGATCGGGATGATGGTGTCGCGGGTGTTCTCCGGGCGCTTGATCGACGGCGGCAAGGTGGTGCAGGCGACCAACGGCGGCACTCTGGGCGTGGTCGCCGGGCTCGGCCTGATGGCATGGGCCGGCGGGCCGCTGTCGTACTACCTGTCGGGCCTGCTGGCCGGTTTCGGTTTCGGCGTGGTGTACCCGGCCTACCAGACGATGATGGTCAACCTCGGCAGCCATGCGCAGCGCGGTACCGCGGTGGCCACTTATTTCTCGGCGCTGGACGTGGGCATCGGCGCCGGCATGGTGCTGGCCGGGGTGATCGCTACCCGTGCCGGTTTGTCGGCGGCCTTCGCCACTGGCGCGGGCCTGGCGTTGGTGGCGGGGCTGGTGTTCGCGTTGCGCTTGTCGGCCCGCTTCGCGTCGCTGCCACTGCCGCAGGCCGGCAACGATTGAGCGGTAACGGCCCGCGCCTGTGGCAGAATCGAACCGACTGCATGGCCATGCCGGCCGCTGCCATCCGCTACCGGGGGAAATGATGAGGAAGTACCTGCTTGTGGCCGCGCTGTGCCTGCTGTCGGCCTGCAGCCACGGCATCGACGGCACCTATACCGATGCGATGGGCGTGGCCAAGTACACCTTCACTACCGGTGGCAAGGTGACCATCGAGGCGATGGGCATCTCGCAGGAGACCAGTTACGTGCGCGAGGGCGACACCTTGAAGGTGGCGCTGCCGCAGAAGGGTGCTTCGCTGGACTTCAGCGTCGGCGAGGACGGCGCGTTGACCGGCCCGCTGGGCATCCGCCTGGAGAAGGTCGGCAAGTAGCCGGCCGCTCGGCGTTCGGCAGGGGGTGCGTTGACGTTGGCGACGGTGATTCTTTCCGCAATCGTGGCGGCGCTGCTTGCAGGCGCGGTGGCCGCGTGGGCGTTCGGGCGGCGGCGTCCGGATGGCAGGGGCCAGGGTTGGTCGTTCGTCCCGGAAACCTCGGCCGACGCCTCGGCGACGCCGGTGGCGGTGGACCCGATGCTGCTGCCGGGCATGCGCCAGCGCTTCCTGCGCTCGGCCCTGGGAGTGGACGAGGCCGAAGCCGGCGCTGACGAGGCCCCCGAACATCGACAGGTGGCCGATGCGGTGCTGGCGGCGCTGGAACGGGCCGATCTTTCGCAGCGCTACATCCCGCGGCGCCCACACCTGCTGCCGCAATTGATCCAGAGCGTCAACGACAGTGCCGCCTCGGCACGTTCGATTGGCCGCATCATCGGCAGCGATCCAACGCTGACGGTGAACCTGCTGCGCATCGCCAACAGCTCGCTGTACCGCTTCCAGCAACAGGAAGTGCGCAGCATCGAGCGTGCGGTGACGCTGGTGGGCAACGAGGGCATTCGCCAGATCATTTCCGCCGCGCTGGTGCAGCCGGTGATGAACCCGCCCGAGCGCGATGGCGGGCGCTTCTCGCAGCGGCTGTGGGACTACACCCTGCGCATGTCGCTGGCCACCGCCGACCATGCACGCAGCATCGAGCGCGAGGATGGTTTTGCCGCGCAACTGGCCGGCCTGCTGCGTGGCCTGGGCATGGTGATCGTGGTGCATGCCACCGCCGAGGCGTATTCGCGCAAACAGACGCTGGCGCCCTCGCCGGAGGTGTTGCTGTCGCTGCTGGAGCGCTGCACGCCGCCGCTGGCGGCGCGGATTGCGCGGCAATGGGAGTTGTCGGCGGATGTCGCCGCGGCGCTGGAAGGGCAGGCGGTGGCGCCACGCGCGAAGGCGCTGGCACGCTCGCTGGAAGTGGGCGAACTGGCGGCGGCGCTGTCGATGCTGTGCCGGGAGAACCTGATGGAAACCGACCACGCGCTGCAACTGCTGGCCGAATGCGTGCCCGGGCACGTGGCCGAGTGGCTGTGGAAGCGGGTCAACCCCGACGACCCACGGGACGAGTAGCCCGCGGGCGGGCGTGCCCGACGCAGTGGGGCGATGACGCACCGCCGGCATCCGGGGTGTGGCGGTGGTCGGTTTCAGGCGAGAATCGGGGTTTGCCTTTCGTCGAGTCCGTTTTGATGAGCGACCGTTCTTCCTTCTTCCGCGCGCCCGGCCTGGTCGCGCAGATCGTCATCGGCCTCGTTGCCGGCATCCTGTTCGCGCTGGCCTGGCCGCAGGGCGCGTTGCAGGTGGGCCTGCTCGGCACGCTGTTCATCTCCGCACTGAAGGCGGTGGCGCCGGTATTGGTGCTGGTGCTGGTCGCCGCGTCCATCGCCAACCACAAGCATGGCCAGCGCACCCACATCCGCTCGATCCTGTTGCTGTACGTCATCGGCACCGTGGCTGCGGCGCTGGTCGGGGTGGCCGCGAGCTTCCTGTTCCCCGGCACGCTGGATCTCAAGCTGGCCGCCGGAACCGCGCAGGACGCGCCCGGCGGCATCGGCGAGGTGCTCAAGACGCTGCTGATGCAGGTCGTGGACAACCCCGCGCATGCCCTGGTCAACGCCAACTACATCGGCCTGCTGGCCTGGGCCATCGGCCTGGGGCTGGCGCTGCGGCATGCGGGGCAGGGCAGCAAGGCGATGCTGGGCGACCTGTCCGACGCCATCACCTGGCTGGTGCGGCAAGTGATCCGGCTGGCACCGCTGGGCGTGTTCGGCATCGTCGCCTCGCTGCTGGCCGAATCCGGCTTCGGCGCACTGAAGAACTACCTGCACCTGCTGTACGTGCTGGTCGGGGCGATGCTGTTCATGGCCTTCGTCGGCAA
Organism: Stenotrophomonas sp.; assembly: GCA_049650985.1. Classification (GTDB taxonomy): domain Bacteria; phylum Pseudomonadota; class Gammaproteobacteria; order Xanthomonadales; family Xanthomonadaceae; genus Stenotrophomonas. Next base: position 129,502 of record JBASBF010000050.1, on the reverse strand, counting down.
CCCGCTGATCGTGGCCGTGGTCACCCGCCGCAACCCGTACCCGCTGGTGCTGCGCTGCCTGCGCGAGAGCGGCATCACCGCGTTCTTCACCCGCTCCTCGGCGGCCAACATCCCGGTCAACCTGGAGCTGTGCCGCAAGCTCGGCCTGCACGAGGAAACCTATTCGGTGGCGATCCCGCTGGGCGCCACGGTCAACATGGCCGGCGCGGCGATCACCATCTCGGTGCTGACGCTGGCGGCGGTCAATACCCTCGGCATTGCGGTGGACCTGCCCACGGCGCTGCTGCTGAGCGTGGTGGCGGCGATCGGCGCCTGCGGTGCTTCAGGCGTGCCGGGCGGCTCGCTGCTGTTGATCCCGCTGGCCTGCGGCTTGTTCGGCATTTCCAACGACGTGGCGATGCAGGTGGTGGGCGTGGGCTTCATCGTCGGCGTGGTTCAGGATTCGGCCGAAACCGCCTTGAATTCATCCACCGACGTGGTGTTCGTCGCCGCCGCCGAACAGGCGCGCGTTCGCGGCTGAGTAGCCGCCGGGCGTTGCCGCAGACGCGGTAACGCCCGGCTCAGAAACGCTGGCTGGTAGCGAGGTGGCGCCATTGGCCTTCGGGCATCTTGCTCAGGCCGATGCGGCCGATGCGCAGCCGGCGTACCTGGGTGGCGCGCAGGCCGACCTCGCCGCACATGTGCTGCAACTGGCCGGGGCGCACGTCCTTGATCGCGAAACGCAGGCGCTGCTCGCTCTGCCAGCTCACCTTGCAGGCGGGCAGGGCGCGGCCTTCGTGATGCAGGCCCTGGGCCAGCTTCGCCAGTGCCCACGGCCCCGCCTCGCCTTCCACATCGACCATGAATTCCTGCTCCAGCGACGGCCCGGTTTCGAGCAGATGCCGGCGCACGCGCCAGTCCTGGGTCAGCACCACCAGCCCGCAGGCGTCGGCATCCAGCGGCATCGGTGATTCCAGGCGCAGAAAGTGGCGGTGCAGCAGGCGGATGCCGGAGGCGTCGTTGGCGCAGCGGTTTTCCACCCGCAGCAGGGCCGGCAAGGCTTCGGTGTCGAGGCCGGCGGGCTTGTTCAGCAGCAGCGTCGCCGGCTCGGCGGGTTCGTTGCCGGCACCTTCGGCCAGGGTGAGCGTTTCATCGGCCACCAGCGTCTGCGGGGTTTCCACCACCACCCCGTCCACGCTGACCCAGCCGCCCTCGATGTAGTGCCGAGCCTGGGCGCGGGAGCATTGCAACTGCGCGGCGAGGCGCTTGTCGAGGCGGAGCGGTGTGGTCATCGGGATAGGGATGTGCGGCGGGCGGCGAGTGTAGCGCCGGTGGCGGCCGGCAGGGGCCGGGCGGTACCGGAAAGCCCCGGTGCGGCGGTGTTACTGCTGGTGTTCCAGCGCGGTCAGGTACAGGCGCAGGTCGAATTCGAGCTGGTGGTAGTCCGGTTCCATGTGCAGGCACAACTGGTAGAAGGCCTTGTTGTGCTCGGCCTCCTTCAGATGCGCCAGTTCATGCACCACGATCATCCGCAGGAACCCGGCCGGGGCGTCGCGGAACACACTGGCGATGCGGATTTCGCGGCTGGCCTTGAGCTTGCCGCCGTGGTTGCGGGAAATGGCGGTATGCAGGCCCAGCGCGTGTTTGAGCACCTGCAGCTTGCCGTCGTACAGCGCCTTGCCCAGCGGCAGCGACTGGCGCAGGTGGAGCGCCTTCAGCTCCTGCACGTAGTCGTGGAGCTGGCGGTCGTTGCGCACCGCATGCGCCAGCGGGTAGCGGCTGCGCACCGTTTCGCCCAGCTTGCCGGCATCAAGCAGCTCGCGGGCGCGCTGCTGCAAGGGCTCGGGATAGCCGGTGAGGTACTTCAGGGCTTGCATCGGCGGGCGCGGGGAAAGGCGGGCCGGTATCATCGCAGCATCGGCAACGGAACCATGAATCACGAAGATGGCAAAGGCGAATCCACTGCAGGAACAACTGCTCAAGGCCGGCTTGGTCAAGAAGGCGCAGGTGGCCCAGGTCGCACGCGAGCAGAACAAGGCGCGCCATGCCAAGGGTGCACCGGCTGGCCCCAGCGAAAGCCAGTTGGAAGCCGAGCGCGCGCGCGTCGAAAAAGCCGAGCGCGATCGCGTGCTGGCCGCCGAGCACAACGCCCGGCGGCGCGCCGATGAGCTGTGTGCGCAGGCGCGGCAGATCATCGCCGACCGCAAGTTGCCGCGCAGCGGCGAGCTGGAATACCGGTTCAGCGATGGCGAGGTGATCCGCACGCTGCTGGTCGACGAAGCCTTGCGCAAGCAACTGGCTGCCGGTGCGCTGGTGGTCGTGCGCCACGGCGAGGGCTTCGAGCTGCTGCCGCGGTTGGCGGCGGAAAAGGTGCGCGAGCGCGATGCGACGCTGATCGTGCTCGACCACGGCCAGGGCAGCGATGCGGCGGCGTCCACCGGCAATGCCGAGGACGATGCCTATTACGCACAATTCGTGGTGCCGGACGACCTGGTGTGGTGATGCAGGCCGGGGCTACGCCCCCGACGGACGACGGCAAGTGATGTCGGGGGCGTAGCCCCGGCCTGCTGCATAACAGGAGTCAGTCATGGCTACCGGCTGGGCGGGCGACACCGCCGTTCAGGATCAAATCGACGCCACCGTCGAGGATGCAATCAAGCGCGCCCGCAGCCGCATGCCCAGCGGGCCGGGCCTGGAACATTGCGAGGAATGCGACGCACCCATTCCCGAGGCGCGGCGCAAGGCGGTGCCGGGCGTGCGCCTGTGCATCGCCTGCCAGCAGGCGATGGACGACGAAGCCGCGTTTGCCGGCTACAACCGGCGCGGCAGCAAGGACAGCCAGTTGCGTTGAAGCCGGCGTGCAGTGGCCGCGCGCTCAGTGGCTGTTGCCGCCCAGCTTGAAGCTTGCGCCCCAGCGCCGCATCGAAAATAGCCACCACAGCCAGCCGGCCGCCGCGATCAGGCCGCCAACCAGGCCGATGTGGCCCATGCCAAGGTGCAGGCTGACCTGGCTGCCAACCAGTGCACCGGCACCGATGCCGATGTTGAAGATGCCCGAGAACAGCGCCATCGCCACGTCGGTGGCGTCCGGCGCCAGTTGCAGCACCTTGGACTGCATCGACAACGCGAAGCAGATCATCGCCACGCCCCATGCCGACACCAGCGCGTACAAGGCCCACGCACTGCCGGTGGCGGTACGCAGCCCCAGCAGGCACAGCGCCAGCGCGCCGATGGCGGCAAGCAGGAAGCCACGCGGCCAACGCAGGCCGAAGCGCGAAAACAACAGGCTGCCGACGAAGCCCATGCCGCCGAACAGCAGCAGCACCCAGGTGGTGACGTGACTGCCGAAGCCGCCGACCTGCTGCACGAACGGCTCGATGTAGCTGTAGCCGGTGAACTGCGCCGATATCACCACCATCACCAGCAGATACAGCGCCAGCAATGCCGGGCGACGCAGCAGCAGCGAGATGCTGCTGGCCGAGCCGCTGTTGTGGCTGGGTAGCGCCGGCAGCAAGCGCGCCAGTACCAGCATGGTCAGCAGGGCGACGCCGCCGATGGCGATGAAGGTGATGCGCCAGCCCAGCCATTCGCCGACGATGCGCCCCAGCGGGATGCCCAGCACCATTGCCACCGAGGTGCCGGTGGCCAGCAGGCCCAAGGCTTGCGGGCGCTTGTTGGCAGGCGCCATGCGCACCGCCAGAGAAGCGGTGATCGACCAGAACACCGCATGCGCCAGCGCAATGCCGATGCGGCTGGCCATCAATACCGGGTAACTCCGGGCCACGCCGGACAGCAGGTGGCTGGCGATGAACAGGGCGAACACGCCCATCAACAGCTTGCGGCGGTCGAAATTGCGGGTCAGCAACATGCACGGCAGCGAGGTCAGCGCCACCACCCATGCGTAGATGGTGAGCATCAACCCGACCTGTTCGATCGGTTTGCCGAAGCTGGCGCCGATGTCGCTGAGCAGCCCCACCGGCACGAATTCGCTGGTGTTGAACACGAAGGCAGCCAGCGCCAAGGCGATGACGCTGAGCCAGCGCTGGCGGTCATCGGGGGCTGCCATGGCGACAACGGGGGCGGCTGTACCCGCCGCAGTGGTCGGGCATGAGGAAGAGGTGTTGGACATCGGGGAGGCCGGCTCAAGCTGATGCAGGCGTGGATTCTCACACCATTTAGCTGCACTGCAACAAAATGTGGCCGGTGGCTCAACCGTCGCCTGGCAGGCGGCCTTCCTCGCTGCGTCCGCCCGGCCAGCGGCGCAGGCCGCGCTGGAAGAACAGGCTGTTGGGGATCTGCATCAACGTGCCTTCGCTCGGGCCACCGCTTTCCTGCATCGTGGTGTAGATCAGGTTGATGTCGATGACGCGGCCCTTGAGGCCGGGCTTCTCGCCGTTTTCCAGCACTTCGATGTGGTCGCCGAGGCGGAACGGGCGGGTGGTGAAGATCAGGAACGTGCAGAAGATGTTGGACAGCACGCTCCATGCCGCGAAGAACGCCACCGCGCCAACTGCGGCAAAACCGGTGAAAGCGGTCCACAGCACCGTGGCCGACACGCCGACGCGGTCGAGGATGGCCACCAGCGTGCAGCTCCAGATGATGAAGCTGGACAAGCGCCGGATCGCCATTTCCATCGGCTTGGGCAAGGTGTAATGGCGGCCCAGCCGTGCCAGCAGGCGCCGGCAGATCAACCGCAGCAACCAGGCGCCGAGCAGGATGGCGAGGATGGACAGCGCCAGCTCCAGCGTGCCCACCCATTCGTGCATCCACGGCGGGAGATAGTGCTTCATCGCAGCGCTCCGGCAACGGAAGGGGTAGGCGAGAGGAGCAGGCGCATGGTCATCGGGATGCAACGGGAGGGGCGGCGATTGTCGGCTACATGCTGGCGGCTGTCAGCTTGTGGCGTCATCGCCGGATGGCGGCGGAGCCACGGCGGCTACAATGCCGGCCCTTCCCGCATCCATACGATGGAGATGCCATGCCTGTTTCTTCCTGTCCGCAGTGTTCGCTGGAGAATGTCTATCCCGATGGCGCGCTATGGGCCTGCGCCGACTGCGGCCACGAATGGTCGCCGGAGGAAGCGGCGGAAAGCGCGCTGGTGGTGCGCGACAGCAACGGCAACGTGCTGGTGGCCGGCGACACCGTCACCGTGATCAAGGACCTGAAGGTCAAGGGCTCGTCGATCCCGCTCAAGCAGGGCACGGTGATCCGCAACATCCGCTTGGTCGAGGACGATGCCGAGCACATCGAAGGCAGCTCGGACAAGATCAAGGGACTGGTGCTGAAAACCTGCTTCCTGCGCAAGGCCTGAGGGCAGCGGCGGCAGTCAGCGCGAAGCGTGGCGGGCGCTGATGCGGCGCAGGCTGTCGAGCTTGGACTGGTAGATCGCGCGCACCGGGTCGCTGCCGCCCAGCGCGCGGGCGCGCGTCATTTCGCGCATCGCACGGCGGTTGTCGCCTTCGAGGAAATAGGCCCGCGCCAGCCCGAAGTGGAACTGGTGGGCACTGCCGTACAGGCGGATGGCGTGGCGATAATCGACCACGGCCTGCGTGTAGTCGCCACGGCGCTCGGCCGCCATGCCCTGCATGAACTGGTAGAACGGGTCGCGCGCGTGCACGCGCTGCAGGCGCACGGCCAGCCGCGCTGCCTGCTGCTGCCGGCCGGTGCGGCGGTACAGCGCGCTGGCGTTGGACAGCGCCGATGCCAGCTTCGGGTCATCGAGCAAGGCATGGTCGAACGCGCGGGTGGCCGCATCGAGGTCGCCGGCACGGGTTTCCAGCACCCCGAGGTTGTTCCAGGCCGGTGCGAAATGCGGATCCATGCGCAACGCCATTCGAAAATGAGCGCGCGCACCTTCGCTGTCGTGTGCGGCCATCAGTTCGGCGCCGCGGTTGTTGTAGAAGTGGGCCAATGCGCGCTGGTCGGAGATCGGCTGCGGGCCACGGCGGTCGTAGAGCACGTTCCGGTCCAGGTCCAGCGTCGCGCGCCGGCCGTCCACGCGCAGGCCGACGTTGACGTGGCCGGCGTTGTAGATCGTGCCCTGCTCCTGGTACCAGCCAACCACCTGTCCGACTTCCTGCATGTGCGCCTCCAGCCCGGCCTCGCGCGCCAGCGCGACGAACAGCAGGGTGAAGGACAGGCAGTTGGCGCGCTGCTGCGCCCAGGTTTCAGCCACGGTCAGGGTGGCCGCGGTGTCGTATTGCAGGCTCGGGGTCTCCGGGTGCCGTGGCTGGAACACCAGCTCCACCAGCTTTTGCAGGCGCTTGTCGGCTGCGCGGGTGTCGTGGATCACCTGTTCGTGCAGTTGCTGGCGCAGCTCGGCCGGGATCGCCATCACCTGCTCGGGCGATGGCGGCACGGCGGGTGGGGCCGTGGTGATGGCGGCAAGCAGGGCGAAGGCATTCCAACCGATCATGACCGGTACCCGGAAGGTTGCTGCGGCGCGGCCAGTGTATGCCTTTGCGCAGCGGCCGGAGGAAATCCACAGGCGGTGTGGATGGGCTACGGGCAAAGGTGTGGATAACCGCTGGCGACGCCCATGCCGCAGGCGGTTCCGGATGCTGGCGATGTTTTCGCCATGCCGTTGCGCCGCCGCTTCCGGCGAGGCGGGCGCGGTCTGCTAGTATCCGCGCCCCCGCTGCGATGCCGGCCGCTTGCAGGTCTTTCCGCCAACCGGCGGCGTGTTCCGACCATGACGAAATTCACACCTTCCGCCGAAGCGCAGTTGTCGCTGGGTTTCGGCGGCGACATCCCGACCGAGCGCCTGTTTTTCGCGGTGATGCCCGATGCGGCCACCGCCGCGCGCATCGCCGAGCTGGCCGACGGCCTGCGCGGCGAACACGGGCTGGACGGCCGGCCGCTGGCGCGCGAGCGCCTGCACGTCACCTTGCATCACCTGGGCGATTACGCCGGCTTGCCGCCGGGGCTGCTGGCCAGGGCGCAACAGGCCGCGGCGCGGGTGCGACTGCCCGCATTCGAACTGTGTTTCGACCAGGTGGGCAGCTTCAGTGGCAACCGCCAGCACCCGTTCGTGCTGCGCAGCGAGCATGGCGCCGAGTTGCTGCACGACCTGCATCGGGAACTGGCGCGTTGCCTGCAAGGCGTCGGCGGCAAGCCGGAGCCGGCCTTCACCCCGCACCTGACCCTGCTCTACGACAAGCGCCGGCTGCCGCTGCAACCGGTGCAGCCGATGCGCTGGCTGGTACGCGAGTTCGTGCTGATCCGCAGCTACCTCGGGCAGACCCGCTACCAGTCGGAAGGGCGCTGGGCGTTGGGCTGAGAAGCAGGAACGAGTGAAAAGGAGTGAGGAGTGAGAAAAAGTGGCAGAGAGAGGCGGTTCTTCTTCCTCATCGCTCACTCCTACAATGGCGCATGGACGATCTCATCCCGCTGCCGTTGCCGCCGGAGCAATTGGCTGAAATAGAGGCCGCGCACGCACAGCCGCCGCGCGCGTATCACCACTTCGGCCATGTACGGGCGCTGCTGCGGCATTTCCATGACGTTGCCGCCGGCCCCGGTTGGCGGCAGCCGCGCGAAGTGGCGCTGGCGATGCTGTACCACGATGCGATCTACGAGGCCGGGCGCAGCGACAACGAATTGCGCTCGGCGCAGCTTGCGCGCGAGTCGATCGCACGCTGGCTGCCGGATGCCGGCATCGACGCCGCGCGGGTGGCGCAGTTGATCGAACTCACCGCACGCCACGGCAGCCTGCGCGGCGACGAATTGGATGCCGACGCGGCGCTGTTCCTGGACAGCGACATGGCCATCCTCGGCGCGCCGCCGGAGGTGTTCGACGCCTACGACCGCGGTATCGCCGAGGAATACCGTGGCAAGGTGCCGGGCTTCCTGTTCCGCATCAACCGCCGCCGCTTCCTGAAGGGCGTGCTGGCGCAACCACGCATCTTCTTCAGCGATTTCTTCCACGTGCGCCTGGATGCACAGGCGCGGGAGAACCTGCGGCGGGTGACGCGATAGGGTACCGATGGCGGTGCGTTTTCCCGGCTTTTCGCGCCTGCATCGCCTGCGGACATAGAATTGCGACATGCACTTTGTCGAATTGCCGAGTTGTTCGCCGTGATCACCCCGCTTCCCGCCATTGCCGCCACCGACCCCGATCCGCGGCCGACGCCGCCGGAGGAGCCGGGGCCCAACGAATGCTGTGGCAGCGGTTGCCCGCTGTGCGTGCTGGACCTGTACAGCGACGAACTGCTGCGCTACCGGCAGGCGCTGGCTGAATGGAAGCTGCGCCACCCGCAGGCGGAAGGCTGATTCCTCCACGCCGTTTCTGCGGTGGCGGGCGTAGGCTTCCGCTTCCTGCGGGGCATGGAAACAGTGATGACACGTGCAGCCATGTTGGCTTGGGTGATGGCGGCATTGCTGGCTGCGCCGGCATGGGCGGCGACGTCCGTCAGCCACGGCCGTTTCGAAAACGTACCGCTGCACCTGCCCGATGGACCGGTGCAGCGCGTGGTGCTGTGGTTTGCCGGCGAGGGCGGTGCCGCGCAGCGGCAGGCGCGGGTGCAGGCGCTGCGCGAGGATGGTGCGTTGGTGGTGGATATCGATACCCGGCACCTGTACCGGGTGCTGGCGAAGGAGGGCGGCAGTTGCGCTTTCTCGGCCGGCGACGTGGAGAACTTGTCCCGCTACGTGCAGGCTTGGCAGCACGTGCCGGGTTACCGGTTGCCGATCCTCGGCGGCGATGGCGAGGGTGCTGCGTTGGCCTATGCGGTGGCGGTGCAGGCCGCGCCGGGCGTGTTTGCCGGCCTGCTCACGGAAGGTTTCTGCCCACGCCTGCAGGGCGACATGGTCTGCGACGAAGGCAGCAAGGGACGGGTGCTGGTACCGGCGCCGCTGCGTTTGCCCTGGTTGCAGGCGGCGGCCACGCCCGGCCAGGCCTGCACTGCCGGTGAGGTTGATGGCTTCCTGCGACAGGTGCCACTGGCGCGGCGCTTCAAACGCAACGCCGCCGGCAGCGCGCTGCCGGGGGAAGTGGCCGCTGCGCGGGTGATGGGAGCGCGGCGCGAGGCGAGCCTGCCGCCGGTGCCGCACGAATTGGATGACTTGCCGCTGGTGGAGGTGCCGGCGGCTGGCAAGGGCGACACGCTGGCGTTGTTCGTCTCCGGTGATGGCGGTTGGGCCGGGCTGGACAAGGACGTGGCCGCGACACTGGCGCAATCCGGCATCGCGGTGGTCGGCGTGGATTCGCTGCGCTATTTCTGGAGCGCGCGCACGCCGGCCGGTTTCGCGACAGACCTGGATCGCATCGCCCGCCATTACAGGCGGCGATGGCAGCGGTCGCGCCTGCTGCTGATCGGCTTCTCGCAGGGTGCGGACGTGCTGCCGGCGGCGATCAACCAGTTGCCAGCGGACACCCGCGCGAGGCTGGCGATGAGCGTGTTGCTGTCGCCCGGTGAGCGCGCCGATTACGAATTCCACGTCGGCAACTGGCTTGGCGGCGACAGCGGCCACGGGTTGCCGATCGCGCCGGAGATGCGGCGGCTGGCGGCCGACCGCACCGTCTGCGTTTATGGCCAAGAGGACGACCAGGCGTTGTGCCCGCACCTGCCTGCCGGTTCGGTGCAGGTCGTGCGCCTGCCCGGCGACCATCATTTCCAGGGCGACCATGCGGCCTTGGCGCGGCTGATCCTGGGCCGGTTGCGTGCGCTCAGCCCTGCTGGCGGCGCGGGTCCAGCGAAATGAGCCGGGTCACGTCCAGTAGTGCGGCGGCCAGGTGCATGCCACCGGGCGCGGCCAGGTAGCGCGGCCGCCATTCCGGGGCGAACTTGGACTTGAACCGGCGCAGCCCGCCGAAGCCGTAGAAACGCTCGCCGTGGTGGGCGACGAGGTTGGCGAAGCGGTTCCAGCGCCCGGCAAGGCGGTGCTCGGCCAGCCCGGTCAGCGGTGCCATGCCCAGCGAGAAGTGGTCGAAACCGTTGGCCGTGCCCCATAGGAACAGCTCGATGAACAGGAAATCCATCGTGCCCTTGGGCGCGTCGGGGCGGTGCCGCATCAGGTCCACCGACAGTTCCTGCGCGGCCGGTACCTGCCAGAGGTTGGCGAAGGCGACGATGCGGCCTTCGCATTGCACCAGCGCCAGCGGGAAGCGGCACAGGTAGGCGGCGTCGAAGCTGCCCAGCGAGAATCCCTTTTCGTCGCCAGCCTTTTCCTCCAGCCACGCATCGGAGATTTCGGCCAGTTGTGGCAGCAGCGCCGCCACTTCACCGGCGGCGACCACGCCGAATGCCAGCCCGCTGCGCTTGCCCTTGTTCCAGGCTTGGCGCAGTTCGGCGCGTTCGCTGCCGGCGAGGGTGAAGCCCCGCAGCGGCACCATTGCTTCCTCGCCCAGCTTGACCAGCGTCAGCCCGAGGTCGAGGTAGGTCTGCCAGTGTTGGCCGCCGGTCTGGTAGAACACCGGGCGCAGGCCGAGATGGTCGGCTTCCTCGCGGAATTTCCAGATCAGCGCGCGCGCGGTAGCGGCCGGACCCACCGGGTCGCCCATCGCCACCAGCGAGCCGCCGTAGCGCTGCATCATCACGAAGCCATTGCCGTCATCGCTGCGCAGGATGGCCTTGTCGCCGGTCATTGCCAGGCAGGCCTGGGTGTCGCGTGCCTGTGCCAGCAGTGGATGCAACCGCTCCAGCTCGGCGGCAGGCGCTACCGGTAGCGGGCTGCGGGTGCTGTGCAGCAAACGTGCCAACCCGAACACCACCACCGCGATGGCCACCAGCAGCAGCGCCCGCAGCGCACGTGGTGCATTGGCCGACGTGGCGAACTGCCACCACAGCTCGTTCTGGTATTCGACGTGGCTGTAGACGAAGAACAGCAGCCACACCGTGGCCACCAGCACCAACGCCACGTTGCGCAGCCACGGCCACGACCAGGCTTCGTCCAGCAGCGCACCCTGCCGGTAGAACTCGCGCCGCGCCGCCCATAGCGCCAGTGCCAGCAGTGGCAATGCCAGCGCCAGCAGCACGTGCCCGCCACGCAGCCACGCCGGCAGCGGCAGGGCGATGCACAGCACCAGCGCCAGCAGCCATGCGACATGGCTGCGGCGCTGCAGGCCTTGGCCGATCAGCAGCAACAGCACGCCGCCGAGGCTGCCCAGCAGATGCGAGGTCTCGACGATGGGCAGTGGGGCCGACAGCACCCGGTGGTGCGGCGCCGGCAGCGTGCCGTCGATCAGCAGCAGCGCGCCGGTGGCGAATACCGCCAGCGCCACGATTTGCGGCAGCCACGGGCGCAACACGTTCCATGCGCTGCTGGCACCGCTGCGCAGTGGCTGGCGCGCGGCCGCCGCCACCGCCAGCAAGGTGGAGAGAAACAGCGGGAACAGGTAGTAGGTGATGCGATAGGCCACCGCCGCGGCGAGGATCACCGCCGGTGCCAGTTGCGGCAGCAGCGTGAGCAGGCTCCATTCGAACACGCCCAACCCGGCCGGCACGGTCGACACCAACCCGGCCACCACCGCAACCAGGTACAACCCGACGAAACCGGCGAAACCCACGCCGTCCTGCGCCGGCAGCAGCACGTAGAACGCCGCCGAAGCCAACGCCAGCTCGACCACGCTCAGCGCGGTGACTTCCAGCATCGTGCGCCGGTCCGGCAGCCAGACGCGGTGCGTGCGCCAGCCGATGCGGCGGCCGTCGCGGCCCACCGCCAGCCACATCGCCGCATGGGCCAACAGCAGCGCAATGCCCAGCAGGCGCACCGTGGCTGCGGCCAGTGGCAAGGCCCGCGCCGCTGCGTCAGGTTCCAGCCACAGTGCCAGGCCCAACAGCACCCATGCGCCGAAGACGAAACCGAGCGTGCTCATCAGCACCACCTGCCCGATCTCGGCCAGCCCCAGCCCGGCGTGGCCATAGCTGCGCAGGCGGATCGCACCGCCGGTCAGCGCGGCGAAACCCAACGTCTGGCCGGCGGCATGGGCGAGGAAGGCGGTGATGCCGATCCGGCTGGCCGGCAGCCGCCGCCCGGCGCGGCGCAGGCCGATGGCGTCGAAGCCGATCAGGCAGGCGTAGCTGGCCATGCCCAGCAGCAGCGCCAACCCCAATTGCGACCAGGACAGGGTGTGCAATGCGCTGCGGATCTGGCGGTAGCCGTGCGCGTTGAACTGTCCGGCCAGTGCGTGCAGCGCCAGCGCCATGATCGCCAGCGTGGCGAAGACCGCGGCGAACCTGCGCCAGCCTGGCGTGCGGGAAGCAGGGACGGTGGCGTCGTCGCTCATCGGAAGGGCGGGGCAGGTGCATGGCGCGGGAATGCAAGACTACCGGCAGCGCGTGAGGCTCCCGCCAACAAGGCACAGGCCGCTTCAGTCAGCGGAAGAATGCGCCGGGCGCGAAGTAACGGCTGAAACCGCCGCTTGGCGGCACAATGGCGGCCACATTCATCGGAGGCAAGCCATGATCGAACGCTACGACACCGGCCCGCGCATGTCGGAAATGACCGTCCACCACGGCGTGGCCTATCTGGCCGGACAGGTACCGGAAGACACCAGCGCCGACATCGTCGGCCAGACCGAACAGGTGCTGCAGGCCATCGACGAGCTGCTGCGGCTGGTGCCGACCGACAAGAGCTACATCCTGCGCGCGGAAATTTTCCTCGCCGACATGGCCGACTTTCCCGGCATGAACGAAGCCTGGGACAAGTGGGTGCCACAGGGCGCCACCCCGGCCCGCGCCACGGTGCAGGCCAAACTGGCCAACCCGGAGTGGAAGATCGAGATCGTGATTACTGCGGCGGTGCCCTGAAGAGCAGGAGTGAGTGAAGGGGAGTGAGAAGTGAGAAAAAGCGGGAAATCGCCCTTGCCATCACTCACTTCTCACTCCTCTTCACTCACTCCTCGCACTCGCACCTCGATGCAATCCACCGGGCATGGGGGGATACACAGTTCGCAGCCGGTGCACAGGTCGGCCAATACGGTGTGCATGAATTTGGCACCGCCGACGATGGCGTCCACCGGGCAGGCCTGTATGCACTTGGTGCAGCCGATGCAGTCGGCTTCGACGATGACGACCACCTGCGCGGGTTTGTGTTCGCCACGGCTGCGGTCGAAGGGCAGTGCCGGCACGCGCAGGATGTGCGCCAGCGTGCGTGCGCCGGCATCGCCACCGGGTGGGCAGCGCTCCACGCCGGCATCGCCGCGCGCCATTGCCTCGGCGTAAGGGCGGCAACCGTCGAAACCGCATTGCCCGCACTGGGTCTGCGGCAGTACCCGGTCGAGGCGTTCGATCAGATTTTCAGGCGTGTCCTGCATGCGTGGCGTCGGCTGCGCGTATGTGTCAGGAAAGCGGCTTGCCGCGATACCAGCATTCGTGCGCCAGCGCCAGCATCGGCTTGTCCTCGCGGCTGTCACCGTAGGCGTGGATGCGGGTGTAGTGCGACAAGTCGAAGCGCTGGCGGATGTGCGCAACCTTGCGCGGCCCGCAGTCGCCACCGGCATAGCGGCCGGTCAGGCGTTCGCCGTCGGTTTCCAGCCGGTTGCAGATCAGTTCCAGCCCGAGTTCCTCGCACCATTGCCGCAGGTACAGGTCGATGGAAGCAGAAACCACCACGATGGCGTGGCCTTGCTGCTTGTGCCAGTGCAACTGTTCCAGCATCTCCGGTCGCACGATGCCGGGGATGTGCTCGCGCCCGAAGTCGGCGGCCATCTGCGCGATCTCGCCGGCATGGCGGCCGGTAAACACCTGTGAGGTGACGCGGGCGCGGATGCGTTCGGCCGAAATCAGCTTCAAACGGTAGGCCAGCAGCCACGGCCCGACACGCCACCACCCCTGTGCGCGCTGCTCCGGCGTGGCTACCCGGCGCAGGAAATGGCCGTAGCTGTCACCGGAGGTGATGGTGTGGTCGAAGTCGAACAGGGCCAGTTGCATGGGTGCCGGTTTCCTGATGGATGCCTGCCATCCCGTGTAGGAGAGAAGGCGACCTTGGCTTCACCTGACCGGCATACCCGGCAACGCACCTGCGTCGGCATCCAGCAGCGCCAGCGCGCCGCCGTCGAAGCCGGCCGACAGGATCATGCCTTCGCTCAGGCCGAAACGCATTTTGCGCGGGGCGAGGTTGGCGATGAACACCACGTTGCGGCCGACCAGCGTTTCCGGCTCGGCGTAGCTGGTGCGGATGCCGGAGAAAATCTGCCGCTGGCCGAGGTCGCCGGCGTCGAGCAGGAAGCGCAGCAGCTTGTCCGAGCCTTCGACGAAGCCGCATTCGAGCACCTTGCCGATGCGCAGGTCGAGCCTGGCGAAGTCGTCGATGCCGATGTACTGGCTCCCTCCCTCGCTTGCGGGGGAGGGCTGGGGAGGGGGCGTGACGTTCGCAGCACTGTTTGCCGTCTTGGCCTTGGGCGCTTCCTTGACAGCGGCGAGGGTGTCCCTGGAGGCGTCGGTCATGGCGTCGATCATCTTCGGGTCGATACGGGTGAACAACGCCACGTAGGGCGCGATGGTGTGGGCGATGAGCGGGGCGGTGATGTCGTCCCAGCCGCGCATCGGCGCGTTGAGGAAACCCTCGGCCTGTTGCGCGGTGGCCGGCAGCACCGGCTTGAGCGCGGCCACCAGCACCCGGAACAGGTTCAGGCCCTGGGTGCAGACCGCCTGCAGTTCGGTATCGCTGCCAGCCTGCTTGGCGATCACCCACGGCTTGGTGTCGTCGATGTACTTGTTGGCCTCGTCGGCCAGCGCCATGGTCAGGCGGATCGCCGCGGCCGGGTCGTTGCGCTCGTAGGCCTCGCGCACCGGCGCCAGCGCGGCGACGAAGTGCTCGTATTGCGCCGGGTCCGGCAGCGCGTCGGCGAGCCGGCCGTCGAAGCGCTTGGCGATGAAGCCGGCGCAGCGGCTGGCGAGGTTGACGAACTTGCCGACCAGGTCGGCGTTCACCCGCGCGCTGAAGTCGGCCAGGTTCAGGTCGAGGTCATCGACGCCGCCAGAGGACTTGGCCGCGAAGTAGTAGCGCAGCGCCTCCGGCTCCAGTCCGGCGTCGAGGTAGGTGCGGGCCATCACGAAGGTGCCGCGCGACTTGCTCATCTTGGCGCCATCGACGGTGAGGTAGCCGTTGACGTGCAGCCGGGTCGGCGCGCGCAGGCCGGCACCGTGCAGCACCGACGGCCAGAACAGGCCGTGGAAGTTGACGATGTCCTTGCCGATGAAGTGGTGCAGTTCGGTGGCGCTGTCGGCGGCCAGCACCGCGTCGAAGTCGTCGCCGGTCTTCGCGCAGAGGTTCTTGAAGCTGGACAGGTAGCCGATCGGCGCGTCCAGCCACACGTAGAAATACTTGCCCGGCGCACCGGGGATCTCGAAGCCGAAGTAGGGCGCGTCGCGCGAAATGTCCCATGCGCGCAGGCCGCCCTCGGCATCCAGCCATTCGGCCAGCTTGGCCTTCACGCCCGGCAGCGCGACGTCGCCGGCCAGCCATTGCCGCAGGAAATCCTGGAAGCCGCCGACCTCGAAGAAGTAGTGCTCCGAATCGCGGATCTCGGGCGTGGCGCCGGAGACCACCGACTTCGGCTCGATCAGGTCGGTGGGGCCGTAGGTGGCGCCGCAGACCTCGCAGTTGTCGCCGTACTGGTCCGGCGACTTGCACTTCGGGCAGGTGCCCTTGATGTAGCGGTCGGGCAGGAACATGCCCTTGGCCGGGTCATAGAACTGCGCCACCGAGCGGCGGCTGATGTGGCCGGCGGCGTCAAGCTTGTTGTACAGCGCCTCGGTCAACTCGCGGTTGGCAGTCGAGTTGGTGGAGTCGTAATGGTCGAATTCGACCCCGAACGCGGCGAAGTCACGCTCGTGGCTGGCCTGGATGTTGGCGATGAACACCTCCGGCGACACCCCGGCCTTCTCGGCGGCGAGCATGATCGGCGTGCCGTGGGTGTCGTCGGCGCAGACGTACCAGACCTTGTCGCCCAGCAGCCGGCGCGCGCGCACCCAGATGTCGGCCTGGATGTAGCCGACCAGGTGGCCCAGGTGCAGCGGGCCGTTGGCATAGGGCAGGGCGTTGGTGACGAGCGCGGTACGGGTCATGGCCGTTGGGGGAGTGCGTGGGAACCGCGAATTATCGCATGCCGTGCCTTGCTGGCCGGGAAACCGGGCCCGGATGCAGGAAACCCGGCCGGAGCCGGTTTTTTGCTGTTCCTTCTCCCTCCGGGAGACAACCCGGCAGGATTGCCGGGTTGCACGGCGAAGCCGCCCGAAGGGTGAGGCGCATGGATGCGCCGAATGCAGGTGCCCCGAAGGGGCGGATGAGGGTCCGGGCGAAGCTTCGTGCAGCCTGAACATCGCAAGGGCTGCGCCCCGTACCCTCACCCCAACCCCTCTCCCGGAGGGAGAGGGGCTTCAAAAGCAGTTACATCCGCTCCCACACCTGCGACTTGCAGAGGAAGGCGATGCAGCCGGACACCTGCAGCTTGCTGCCGTTTTCGATCAGCTCCATCTTGGACTTGTACACCTTGCCCTCGTCGGGCTTGAGGATGCTGCCGCCGCTCCACTTGTTGGCGCCGTCGGCGCGCATGTTGCGGATGATCTCCATGCCGGTGATCGGCTTGCCCTTGCGGTCGTCGCTGCACTTGTCGCAGGTCGGGTTGGGGCGGCTGGGGTTGAGCAGCTCGATGATGCGACCGTTCAGGTTGCCGTTGCCGGTGCGGCTGATCTCGACGATGGACTTGGCGCGGTGGGTGTCCGGGTCGATCTGGCGCCAGCGGCCTTCGGCACTGGCGTTGTCGGCCTGGGCGGCGGTGATGCCGGCCAGCGCCAGCGGCAGGGCGAGCAACAGGGTCGTGACGGTCTTGCGCATGTATCCCCTCCTAGGGCGTGTGTCGTGATCCGGAAGATGCCGGTTGCCGGCGAATGTATACCCATTCGCAGGAGTACGGAATCCGCAGCGCAGCACTTCCGGCCATGACGGGGCCGTGGATCTCACTGGAGCGTGATCCGCTTGCGGTTGTCCGTGGAGATGCGGTCGATCAGCTTGTTGTAGGGGTCGAAGCCCGCTTCGTCCGGGCGTCCATCGACGGTCACGGTGAGTTCGGGCGCGGCACCGGTGATGTGGTGGCGCTGCAGGTACAGCACCTTCTCGTCGCGCTCCTTGCCCGAGGGCCCCTTGGCGAACACGCCGACCTCGATCCAGTCGTCGAGCGGGGCGGCGGTCTCCTTGCCGATGCCGTCCGCGTAGCGCTTGTCGGCGTGCAGCTTCAGGGTCACGTCGTAGCGGCCGTCGGCACGCTGCTTCGCGGTCGCCTCGACCACGCGGTTGTCGTAGAAGCTGATCTTCTCGAACAGGTCGGTGATCAGGGCCTGCTGTTCCGGCCTGGCTTCGGCGCGGATGAAATCCAGCAGTTCGGCCGAGGTGGTGTACGGCGGCTGCTGGAAGGCCTTGGCCTGCAGGAAGCGGCTCAATGCCCGGTTCAATGCTTCCTCGCCCATTTCCTCGCGCAGCCGGTAGAACGCCACCGAGCCCTTGCGGTAGTGGATGTACTGCTGGTTCTCGACCCGGTACAGCGGCAGTTCCTCCACGTCCTCGCCGCCGCGCCCGGACAGGTAGCGGTCCAGCTCGGTCTTGAGGAACTGGCGCATGTGTGCGCGGCCGTATTCCTTCTCCATCACCATCAGCGCCGAGTATTGCGACAGCGACTCGGACAGCAGGGTCGCGCCCTGTACGTTGGCGCCGATCACCTGGTGCGCCCACCACTGGTGCGCAACCTCGTGCGCGGTGATGTAGAACACGTAGTCGATGTCGTCCGGGTCGCGGAGGTTGGCGATGAAGCCGATGGATTCGGAGTAGGGGATGGTGTTGGCGAAGCTCTGCGCGAACGACTGGTAGCCCGGGAACTCGATGATGCGCACCTGGCGGTGCTGGTACGGGCTGAAGTTCGCTTCGTAGTAGGCCAGCGACTTCTGCACGCCCTCGATCATCCGCTCCACGTTGTAGGGATGCTTGGGGTCGTAGTAGACCTCGATCGGGATGTCCTTGTACGCGGCCTTCTTCACCGCCCAGCGTGCCGACAGGTAGGCGTAGAAGTTCAACATCGGCCGGTCCATCGCGTAGTCGAAGCAGCGGCGGCCATCGCGGCTGTATTCCTTCCGCAGGTAGCCCGGGGCCAGCGCGATCTGGTCCGGTGCGGTGCAGATGGTGGTGCGGAAATCCAGCCAGTCCGCGTCGTTGGAGATGTAGGTGTTGGCACGTGCGGCCTCGTCCTCCAGCTTCGGCATGCGCGTGGGTTCGCCCAGGTCGCGCTTGCGGCGTTCATTGCGGTCGCTGATCTCCACCCCGGTGTCATAGCCGAACGCCGGCAGCACGCGGCTGTTGAAGAAGCTGCCGTTGCCGACGATGCGGCTCTGCGCCTGGTCGGCGGTGATGCCGTTGGGGTGGATGTCCACGGTGAAGGTGACGTCGCGTTCCTCGCCCGGCTTCATCGGCGTATCCAGCGTGTAGATGCGGTAGCCCAGCGCCTCGTCGTGCGTGGTCAGCCTGGCGCCGCCCAGTTCGATGCTGGCCAGCGTGCGGTCGTCGCCCATCGCCACGTGGATGGCGGGGATCGCGGTGGCATGGGTGTTGCGCACGCGGTAGCGGCCGTCGATGCGGACCGTCTGGGTTTCCGGACGCAGGTCGACGGTGTTGTCGACGGCGATGATGCGCGGCTGCGGCAGGTCCTTGTACTTGCGGTACTCGCGCTCGTAGCGGGCCTGGCGGTCCAGCATCTGGTCCGGCGAGACGAACTCGTTGCGGATGTTGGTGCTCCAGTACAGCCACGTGCCGCAGGCGGCGAAGGCCACGACCGAGGCGGCCAGCGCCACGCCCAGCCGGCCGCGCAGCCGCTGGCGGCCCAGCTTCAGGCGCTGGCGCAGGCCCGAATCGACGCCACGCACCCACAACGCGGCGCAGACCAGCAGCAGCGCCAGCAGGAACAGCGTCCAGTAACCCTGGAACGCCAGCTGCCCGGCCAGGAAGTGGCCGTAGCCGTTCATGTCCGAATACGGGGCGATCGGCCAACTGCCGAAGTTGTACAGGTTCTGGGTGTAGTCCAGCATGCCCAGCACCGACTGCCCGATCAGCAGCAGGATCAGCAATGCATAGCCGAGGAATTTGTTGTTGCTCAGCACCTGCAGCACCAGCGCCATGCCGCCCATCAGGATGTACACCACCGAATCCAGCGCCAGCGTCTTCACGTACAGCAGCGGCTCGATCTGGGTGTAGCCCTTGCCCAGTTGGATGGCCATGGCGGTGAGCCCGCCCACGGCCTGGAACGCACCGACCACGGCGACCAGGGTCAGGAACTTGCCCAGCAGCGGCACCCAGTTGGGCACCGGCATGGCATCGCTGATGCCGGCCATGCGCGCGCCGCGTTCGCGCCAGACCAGCTCGCCGGCGTAGAACAGCACGATGATGATCAGCAGGAAGCTGTAGCTCTGCTGCAAGGCCTCCAGCATCTGCGAGGTCACCGGCCAACTGGGCGTGCCGTACATGGTCTTGCGGAACAGCGCGCTGGGGATGAAGTTGGCCATGCCCAGCACCAGCAGCACCAGGAACGGCGCGCTGCGGAACACGCCGAAGGCGTCGAAGCGCACCTGCCGCAGCAGCTGCTTCCAGCCGGTCGCGGCGTTGAACGCCGGCGTCACCTTCGGCGCGGTGACCGTCTGGCGCTTCCCACCGGTGGTGGCGACGTTGGCGATCTTCCTGCCGCGCCTGCGCCCGGTGCCGCTGCGTTCGGTGCGGAACAGGGCGAAGGTGGCGGCGAACAGCGCGCCGGTCACGGCCAGCCACAGCAGGCGGTTCTCCAGCAGGTAGCCGGTGAAGGCGGGCAGGCCGCTGTTGCGCTCTTCGGCCGACCAGTAACGCATTGCCTGGCTCATCGCGCGTATGCCCAGCGGATCGAGCAGCGAGGACAGGCGCAGGTTGTCGATATCGGCCAGGATCGCGCGGCTGACGCCGTACAGCACGAAGAACACGATGACGCCGATGTATACCCACAGGATGTTGCGGGTGGTCACCGCCAGCACCGCCAGCAGCGCGGTGGTGAACAGTACGTTCGGCAGCACCATGCACACAAACGACCAGAGATAGGGCTGCAGCGACACCGGGCCGAGGCGGGCGGCGTCGATCCACGGCATGAACTGGGCGATGAACAGGCCGCTGGCGATGATGGCGTACATCAGCAGGCTGGCCAGCAGCGCCGCGCCCAGCCGGCCCAGCAGGTAGTCGCGGCGCCTGATCGGGCTGGAGAACACCAGTTCGGCGGTACCCAGTTCGAAGTCGCGCAGCAGTGCATTGCTGACGAACAGCGTGACCACCAGCAGGCCGAGCAGGGTGAAGGAGGTCATGAAGGTGGCGATCACCGACGGCGCATTGCGGTGCACGTTGCCGATGCCGCCACCGATCTGGATGGCATCGCTGGAAGCGGCGCCGAAGGCGATCAGCGCGAACAGCACCGCCAGCAGCCACAGCAGCGGGGAGCGGAGCTGCTCGCGCAGCTCGAAACGGAGGAAGGCGAAGGTCATGGGCCGGCTCCGTCAGGCGGCCTGCGCCTGCAGGCGCAGGCGCTGGAAATAGACGTCCTCCAGGCCCGGCTCCACCGGCGCGAAGCCCTCCTCCGGCTGCGAGGGGCTGAACACGTGGATCACCGGATGACCGCCGACCAGCCGCGTGGACAGCACGGTGAAACGCGCTTCGTAGTCGGCCAGCGCGCTCTTGTCCACCTGCTTGCGCCACACCTGCGCCTGCAATGCGGCGATGGCCTCGGCCGGGCGCCCGCTCAGCAGCACCTGCCCCTTGTTCATGATCGCCATGTTCGGGCACAGGTCGGTGACGTCCTCGACGATGTGGGTGGACAGGATCACCGCCACGTTCTCGCCGATCTCGGCCAGCAGGTTGAGGAAGCGGTTGCGTTCCTCCGGGTCGAGGCCGGCGGTGGGTTCGTCGACGATCACCAGTTGTGGGTTGCCGAGCAGCGCCTGGGCGATGCCGAAGCGCTGGCGCATGCCGCCGGAATAGGTGCCGAGCCTGCGCTTGCGCGCGTCCCACAGGTTCACCTGTTGCAGCAGGCCCTCGACGACCTCCTTGCGCTGCCTGCGCGCGGTCAGGCCCTTGAGCACGGCGAAGTGGTCGAGCAGGTCCAGCGCGCTCACCTTCGGGTAGACGCCGAAATCCTGCGGCAAGTAGCCGAGCCGGCGACGCAGCGCGTCCTTGTCACGGAGGACGTCGATGCTGGTGCCGTCTGCGGTGGTCAGCGTCGCGCTGCCAGCATCGGCTTCCTGCAACGTGGCCAGCGTGCGCATCAGCGAGGACTTGCCGGCGCCATTGGGGCCGAGCAGGCCGAACATGCCGCGCGGAATGTCCAGGTCGACGTTCTTCAGTGCGTGCACGCCGTTGGCGTAGGTTTTGCACAGACCGCGGATCTGCAGCATGGACGGATACCTCCCCGGAAGATGGGCCATCTTTCCGGCATCGGCCACGATCGTGCAATGCGCCGGAAGTCATCGGGACCAGGGACGTGCCGGCGGCGGCGATGTGACTGCGGGAGGTTCAGCCGGCTTCGTACAGTTCCAGCGGCAGCCCGTCCGGGTCGGCGAAGAAGGTGAAGCGGCGGCCGGTATGTTCGTCCACCCGCACCGGTTCGCAGGTCACGCCCTCGGCCTGCAGGTGGGCGATGGCCGCATCCAGCGCGGCGACGCGGAAGGCGAGATGGCGCAGGCCGCAGGCTTCCGGGCGGCTGGGGCGCGGTGGCGGGGCGGGAAAGGAGAACAGTTCCAGTTGGCCGCCGTCGGGCAGGCGCAGGTCCAGCTTCCACGACTGGCGCTGCGCGCGGAAGTTCTCGGCGACCACTTCCAGCCCGAGGATGCGGGTGTAGAAATCCTTCGCGCGCGGGTAGTCCGAGACGATCAGCGCGACGTGGTGGATGCCGTCCAGCAGCTTCATCGTTCCGCATCCAGCCAGCGTCGGGCGATGGCCAGCGCCAGCGGGTAGGGTTCCGGGTCGTTGCGGTTGCTCAGCACGATCACCGTCAGCTTCCGCTTCGGGTAGCGCACGATCACGTTGCGGAAGCCGATGCTCTCGCCGCTGTGCCACAGCATGTCGCCGTTGATGCGCCAGCCGAAGCCGTAGTGCGGCACGTCCGGCTCCGGCGTCGCCGTGGCCGGGCTGAACGCCAGCCGCAGCGACGCGCGGCGCAGCAGGCGTTCGTCGTACAGCGCCGCATCCCACCTGGCGAGGTCGTCGAGGGAGGAATAGATGCCGCCGTCGCCGAGCACGGCGCTGGTGGTGCTCTGGTCGGTGCGCTGCCAGCGGCCATCGATTTCGCTGTAGCCGTAGGCGCGTTCGGGTACTTCGTCCACGCCGTCCTGGTGGGCGAAGGTGGCGTCCATGCCCAGCGGCAGGAAGATGCGCTGGCGCAGGAAGCTGGCGAAGCCGCTGCCCGAGGCCTTGCCGACCACCAGCGCCAGCAGCGCGTAGCCGCTGTTGCTGTAGCGGTAGTCGCTGCCCGGCGCGAAATAGGTGCGGTTCTCCTGCTCCAGCAGGTGCAGCACGTCGATGTCGTGCACCTGGCGGGTGTCGGCCGGGTCGCCGTGCTGATCCATCAGGTCTTCGTAATCGAGCAGGCCGCTGGTATGGCTGAGCAGTTGCCGCAGGGTCATCGCGTCGGCCACCACCGGCAGGCCGGGCAGCCACTTCTTCAGCGGGTCGTCGATGGACAGCCTGCCATCCTCGGCCAGCAGCAGGATCGCCGCGGCGGTGAACTGCTTGCTCACCGAGGCCAGGCGGAAGTTGGTGGCGGGCGTGACCGGCGTACCGTCCTCGACCACGGCCAGCCCGTAGCCGCGCCGGAATACCGGTTGCCCGTCCTTCAGCACCAGCACCGCGGCGCCGGGGACCTGCCCGTCGTAGCGCTGCATCAGGCCGTCGATGCCGGGGTCCGGGGGCGTGGCGGCAGTGGCCACGGTTGCGAACGCGAGCAGGTACAGCGGGGCGAATCGGGCTTTCCACCGGTACATGACGGCTCCTTCAGTGAGGTCAGTTTTTCTTGTTGGCGATCCAGCGGTCGATCTTGGCTTCCAGGATATCCAGCGGCATCGAGCCATCCTTCAGCACCTCGGCGTGGAACTGGCGCGGGTCGAAGTGTTCGCCCAGCTCAGCCTGCGCTTTTTCGCGCAGCAGCCGGATTTTCAGTTCGCCGACGCGGTAGGCCAGCGCCTGCCCCGGTTGGGCCATGAAACGCTCGACCTCGGCGGTGGCGTCGGCGGCGGAAATGTCGGCGTTGCCGACCATGTAATCGATGGCCTGCCTGCGGCTCCAGCCGGCGGCGTTGACGCCGGTGTCGGCAACCAGCCGCACGGTGCGCAGCAAGGTGGTCTGCAGGTAACCGAGGTGGTCGTAAGGGTCGGCGTACAGGCCCATCTGCTCGCCCAGCGATTCGGCATACAAACCCCAGCCCTCGATGAAGGCGACGTCGCCGCCGAGCCGGCGGAAGCGCGGCAGCGTCGCCAGTTCCTGTTGCAGGCCCAATTGCAGGTGGTGGCCGGGGATGGCCTCGTGCAGGTATTGCAGCGGCACCGCCCAGCGCTTGCGCGTGGGCAGCTCGGCGGTGTTGACGTGGAGCACGCCGGGCTGCTGGCCGTCCGCGCTTGGCGGCTGGTAGCTGGCGGCGTTGCTGGTCAGGGCGCGACCGGGTTCGACCGGGCGGATTTCCAGCGCGGCCTTGGGCAGGGTATCGAACAGGCCGGGCAGGGCCGCCTCCACCTGCTGGCCGACCTCGGCATAGCGTGCCAGCAATGCGGCGTCGTCCTTGAAGGTGAACTGGCGGGCGTTGCGCATGGCATCGAGGGTTTTGCGCATCGAGCCGCGAATGCGTGCCTCCTTCATCGTCGCGGTGATGCGCTCCTGCAGGCGCTCCACTTCGCGGGTGCCGAGCTCATGGATTTCCGCCGGCGTGTGCGAGGGCGTGGTCAGACTGGCAACGGTATGCGCGTACCACGCCTGGCCGCCCGGCAGTGCGCCGAGGCCGTCGCTGTCACGGGTGGCCGGCAGGTACTGGGTGGCGATGAAACCGCGCAGCGAGCGGTAGGCCGGCATCAGCCGGTATTCGATCATCCGCTTGTATTCGGCGCTCAGCCGCGCCTTGTCCTCTTCGGAAAAATCTTCCGGCAGGTTGCGGATGGGCGCCCAGAAAATGCTTTCCTCGGCGTTGGGCGTGATCACCGCATCCAGTTGCGGCAGCACTTTTTCCATCAGTGCGCGCGGCTGCACCACGCCGGCGGCCATGCCTTCGCGCATGTTGGCGATGGCCTGATCGAACAGGGGTGGCACGCCCAGCGAGCGCCGCGACCAGTTCTCGTAGTCGTTGACCGTGTTGAATGGCTGCGCGCCGGCGCCGGAACCGAGTACGGCGATGATGCTGGCCAGGTTGTAGTACTGGTTGATCGGCAGCATCCATGTCGGGTACTGCTCGGCGGCCAGCGAGATGCGCGCATCGCGCACGAATATCTCGCGGCTGAGCAGGTCCTGGCTCTGCAGTCCCTCGGTACCCACCGCTTCCACCTTGCCCAGCCATTCGAGCATGAACTCGTGGGCCTGCTGGCGCGAAGCGGCCGACAGGAAGTTGGGCAACTGGTCGTTGAAGCGCGCATCGCCCTGGAAGGTGGCCTGCAACGGGTTCAGCCGCATCGAGGCATCCCAGTATTCGTCGTAGATGCGGTTGAGCTGGGTGGCCTTGTCCTGCACGACCGGCAGTGGCGCCGGGCGGCTGGCCGCGCGTGGTTGCGTCGTGCGCTGGCGCTTCTTCTTGGCCGCCTCGGCAGGTGGCACGCTGGAAAGCGTCAGGATCGCGGCAATGGCGAGCGCAAGCGGGCGAAGCAGGCTGGAGGACATCGGGAGTTCCGGAAACGCACAAGCCGGGGAGAGTGCCCGAGAAGCAGGAACGAGTGAAGAGGAACGAGTGATGGCAAAAGCAGGTGATCGGCGCTTTTACTCGTTCCTCTTCACCCGTTCCTTGCTCTCAGCGTTCCCCGGCGCGGGTGAACGGCACGCTGTCCGGCGCCACCGCGCCACCGGAGATGATGAAGCTCATCGCCTGGTCCACGGTCCAGTCGGTGGGCGTGAGCAACTCCACCGGCACGATTTCCAGATAACCCGAGGTCGGGTTGGGTGTGGTCGGCACGTATACCGCGGCCAGCTCGCGGCCGCTGCCATGCTCGCGGATGACGCGGGTCACCAGCCCCACCGCTTTCATGTCACGGTGCGGAAAGTCGATCAGCACCACGCGCTGGGTGCTGCCGGGCTGGGTCTGCAGGATGTCCAGCAGCTTCTTGGCGCTGTCGTAGATGATGCTGGCCAGCGGGATACGGCGGATCACCGCGCCGAACCAGCGCAGCAGGCGCTGGCCGATCACCCGGCGGCTGAGCACGCCGACCAGCAGGATCACCAGCAGCGTGGCCAGCAACGCGATGGTGGCTTGCATCCACTCGGCCTTGACCCAGCCGAGATAACCCGGGAACGAGGCGGCGATACGCTCGGACAGCGGCACCACCAGCGGGCTGCTGATGCCCGACAGCAGCACGAACACGAACTTGATGACCACCCAGGTCAGCCAGATTGGCAACAGCGTCAGCAGACCGGTCAGGAACAGGCGTTGCAGCGAGGGGCGGGGCGGGGAAACGGCAGGGGCATCGGGCGACATAGGCGAATTGTAGCGGCGCAGCATGGCACCGCGTGTAGCGGCATATGCCGGTATGTTGGTGGTATATGCCGACGTAAGCTGTTGTTCATCATTCGGCCACGCCCGGCGGGCGGCCACGGAACGCAGGACATCACGAAACACCAGGGAGGCGGGCAATGAGGAAGGCGTTGTTGCGGGTAATCGGGGGATTGGCCGGGTTGTTGCTGCTGGCCGCAGCCGTGCTGCTGGTCTCGTGGCTGTGGCCGCTGTCGGCCGCGCAAAAGCGCACGCAGGCCGCGCTGGAAGCACCGCGCGCGATGCCGGGCAGCAATGCCTATGTCACCCTCGCCATGCTGGGCGTGGCCGGGTTGACGCCGGAACAGCGGCAAGCGCGGGTGGACGCATACGTTGCCGGATATGCGAAGTGGCACGCCGGTTTCATCGCCCGCAGCATCGAAAGCGGCGGCGAGTGGGAGGAGGGTGCAATGGAAATGGCCCCGCAACTGCTGGGCGGGGGCGAAGGCGTGCCGCCGTTCGACCCGGTGCTGTGCAAAAACGCCACCGGCTGCCTGGCCCATGTGCGCCAGCAACCGCAGGCCGTGGCCGCCGCACTGCTGCCGCAGGCCGCCGTACTGGCACAGATGGATGAACTGGCCGCGCATGGTCATTACCACTCGCCATTGCCGCTGGATGCCGCCACGCCGATGCCGGCCATGCGGCCGTTGTTCATGCCGTTGACTGCGCATGCGCTGGCCCACGTGCAAGGCGACAGCCAGGCGGCGCTGGCCGGATTGTGCCGTGATGCCGGCATCGGCCGCATGTTCTTGAACCACGGTGAAAGCCTGCTCACCGGCGCGATGGGCGGCACGATGCTTGCGGCCAATGCCGAGTTGTTTGCCGACGTGCTGGTCGAACTTCCTGCCGATACCCCGCTGCCGGCAACGTGCGCCGCCGCGCTTGCCCCGCTGACACCGCGCGAGGCCAGCAACTGCGCGAGCATGCAGGGTGAATTCGCGATGGTCCGCAATGTTCATGTCCAGATGGATCAGCAGATAGCTGGAGGTACCCATGCTCTTCCTCTTTCGGAAGAGCATTGGTGGGCCACGCCACGGGCGGCAAAGCTGCTGTTCAACCGCGACAAGAGCGTTGCCCGCGTGGCCGAGACAATGGGCCAGGCCTGCCTGCCGGAAACCTTGCAGGCCATCGCCGAGGACCGCCCGTTGCCGGTCACGCCGGTGCCGTCGATGTGGCGGCTGGAATGCGCGGCCAATGCCATCGGCTGCATCCTGACCGGCATTGCCGCGCCGGCTTATGCGCAATACGGAGCGCGGCAACTGGATGTCGCGGCACGGCTGCGGCTGTTGCAGGCGGTGCTGTGGCTGCGCGAACACGCGGCAGGGGATGCGGCTACGCCGCTGGCCGAACGCCTCAACGGTCTGCCTGCCGAGCTGCGCAGCGCACAGCGGCCCATCACCGTGTCCGCTGATGGCAGCGCGCTGGAAACCCCGTCCCATGCCAAGAACAATGGCGTGGAAATGTTGCGGACGTCGTTGCCACCGGCATTGCGGCAGTAGTGCCGGTGGTGTCGCCGCCCCGGCAGGGCTTCAGCGCGCTTCCGGCTTGAGCCGCACGTAGACCTGCTTGCGCACGCGGGCGACCACTTCGCCCTGCGCATCGAGGATGTCGTTCTCGAACCAGCGCAGGTATTTCTCGCCGCTGGCGGTGGCCTTGCGCACCTCGTCGAGCAGGGCGTCGTCGAGCCGGAATTCGGTGGCGACCACGCCCTTGCCGGGTTTGACGAACTCGATGTCGCCGGCCTTGTCCCAGACGTAATAGTCGCGCCCGAGGTTGTGCAGCAGGCACAGCATCCAGAACGGGTCGGTCATGGCAAACAGGCTGCCGCCGAAATGGGTGCCCACGTAGTTCATGTTCCACGGCCGCTGCCGCAGCTCGACGCGCACGTGGCGGTAGTCGGGCCGGATGGCGGTGACGTGGATGCCGGCCATCAGGAACGGTGGCCACAGGTTGATGCCGTGGCGGAAGGTGCTGGCTTTCATCGGCGAGGCAGGCGGGAAGGTGGGACGAAGCTTAGCATTCGCCCCCGTATGGTGTGCTGCCGGCGACTCGGGTGTGACCTGGCGCGGTGGTATTGCCGGCTCAAAACAGCAGCGACGCCATGCGGCGACGGTAGCGGCCGACCAGGTCTTCGTCCTCGATGACGCGGAAGGCGTCGATCAGTGCCTTGCGCGGCAGGTTGTCGCGGAAGTTGCGGTCGATGCGCAGCATCTCGATGAACTGCTCCAGTGCGGCCCCGTCCTCACCGCCCAGCAGATGGTGGATGCCGAGCTGGTGACGGGCTTCCAGGTCGTTGCCATCGGCCTGTACCCGTGCGGCCAGCGCGTCGGCGGCAGGGGCACCTTGCAGCGCATTGCCGAAATCCAGCCGCGCGCGGGCGCGGATGGCGCGGTCGTCGGTGGCCAGGTTGGCCGGCAGCGCGTCCAGCAGCGGGCCTGCCTCGGCGGTGGCGCCGGTCTTGATCAGTGCCAGCGCCAGGTCGAGCTTGAGCTCGTCCTTGTCCGGTTCGGCGGCGATGGCCTCGCGCAATGCGGCGACCTGGGCCTGCGGGTCCAGCGGCAGCGGCTCGGCCTCGACGGCATCAGCGGGCGCTTCGGCTGGAACGACACCGTGCTGGGCGAGGAACTCGCGCAACTGGCCTTCCGGCAGCGCGCCGGGGAAGCCATCGACGATCTGCCCGCCCTTGACCAGGAATACGGTGGGCACCGAGCGGATCTGGAACGCGGCGGCAACCTGCTGCTCCTTGTCCACATCGACCTTGGCCAGCTCGAACGCACCGTGGTATTCGCCGGCCAGCTTTTCCAGGATCGGCCCCAGGGTCTTGCACGGCCCGCACCACGTTGCCCAGAAGTCCACCAGCACCGGGGTTTCCAGCGATTTCTGCAGGACCTCGGCCTCGAAGGTTTCGGTGGTGGCGTCGAACACGTGGGGCAGGTCGGACATCGGGCGGCTCGCAGGGGAAAAGTCAGGCCCGAGATGGTGGCAGAGCGTGTGGATGCAAGTCGATGTAAAGAATGTTTGACATTAAAGTTCCGGTGAATGTAATGTTTGCATTACATTTTGTCTGGGAGGTGTGACATGGTGCGCGAATACAGGCCGGGGTGGTTTGCGGTGGGCGTGGCGATGGCTTTGCTCGGCTGCTGGTTGGTGTTCCGGGAACCCGGGCCCTTCGATGAAAGCCCTGCATATGCCCTGGGCCCGGTGCTGCTTGCGCTGGGCAGCGTGCTGGCCGCGATCCAGTTTTCGCTGCGCCCGCGTGGCGGCGTGGAAGAGCGGGCCGCGCCGGCGGAAATCGAGGCATGGCTGGTGTTGCTGTATGCCGGAGCGTTGTTCGCCTACCTGCTGTTGCATGCGCAGGCTTTCAGCCAGTGGTGGTGGGAGCCGGCGGCGAAGGCGGCCAGCCCGGTGCTGCTGCAGATGGCCGTGTTCTACACCGTGGTCTCGGCGGTGCTGCGGGCGCGGCGCGGCAAGGGTGTGCTGGAGGACGAGCGCGACCGGCAGATCCGGCATCGTGCCGTAGTGTGGGGGCGGGGCGCCCTGGTGGGTGTCGTGGTGACGCTGGCGTGGACGCTGGGGCTGTCGCCGCCAGCCACGCTGCAATGGGCGACGCCCGGCGCGATGGGCCTGCTGCTGGTACTGGCCCTGTTGCTGGGCTGGTGGGTGCAAGCGGCGGCGACGATTGCACAGTACTGGCGCGACCGCCAATGACCGGCACGCCCATCGCCAACGAGATCCGCCGGCTGCGCTTCGAGCATGGCGAGATGACCCAGCAGGCGCTGGCCGATGCCTGCGGCGTCACCCGGCAAACCATCATCGCGTTGGAAGCGGGGCGTTATGCGCCGTCGCTGGAATTGGCGTTCCGCATTGCGCGGGCATTCGGGGTTGGCCTGGAGCAGGTGTTTCGATGGGAACAATGATGCGGTGGATGGGAGTGGCGGCGGCCGCGCTGCACGTGGCCGCGGTGGCTGGTTTCGGTACGGTGCTGGGTGGCTATTCGATGACGTTGCACCCGGTGGCGCTGCTTGGCGCTGGTGGTGTGCCGCATGCGCTGCCGTTCAACCTGCTGGCGCTGGTATTGCCCGGTGTGGTGTCGGCGGGGTTGGCGTTGCAAGTGTTGCGCAGCTTGCCGGGGGCGGCATCGCGGCGCGCACGGGTGGCCGCGCAGATGCTGCTGCTGGCCGGGCTGGCCTTCGTGGCGATGGGGCTGCTGCCGCTGGATGCCGGCGACATCGACGGGCCGCGCAGCCGGCTGCATGCCGGTGCCTGGATGCTGTGGATCGTCGCCTTCGTGCCGGGAGCGTTTTTGCTGGGGGCGGCCTGCGCCCGGCTGCCGGGCTGGAAGGCGCCGGCATGGCTTTGCATTGGCGCCGCGCTGGGCGTGCTGCTGGCCGCCTTCGCGCTGCCGGGGCTGTTGCCGGCGGCGCTGGCGCAGCGGCTGGCCTTCCTGTCGTGGGCGGCATGGCTGGCCGCGCTGCCGTGGTTGCTGCCGGCCACGCCACGTCGAACGCCGGAAACCGGTGGTTGAGGCCGCGCCGGGGGCGATGGGCCGGCAGCCCCGGAACCGGGGCAGGTGGAGACGCCTGCTGCACTGCGGTACCCTTTGCGGCTTTGCCGTCGCCCAGCCTTAGCCATGCACAGCGTCGAAAACATCGCCTACGACCCCCAGCAGGTCGAAACCGCAGCCCGGAAGTACTGGGAAGCCACCCGCGCCTTCGAGGTCGACGAAACCTCGGACAAGCCCAAGTACTACTGCCTGTCGATGCTGCCGTACCCGTCCGGGGCGCTGCACATGGGCCACGTGCGCAACTACACCATTGGCGACGTCATCAGCCGCTACAAGCGCATGACCGGCCACAACGTGCTGCAGCCGATGGGTTGGGATGCCTTCGGCCTGCCGGCCGAGAACGCGGCGATCAAGAACAACACCGCGCCGGCCAAGTGGACCTACGCCAACATCGACCACATGCGCAGCCAGCTCAAGTCGCTGGGCTATGCCATCGACTGGTCGCGCGAGTTCGCCACCTGCACGCCGGAGTACTACGTTCACGAGCAGCGCCTGTTCACCCGGCTGATGCGCAAGGGCCTGGCCTACCGCCGCAACGCGGTGGTGAACTGGGACCCGGTGGACAACACCGTGCTGGCCAACGAGCAGGTGATCGACGGCCGCGGCTGGCGCTCCGGCGCGCTGGTGGAAAAGCGCGAGATCCCGCAGTGGTTCCTGCGCATCACCGACTACGCCCAGGAATTGCTGGATGGCCTGGACGAACTGGATGGCTGGCCGGATTCGGTCAAGACCATGCAACGCAACTGGATCGGCCGCTCCGAGGGGCTGGAAATCCAGTTTGACGTGCGTGACGCCGATGGCGCGGCGCTGGACCCGCTGCGCGTGTTCACCACCCGCCCGGACACGGTGATGGGCGTGAGCTTCGTCTCCATTGCCGGCGAACACCCGCTGGCGCAGCATGCGGCGAAGAACAACCCCGAACTGGCCGCGCTGCTGGCCGAGCTGAAGCAGGGTGGCGTCTCCGAGGCCGAGCTGGAAACCCAGGAAAAGCGCGGCATGGACACCGGCCTGAAGGCCCTCCACCCGGTCAGTGGCGAACAGGTGCCGATCTGGGTCGCCAACTTCGTGCTGATGGGTTACGGCACCGGCGCGGTGATGGCGGTGCCCGGCCACGACCAGCGCGATTTCGAGTTCGCGACCAAATACGGCCTGCCGAAGCAGCAGGTCATCGCGCTGAAGCACCCGAAGAACGACGACGAGCGCGGCTACGACGCCGACCGCTGGCAGGACTGGTATGGCGACAAGACCCGCGAGATCGAACTGGTCAACTCGGCCGAATTCGACGGCCTGGATTTCCAGGGCGCGTTCGAGGCACTGGCCGAGCGTTTCGAGCGCAAGGGCCAGGGCCAGCGCCGGGTCAACTACCGCCTGCGCGACTGGGGCGTGAGCCGCCAGCGCTACTGGGGCTGCCCGATCCCGGTGATCTACTGCGACAAATGTGGCGCGGTGCCGGTGCCGGAAGAACAACTGCCTGTGGTGTTGCCCGAAGACGTGACCCTGCTGGGCACCGGCTCACCGCTCAAGGCCGACCCGGAATGGCGCAAGACCACCTGCCCGGACTGCGGCGGCGCGGCCGAGCGCGAGACCGACACCTTCGACACCTTCATGGAGTCGAGCTGGTACTACGCCCGCTACACCTCGCCGGGTGCGCGCGAAGCAGTGGACAAGCGCGGCAACTACTGGCTGCCGGTGGACCAGTACATCGGCGGCATCGAGCACGCCATCCTGCACCTGATGTACTTCCGCTTCTTCCACAAGCTGCTGCGTGATGCGCGCATGGTGGACAGCAACGAGCCGGCCCGGAACCTGCTGTGCCAGGGCATGGTGATCGCCGAGACCTTCTACCGACAGAACGCCGACGGCTCCAAGGACTGGTTCAACCCGGCCGACGTGGACGTGGTGCGCGACGAGCGCGGCCGCATCACCGGCGCCACCCTGCGTGGCGACGGCCAGCCGGTGGTGATCGGCGGCACCGAGAAAATGTCCAAGTCCAAGAACAACGGCGTCGACCCGCAGGCGATGGTCGCCAAGTACGGTGCCGACACCGTGCGCCTGTTCTCGATGTTCGCCGCGCCGCCGGAGCAGTCGCTGGAGTGGAACGAAGCCGGTGTCGACGGCATGGCGCGTTTCCTGCGCCGGCTGTGGACGATGGTGCAAAAGCACGCCGTCGAGGGCAACGCCCCGATGTTGGACACTGTCGCGCTGAGCGCCGAGCAGAAGGCCATACGCCGCAAGACCCACGAAACCATCGGCAAGGTCGGCGACGACTACGGTCGCCGCCACGCCTTCAACACCGCCATCGCCGCGGTGATGGAACTGCTGAACGTGCTGGCCAAGTTCGATGACGTCAGCGAGCAGGGCCGCGCGGTGCGGCAGGAAGCGCTGCAGGCCGCGGTGCTGCTGTTGAACCCGATCACCCCGCACGCCTGCCATGCGATGTGGCAGTTGCTTGGCCATGGCGAGACGCTGCTGGAAGACCAGCCGTTCCCGCAGGTGGACAGTGCCGCGCTGGTCAAGGATGCATTGACCCTGGCGGTGCAGGTCAACGGCAAACTGCGCGGCACCATCGAAGTGGCCGCCGACGCGGCACGCGAGCAGATCGAGGCACTGGCCCAGGCCGAGCCGAACACCTCCAGGTTCCTCGAAGGGCTGGCCATCCGCAAGATCATCATCGTGCCGGGCAAGATCGTGAACATCGTGGCGGGGTGATTCCGCCTGCGGCGGGCGCGTGTCCCGGTGGTTTGCCATCCGGGCGCGCGGCGGCGCGTTCATCGCCCATGCTGCTTGTGGATTGTTGCGGCGCCCCCATCCGCGCCACGCGCGGATTGCCCTCCAACTTGGGGGCGGGAGATTGTGGTCGGCATTGCCAGCCGGCCAGGTCGGGGCTAAGTCCCCGGTGGCACGACTATTTGGCGAAGAACCGTCTTCGGCATTGAACGCCTCGCTGGTTTCATCCCCACTCACGCGCAATACGCGATGATGCCGGCCGATTCCTGTTGCCGCCCTCGGCCGGCTCCGCCAGACTTGCGCTTATGACCCGATACCTGATCGCCCTGTTCCTTGCCGTGAGCCTGACCGCCTGCGGTTTCCACCTGCGCAACAAGCTCACGCTGCCCGACGACGTGCCTGCGGTCAAAGTGGAATCCTCGGTGCGCTACAGCGAGCTGGTAAAGCTGCTCAACCGCGGGCTGCGGACCTCGGGCGCCACGGTCATCGAGGCGGACCAGGAGTTGCCGGGCAATGGCAGCAAGGCGGCGAGCGTGGCGAGCCTGAAGATCCGCTCCGAGCGCTGGGGCGACCTGCCCATTGCCATCGACGCGCAGGGCCGCGCGCAGGAATACAGCCTGCGCTATGCAGTGGTCTTCACCTTCCTGCGCCCGGACGGCAGCGTGCTGGTGCCGGAGCAGGCCATCGAGATGTCGCGTGACTACGTCTCGCAGCCGACCGACGCCACCGGCACCACCACCGAGCGCGAAATTCTTGCCGACGAACTGCGTCGCGAAATGTCGGCCTCGATCCTGCGCCGCATCGACAGCGTGGTCCGTGCCGAAATCCGGCAGGGGCGTTCGCTGGATGGCGCCGGCGCGGATGTTGACGGCAACGATGCGGACTGAATCGATCGTCTTGCCATCGCGCATGGGCAGGCACGGGGGCTGAACGATGGAACTTCGTCCGGAACAGCTTGCCACCCAGGTCGCGTCGCAGCCGCTGGCGCCGGTCTACCTGATTGCCGGGCCGGAGTTGCTGCGCGTCATCGAAGCGGCCGACGCGGTGCGTGCCAAAGCGCGCGCTGAAGGCATCGGCGAGCGCGAGGTGTTCGACGCGGATGGCCGTGATTTCGACTGGGGGCAACTGTCCTCCAGTTTCAATGCGCCGAGCCTGTTCAGTGCACGCCGCCTGATCGAGCTGCGTCTGCCCAGCGGCAAGCCGGGCAAGGAGGGCGCGGAAGTCATCAGCGCGTTCTGTGCACAGCCGCCAGCTGACGTGGTGTTGCTGATCACTGCCGGCGAATGGAGCAAGTCGCACCAGGGCAAATGGGCCGATGCGGTCAACCGCGCCGGTGTGCTGTCGGTGGCGTGGGCGATCAAGCCACATGAACTCGGCGACTGGATCGAACGCCGCCTGCGTGGCAAGGGCCTGCGCGCGGAACCGGCCGCAGTGCAGCGGCTGAGCGAGCGGGTCGAAGGCAACCTGCTGGCCGCCGCGCAGGAGATCGACAAGCTCGCGCTGCTGGCCGAAGGCCAGGTGCTGGACGTGGCGAAGATGGAGGAGTTGGTCGCCAACGCCGCGCGCTACGACGTGTTCCGGCTGGTCGAGGCCGCGTTCTCCGGGCAGCCGCAGGCGGTCGTGCGCATGCTGGCCGGCCTGCGTGGCGAAGGCGAGGCGGTGGCCGCGTTGACCCCGATCCTGATCCGCGAGCTGCTGCTGACTGCCGGGCTGGCGCGGGTGCAGGCAAGCGGCGGCAACCTCGGCGCGGAAATGAAGACGCGCGGTATCTGGGAATCGCGGCAGGCGCCGTTCAAGCGCGCCTTGCAGCGGCATCCGGCACCGCAGCGTTGGGAGCGTTTCGCCGCTGAGGCCTCGCAAGTGGACCGCATGGCCAAGGGCCGTGCCGATGGCGACCCGTGGCTGGCGCTGGAACGCCTGCTGTTGGCATTGGCCGAAGCCCAGGCGGTGCGCCTGCTGGCGCGTGGCGCACGCTGACATGGCGGCTGCGCCCGCTGGCGAGCAAACATTGCTGCTGTTCTACGGCGGCACGTTCGACCCGGTCCATAACGGCCACCTGGCCATTGCCCGCCATGCGCGCGACGAACTGGCAGTGCCGGTGCGGCTGATGCCTGCCGCCGACCCACCGCATCGCCCGCCGCCGGGTGCCGACGCCATGCAGCGCCTGCGCATGCTGGAACTGGCAATTGCGGACGAAACGGGCCTGCAAGTCGATACCCGCGAATTGCAACGCGCAGCGCGGCAACCGGGGGTGCCGTCGTTCACCGTGGACACGCTGCGCGAAATCCGCGCCGAAACCGGCGCCACCCAGCCGCTGGCCCTGCTGATGGGTGCCGACAGCCTGCTCGGCCTGCCGACCTGGCATGAATGGGAACACCTGCTCGACCTGGCCCACATCGTGGTGGCCGAGCGCCCCGGCAGCGTGCTGGAAACGGCGATGCCGGCCGTACTCGCAGAGCGCCTGCGCGGCGCCTGGGCCGATACCCCGGCCGGCCTGCGCGGGCAGGCTGCCGGCCAGGTCTGGCGCCTGCGGCAACCGCTGCAGGCCGAATCGGCCACCGCCGTGCGCCGGTTGATCGCCCGCGGCGGCCATTGGCAGCACCTGCTGCCGCCAGCGGTGGCAGGATATGTCGCCGCCCACGGCCTGTACGGCTGCAACGCCACGGCGTGAATGCCGGGCGGGGCCGGTTTCCCTATAATTGCCCCCTTCACTACATCGAGCCATGCCGCTTTGACCACCGAAGCCCAAGTCATCAAGACCCAGTTGCCCAACCCGCCGCCGTCCGTGCCAGCGCTGCTGGCCTCCGTCAATGCGGCGCTGGAGGAACTCAAGGCCAAGGACGCGGTGCAGATCGACGTGCGCGGCAAGTCCAGCGTCGCCGACTACATGGTCGTCGCCTCGGGCACCTCGACCCGCCACGTCAAATCCATCGGCGATGAAGTGGTGCGTTTCGCCAAGAACCTGGGCGTGATGCCGCTGGGCGTGGAAGGCGAGCGCGAGGCCGAGTGGGTGCTGGTGGACCTGGGCGACGTCATCGTCCACGTCATGCTGCCGCGCGTGCGCGAGTTCTACGCGCTTGAACGCCTGTGGACCGTGGGCGATCAAACGCCGGTCGAAGACGATGGCGTGCAGGACGCTGGCTGAGCGGCCGCACCGGCAATGCCATGACGGCGCCGCAGGGCGCCGTCTTCGTTTCACGCCCCCAGCCAAGGAGTTCCGCGCATGAAAGCCCGCCTGATCGCCACTGGTGAACGCGCGCCCTCGTGGGTGGCGCAGGGTTTTGCCGAATACCAGAAGCGGCTGTCGCATTGGCTGCCGCTGGAACTGGTGGAAATCGAACCCGGCCTGCGCGGCAAGGGCCGCGATGCGAAGCGCGCGATCGAAGACGAAGGCAAGCGCGTGCTGGCGGCGCTGCCTAAGAACCCGTACGTGGTGGCACTGGATGTGCCCGGCCGTCCGCTGAGTTCCGAGCAACTGGCGCAGCGGCTGGAACACTGGCGCGCGCAGGGCCGCGACCTGGCGTTCCTGATCGGTGGCCCGGAAGGGCATTCGCCGGAAGTATCGGCCGCTGCCGACGAGAAGTGGTCGCTGGGCCCATTGACCCTGCCGCACATGCTGGTGCGGCTGGTGGTGGCCGAACAGCTGTACCGCGCCGCGGCGATGTTGGCCAATCACCCCTACCATCGCGCGTGACAGGCGTATAGAATGCGCGTCCCCGCCCGAATAGCTCAGCCGGTTAGAGCACTTGACTGTTAATCAGGGGGTCGTTGGTTCGAGTCCAACTTCGGGCGCCAGACAGTGAAAAAGCCGCGAGCAATCGCGGCTTTTTCGTTTCCTGAGTTTTCGTTCAACCCAGTTTGAAGTCGACCGGGATCAAGCCCTGGGCCTGCACCGGCCGGCCGTTGTCGATGGCGGGCTGGAACTTCCAGCGGCGCAGCACCTGCATGCGGGCGGCGTTGTCCAGGCTGCGGTTGCCGCTGCTGTGTTCGATGCTCACCTCCAGCGGCGTGCCGTCCTCGCCGACCAGCACGCGCAGGGTCACCGTGCCCTGGATGCCGGCCAGCAGCGCGTCACGCGGATAGGCCGGTGCCGGCGCGCGCAGGTAGCGCAACTGCACGCCTTGCAGCAACGAGGCCGGGCCACCGCCGTCGATGGCAAGCGGGGTATCGACGACAGGGGCGACATCGACCGGCAGGCTCATCACCGCCTCGGTGGCGAATACCGGAACCGGTGCGGTTTCCACCGGTGCGGGCAGGGCCGGCTGGCGTGGCGGCGGCGTGGTGCGGGCGACCGGTACCGTGGGCGGCACCGGTGGCGGTGTCACCGGTTTCAGCTCCGGCACCTGCCAGCGGGGTTCGCGGGCGGTGTCGCTGCGGACCGGGGTTTGCGACAGCGGAATCAGCAGCAAGGCCAATGCCAGTGCGTGCAGGGCGATGGCGGTGCTGTAGGCGAGGATGCGTGAGGTATCGAAGCGGATCGGGGATGTGCCGGACTGCGTGCGGACCATGTGCCACCTCCAAGCGTGGGTGTGTGCAGGAGAACAACGCGCGATGACGCGGGCCGGGGTTGCAGGGTGAAGCCGGCCCGCATGCCCAGTGCGCCTGCAAATGCGTGGGCCGGCAAGCAGGGACGGAATTTCCGGTCAGCGACGAGACAGGAACAGGGCAACTTCCGTACTGAGGTTGGCTTGCTGTTGGCACGTAACCGGAGGCGAGTCCCTGAGTCAGGGGGCGGCCGCGAAGCGGCGGGGGTATGGCGGATGGTGAGACGGGACCCACGGTTTGCGTCGCAAACCGTGGGTGACAACGCGAATGCGGTGTCGTGTTCAATGGCCCAGTTCGAACACCACGTCCAGGTTGACCGACAGCGTGGTTTCGCCCGGCGATATCACCGTATCCATCTCGGCCTTGGCCGAGCGCGCCATCGCCATCATCGGTACCGGGCGGAAGCCGCCGCCGCTGCCCTCGGAAATGCTGACGATGCGGCGCACGCGCAGGCCCAGCGACTTGGCATAGGTCTCGGCGCGGGCCTGGGCCTTCTTCAGCGCCGCCACGCGAGCCTCGTCATAGACCGGCTCGGGCTGGTCGATCTCGAAGCTGGGGCCGTTGATCTGGTTGGCGCCCTGCGCGGCCAGGCTGTCCAGCACGCGGCCCAG
This sequence comes from Stenotrophomonas sp., assembly GCA_049650985.1. GTDB lineage: Bacteria > Pseudomonadota > Gammaproteobacteria > Xanthomonadales > Xanthomonadaceae > Stenotrophomonas. The sequence continues at coordinate 91,374 of JBASBF010000050.1, read as the reverse complement.
CTTGGTGATGTCGCGGACCTTGAGGCTGACCGTATTGTTGGCCTGGTAGCCGATGATCTTCGGTGCTTCGTTGTCGGCGTAGCGGTACTGCGGGCCGAGGTTGATGCCGCTGGTGCGGATGTCGCGCTCGGCGATGCCGGCGGCCTTGATCGCGGCCATCACCTGGTCCATCTGCACCGCGTTCGCGCGCATGGCGCTGTTGCCGTCGGCGGCCTGGGTGACCACGCCGGCCGACAGCGTGGCCACGTCCGGCACCCGCGTGGCCTCGGCCTGCGCGGAGATGTTGAGCAGGGTGGCATCGCTGGCCACGGCGGTGGGGATGTTCTGGGCGTGGCTGGTCATCGGGGCTCCCAACGCGAAGGACAGGGCGAGCAGCAGCGGGGCGAGGGTGGTGTGGCGCATGGTGATCCTCCTTGGGTGGATGCTGAAGGTGAGACGGTGGCAATGAACGGGCAGTGAGGTCGGGTGGGGTCGAGCCGATTTGGCATGCGTTGCCCGAGGTTCAGGCCGGGGGCACGGGTTATGCTTTGGCGATGCTCTACCTCGCCTCCCGTTCCCCCCGCCGTAACGAATTGCTCGCGCGCCTGGACGTTCCGTTCCGTGCGCTGGACCTGGAAGTGCCGGAAATCCGGGCCGCCGCCGAATCCCCCGCAGCCTACGTGCGCCGGGTGGCGCGGGACAAGGCGCGTGCAGGTTTTGCGCAGGTGGCCGGCGAGCCGCGCGCCGTGGTGCTGGGTTCGGACACCGAGGTGGTGCTGGGCGAGCGCGTCTACGGCAAGCCGGCCGATGCCGCCGACGCGGCGGCGATGCTGCGCACGCTGGCCGGGCGCACGCACCGGGTCATCACCGCGGTGGCGCTGGTGGCGGACGGGCGCGAGGACGAGGTGGTGGTCGAGTCGGAGGTGACCTTCGCGGCGATGGACGAGGCGCAGATCGCAGCCTACGTCGCCAGTGGCGAGCCGATGGGCAAGGCCGGCGGCTACGCGATACAGGGCGGCGCCGAGCGCTGGATCAGCCGCCTGGCGGGCAGCTATTCGGGCGTGATGGGGCTGCCGCTGCAGCAGACCGCGGCGCTGCTGCGCGATTTTGGTGTTACCAAGGATTGAACGGATGTCCGAAGAAATACTGGTGAACGTGACCCCGCGCGAAACCCGCGTGGCGGTGATCGAGAACGGCATGTTGCAGGAGCTGCACATCGAGCGAGGTTGGCGTCGCGGCGTGGTCGGCAACATCTACAAGGGCCGGGTGCAGCGGGTGATGCCAGGCATGCAGGCCGCGTTCGTCGAAGTGGGGTTGGAGCGTGCCGCGTTCCTGCATGCCAACGACGTGGTGCGGCCGGCGCCGGTGGCCGCCGATACCGACGAAACCGCGCCCAGCCTGCCGTTGCCGGCGTCGGTGCCGATCGTCGAGCTGTTGCGCGACGGCCAGGACGTGGTGGTGCAGGTGGTCAAGGACCCGATCGGCAGCAAGGGCGCGCGCCTGACCACGCAGATCAGCATTCCCTCACGCTACCTGGTGCTGCTGCCGCAGTCGAAGATGGTGGGGGTGTCGGCGCGGATCGAGGACGAGGCCGAGCGCACCCGGCTCAAGACGCTGGTGATGGAAATTTCGGCCGAGCACGGCGGTTACGGCTACATCGTGCGCACCAATGCCGAAGGCCAGCCGGCCGAGGCGCTGGCCGAGGACATCTCCTACCTGTCGCGGGTATGGGCGGTGGTCGAGCGCCGCGGCCGTGAAGCATCGCCGCGCAGCATCATCTACGAGGACTTGAGCCTGCCGTTGCGCTCGGTGCGCGATTTGATCCGCAAGGACGTGGAAAAAGTGAAGGTGGACTCCAAGGAAACCTTCGCGCAGTTGCAGGCCTTCGTCGCCAAGTACATGCCGGTGCTGGGCGAGAAGCTGGAGCTGTACACCGGCGACCGCCCGATCTTCGACCTGTATGGCGTCGAGGACGAGATCGTCCGTGCCCTGAACAAGCAGGTGCCGCTGAAATCCGGCGGCTACCTGGTCATCGACCAGACCGAGGCGATGACCACCATCGACGTCAACACCGGCTCCTTCCTCGGCCAGCGCAACCTGGAAGAAACCGTGTTCCGCACCAACCTGGAGGCGGCGCAGGCGGTGGCGCGGCAACTGCGGCTACGCAACCTCGGCGGCATCATCATCATCGACTTCATCGACATGACCGACCCCGAGCACCGCCGCCAAGTGCTGCGCACGCTGGAAAAATCACTGGCGCGCGACCATGCCAAGACCACCGTGTACGACTTCTCGCCGCTGGGGCTGGTGGAGATGACCCGCAAGCGCACGGTGGAAAGCCTGGAGCGGCAGTTGTCCGAACACTGCCCGGAGTGCAGCGGTCGTGGCAGCATCAAGACCGCCGAGACGGTGACCTACGAGATCTTCCGCGAGATCACCCGCGCCGTGCGCCAGTTCGACGCCGCGCGGCTGCTGGTGATCGCCTCGACCAAGGTGGTGGCGCGCATCACCGATGAGGAATCCACGGCGGTGGCCGAATTGGAGGAGTTCCTCGGCAAGAGCATCCGCTTCCAGGCCGACGATCAGTATCTGCAGGAGCAGTACGACGTGGTGCTGCTGTGACGCGGCCGGTGCCGGGAGGCGGGAAGGCAGGGGCTGGCATTCATTGCCGGTGTGGCAAGGTGGCTGGCCCTGCGTCCGGAGCCGGTGCCGCCGTTCCTCCCTGACTTCCGGCCCCCGTTTTCCGGCTTCCGATCCCGATGCCCACCCTGCTGCGCCACCGCCTGCGTCGCCTGCGCCGTTACGCGATCTACGCGACGGCCGCCGTGCTCGTGCTCGTGGCCCTGCTGGTTGGCACGCTCAACCAGTTGCTGCCGCTGGTCGAGCGCCACCCGGAGCGGGTGGCGGCATGGCTGAGCGAGCGGGCCGGGCAGCCGGTGGCGTTCGACACGCTGGACACCGCCTGGACCCGGCGCGGCCCGCTGCTGCGGCTGGACGGCCTGCGCATCGGCGAAGGCGAGGGCGTGCGCATCGGCCGGGCCGAAGTGCTGGTGTCGCTGTATTCCGGCTTGCTGCCGGGGGCGCCGCTGACCGAGCTGCGCCTGCGCGGGCTGGCGCTGACCCTGCAGCGCGCCGACGACGGCCGCTGGTCGGTACGTGGCCTGCCCAGCGCCAATGGCGGTGGCGACCCGCTGGAAACCCTGCGCCGCCTCGGCGAGCTGCAGGTGATCGGTGGCCGCCTGCGCCTGCATGCCCCGTCGCTGGGGCTGGATACCGAATTGCCGCGCATCGACCTGCGCCTGCGCGTGGATGGCGGGCGCGTGCGCGCCGGTGCCCGCGCCTGGATCGACAACGCCGCGCCGCCGTTGACCGCGGTGCTGGATTTCCAACGCCAGCGCGGCGACGGCACCGCCTGGCTCGCCGCCCCTTCTGCACTGGCGGCATGGGCGCCGCTGTTGCATTTCGGCGGCGTCGACGTGCGCGGGGGCAACGGCACGTTGCGCGGCTGGGTGACGGTGCGCGATCACCGCATCGCTTCGGTCGTCGCCGATGCCGACCTGAAGAGCGTGGTACTGGCCGGAGCCCCTTTCGTCGCGGAAGGCCCCGTGCCGCAGGCCGGTTTCGAGCGCCTGCAACTGCGTGCGCGCTGGCACCACGAAGGTGGCAACTGGCGGCTGGATGCGCCGCAGTTGAAGATCACCGCCGCGCAGGGCACCCAGGTGCTGGATGGCCTGCATCTGGCCGGCGGCCAGCGGTTTGCGTTGCGCGGCCAGCGTATAGACGTCACCCCGCTGCTGCGCATTGCCGCCTTGAGCGAGCAGGTGGAACCGGAACTGCGGCAGTGGCTGTACCGTGCCGCGCCCACCTTGCGCTTCGTCGATGTGGACATCGCCGGCCACGGTGATGGCGTGATGCAGGGCAGTGGCGAACTGGAAGAGGCCGCGTTTGCCGCGGTCGGCCACAGCCCCGGCCTGAGCGGCTTGCGCGGCCGTTTCGAAGGCGATGGCCAGGCGCTGGCGCTGGATTTTCAGCCGGACCACTTCGTGCGTTTCGACTGGCCCACCGGCTTCGGCGTGCCGCATGAATTGAAGCTGGAGGGCCGCGCGGTGCTCTGGCGCGAAGGCGCCGGCTGGCAGGTCGCCACCCCGGCGCTGCGGGTACAGGGCCGCGACTACGCCGCCGACATGCGCGGCGGTTTGTGGTTCCAGGGCGACGGCACGCGGCCGTGGATCAACCTGGCCGCCAAGCTCGACGACGTGCCGATGACCGCGGCCAAGGGCTTCTGGGTGCGTTCGCACATGAGCCAGGGCGCGGTGGACTGGCTGGACGCGGCGTTGGTCGATGGCCATCTGCGCAATGGCATCGGCCTGGCGGTGGGTGACCTGGATGACTGGCCGTTCGACGGCCATGACGGCCGCTTCGAAGCCGGCGGGCACATCGACGACGGCAGCATCCGCTTTGCCCACGACTGGCCGGCGATGGATGGCGTCGATGGCGACATCACTTTCATCGCCAACGGTTTCGAGCTGCATGGCAAGGGTAGCTTGGGCGGGGTCAAGGTGGATGGCTTCCAGGCCGGCGTTACCGATTTCCACGAATCGCTGCTGCACGTGGACGCACGCACGCGCAGTGACAGCAAGCGCCTGCTGGCATTGCTGCGGCAAAGCCCGCTGCATGCCAGTTATGGCGAAACCCTGGATGCACTGGGTGCCAGCGGCCCGGCGACGGTTGATTTCGGCCTGCAATTGCCGCTGCACGGAGGCGAGGGCAAGGTCAGCGGTGCGGTGGAATTGCGCGACGTCAGCCTGACCGACAGCCGTTGGGACCTGCGTTTCGACAATGTGCGCGGCACGGCCGAATACGGCAGCGATGGTTTCCATGCGCCGGCTTTGCAGGTGCGCCACAAGGGGCATGACGGCGTGCTGTCGTTGGCCGCCGGCGCGCCGGTGGCCGACCCGGGCAACGCATTCGAGGCCGAGTTGGCCGCGGAACTGGATGCGGCCGACCTGCTGGAACGCGCGCCGGAGCTGGGCTGGCTCAAGCCCTACGTGCACGGCACCTCGCGCTGGCGCATCGGCGTGAGCCTGCCCAAGGTGGCCGAAGGCAGCCGCAGTGAACCGCCGACCACGCTGAGCCTGCACTCGGACCTGCAGGGCACGCGCCTGCAGTTCCCGGCACCGCTGGACAAGCCGGCCGCCGAGTCCCTGCCGACCCGGGTGACGGCCAGCCTGCCGCTGGGCAGCGGCACCACCGAGGTCATTTTCGGCAGGCGCATGGCATTGGCCGCGCGCACCCGCAACGGCGCTACCGGCGTGCAGGTGACCCTGGGCAGCGACCGCGTGAGCCGCGAACCGCCCGCCGATGGCCTGCTGGTGGACGGCCATACGCCGGTGCTGGATGCACTGGAATGGATCGCGCTGGCGCGCGGGCAGGGCAATGCCGGCGATGAAGGCGTCGCGCTGAAACAGGTGGACGTGCTGGCCGACCGCTTGCTGCTGGTGGGCGGTCATTTCGACCAGACCCGGTTGCGGCTGCGACCGGGCAAGGATGCGGTGGCGGTGCAACTGGAAGGCCCATCGCTGGCCGGCGACGTGCGGGTGCCGGAGGCCGAGGGCGGCATCGTCAGCGGTACCCTGGAGCGGGTGCACTGGCAGGCGGCCGCGGCGGTGGCCGGTGAAGCGGGCGATACCCCGCCCGCGGCGATGGACCCGGCGAAGATCCCGCCGTTGGCGCTGGATATCGACGACCTGGCGTTCGGCAAGGCGACACTAGGCAAGACCATCTTGCGCACCCGTCCGCTGGCCGATGGTTTGCAGGTGACGCAATTGCAGTTTCGTTCGCCGAAACAGGCCATCGACCTGATCGGCCAGTGGCGCGGTGTCGGCGCGCAGGCGCGCACCGATTTCGACGTGGCCGTGAACAGCGAGAACCTCGGCGGGCTGATGGAAAATCTCGGCTACGGCGGGCAGTTGCGCGGCGGGCAGGGGCAGATGCAGTTCAACGCCGGCTGGGATGGTGCGCCGGCCGGGTTCAACCTGGCCGGGCTGGAAGGCACGCTGTCGTTCAACGCCCGCAATGGCCAGATACTCGAAGTGGAGCCCGGCGCCGGGCGCGTGCTGGGCCTGCTCAGCATCACCCAGTTGCCGCGCCGGTTGATGCTGGATTTCCGTGATTTCTTCTCCAAGGGCCTGGCCTTCAACCAGAGCGAAGGCCAGGTGTGGTTCGGCGACGGGCTGGCCCGTACCGACAAGATCAGCATGCAGGGCCCGGCGGTGGACATCGTCATTCGCGGCCAGGCCGACCTGCGCGCGCAGCAGTTCGACCAGACCATCGAGGTCAACCCGCGCTCGGGCAACCTGCTCACCGTGGTCGGCGCGGTGGCCGGCGGCCCGGTTGGTGCTGCGGTCGGCGCGGCCGCCAATGCCGTGCTGGGCAAGCCGCTGGGTGAAATCGGCGCCCGCACCTATCGCGTCACCGGCCCGTGGAAAGACCCGCAGGTGGAGGTGGCCGAGCGCGAGGAAACCCGGAAGGCCGAGGCCCCGGACCCGACACGCTGAGCTTGCCGGCGGTGACGATTCAGGCGATTCCCTGTAGCATCCACCGGGTCAGCGAAGGAGTTGTCCGGTTTGACCGGAAAATTCCTTTCAGCTCAACGTCCAACCGGGGGTGCACTGGTTTCGACGGGGGTTGTGAAGTCGCTTGGCGCATGCCGAGGGGGTAGCTTTCCTCGTAAATCCAGCTGCAAAACTCTAGTTGCCAACGACGACAACTACGCTCTCGCCGCTTAAGGCGTAAGCCCCGAAACAGCTTGTGTCCGTGCTCGCTGCGTAGGGTCATCATCACGGAATCGCATGGGGTGGCTGCCCGTCAGCCCCTGGCTAGATAAAGCGGGCTGGCTCCGGGATGCGCTTTGCGCGCCGTGCTGTCCCGGGGTGAGATTCAACGGCGAGCTAAGCATGTAGTGCCGGGGATGGAGTGCCTTCGGACGCGGGTTCGATTCCCGCCACCTCCACCAAACCAACTGGCCGGGCCATTCCGGCAGTTACTCGAAACCCCGCGAATGCGGGGTTTTTTGTTGGGTCCACGGCTGCGGATCGCTAGCTGCGTAGCCAATCTCTGAAGGTATCTGCCGAGGTATTTCTGCCGGGCTTCTTGGTGGCGAGCACCCGGCCCCGGCATTGCCGGGGCGGGATGTTGGTCGGGCTTACTGCAGCAGGTTGAGCACGTTCTGCGGCACCTGGTTTGCCTGCGCCAGCATCGCTGTGCCGGCCTGCTGCAGGATCTGGGTGCGGGTCAGCTCGGCGGTTTCCTTGGCGTAGTCGGCGTCGCGGATGCGGCTGCGCGAGGCGGACAGGTTTTCCGAGGTGGCGGACAGGTTGGCGATGGTGGAGGTGAAGCGGTTCTGGATCGCACCCATCTCCGCGCGCGAGCCGCTGACGGCGGTCAGTGCCTTGTCCACGATTTCCAGAGCTTGTTGCGAGCCGAGGAAGCTGGAGATGTCCAGGGTGCCGGTCACCTTTTGCACGTTGACGTCGGTGAGGGTCTGGTCGGTCGGGACGGCACCCGCATCAATGGTTATGCCGGTGGTTGCGGTGGCCGCGCCCTTGACGAAGCCGCTGGTGAACTGGTCGGCCTTGATCGTCTTCAGGGTGATTGCGCCGCTGGCGGCGTCGAGCTCGGCATAGATGCCGGATTGGTCCATCTTGTCGTTGATGGCTGCGGCAACCTTGCGGTTGACCGTCAGCGCATCGTCACCGCTGTTGTATTTGACGTCGTCGATGTCGATGGTTTTCGGCGAGGCGCCGGTGGCGGTGCTGGTGACGTTGAACTTGATGCCGCTGATGGTGCCGGCGGCGATGGCCGCGCCGGAGGCAATGGTGGTCGGGCCGAAGTCGGCGGCGAAGTTCATCTTGCCCAGGGTGTCGATGTTGGTATCGACGATGCTGTTGATGCCGATGGTCTGGCCGGCGTCGGCACCCACCTGGAACAGCGCGCCGGTGAAATCGCCGTTCAACAGTTTGGTGCCGTTGAAGCTGGTCTGGTTGGCGACGCGGTCGATTTCCTTCAGCAACTGGGTGACTTCGGCGTTCAGCGCGTCACGGTCGCTGGGCGAATTGGTGGCGTTGGAGGACTGCACCGCCAGTTCGCGGATGCGTTGCAGGTTGTTGCCGATTTCGACCATCGCGCCTTCGGCGGTCTGCGCCAGCGAGATGCCGTCGTTGGCGTTGCGCACGGCCACGTCCAGACCACGGATCTGGGTGGTGAAACGCTCGGAAATGGCCAGGCCGGCGGCGTCGTCCTTGGCGCTGTTGATGCGCAGACCCGAGGACAGGCGCTGGATGCTGGTCGCCAGGCTGGTGCCGGTGGTGTTCAAGTTGCGCTGAGCGTTCAGCGACATGATGTTGGTGTTGATGACTTGTGCCATGGGACTTCTCCGTTGCTCTCGGGGTCGTGCGTGAAGGGGAATCGGGTACGGGTGGTGTCTGGATCAGCGGATCATGTTGAACAGCGACATGGACTGCATTTGCGTGAATACGGTTTGTGCGGCTTGCAGTGAGGCTTTTTCGAGTTGGTATTGGCCGATGGCCTCGGCGTAGTCGAGGTCGCGCAGTTGCGACAGTGAATCCTTCAAGGTGATCGAGTTCGCTTCGCGCAGCGACGCGGCGTTGTCGATGGCACTCAGTTGGGCGCCGCCGGTGGCGCGGGCATCGATCATCTTTTCCGATGCGCGGGCGACGTCGCGCAGGCTGGACTGCAACAGGTTCTGCTGCGCGGTGCGGCCGGCGAGGGTGGTGGTGTCCATGTTCAACGTCTGCACCAGCCGGTCGATGGTGGAGAACACGTCGCGGTTGCCGGCCTGGCCGATGTTGAATTCGTCACCGGCCGCCGGTTCGCCGGCCAGTTGCATGCGCAGGCCCTGGAACACGAGGTCCTGGTTTTCCAGATGGGTGCCGGTGCCGACGACGATATTGGCGGCATCGACGATTTCGTAGGTGTCCGGCGCGGTGAAGCGCACGGTGTAGGACTCGCCGTTCCAACTGGCGCTGCCGTCGCGGCTGATGTTGGTCAGCACGCCCTGGCCGGTATTGCCGGTGGCGGCATTGCCATCGATGGTGCCGTCGCCGGTGCGGATGCGCATGAAGATCTCGCTGCCGGGCAGGGCGTCCTGCACGAAGCTGCCGGGCGCCACTTCCACCTGACGCTGGGTCTGGTCGCCGTTGTAGATGACGCTGCCATTGATGGACGAGAACGGCGGCGCGCCGTCGTTGGCACCGCCGAACACGTAGCGGCCGCTGCCGTCGGTGCTGTTGGCGAGGGAAAACAGGGCGTCGCGCACCGATTTCAGCTCGGCGCTGACGCTCTTGCGGTCCTCGGTCGACAACGCGGCGTTGTTGGCCTGCACGGTCAGCTCGCTGACGCGGGTGAGCAGCTCGCCGGCCTGGGTCAGGGAGTTTTCCTGCAGGCCCAGGCGGTTCTGCACGTTGGCGGCATTGGCGCCGAGCTGTTCCAGTTCGGCCAGCACGCGGTCCATGCCGACGGCGGTGCCGGCGGCGACCGGATCGTCCTTGGCAGTGACCATTTTCTGCCCGGTGGCGAGCTGCCGTTCGAGCTGGTTCAACTTGCTCTGTCGGGACAGCATCAGGAACACCGACTGGTCGTACATCATGCTGCTGGAGATGCGATTGTTCATCAGCCCACCGCTCGCAGGATTGATTGGAACAAGGTGTCGGCGGTGGAAATCAGTTGCGAGGCGGCCTGGTAGGCCTGTTGCAGGCGGAGCATGTCCGCCGCCTCTTCATCCAGATTGACGCCGGAAAGAGAGTCGCGCGTGGCTTGCGCGTTTTCGTTGATGACCTGCTGCGCCTGCAGCGAGTAGTCGGCGGCGCGGGCGGCGGCGCCAACCTGGGTGGTCAGCCCGCCCAGCGCGCCGTTGAGGGTGATGGTGCCGCCGCTGAAGGACTTGGCGTCCTCGACCGCGGCCAGCCGGGTGGCGTTGCCGTTGTCGCTGGAGCCGGCCTGGTTCGGGGTGACGGTGAACTGGTCGCCGGCCGCCGGCTTGCCGTCAAGCACCAGGCTCCAGCCATTGGCGCTGATGGTCTGGCCGGGGCTGTAGGGGTAGGGGCCGAGGCCGTCGATGGTGTAGTTGTCGGCATCGATGAAGTCGATGCTGGCCGGGTTGAGCAGGGCGGCATCGGTGGCGTCGGTGACGTCCAGCTTGCCGGCCACGCCGGTGCCGATGTTGCCGAGGTCGGCGGCGGCGCGCACGGGGTTGGCGGCGGCGATGCGCGAGGGGTCGGTGATCGCCACCGACAGGCCACTGGTGGCCGTGGCGGTGGGTTGCAGCAGGAAGCGGTCGTTGAGCACGGGGGTGCCGCTGACCACCAGCGCCACGCCGTTGACGAGGAACGGGTCGGCGACGGTGCCGGTGCCGGTCATCGGCACTTGCACGCCGGTGTCGGTGCGGGTGGCAATCCAGTTGCCGCCATCGAAGCGCAATTGCAGGTTCTGGCCGTCGAGCGCGCCGAGGTCGCCGTAGCTGGCGCTGATGCCGGCGGTGCTGGCCGGGTCGTTGCCACTGTGCGCGGACACCTTGGGCAGGGCCAGGGTGAAGAAATCCACGCCCATGTCGCCGTACAGGTCCATGCCTTCGCGGTGGCCCTGGTTGAACTCCAGCGCCATGCCCACGGCGATGCGGCCCAGCTCGGCTTGCGCCGGGGCGAGGATGCTGTCGCGGAACTCCAGCAGGCCGCCGATGCTGCCGCCCAGCGCCTTGCTGTCCAGGGTGATGGTCTGGCCCTGGGTGATGAGTGCCAGTTGCAGGCGTTCGGGCTGGTATGGGTCGGTCACGGTGGTGACCTTGGAGGCGTTGGTGCCGACCACCAGCGCATTGCCGCCGGCCGAGTAGACGTTGATGATGCCGCCGTCCTGGATCACCGCGGTGCCGCCGGTATAGCCCACCAGTTGCGAGATCAACTGGTCGCGGCGGTCGAGCAGGTCCGGCGAGGCCTTGGCCACGTTGCCGCCGATGACGCCGTTGATCTGGGCGATGTCCGCCGCCAGCCGGTTGACCTCGTTGGCGGCCGACATCAGGCCGTTGTTGACCTCGCTGCCCATCGACTCCAGGTTGGCGGTCATGCTCTTGAAGCGGCTGACCAGCGTGTTGGCGTTGTCCAGCATGCTGCGCCGGTCGGCGGTGCCGGCGGCGTTGGCGGACAGGCCGCTGATCGAATCGAAGAAGTTGGACCACACGCCGTTCAAGTTGGTGGCGCTGTCGGAGAACAACGAATCGACGCGGTCGGCCATTGCCGAAAGTTGTTGCAGGCGCGCCAGTTCGCCGCTGCTGTCGAGCAGCCGCGAGATCACCAACTGGTCGGCCACCCGGCGGATGTCGCTGACCTTGGTGCCGTTGCCAACGGTGGCGTAGCCGGCATCGGTGGGCGAGCGGGTGGCGAAGTCGACTTTCTGCCGGCTGTAGCCATCGGTCTTGATGTTGGCGACGTTGTGGCTGGTGGTGGCCAGTGCGCGCTGGAAGGCGAGCAGGGCGCTGGTGCCGGTTGACAGGACGCTGGGCATGGGCGGCTACCTCAACGACGGGCCAGACCGGACAGGCCGGTGGCGTTGGCGAAGGAATGGCCCAGCCGCGCGCCGGCCTGGCCAATGGCGGCCACGGCGCGGTCGATGGTCGGGCCGGCGGCAATGGCGGCGATCTTGGCGGCGTAACCGGGGTCGGTGGCGTAACCGCCGCGCTGCAGGCCCTGGGCGAAGCCGCGCACGTCGTCGCCGGCCTTCAATGCGGCCTGGTAGCGCGGGCTGTTCTTCAACATGCGCACGTAGTCGCCGAAGCTTTCGGCCGCCGAGTCGTAGGCGCGGAAGCGGGCGGTTTCGTTGTGGCGCTGGCCGTTGACGTATTCGTGGGTGGCGGCGGTGGCGCTTTCGCCCTTCCAGCCATTGGCCTTGATGCCGAACAGGTTGTGGCTGTTGCTGCCGTTGTCGCGGGTGATGTTGCGGCGGCCCCAGCCGGTCTCCAGCGCGGCCTGGGCGACCAGCGCGCGCGGGTTGACGCCCAGCTCGCGCGCGGCGCGCTCGGCATGCGGCCAGATGCTGGCAACGAAGCCTTCCGGGGTGTGCTTGCCGAACTGGTCGGCAACGGCGCTGGCACTGGCAACATCGGCGATGCCGGTGCTGTAGCTGCCGGCATTGTTCGTGGCCGGGCCGACGCCGCTCCAGCGGTCGTTGGCCATTGCCCAGTCCTCGGCGGCCGGCAAGGCAGCGGCGGAATGGGGGGTGTTGTTGCCCAGCGCGGCATGCAGGCTGGCAGTGTCGCGGCCGGCGATCAGGTCCAGCGCCTGTTGTTCGCCGCCGGAAAAACCGGGCTGGCCGGGCAGGAAACTGCTGGCACCGCCATCGCGCATGGGCAACGCCATCGCGGCCGGCAAGGGGGCCTGCAACTGGTAGGCGCGCGCGGCCTTGGCCGGGTTCAGGCCGGTCTCCAGTGCCGGTTGCGCGGCCTGTTCGCCACCGCCCAACTGGCGGGCGATCATCGCCGACAAGCCGAGGCCACGGCCGCGGGTCATCGCCTCGGCGATCTTCTGGTCGTACATCTCGCGGAACATCTGGTTTTCGCCGGGGAACAGCGAATCGCCAAAGCTCGCCTCGCGCATGCTCTTGATCATCATCTGCGCGAATTGGCCTTCCAACTGGCGCGCGACCTTGTCGATCTTCGCCGGGTCATTGGCGGAGACCGGGTTGAGCGCCAGCGGTTGCGCGGCGATGCGCATGGTCAGATCACCTCCAGCTCGGCGCTCAGCGCGCCGGCCTGCTTGAGGGCTTCCAGGATCGCGATCAGGTCGCCGGGGGCGGCACCGACCTCGTTCACCGCGCGCACGATCTCGTCCAGCGTGGCACCGCCGTCGAAACGGAACATGCGGCTGCCTTCGTTGCTGGCGGTAATGGTGGATTGCGGCGCGGCCACGGTCTGGCCGCCGCCGAAGGCATTGGGCTGGCTGATCTGCGTCGATTCGCTGACGGTCACCGTCAAGGAACCGTGGGCAATGGCCGCCGGGCTGACCCGCACCTGCGAGCCGATCACCACCGTGCCGGTACGCGAATTGACCACGATCCGTGCCGGCGCGGTGCCGGGCGACAGCTCGATGTTCTCGATGCGCGCCAGCAGGCCGATGCGCGCGCCAGGGTCGGTGGGCGCCTGCACCGCGACGGTGACGCCATCCACCGCGCGCGCGGCACCTTCGCCGAAGGTGTTGTTCAGCGCACTGACCATGCGCGCGATGGTGGTGAAGTCGTTCTGGTGCAGGTTCAGGGTGATTTCGTCGCTGGCACCGAACACATCGGGCAGCGCGCGCTCGACCGTGGCGCCACCGGGGACGCGGCCGACGCTGGGTACGTTGACCGACACCCGCGAGCCGTCCTTGCCCTGAGCGCCGAAGCCGCCGACCACCAGGTTGCCTTGGGCGATGGCATAGACCTGGCCGTCGGCACCCTTCAGCGGCGCCATCAGCAGCGAGCCGCCGCGCAGCGACACCGCGTTGCCGATCGAGGAAACGGTGATGTCGATGGTCTGGCCGGGCTTGGCGAACGGCGGCAGCTCGGCGTGGATGGCGACGGCGGCCACGTTCTTCAACTGCGGGTTGACGTTGGCCGGCACGTTGACACCCAGCTCGCCGAGCATGTTCTTCAGGCTCTGCACGGTGAACGGCGCCTGGCTGGTGCGGTCGCCGCTGTTGTCCAGGCCCACCACCAGGCCGTAGCCGACCAGCGCGTTGCCACGCACGCCGCCGACCTGGGCCAGGTCCTTGATGCGCTCGGCATGGGCGGGCAGGGTGCAGGCGGCTGCGACGAGCAGCACGGCGGCGTGGCGGAGGAATGCGGGAATCTTCATGGCCATGCTCAGTACGGCGACAGCCGCGAGTTGAAGAAGCGGCCCAGCCAGCCCATCGCGTTGGACTGCGCCACCGCGCCGCGGCCGCCGTAGGCGATGCGCGCGTCGGCCACCTTGCTGGAGGAAATGGTGTTGTCCGCGGCGATGTCGGCGGCGCGCACGATGCCCTGGATCTGCACCAGCTCATCGCCCTGGTTCAGGCGCAGGTTCTTCTGCCCCTGCACCACCAGGTTGCCGTTGGGCAGGCGCTGGATCACGGTGACGGTGACGCTGCCCTGCAGCCGGTTGCTCTGTGCGCTGTTGCCCTGGCCGGAGAAATCACGCTCGCCGCTGGCCGAGGCCGAGAGGATGTCCTTGCCGCCCAGCGTCACCGGCGCGCCGAACAGGGTCGGCGAGCCGATGCCGATGCTCGAATCCTTGCTGATGGCGGTGGTGGCGGTGGTGCTGGCGGTGGTGCTTTCGACCAGGGTGATGGTCAGCAGGTCACCGACGTCGCGGGCGCGGCGGTCGCCGTACAGGTTCAGGCCGGGGCCGGCGGCGTAGATCGCGCCGGCGCCGGGTTCGGCCATCGGCGCCACCAGCGGCTGCATCGGCGCCAGCGCCGGATAGGGGCGGACGTCGCCGGCCAGCTTGCAGCCGCCCAGCAGGGCGATGCAGGCCAGGGCAACGGTGGAATGGAAGATGCGGGACGAGCGGGTCATGACGGTTTCCGTAAGCGGCGCGGTCAGACGTTGTTGTTCAGGTAGCCGAGCATCGAATCGGTGGTGGAGATGGCCTTGGCGTTCATCTCGTAGGCGCGCTGGGTTTCGATCATCGACACCAGCTCTTCCACCACGTTGACGTTGCTGCCCTCCAGCGCGCCCTGCACCACGCTGCCCAGTCCGTTGAGGCCGGGGGTCCCGTTCTGTGCCGGGCCGGAGGCGGTGGTTTCCAGAAACAGGTTCTCGCCCCTGGCTTGCAGGCCGGCGGGGTTGATGAAGTCGGTCAGGGTCAGCGCGCCGATTTCCAGCGAGGCCGCTTCACCGGCCATCTGCACGCTGAGGGTGCCGTCGTTGCCGATGGTCAGGCTCTGCGCGCCCTCGGGGATCTGGATGCCCGGCTGCACCGGGTAACCACTGTTGGTGACCAGTTCGCCCTGGGCGTTGATCTGGAAGCTGCCGTCGCGGGTATAGGCCGAGGTGCCGTCGGGCATCATCACTTCGAAAAAGCCGCGGCCATTGACCATCACGTCCAGCGCGCGGCCGGTCTGCTGCTGGCTGCCCTGCTGGAAATTCTTGGAGGTGGCGACCACGCGCACGCCGGTGCCCAGTTGCAGGCCGGTAGGCAATTGCGTCTGCGCCGAAGAGGAACCGCCGGGCTGGCGCACCTGTTGGTACAGCAGGTCCTCGAAGCTTGCGCGGTCCTGCTTGAAGCCGGTGGTGTTGGTGTTGGCCAGGTTGTTGGAGACCACGGACATGCGCATCTGTTGCGCGTCCAGTCCGGTCTTGGCGATCCACAATGCCTGATTCATGGTGCGGTTCCTCTGCGGGCGACACCGGCCGCGATGGCCGTCGTCATAGGCAATGCATGCGGCGTGCCAAAACCGGGGAACGAGTGAAGAGGAGTGAGTGAAGGGGGGCAGGAGTGAGAGAAGGCTGGCTCTGCCGGCTGGCCGGGAAAGCCTCGGATGGGCTTTTCCGCCTCCGCGGCCTCAGCCAGATACCGGCTTGAGGTGAGGAACGAATGAAAAGGAGTGATGAGTGAGAAAGCGGCTTTTGCCTCTCTCTCACTCATCACTCCTTTTCACTCACTCCTCGCTCAGCCGTTCAGGCGCAGCAGGGAGTTGGCGCTGCGGGCGTTCTCGTCACCGTTCTTGATGACTTTGACCTGCATCTCGTACTGGCGCTGCAACTGGATCATCTGCACCAGCGCACCGGCGGCATCGACGTTGCTGGCCTCCAGCATGCCGCTGTCCAGGGTCTTGCCGGTGGCCAGGGCAAACGGTTGCAGCGGTTCGGTATTGCGGAACAAACCATCCAGGCCGCGTTCGAGCCGTTCGTCCGCAGCCTGCACCACCTTCAGCCGGCCGATCATCGCCATCGTCTGCGGGCCTTCGCCGAGCGGGATGATCGACAAGGTGCCGTCGTGGCCGATTTCGATGGCCTGGTGTGGCGGCACCGCCACCGGGTTGTTGTTCTCGTCCAGCACCGCGTTGCCGCTGGGGGTGACCAGTTGCCCGTTGGGCGTGAGCGTCAACGAGCCGGCGCGGGTATAACCTTCCGAGCCGTCACCGGCCTGCACTGCCAGCCAGTTGCCCGGTTGCAGCGACAGGTCCAGCGCGTTACCGGTGACCTGCTGCGCGCCGATGCGGCGGTTGAAGCCGGCATCGACGTGCATCGCATCGATGCGCGAGGCGTAGCCCGGCCCCTGGATCGGGAAGGCATGGGTGTTGGCCAGCGCCTCCTTGAAACCGGGCGTGTCGGAGTTGGCCAGGTTGTGCGACACGGTGGCCTGCGCCTGCAACGAAGCGCTGGCACCGGTCATGGCAACGTAGAGGGCTTTGTCCATGAGAAATCGCCGGAAACGGGAATGGGGAACGGGCCGCGGATGTTGTCTTAGCGGATGTTGATGATGGTCTGGGTGATCTGGTCCTGGGTCGACACCATCTGCGCGTTGGCCTGGAAGTTGCGCTGCGCGGTGATCATGTTCACCAGTTGCTCGGTCAGGTCGACGGTGGAGGCTTCCAGCGAGCCGGCCTGGATCTGGCCGAAATCGGAAGTGTCCGGTGCGCCGGTACGCGGGGTGCCGGAGGCATAGGTTTCCGACCAGAGGTTGTTGCCCTTGCTCAGCAGGCCCTGCGGGTTGTTGAAGGTGGTCAAGGCCACCTGGCCCAGCGGACGGTCGGCGCCATTGGAATAACGCGCGTAGACCACGCCTTCCTCGGAAATGCTGATCTCGTTGAGCTTGCCCGAGGCATAACCATCCTGGCGCACGTCACGCATGGCGAACTTCTCGCCGTACTGGGTGGAGCCGGTCACGTCCAGGGTCAGGTTGACCACGCCGGCGCCGGTGGTCGGGGTGAACGGTGCCAACACGATGTGGCTGGGCGGCGGCGGGGTGACCAGCGCGCCGCTGTCGGAAAACACCAACGGGGTTGCTGCGCCGGCTGCCTGGCCGTCGATGAAGTTGTGCATCTCCCATTCGTTCGGATTACCGGTCTTGACGAAGTACGAAGTCTGGGTATGGCCAACGCCCAGCGAGTCGTACACGGTCACCCCGCCGGTGGAATGGCTGTAGCTGTTGGAATCGGCCGGATCGAATGGCGAAACCACCGGGGCGGCGGCGTTGCCGGGCAGGGTGAAGCCGAGGTTGACCATCGTGCTCTGCCGCGGCGGGCTGTCGGTGGTCAGCAACTGCAGGTCGGTGAGCGCGCCATCGAAGCGGGTGCCGTCGGCGTTGGGCGCGTACACCTGCAACCGTGCGCCCTGCGGGTTGACCACGAAGCCGGCGTTGTCGGTCTGGAAGTTGCCGGCGCGCGAGTAGACGCGGTAGCCGTTCATGTCCAGGGTGAAGAAGCCTTCGCCCTCCACGGCCAGGTCCAGGCTGCGGCCGGTCTGGTCGATGTTGCCCTGCGAGAACTGCTGGGCCACGTTGGTCAGGCGCACGCCGGCGCCGATGGCATTGCGCGAAAGGCCATAGCTGGTGGCGCTGAACAGGTCGGCGAACTCGGCGCGCGACTCCTTGAAACCGGTGGTGTTGACGTTGGCGACGTTGTTGGCGGTGACGTTCAGGTCGGCGTTGGCGGCATTGATGCCGGACAGCGAAATGTTGAAGCCCATGATGTCGGTACTCCCGGGGAATGGTGTGCGGTGGCTCAGCTGACGCGGAGCACGTAGTCGAGCGGGGCGGCGCCCAGCCCCTTGAGATTCAGGTAAAGCCCGTCCGAACCGACGGTCACGCTTTCCACTTTTGCCTGCACGTAGGTGCTGAGCTTGCTTTGCGTGCCTTCGCCATCGGTATGGGTGGCGATGATGCTGTAACTACCGGCCGGCATGCGCTTGCCATCGGCATCGGTGCCGTCCCAGTTGAACTGGACCTCGCCGGATGCATCGGCCGGCACGCTCAGTTGCGTGACCTTGACGCCGTTGGCATCGGTGATGTCGATGGTGACGTAGCCGCTGCCGGGGGCGGCCACGGTGCCGCTGGCACCGCCGTCGTCGTCCAGCGAGAGGCTGGTGGAAGGCACCAATACCTCGTGGCCGACCAGCGCCGCGCCCTTCAGGATCTGGTCGCCGGCCATCGCTTGCTGGAAGCCGGCGACGGTCTTGTTCAGGTCGCCGATGCCCTGCACCGTGGACAGTTGCGCCATCTGCGCAACCATCTGGTTGTTGTCCATCGGCTTGAGCGGGTCCTGGTGCTGCAACTGGGTGGTCATCAGGCGCAGGAAGTCGGCCTGGTCCAGGGTGTCCTTCTTCTTCGTGGTCGGGGTGGCGGCGTTCAGGCCAAGTGCGCCGAACAAGTCGTTGTTGGTGGCGATGCTGCTCATGGCGGGTGTCCTCAGCGGCCCATCGACAGGGTGGCCAGGGTCAGTTCCTTGGCGGTGTTGAGCATTTCCACGCCGGCCTGGTAATTGCGCGAGGTGGAGATCAGGTTGACCATCTGCGCCACCGGGTCGATGTTGGGCGAGTAGACGTAGCCGTCGGCGTCGGCCAACGGGTGATGGGGTTCGTAGCGCTGCAGCGGCGGCGCCTCGCTCTGGGTGATCTGCTTGACCTCCACGCCGGTCAGGCGCGGGTCCTCGCGGCTGGTGACGGCCTGGAAGATCGGCTCCAGCGGCTTGTAGGCCGCTTCGGCCGAACCGGCCACCGAGTCGGCGTTGGACAGGTTGGAGGCGATGGTGCTCATGCGCACCGACTGCGCCTGCAGGGCCGAGCCGGCGATGTCGAAAATGGGCAGGTTGCTCATGGCGCTTCCCCTTACTGGCCGGTGATGGCGGTGGTCAGGCTGCGCACCTTCGACTCGACGAAGCTCAGCGAGGCGCGGTATTCCAGCGCGGCACGGCCGTAGGCGGCGCGTTCGGCGTCGGGGTCGACGGTGTTGCCGTCCAGGCTGGGTTGCACGCCCGCGCGCAGCACCTGGAACGGGTTGAGGCCGTCGATGCTGCCGATCCGGTAGTGCTGCTCCGAGGTGGAGGCCAGCAAGCCGTTGCCACCGCCGCCGGCGGCATTGCGCAGGGCCGCGTCGAAATCGAGGTCACGGGCCTTGTAGCCGGGCGTGTCGGCATTGGCCAGGTTGCCGGCAATCAGCTTCATGCGCTGCTCGCGCAACGGCATGGCCTGGGCATGGACCCCGAGATAGTCGGAAATCAGGTTGGACACGGCGGTCTCCCGCAGGACGTTGCCCGGGGAGGTGCAAGTGGTGTGCCAGAACGGCAGGAATGGGTGGAGAGGAACCAGAGAAGGCAAGGATCAAGAACCGTCATCTCCGCGAAGGCGGAGATCGCTCTTGCCTTCACTCGATCCTCGTTCCTCTCAACTCGTTCCTTGCTTCAAGGTTTCAAGCTGCCTCGGCCACCTGGCGCAGGCGGTGGAGCACGAAATCGGCCAGCTCGTGCGGGCTGTACTTGGCAACGAAGGCGTTGGCGCCCACGCGCTCGACCATCGCGTTGTTGAATACGCCCGACAGCGAGGTGTGCAGCAGCACGTACAGCCCGGCCAGCCCGGGGTGGCGGCGGATTTCCGTCGTCAGCGTGTAGCCGTCCATCGCCGGCATCTCGATGTCGGAGATCACCATCGCGTAGCGCTCAGCCGGGTTCTCGCCGGCCGCGTGGATCTGCAGCAAGTGGTCCAGCGCCTGCTTGCCGTCGGACAGCAGGGTGGCGGTGACACCGAGCTGGTCGAGCACGCTGCGGATCTGCTGCCGCGCCACCCGCGAGTCGTCCACCACCAGCACCTGCATGGGCGGCGCGTCGGCCGGCAGCGCCATCGACGGGTCCAGCACCGCGTCCTTGCTGACCTGGGCGATGTCGGCCAGCACGCTTTCCACGTCGATCACCTGGATCAGCTCGCCCTGGAAGCGGGTGACGGCGGTGAGATAGCTGGATTCGGCGCCCAGCTCCGGCGGCGGCTGGATGTCCTCCACCGCGATGTTGACGATGCGTTCCACGCCGCTGACCAGGAAGCCCTGCACCGAACGGTTGAACTCGGTGACCACCAGGTAGCCCGGCGAGGTATCGGCCTCCGGCTCGCGTTCCGGGTGGCCGATGGCCAGCCCCAGGTCCAGCACCGGCACCGAACGCCCGCGCACGTCGGCCACCCCGGCAAACTGCACCGGCAGGCCGGGTACCAGGAACAGCGGCGGCCGCCGCAGCACTTCCTGCACCTTGAAGACGTTGACGCCAAAAAGCTGACGCCCGCCGAGGCGGAACAGCAGCAGGGCCAGTCGGTTGTGGCCGGCCAGCCGGGTGCGCTGGTCGATGCGGTTGAGCAGGTCATGTGACATGCAGCCGGTATCGGCAGGGCGGGGCCGGGACTTGAGGCTTCAAGCAAGGAACGAGCGGAGAAGAACCAGATACGAGTGAAGGCAAAGCAAGGATCAAGAGCCGTCATCTCCGCGAAGGCGGAGATCGCTCCTGCCTTCACTCGTTTCTCGTTCCGCTCCACTCGTTTCTGCCCTCTGGCACGTCACTTGCAACAATGCCGCTGACATTTGTTCGCCGTGGAGACGCCCATGCGCCCGTTCATCCTGCTGTGCCTGCTGCTGGCAGCGCCGGTGTGGGCTGGCCAGTTCCAGAGCCTGGCCTCGATCCGCGCTGCCGCCCTGTCCACGCTGGACCCGTCCATCGAGGGCGAGGCGACGGTGGATGCCAACCTGCGGCTGGCGGCCTGCCCGCTGTCGCTGCAAGCCCGCGCCACCGGCAACCGCGTCGTCGAGGTCGGCTGCCCGCAACCCGGCGGCTGGAAGTTGTTCGTGCCGGTGGAGATCCGCAACGAACAGGACGTGGTGATGCTGGCGCGCGGCGTGGCCGCTGGAGAAACCCTCGGCCCGGCCGATATCACCCGTGTCCGCCGTGACACCGCGCGCATTGCTGGCGCGGTGTTGTCCGATCCGCAGCAGGTGGTGGGCCGCGTCGCCCGGCGCGCGCTGGGGGCCGGCACCCTGCTGGGGGCCAATGATCTGGTCGCCCCGCGCATCATCCATCGTGGCGACAGCGTGGCGCTGGTTTCCCGGCGCGGCGGCGTGGAAGTGAGGATGGCCGGCAAAGCCCTGGGCGATGCCGGGCAGGACGAACGGGTCTCGGTGGAGAACCTGTCCTCACGGCGGGTAATACAAGGTATCGTCGCTGCCGGCGGCGATGTACTGGTCTCGCGCTGATCATGCAAAAGGTGCTAAAGGTTTCCAGAAACCGGCCGTTACTCTTGATGTACCGAAACAGGACTCCCATCACATGAGCCAGAAAATCGACGGTGGCATCACGGCTGGCGCCCCCGTACGCCAGGTCGTCACGCCTACCCGCACCGCAGCGGTCGGTGACGGCAGTGCCGGCCCGGTGGAAGCGGTCGACAGCCTGCGCCTGACCGGCGAGGCCACCAGCTTGCAGGCCCTGCAGCGTGAACTCTCCACCGCCCCGGCGATGGACAGCGCACGTGTGCAGGCGGTCCGCGAGGCGCTGGAAAACGGCAGCTACCAGATCAAGCCGGAAGCCATCGCCCAGCGCATGCTGGACCTGGACCAACTGCTGCAGGCATGAACACGGCCATGACCGATCCGCTGCAGCAATTGAGCGATGCGCTTGATGGCGAACGCCAGGCGCTGATCGATCACGACATCCCCGCGCTGATCGCGGCCACCAGCCGCAAGCTCGAAGCGCTGCGGGTGCTGGAAGCGCAGCCGCCGCTGGACCAGGCCGAACGCATGCGCGAATTGGCCGAGCGCAACCGCGCCAACGGTGTGCTGCTGGCGCGCCGCCGCCGCGAAGTCAGTTGGACCCTGCGCCAGCTTGGCCGCAGCGAGAGCGCCTCGGCCTACGACGCCAAGGGCCAGTCGAACCTGTTGCACACGCGCCGCTCGCTCGCGGTAGCCTGAAGCCGGCCGTTGCCCCGGCGGGGCGGTGGTATGGTGGAACGCCATACCCGCGACCGCACCACTGCCGTGGCCGAATCCGAACCCGCTTCGTTCATTCCCTGTCCGCCTTCCCACGTCCTGCGCGGCATCGCCGACCGCATGTGTGACGGCATGCTGATGTTCAACGAACGCGGCGAGGTGTCGATGGCCAACCGTGTCGTCCGCGAGCTTTTCGGCGTTGCGGATGAGGACGGTGCCGAGCTGGGCCGCCGTGTCGAGGAACTGCTGCCGGCCAGCGCATTGTCGCAGGCGGCCGAGAGCGGCTGCTGGAACGGCAGCCTGCCGCTGGACGAACGGGTGGTGATCGTGCAGATCTACCACCACGGCGACGGTGACGAGCAGGCATGGCTGCTGCTGTTCCGCCACATCGACAGCCGCGAGGATTACGAGCAGGAATTGCAGCGCCGTCACGTCGAGTTGCGCCAGGCCTACCAGCGCCTCAACGGTGCCCAGGAAAAGCTGCTGCAATCGGAAAAAATGGCCTCCATCGGCCAGCTCGCCGCCGGTGTGGCGCATGAGATCAACAACCCGATCGGCTACGTGCATTCCAACCTGGGCAGCCTGCAGGAATACCTGCGCAGCCTGTTCACCGTGATCGAAGTCTACGAGCGCGCGCTGCGTGCGCCCGACCCCAAGGCGATGATCGCGGAGATAGACGACGTCCGCAGTCGCCTGGACATCGACTTCATCAGCCGCGACCTGCCGCAGTTGATGGCAGAGTCGCGCGAGGGCATCGAGCGGGTGACGCGGATCGTGCGCGACCTGAAGGATTTCTCCTATTCCGGGCGCGAGGAGTCGTGGAAGTTGGCCAACCCGCATGCCGGGCTGGACTCGACCATCAACATCATCTGGAACGAGCTCAAGTACAAGGTCACGCTGGAGCGCCGCTACGGCGAGCTGCCGATGATCGAGTGCCTGCCGTCCGAGTTGAACCAGGTCTACATGAACATGCTGCTCAACGCCGGCCATGCCATTGCCGAACGCGGCAGCATCGTCGTCAGCACCGGCGTCGAAGGCGAGGAGGTATGGATCGAGTTTCGCGACAACGGCTCGGGCATTTCCCCGGAATTGCGCCAGCGCATCTTCGACCCGTTCTTCACCACCAAGCCGGTGGGCAGCGGCACCGGGCTGGGGCTGTCCATTTCCTACGGCATCGTCAACAAGCACCACGGCCGCATCGAGCTGGAAAGTACGGTGGACGAGGGCTCGTGCTTCCGCATCGTGCTGCCGGTGCGGCAACCAAAGGGCTAGGAACGAGTAGTGAGTGAAGAGGAGTGAGAAGTGAGATGGAGCAGCCAACTGCGGCCGTCATCTCCGCGCAGGTGGAGATCGCTCTTGTTTCTGTCTTCTCTCACTCCCCACTCCTGTTTACTCACTCCTGCCGTGGTGTCCGCGCTGCTCGTCGTGGGTACGGAACGCCTGGCGGATGTGTTCGCGCAGTTCATCGTCGTTCCACGGTTTGGTCAGAAAGCGGTAGATCGCGCCGCGGTTGATCGCGTCGGTGACGGTGGTCAGGTCGGTATAGCCGGACAGCACCAGGCGGATGGTGTCCGGGTACAGCATCTTCACCCGGCCGAGGAACTCGGTGCCGCTCATGTCGCTCATGCGCTGGTCGGAGAGAATCACCTGCACATCGTTGATCGCCAGCAGCTCGAAGGCGTCGCGCACGTTACCCGCGGCGAGGATGCGGTAGCCGTCGCGGCGGAACAGGCGCACCAGTGAGCGCAGCACGTTTTCCTCGTCGTCCAGCAGCAGCAGGGTGCGGTCCGGGCGGCTCTCGGCGAAGGCCTCCGGGCGCAGGTAGCGGCGGCGCAGGGTCATGCCGGCGGCGTCGGCCGGCATCGGTTCGCCGAACAGGTAGCCCTGGAACACGTCGCAGTCGTTGCGGCGCAGGAAACCCAGTTGTGCCTGCGATTCGACGCCGTTGGCGATCACACTCATGCCCAGTTGGTGGCCCATCGCGATGATGGCGCGGGCGATCGCCGCCTCGCGGTCGGCGGCCGGGGCACTCTTGATGAAGGTGCGGTCGATCTTGAGCTTGTCCACCGGGTAGCGCACCAGCGCGCTGAGGCTGGAGTCACCGGTGCCGAAGTTGTCCAGGCTCAGGCTGATGCCTTCGCCGCGCAGGCTGGCCAGCGTGTCGTGGACGAAATTGACGTTGTTGGTCAGCGCACTTTCGTTGATTTCCAGCGTCAGCATCTGCGCCGGCACGCCGGTGGACTGCAGCAGCCCCATCACCTCGGCGAAGAAGCCCGGGCGCAGCAACTGCAGGGTGGAGACGTTGACGGCGACGTTGAGGTCGTCGAAGCCCTGGTCGCGCCAGAGGCGGGCCTGGCGCAGGGTCATTTCCAGTACCCAGGTGCCGATCTGGACGATGATGCCCAGCCGCTCGGCGGTGCGCATGAAACGCTCGGGTACCAGCATGCCCAGCGTCGGCGATTGCCAGCGCAGCAGCGCCTCCATGCCGACGACGTGGCCATCGCGGGCGCTGACCAGTGGCTGGTAGCGCAGGCGCAGTTCGCCGTTGTCGATGGCGTCCACCAGTTGCCGGGCGATGATGCTCTCGCTGTGCGCGCTCAGCGGCCGGTGCAGCATGTGCACCTGCACGATGTTGCCGCCTTCGCGGCCGGCCTGATGCAGGGCATCTTCGGCCAGGTCGAGCAGCCGGCTGGGGTCGGTGGTGTGCTCCGGGCACAGCGCCACGCCGATCTTGGCGGTCAGGAACAGGGTGTAGGGCAGCACCGACAGCGGCAGTTCCATCTGCTGGCGCAATTGCTCGGCCATGTCTTCCGGCAGCGGTACGCCGGCCGCGCGCGGGATGGCCAGCACGAATTCGTCGCTGCCGTGGCGCCATAGCCGGCCATGTTCCGGCAGTTGCTCGCGCAGGCGCTGGGCCACCAATACCAGCGCCTGGTCGCCGACCTCGGCACTCATGTTCTCGTTGACCGAGGCGAAGTGGTCGATGTCCAGGTGCAGCAGCATCAGCGGGGTGCCGCCGCGGGCGGCCTCGGCGACCATCGCGGCCAGTTCGGGGTTGCCGGCGCCGAGGCGGGTGACCGTCGCCTGTGCCGCCGGCGTCGGCGGAGCATTCCACATGGTTCAGTGTCCTGCGCAGGCGTGGGTGGCCTGCGGTACGCGGTAGGGAAGGTGCAGTTCGATGCGGGTGCCTTCACCCGGTCCGGTGTGGATCTGCAGGCGGCCGCCGGCACTTTGCGCGCGCTCGCGCATGACGATCAGGCCCAGCCCGCGCGGGCCGGCGGGGTCGAAGCCTTCACCGTCGTCGGTTACCTGCAGGTGCAGGCGGCCATCGCCGGTATCGACCAGCCGCAGCCGCACCTGGCTGGCCAGCGCGTGCCGGAGGGCATTGGTCAGGCTTTCCTGGGCAATGCGGAAACAGGCTTGTTCAATTTCGTTATCCGGCCGCTGTGGCAGTTCGCCGACTTCCAGCAACAGCTCCACCGGGGAGGCGCGGAACAACTGCCCGGCCTGCCAGCGCAGCGCGGCTTCCAGCCCCAGCGCATCCAGTTGCGGCGGGCGCAGCAGCATCGACAGGTTGCGCAGGCGGATGACGGTGCTGTCCACCAGTTCCACGATCTGCCCGATGTCGGCGTTGCGACGCTGCATGTCGGTCTCGTCGATGGCGGCGTGGGCGGCCAGTTTGATTGCGGTGACGGCCTGGCCGATGTCGTCGTGCAGGTCGCGGGAAATGGCCCGGCGTTCGTCCTCCTGCACCGAGAACAGGCGCCCGGCCATTGCCTGCAGCTCGCGGTTGCCGGTTTCCAGTGCCGCCCGGCTGCATTCCAGTTCGGCCAGGTCGCGCGCCACCCGCCGTTCCAGCCGGCGCAGGCGCGGCAGCAGCAGGGCCAGGGCGAAGCCGGCAAACAGCGCGATCAGGGCGACGGAGGTCACACTCCAGAGAACGGCCGATTCCGCCAGTTGTGGCCACAGCCGTGGCAGCAACCCCCACAGCAGGATCAACGCCCCGCCGGCACCGACCACCGCCAGAACCGCGTGCTGCAGGCGGGCCATCGCCGAATCCGTGGTGGTGGCGGGCTGGGCGCGGGGCTGGCCGGTCTCCATGAGTGCGTGGTGTGCCGGGTAGGGAACCGGGGTTCATCTTACCGGCAGCAGGGGCGATGACGCAGTCCTCAATTTTCGCCGCATCGCGCCGTTAACGATGACGTACCCGTGTCACGGGAAGAGGATTGGGAGCGGTACCGCGTGGATCAAGGCGTCATCGCAGGCATGTTGAGCCACCCGCTGGCGGGGGCAATCGTGTTGCTGGACCCGGAAGGGCGACCATTGGCCGCCAACGCGGCCGCGCGCGGGCAAGGGCTGCACCGCAGTCTGGCCACGCATCGCTTGGCCTTGGCCGGCGTGCGCCGGCTGGCGTGCGGGCAGGGTATGCAGCCGTGTTCCATTCCCGGTAACGACGGCTGCATGCAAGGCTTCCTGAGCGCCGTGCATGCGCCGGAAGGCGCGGTGTCGGCCTACATCTGCACGGTCGAGGTTGTCACTGCCGGCGAGTCCTCATTGCAGGCCCTGTCCGGCGCTGACGAGGCCCGGGTGAAGGTGCTGGAAGCCGAGTTGCACGAGCAACAGGTGCAGTTGGGGCAAGTCCGGCACATCGCCGGGCTGGGGGGCTGGCATTGGTCGCGCCGCGCCGGGCGTTTCTTCTGGTCCGCCGAGTTGCATGCCGCGCTCGGCCGCGTGCCCGGCAGCCTGCCGGAAAACCGGCGCTGGCTGGCCCTGCTCGACCGGCCCGCGCGCCAGCAGGCAATGACGGCATGGCGGCGGCTGCACCGTGAAGGCCAGCCGCAGCATTTCGAACTGGCGGTGCCGGCGGCGGATAACGACGAGGCCAGCGTGCAACTGCGGGTATGGATGCAGCCCGAGCCGGAGGCCGATGGTGGCATCGGCATGGTGCGCGGGCAGGTGCAGAACATCACCGAACAGCACCAGACCGATGCCCTGGTCCGCTGGCGCACCGAACTGCTGAACCGCGTGTCCGCGCTCGGCCGGATCGGCGGCTGCGAGATCGAGGTCGCCACCCGCAGCATGTTGTGGACCGAGGAGTGCTACCGCATCCACGGCCTGCGCAAGGAGCCGCTGACGCTGGAACAGGCGCTGGCGCTGTATACCCAGGATTCGCGCGACAGCTTCGAGACCGCCTTGGTACGCATTGCCGATGGCGGCCTGCCCGAACAACTGGACCTGTGCTTCTACCGCCATTCCGGCCAGCGCGTGTGGGTGCAGGTGCAGATCGAGCTGGACCGGCGCGAAGGCCTGCCCGAGCGCTTCGTGGTGCTGTTTCGCGACATCACCCGCGAACGCGAGGCCAACGAGCGCATCGAACTGCTGGCGCATTACGACTTGCTCACCGGTCTGCCCAACCGCGTGCTGCTGCGCGAACAAGCGCAGGCGGCGCTGCTCGAAGCGCGCCAACACGGCACCGTGCTGGCGATGCTGTTCATCGGCCTGGATGGCTTCAAGGCCATCAACGACACCTTCGGCCACGCCACCGGCGACGTGCTGCTCAAGGCGGCGGCCTCGCGGCTGCACCAGAACCTGCGCAACGCCGACCTGTTCGCGCGCTTCAACGGTGACGAATTCATCGTCGTGCTGCGCGACCTGGCCGACCCGGAAGACGCCGGCCACGTTGCCCGCAAGCTGATCGCCTCGCTGGCCACGCCGCTGCACCGTGACGATGCCACGCTCAAGGTTGGCGCCAGCATCGGCATCGCTTTGCCGGACGATGCACGGCAGGATTTCGACGCGCTGCTGCGCGCGGCCGACGCGGCAATGCACGCGGCCAAGGAAACCGGGCGCAATACCTTCCAGTACTACAGCCAGGATGCGCTGGCCCACATCCAGCGCCGGCTGGAAATCGAACACGCGCTGCACGGCGCGCTGGAACGCGAGGAATTCCACCTCGCCTACCAGCCGCTGGTCGGCAGCGATCCGGCTCGCGCCCCGGCCATCGAGGCGCTGCTGCGCTGGGTGCGTCCGGATGCCGAGCCCTGCGGCCCGGCCGAATTCATCCCGGTGGCCGAGCGCTGCGGCGAAATTGTCCGCATCGGCGATTGGGTGTTGGACGAAGCCTGTCGCCAGGCGGCGGTATGGCGGGCGGCCGGGCTGGAATTCGAGCGCATCGCGGTGAACGTGTCGGCCATGCAGTTGCGCGAACCCGGCTTTGCCGAGCGGGTTATCCATATCTGCGAGCGCCACGGCTGGCCGCCGCAGCGGTTGGAACTGGAACTGACCGAATCGGCGCTGATCCGCGATACCGAGGTACTGCGCCAGTGTTTCGACACCTTCGAACGCCACGGCGTACCGCTGGCGGTGGACGATTTCGGCACCGGTTTCTCCAACCTGCATTACCTCAACCGGTTCCCGGTGCAGCGGCTGAAGATCGACCGCAGCTTCGTGCATGGCATGCGCCAGGATGCCGGCACTGCCGAAGTGACCCAGGCCATCGTCCAGCTCGGGCATGCACTGGGCATGCAGGTGGTGGCCGAAGGCGTGGAAACGCCGCTGGAAGAAGCGATGCTGCAGCGTCAGGGTTGCGATGAAATGCAGGGCTACCTGTATTCGCGGCCGTTGCCGCCGCGGGACATGGCGCAGTGGCTGCGCCGGCGCAACGAAGAGAGCCGGGAGCCGGCGACGTCGTTGGCCAGCGCCGACAGGCCGATCACCACCCATTGAATCCCAGCGACGGCGTATTGCCGTCAGGTGTCGCGAGGGCCAGGCGCCCTGCGCGCGTGGGTGCCGCTGCGTGATTCGCAGCAAAGCAGGCGACGACGGCGACAGCCTTGTTCGTGCAGGTGCCGGATTTGCCCGGCACGGCTTTCAGCGGGAAAGCGGCATGCGGTACGAGACCTCGCATCTGCAAGGGTGTTTCTGTTCAGCCCGGTGTTGAAGGCCGGGTTGGGCCGAGCGCTACCGCGTTTCTGTCAGCCCCAGGTCCCAGGCGAGCAGCGCGGCCAACGGGGAAATTGCAGGGTCTTCAGGCTCCTGCTGCAGTTGCCGGCGCAACTGCGCCAGTTCCCGCTGCGCCAATGCCTCCAATTCCAGCAGCGTCGCTCCCGGCCGGGTAGCAGACGGTACTGCCGCGCCTGCCGGTTGCGGCGGGAAGGGCGTGGCGGGGTTGTTCTGGGTGGCGCGAAGGGGCATGCGGCAGGCAAGGACGGTTGGCAGCGACGACAAAGCCCCGGCCGGGGCCGGGGCTGTTCGGGATCACGCGGCTCGGTGACTCAGAACAGTTCCACCGTTCCGCTGCCCATGCTCTGCTGCGCCACCGGCTTGTGCGGCGGACGCTCCCACTCGTTGCGCATCTCGCGCAGGCGGCTGCCGGTGCGCTGCAGTGCGGTGACCAGCTCGCCGTCAAGCACGCCGCCACTGCGGTGCAGCAGCTCTTGCAGGGCCACGGCTTCGCGGTTGATTGCGGTCAGGCGGTCCAGGTGGGTATGCACGCCGCCCAGTGCCTGGGTGGCGATGTCTTCGAACTGCAGGGCGCGCACCGCCTCGGCGACGCTGCCGTCGATGGCGCGGCCGCACTCGGAGATTTCGCGCATGCCGTCGCCCAGCGAGGCGTTGATCGCGGCCACGCTGTCCAGCATCGTGGCGGCTTCATGGCGGGCATCGCGGGAGCGGTCCATGTCGCGCGACGCCATGTGCGAGACGGTTTCGCGCACCTTGGCGATCGACTCCTTGGAGCTGTGCGCCAGCTTGCGGATCTGTTCGTTGAAGGTGGTCGAGCGCTCGGACAGGTTGCGCACTTCGTCGGCGACCACCGCGAAACCGCGGCCGGCCTCGCCGGCACGGGCCGCTTCGATGGCCGCGTTCAGTGCCAGCAGGTTGGTCTGGTCGGCGATCGACTTGACGTCCTCCAGCAGCGCGAAGATGCCATCCAGGTGCTGCGCCATCTGGTCGATGTGCTGCACGGTGTTGCTGCTCTGGCCGCTGACCTGCTCCAGCGCCTCTACCAGTTGCTCCATCTGGTGGCTGGCGTTCTGCGCGAAACGGGCCACGTCCACGCCGCTGCCACCGTCTTCGCCGGCACGGTCGACGATGCGGGCCAGCGCCTGGCTCTGCTGCCGCGACTTGCGGCTCATCGCATCGAAGCTGCCGCCGAGGCCGGCCACTGCCTGGCGGATCAGCTCGCGGGCACGCTCGATTTCACCGCGTGAACCGTCGATCTCGTTGCTGACGAAGCTGCGCAGCTCGTTGAGCAACTGGTCCTGCTCCTTGAGCACGCGGGCGTGTTCCGGGGAGCGCTGGGCCTGGCTGTGCACGCTCCAGTAAGCGAACACCAGCCAGCTCAGGACCATCGTGGTGAGGATCGCCCATACCGCAGCGGATGGCCACGCCAGCGCGGCTGCCACCGGGAGCAGGAAGGTCAGGGCCAGCGGGGCGGCCAGGCGGATAGCAATGCGTGAATACATGGACGTTCTCGGCAGTGTCACGATTGCAGTATCGGCCGGGTGGGGTGGGTCTTTAGCCGCCCCCGCGCAATTGTCGTTCGATCGTTTCGAGCATGCCCTTGCGCGAGAACAGGAAATCCCAGTAGTTGCCGCCGAGTTGGCGCCACAACACCGCTGAGCGCACCGCCGCCAGCAGCAGGGCGCGGATTTCCGCCACCACCCCGGCCTGGCCCAGGTAGTGCGGGTTGCCCTGCACCATGATCCGCGGCTTGAGCTGGCTGATGGTGTCCGCATACAGGTCGCCCATTGCCGCCAGCACGTCGGGGTGGGCGCTGTCGCCAAGCCCGCGCGCCAGCTCGGCATTGCGCTGGATGCCGGCCTGCACCTTGGTGGTGGCCGCATCATCGCGCACGAAGCGGCGCTCCAATTGCAGCACTGACAGCGCCAGCCGTGGCAGCAGGTCGTCCTTGCCCTGGTTGCGGAAGTAGTCGCGCAGCAGGCGCAGGCCCGGCTCCAGTTGCCGGGACTCGCCGTAGATTGCGGCGGGCGTGGGCGCATCGATGCGCATCACGCTGTCCATCGCAGTGTGCACCACGGCGGCGTCGGAATGGCCGGTTTCGGCAATGCGCCGCACCTGTTGCAGGGCTTGGGCGATGCCGGCCAGTGCCAGTACGCGGTCGTCAAACGAAGAACTCATGCTTGCCTCTCGGGGGAAACGGGCTGCCGGCTGCGCTGCTCCAGCGCTGCGTCGGTGGCGGTGATCACCGCACCGCCGAGGCATTCCATGCCGTCGTACAGCACCAGCGACTGGCCGGGGGTCACCGCGCGTTGCGCACGCGCGAAGCGGACCTCCAGCGTACCGTCATCGCACACGGTAACGGTGCATGGCTCGTCGGGCTGGCGGTAGCGGGTCTGCGCGGTGCATTCGAAGCTGGCGGCCGGTGGCGCGCCGGCGATCCAGTGCATGGCCTCGCTGCGCAGCCAGTGCGATTGCAGGTACGGGCTGTCGTGGCCTTGGTCCACGTACAGGATGTTGCGCGCCACGTCCTTGCCGACCACGTACCACGGCGCCGCCGGGCGGCCGCGCACGCCGCCGATGTTCAGCCCCTCGCGCTGGCCCAGGGTGAAATAGAACACGCCGGGGTGGCGGGCGATGGTGCGGCCGTCGGGATCGCGGATATCGCCTTCGCGCGCCGGCAGGTACTGGCCGAGGAACTGGCGGAAGTCGCGTTCGCCGATGAAGCAGATGCCGGTGGAATCCTTCTTGGCGTGGGTCGGAAGCTCCGCTTCGCGGGCGATGCGGCGCAGCGCGCTCTTCTCCAGGTGGCCGATGGGGAACAAGGTGGCAGCCAGTTGTTCCTGCCCCAGTTGGTGCAGGAAATAGCTCTGGTCCTTGCCGCCGTCGGCACCGCGCAGCAGCCGCCAGCGGCCGCCGGATTGTTCCACCTGCGCGTAGTGGCCGGTGGCGATGCGCTCGGCACCCAGTTCGCGGGCCGCATCGAGGAAATGCTTGAACTTGACCTCGCGGTTGCACAGCACGTCCGGGTTGGGGGTGCGCCCGGCGGCGTATTCGGCGAGGAAGTGCTCGAACACGCCCTGCCAGTATTCGGCGGAGAAATCACGGAAATGGAACGGAATGCCGAGCCGGCCGCAGACCGCCACCGCGTCGCGGCGGTCGTCCTCGGCGCGGCATTCTCCACTTCCATCGTCCGCCCAGTTCTGCATGAACAGGCCGGCGATATTGCGCTGCTGCCGCACCAGCAACAACGCAGCGACCGAGGAATCCACGCCGCCCGACATGCCGACGACCACCTCCAGGCGACTCACGGCACCTGCCTCAGCAACGACAGCGGGTAGCGCTGCCCGGCCAACCAGTCCGACACCGTTTGCCAGACCAGCGGGCTGCGCAGCCGCGCCATGTCGGCCTGGATTGCCGCAGGTGTCAGCCACAATGCCTGCACGATGCCGACGTCCAGTTCGCGCGCGTGCTGGCGCACCGGTTCGGCGGCGAAGGCGAAGCGCAGGAACGGCGTGCCATTCGGCGCGGTCCACTGGTAGCTGCCGATGAAGGCGGTTGGCTGCACTTCCCAGCCGGTTTCCTCCAGGGTTTCGCGCACCGCCGCTTCGACCAGGCTTTCGCCCGGTTCGAGGTGCCCGGCCGGCTGGTTCAATACGCGCTGGCCGGCTTTTTCTTCCTCGACCAGCAACAACTGCCCGGCGCGGGACACCACGGTGGCCACGGTGACGTGTGGCGCCCAGCGCTCGGACGGCATCATGTTCACGCTCAGAAGTCGTCCTGCGCGGTCAGTTCCAGCTCGATCGCATCGGCGCTCTTGATTGCCGCGTCGATGGCGTCGCCCAGCATTTCGGCGCTGGCGTCGGCGTCGATCTTGACCACGAACATGGCCGTCTCGCCCTGCTTGACCCAACTGCCCAGCTTGGAGGCGTTGGAATCTTCCAGCAGGCGGTTGGCGACCAGCGCCGGGAACTGCGGGCCGGGCGCTTTGTAGCCGGGCGACCAGATCTCGCGGATGCGGTGGTTGCCGTAGGTTTCCACCGACGAACGCACGAACACCAACTGGGTGCGCTCGTCCTCCATGTCGAACACCATGCGGTAATCGCCGTCGTCGTCGACCTCGTACTGGTAGTCCAGCGAATCGAGCTGCGCCGCGACTTTCGGGTCCGGCTCGTCGGCGCACGCGCTTCCCGCGGTACCGGCCACCAAGGCGGCCATTGCCACTGCAATTGCGATCTTCTTCATGCGCTCCCTGCGGGAATGTGGACAAACGCGAATTGTAGCGGTGACCGGGGTGGGCCGGGCGCAGCCAGCCGCTATAATTCGCCGATGCCACGCAAGCTCCAACACGAAAACGATCATGGCCTGCTGGTGGAAACCGGCAAGCCCGAAGTCTCGCCTCCGCCGCTGTACCAGGTGATGCTGCTCAACGACGACTACACCCCGATGGATTTCGTGGTGACCGTACTGCAGGATTTCTTCGGCATGGATCTGGACCGCGCCACCCAGGTGATGCTGCACGTCCACACCCGCGGCCGCGGCATCTGCGGCGTCTACAGCCGCGAGGTGGCCGAAACCAAGGTCGCGCAGGTCAACGAATTTGCCCGCATGAGCCAGCATCCGTTGTTGTGCAAGATGGAAAAAGCCTGAGCCCGGTGCGGCCGGTCTGGCCGATGCCGACGCCTGCCTGAACGGCAATATCCGGCGGGGCTGTGGAAATCGTGTGGCAAGGCCGCATATTGTCTGCAACCGCAGTCGGAGCCCCCCATGTTCAGCAAAGACCTCGAACAGACGATTGGCCAGTGCTACAAGCGCGCCCGCGAGGCCCGCCATGAATTCATGACCGTCGAGCACCTGCTGCTGGCGTTGCTGGAAAACCCGTCCGCGCAGGCCGTGCTAAAGGCCTGCGGTGCCGATCTGGAGCGCCTGCGGCAGGAACTGGAGCAGGCGGTGGAAACCTCGGTGTCGCGCCTGGCCGACGACGATGGCCGCGATACCCAGCCCACGCTCGGCTTCCAGCGCGTGCTGCAGCGCGCCGTCTATCACGTGCAGTCCTCGGGCAAGAAGGAGGTCACCGGCGCCAACGTGCTGGTGGCGATCTTCGGCGAGAAGGATTCGCACGCGGTCTACTACCTGAACCAGCAGGACGTGGCCCGGCTGGACATCGTCAACTACCTCTCGCACGGCATCGCCAAGATCGGTGATGAAAGTGATGCCGCGCCCTCCGCCGACGGTGAAGGCCGGGCCGAGGGCGGCGAGGGCGAGGCCAAGGGCGATGCGCTGGCCGAATACGCCAGCAACCTCAACGATGCGGCCCGCGCCGGTCGTATCGACCCGCTGATCGGCCGCCGCGACGAGATTGAGCGCACCATCCAGGTGCTGTGCCGCCGCCGCAAGAACAACCCGCTGTACGTGGGCGAGGCCGGCGTCGGCAAGACCGCCATCGCCGAAGGGCTGGCCAAGCGCATCGTCGATGGCGAGGTGCCCGAGGTGCTGGCCGACGCGGTGATCTATTCGCTCGACCTCGGCGCGCTGGTGGCCGGTACCAAGTACCGCGGTGATTTCGAGAAGCGCCTGAAGGGCGTGATCACCTCGCTGAAGAAGATCCCCGGCGCGGTGCTGTTCATCGACGAGATCCACACCATCATCGGCGCCGGCTCGGCCTCGGGCGGCACGATGGACGCCTCCAACCTGATCAAGCCGGTGCTGGCCTCGGGCGAGTTGTGCTGCATCGGCTCGACCACCTTCCAGGAATACCGCGGCATCTTCGAGAAGGACCGCGCGCTGGCGCGGCGCTTCCAGAAGATCGACATCGTCGAGCCGACCGTGGGCGAGGCCTACGAGATCCTCAAGGGCCTGCGCCCCAAGTACGAGGCGCACCACAGCGTGACCTACGCCGACGACGCGCTGCAGGCGGCGGTGGAGCTGTCGGTCAAGCACATTGGCGACCGCCTGCTGCCGGACAAGGCCATCGACGTGATCGACGAGGCCGGCGCGCGCCAGCGGCTGCTGCCGGAGGACGAGCGCAAGGCAATGATCGACGTCGAGGAGGTCGAGGTGATCGTCGCCAAGATGGCGCGCATCCCGGCCAAGCAGGTCACCGCCACCGACAAGGATGTGCTGCGGCACCTGGAGCGCAACCTGAAGATGGTGATCTTCGGCCAGGACCCGGCGATCGAATCGCTGGCCTCGGCGATCAAGCTGTCGCGCTCCGGGCTGGGCAACCCGGAAAAGCCGATCGGCAACTTCCTGTTCGCCGGCCCCACCGGCGTCGGCAAGACCGAGGTCACCAAGCAGCTCGCGCTGCAACTGGGCATCGAACTGGTGCGCTTCGACATGTCCGAATACATGGAGCCGCATTCGGTCAGCCGCCTGATCGGTGCGCCGCCCGGCTATGTCGGTTTCGACCAGGGCGGGTTGCTGACCGAGAAAATCGTCAAGACCCCGCACTGCGTGCTGCTGCTGGACGAAGTGGAGAAGGCGCACCCGGACATCTTCAATATCCTGTTGCAGGTCATGGACCGCGGCATCCTCACCGACACCAACGGCCGCGAGGCCAACTTCAAGAACGTGATCCTGGTGATGACCACCAACGCCGGTGCAACCCAGGCATCGCGGCGTTCGATCGGCTTCACCAAGCAGGACCATGCCACCGATGCGATGGAGGTGATTCGCCGCAGCTTCACCCCGGAATTCCGCAACCGCCTCGACGCGGTGGTGCAGTTCCAGGCGCTGGGCTTCGAGCACATCCTGCGGGTGGTGGACAAGTTCCTGATCGAGCTGGAAATGCTGTTGCAGGACAAGCACGTCGCGCTGTCGGCCACGCCCGCCGCGCGCGACTGGCTGGCCCAGCACGGCTTCGACCCGGAGATGGGCGCACGGCCTATGGCGCGGGTGATCCAGGACCGGATCAAGCGCCCGCTGGCCGACGAGCTGCTGTTCGGCAAATTGGTGGAGGGCGGCAAGGTCAGTATCGACGTGCGCGATGGCGAGCTGGTGGTCGAGGCCATGCCCGAGCCGGAGCGCCTGTTGCCGGCGACGGTGGAGTAAAGCCCGCGGCACCCCGCAGCGCCCGGCCGTTGGTCGGGCGCCATGCGGCCAGCGGCTGACGCTGCCTGTGCAGTCTTGGACATGCGCACGCACGCACGCGAAAAAGCCAGCGCAACGGCTGGCTTTCTCTTGGCGAACCCGAATACCGCTTATTTCATGCGGTAGGTGATGCGGCCCTTGGTCAGGTCGTACGGCGTCATCTCAACCTTGACGCGGTCGCCGGTGAGGATGCGGATGTAGTTCTTGCGCATGCGGCCGGAGATGTGAGCAATGATCTCGTGCCCGTTTTCAAGCCGGACGCGGAACGTGGTGTTCGGAAGCGTCTCGCTGACGGTGCCTTCGAACTCGATGGAGTCGTCTTTCGACATGTAATCCTGTGCGGTTCTGCGGGTGGCCTTTTCAGGCCCGGAAGCCGAGCATTTTACCCCGCGTTGCCGGATCATGCAAAGTTTGCGTTAAACGGTTGGTTTCAGGCCAGTTCCGACGCCGCCCGCTGGCCGAAACGCCGGCTCCAACTGCCCGCCGGCTCCGGCAACCGCGCCAGTTGCCGGGCCTGGGCCAGGAAGGCGTCGCGCGGTAAATGGCTGGCGCCCATGCGCAGCAGATGCGGGTTTTCGACCTGGGCGTCGATCAATGGCCAGCCCCAGCCGTGCAGTGCCCGCGCCAGCGCGGCCAGCGCCACCTTGGAGCCACCGCTGCGGGCGCTGAACATGCTTTCGCCGAAGAACATGCGGCCGATGGCCACGCCGTAGAGGCCGCCGACCAGCTCGGTGCCGTCACGCACTTCGAGCGAATGCGCGTGGCCGAGCCGGTGCAGTTCGACGTAGGCATGGTGCATGTCGGTGGTGATCCAGGTGCCGTCCTGACCGGGGCGCGGAGCCTGTGCGCAGGCCTGCATTACTTCGGCAAACGCGGTGTCGGCGCTGGTGCGCCATGTGCTTGCGCGCAGCGTGCGGCGGAAGCGCGTGGACAGGTGCAGGCCGTCGGTGTGGAACACCATGCGCGGGTCCGGTGACCACCACAGCAGCGGCTGGCCTGCGGAAAACCACGGGAAAATGCCGCCGGCATAGGCGTTGAGCAGGCGCGTTGGCGACAGGTCACCGCCAACAGCCAGCAGGCCATCGGGTTCGCGCAGCGCCAGTTCGGCCGGCGGAAATGGGGCGTCGGGGGCGGGTGGCAGCAGGAACGGCGGGCGGTTCATCTGCCGCATTATCGCCGGGGCGGCTGCGGCAGCGGTTTTCCACGGGTGGTGCCGGCCAGCGGGCAGCACTACTCCGATTTGAACGGCGAATGCGCCGCCAACTGCCTTGCGTACCGCGCCACGTCCAGCCGTTCCTTGCCGCACCAGTCCGCCAGCGCCTGCCGGAAGGCGGGATTGCCGATCCAGTGGCGGCTACTCACCTCGGCCGGCAGGAAGCCGCGCGCCAGCTTGTGTTCGCCCTGCGCACCCGGTTCGAAGCGCTGCAGGCCTTCGCGCAGGCAATAGTCGATGCCTTGGTAGTAACAGGTTTCGAAGTGCAGGCCGGGCAGGGCGCTGCCGCCCCAATAACGGCCGTACAGCGTGTCGCCGCCGCGCAGGCACAGGGCGCC
The DNA here is from genome assembly GCA_049650985.1 of Stenotrophomonas sp. Classification (GTDB taxonomy): domain Bacteria; phylum Pseudomonadota; class Gammaproteobacteria; order Xanthomonadales; family Xanthomonadaceae; genus Stenotrophomonas. Next base: position 53,816 of record JBASBF010000050.1, on the reverse strand, counting down.
GGCGATCGGCACGCCGTCCTGCATGGCGAGGAACAACACCAGTTGCCGTGGCATCCGTTCGGCCAGATGGCGCAGGAACGGCAGCGTCAGCGCCGGGGCGTTGCCGTATTCGGCGAAGGTTTGCAGGTAGAAGCCGTGCATCGCGCGCAGGTCGTCGTCGCTGGCCTCGTCGCCGTGGGCGATGCGGAAGCCGATGCCGGCGCGGGCGATCTTGGCGCGTTCCTGGCGGATGTTCTTGCGACGCTTGCGGTCCATTGCCGCAAGGAAGTCGTCGAAGCACTCCCAGCCCGGCTGCCGTTGCCACTGGAACTGCACGTCCAGCCGTTGCAGCCAATCGGCATCGAACAGCGCGTCTTCGGCTGCCCCGTGGAAGTTGACGTGGGCCGACGACAGCCCGCTGTCCTGCACGTGTTCGACGATGACGCGCAACAGGGCGCGGCGGTCGTCGTCATCGCGGGCCAGCAGGCGCGGCCCGGTGACCGGCGAATAAGGCACGGCGCCGAGCCATTTGGGGTAGTAGTCCAGCCCGTGCCGCGCATGGGCGTTCGCCCAGGCATGGTCGAACACGAACTCGCCGTGCGAGTTTTCCTTCAGGTAGCCCGGTACCGCGCCGACCAGTTCATCGCCGCGCCACAAGCTGAGGTGCTGCGGCGTCCAGCCCCATTCCGGGCGCAGGCAGCCATGCTGCTCCAGACCGGCAAGGAAGGCGTGGCTTATGAAAGGATTGCAACCATCGTGCAGGCCATCCCAGTGTTCAGCCGGGATGGCCTGCAATGAATCCAGCCAGCGAATGCGCGCCATGCCGTGATAGAGGCCGGGCTCAGTCCTGCTGGTCGAGGAAGCGCTCGGCGTCCAGCGCCGCCATGCAACCGAAGCCGGCCGAGGTGATGGCCTGGCGGTAGTGCTGGTCGGTGACGTCGCCGGCGGCAAACACGCCGGCGATGTTGGTGGCGGTGGCGTTGCCGGCGATGCCGGAGTGGATCTTCAGGTAGCCGTTGTCCATGTCCAACTGGCCCTTGAACAGTTCGGTGTTCGGGCTGTGGCCAATGGCGACGAAGAAGCCGTGGGCGGCGATGTCGCGGGTGCTGCCATCGAGGGTGGACTTCACCCGCACGCCGGTCACGCCCATGTCGTTGCCCAGCACCTCGTCCACCTGGTGATGCCAGACGGTCTCGATCTTGCCGGCCTCGACCTTGGCGAACAGCTTGTCCTGCATGATCTTTTCCGCGCGCAGGGTGTCGCGGCGGTGCACCAGGTAGACCTTGCGGGCGATGTTGGACAGGTACAGCGCTTCTTCAACGGCGGTGTTGCCGCCGCCGATCACCACCACGTCCTGGTCCTTGTAGAAGAAACCGTCGCAGGTGGCGCAGGCCGACACGCCGCGGCCCTTGAAGGCCTCCTCGGAGGGAATGCCCAGGTACTTGGCGGTGGCGCCGGTGGCGAGGATCAGCGCGTCGCAGGTGTACTGCGCGTTGTCGCCGGTGAGGGTGAACGGGCGCTTGGACAGGTCGGCGGTGTGGATGTGGTCGAACACCACTTCGGTGTCGAAGCGCTCGGCATGGGCCTGCATGCGCGCCATCAGGTCCGGGCCCATCAGGCCGTGGGCGTCGCCCGGCCAATTGTCCACCTCGGTGGTGGTCATCAGTTGACCACCCTGTTGCAGGCCGGTGACCACCAGCGGCTTGAGGTTGGCGCGGGCGGCGTAGACTGCGGCGGTCCAGCCGGCAGGGCCGGAGCCGAGAATCAACAGGCGGGTGTGCTTGGTCGGAAGGCTGGAAGTGCTCATGCAGGCTCGTGGCAGGGGGAAGAGGCGGGCGAGGGCCCGGACTGTCGACTAGAGTGGCGACCGCTGCCGGGTGAATCAAGGCGCGCGCATGGAACTGCGTGGTGCGGCGGCCATTTCCCATGCTGCGGGGCTGCGGATGAAACAGTGCCTGCCGTCGTTTAATATCAAGCGCTAACCGTGCATTTCTCAAGGTCTGGTCCAAGGTGGCGAAACAGCTCCCGGAACGTGACAGGAACACCGGCGCCGCCGCGCGCAAGCCGGCCGCCGTGGCGGACAACGCCCGTCGCAACAAGTTGTGGCGTGACCTGGCGTTGATCGCCATCGCCCCGGCGCTGCTGTACTTGCTGGCCAGCCTGTTCACCTATTCGCCGCAGACCGATCCGGGCTGGACCAGTTCCGGCTCGGTGGTCGCGCCGGTGCACAACATGGGCGGCAAGGTGGGGGCGTGGATCGCCGACGTGCTGCGCCAGTTGTTTGGCCATGTCGCCTACCTGATTCCGCTGATGCTGGGCGCGGTGGCGTGGATCGCGATGTTCGGCCTCAAGCGCGAGGACCGCGGCCAGGACGACCTCGGCCCGGCGCTGCGGCTGGTCGGCATCGTCGGTTTCCTGATCGGCGCCACCGGCTTCCTGTACCTGCGCATTGGCGGGAATGATGTCGCCAATGCCGGCGGCGGGCTTGGCGTGCTGGTCGGCAAGTCGCTGAAGAACGGTTTCGGCGAGTTGGGTGCCAGCCTGTTCCTGCTGGTGTTGCTGCTGACCTCGGTCACCCTGGCCACCGGCCTGTCGTGGTTCTGGCTGATGGAAAAGATCGGCGGCTGGGTGCTGGCGCTGGGGCCGCTGCTGGCCAGGAAGAAGGAACAGGCCAACGAATGGCAGCAGACCCGTACCCTGCGCGAGGAACGCGAGGAAGTGCGCAAGGTCGATGCCGAAGTGCGCGCCAAGCGCGAGCCGGTGAAGATCGAGCCGCGCCCGGCACCGGTGATCGAAAAAAGCGAGCGCGCCAAGCGCGAAACCCAGATCCCGATGTTCCAGGGCGTCAACAGCGACGGCTCGGACTTGCCGCCGCTGGCGCTGCTGGACGACCCCAAGCCACAGCCCAAGGGCTACGACGAACAGACGCTGGAAACGCTGTCGCGGCAGATCGAGTTCAAGCTCAAGGATTTCCGCATCGACGCGCAGGTGGTTGGCGCTTATCCGGGGCCGGTCATTACCCGCTTCGAGATCGAGCCGGCACCGGGCATCAAGGTCAGCCAGATCAGCTCGCTGGACAAGGACATCGCCCGCGGGCTGTCGGTCAAGTCGGTGCGCGTGGTCGACGTGATTCCCGGCAAGTCGGTGATCGGCCTGGAAATCCCCAACGTCACCCGCGAGATGATCTTCCTGTCCGAGTTGCTGCGCTCCAAGGAGTACGACAAGTCGGCCAGCCCGCTGACCCTGGCGCTGGGCAAGGACATCGCCGGCCGCCCGACCGTGGCCGACCTGGCGCGCATGCCGCATCTGCTGGTGGCCGGCACCACCGGCTCGGGCAAGTCGGTGGCGGTCAACGCGATGGTGCTGAGCCTGCTGTACAAGGCATCGCCGAAAGATCTGCGGATGCTGATGATCGACCCGAAGATGCTGGAACTGAGCGTCTACGAAGGCATCCCGCACCTGCTGGCGCCGGTGGTCACCGACATGAAGGAGGCCGGCAACGGCCTGCGCTGGTGCGTGGCGGAGATGGAGCGCCGCTACAAGCTGATGAGCGCGGTGGGCGTGCGCAACCTGGCCGGCTTCAACAAGAAGGTGAAGGACGCCATCGACGCCGGCCAGCCGCTGATGGACCCGCTGTTCAAGCCGAACCCCGAAATGGGCGAGGTACCGCGCCAGTTGGAGTCGCTGCCGTTCATCGTCATCTTCATCGACGAATTCGCCGACATGATGATGATCGTCGGCAAGAAGGTCGAAGAGTTGATCGCACGGCTGGCGCAGAAGGCGCGTGCGGCCGGCATCCATTTGATTCTGGCAACGCAGCGGCCGTCGGTGGACGTCATCACCGGCCTGATCAAGGCCAACATCCCGACCCGTATCGCGTTCCAGGTGTCGAGCAAGATCGACTCGCGCACCATCCTCGACCAAAGCGGGGCAGAAGCGCTGCTGGGCAACGGCGACATGCTGTACCTGCCGCCGGGCACGGCGATGCCCGACCGCGTGCACGGCGCCTTCGTCTCCGACGAGGAAGTGCACCGCGTGGTCGAGCACCTCAAGGCCAGCGGCCCGGTCGAGTACATCCAGGGCGTGCTGGACGAGGTGCAGACGATGGGCGACGGCGTGGTGGTCGGTGCCACCGGCCTGCCCGAGTCCAGCGCCGCCGGCGATGAATCCGATCCGCTGTATGACGAAGCCCTGCGCATCGTCACCGAAACCCGGCGCGCGTCCATTTCCGGCGTGCAGCGGCGGCTGAAGATCGGCTACAACCGCGCCGCGCGGCTGATCGAGGCAATGGAGGCGGCCGGTGTGGTCAGCACGCCGGAGCACAACGGCGACCGCACGGTGCTGGCGCCGCCGCCACCGAAATAAGGGTAGGGCAGCGCATCCGATGATGATTGCCGCCCATTCAGTTCCGTCAGGGCAGACTCTGTCCATCTTCCACGCCAGCCTGCCATCGCCATGAATGCCACCCTGCGCCACACCCTGATTGCCGTTGCCCTGGCCAGTGCCGGATTTGTCGGCAGCGCCCATGCCGGCGCGCGCGACGACCTCAATGCCTTCACCAAGGGTCTGCGCGGTCTGGACGGGCAGTTCAGCCAGCAGGTGTTCGACACCCGCGGCAAGCTCAAGGAGTCGTCCAGCGGCCAGGTCGCGCTGTCGGCACCGCGCCTGTTCCGTTGGGAATACGTTCGCCCGTATCCGCAATTGATCGTCGCCGACGGCAGCAAGGTGTGGGTTTACGAACCTGACCTGGAGCAGGCCACGGTGCGCAACCAGGGCGAGGAAGAGCAGAACAGCCCGCTGACCGCGCTGGTCAACCCGGCGCTGCTGGACCGCCAGTACGACGTCAGCGAGGAAGCCGCGCCGCGCGATGGCATGCAATGGCTGTCGCTGAGCCCCAAGCGCGAGACCGAGGCCAGCTTCCAGTACGCCGCACTGGGCTTCGGCCGGGATGGACTGGCGCGCATGGAAATCATCGATGCGGTGGGCCAGCGCACGGTGATCGATTTCAGCGGCTGGAAGAAGAACCCGAGTTTCGCCAATGGCACCTTCCACTTCGTCCCCGACAAGACCGTGGACGTCATCGGCGAGCGCTGAACCGCCTGTTTCCCGTAGCTGCCGGGCTTGCCCGGCAGGCAGATGGCTTCCCCGGCAATGCCACAGGTCGGAGCTGCGCCCCTCACGCACCCCGCATGCAGCTCCCGCATCTCAATGGCCGAGACGCGCCCCCGCTAGAATGCGTCGTGGCCAAATCCAGAAACATTTTTTCCGAACCGCCCGCCGACCTGCTGAGCGCGGACCGCGAAGGCATGCGCCCGCTCGCCGAACGCATGCGCCCGCGCACGCTGGACGAGATGGTCGGGCAGAAGCGCCTGCTGGCGCCTAACACGGCCCTGCGCAGGGCAATCGAAGCCGGCAGCGTGCATTCGATGGTGCTGTGGGGGCCGCCGGGTTGCGGCAAGACCACGCTGGCGCTGCTGCTGGCGCGTTATGCCGACGCCGAGTTCCGCGCCATTTCCGCGGTGCTGTCCGGGCTGCCGGAAGTGCGGCAGGTACTGGCCGAGGCTGCGCAGCGCTTCGCCGAAGGTCGCCGCACGGTGCTGTTCGTCGACGAAGTGCATCGTTTCAACAAGACCCAGCAGGACGCCTTCCTGCCGCACATCGAGCGCGGCATCATCATCTTCGTCGGCGCCACCACCGAGAACCCGTCCTTCGAGCTGAATTCGGCGTTGCTGTCGCGTTGCCGCGTGCACGTGCTCGAAGCAGTGTCGCCCGATGACGTGGTCGAAGCGCTGCAACGGGCGTTGGGCGATGGCGAGCGTGGCCTGGGTGGCGAAGACATCCGCATCTCGCCCGAGTCGCTGCTGGAAATCGCCCGTGCCGCCGATGGCGACGTGCGCCGTGCCCTGACACTGCTTGAAATCGCCGCCGAGCTGGCGGCCGGCGAGGGTGGCGAAATCACCCCGGAAACCCTGCTGCAGGTGCTGGCCGACCGCACCCGCCGCTTCGACAAGGGCGGCGAGCAGTTCTACGACCAGATCTCGGCGTTGCACAAATCCGTGCGCAGCTCCAACCCGGACGGTGCGATCTATTGGCTGGCACGCATGCTCGATGGTGGCTGCGACCCTTCCTACCTCCTGCGCCGGCTGACCATCATGGCGGTGGAGGACGTGGGGCTGGCCGACCCGCGCGCGCTGGAAATGGCGATCAACGTCTGGAACGCCTACGACCGCATCGGCGCGCCGGAAGGCAACATCGCCCTGTCCAACCTCGCCATCTACCTGGCCAGTACCGCCAAGTCCAACGCCAGCTACAAGGCGCTGGGCGCGGCCCAGGCCGACATCGCCAAGCTGGGCACCCAGCCGGTGCCGATGCACCTGCGCAACGCCCCCACGCGCTTGATGAAATCGATGGGCTACGGCAAGGATTACCAGTACGACCACGACGTCGAAGACGGCATCGCCCTCGACCAGACCGCCTTTCCCGAGGAAATGGGTGAGCGCGTCTACTACCAGCCGGTCGAGCGCGGGCTGGAAATCAAGCTCAAGGAAAAGCTCGACCACCTGCGTGCGGCCCGCGAACAGGCGCGCGCTAAGAAGGTTGGGCCGGGTGCGTGAGCCCTGCATGACACCGGTGGCTTCCACGGCTCCCGGCGATACCGCATGATTCGCCTCCCTGAAGAATCGGAACGGCAGCATGCAGGCAGGACGGGAAAAACGATGAGCGGCACGAAGGCAACCCCGCGTCACGAGGTGGCGGCCGCCACCGCGATCATCGGAGCCGACGTCGGCGGTACCTATGCCCGGCTGGGGTGGATGCCGAAGTCCGGCAGCGCCATTGATGGCGCATCCATCGACAGCGCACCTGCCGACATATGCGACTTCCACGTCTATCACTGCGCCGAGTATCCCGGGCTGGGGGCGATCCTGCGCGACTATGCGGCCCGACTGGGCGGAAACCCGGCGGTACCGCCGGTGGCGCATGCCACGGTGGCCATCGCCGGCGTACTGGACGGCGACCATCTGCTCAACTCCAATCTGGCCTGGGCGGTGTCGCTGGCCGACACCCGCCGCGAAAGCGGGCTGGACACGCTGGAAATCATCAACGACTTCGCCGCCGTTGCCGGGGCCATCGGGCATGCCGCTCCCGGCAGCCGGCACCGGTTGTCCACGCATGTCGAACAGCCCGTTCCCGGCCCGGCGCTGGTGCTTGGCCCCGGCACCGGGCTTGGCGTGGCGGTGCGCTTGCAGGGTGGCCAGCCGCGGGTACTGGCCAGCGAAGCCAGCCATGCGGCGCTGACTGCGGGCAATGCACTGGAAATGGACGTGCTGCGCCTGTTGCAGCAGCGCCACGGCCACGTCGACAACGAGCATGTGCTGTCCGGCCCTGGCCTGGTCACGCTTTATGCCTGCCTGTGCGAACTGGAAGGCAGCATGCCGCGCTGGAACACCCCGGCCGAGCTGGTCGCTGCGGCCTCCACCGGCCACGACCCGCTGGCCGTCGCCAGCATCCGCACCTTCTGCGGCTGGCTGGGCAGTCTCGCCGGCGACCTCGCCCTCACCTTCGGCGCGCGCTCGGTACACCTGACCGGCGGCATCACCGACCACATCGCCCGCTGGCTGCACGAGGGCAGCTTCATGCAGCGCTTCCTTGCCAAGGGCAAGCTTTCGCCGATGCTGCAGCAGGTGCCGGTCTGGCGTATCGAGCACGGCCAACTGGGTGTGCTGGGCGCATTGACGTGGCATGCGGAGAAATGATCTTTCTTAAATTCCAAGCGATTGATATTTCAGATGTTTTGAAAGAAATGGACGGTATCTCCGGGATCACGGGAAGACGGTGGCTGGCAGGTTTGTATTGACAACCGCTACACGTGAGCGCAACATCCGTATATCTTTTGTATATCGGAGAAGCCCGTGCGTGCCGCTGCCATCAATCTGCGTGCCTTGCCCGAGCAGCGCGACCTGATCGATCAGGCCGCAGGTCTGCTGGGCAAGAGCCGTTCCGATTTCATGCTGGAAACCGCCTGCGCACGCGCGCAAGAGGTGGTGCTGGACCAGGTGTTCTTCACCTTGAGCGAGGAAAAGTTCGCGCAATTCGTGGCGATGCTGGACGCGCCGCCGAAGCCGAACCCCGGCCTTGAGCGGTTGTTGGCGGTAAAGGCACCGTGGGAGAGGACGGATGATGCGGCTGCCGCTGACTGAGCCGCGTGCGCTGACGGCCACGCATCGGCTGGATGACTTCGATTGCGGCGAGGCCGAACTCGACGACTGGTTGCGGCGACGAGCACTGGTCAACCAGTTGGGCGGGGCCAGCCGCACCTTCGTGGTGACCGATGCGGACAACATCGTGCGTGGCTATTACGCGCTGGCTGCCGGAGCGATTTCACACGAACTGGCCTTGGGCAAGATCAAGCGCAACATGCCCGATCCGGTGCCGGCCATCATGCTGGGGCGGTTGGCTGTCGATCAGCGGGCGCAAGGCATCCAGTTGGGTGGCGCACTGCTGAAAGATGCGCAACGGCGCGTGGCGGGTATTGCCGGACAGGCTGGCGTCCGCACAATTCTGGTACATGCGCTGCACGAGCCTGCACAGCGGTTCTACGAGCATTACGGCTTCGAGCCTTCGCCATTGCAGCCCCTGCTGCTGATGTTGCGGCTGGACGGCGGGCGCTGAGCCGCAACGGCGGGTTTTACGGGCTCAGTCTTCGATGCTGGCCCGGGTCGCGTCCTCGTGCAGCGACTCGTTCAACTGGTCAATGACGATGGCCCAGACGCCGTCGCTTTCGAGCTTCTCGCGCAGGAACTGGCGTTGGCCCTCGTTCCAACAGGAGGCTTCGGCGATGCCGGTTTCGCGCGGCAGTTGATGGTCGTCGATGAACTGTGCGATGGCCTGTTCGCTGGCATCCAGCCCGAGCTGGAGGAACAGGTTGGTCATGCGCGGGAGGGTTTCGTCCATCGGGGCACCGGCAAGGCGGGAAGGGGCCGATACCATAGCCCATGCCCGCAGCTTGCCGTTGCGATCAGCCAGCGCGGGCCATGCGAACCAGGGCCGCGGCGGCGGCGGCGGATTTTTTCACTTCGTCCCACTGGCCGGCGCGGATCCATGCGTCCTGCACCATCCACGAGCCGCCGATGCAGACCACGTTCTTCTGCTTGAGGTAGTCGCCGGCAGTGGCTTCGGTGATGCCGCCGGTGGGGCAGAGCTTGAGTTCGGCAATCGGCCCGGCCACGCCCTTGATCATCGCCAGCCCGCCCACGGCGGTGGCCGGGAACAGCTTGCAGATGCGGAAACCGCGCGCGACCAGCGCCAGCAATTCGGTCGGGGTGGCCGCGCCGGGGACCACCGGCAGCGGTGCGTTGGCCAGTGCGTCGGCCAGGTGCGCGGGCGTGCCGGGGGTGACGAGGAAGTCCGCGCCGGCGTCGATGGCCTGCTGCATCTGCGCGACGTTCAGCACGGTGCCGGCGCCGACCACCACGTCGGGCAGTTCGCGCTTGAGCATGGCCAGCGCTTCCATCGCGATCGGCGTGCGCAGGGTGAGTTCGATGGCCGGCAGGCCACCTTCCAGCAACGCGGCGCTGACTGCGCGGGCCTGGTCGAGAGTGTGGATGGTGACGACCGGCAGGATGCCGGCGGCGCTGAGCAGGTGTTCGGCGCGATCCTGGTGTTGGGCGATGGTCATGCGGGGTTCCGGGAAAGGGCAGGCCGCGTGGGCGGCCGGCGTGGGTCAGGCGTCCTTGGCTTCGTGCGGGGCGGCAGCGGCGGCGGCATCGTGGCCGAGTTCGTACTCGGCGTCGTACTCCCACAGGCCGCCATCGGCGCTGAGCGGGCCGCAGGAAATCGACAATGCGCCCTGGTCGGCCGGGCCCACCAGGGCGCGGTTGTAGGCGAACAGGTTGCGGCCCATGTCATGGCCGGCGGGCGCGCTGTTGCCGGCCAGCTCGCGCTCGGCCCATTGCACAGCGTCCACCAGCACTTCCAGGGTGCCGGCCTCGCCGTCCAGGCGGATGATGTCGCCATCGCGGATGCGGGCGATGGCACCCCCGCGTGCCGCTTCCGGGGTGACGTGGATGGCGGCCGGGATCTTGCCGGAAGCGCCGGACAGGCGGCCGTCGGTGACCAAGGCCACCTTGCAGCCCTGGTTCTGCAGCAACCCCAGCAATGGCGCCAGCGAGTGCAGCTCGGGCATGCCGTTGGAGCGCGGGCCCTGGTAACGCACCACCGCGACGAAGTCCTGCGGCAATGCGCCGGCAGCGTGCAGTTTGTTCAACGCTTGCGGCGCATCCACCACCACGGCCGGTGCCTCGATGAAGCGGTGCTGCGGCTTGACGGCCGAGAGTTTGATCAGCGAGCGGCCGATATTGCCGCGCAACAGGCGCAGCCCGCCCTGGGCCTCGAACGGTTCGGTGATCGGGCGTACCACTTCGGTATCGGCACTGCTCTCCACTGCCGGCACATACGTCAGGCGGCCGTCGGTCAGGCGCGGCTCGCGGGTGTAGGCGCGCATGCCGTCCTTGTGGATGGTGGGGATGTCGTGCATCAGCCCGGCATCGAGCAGTTCGCGGAACACGAAGGCCGGGCCGCCGGCCGCGGCGAAGCGGTTCACGTCGGCTTCGCCGTTGGGGTAGACCCGGGCCAGCAGCGGCACGATCTGCGAAAGCTGGTCCATGTCGTCCCAGGTCAGCACGATGCCGGCCGCACGCGCCACCGCGACCCAGTGGATGGTGTGGTTGGTCGAGCCGCCGGTGGCCATCAGCGCGACGATGGCGTTGACGATGGCGCGCTCGTCGATCAACCGGCCCAGCGGGCGGAAGTCGTTGCCCAGCGCGCAGATTTCCAGCGCCCGCGCGGTGGCCACGCGGGTCAGGGTACGGCGCAGCGGCTGCTCCGGGTTGACGAACGAACCCGGCAGTTGCACGCCCATCGCTTCCAGCAGCACCTGGTTGGAATTGGCGGTGCCGTAGAAGGTGCAGGTGCCGGAGGAATGGTAGGAGGCCATCTCCACCGCCAGCAATTCGTCGCGGCTGGCCTGGCCGGCGGCGTAGCGCTCGCGGACCTCGGCCTTCTGCTTGTTGGCGATGCCCGGTGTCATCGGCCCGGCCGGGATGAACACCGCCGGCAGGTGGCCGAAGGCCAGTGCGCCCACCAGCAGGCCGGGCACGATCTTGTCGCACACGCCGAGGTAGACGGCGGCATCGAACATGTCATGGCTCAGGCCCACGGCGGTGGCCTGGGCAATCACGTCGCGCGAGAACATGGAAAGCTCCATGCCGCCACGGCCCTGGGTCACGCCGTCGCACATGGCCGGTACGCCGCCGGCCACTTGCGCGGTGGCGCCCAGTTCGCGCGCCGCCTCGCGGATGGTCTGCGGATAGGGCTCGAACGGCTGGTGCGCCGAGAGCATGTCGTTGTAGGCGCTGATGATGCCGATGTTGGCGGTGACGTTGTGGCTCAGCCGGTCCTTGTCCACCGGGCCGCTGGCGGCAAAGGCGTGGGCCAGGTTGCCGCAGCTCAGGCGCGAACGGAACGGGCCTTCGCGCAAGGCGGCCTCGATGCCTGCCAGATAGGCCGCGCGCGAGGCCGCGCTGCGTTGGACGATGCGTTCGGTGATGGCGTGGATTTTCGGATGCAGGCTCATTGGCTACCGGCTATGAGAAGAGTGGGGGAGAGAATGAAAGCGGGCTTCCGCTGGCGCATTCCCGGCTTCATGCGCACCAGTGCACGTGCAGCTTGGTGCCGGGCGCATTGATCGCAGCCAGCACCGGGTATCGCTGCACGTCACCGGATTCCAGCGCGGCATTGAGCACGTCGAGCTTTTGCTTGCCGCGCAGCAACAGCAAGCGCTTGCCGATTGGCGCCAGGCCGTGCGGGGTCAGGGTGATGCGCAGGTGCCAGTCGTTTGCGACCGGGCAACCGCTGGCGTCCAGCGCGGCGTAGGGCTGCTTGCTGGCCAAGGCCAGCTCGAGATCCTTCGAGCCGGGAAACAGCGAGGCGGTGTGGCCGTCGTTGCCCATGCCCAGCACCACCATGCAGGCCGGCTGCGAATGCGAGGCCAGCAGGTTGGCGTCGTGCACGCATTCGGCCAGCGGCTTGCCCACCCGCACCAGCGGGTCGAAATGCGCGCCTTCGGCAAGCTTGAGGAAGTTCTCGCGCACCAGCCAGGCGTTGCTGTCGCGGTCCTGCGGCGACAACCAGCGTTCGTCGGCCAGGCCCACTTCCACCCGCGCCCACTCCAATGGGTACTCGGCCAGCAGTGCATATGCAGGTGCCGGGGTAGTGCCCCCGGACAACAACATGCGGGCGCGGCCGCGCAGGCGGATTTCCTCGGTGAGGATCGCCGCCATTTCCCTGGCGACGTTCTCACTCCAGCCTTCCGCGTCGGAATGGCGGGTCAGCGCGAGGCGGTCGGAAACGAGGTCGGTCATGCCAAGGCTCCGGGTTGTGCCCGTTGCGCATCGACCGCGCAGGCGGCGGCGCCGAGCAGGCCGGGGCAGGGGTGGACGATGGCCAGCGAGGGCACCTGCGACAAGGTGGCGGTGAAACGGCCCTTGCTTTCGAAACAGTGGCGGAAGCCGGAATGCTGCAGCGGCTCCAGCAGGCGCGGCACCAGCCCGCCGGTCAGGAACACGCCGTCCCAGGCGCCCTGTACCAGCACCGCGTCGCCGGCAATGGCGCCGAAGATTTCCATGAACACGTCGATGGCACGCATGGCGACGGCATCACCGTCGGCGGCACGCTCGCTGACCTGTGCCGGCTGCAATTGGCCGGGGTCTTGCCCGGCGATTTCGGCAAGCGCACGGTGCAGGTTGACCAGACCGGGGCCGCAGATGAGGCGCTCGTTGGAGACGCGGCCGAACTGCCGGGTGAGGATTTCAAGGATGCGGATCTGCTCCGGGGTGGCCGGAGCGAAACTGGCATGGCCGCCTTCGGTGGCCAGCGGGTAGTTGCGGCCATCGCGCACCAGCAGCCCGCCCACGCCCAGCCCGGTGCCGGGGCCGAGCACGCAGTAGTTGCGAGGTTGGCTGGCGTCGGCCGGCCGCCATTGGGCGCCGCCGATCTGCACCACGTCTTCCGGTTGCAGCAGGGCAATGCTCATTGCCTGGGCGACGAAATCGTTTATCAGGTGCAGCGTGCCGAAACCCAATTGTGCGGCGGTGCGCGAACGCGAGATCACCCATGGGTGGTTGGTGATGCGCGCCTCGTCGCCATCCACGCGCCCGGCCACCGCGAACACGCCGGCATGCACATCGGCATCGTGTTCGCGCAGGTAACAGGCGGCGGCCTCGGCCAGCGATGGGAAGCGGGCAACCGGGTATTCGCCGATGCTGTCCTGGTCCAGCGGCGTGGCGGCGCGGGTATTGGCCAGTGCGAAGCGGGCATTGGTGCCGCCGATGTCGGCAACCAGCACGTTATTGGCGGCAGCGCTCACAGACCGGTTTCCGCGCGGTTGTCGGCGACCAGCGCTTCCGGCAGGAAATCGTGCGATTGCTGCGGCCCCCAACTGCCGGCCGGGTAGGGCTGCATCGGCAGCTCGGCGGCCTTCCATGCTTCGCTGACACTATCGATCCATGCCCAGGCCGCGCGCACTTCGTCATCGCGTACGAACAGTGCGTGGTTGCCGTTGAACGCATCCAGGAACAGGCGTTCGTAGGCGATGCGGCGGTGCAGGCCGGTGGGTACCGACAATTCCAGCTCCAGCGGCTGCAACTCCAGCGCGCCCCATTCCGGGCCGGCCAGCGAGCTCATCAGGCCGAGCTGGATGTTTTCCTGCGGCTGCAACTGGAAGGTCAGGCGGTTGGACTGGGCGGCATGGCGGTCCGGGCGCTCGAACAGCCAGTGCGTGACCGGCTTGAGGTTAACCTCGATGCGGGTGGTGCGCTCGGGCAGGCGCTTGCCGGTGACCAGGTGGAACGGCACGCCAGCCCAGCGCCAGTTGTCGATGCGCGCGGTGAGGCCGACGAAGGTTTCCGCCTCGCTGCCTTCTGGCGGTTGGTAGGCCTGTGCCGGCTGGCCGTTGATAGTGCCGGCGGTGTAGCGGCCGCGCACGCTGTCGCGCGCGGCATGGGCGGCGTCGAGCGGGCGCAGTGCACGCAGCACCTTGACCTTCTCGTCGCGGATGCGGTCGGCCTCCAGCGAAGCGGGTGGCTCCATCGCCACCAGGCACAGCAACTGCAGGATATGGCTCTGCACCATGTCGCGCATCGCGCCGGAGCGCGAGTAATAGGAGTCGCGGCCGTCCACGCCATCGCTTTCGGCCACGAGGATGTGCACCGATTCGATGTGGTCGCGGTTCCACACCGCCTCCAGCAAGGTGTTGCCGAAGCGCAGCGCCATCAGGTTCTGCACCGCGGCCTTGCCGAGGTAATGGTCGATGCGGAATACCCGGTCCTCGTCGATCAATGCGCCGATCGAACCCAGGATTTCCTCCGCGCTGGTCGAATCCGAGCCGATCGGCTTTTCCAGCATCAGTCGGTGCGGTGCGGACAACGCGCCACCCAGTGCCAGTCCCTGGCAGGTGGAGATGTACAGGCCCGGCGGGATCGACAAATAGCTGACACAGCGGCGGCCGTTGAACTCGCGCACCGCCTCGGCGATCGACTCGGGTGCGCGCAGGTCCACCGAGCGGTAGTCGATGCGGCTCAGCAGGTTGTTGATGTCGTCCTGGCTGGCGTGCGGCAGGGCCTGTTCCAGCCGCGGGCGCAGGATGTCGTGGAATTTTTCCGTGTCATGCGGTGACAGCGCCATCGCGCGTACCTGGAAGTCCTCCGGGAGCAGGCCATCGCCGAGCAGGCGCAGCAGTGAAGGAAACAGGTAACGCTGGGCCAGGTCGCCTGTGGCGCCGAACAGGAGAAGGGTGTCGTGCATGGCTCGAGTTTCGTGCGCAGGTGACATCGTTGTCAATCGCCTTTTTCTGGTGTTCCCGTGGGTATTTTGCCGCTGGCATGTCCACGGTCGTGACCGCTGGTGCGGTGAAGTGGCCGACGCGCCAACCGGGGCCGCAGCGCTTGCCGCACGCTGTCCGCATGCCGGGCCGCTGGCGTCCCCGTGGTCGAAACCGTGAGCCACTGATGGTGCCATGCCCCAACGCCCGCGTGGCAGAATGTTTCGACTGTATTCGTATTCGAAAGATCGCCCGGCCGCCGCCCGTGGCCACGAAAGAGTGAGGCAGACGATGGCGGATGTGCGGTTCTATGCGGTGCGCAAGGTCTATGACAACGGCCAGGTGGCCGTGCACGGGGCCAGCTTCGAAATTGCCGATGGCGAGTTGATGGTGCTGGTGGGGCCATCGGGTTGCGGCAAATCCACCCTGCTGCGGATGGTGGCCGGGCTGGAGGAGATCAGCGCAGGCACGCTGTCCATCGGCGGGCGCATGGTCAACAACGTCGCGCCGAAGGACCGCGACATCGCGATGGTGTTCCAGAGCTACGCGCTGTATCCGCACATGACCGTGGCCGAAAACCTGGCCTTCGGCCTGAAGCTGCGCGGACACGGCAAGGCCGAAGTGGCGCGGCGGGTGCAGGCGGCTGCCGACATGCTGGGGTTGACGGGCATGCTGGACACGCTGCCGCGCGCGATGTCCGGCGGACAACGCCAGCGCGTGGCGCTGGGCCGGGCGCTGGTGCGCGAGCCGGCGGTGTTCCTGCTCGACGAACCGCTGTCCAACCTCGACGCCAAGCTGCGCCATTCGGTGCGCACCGAGATCGCGCAACTGCACCGCAAGCTGGGCACGACGATGATCTACGTCACCCACGACCAGGTGGAGGCGATGACGTTGGGGCAGCGCATCGTGGTGCTCAACGAGGGCGTGATCCAGCAGATCGACACGCCGATGGCGCTGTACGAACGCCCGGCCAACCTGTTCGTCGCCGGTTTCCTCGGCAGCCCGGCAATGAACGTGCTGCGCGGCCGGCTGCTCGATGGCCCGCGACTGCAATTGCGGAACGACCGCGTGCTGGCGCTGGACGGGGCGTCGCTGGCGCAGGAATGGTTCGGGCGCGAAGTGGCGGTGGGCGTGCGCCCGGAACACCTGCAACCGGCCGGCGAGGGCGAAACGGTTTTGTTCACGGCGACGGTGGAAGGCATCGAGCCGGTGGGCAACGAGATATTCGTCAACGTGATGCTGGACGACATGCCGCTGGTGCTGCGCGTGGCGCCGCAGTCGCTGCCGTCAGTGGGCGGTGAATTGTCGCTGCGGTTGCGCGCCGACAAGCTGCACTTCTTCGATGCAGGAAGCGGCGTGCGGCTCTGAGTTGCACGCGACGGTTGCCGCAGGAGCGCATCAACGCGCTCCGATGGGACTATCGCGCCAAGCCTTCGGCAAACGGCAGGACTTTCGCCACGTTGCCGGCAACGCTCAGGCCTTCGTCACCGGCATCCAGCGGCAACACCGCCAAGGCCCGTTCACTGGCAACGCTCACCAGGCTGCCGATGGCCTGTTCTCCGCTGCGAACCTCGTCGCCGGGTGCGGCATCGGTGGCGATTCCCAGCAAGGTGGCCGCGCGCTTGGCCTTGCCGAGGAAGTGGGTGCGGGCAACGATTTCCTGCCCCGGATAGCAACCCTTCTTCACGCTATAGGCCGCCAGCCGCTCCAGCCCCAGTTGTTGCGGCGTCCATTGTTCGCGCTGCGATGGCTCCAGCCGCGGCAGGCCGAAGCGCAGGTCGGACTGGCGCCAGGCCAGTTCCGCCGCCGCATCATGCATACCGCCGTCGGTGATGGCCAGGCGCAGCGTGCGCGGATGCGCCGGACTGCCAACATCCAGTTCGACGGCGCCGTCGTCAAGCCGCGCAAGAGCCGCACCGGTTGCGGCGACGGGCGGCTGGAATGCGCCTTCCACGGAAAAACCATCGGCGGGCGCAATGACCAGCTTGCGGCGGAAAACGAAGCGCCGCAGTTGCTCGGCCATCGTTTCGAGTTCGCCGTCGTGGCACACCAGCAGCAGATGCTCGGCGTCCAGTTTCAGCAACTGGAAAATCGCCAGGACACGGCCCTTGGCAGTCAGCCATGTGCTCCATTGCCAATGGCCATCGGCCAGCGCGACCACGTCATTGGCGAATTGGGCCTGGGCGAAGGCGACTGCGTCGGCGCCGGAAAGGCTCAGCAATTGCGGCTGGCGCAATGTGCGGAAACCGGTGAAAGCGGGGGCGAGGTTGTCAGACACGTGAACGAGGACTAAAATTTGTGCGTTGCGAGACCGATGATGATAGGCCAAACAACCCCAACACCCGAGCCCGAAGCCGAAGCTCCGCTGGAGCCGGAGAAGCAACCGCTTCCCGACACCGCAGCGGTGCCCGAGGAATTCGGCGGTCGCGGCGGACTGGATCCGGTGCGATACGGTGATTGGGAGAAAAACGGTCGCTGCATCGATTTCTGAAGCAGCGTTAGCCAACGCGGCAACCGCCGCCCAGCCGAGATGACGAGTCAGCGAATGGCGAACAGACCCCGCCCCCTTTCACCGCACCTGCAGGTGTATCGCTGGCAGATACAGATGGCCACCTCGATCCTGCATCGAGCCACCGGCATCGTACTGTCCCTGGGCGCCCTGATCATTGCCGGCGGCCTGCTCGCCCTGATGATGGGCCCCGAATCCTGGAACTGCTTCACCACCCATGCCAGCGCGTGGTACGGCGAGGTGTTCCTGTTTGGCTGGACCTGGTGTTTCGCCTACCACCTGTGCAACGGCATCCGCCACATCGTGCAGGACTTCGCCATCGGTTACGCCAAGGCGACCTTCATCCGCAGCAGTTGGCTGTCGGTGATCGGCTCGCTGGTCATCACCGTGGTGATCTGGGCCTATGTCTGCTGCTTCGGAGGTGCCGCATGAGCAAGTACCGCACTCCACTGAAGAATGCGCGCGGCCTTGGCAGCTCCAAGTCCGGCACCATGCACTTCATCCACCAGCGCCTGACCGCCACCGCGCTGGTCGCGCTGACCCTCTGGTTCCTGTGCTTCGTGCTGAGCCTGATCGGCGCCGACTACGTCACCGCGGTGACCGCCGTGGCCAAGCCGTGGAATGCGATCGCGCTGGTCGGCTTCCTGGTTGCCATGTTCTGGCACGCCCAGCTCGGCCTGCAGGTCGTGCTGGAGGATTACATCCACAACTCGCTGATGGCGCTTGCCCTGCAGACCACGGTCAAGTTCGTCGCCGTGCTCGGCGCGATCGTCAGCATCTTCGCGGTTGCCCGCGTCGCGCTTGGGAATTGATACATGTCCGCTTACAACATCACTGAACACAAGGTCGACATGGTGGTCGTCGGCGCCGGCGGCGCCGGGCTGCGGGCGACGTTCGGCCTGGCCCAGAAGGGCTTGCAGACCGTCTGCATCACCAAGGTCTTCCCGACCCGCTCGCACACCGTGGCGGCGCAGGGCGGCATCGCCGCGGCGCTGGCCAACATGGGCGAGGACGACTGGCGCTATCACTTCTACGACACCGTCAAGGGCGGCGACTGGCTGGGCGACCAGGACGCCATCGAGTACATGTGCCGCGAGGCCATCCCGTCGGTGATCGAGCTGGAGCACTACGGCGTTCCGTTCTCGCGTACCGAGGACGGCAAGATCTACCAGCGTCCGTTCGGCGGCATGACCACCAAGTACGGCGAAGGCCCGTCGGCGCAGCGTACCTGCGCCGCCGCCGACCGCACCGGCCACGCCATGCTGCACACGCTGTACCAGCAGTCGCTGGCGCACGACGCGCGCTTCATGATCGAGTATTTCGCGCTCGACCTGATCTTCGACGACGAGGGCGTCTGTCGCGGCGTGCTGGCGCTGGACATGGCCGAAGGCACGCTGCACCTGTTCCGCGCCCACGGCGTGGTGCTGGCCACCGGTGGCTACGGCCGCGCCTACTTCAGCGCCACCTCGGCGCATACCTGCACCGGTGACGGCGGCGGCCTCGTGGCCCGCGCCGGCCTGCCGCTGCAGGACATGGAGTTCGTGCAGTTCCACCCGACCGGCATCTACGGCGCCGGCTGCCTGATCACCGAAGGCGTGCGCGGCGAAGGCGGCATCCTGCGCAATGCCAGCGGCGAGCGCTTCATGGAACGCTACGCACCGCATTACAAGGATCTGGCCTCGCGCGACGTGGTCAGCCGTTCGATGACCATCGAAATCCGCGAAGGCCGCGGCGTCGGCGAGCACAAGGACCACATCCTGCTCGACCTGACCCACCTCGGCCCCGGCGTGATCGACGAGAAGCTGCCGGGCATCGCCGAGAGCGCCAAGATTTTTGCTGGCGTCGATGTGCACAAGCAGCCGATCCCGGTGATCCCGACCGTGCACTACAACATGGGCGGCATCCCGACCAATTACCACGGTGAAGTGGTGCGCAAGGTTGGCGACAACCCCGACGCGGTGGTGCCGGGCCTGTACGCCATCGGCGAAGCTGCCTGCGTGTCGGTGCATGGCGGCAACCGCCTGGGTTCCAACTCGCTGCTCGACCTGGTGGTATTCGGCCGCGCGGTGGCCAACCGCTGCGCCGAGACGATCAAACCGGGTGCATCGCACAAGCAACTGCCGTCCGATGTCTGCGACAAGGCGCTGGACCTGCTGGACAAGCTGCGCCACGCCAGTGGTGACACCCCGACCTCGGTCATCCGTGACCGCATGCAGCGCACGATGCAGGCCGACGCCGCCGTGTTCCGCACCAGCAAGACGCTGGCCGATGGCTGCGAGAAGATGGCCGAGGTGTTCGATTCGTTCCAGGACGTCAAGGTTTCCGACCGCTCGCTGGTCTGGAACTCGGACCTGATCGAAACCTACGAGCTGAACAACCTGCTGCTCAACGCAGTGGCGACGATCAACTCGGCCGAGCAGCGCCACGAGAGCCGTGGCGCCCATGCCCACGAGGACTACCCGGACCGCGACGACGTCAACTGGCAGAAGCACACGCTGGTCACCGTCGACGAAAAGGGCAAATGCAGCTTCGACTATCGTCCGGTGCACATGTACACGCTCACCGACGACGTCGGCGTCGTGCCGCCGAAGCCGCGCGTCTACTGATCCGGGGAACCTACGAACATGGCTGAATTTGCACTTCCCAAGAACTCCCGGATCACCAGGGGCAAGCACTTCCCCGCCAGTGCCGGCGGCAAGAACGTGCGTACCTTCAAGGTCTATCGCTGGAGCCCGGACGACGACCAGAACCCGCGTACCGACACCTACGAGATCGACCTCGATGCGTGCGGGCCGATGGTCCTGGACGCGCTGATCAAGATCAAGAACGAGATCGACCCGACCCTGACCTTCCGCCGCTCCTGCCGCGAGGGCATCTGCGGTTCGTGCGCGATGAACATCGACGGCACCAACACACTGGCCTGCACCCGTGCGATCAGCGATTGCGGCAAGGCCGAGGTGCCGATCTACCCGTTGCCGCACATGGAAGTGGTCAAGGACCTGGTGCCGGACCTGACCCATTTCTACGCGCAGTACGCCTCGATCAAGCCGTGGATCCGTACCCAGACCCCGGCACCGTCGGACCGCGAGCGCCTGCAGTCACCGGAAGACCGCAAGAAGCTCGACGGCTTGTACGAGTGCATCCTGTGCGCCTGCTGCTCGACCTCGTGCCCGAGCTACTGGTGGAACGGCGAGCGTTACCTCGGCCCGGCGATCCTGTTGCAGGCCTATCGCTGGATCATCGACTCGCGCGACGAGGACACTGGTGCCCGCCTGGACGACCTGGAAGACCCGTTCAAGCTGTACCGCTGCCACACCATCATGAACTGCGCCCGCACCTGCCCGAAGGGGCTGAACCCGGCATTGGCAATCGCCGAGATCAAGAAGCTGATGATGGCGCGCCGCGCCTGATGCGTGCTTTTCCCTTCTCCTCCTTCGGGAGAAGAGATAGAGCCCCTCTCCCAGCGGGAGAGGGGTTGGGGTGAGGGGCGATGGAGTCCCGACGGTTCAGACGCACGGACTACGTTCGCCCCTCATCCGCCCCTTCGGGGCACCTTCTCCCGCAGGGAGAAGGGTAGACACTGCCACCGCCATGCATACCGAAGACGACATCGAACTGAAGAAACTGCGCTGGCGCTGCCGGCGCGGCATGCGCGAACTTGACCAGTTGTTCGGCCGTTATCTCGACCAACGCTGGGGGCAGGCACCTACGCCGGAACGAGCGGTTTTCCTGCAATTGCTGGACACCGAAGATGACAAGCTGTGGCGCTGGTCAATGGGCTACGAGGCTTGCCCGGATGCACAGCAGGCGCAACTTCTCCAATACATCCGCTCCCTTCCGTTGTGAGTGGCGACCTTCGCGCTGGTTGACCTGCGCACTGGTGCTGCTGGGCATGCTGGGCGCACTTTCGTTGTTGACTTGCGAATTGAAAACCACGGCGGCATGGCCGCTGGCGCTGGCGGTCCTGTGCACGAGCCTGTGGCTGGCAAGGCGCGAAGCAGCGCGGCCGGTTCGCCATCTGTTGCTGTCCCCGGCATTGGCCAACATCGACGCGATGGCGGTGGAAACGCCGGAACTTCTCGAATACGGGCCGTTGGCAATCCTGCGCTGGCGTGTGGGAAAACACCGGGGGCAACTGGCGTTCTGGCCGGACACGCTGCCGCGTGCGCAACGACGTGAACTGCGACTGGCCGTGCGTGCCCACGCCGTTTCCCGTTAGCCGGAGACAATGGCAACATGGCGCGACTTCAACGGCACACGCGCATGTTCAGACCCTTACCTGTCGCAATCGGATTGCGCTACTTGCGCGCCAAGCGTCGCAACGGTTTCATCTCCTTCATTTCATTGGCCTCGATCCTCGGCATTGCGCTCGGGGTGACGGTGTTGATCACCACGCTGGCGGTGATGAGCGGTTTCCAGAAGGAAATCCGCGACCGCCTGCTGCAGATGTCGGCCCACGCAACTGTCAGCGCCGATGGGGAGCCGATGACCGACTGGCAACATGCGGTGGACGTGGCAATGAAGGATCCGCGCGTGGTCGGCGCTGCGCCCTACATCGAGATACAGGGCATGCTGGCCGGGCCGCGGGTGCAGGGTGCGGTGGTGCAGGGCGTCGATCCGAAGCTGGAGCCGGCGGTGTCGGTGCTGGCGGAAAAAATGCAGAAGGGCTCGCTGGACAGCCTGCAGCCGGGCGAATTCAACATCCTGCTCGGCAAGGAACTGGCATTGTGGACAGGCGTGGACGTCGGCGACAGCGTGGTGGCGACGCTGGCCGAAATCCAGGGCACCCCGGCCGGCGCGATGCCGCGCACCAAGCGCTTCAAGGTCAGTGGCATCTTCGAAGCCGGCTCCAATGAAATCGACCGCGGCGTCGCCTTCGTCAACATGAGCGACTTGGAGCGCGTGCTGCGCACCGAGGGTGCCACCGGCGTGCGCCTAAAACTGCACGACATGGACCAGGCCTATGTCGTCGCGCGCGACCTTGCGTTGAATCTGGACGGCTACTACCGGGTGATGGACTGGACCCAGCAGAACGCCAACCTCTACCACTCGCTGCGCATGGAAAAGACGGTGATGGGCATCCTGCTGTCGCTGATCATCCTGATGGGCGCCTTCACCCTGGTGAACTCGCAGGTGATGCTGGTCACCGACAAACAGGCCGACATCGCCATCCTGCGTACGCTGGGCCTGACCCCGGGCGGGGTGATGCAGGTGTTCATGGTGCAGGGCACGTTGATCGGCATCATCGGCACCGTGCTCGGTGCAATTGGCGGGGTGGCGCTGACCTTGAACCTGGAGCGCATCCTCGACGGCATCGAGAAGCTGTTCAACATCACCTTGCTGCCGGAGGACGTGTATTACATCACCGGCCTACCCACCGACATGCAGGCGTGGGACGTGACCGTCACCCTGCTCACCGCCTTGCTGATGAGCTTCCTTGCAACGTTGTACCCGGCCTGGCGCGCGGCGCGTACCCAGCCGGCGGAGGCGCTGCGTTATGAATGACGTCCGGGAATCGGGAATGGGGAATCGGGAATCGAAGCCGACAATGCAGGCCAGCGTGTTGCGCGCGGAGGGATTGGGCAAGACCTATGCCGAAGGTCGCATGCGCACGCCGGTGTTCGACGGGCTGGAACTGGACGTGGCGCAGGGCGAAACCGTGGCCATCGTCGGTGCTTCCGGCGCCGGCAAGAGTACGCTGCTGCACCTGCTGGGCGGGCTGGATGTGCCCACCGCAGGCGAGGTTTACGTGGCCGGGCAGCGGATGTCGGTGCTGTCCGATGCCGAACGCGGGCGCTTGCGCAACCGTTCGCTGGGCTTCGTCTACCAGTTTCACCACTTGCTGCCGGAATTCACCGCACTGGAAAACGTGATGATGCCGGTAATGCTCGGTGGCATCGACGTGGCGGCCGCCGGGCAACGGGCGAAGGCCCTGCTGGAATCGGTGGGGATGGGGCACCGGCTGGAACACAAGCCGAGTGAATTGTCCGGCGGCGAACGCCAGCGTGCGGCAGTGGCGCGGGCGCTGGTCAACCAGCCGGCCTGCATGCTCGGCGATGAGCCCACCGGCAACCTGGACGACAAGACCGCCGCGACGGTGTTCGAGCTGATGCTGGAATTGAACCGCGCGCACCGCACCAGCCTGGTGCTGGTCACGCATGACCGCAGCCTGGCGCGCAAGCTGGAGCGGGTGCTGGAACTGCGTGAAGGGCGGCTGCATCAACTGACGCACTCCGAAGTGTGATCCGGCACCGCGGCTGAACGTCATGCCGGCCCTGGCTTCACGGTTCATGTCGGGCGGCGGATGATCGCCACTTCAGACTGTGGTCCCGATGATTCTTCCGGAAACAGGAGTGATGCCATGAACAAGATGCTTGTCGCAGTGATGGCCGCCGCATTGTTGGGAGGCTGCGCAACGGCCGGGAAACTGAGCAGCGGCGAACGGCTGGAGCTGTATCGCGCGCATGCTGGCGAACCGGTCAGGGATTTCCGCTATTTCGGCTCGCTCAATGGCTGGACGGAACTGGGTGACAGTTCGCTGGCGGTGTGGACACGCCCCAGCGAGGCATGGCTGCTGGACTTGGGCGGACCGTGCATGGATCTGGCCTATGCACCGGCAATCACCGTGACCAACATGATGGGGCGCGTCTCGGCGCGCTTTGATCGGGTCATCGTGCATGGCGGCAACTCGGACATGCGCGTCCCGTGCCGGATCGAGAGCATCCGCCCGCTCGACGTGAAGGCATTGCGCACTTCGGAAAAGGAATTGCGCGAGGCCAAGGTCGAGGCGCGCAGCGAAGAGCAGGTACAGCAGGGCCACTGACCGCGCTATGGCGCGTCGGGAGCGGCCGGGAGCGCAAGCGAATGCGCTCCTGCCGGATCACGCCGATTCGGGAGCGACGTAGCCGGCCGGCCTTTCCGCACCGCCGCCGAACAGGAACTTGACCAACTCGACTTCAAGGAAGGCGCGGTGCTTGGGGTCGCGCGGCGACAGCCGGTTTTCGTTGATCAGCATGGTCTGGTGCGCCAGCCACGCCGACCAAGCCTGTTTGCCGATGTTGGCGAAGATGCGCTGGCCCAGCTCGCCGGGGTAGGGCACGAAATCCAGGCCTTCGGTTTCGCGTTGCTGGTATTGGCAGAAGATGGAGCGGGGCATGCGGTATTCCTGTCGGATCAATGCGCCGGGTGGCGCTGCAGCAGTTTGCGGATAGGCGCCGGCAGGCCCAGCGAATCCAGTTCGGAACGGGCTACCCAACGCAGGTCGCCATTGTCGCCCACGTGCGCGTGCAGGGCGACCTTGCGCAGGTGCAGTGGCTGCAAATGCAGCCGGTAATGGCTGAAAGTGTGGACGATCAACGGCAGTTCCTCGGCATTGTCGTAGTTGCCCTCGATGTTGCCGGCGAACCACTGGCGCAGTTCGGCATCGGTATCGGCCTGCGGCAGCGTCCACAGTGATGCCCAGATGCCGGCGGGCGGGCGTTTGCGCAGCAGGATGCGGCTTTGCGCGTCTTCCAACAGCAGCGCGCTGGCCTCGCGCTCGGGCAGTACCTTGCTCGGTTTTGGCGTGGGCAGCGAATCCACCTGCCCCTGTGCCTGCGCGGCGCAGCCATCGCGCACCGGGCACAGGATGCAGGCGGGGTTGGCGCGGGTACACAAGGTGGCGCCGAAATCCATCTGCGCCTGCGTCCAGTCGGCCATGCGCCCCTGCGGCACCTGTGCCACGTGCTGCGTGGCCAACGCCCACAGTTGTTTTTCGATGGCGGGCAGGCCCGGATAACCGACGATGCCGTGGTAGCGGGTGAGCACGCGCTTGACGTTGCCGTCGAGGATCGGGAACGGGTCGTTCCATGCCTGGCTGAGGATGGCGCCGGCGGTGCTGCGGCCGATGCCGGGCAGCGTCAGCAGCGCGTCGAGGTCGCGCGGCAGGTCGTCATCGTGCAGTTCCACGCAGCGTTTGGCGGCGGCGTGCAGGTTGCGTGCGCGGGCGTAGTAGCCCAGTCCCGCCCAGTGCGCCATCAGCGTGTCGTTGTCGGCGGCGGCCAGGTCGGGCAACGTAGGAAACGACTGCACGAAACGCTGGAAGTAGGGGATGACCGTGGCGACCTGGGTCTGCTGCAACATGATTTCCGACAGCCACACCCGGTACGGTGTGCGCGGATGCTGCCAGGGCAGGTCGTGGCGGCCGTGGTGGGCGAACCAAGCGAGCAGGCGATCGGCGAAGTGAGGCATGGGTTGGCAGGGTGGCTTGGCTATGTCCTTATCCCTCCGGGAGAAGGTGCCCCGAAGGGCGGATGAGGGTTCGGGCAAAGCCTCGTGCAATCAGACATTGCGAGGCTTCGCCCGAACCCTGACCCAAGCCCTCTCCCGGTGGGAGAGGGGCTCAAGCCGCTCCCAGCGCTTCCGGCAGCAGCGCATCGACGAAGGCTTCCGGGTCGAACACGCGCAGGTCTTCCGGGCGTTCGCCGATGCCGGCGAAGCGGATCGGGATGCCGAATTCGCGCGCCAGCGCAAACACCACGCCGCCCTTGGCAGTGCCGTCGAGTTTGGTCACCACCAGCCCGGTGACGCCGGCGGCGGCATGGAACTGGCGCAGTTGGTTCAATGCGTTCTGGCCGGTGGTGCCGTCGATCACCATCAGCACTTCGTGCGGTGCCGCGGTGTCGATCTTGCCGAGTACGCGGCGGATCTTGCTCAACTCGTTCATCAGCCCGGCCTGGGTATGCAGGCGGCCGGCAGTGTCGGCAATCAACACGCCGGTGCCGCGTGCCTTGCCGGCTTGCAGCGCGTCGAATGCCACTGAAGCGGCGTCGGCATTCTGGCCCTGAGCCACCACGGCCACGCCGTTACGCTCGCCCCAGATCTGCAACTGCGCCACCGCGGCGGCACGGAAGGTGTCGCCGGCAGCCAGCATCAGGCTGTTGCCTTCATCCTTGAAACGCTTGGCGAGCTTGCCGATGGTGGTGGTCTTGCCGACGCCGTTGACGCCGACGGTGAGAATCACGAACGGCTTGGCGTTTGTGTCGATGACCAGCGGCTTGGCGACCGGCTGCAGCAGCGCGATCAGATCGGCGCGCAGCGCGGCCAACAAGGCGTTGGCGTCGGTGAATTCTCGCGTTTTCATGCGTTTGCGCAGGTCTTCGACCAGCGCGGTGGTGGCCGGTACGCCGACGTCGGCGGTGAGCAGGGCGGTCTCGATTTCATCGAGCAGGTCATCGTCCAGCTTCGGATTGCGCGAGAACAGGCCGCCGAAGCTGCGGGCGAAGGTGCTGTTGCGCAGGCGGTCGCGCCAGCCGGGCTTGCCGGCCGCAGCCGCAGGCGCGGCGTTGTCGGGGATCAGGGCGGCATCGTTTTCCGCGATGGCCGCGGTTTCCACCGGCAAGGAGGCGGTGGGCGCAAGATCGCCGGCATCGGCATCGGGCGCATCCGCCAGATTCGTCGTGTCGCCGGCCTCGGCATCAGTGGCCGGTGCAAGGGATGCTTCCGGCTCTCCGGTTGCAGGTTCGGCAGCGGCCAACTCCTCGGCGCTGAATTGCGGCGGCTGGCTGGTTGCGGCGGCGTCCTGGGGTTTCTTGCGACGGAAAAAACTGAGCATGGAGGGGTTACCTGAGTAGGCGATCATGCTACCACCGGCACTGGCGGCAGCCGCCCAAAAGGGCGGGAAGGGGCTAAAGTTCGCGTGTTTCCGGCCGATGGATAGGCATGACCCCGATTTCCTCCATTGCAGCTTCCGGCATGCGCGTGGCCGTGATGGGCGTGAGGGCGTCGGCGCACAACGTCGCGGTGCAGCCGGTGGACCCGGTGGGGCCGAGGCAGGTGCTTGCGGTGCATGCGGTCGCCACCGGTGGTGTCCAGGCGCAGGTGGTCAACGGGGAGGGACCGCCGGACATGGTGGCCGACCTGCTGGCGGCAAAGACCTATGAAGTGGCTTTTGCGGCCAATGCAGTGGTCATTCGACGCGAAAGCCAGATGCTGGGAAGCCTGTTTGACGCATTTGCGTGAATTGCACGTCGGGGCGTAGTACCAGCCTGTTTCGTCTCGTACTCTCGCCCCAACCCCTCTCCCGATGGGAGAGGGGCTCAAAAGGCATCAGGCCGACAGTTCCAGCAGCAGCTTGTTCAGCCGGCGCACGTAGGCGGCCGGATCTTTCAAGCCGTCGCCGGCAGCCAGTGCGGCCTGGTCGAACAGCACGCGGGCCAGGTCGTCGAAACGATCCATGTCCGGCTCGGCGTCCAGTTTCTCGATCAGCGGGTGGGCCGGGTTGAATTCGAACACCGGCTTGCTCTCGGGCACCTTTTGGCCGCTGGCTTCCAGTATCTGGCGCATCTGCAGCCCCAGGTCCTGCTCGCCGATGGCAAGGATTGCCGGTGAATCGGTCAGGCGGTGCGAGACGCGCACTTCGGCCACGTCCTCGCCGAGCGCGGTCTTGATGCGCGTGGCCAGCGCTTCCTTGGCCTTGGCGGTTTCTTCCTGCGCCTTCTTTTCCTCTTCGGTATCCAGCGTGCCGAGGTCGAGGTCGCCGCGCGCCACGTCCACGAACGACTTGCCGTCGAATTCGTGCAGGTAGCTCATCAGCCACTCGTCGACGCGGTCGGTCATCAGCAGTACTTCGATGCCCTTCTTGCGGAACACTTCCAGGTGTGGGCTGTTCCTGACCTGCAAATGGCTCTCGCCGGTGAGGTAGTAGATCTTGTCCTGACCTTCGACCATGCGGCCGAGGTAATCGGCCAGCGCCACGTTCTGCTCGCCATCGCTGCCGTGGGTGGAGGCAAAGCGCAGCAGGCCGGCGATTTTCTCGCGGTTGTTGAAGTCCTCGGCCGGGCCTTCCTTCAACACCTGGCCGAAGTTCTTCCAGAAGCCTGCGTAATCCTCGGGCCGGTCCTTGGCCAGCTTCTCCAGCATGTCCAGCGAACGCTTGGTCAGGGCCGACTTCATCGAGTCGATCACCGGGCCGGACTGCAGGATCTCGCGCGAGACGTTCAGCGGCAGGTCGCTGGAATCGACCACGCCCTTGATGAAACGCAGGTACAGCGGCAGGAACTGCTCGGCCTGGTCCATGATGAAAACACGCTGCACGTACAGCTTCAGCCCCTTGGCTGCGTCGCGCTGGTACAGGTCGAACGGCGCGCGGCCGGGGGTGTACAGCAACGAGGTGTACTCCAGCTTGCCCTCGACCTTGTTGTGGCTCCATGCCAGCGGATCGCTGAAGTCGTGGCTGATGTGCTTGTAGAACTCCTTGTATTCCTCGTCCCTGATCTCGGACTTGGGCCGGGTCCACAGCGCGTTGGCCTTGTTGACCGCTTCCCACTCCGGGGCCTCGGGCTGGTCTTCGGGCTTGTCCTCGCCGTGCTGCTGCTTGTGCAGCTCGATCGGCAGGCCGATGTGATCGGAATACTTCTTGACCAGCCCGCGCAGCTTCCAGCCGTCGGCGAAGCCTTCCTCGTCTTCCTTCAGGTGCAGCACGATGCGGGTGCCGCGCTCGGGCTTGTCGATGCTTTCGACCTCGAATTCGCCTTCACCGCGCGAGGACCAATGCACGCCTTCGCTGGCCGGCAGCCCGGCGCGGCGGCTGTACACGTCCACCTGGTCGGCGACGATGAAGGCCGAATAGAAGCCCACGCCGAACTGGCCGATCAGGTTGGCGTCCTTCTTCTGGTCGCCGGACAGGTGGCTCAGGAATTCGGCGGTGCCGGATTTGGCGATGGTGCCGAGATGGGCGATGGCCTCATCGCGGCTCAGGCCGATGCCGTTGTCGTCGATGGTCAGGGTGCGCGCGGCCGGGTCGGCCTCGATGCGGATGCGCAGCGGTGCGCCGCCTTCCAGCAGTTCCGGCCGGGTCAGCGCCTCGAAGCGCAGCTTGTCGGCGGCGTCCGCTGCGTTGGAGACCAACTCGCGCAGGAAGATTTCCTTGTTCGAATACAGCGAGTGGATCATCAGGTGCAGCAGTTGCTTCACTTCGGTCTGGAAACCGCGGGTTTCCTTCTGGCTTGCGGCGGTCATCGTCAGGTTTGCTCCGTGGGTTGCCGGGCCACACGCGGCGGCCGATGGCTCCTGGGGTATGGGCACGAGGGCGGATTTCAAGATGGGGCAATGGCGGGTTCGGCTTATCATGCTTGGCTCATCAACGTTGCCGGTGCGCATGTCACGTCCTCCCCGTTCTTCCGGTTCCGCCTCGCCGCGCCCTGCACATGGCGGAATAGGGCAGGTGCGCATCATCGGCGGGCGCTGGCGCAACACGCGCTTGCAGGTGCCGCAGGTGCAGGGCCTGCGCCCGACCAGCGACCGCGTGCGCGAAACCCTGTTCAACTGGCTGATGCCGAAGCTGCCCGGCGCGCGGGTACTGGATTTGTTCGCCGGCAGTGGTGCGCTGGGGCTGGAAGCGGTGTCGCGCGGCGCGGCGTCGGCGCAACTGGTCGAGCGCGATCCGGCGCTGGTGGCGGCGCTGCGTGGCGTGGTGGACAAGCTGGGCGCACAGGCGCAAGTGCAAATTGCCGCCGCCGATGCGTTGCGCTGGCTGGAAACCGCGCCCGCGTTGCCGGCCGACATCGTGTTCATCGACCCGCCGTTTGCCGATGGCTTGTGGGCGCAGGTGATCGAGCGGCTGCCACGGCACCTGGCCGAAGGCGCATGGCTGTACGTGGAAGCGCCAGCTACGGCGATGCCGCAACTGCCGCCGGGCTGGCAACTGCATCGCGAGGGCGGCACCCGCGAGGTGGGCCATGCCCTGTACCGGCGAGCCGCTGCTACACTCCGCGATGACCTGAACGCGACTTCGTCCGCATGACCTCGTCCAATCCCCGCATCGCCGTCTATCCGGGTACGTTCGACCCGATCACCAACGGTCACATCGACCTGGTGCACCGGGCTGCGTCGTTGTTCGAGAAGATCATCGTTGGCGTGGCGCAGAGCCCGTCGAAGGGGCCGACGCTGCCGCTGGAGCTGCGCGTGGAACTGGCGCGCGAGGCGTTGGCGCACCACGGCAACGTGGAGGTGGTCGGTTTCGACACGCTGCTGGCGCATTTCGTGCGCTCGGTGGATGGCGGCGTGCTGCTGCGCGGACTGCGCGCGGTGTCCGATTTCGAATACGAATTCCAGATGGCGAGCATGAACCGCCACCTGATCCCGGAGGTCGAGACCTTGTTCCTGACCCCGTCCGAACAGCACAGCTTCATTTCCTCCTCGCTGGTGCGCGAAATCGCCCGGCTCGGAGGTGACGTATCCGGCTTCGTGCCGGCCACGGTGCTGGAGGCGTTGCGCAAGGCCAGGCAGGCGCGCGCGGCTCAGTGAACCCCAACAGCCACAACGAACCGAAAGTCAGAGGGAGACGAACCATGAAGAACACGATGCGCGTGATGCTTGCCGCTTCGCTGGTGCTGGGCTTCACCGCCTGCAACAAGCAGGAGGCCAGCACGGTTGCCGACGCACAGCAGGCGCTGGTGGCACCGGCCAAGGACGACGACGCCGGCTGGCGCAAGTACCTGCAGGATGTGGTGCGTCAGAACATGGGCAACATCAGCAACAACCCGTACCTGTATTACCTGTCACCGGAATCGGACCCGGACTTCGAGGCCAAGTATGGCCGCCAGGTTGAAAAGGCCGTTGCCGATGTCGGCCGTGGCATCTCGCCGGGCAACATGCTGGCTTTCGGTTCGTCGGCCTCGGCGAAAATGGCCGACCTGATCGAAAGCTCATTCAAGGACGTGCAGGCCGATTCGATGAAGGGCGTGCGCGTGGTGTTCATCGGTGACGCCGCCGACAACGCCCGCGTGCAGACCATCGTGCAGCCCACCGGCGCCGACTACATCTTCGTCGAAGCCAAGTGACGTTTCCGCGCGTGGCCGCTTCGGCGGCCACGCCTTTGCGGAAACGTCACCCCCGCAAAGGCGGGGGTCGCTCCGGCGACGGCAGACACGTAACAACAGGAACGACGAACCGGGCAAACGCCCGTTGAAAAGTTCCTCCCGCATTGGCGGGAACGGCAGTCCAGGCAATGTCCCTCAAAATCAACGAGCTCTGCGTCAATTGCGACGTCTGCGAGCCAGCCTGCCCGAACAAGGCAATCTCGATGGGCGAGACGATCTACGTGATCGACCCCGCCCGTTGCACCGAATGCGTTGGTCACTTCGACGAACCGCAATGCGTGGTGGTGTGCCCGGTGGAATGCATCGACCCGGACCCCGACATCGTCGAAACCCACGAGCAACTGCTGGCCAAGTTGTATGGCCTGCAGCGCGACCATCCTGAACTCTACGAACCGGAGAATCCGACGGAATGAAACACGTTGCCCGTTCCCTGTTGTTGTTTGGCTTGCTGTTGACACCGGTTGTCTGGGCAGCCGAGGGCGCGCCCGCGCGTGCCGAACATCCCGATGGTGCGGCGATCGCCAGTGGCCACGCGCTGGCCACGCAAGCCGGCATGGAGATCCTGGCCAAGGGCGGCAATGCGTTCGATGCCGCGGTTGCGGTGTCCTCGACGTTGGCGGTGGTCGAGCCGATCAGCTCCGGCCTGGGCGGCGGCGGTTTTTTCCTGCTGCATGACGCGGCCACCGGCAAGGACGTGATGCTCGACGCGCGCGAAACCTCGCCGGCCGCAGCCACGCCGGAGCGCTTCCTCGACAGCAAGGGCGAGCTGGACCGCGACCGTTCCATCAACGGCCCGTGGTCGGCCGGTATCCCCGGTCTGCCGGCGATGCTGGTGAAGGTTGCCGGCGAACATGGCCGCCTGCCCTTGAGGGAATCGCTGGCGCCAGCCATTCGCGTCGCCAGTGACGGCTTCCCGGTCTACGAACGCATGGCGCGCGGCTACGCCATGCGCCGCGAAGTGATGGAGCGTTACTCCGGCACACGCGAGGTCTACCTGCGCAATGGCCGTCCGATTGCCGAAGGCGACGTCTTCAAGCAGCCGGAACTGGCGCATACGCTGCAGTTGCTGGCCGACAAGGGCTTTGACGGCTTCTATCGCGGCGAAACCGCGAAGAAGCTGCTGGCCGGCGTGAAGAAGGCCGGTGGCCAGTGGACCGCTGGGGAACTGGCCGGCTATACGGTCAAGGCGCGCGAGCCGATCGTGTTCGAATATCGCGGCTGGAAGATCACCACCGCCTCGCCGCCGTCTTCCGGTGGCATCGCACTGGCATCGATGCTGCAGATCCTCGAAGGCTGGGACCTGGCCGCGCTGGACGAGGCCCACCGCGCCCACCTGGTGGTGGAAGCGATGCGCCGCGCCTACCGTGACCGCACCTTCTTCCTGGGCGACCCGGATTTCGTGCAGATCCCGCAGAAGGTACTGACCAGCCGCGACTACGCACAAGGCCTGCGCGCGACCATCCACCCGGAAAAGGCGACCCCCAGCGACTTGCTGTCAGGCAACCCGACGCCGCTGGAGGATGACGAAACCACGCATTTCTCGATCATCGACCGCGAAGGCAACCGCGTCGGCGGCACGCAGACGGTGAACCTGCTGTACGGCTCGGGCTTCATCCCGGCCGGCACCGGCGTGCTGCTCAACAATGAGATGGACGACTTCGCGCTCAAGCCCGGCACGCCCAATGCCTTCGGCGTGATGGGCTATGCGGCCAACGCCCCGGAGCCGGGCAAGCGCATGCTCAGCTCGATGACGCCGACGTTCATGGAGAACGCCGACAAGGTAATCGTCCTCGGCACACCGGGCGGCAGTCGCATCATCACCATGGTGCTGCTGGGCATCCTAGGCTACGACGCCGGCCTGGAAGCGCAGCAGGTTGCCGCGCTGCCGCGTTACCACCACCAGTGGCTACCGGACGTGATCGACGCCGAGAGCGGCGCGTTCACGCCGCAAACGGTGAGCCAGTTGCAGCAGATGGGTCACAAGATCGACCTGCCGGGTGACAGCGCCGCCGGTGGACGTGGTTCCAGCCACGTATGGGGCAACCTGCAGACGGTGGAATGGGACCGCCGCAGCAACACCCTGCGCGGCGGCAGCGACCCGCGCAACCCGGTGGGCAGCGCTGAAGTGCGCAAGATCGGCCGGGCCGATTGACGCAAAAGTGACGTGGGTTGCGATGAGGCTCTTCGGGAAGGCTTGATCACGAAGATCGAAGACACCCCCTCCCGGATCCTCCCCTGCGTACCTTGCACGAAAGGGAGGAGGCGTTTCCCTATAGCCAAAACCGCTTTTGCCCCCTCCCTTTTCGGTGAAACCGAAAGGGGAGGGTTGGGGAGGGGTTCGGGTTGGACAGGTAGTCATCCAGCTCGAAGACCTTGAGCGTGTGCGAGAAGCACAGCATGCGCCGGGGCGGCTCCTGCCGGTTCAATGGCAGTATCGTTGCAAGACTCACGGCAACCATGCTGCCCGCCACTCATTTAGTCCCGTGCCGGCCAGCATCCAGTCGCGTTGCACTACAGCACGTAGCGCATCACCTGCCGCAGCGCGGGCATCGGCGTCGGCCAGATGGCTGCGGATTGCCCCAACCCAGTCGCGGTGGCGGTTGCGTACGCGGGTCACCGGCAATTCGTCGCCACGGTAGGGGCCGACGTCGCTGCACACCACCGGTAGCGCGCAGGCACCGTATTCGAGCAGGCGCAGGTTGCTCTTGCACTCGTTGAAACGGTTCTGTTCCAGCGGGGCGATGGCCAGGTCGAGGTTCAAACGGGCCAGCATGCGCGGGTAGAGGGTGATGTCGACGCCGGGGTGGAGTTCGGCCACATAAGGCTGTAATGGCTCCGGGCACATGCCGAAGAAAACCCAATCCACCTCGCCGGCCAGTTCGCTGATGACGCCGGCAATCAGCTCCAGGTCGCCCGCATGGCCCAAGCCACCCGCCCAGCCCACGCGCGGCCGGGCGCCGGCATTGCGACGTGGTGCCGGCAGGCCCTTCCACCACAGCGGCGGCAAGCGGTTGCGGGCGATGCGGATGTCCGGGTGCATGCCGGCGAAGGCTTCGGCCAGCGCCGGGGTGGACACCACGACGCGGTCCACCAGCCCGAATGCCCGCCGTAGGCCACGCAGGATGTCGCGCGGCATGTGTTCGCGGTGGATGTTCTTGGCCGGCAGGTTGGGCAGGTAGTCGTCCAGCTCGAAGACCTTGAGCGCATGCGAGAAGCGCGGCATGCGCCGCATGCGTTCCAGCTCCTCGTCGGCCACCCGGCGTTGCAGCACCACCACGTCCGGATCGATGCGCGCCTGTTCGACGGTGTCGAGCAGGGTGGCGTAGAGCGCGCCCTCGGCCTGGCCGGCGGCCTTGAGTGCCTCGAATGGCTGGATCACGCGGTAGTGGCCGCTGCCCCACGGATCGGCCGGATGTGCGAGCACACGCGGGATAGGCCGCCACGGCAGCGGCTGCCACGAGAAATCCGACTCGCCCAAGCGGAAGCCGCCGGGCACGTCCAGGCGCAGGCTGGGGTTGTAGGCCGGATCATGGGCGAGGGTGGGGAGCCAGCGTTCCAGCAGTGCATCGTTGGCGGCTTCCGGCAAGGGTACGGCTTCGACCGAATGCAGCAGCAGCGCGTGCGGCGTCCATATCGTGAGATAGCCGCGCTGACGCGCACGCAGGCACAGGTCCACGTCCGCGCCCTCGTCGGCGAATGCGGCATGGTCGAAACCATCCAGTTCCATGAACAGCGTCTTGTCGATCAACAGGCAGCTGTCGGCCACCGCCGAATAGCTCTGCGCCACCTGCAGGCGGCTCATGTAGCCCGGCGCATCCATCGGCAAACCGGCGAAGGCGCGGCCACCGCTGCTGGTCAGGCCGGGGACGAGGCCGGCGTGGGTGACCTTGCCGTCGGCGGAAATGGTCTTGCCGCCGACGATGCCTACCTCCGGGCGCAGGCCGTGGTTGAGCAGTTCGTCCAGCCATTGCGGCTGCAACGCTGTCACTTCCGGGCGCAGGAACAGCAGGTAATCCCCGGCCGCCTGCGTGGCGGCCACGTTGCAGGCGGCGGCATGCGCCAGTGGTGGATCGAAGGCGAATGCACGCACGCGGCCGGCGGCCAGCGTTTCGACCTGCTGCATCCACTGGCTGACTTCGGCGGCAGCGCCGTTGTCGATCAGCAGCAGTTCGTGATTCGGGTAGCCGGTTTTTTCCAGCAGCGAGATCACGCAGCGTTCCAGCGAGGCCAGTGCGGTATTCGCCGAGACGATGACCATCAGCGAAACCGGCGGTTGCTGGCTGTGACCGTAGTCGATGCGATACAGGTCGCTGCCGATGCCCTCGACCGCGGCATTGGCGTAGCCACGCGCGTGCAGATGGCGAGTGATGACGTTCTGCTGGGCCTGCGCATCGAAACGTGGCGGCGCGCAGGTCAGCAATGGCTCGGGCAGGTGGGCGATGCCGTCGAAACCGCCTTGTTGCACCAGCCGCAGGATCAAATCCAACTCCGCCGCGCTGCCGGCTTCCGGGTCGAAGCCGCCGGCTTCGAGCAGCGTTTGCCGGCGGAATACCCAATGTCCGGACAGCATCGCCGGGTTGCCGAGCAGCAGGTCGAGGTTGAGGTCGGGGCGCAGTGTCGGCGCCAATACGCCGGCATCGTCGCGGTACCACTCGTCCGCATAGAGCGCACGCAGCTGCGGCTGCGCGGCCAGCTCCAGATGCAGGCGCAGCAGGCCGCCCGGAGTGAACTCATCGCCGGCATCGGCGAACAACAGGTAGTCCGCTTCGGACTCGGTAATGATGGTATTGATCGTGGCGACAGGATTGGCTGCGTCCCATGCCAATACGTGGGCTGGATGGCCCGTTATGGAGGTGTGCGCCTGCTCCAGCGCGCTACTGGCAAGGACGATGATGTGCGGCACTGGGTAAGGTGCTTCATCGGTGCCGAGGCTTTGCAAGGTGCGCGACAGAGCCGCCATGTCACCATCAGTCGCGCGCAGCAACAGGCATAGCCTTGGAGGTTTGCCAATGTCGTGCAGGTGCTGTTCGACCAACTGCCGTTGCGCCGGCGTTGGCATACGAACCGCGCGCCAGTTGTCGATGATCGCCTCTTGGGTCTGTGGTGCAAGCACACCCAGTTGTTTCAGTCGTTCGGCACGCCCGATGCGGACGCTTTCATCACCGAGGTCGGAATGCCGCGCATAGAGCTTCTGGTACAGCACCGGATATTCTTCCAGCGCCTGCAACGAACGGCGCTCGTCGTTTTCCGCCCTCATGCGAACCTGCACGGTTTCCCGGCGCACATGGTGGAACGGCACGCGCGCGGCGAGGCGCAACAGGAAGTCCCAGTCCTCCAGCCCGGAAAGGCGTTCGTCGAAGTCGCCGACCTCATCGGCCAACGCGCACGGCCAAGCGAAGGTGTTGACTGGAATGTAGTTGTCCACCGACAGGCGCGCGTGCGAATAGCGGTCGTGCGGGTAACGCCGCTCCTCGGCCAATGCGTGGCGGTGCCCGTCCTCGATCCGCTCGGTGATGAACAGCGCATCGGTGTAAACCACTTCACCCGGATGCTCCTGCAGCGCCTCGGCCAAGGTTTTCAGGTGCTCGGGGAGAAACAGGTCGTCATCGTCCAGATAGACCAGGTAACGGCCGCGCGCCAGCCGATGGGCGGCATTGCGCGCGGTTGCCGGGCCGCCGTTGCGTCCGAGCCGCAGGTAATGCAGAGGAACATCATGCTTGCCAAGCAGGTGCTCGACCGGCTCGCCGCAATCGTTGACCAGCACCACCTCGAAGTCGCGGAAGGTTTGCGCCTGGATGCTTGCCAACGTATCGACAAGCAGGGTGGGGCGGTTCCATGTGGTGACGATGATGGAAAACAGGGGCGCGGCATGTTCTTCGGCCAACAGGTGCAAGCGTTGCATCAGTGCGCGGGCGCGCTCACCCAATGGTGATGCGCGTTCGGTGGGGTACAGCGCCAGACGCCGTTCGATGTGTTCGGAAACCTCGTTTTCACGGCCCTTGAGCCTCCCTTGGGCGCCACGCTCGAATACGCCATCGACAATGGATAAGTGATCCTGCAAGGGGGCAAGTGAATTGTAAAAAGACTGCTGGGAGTATTGTGCGCCATGCCAGCGGTAACAAACGCCGGGAGTATCAATGTATGCAAAATCCGGGAATTGTTCAGCCATCTGGATAGCCATGTCCCAATCCCCGCCGCCTTTGTTGCTTACCGGGCGCCAAGTTGCACACAACGCCTGTCGCCGATAGACCACCGCCGATGGAGTCATGTAATTGTCGTGGATGAGTAGATCGACGACTTCGTTGCGTCCACCAACATAGTCAGACGGGGCGTAGCCCGAATGACGGGGCTGGTTCAGTGGCTGGTTCTGTCCATCGATCCAGTCGATTCCCGTGTAGCCAACCGCCACTTCTGGATGTGCCTGCAATATGGGCAGCAAGCTCGCCAAGTGATCTGGCTTGAAGTAATCGTCGGCGGACAGGAAGGTGAGGTATTTTCCCGTCGCAATCATCAACCCATTGCCCCAGTTGAAGCCGGGGCCATAGTTGTAGCGGTTGCGCATGTAGCGCACGCGTTGATCGGCTGCGAAGGAATTCATTACCTCCGGAGTTTCATCAGTGGATGCGTTGTCGAGTACGAGAATTTCGATATCGTCGATACCTTGATCCAGTACTGATTGGACGCATTGCTGAAGGAAACGGCTGTGGTTCCAAGTCGGAATGATCACGCTCATCAATGGCTCGACATGGCGCTGATTTGCGGCGTCGGAGGCGATGGCTGTGGTTATTCGATGGATCCAGAAATCAGCCGAACGGCTGAAAAGCCGGGCGTAATCATTTTCATGAGACTCACGTGCGATTGCCCATTCACTCGGGTCGGCGCACGCTGGATCCCTAAGAATATGTTGATTGAGATAAATCAGTTTTTCCCCATAAGGGGGCAGCTGTGCAGGGACGAAAATCCTTGCAAATGAATCTTCATCCTTGATGAAGCCTCGCAATTTCTCGCTCGTTAGCACCAGATGCAGACGAAGGTGCGCTTCCAGATTCAGGAGAGGCTGGTCGCCCAGCCCGGGCACAAAGAGAAGTGCAGCATCGAAGTCGCTGCATTCTTGGGAGGTCATGCGCTCGAACAGCAAGCCATTGGCCTTGCCGTAAGCGAGCAGGGCATCCAGCGGCAAGTCGTTTCGCAGCTTGGCCCAGTCCTCGTCGGAAAGCAGGAATGCGGACTGACATTTGAATGCGAAGCCGGCGATGCCTATGCGCCAAGACTGCTTGGCGCAACGCCCTCCTGCAATCGTTGTCCAGTTCGTCATGCGATGCTCCTTGGATTTCCCATTTTCGGTTTTTGCCGCCGACACTTGCGCGCCAGATATCACGAGA
Source organism: Stenotrophomonas sp. (assembly GCA_049650985.1). Classification (GTDB taxonomy): domain Bacteria; phylum Pseudomonadota; class Gammaproteobacteria; order Xanthomonadales; family Xanthomonadaceae; genus Stenotrophomonas. The sequence goes on along the minus strand of JBASBF010000050.1, from coordinate 15,212 downwards.
GTTCGATGGCATCATCAGGCTCAGTCAGCTGGCAGGCGGTGGGTGGAGTATTGTCGATCGATAGTTCCACCAGATCCTTCCATGACAACAAGTGAGGTGAAGCCAGCAGGTTCTGCCGGATTACCGCCGCTATGTAGTGCTCGTGATCGCGTTCTGAACTCATGACGATGACATCGTCGGAGGTAACATGCATGCGCATCCAGTCTGGCGTCCGAATGGGTGTGCCGAGCAGATCCGTTCCATGTCGAGTACTGTTTGAATCGATACAGCAGGCGATTTGATGGCCGTGCCTGCGTGCTTCAAGTATCAGCAATGCGGCGATGAAGGCACTGCCGAAAATAACGATGCGCTTTCCTGCCAATGGTTCGAGGATGCTCGAATCCGGGGTGTTTGTGACCCTGCGTGCCCAGTGCAGCATTTTCTGCGTGGCGTTGTCGTAACCATCTGCGTTCAGGTTTTGCAGTGATCGCAATCGCAATTCATCACGAGACGCAATCAGATTGCCGAGCAGAAAGACAGGCAGGCCGGCGAGAAAAGCGTCTGGTGCAATGTCTGTATTTTCAACGAGTCTGGTGGCGAGTGCCCTGAGGCGCCGAGCAGTTCTCGGGGAGACTGTGGCCGCCTCATTGGTGGTGATTGCTTCTTGCACGTCGAAGCGATCAATGAATGCGCGGAAATGCAGGGTGTTCGGTGCCCCGCCCCCTTTGATGCCGCGAGCTATGCGTTCCAGTCGGCGATACAGCGGTACCCCGGGGCGTGAAAGGCTAGCGGCATGGGTGAATTGATTCAGGTGGATCCGGCGGCGCAGCAGAGGTTGTGCGATATAACCCACGGCGTGCTTCTGGTTGATTCTGGCTGGCAGCAGCACATCGCCAATGCCTGCTGTATCCACGGGATTGCCATCCGTTCTTTTGGGTTTCAGGTAGCGCTCAATGCCGAATCCCTTTGGTAGTACCGCCTTGTCCAGCATAATGCCGCTTGGCATCGGCCACAACCGTGTTTTCAGGAAGCTGGTGATGTATTCGCCAATGCCGAATATCTTATCGGCATCATTCCCGACATTCTGCGGAATCGATGTGCCGTCCTGGTCGATGTCGCTGACCCGACACCAAACCAAACGGGTGTCGGGGTTTTCGTCAAGGAAACGCATCTGGCGTTCCAGCATGCTGTCTTCCATGATGTCGTCATCATGGGTGGCTATGACGCGCCGGCCTATGGCTAGGTGATAGGCAGAGATGCAGTTGAAGGTGACGGTGGAGTTGTTGGGGGCATTCCTCACGTAACGGATGCGTGGATCCTTGAGGCTCAGGATATATTGGGCTGTATCATCGGTGCTGCAATTGTCAAGCACCAGTAGTTCGAAATCTCTGTAACTCTGCCGCAGTATGGCATCAAGGGCTTCTTGCAGGTAGTGTCGGCGGTTGTAGGTCAGCAGGGCGACGGTAAGGGGGGGGGTATAGACACTCATGCAGTCTACCCATGTTTCTGTTGATGAAGGAACACGAAATTGGTTTCGACTGTTTTTTCGTCAATGCCATGGCATCGTTCAAGACCGCTGGCAGACAACGTATGGGCCTGGTAGCCGTATCCGGCGAGCAGCATCAACACATCGTTAGGATGATAGCCGAATCGCCGCGACCATTTGCGTAGCAACTCGACGAGAATTACGGGGCGGTGGGTTTCCAGAATGCTCAGCCCTCCTTGGATAACCATCAGCTCAGCTCCTTCTACATCGCATTTGATGATGTCGGGGGTTAATCCATGTTTTGCGCAAAAGTTGTCCAGTGTGGTGCCGCTGCAGGTGATTTTTTCCAATTGTTCGGGAGGAACCGGTTGCCCGGCTTCGGCCATGGATGTTGCTCCTGAGCAACGTGGTGTATAGAGAAACTCCAAGGGGCCGTCCTGATTCGAGAGGGCCGTTTGGTGTGCTTCGATATTAAGGCAGTCATTGTGCTGGATGTTTCGCAGCAAAATGTCATGGGTGTACGGAATCGGTTCGAAAGCATGTATCCGCGCTGTCGGGCAATGCCGGGACATGGCAAGGGAATGCCAGCCGCAATTGGCGCCTATATCAAGGACGGTGGAATTCGCATGCATGAGTGATTTCAGAAATTCCGTTTCCGCCGTTTCATATTCGCGAAAATTCATCAAGGTGAAGGGCACCAGATGACGATCTTCCGGGTCGAGAAGAAGCTCGATCCGCTGGGATCGCGAACGGACGAAGACACCCTCTGGCCGGATGCACAGTGCCTCCACGTCGGTGGATTCCAGAAAGGCGGGGTAGGCGAATAGATGGGCATGCCAAGCATGCGCGGCCTCAATGTAATCCTGCTTTCCGCTTTGCCCGTCTTCGTGGGTCTGCCTGAGTTGGACAAGCTTGTTCATGCCGTCGCCTCCGTGTCCAGGCCGATGATCTTCCCGCTCCAGGCGTACTGTTCCGCAAGCATCGAGCGTATTTCCGCAGCATAGGTGGTGCTGGCGATGAAGACCGTGGCACCTGGATGGTCGGCGATCGAATCGGGGGGCGCGATGGGAACGCTCAGTAGTTGCTTGCCGTGCAAGCCCCTGTTCCTATCGACGATGCCGCAGATGTTTGCTTGGCCAAGGCGGGTATCGCACAGCAGGCGGCTGGTGAGGGCACCCGCGCCCCAGATCAGCAGAGGTTCCTGGCTTGCCACCAATTGCGCGGCCAGTTTTTCCACCGGTTGCAGCCGTTGTCGGGAGAGATCGACATAGGCGCACAGGCTGGCTGTGGCTTCGACATCTTTGGCGGGTATCGGTGATGGTGCGGTGGTTCTGCGATAGAGCGCCAGAAGGTAGCTGTTGTCGTAGAAATCGTTGTGCTGGGAGGTAGCAGCGACCTTTTCGAAGCCGCTAGCGCGCAGAAGATTGTCGAGGCTGGTTGGGCTGAAGAAGTTGATGTGTTCCAGCGCAAATTCGAGGAAAGGCTCGGCGGGAATGGTTTGACCGAAGGCCGAGGCATCCGGGACGGCGATGAAAAGTTGGCCGTCGTCGTGCAGCAGGGCCGAAATCCTGTTCATGCTGCGGCGCAGGTCGGCGATGTGTTCCAGCACGCCGCACAGGCTGACCAATCCGAAACGCTCGTGGGCAGGGAAGTTGTCGATGGTCGCGGTGTGGATTTCAAGGCCGTAGGCCTGGCGTGCCAGCGTCGCTGCTGCCGGACTCGGCTCGATGCCTTGCAGGTTGCCAAACCCCGCGGTTTGGAAGTGATGGAGGAAATGGCCCATCCCCGAACCGATATCCAGAATGTGCACATCGTCGGCCAGCCCGGCGTGCTGGTGCACGAACCGGAAGAAGTCGGCGTGGATGCGCTGCAGCCCTTGTGGCAGCACGGCATGCAGGTGGTGCTCGGAGGCTTGGTAGAACTGGTCGAGCGACGACTGGTCAGGAATATCGCTGGCGAAGGCGAAGCCGCAGGTGCGGCAGGCCACCACGTCGTAATGGACAGGCTGGGCGAGGCCCGGGAACAGAAATTCTTGGCGATGCACCGACTCCAGCTCGCGGCCATCGCATATCTCGCAGTTCCTGATTGCCAAGTTGGACACTTCGCTCATGTGCTATGGCCTCATCCAGCGGGACAAAGGGGAACCTTTTTTGATCAGAGAGTCGTAGCGATCGAGGGGTACACGATGCTCCTGCCCGATTTGATAGGTCAGGAACCGCACGCCCGGGTGATCGGCTTCCTGCATGCGGATGATCTCTTCCAATTGGGACGCCGCTTCCTCCAGCAATGAGCCATGTCCTTTCTGACTCTCGGCCAGATGTTCTTGAGCCACTGCGTAGAGCATGCAGTCGTAGGCGAGCGCCCGTTCGAGTCTGCCCTTCAGGTCGGGGGAGATCGGTTCTCTCTCGTCCGGGCGCACATTGGCCTTCTGTGGCACTACGTACTTCCAGCCCAACTTCTTCGCCATGATCAGTAGGGACGTGCTGAATTTCTCGGTGATGCCGACGAATTCGCTGTTCCACAGATTGTCGATGGCCGTACCGAGATGGCTCATGGCGACGACCTCGGTAGTGAAGGAGCCACTTATGAACTGAACCATGTTGTTGCGGTAGTAATTTATGTCCAGCGCCCTGCTGATGACCTGCTCTCTGGAAAGCCCTGGCTCTGCCAGTACGGCATGGAAATTGTGATCTGGATGCCGGATCGCATGGGCGATGTCTGAAAGGAAGCGATCGACGGGGTCACGCAGGAAGGTGTAGTAGCGCGGCTGGCGTAGCCCTAGGAAACGATGGGTTCCGTAGGGTGTATGGCCATAGACGAGACGACAGGATTCCGTCTTGCCCATGTGTTGGGCTGCGACCTTGAGGATTTGTTTGGGGTCGCCGTTCAGATTGAGAACCTGTCCTGCGGGGTAGTTCGCGGTGATCAAGGTGCGCAGCGTGCTTCCCGCGGTCTTGGGGATATGGACAAAGATCGGCGGCGTCATGCGCGACCTTCTTGCCCGTGCGTGGTTTCTGCAGGAGCCCGGCGCGCAGTGTGGCCGAGCATTCGGGCCAGTCCTTCGTCCAGGCCGACACGGGGACTCCACCCTAACCGTCCGATCTTGTTGATGTCGAAATGCCCCGAGCTTCGCGCGGCAGGCGCCAATGCAACGCGGGCCTGCACTTGAATCGTCAGGCGGTTTTCCTTGTTGGCGGCGGTGATCATCTTGCGGGCCAGTTCAAGGATGGTGGTTTCACGGGTTTCCCCAAGATTGTAGGCATTGCCTGCCTCGCCGCGGAAAAGAATATGGAACAGCCCCAGAACGGTATCCGAGACATAGCAGAAGGGGCGCGAGGCACTGCCGTCCGAATCGAGGTGGATATCCCGGTCGGCCAGTACGTCGGCAAGCAGGTCAGCAATGGCCCGGCCATCGTTCAGACGCATACCTGGGCCGTAGCAATGGGAAATGCGGGCGATCCGGGTGTCCACGCCGTATTGGCAGTGGTAAGCCCGGCACAGAGTTTCGGCCAGTCGCTTGCTCTCGCTGTAGCAGGCGCGAGGCGCCAAGGGATCTTCGCTGCCGAAATCGCCTTCGCCGATGGCGTCTATTTGTTGGATGTTGTCGCCATAGACCGCGCCGCTGCTGAGGAAGAGCAGCCGGGCCGCATTGCCCCGAGCCAGGTCCAGCAGATGCCGGGTGCCATCGGTATTGGCGACGATGGTATCCACTGGTTGCTGCAGGTAGTGCCGGGGACTGGCCGGACTGGCGGCATGGATGATGATGTCCGGCGGCGTGTCGAGGCGGCAAGGCTGGGTGACGTCCTGTATTACGGGCGCCACTTCGTCGGGAATGCCCAGCCATGACAGGCGCTGGCGCAATTTATCCAGATCCCGGGCCATGGCGTGGATGCGCAGGTTTGCCCCGGGACGGCGACGATTGAGCCAAGCCAACGCCTCGACCAAATGCCCACCAATGAAGCCGGATGCCCCAGTGACCAAAATGCGGCGGCCATTCAGTTCTTCCCATGGCAGGGGCGCAGCGAGGATGCGATCCAGATCCTCGGCGAGGATGGGATCAGGAGTGGCATTCATAGATGCTCTCCAAGCCAATGATGCGATTCTCGGTGATGCCCAGGGCGAGCAGGGATTGCCTGATGTCCGCGCCGAAGCGGATGGAGCAGATGAGCACGGGCAGTTTCCCATGCTCGCCGGGATCGTAGGCGCGGACGAGATGTCGACCGAACTGTTGTCCCCATTTGTCCGGTGAGGAGTCAAGCAGGGCATGAATATCCAGCGAGTCGGCCAGCGGTGCCAAATAATTCAGGAAATCGCCGCCGATGCCATAGACGATGAATGGCCCGCCGATCCTGTCGCGGAAGCGTTGCAACAGTTGGTTGCGCTGCTGAGCAGGCGAAGGTTGGGGTCGAGCGACGACCCGGATCGAATCGGGATAGACCGGCGATTCGTAGTGACCCACGGATAACCCGTGGCAGGCGAACCCGCAGCGAGCAAGCAGGAGGGTCAGGGACGCCGGGGTGAACTGGTGCAGGTGTTCGGGGTTACGGTCGTCGGCCAGTAGAGGATGGCCTGCCTCGTTGGGGACTTCGACCAGCAACTGCCCGTCTGCCGCCAGCAGTCTCGACCATGCGGCGAGTTCCTGCTCGGGCTGGGCAATGTGCTCCAGCACGTGGAAGGATGCGATCAATTGGTAGAGGGGCGAGATCACTTGGTCGGCCGGGATCGAGAAAACTCTATCCAGCTTTCTTTCGGCCAACTTCCGATCTTGGGACAGTTCCACTCCGTCGTAAGCAACGCCGAAACGCGCCTTGATCGCAGCCCCCAGTTCGCCTTCGGCGCACCCGACTTCCAGTATCCGTTTTATTCCACCATCTTCCAGCAGCAAGGAAAGCGCGGCGATACGGTCGGCGGTTTTCTGTTTGAACCATGGGGCTTGCGGATTGTTGCGGGCCGTCAGGGCTTGGTAATAGCTGGTGGTGCTTTCCTCGTGCGGCAAGCGCCAGCGGTGCCCGCAACGCGAACAGTGGGTGTAGCCAGGAGCGGGGCGTAGTGTCTCGCTGGTGAGGCAACAGGGACAGGCGTTGGCTCCCAAGGAGTCCGTGTTCATGCTGTCACCAGGCGATCCAGCAATTGTCGTGGCGAGCTCAACGCGCCGTCCTGAGAGGTAAAACGACCGTATCCCCAATCCACCGGCCAAAATTCCACATCATTGGCGGCCGCCGCACGGCCATCGGCGTCGGTGTCGCCGACGTAGACCGCCGCCTGCGGTGCGATCCGGCCGTCGTGCAGCAGGGCGGCGATCATTCCGGCCTTGTCGGTGTAGCGGGACGGATGGGAGTCGCTGGCGAACACGTGGGTGAACAGCGGTTCCCAGCCCAAGGCGGCAAGGATTCTGCGGGTGGGTAGCAGGCGCTTGTTGGTGGCGATGGACAAGACCAGACCCTGTTTGCGCAATTGCTCCAGAACGGCCTGGCAGCCCGCATAGGCCGGGGTTTGCAGGCAGACATCGGTGTCGTAAATGTCCTTGAAACTGGCACCCAGGGCATCGAGCACGGTGGCGTCGCTCTGGCCGCTCAGGGCCTCCAGCGTCTGCCGCAACGGCGGCCCGATCAGGCTGGCGTCGATGGCGCGGCAGGGCTGCAGGCCGTGGGCCTGCAACACGCGCCCGAAGCAATCGAGGATGGCTGGCGCGGAATCGACCAAGGTACCGTCGAAATCGAACAGGACGTGGGTCTTCATGGTGCCGCCTGTTGCCGTACCCGATGCGATATGGCGGACAGCTTGCCCTCCATTTCTTCCGCCAGCACTGCCAGCGGCAACAGGGGGCTCATGTCCTCCAGCGGCATGGAAGCCATCGACCCGTCGGGCTGCGGTATGGCGGCGACTTTCGGACTCAGTGCTTCATCGTTTTGCAGCATCACCTCCACGATCATCGGGCGTGGCTGGGCCATTGCCTCGATCAGGCCGTGTACCAGTTCGGCAGCGTCGTGGATGCGTTTGAAGGGCAGGTGGTAGGTGCGTGCGACCTCTTGCAGATCGGGCATCCACAACCCGGCCTCGGGGCCGGTGCCGACGTAGCGGCCTTCGAAATAATTGCGTTGGGTGTTGCGGATGGAGGCATAGCCGCCGTTGTTCATCACCACCAGACAGATGGGCAGGTTGAAGCCGCGCAGGGTTGCCAGTTCCTGGATGTTCAGTTGCAGGCTGCCGTCGCTTTCCACTGCGACCATCGGTTTGCGGCCATTTGCGAAACAGGCACCGATGGCCGCGGGCAGGCCATAGCCCATTGCGCCCAGGCCGGAGGTAAGGAACACCCGTTGGCCAGGCCGGTTGCGGAACACGGTGTAGAACACTTCCACTGCCAGCCCGGAACTACCGGTGCTGACCAAGGTGTTGGCCGGCACTGCATTGGAGAGTGCATCGGCGAAATGGAAGTGGCTGATTGGCCCGTCGGCTGGGAAAGGCTGGCCGTCGTTGACGCCATAGCGTGCTTTCCAATCTGCGCAGCGTTGCAGCCATTGCGGGCGGCGGAAGTCCGTGTCACCCAGCGAGACACCCAGGTTTTCGATGAAATTGGCGGCATCACTGATGATGGCGACGTCAATGTCCATGTCGAGCTTGGCGATCTCGTTGGCATCCACGTCCACCACCACCTTGCGTGCATTGCGTGCGAAATCGCGTGGCGCGTAGGCGGTGATGATGTTGTCAAGGCGGCTGCCGATGGCGATCAGCAAATCGGCATTCTGGATGGCGAAGTTTGGCGCGCGCAGTGCCACCACGCCGGGGCGGCCAACATACAGTGGATGCTCGTGGGGCAGCAGATCCATTGCGTTCCACGTGCTCACCACGGGCACGCCAAGGGTTTCGACCAGTGTGCGGAAGGCAACCGCCGCACCGCTCAAGCGCACGCCGTGGCCGGCGAGGATCAGGGGACGCCGGGCATCTCCGAGCAAGCTGCGCACGTGTGCGAGCAAGGCAGGGTCGATGGATGCACCGGGAGTCTCGTCGGGCTGCCAGCCTTCCAGGGTATCCGGATCGATGGGTGCGCCTTGCACGTCCAAGGGCACGTCCAGCCACACCGGCCCGGCCCGCCCGTCGCGGGCGAGGAAGACGGCATGTTCCAGTTCGCGGCGAATATCCCCGGGATGCTCGATGGTCACTGCGTACTTGGTGATCGGCTTGACCACGCTGACGATGTCCACTTCCTGCACGCCCTTCTGCCGCAGCGGAGCGCCGCGCAGCAGGTCGGCGCGCTTGACCTGCCCGGAGATCACCAGCAGCGGTACCGATTCGATCCACGCGCCGGCCACGGCGGTTATCGCATTGGTTGCGCCCGGCCCGGTAGTGACCATAGCCACGCCAATGTTCTCGTTGATGCGGCAATAGGCTTCGGCGGCAATCGTCGCCGCTTGCTCGTGATGGCAGGACACTACTTCCAGCCGCGGGTGCTTGCCCACCGCATCATTGAGATGCATGGCACCACCACCGGGCAGCAGGAATACATGCCCTACGCCCAGTTCCGCGATGAAATCGGCGATGAAATCGGCAACACGACAGGGGCTGGGCACGTCAGTCCATCCAGTAGCTCAGGAGGGTCTTGCGATCTTGATTGGCGTTGATCGCCTCGTCGGTATAGAACGAGTCATTGGTGAAATGGGTGGAGGACAACTCCTCGATGATCGCTCCGCCCGCACTTTGGAAAGCGTGTCGCACACCCGGTTCGACGGTAACCACATCACCCGGCCGGCACAGGCGTTCCACGCCGTCCAGCTTCAGCAGCAGCTCGCCGTGCAGGACGTGGAAGGTTTCTTCCTTGCGTTGGTGATATTGCTCCGGGTGTTCCTGCCCCGGCAGCAACATCAGTAGCTTCTTGCAGTAGCCACGGTTGACCACGGTAAGCATGGTCAGGCCGACCTCGTCGAACCGCTCCAGCCCATAATGGTGGGAGATTTCCAGATCCACTCGTCCCGGCACCACCACATGGCTGTCGCGCAATTGCGCACGTACCAACTGAACGATGGCCCAGACCTTGTCGCGCACATCGCGGCGAACACTGTTTGTCGGGCTCAGTGCGGCATCTTCGGAGATGTCATGGGTGGCGGTGAAGGTGGCGTACTTTGACCAATCGTTGGCGGTGAACTGCTCTTCCTGAGGAGGGAAAGCAAAGTACACGTCCGCTGCCTGCACGACTTCGCCGGCGGAGATGGCGCGGCGGACGAATACGCCACGGCGCAGTGAGCGAAGGCTGGCTTGCTCGGCCTGGTTGAACGGCAAACGCTTTTCTCCCTCGCCGCACAACAACAAGGCCTGCTGTGCCGCTTCCAGCCAGCGCCGCACTTGTTCGGGGTTGGCCGAGTAGGCGTTGAGCGGGTATTGGGCGGTGGGCAGGCCGACGTGTTTTTCAAAGATTCGCGCGCCTTTGGCCACGGCGATCTTCACGATATCGGTGTTGTCGGGGTTCTCGTGGGTGGAAAAGCCCACGCGCACGCCAGGATAGCGGCGGCGCAGGAAATCCACCTGCGACAGATGCATGTTGGTGTCGGGGGTCGGGTACTCGCCCACGCAGTGCAGGATGGCGAAATCCTTCTGGCGGTGGGTGAGGAAGCTGACCAGTCGATCCACTTCCTCCAGGGTCGAGCCGGCAGTGGAGGCGATCAATGGGTGTCGTGTCTGCACCACGCGTTCGAGCAATGGCCAGTCGCTCATGGAACAACTGGCGATCTTGATTGCATCCAGCCGTTGTTCCTCGATCACGTCCACCGACGCTTCATCGAATGGCGTGGAAAAGCAAAGGAAGCCATTGCCGCGGATTTCCGCTACCAACGCATCGAATTGCTCGCGGGACAGACGTGTCTCGCTGAAGCGCTTTATGTACTTCAGGTCGTCACGGCTACGCATGGCCGGGTGGATGAAGGTATCCAGGTCGCGGTATTGCAGCTTGAAGGCGAAGCGGAAGGGGAAGGCCCGGCAGACTTCGGCAAAAGCACGGACCAGCGCGATACCGTGGGCCATGTCCCCCATGTGGTTGTTGGCCATTTCCAGCACGAACAACGGGCGGTCGAAAATGGTGCCGGGTGCATGGAGGGTGAGAGCGTCACTCATCGGTGTGTTCCTTTCTTGAGCCAGTTCTCGATGCTGCATGCGGCGTATTCTAGGTGTTCTTCACCTAGCCCCGGCCACAGCCCGATCCAGAACGTGTCGTTCATTACCTTGTCGGTGACGCTCAGTTCGCCGGAGACACGATAGGCCTGCCCCCGCATGTAGGGTTGGCGGGTCAGGTTGCCGGCAAACAGCAGGCGCGTGCCGACCTTGTGTTCGTCCAGGTGGCGCAGCAGGTCTTCGCGTACAACACCGCAGCCGTCGCGCAGGGTCAGTGGAAAGCCGAACCACGATGGGTCGCTGCCGGGCGTGGCCTCGGGCAGGATCAGCCACTCTTCGCAGGTGGACAGGCGCTGGTGCAACCATGCAAAGTTGCGCCGCCGTGCCGCGATGAAGCCTTCCAGGCGATCCATCTGTGCCAATGCACAGGCAGCCTGCGGGTCGGTGATCTTCAGGTTGTAGCCCAGGTGCGAGTAGGTGTACTTGTGGTCGTAACCTTGCGGCAGGTCGCCGAGTTTCCAGCAGAAGCGCTTGCTGCAGGTGTTGTCCTTGCCGGGTTCGCAGTAGCAGTCGCGTCCCCAGTCGCGGAACGATTCGACGATGCGCTTCAGGCGCGGCGAACGGGTGAACACCGCGCCGCCTTCGCCCATGGTGATGTGGTGCGCGGGATAGAAGCTGAGCGTGCCGATGTCGCCGAAGGTGCCGACCATGCGTCCGTCGTAGGTCGAGCCCAGCGCGTCGCAGCAGTCTTCAATCAGCCACAGCCCGTGGCGGTCGCACAGCTCGCGGATGGTCTTCAGGTCGAAGGGGTTGCCCAGGGTGTGGGCGAGCATGATGGCCTTGGTGCGTGGGCCGATGGCGGCCTCGACCAGCGCCGGATCGATGTTGTAGGTGCCCAGTTCCACGTCGACGAACACCGGCACCGCGCCGAACTGCAGGATCGGATTGACAGTCGTGGGGAAGCCCGCCGCCACGCCGATCACCTCGTCGCCCTTGCCGATGGCGCGTTCGCCCAGCAGCGGCGAGGTCAGGGCGGAGAAGGCCAGTAGGTTGGCCGACGAGCCGGAGTTGGTGGTCAGCACGTTGCGCACGCCCAGGTAGCGCGCGAGGCGCTTCTCGAACGCCAGGTTGAAGCGCCCGCTGGTCAGCCAGCCGTCGAGCACGGCCTCGGTCATGGCCTGCAGTTCCGGGGCGCCGATCACCTTGCCCGAAGGCGGCACCGGGCTTGTACCGGGCACGAACGGGCCGGCGCCCAGGTGTGCCTGAGCATGTTGGCCGACCAGTGCGGCGATCTGGCTGCGAAGTTGCAGTTCGTTGTCGGTCATGGGGTGCTGTTCAGGAACTCGGTGATCTGCGAACGGGTGAAGGCCTGCATGTCCTGGCTGGACTGCCATGCCTGGTGCCACTGCACGGTGCGTGCCAGCGCCTCCTGCAGCGACCATCGCGGCCGCCAGCCCAGCCGCTGCCGTGCTTTGGACGAATCCAGTGCAAGCAGGCCAGCCTCGTGTGGCTGGGCTTGTTCTTCGATCATCCACGTTGCCGCTGTTGGCCACAGGCCGGCCAAATGTTGGACGATCTCGCCAACGCTGGCCACGCCTTCGGTGTCCGGGCTGAAGTTCCATGCCGAGGCGGCTGCATCGCCATCATTGAACATGGCTTCGGCCAGTATCAGGTAGCCGTGCAGCGGTTCAAGCACGTGCTGCCACGGGCGGGTGGCGTTGGGGTAGCGCAGCGCTACTGGCTGGTTGCGTTGCCAGCAATGCAGGACATCGGGGACCAGCCGCTCGGGCGACCAGTCGCCGCCGCCAATCACGTTGCCGGCGCGGGCCGTGGCCAGTGCGATGCCCGCCTTGCGCAGGAAGGAGTCGCGCCACGAAGCGCAGAGCAGTTCGGTGCATGCCTTGCTGCTGCTGTAGGGGTCGATGCCGCCGAGGGTGTCCTGTTCGCGGTATGGCCAGGGCCATTCGCGGTTCTCGTAGCACTTGTCGGTCGTCACCACCAGCACGGCGCGCACGGCATCGCAGCGGCGCACGGCTTCAAGCAGGTTGAGCGTGCCCATGACATTGGTGGCGTAGGTGTCTGCCGGTGTCCGGTAGGATTCGCGCACCAGTGGCTGGGCAGCAAGATGCAGGACGATTTCCGGGCGAAAACGGGTTACCGCTTCGGCCAGCCGTTGGCCGTCGCGGATGTCAGCCATTTCGCCGGGAATCAGGCTTGTCAACTGCACTGTTTGCCACAACGAGGGAGCGGTGGTCGGGGGCAGGGCGTAGCCATACAGCACGGCGCCCATGTCCTGTAACCACAGCGACAGCCAACTGCCTTTGAAACCGGTGTGCCCGGTGAGGAATACCCGGCGTCCGCGCCAGAATGCAGGGTTCAACGCCACAGTTGCCATTCCGCCTTGCCGCTTTGCCAGCGTTCCTCCAGCTGGGTACGGTCACGCAAGGTGTCCATCGCTTGCCAGAAGCCCCGGTGCAGGAAGGACATCAACTGGCCTTCCTCGGACAGGCGCCGCATCGGTTCGTTCTCCCAGGTCGTGGCATCGCCGTCGATGTAGTCGAGCACGCCGGGTTCGAGCACGAAGAAACCGCCATTGATCCAGCCGCCATCGCCCAACGGCTTCTCCTTGAAACCTCGTACCTGCTCACCGGCAACATCCAGCGCACCATAGCGGCCGGGCGGTTGCACGGCGGTCACGGTAGCCATGCGGCCATGGCGGCGATGGAAGTCGAGCAGAGCACGGATATCGATGTCGGCAACGCCGTCGCCATAGGTGAGGCAGAACGTCTCATCGCCCAGGTAGTCGCGCGCACGTTTCAGGCGGCCGCCGGTAGCCGTGTTCTCGCCGGTGTCCACCAGCGTCACCCGCCACGGTTCGGCATGGCGCTGGTGGATTTGCATGCGGTTTTCGGCCATGTCGAAGGTGACGTCGGACATGTGCAGGAAGTAGTTGGCGAAGTATTCCTTGATCACGTAGCCCTTGTAGCCAAGGCACACCACGAAGTCGGTGATGCCGAAATGCGTGTAGAGCTTCATGACGTGCCAGATGATCGGCTTGCCGCCTATTTCGATCATCGGCTTGGGCCGCAGGTGGGATTCTTCGCTGATCCGTGTTCCCAGCCCGCCTGCAAGGATGACTGCCTTCATTGCCGTTCCATCTTGTTGGTGTGTGGGGAAGGTGCGGGTGTTGCCCCTTCATCCATATTGGTTGAAAGCAATATTCGTGCCTGTGTCAGTCGGGCATGACGCAGGGCTGGGTGGGGCAAATCAGATCTTCCGGTGCAACCCGGCAATAATCTGTTGAACGGTTTGATAGCCCGCCATCAGCGATACCCTCTTTTCCTGCCCTTTGCGGCGTTCAGCATGGACATGGGGCTTACGCGGGGCACGGGGATGGTCGCGGCAAGGTTGTCGTCCAGGCCCATTGCCTTGAGGACACGGACAAACGTTTCGAGTTGGGAGCCTCGGCCGGCTTCCAGTTCAATCAGGGAGCGACGCGACACTCCGGCCTTGTCGGCAAGGGTGGCCTGCGTCAGCCCTTCGTGGAGCCGGCGCTGTTTGACCTTCTCGCCGATTTCCCCGAGCAGTTCTGCCGGGCTTTTGATGGGATTGGTGTTCACATGTGAGCCTTTCTGCCCGTTTGGCCCGTAATTGCGCAATAAGTGCAGAAATGTGAACTTTACAGGTCACTTTGCTTGTGTGCAAGTTTCAGCACTCACGGCTAAAATTTGGTGGTCATGTGATTGTTTCTGCACAAATTCATGTGCATTGCTTGGCAATGGCGTGGGCCACTGTGGGAGCGGCCGTGGCCGCTGGGTTATCTGGCGTGCGCATCAGCGGTTCGAGCGAACTTTCACCACAAGCTCATCGCGGCCAAGGCTGGTTGCGCCTGCTGCGATGAACAAAACCAGTTTTGCCGCATCGTCCACGACGGCTGCCAAGTAGACAAGAACGCGGCCATTCCGCTCACACCAAGTGCATTTCAGGCCTGGCAGGATATGGTCGTACCCGCGCATGCGGTGAGGAAACTCGGAATACGTTTCGCAATATGCCATCACGAGATCGGCTCGATCCTCTGCCGTGGTTTCGTCATAGCCATATTGAACAAAAACACCCGCCAAGGTCTCGAAAAAGAACGGGTCGTAGTCCACAACGTACATCAGCTGTCCTTGGCTGGTGGTTCCCGTTCAGCAGGCTTTGTCGTAGCTTGAACCGTGTGGCATTACCTGAGCTTCGCACTGCTGTTTCTTGAACTCCGAGCGGAAAAGGCTTCGCGGGTCGGTGCCAGATGCCTTCACGCGTGGCCTTGCGCCCTTCTGGGCCAACTCTGCCACCGGCGCGACCACGTTCTCCAGCCACCCGCTTACCCCTTCGACACCGGGTTGGGCAACGGTAATTTTCTTCATGGGAGATCCCTTGCGGTCGCCGGCCCGTGCTGAGCCTGCTGGCGAGTCTACTTCAAGCCAATGGTGGTTCCAAACAAAACCGTGAGGGTGCAGTTGGCCATCACTTTTGAAATATGCAAGGGTCTTAGGAAGTTAAGCCACTCTTGATGTGGTCTAAGTTTCTGAAATGAAAGTGAAAAATAGGTACTACAGCCGTTCACGAATTGCAGAAAGCACGTTCCGCCATGTTCTGCGCTACTTCG
>JBASBF010000049.1:0-86346 GCA_049650985.1 Stenotrophomonas sp. | reverse complement strand
CCGCCGAGCGCCGGCTGGCCGCGGCCACCGCCCGGGTCGGCGTCGCCACTGCGGACCTGTTCCCGCGCATTCGCCTCGACGGTTTCCTCGGTTTCCTCGGCGGCGATGCCGACGGGCTGGTCAACGGCGCCAACAAGGCGTGGTCGCTGACGCCGTCGATCAGTTGGGCGGCGTTCGACTTCGGCAGCGTGCGCGCGCGGCTGCGCGCCAGCAAGGCGCAGGCCGATGGCGCGGCCGCCGAATACGAGAAGGCGGTGCTGCTGGCGCTGGAAGACACCGAGAACGCGCTGGCGCGCTGCGCCAGGGAGCAGTCGCGGCTGGGCATCGTCGCCGAGCAGGCGCAGGCCGCGCGCCGCGCCGAATCGCTGGCGCAGGTGCGCTACCGCGAAGGCTCGGAGGATTTCCTGGCGCTGCTGGACGCACAACGCAGCCAACTGGCCGCCGACGATGCGCTGGCGGCGGCCGAGGCGTCGGTGAACGTCAGCGTGGTCGCGGTCTACAAGGCGCTTGGCGGCTGGGGCCAGCGCGGCCCGGAAGGGACGGTCGCCGCACGTTGACGCCCTCGACGAAAGAGGCGACCACTGGCCGCCTCTTCGTTCCATCACCTGCGGCGATGATCAGGCTGCGTCGGCCTGTTCGCGGCGCGGGCCTTCGAGTAGTGCGCGGCCGACCATGTCCACCAGCAGATCCAGTTCTTCTTCGTCCATGTCGAAGTGCGGGGTGAAGCGCAGCGAGTTTTCGCCGCCGTGGATCACGTTGACGCCCTGCATGCGCAGCCATTCCTCGGTGGAATTGGCACCGTAGCACTTGAACTGCGGCGCCAGTTCGCAGGAGAACAGCAGGCCGGTGCCCTGCACCCTCGTGATCAGTCCGCCGAGTTTCGCCTTCAGCGCTTCCAGCTTCTGTATCGCCTGTTCGCCGCGCAGGCGAATGTTGGCGCGCACCCGTGGCGTCAGTTGTGCAAGGGTGGCGCAGGCCACGTCCAGCGCGCGCGGGTTGCTGGTCATGGTGTTGCCGTACACGCCCTTGCGGTACAGGTTGGCGGCGTGTTCGGTAACAGCCAGCACCGACAGCGGGAACTGCGCGCCGTTCAGTGCCTTGGAATAGGTTTCCATGTCCGGCGGGTCCAGTGTCTCGCAGCCGGGGTAGTCCACGAACGACAGGCTGCCGTGCGCGCGCAGCGCGGCCTGGATGGAGTCGATCAGCAGCAGGCTGCCGTGGGCGCGGGTCAGCTCACGCGCCAGCCTGTAGAAGCTGGCCGGCACCGCGCGGCCGGGGTCGCCTTCGCCCATCACCGGCTCCAGGAATACCGCCTCGATGAACCAGTGGTTGGTCCTGGCGTCTTCGAACACCTTGCGCAGTGCCGCCTCATCGTAGGGCGCAAGGGCGATGACGCTGTCCTCGCCGCGGTAGCTGGCCAGGTAGCGGTCGTAGGTCTTGCGGGTCGAATCCGAATACAGCGCCGGGCGGTCGGTGCGGCCGTGGAAGCTGCCCTTGATGACCACACGCTTGATCGTCGCGCCGGCATGCGTCGCGCCCGGTTCGGTCTGGGACTTGGCGTTGATGTCGGCGATGCGCGCGGCCAGGCCCACGGCCTCGGAGCCGGAGTTCAGGCACATGAAGTGCGAGAACGGGCAGCCGCCGCGGCTGTGGCCGATCTCCTTGCGCAGGGCCTGCACGAAGCGGTGCTGCGACAGGCTCGGGGTCATGATGTTGGCCATCACCTGCGGCTTGCCGGCCGCGTCCAGCACCTCGGCCGGGGTATGGCCGAAGCCGAGCATGCCATAGCCGCCGGCGTCGTACAGCACCGCGCCCTTGAGCGAGATCACCCACGGGCCGCGGGCGGCCAGGGCGACATAGGGCACCACCGCGTCGTCGGCGTAGAAGTTGACGAAGCCGGACTGCATCGCCGCGATCTGGTCCTTTTCGTCGAGGTCGAGCAGATCGGCCGCTTCATGCCGGATGCGGGCGTATTCGGCGGCGGCGGCCGCGATGGCGCGCGGCAGGTCGGGATGGGCAATGGCCAGGCGCTCGATGGCGGCATCATCCAGACCAGCGGTCAGGCGGGCGCCGGCATGTGCGCGAAGCGGGGCGAGGGGGCCGAGTACGGTCATGCTCATCTCCAGAATGTTTGCGTATGGTCATTATCTGGAGATTCTGGTCACATGGCAGCTATCATTTGGTCGAAAATCCGGGTAATTTCGTCGAAACGACGAATTTGCTCCGCGATATGAAGATTTCCCCCGCCGACGAACGCCTGCTCTCCGTGCTGCGCGAGGACGCCCGCGCCTCCACCGCACAGATCGCGCGGCGGCTGGGGCTGTCGCGCACCACGGTGCAGAGCCGCATCGACCGGCTGGAGCAGCAGGGCGTGATCGCCGGCTACACCGTGCGCACCCACGCCGATTACGAACAGGGGCAGGTGCGCGCGCACGTGCTGATCACCGTGCTGCCGAAGAAGATGCCGGCGGTGGTCAAGGCGCTGCGCGAGATCCCGGAGGTGCGCTCGCTGCACTCGGTCAGCGGCAACCATGACCTGATCGCGATGGTCGTGGTCGGCGGGGTGGGAGAGATGGACGTGGCCACCGACGCCATCGGCGCCATCGACGGGGTGGAGCGCACCACCAGCGCGATCATCCTTTCGACGAAATTCGAGCGTTGACGTGGATGCGGGGCAAGCCCCGCACCTACGGGTGTCCCGCAGGCTGCCGGTACAATATCCAGCTCCCCGCACGATGCCCCGGCCTTGAAGAAGTCCGATTTCCACTACGACCTGCCGGCCGAGCTGATCGCGCAGGCGCCGTTGCCCGAACGCTCTGCCAGCCGCTTGCTGCTGGTGCCGCCGGCGCCTGCCGCGTTCGCCGACCGCCACGTGCGCGACCTGCCGGACCTGCTGCAACCCGGTGACCTGCTGGTGTTCAACGACACCCGGGTGATCCCGGCACGGCTGTTCGGGCAGAAGGCCAGCGGTGGCCGGGTCGAAATCCTGATTGAACGCCTGCTTGGCGGCCAACAGGCGCGTGCTCAAGTGGGCGCCAGCAAATCGCCCAGGCCGGGCAGCCGCATCGCCCTGGATACCGGTGGTGAGGCCGAGGTGCTGGGCCGCGACGGCGAGTTCTACCTGCTGCGCTTCGATATCCCCGAACCACTGGAATCGTGGCTGGTCCACGCCGGCCGGCTGCCGCTGCCGCCCTACATCCAGCGCGAGCCCGGTGCCGACGATAGCGAGCGCTACCAGACAGTGTTCGCGCGGCAGGTGGGCGCGGTGGCAGCTCCCACCGCGGGGCTGCACTTCGACGAGCCGCTGCTGGAGCGGTTGCGCGGGCGTGGCGTGCAGTTCGGCCACATCACCCTGCACGTGGGCGCCGGCACCTTCCAGCCGGTGCGGGTGGACGATCTCTCGCAGCACGTGATGCATCGCGAATGGCTCAACGTCGGCGCCGAGCTGGTGCAGCAGGTGCGCCGCACCCGCGCCGCCGGCGGCCGCGTGATCGGTGTCGGTACCACGGTGGTGCGGGCGCTGGAGAGCGCCATGCGCGAAGGCGAGCTGCACCCGTTCGCGGGCGAGACACAAATCTTCATCACTCCCGGCTACCGCATCCGCAGCGTCGATGCGATGGTCACCAATTTCCATCTGCCGGAAAGCACCCTGCTGATGATGATCTCCGCCTTCGCCGGCAAGGAGCGGGTGTTCGAGGCCTATGCGCACGCCATCGCCGAGCGTTACCGCTTCTTCAGCTACGGTGACGCGATGCTGCTGGAAAGCGGGGAATCGGGAATGGAGAAACAGGAATGGTAGAAGTCCGCAGATAACCGCTTTCCGCTTGACCATTCTCGTTTCCCTATTTTCCATTCCCGGTTTTCCAATGTCCCGATTGCAGTTCACCCTCCAGAACACCGACGGCAACGCCCGCCGCGGCCAGTTGTCCTTCCCGCGTGGCACGGTGCAGACGCCGGCGTTCATGCCGGTGGGCACCTATGGTTCGGTCAAGGGCGTGCTGCCCGAGCAGGTGCGTGCGCTCGGTGCCGAAATCATCCTCGGCAACACTTTCCACCTGTACCTGCGCCCCGGTCTGGACGTGATTGCCGACCACGGCGGCCTGCACGGTTTCTGCCGCTGGAACGGGCCGATCCTGACCGACTCCGGCGGCTTCCAGGTGTTCTCGCTGGCGCACCGCCGCAAGATCACCGAGCAGGGCGTCACCTTCGCCTCGCCGACCGACGGCGCGCGGGTGTTCCTCGGCCCGGAGGAGAGCATGAAGATCCAGAAGGTGCTCGATTCGGACATCGTGATGATCTTCGACGAATGCACGCCATACCCGGCGACCGAGCAGGTCGCGCGCACCTCGATGGAGCTGAGCCTGCGCTGGGCGCAGCGTTCGCGCGATGCGCACGACGCGCTGGGCAACGACGCGGCGCTGTTCGGCATCGTCCAGGGCGGGGTGCATCACGAGCTGCGCAGCCGCTCGGCCGAAGGCTTGCAGCAAATCGGCTTCGACGGCTACGCCATCGGCGGGTTGGCGGTGGGCGAGCCGGAACACGAGCGCAACGCCATGCTCGAACACATGCACCCGATCCTGCCGGCCGACCGCCCGCGCTACTTGATGGGCGTCGGCCGCCCGGAAGACCTGGTCGAGGGTGTGGCGCGCGGGGTGGACATGTTCGACTGCGTGATGCCCACCCGCAACGCGCGCAATGGCCATTACTTCACCTCCTTCGGCACCGTGCGCATCCGCAACGCCCGCTACGAGCGCGACATGGACACGATCGAGCCGGGCTGTGGCTGCCACGCCTGCAGCAGCGGCTACACCCGCTCCTACCTGCGCCACCTGGACCGCTGCAACGAGATGCTGGCACCGATGCTGGGTACCCTGCACAACCTGTTCTATTACGAAAAATTGATGGCCGACATGCGCGCGGCAATCGAGGCGGGAACCTTCGTGGCCTTCCGCGAGTCCTTCTACGCGGCGCGCGGGGCAATTGCGCCGGTGCTGTAGTGCTTTTTCCCTTCTCCCTTCGGGAGAAGGTGGCGCGAAGCGCCGGATGAGGGTACGGGCGAAGCCTAGTGGTATCAGGCTGTACGAGGCTTCGCCCGTACCCTCACCCCAACCCCCCACCCCCGCTCCCCGCCCCGGCCCCTGCGCCAGCGCCAGCGCCAGCGCAAGGGCGCTCGGGGAGCCGCGAACCAGTGGTTCGCAAGCGGCTCCCCGAACCCCGAGGGGAGAGGGGCACCCGGGGCAAAGCCTTGCAATCGGCCAACCCCGCCCCTATGGCATACTTCCCCGCTTGAATCCGTTTCGCGGCGTCCGCCCCCGGCAGGCACCGCCCAACACCCGAGGACACATGATGAACCCGATGGCAATCCTGCTCCCCGTCGCCCAGGCCGCTCCGGCTGCCCCGGGCATGGGCACCTTCCTGCTGCCGATCGCCCTGATCGCGGTCATGTACTTCCTGATGATCCGCCCGCAGATGAAGCGGCAGAAGGAACACAAGGCCATGCTGGAAAAGATCGCCAAGGGCGACGAAGTGCTGACCAATGGCGGCATCGCCGGCGTGGTCATCCACATCGGCGACAACTTCGTCACCCTCGAGGTGGCCGACAACGTCAACATCCGCGTGCAGAAGGCTGCCATCGGCAACGTGTTGCCCAAGGGCACGCTGAAATCCGCTGCCTGAGCCCGTATCTCCCGTTCGCCACCACGTGACGCCGCCGCGGCGTCACGCAGGATCCTGCAATGCTCGAATTCCCACGCTGGAAGTACTTCCTGATTCTGATCATTCTGGCGGTCAGCACGCTGTACGCGCTGCCCAACGTCTACCAGAAAGATCCCTCCGTGCAGATCACCGCCAATCGCGGCGGCCAGCTCGACGATGCGTTCAAGCAGCGCGTCACCTCGGCGCTGGATGAAGCCGGGGTCGTGTACAAGTCCGCGGAGAAGGAAGGCGACAGCATGATCGTCCGCCTCACCTCGCTCGATGCCCAGACCCGCGCCAACGACGTGCTGCGCGAAACGGCCGGCGAGAACTACACCGTGGCGCTGAACCTGGCCTCCACCGTGCCGGATTGGCTGGCGGGCCTGGGCGGCAAGCCGATGGTGCTGGGCCTGGACCTGGTCGGTGGCGTGCATTTCGCCCTGCAGGTGGACAAGCAGGCCGCAGTGGACAAGCGTTTCGACGCCTTTGCCGAGGACATCCGCACCACGCTGCGTGACAGTCGCATCGGCTATCGCTCGGTCGAGCGTCGCGGCGAGAGTGACATCCAGGTGGTGCTGTCCAACGCCGCCGATGCCGACAAGGCGCGCGTGGCGCTGGCCAAGGCGCAGCCGACCCTGATCTATTCGGGCAGCGGCGAACGGCTCACGGTCAGCGTGCCGCAGACCGAAATGATGCAGATTGCTTCCGGCGCCATCGAGCAGAACCTGAGCACGCTGCGCAACCGCGTCAACGAGCTGGGCGTGGCCGAGCCGATCATCCAGCGCCAGGGCGAAGACCGCATCGTGGTCGAGCTGCCGGGCGTGCAGGACACCGCCGAAGCCAAGCGCATGATCGGCGCCACCGCCACGCTGGAATACCGCGCCGTGGTCGATGGCAACGCGCAGGATGCGCTGACCTCCGGCCGCATTCCGCCGGAAGCCAAGCTCTACCGCAACCGCAACGGCCAGCCGGTGCTGCTGAACAAGCGCACCATCGTCACCGGCGACCAAATGGTCAAGGCCGATGCGTCCACCGACCAGAACGGCATGCCGGCGGTGAGCGTCACCCTCAACAGCGTTGGCGGCCAGCGCATGTTCGACTTCACCAGCGCCAACGTGAACAAGCCGATGGCGGTGGTCTACACCGAGCGCATCCCGCAGGTGACGATGGTCAACGGCGAGGAAGTGCGCAGCTTCCGGATCAAGGAAGAAGTCATTTCCGTGGCCAACATCAACGGCGTGTTCGGCAAGAGCTTCCAGACCACCGGCCTGGAGAAGACCGAGGCCGAAAGCCTGGCCAAGCTGCTGCGTGCCGGTTCGCTGGCCGCGCCGATGGACTTCGTCGAGGAATACGTGATCGGCCCCAGCCTGGGCGCGGAGAACGTGGCCAGCGGCGTCAAGGCGGTGGTGTTCTCGTTCGTGTTCACGCTGCTGTTCTTCACCGTCTACTACCGCGTGTTCGGCGCGATCACTTCGGCAGCGCTGCTGTTCAACCTGCTGATCGTGGTGTCGGTGATGTCGCTGTTCGGCGCGACCATGACCCTGCCTGGCTTCGCCGGCCTGGCGTTGTCGGTGGGCCTGTCGGTGGACGCCAACGTGCTGATCAACGAGCGCATCCGCGAGGAGCTGCGCGCCGGCATGCCGGCCAAGGCGGCCATCGCCGCCGGTTACGAGAAGGCTTCGGGCACCATCCTTGATGCCAACCTCACCGGCCTGATCGTCGGCGTGGCGCTGTATGCGTTCGGTACCGGCCCGCTGAAGGGTTTCGCGCTGACCATGATCATCGGCATCTTCGCCTCGATGTTCACCGCGATCACCGTGTCGCGCGCGCTGGCGGTGCTGATCTACGGCCGTCGCAAGAAGCTGACCTCCGTGGCGATCTGAGCCTTACACGAATCCTTTTGCAAAAGCCCGCACCTGGGTGTGCGGGTTTTCCAGGGAAAACCCTTGCATGAAACTGTTCCCGCTTCATCTCATCCCGAACGACACCACCATCGACTTCATGCGCCACCGCAAGCCGGTGATGGTGTTGATGGTGGTATTGCTGGTGCTGTCCATCGGCATCATCGGCTTCAAGGGCTTCAACTACGCGCTGGAATTCACCGGCGGTACCGTGGTGCGTACCCACTTCCAGAACAGTATCGACGCCGACAGCGTGCGTGAACGCCTGGCCGCGGCCGGCTTCGAGAACGTCCAGGTGCAGAGCGTGGGCGGCGGCAACGACATGATGGTGCGCCTGCCGCCTGATGGTCAGCACAACAACGCCGCCGACGCCGCGCAGAAGGTGGCCGAGAGGGTACGCGCCGCAGTGACCAGCGACGCCAACCCGGCCAGCGTGCAGCCGGGCGAGTTCGTCGGCCCGCAGGTCGGCAAGGACCTGGCGATGAACGGCGTCTATGCCACGCTGTTCATGGTGATCGGCTTTTTGATCTACATTGCCGCGCGCTTCGAATGGAAATTCGCGGTGGTGGCCAGCCTCACCGCGTTCTTCGACCTGGTCCTGACCGTGGCCTACATGTCGCTGCTCGGCCGCGAGTTCGACCTGACCATGCTGGCCGGCATGCTGTCGGTGATGGGCTTTGCGATCAACGACATCATTGTGGTGTTCGACCGCGTGCGCGAAAACTTCCGCAGCCTGCGCGTGGAGCCGCTGGAAGTGCTCAACCGCTCGATCAACCAGACCCTGTCGCGCACCATCATCACCGCGGTGATGTTCTTCCTGTCGGCACTGGCGCTGTACCTGTATGGCGGTGAATCAATGGAAGGCCTGGCCGAAACCCACATGGTCGGCGCCATCATCGTGGTGGTGTCCTCGGTCATCGTCGCCGTGCCGCTGCTGAGCATCGGCCCGTTCAAGGTCAGCAAGCAGGACCTTCTGCCCAAGGCCAAGGATGTCGAGGAGCTGGCGCGCCGCCCGTAACGGCGCATGCTTCTTGCTCGAACTTGAAAGAGCCGCGCACTGCGCGGCTCTTTCTTTGCTGCCGGGCAACGGCTGGTGGCCACCGCAAGTTCCGGCCGCAAGCCCCGCCAATCCATGCGCTGGCGTCGGTTGTGTTCACTGCGGGCGCACACTACGATCCTTCCGGTTCGGCGCCGGGAAATGCATCGCGCCGCCGGTTTTTCGCACCCATTCGAGGTTTTCATGGTCATCAAACCGCGTGTGCGCGGCTTCATCTGCGTCACCACCCACCCGACCGGCTGCGAGGCGGCGGTCAAGGAACAGATCGACTACATCAAGGCCCAACCCAAGCTCGCGCATGGGCCGAAGAAGGTGCTGGTGGTCGGCGCATCCACCGGCTACGGCCTTGCCGCGCGCATCAAGGCGGCGTTCGGCAGCGACGCCGCCACGCTGGGCGTGTTCTTCGAGCGTCCGGGCACCGAAAGCAAGCCCGGCACCGCAGGCTGGTACAACTCGGCCGCGTTCGAGAAGCATGCGCACGCGGCCGGCCTGTACGCCCGCAGCGTCAATGGCGATGCGTTCTCCGACGAGGTGAAGGCCAAGGTCATCGAGCTCATCAAGGCCGACCTCGGCCAGGTGGACCAGGTGGTCTACAGCCTGGCTGCGCCGCGCCGCAAGCACCCCAGGACCGGTGAAATCATCACTTCCACGCTCAAGCCGATCGGCACGCCGATCACCCTGCGTGGGTTGGACACCGACAAGGAAGTGCTGACCGAAACCACGCTGCAGCCGGCCAGCGCCGAGGAAATCGCCGGCACCGTGCAGGTGATGGGTGGCGAGGATTGGCAGATGTGGATCGACGCGCTGCTGGAAGCCGGCGTGCTGGCACCGGGCGCGACCACCACCGCTTTCACCTACGTCGGCGAGGAAATCACCCAGGCGATCTACTGGAACGGCTCGATCGGCGCGGCCAAGAAGGATCTGGACGACAAGGTCATCGCCATTCGCGACACGCTGCAGGGCATCGGCGGCGACGCCCGCGTGTCGGTGCTCAAAGCGGTGGTGACCCAGGCCAGCTCGGCGATCCCGACCATGCCGCTATACCTGTCGCTGTTGTTCAAGGTGATGAAGGAAGAAGGCACGCATGAGGGCTGCATCGAGCAGCTCGATACCCTGTACGACATCCTCTACAACGGCCCGCAGGGCGGCACCAATGCCGCCGACCACATCCGCCGCGAACGGATGGACGGCAAGGGCCGCAACGTTGCGTTGGTGGATGACGCCGGTCGCCTGCGCGCCGACTACAAGGAAATGACGCCGGAAGTGCAGGGCAGAGTGGTCGAACTGTGGCCGCAGGTGACCAACGAAAACCTGTACCAGATCAGCGACCTGGCCGGCTACAAGGCCGATTTCCTGCGCCTGTTCGGTTTCGGCGTGGACGGTGTGGACTACGACGCCGACGTCGACCCGGACGTGAAGATCGACAACCTGGTCGATCTGACCTGAAGCATGAAAGGCCGGCGCAAGCCGGCCTTTCCGCATCTGTTGGTGCCGCACAGCAGCCGGCGCTACCTCATGCGTTGAACTCGAAATCCATCCGCGGGCCGGTGGGGCCGACGAAGTCGCCCTGCACGTAATCAAAGCCGGCGTTGAACAGCAGGCTCATCGTCGCCGCATCGGAGACATGCTCGGCGATGGTGCGGATGTTTTCCGCCTGCGCCCGTGCGGTGATTTCCTGGGTCTTGGGCAACTGCTCGCGCGCTTGCGCCGGGTCGGCGGTGAAGCTGCTGTCCAGTTTGAGGAAGGCGGGTTTGAAATGGCTCAGCAACTGGAACGAATCCAGCCCCGAGCCGAACTGCTCCAGCCCGACCTTGCAACCCAGCGCGGCAACGTCGTCGAGGAACTGCTGGGCGTTGCGCAGTTGGGTGAATACCCGTGCCTCGGACACCTGCAGCCACAACTGTTCACCCTCCACGCCCTCGGCTTGCAGGCCGTCGCCGATCACCTGCAACAGCAGCGGGTCGGAGAATGATTCCGGGGTGATGCGCACCATCAGGTGGGTGCGGTGGCCAGCACGCTGGCGCTCGCCGAGCGCCTTGATTGCATGGCCAACCATCCAGCGGTTGATCGGCGCCAGCAGGGCGTGGTCCTCGGCAATCGGCAGGAAGGTGCCGGGGCTGACCCATTCGTCATTGCTGAGCAACTGCAACGTGGTGTCGTACAACTGCAGCGGCTCGCCCATCAGGTTGATGACCGGGCGGAAGCCGAGCTGGAAGCCTTCGCCATCCACTGCTTCACGAATCAAGCTGACCCAGCGCTGCACGCGCTCTTCTTCCAGGCGGTCGGTGGCGCCGGGGTCGAACACCTTGACGGTGTTGCCACCCAGTTCGATGGCGGTACGCATGCAGTCGCTGGCACGCGACAACACCTGGCCGACACTGGCGATTTTTTCGCCGACCTGCACGCCGCCGATGCTGACGGTGACGGTGGCCGAATGCTCGCCAACGGTGAACACGTGCGAGGCAAAAGCTTCGCGCACCATTTCGGCCACACCCATCGTATGCAGGTAATCGCCCTGCACCAGCAGCGCAAAACTGTGTTCGCCGACACGCGCAATCGAAGCCCTCTGGTCGAGGCTGGCAGCCAGGTGCTGGCCCAGTGCGGCGATCATGGCGTCGGCCGAATCCAGGCCGATGGTGGGCAACAGCCGCGCGTAGTGGTCCGGCTCGACCAGCAGGAAGCCGTACTGGCCTTCGCTGCGGCTGACCTGGGCGACGGCGTTTTCCAGGTGCACCATGAACGTGGGGCGGTTGAGCAGCCCGGTGACCTGGTCGCGCTGGCGCAGTTCCTCGACCTCGCGCGCCAGCTCCGGGTCGAACTCCTCGCGGCGCCGGAACACCACCTGGATGCAGGCTTCGCCCTCGTAGGTGGCGGCGGTGAACTCCATCGTCGCCGGGAAGGTGTCGCCTTCCTGGTTGCGGGCGTGCAGCTCGTACTGCGGCGGTGGTGCCTCACCCTTGCTCAGTGACTTGAGCAATTGCTTGAAGCCCTCCACGTGCTGCGGCGCGACCATGTCCAGCAGCGAGATGCCTTCCACGTCCTCGAACGACTCGTAGCCGAACATCTCCAGATAGGCATCGTTGGCACGGATGTGCATGCCTTCGTGGATGTAGGCGATGGGTGCGCGCGAGGAGGCGATCAGCGCGTCGCAGCGGCGCTCGGTTTCGCGCATCTGCGCTTCGATCCGGCGCAGGCCACGGCGCGCCTGCAAGTCGGTCCACTCGTTGCGCACCACCGCCAGCAGGTGCTCCGGGCGCTGGCGCAGAGCAATGGCGCGGATGCCGTTGGCGCTGGATTCGACCAGCATCTGCTCGTCGATGTGCTCGGCCAGCAGGATCACCGGGATGTCCTTGCCGCTGGCGGCGATCTGCTGGCTCAGCAGCGCCTGCGGAATCACCTGCGACGGCGCCGACAGCACCAGGTCGATGGCCTGGCTGGCCAGCACCTGAACCAGTTCCGCCGGCGTTTGCGGGCGAAACGGGCGAATGGCGATGCCGCTGTTGCGCAAGGCGCTGGCGATGGCTTCGGCGCTTTCGGCGCTGTCATCGATGATCAGCAGGCGCAAGGTGATTTCTTTGCCGTTCTGCATTCGGGACTCTCCCTTTGACCGGGTTTAATACAACACGGCGCGGTGGCCGTCCATGTGTGGACCATCCGCTTGTGACCGCGGTCCTGTGCGGGGCAGGCGACGTAGCGAGCGCGATGCCGGTCATTGCACCGGTCATCGTCTTCAAACCACTTGCCCGGCGGCGTGGCCGCTGGCCCAGGCCCACTGGAAGTTGTAGCCGCCCAGCCAGCCAGTCACGTCCAATACCTCGCCGATGAAATGCAGCCCCGGCGTCAGCCGCGACTCCATCGTCGCCGAGGAAATCCCGGCCGTGTCGACGCCGCCCAGGGTCACTTCGGCGGTGCGGTAACCCTCGGTGCCGCTGGCCACCAGCGGGAAGCTGCCGAGCAGCGCCGCAGCGTCGCGCAGGTGGCGTTCGTCGAACTGGCGCAGCGGCCGGTCCGGCAGCCAGTGTTCGCACAGGCGCTGCGCCATGCGCTTGGGCATCACCTCGGCCAGCAGCGTGCGCAGTTCCGAAGCGCCGCGCTCGTGCTTCATCGTGCGCAGCCACTCATCGGCGTCGCGGCCGGGCAGCAGGTCCAGCCGCAGGTCGTCACCGGGTTGCCAATACGAGGAAATCTGCAGGATCGCCGGGCCGCTGATGCCGCGATGGGTCAGCAACATGAAATTGCGGAAGCTCTGGCCGTTGCAATGCGCCTCCACCGGCAGCGCCACGCCACTGAGTTCGGCGAAGCGCTCCTGGTGTTTGCCGCTGAGGGTGAGCGGCACCAGCCCGGCGCGGGTCGGCAGCACCTGGTGGCCGAACTGGTGCGCGACCTCGTAGCCGAAACTGCTGGCGCCCATGCTGGGAATGGACAGGCCGCCGCTGGCGATGACCAGCGAGGCGCAATGGAACCGGCCCTGCCCGGTACGCACGCGGAAACCGTCGGCACCGCGCTCGATGCCTTCCACCGCGCAATCGGTGCGGACCTGCGCGCCGGTGGCGGCGCATTCGTCCAGCAGCATCCTGACGATCTGCCTGGACGAGACGTCGCAGAACAACTGGCCCAGTTCCTTCTCGTGGTACGCGATGCGGTGCCGCTCGACCATGTCGATGAAATCGGCCGGGCTGTAGCGGGCCAGCGCCGACTTGCAGAAGTGCGGGTTGGCGGAAAGGAAGTTGGCCGCGCTGGTGCCGGTGTTGGTGAAATTGCAACGACCGCCGCCGGACATCAGGATCTTCTTGCCGGGCTTGTTGGCGTGGTCGATCACCTGCACGATGCGCCCGCGCTGGCCGGCGGTGAGCGCACACATCAGCCCGGCGGCACCGGCGCCGATGACCAGCACGTCGCAGCGGATCGGGTCGATTGCCACCGCGGTTTACTCCGCCGCGCGCTTGCGCCAGGCCGGGATCACGTCCAGTTGCATCTGGTCGGCAATCAACTGCACCTCGCCGTCCTGGATCAATACGCTCCAGCGCATCGCCCGTTGGATCTGCGCGCCCCACAGCTCGACGAAGCCGGCGTCCAGGTCCACCACCGACAGGTTGCCGAAACGTTCAAGGTGCCGGCCCTGCTTCTGCCACCAGATGTCGGAGGCATTGCCGCCGTAGTTGACCACCTGCACGCGGGCGCTGCGGTTGCAGGCCTTGCGGATGTGCGATTCGTCCGGGTGGCCCAGGTCGATCCAGCGCAGGATGTCGCCGGTGTAGTCGTGCTGCCACAGGTCCGGCTCGTCGTCGGTGCTCAGGCCACGGCCGAATTCCAGCCGCTCGTCGGCATTCAATGCGAATGCCAGCAGCCGCACCATCAGCCGCTCGTCGGTTTCGGACGGGTGCTGGGCAAGGGTCAGGTGATGGTTGGCGTAGTAGCCGCGATCCATGTCGCTGATCTGCAGCTCGGCCTTGCGGATGGTGGCGGTGAGGGCCATGAAGTTACCGGGGCAAAAGACCGCCCATGATAAGCCTTGCCGGGATGCGCACCGCAGGGTGTATTCGGTCGTTGGCCGCGCGGTGCGGGATGCTGCGGAAGGTGCAGGTATCAACCCGTGTCGGGGGCGCTGATGCGCGGGGAGGAGCGTCATGGCGCACGGCGTTGGTGGCGGCCACCGTGAATTTTGCGTGTGCAGCATCTTTGCCTGATTGCAAGTTGTTGAATTTCAATGACTTGTTTGATTTTCAGGGTGAGTGGCGATGAATGAATGCGGTATTTGTCGCTTTTTGCCGGAAAGCCGCGTATCTTTCGCCCCACTGTGCTTGCAAGGGTCACCGTGAATCGTGGCCTGATGCAGCTGATCTCACCGATCCGCTCATCGTTCCGTTTTACCAATGCCTGCAACTCAGTCTCGGTCCCGATCCCGGCGGCCGCGATTTTTTCAATCAATAGTTCCAGGAGTTAGTAATGTCTGAGCGTCAGACCGGCACGGTGAAGTGGTTCAACGATGCCAAGGGTTTCGGTTTCATCACCCCGGAAAGCGGCCCCGACCTGTTCGTGCACTTCCGTGCCATCCAGGGCAACGGCTTCAAGTCGCTGCAGGAAGGCCAGAAGGTGACCTTCGTCGCCGTGCAGGGCCAGAAGGGCATGCAGGCTGACCAGGTGCAGGCGCTGTAATCCAGCCCCAGCAACCGCAAGGTAGCCAGAACGCCGGAAGCGCAAGCTTCCGGCGTTTTTCATTTCCCGCGTATCGATGATGCTTCCCGTATTCGACAACCGCTTCATCCGCGAACTGCCCGGCGATGCCGAGGCCGGCCCGCGCCGCCGCGAGGTGAGTGGGGCGCTGTGGTCGCCGGTATCGCCCACGCCGGTGGCCGCGCCGCGTTTGCTGGTGCACTCGCCGGAAGTGGCGGCGCTGCTGGGCTTCGATGCGGCAAGCGTGCAGGAGCCGGGTTTTGCCGAGGTGTTCGGCGGCAATGCGCTGTATCCGGGCATGCAACCGTGGGCAGCCAATTATGGCGGCCACCAGTTCGGGCACTGGGCCGGGCAACTGGGCGATGGCCGCGCCATTTCGCTGGGCGAACTGCTGGCCGATGGGCGCCGCTGGGAACTGCAACTCAAGGGCGCGGGGCTGACGCCGTATTCGCGCGGTGCCGATGGCCGCGCGGTGCTGCGTTCGTCGATCCGCGAATTCGTGTGTTCGGAAGCCATGCACCACCTCGGCGTGCCGACCACGCGCGCGTTGAGCCTGGTCGCCACCGGCGAGGCGGTAGTGCGCGACATGTTCTACGACGGCCACCCGCGTGCCGAGCCGGGTGCGGTGGTGTGCCGGGTAGCGCCTTCGTTCATCCGCTTCGGCAGTTTCGAGCTGCCGGCCGCGCGCGGCGAGCTGGCATTGCTGCGGCAACTGGTGGATTTCTGCATCGATCGCGATTTCCCGCAGTTGCCTCCCGGCCCGTCGCGCGATGGTGACTGGTTCGCCGAGGTCTGCACGCGCACCGCGGCGACGGTCGCGCAGTGGATGCGGGTGGGCTTCGTGCACGGGGTGATGAACACCGACAACATGTCCATCCTCGGGCTGACGCTGGATTACGGCCCCTATGGCTGGGTGGAGGACTACGACCCGGACTGGACGCCCAACACCACCGACGTGCAGGGCCGGCGCTACCGCTTCGGCACGCAGATGCAGGTGGCGTACTGGAACCTGGTGCGGCTGGCGCAGGCGCTGTCGCCGCTGTTCGACGAGGCTGCGCCGTTGCAGGTGGGGCTGGATGCGTTCCAGGCGCAGTTTGCCGCCGAAGAGCGCCGGCACCTGCTTGCCAAGCTCGGCCTCGGCGACTACCACGAGGGTGACGAGGCACTGATGGTGCAGTTCCGGCAACTGCTGCACGAAGGCGAGATGGACATGACGCTTGCCTTCCGGGCGCTGGCCGACGTCGATCCAGTGCAACCGGATGTTGCCGTGCTGGAAGACGCGTTCTATTCCGCCGAACGCCGCGCGCAGGTGATGCCGGCGTTGCTGGACTGGCTGCAGCGCCATGCCGCCCGCGTGCGCTCCGCCAATCTGCCGCGCGCGGAAAGGCGGCGCATCATGCACGCGGCCAATCCGTTGTACGTGCCGCGCAACTGGCTGCTGCAGCAGGTCATCGACCGTACCGAGCAGGGCGACGTGGCCGGCATCGACGAGCTGCTGGAGGTGTTGCGTCATCCATATGACGAGCAGGCCGGGCGCGAGGCCTTCGCGCAACGCCGACCGGAATGGGCGCGCGAGCGGGCGGGATGCTCGATGCTGTCGTGCAGCTCATGAAGCGCCAATGGCGCGCGGCTTTTCGCAGGTGTGGAGCATGCCCGGCACGGCGTATTCCTTCTCCCCTCGGGAGAAGGTGTCCGAAGGGCGGATGAGGGGCGAACGGAGTCCCGATGGTTCAAACATCAGGGTTCCGTTCGCCCCTCATCCCAACCCCTCTCCCGAAGGAAGAGGGGCTTGTGTTTCCTACATCTTCCGCACGCGGAAACGCTTGCCCTTGATCTTGCCGGCTTCCAGCCGCGCCACGGCCTTGCCGGCGTGTTCGCGGGCGATGGCGACGTAGGAGCGGGTGGGGAAGATGTCGATCTTGCCGATGGCCTTGCCCGACAGCCCGGCGTCGCCGGTGAGCGCGCCGAGGATGTCGCCGGCGCGCAGCTTGTCGGTCTTGCCGCCGTCGATTCGCAGCGTGGTCATCGTCGCTTCCGGCAATTGCGCCGGGCGCGCGGTGGCCAGTGGCGTCTTCTGCCAGTTCAGCGCGCTGCCCTGCTCGGTTTCCAGCGCGTCGGCACGCTGGCGCTCGCGGCCGGCAACCAGGCTCAGCGCCAGCCCGCTGCGGCCGGCGCGGGCGGTGCGGCCGACGCGGTGGCGGTAGCTGTCCGTATCGGTGGGCAGCTCGTAGTTGACCACGGCGGCGAGGTCTTCCACGTCCAGCCCGCGCGCGGCCACGTCGCTGGCGACCAGCACGTTGCAACTGCGGTTGGAGAATTGCAGCAGCACTTCATCGCGGTCGCGCTGCTCCATGTCGCCATGCAGCGCCAACGCGGAGAAGCCGAACTGGCGCAGCGAGTTGGCCACTTCGTCCACGTCCTTGCGGGTATTGCAGAACACCACCGCCGATTCCGGCGTGTACTTCAGCAGCAGCCCGGCCAGGGCTTTCTGCCGGTGCGCCGGTTCGGCTTCGAAAAACAGGTGCTGGATGGCCGGGGCCTCGGCCTGGCCGTCGATGGTCACTTCTTCCGGCGTTTTCAGCAGTGCGCGCGCCAGTTCGCGGATTTCATCAGGGAAGGTGGCCGAAAACAGCAGGCTCTGGCGTTCGCCGTGGGTGCGGCCGGCGATCTCGCGGATGGGTTCTTCGAAACCCATGTCGAGCATGCGGTCGGCCTCGTCGAGCACGAAGCAACGCACCTGGCCGAGGTTGAGCGCGCGCTTGCGGGCAAGCTCCTGCACGCGGCCGGGGGTGCCCACCACCACCTGCGGGTGGTGCGCTTCCAGCGAGGCCAACTGCGGCCCCAGCGGCACGCCGCCGGTGAGCACCAGCAGCTTGAGGTTTGGGATGCCGGTGGCCAGCTTGCGCAACTGCTTGCCGACCTGGTCGGCCAGTTCGCGGGTGGGGCACAGCACCAGCGCCTGAGTGCGCAGCGTGGCCGCATCGAGCCGGTTGAGCAGGCCCAGGCCGAAGGCGGCGGTCTTGCCGCTGCCGGTGGGCGCCTGGGCGATCACGTCGCGGCCTTGCAGGATCGGCGGCAGGCTGAGTGCCTGCACCGGGGTCATGGTGGTGTAGCCCAGCGCGTCGATGCCGGGGGCGAGGGCCGGCGACAGCGGCAGGGTGGAGAAGTCGGTCATGCGGCATTTTCGCAGATGGCGCGACGCCATGCCCGTGCGGTTGCTACGGAATGGCCCGGATGCCGAGATTGATCAGCATCCCGCCGCCCAGCAGCCAGGCGAACAGCAGCGCCGCCAGCAACATCGGCCGGGGGCCAGCGCGGCGCAGGGCCGAGGCGTGCGTGGTCAGGCCCAGCGCGGCCATCGCCATTGCCAGCAGCGCGGTATCCAACCCGACCAGCGCCTCGACCAGCGGGGCCGGCAGCCATTGCAGCGAGTTGAACGCGACCATGCCGATGAAGCCGAGCGCAAACCACGGGATGGTGATTACCATGCGCTGGCCGCCGTTGGCGTTGCGGCTACGCGCCAGCAGCAGCGACAGGCCGAGCAGGAAAGGCGCCAGCATCATCACCCGCATCATCTTGGCGATTACCGCAGCGTCGGCGGCCTGCACGCTGATTGCGCGGCCGGCAGCCGCCACTTGCGCCACTTCATGCACGGTGGCGCCGGTGAACACGCCGAAACCGGTGTCATCCAGCGGCATCCAGCCGGCGGCCATGCCCCAGCGGTACAGCAGCGGGTAGGCAAACATCGCCAGCGTGCCGAACACCACCACGGTGGCCACGGCGACGGCCATCTGCTCGCTCCGGCCCTTGACCACCGGCCCGGTCGCCATCACCGCGGCGGCCCCGCAGATGGAACTGCCGGCACCGATCAGCAGGGCGGTATTGCGCTCCAGCCTCAACACCCGGCAGCCCAGCCACCACGCCAAGGCGAAGGTCGAGCACAGCACCAGTGCGTCGATCAACACGCCGCGGGTGCCGACCTGGCCGATGTCCTGCAAGGTCAGGCGCAGGCCGTAGAAGACGATGCCAGCGCGCAGCAGGCTGCCCTTGGCGATGTCCACGCCAGCGCGGGTGCGGGCTGCCAGCGTGCCGTGGAAGGTGTTGCCGACGGCGATGCCGAGCGCGATTGCCAGGGTCAAGGTGCCGATGCCGCGTGATTGCAATTGCGGCAGGGTACCCAGCCAGGCCGACAGCGCGGCAATGGCGGCGGCCAGCAACAGGCCCGGC
Source organism: Stenotrophomonas sp. (assembly GCA_049650985.1). Classification (GTDB taxonomy): domain Bacteria; phylum Pseudomonadota; class Gammaproteobacteria; order Xanthomonadales; family Xanthomonadaceae; genus Stenotrophomonas. The sequence continues at coordinate 67,293 of JBASBF010000049.1, read as the reverse complement.
AGGCGGGGTGAAACGGGGCGGTCCAGCTCTTGTGTGGCAGCGCTCATGACGAGGGATTATCAGAAGGTGGCCCATGCTGGCCCCCGGAAAGCTATCGGTAAAACGGATAAAATTTCTGCATTCAACCTAATTGATGGGTAGGAAATGCACTTGTCGCTGCGCCAGTTGCAGATTTTTTCGGCCATTGCCGAAGCCGGAACCACCACCGCGGCCGGCGAAGCCATCGGCTTGTCGCAATCGGCGGTAAGCGCGGCCTTGAGCGAGCTGGAAAACCTGCTGGGCCTGCCGCTGTTCGACCGCATCGGCCGCCGGCTGGTGCTCAACGGCCACGGCCAGGCGCTGCTGCCGGAGGCACGCACGCTGCTGGCCGGCATGGCCGACATCGAGCGCCGTTTCCGCACCGCCGATGAAATGCATGCGCCGGTGCATTGGCGGGTGGGGGCCAGTACCACCATCGGCAATTACCTGCTGCCGGCGCGCATCGCCGGCCTGCAACAGCACAACGCGCAAGCCCGCATCGACCTGGTGATCGGCAATACCCGCGAGGTGGTGGCTGCGGTGCAGCGGCTGGAAGTGGACATCGGCCTGATCGAAGGGCCGTGCCACGCACCGGGGCTGGAGGTCGAGGCGTGGCAGCAGGACGAACTCCTGATTGTGTTCGGCGAAGGCCACCGGCGTGCGGTCGAACTGCGTGCAGGGGTCGGCATGGCGCAACTGCGGCAGGCGCGCTGGCTGCTGCGCGAACCCGGTTCCGGCACCCGCGAGGCTGCCGAGCAGGCGCTGCTGCCGCACCTGCACGGCTTTGCCGAGGTGCTGCAACTGGGTGGCACCGAGGCGATCAAGCAGGGCGCGGTGGCCGGGCTGGGGCTGGCCTGTCTGTCGCGGCATGCGGTGGCCGACCTTGTCGCCCTCGGCAAGTTGCAGGTACTGGCCACGCCGTTGCCACCGTTGCGACGCCAGCTATGGGTGGTGCGCCACCCCGGCAAGCGCGTGCCTGCCAGCCTGCGGCAGTTGCTGGCCTTGCCGCCGGACGTCTTTGTGTAGGTGGCTTTTGAGTCGTCATTCGTGAGGATCCCCAAGTCGTCATTCCCGCGCAGGCGGGAATCGCTCTGCGATGGCACCTGTCCACTCATCGCTTTTGAGCTGGCTGCCAAAGCTGAAGAGCCGGAGCGATTCCCGCCTGCGCGGGAATGACGGGCGCGCCACAACCCGTACAATGCGCGGATGCCTTTGATTACCTTGCAGAACGTCGACTACAGCGTCGGCGGCCCGTTGTTGCTGGAAAAAACCGAACTGTCGATCGACGCGGGCGAGCGTATCGCCCTGATCGGCCGCAACGGTGCTGGCAAATCCACCTTGATGAAGTTGATGGCCGGCGAGCTCAAGCCCGACGACGGCGAGATCCGCGTGCAGCAGGGCGTGCGCGTGACCCGGCTGGAGCAGGAAGTGCCGCACGGCGCTTCCGGCAGCGTGTTCGACGTGGTCGCCGATGGCCTGGGCGAACTGGGCCACTGGCTGGCCGAGTTCCACCGCCTGAGCCACGCCGAGGTCTTCGATGGCGAGGCGATGGGCAATGTGCAGGCCCGGATCGACGCCGCCGATGGCTGGGGTCTGGACCAGCGTGTCGAGGAGACCCTGACCAAGCTCGATCTGGATGGTGATGCCGAATTCGGCCGGTTGTCCGGCGGCATGAAGCGCCGCGTGCTGCTGGCGCGTGCGCTGGTCGCCGGCCCGGACGTGCTGCTGCTGGACGAGCCGACCAACCACCTCGACATCGAGGCCATCGACTGGCTGGAAGGCTTTCTCAAGGGCTGGAACGGCTGCGTGGTGTTCGTCACCCATGACCGCCGCTTCCTGCGCGCGCTGGCCACCCGCATCGTCGAGATCGACCGTGGCCAGGTCACCAGTTGGCCCGGTGACTGGGCCAACTACGAGCGCCGCCGCGAGGAACGCCTCAACGCACAGGCCGCCGAAAACGCCCGCTTCGACAAGCTGCTGGCGCAGGAAGAAGTGTGGATCCGGCAGGGCATCAAGGCCCGCCGTACCCGTGACGAAGGCCGCGTGCGCCGGCTCAAGGCGATGCGCAACGAGCGCGTACAGCGCCGCGAGCTGAGTGGCAACGTCAAGCTGGAAGCTTCTGGCGCGGAGAACTCCGGCAAGAAGGTCATCGACATCAAGAACATCTCCTTCGCCTTTGGCGAGCGGGTGATGGTCAAGGATTTCGAAACCGTCATCCTGCGCGGCGACCGCATCGGCCTGATCGGCCCCAACGGCAGCGGCAAGACCACCTTGCTGAAACTGCTGCTGGGCGAACTGCAGCCGGACAGCGGCGAGGTGCGCCAGGGCACCAACCTGCAGATCGCCTATTTCGACCAGTACCGCGCCACCTTGCGCGAGGACTGGAGCGCGATCGAGAACGTGGCCGAAGGCGCGGACTTCATCGACATCAACGGCAAGCGCAAGCACGTGCATGCCTACCTGCAGGACTTCCTGTTCACCCCGGAACGCGCGCGTGCGCCGATCACCCGCCTGTCCGGTGGCGAGCGCAACCGCCTGCTGCTGGCCAAGCTGTTCGCGCAGCCGTCCAACCTGCTGGTGATGGACGAACCGACCAACGACCTGGACGTGGAAACCCTGGAGCTGCTGGAAGAGCTGCTCGGCGACTACACCGGCACCTTGCTGCTGGTCAGCCATGACCGCGACTTCCTCGACAACGTGGTGACCTCCACGCTGGTGCTGGAAGGCGAGGGCAAGGTGGGCGATTACGTGGGCGGCTACAGCGACTCGTTGCGTCAGCGCCCGGCACCAACCCAGACCGCGATGGCAGTGGCCAAGGCGTCGGCGATGGCGGCACCTGCCGCTGCACCGGCCGTGGCAGGTGCCGAGGCTGCGCCCAAGCGCAAGCTGAGCTTCAAGGACGCGCGCGAGCTGGAACAACTGCCGGCGAAGATCGAGAAACTGGAACTGGACGTGGAAGGCCTGACCAGCGCGATGAACGACCCGGCGTTCTATACCCGGTCCAGCGCCGAAGTCACCGCCCACACCCAGCAGTTGGCGAAGGTGCAGGCCGAGCTGGATGCCACCTACGCGCGCTGGGAAGAACTGGACGGTTGAAAGCCGCGGGCTTGCCCCGCGAGGCTTTGCCGTGACAACTCCGGTACGGGGCAAGCCCCGTACCTATTGCTCCATCATGTCGTCGGGCAGCTCCAGAAAGGCCCAGAACGGTACGCCGTCTTCGGCCCAACTGGCTGTCGCTTCGGCCAGCACGTCCAGCAGCGTGTCGAAATCGCCGCGGCTGCCCTGGTGCAAGTCCCCGGCTTCGCCGAACAACAGCGCGTAGCCATTGGCCGGCAACCACGACAGGTCGCGCAAGGCATCGGACAGCGCATCCCAGTTGCGGCCGAGGCCGGCCGGGAAATCCAGTTGCGTGGCGATGCGCAGCAGCAGCGTGCGCTTGTCGGTGCAGGCCTCCAGATCGATGCGCAACACCTTCAGCCCGGCATCGCGGGCGACGGCGGCCAACCCGCCCAGGTCGCCGTGGCCCACCGCATAGACGCCGGCCTGGGTGGCGTCTTCCAACCCCATGTCGAAACCGCTGTCACTCATGGCGTTCTCCATCGGCCGGCACCTGGAAGCTGCGGAAGCTCTCGTAATGGTCGTCGCTGTAGTACCAAGCGTCCGGTGGATCGCCGCCGGTGACGATCCGCCGCGCGCCCCGGTGGCGCAACCCAGGCGTTTCGACCGTGTACTCGCGGTAGTAGCCGCGCGGACGCTGCGGCAGGCGTTGCTCGCGGTTGCCGAACACGCTGCCGTCCTGCCGGTGCGGGAACGGGCCGCCGCGCTGGATAAGGGCGATGGTGTCGCGTGCTTCGCGGGGCAGGAAGCTGGGCAGCGCGTCGCGTTGAGCAGCAATCGCTGGTGTCTTCCCGACACGCGGTTCGACGCCGGCCTCCAGCGCGGGGGCGAACTGCGGTGCGGCCGGGCGTTGCAACTCGCGCATGCCCCACAGGCCTGCCACGAGCAGGAACAGGGAGACGAACAGGAGCTGGGGCTTGCGCATGGCGTGGACACGGGCGGGGGATGCCGGATTATCGCGTTTGCGTGCTCTGATGTTTGAACGAGGGATTCACGGCAGGGTTCACGCTGGAATAACAACCACCCCAGGTCATGAGCTGATGCGCGCGCGGGACAGTGTTTTTCCCGCCGCCGCCCTTGGTATGTGGGAGCTTCGTCCCTACCATTGGAGGTGCAACGCCCGGCCGTCGCCGGACGAAATCCCCCAGGAGATTCCTCATGGCCTATACCCTGCCCAAGCTGCCCTACGCATACGACGCACTCGAACCGCACATCGACGCGGCCACGATGGAAATCCATCACTCCAAGCACCACCAGACCTACATCAACAACGTCAACGCCGCGCTGGAAGGCAGCGAGTACGCCGACCTGCCGGTCGAGGAACTGGTGCGCAAGACCAAGACGCTGCCGGAGAACCTCCAGGGCCCGGTGCGCAACAACGGTGGCGGCCATGCCAACCACAGCCTGTTCTGGACGGTGATGTCGCCCAAGGGCGGCGGCGCGCCGGTCGGCGAGGTGGCCAAGGCCATCGACGCGCAGTTGGGTGGTTTCGACAAGTTCAAGGAAGCCTTCACCAAGGCCGCGCTGACCCGCTTCGGCTCGGGCTGGGCGTGGCTGAGCGTGACCCCGGACAAGAAGGTGGTGGTGGAATCCTCGGCCAACCAGGACAGCCCGCTGATGGACGGCAACACCCCGATCCTGGCGCTGGACGTGTGGGAACACGCCTATTACCTGAAGTACCAGAACCGCCGCCCGGAATACATCGGCGCGTTCTTCAACGTGGTCGACTGGAACGAGGTCGAGCGCCGTTACCAGGAAGCCATTGCCTGACGATCGGCACGCCTTCCACGGCGCGTACTTGACGAAGCCGGGCGGAAGCGCCCGGCTTTTTCGTGGCCGAAATACAGGAGTGAGTGAAGAGGAGTGCGGAGTGAGGGAAAGCAGGAGCGGTCGAGCAGCCATTACCAGCCATTCGGCTGTTGAGCGGCGTTTCGGCTGTTGCCTGCGCGGAGATGACGCACGTCGGTGAGGCTGGCTTTTGCTCCCTCTCACTTCCCGCTCCTCTTCACTCACTCCTGGCTGTTACCCTTGCACCCTTTGCACGACAGGATCGCCAGCAGATGACGACCACCGCCGGGGCCGCAAGCGCCACTCCCAAGGCACGGATGCCACGCCAGATTCCCTTCATCATCGGCAACGAAGCCTGCGAGCGCTTCAGTTTCTACGGGATGCGCAACATCCTGGTGCAGTTCCTGATCACCTCGCTGCTGTTGCAGGAGATCACCGCCGAAGGCCGCGCCAGCGAGGCCAAGGACATCATGCACAGCTTCATGATCGGCGTGTATTTCTTCCCGCTGCTCGGTGGCTGGCTGGCCGACAGGTTTTTCGGCAAGTACCGCACCATCCTGTGGTTCAGCCTGATCTACTGCGCCGGCCATGCCTGCCTGGCGCTGTTCGAGGACAGCCGCCAGGGCTTTTTCGCCGGCCTCGGCCTGATTGCGCTGGGAGCTGGCGGCATCAAGCCATTGGTGGCCTCGTTCATGGGCGACCAGTTCGACCAGGGCAACAAGCATCTGGCCAAGTTGGTGTTCGACGCTTTCTACTGGATCATCAACTTCGGCTCGCTGTTTGCCTCGCTGCTGATCCCACTGGCGCTGAAGAACCTTGGCCCGCAGTGGGCGTTCGGCATCCCCGGCATCCTGATGTTCGTGGCCACCTTCATCTTCTGGCTGGGGCGCAAGCGCTACGTGCTGGTGCCGTTGCCGCCGAAAGATCCGCATTCGTTCGCCAACGTGGTGCGCACCGCGCTGCTGGCGCGTGCACCGGGGCAGGGTCGTGCCGGGCTGGTGATTGCCGTGGCCGGCGTGGTTGCGGCGGCTGCGTCGATGTTGCTGGTGCCCACGCTGGGCATCGTGATCTGCCTGTGCATCGCGCTCGTGCTGGTGCTGGCCGGCATTGGCGGCGGCACCATGCTGCAGCTCGACCGCGCACGCGGCGTGCATCCGGAAGCCTCGGTGGAAGGCGTGCGCTCGGTACTCAAGGTGCTGGTGATCTTCGCCCTGACCACGCCGTTCTTCTCGCTGTTCGACCAGAAGGCCTCGACCTGGGTATTGCAGGGCCAGCAGATGAGCATGCCGGCCTGGTTCACCGCCTCGCAGATGCAGGCGCTGAACCCGCTGCTGGTGATGATCCTGATTCCGTTCAACAACCTGGTGCTGTACCCGGCGCTGCGCCGGTTCGGTTGGGAACCGACCGCGCTGCGGCGCATGACCGCCGGCATCGCCTTCAGCGGCCTGGCGTGGATCGTGGTCGGCGGCATCCAGGTGGTGATGGATGGCGGCAACGCCATGTCGATCTTCTGGCAGATGCTGCCGTATGCACTGCTGACCTTCGGCGAGGTGCTGGTGTCGGCCACGGGGCTTGAATTCGCCTACAGCCAGGCGCCGGCGTCGATGAAGGGCGTGGTGATGAGCTTCTGGAACCTGACCACCACCATCGGCAACCTGTGGGTGCTGCTGTCCAACGCCGCAGTACGCAACCATGCGGTGACCGACCGCATCGCCAGCACCGGGCTGAGCGAAGCGGCATTCCTGATGTTCTTCTTTGCCGGTTTCGCCTTCATCGCGGCGCTGGCGTTCGGGCTGTATGCGCGGCGCTACCGGATGGTGGACAACTACCGCGCTGCCTGAGAATCCCTGCCATGACCCCCATCAACCTGCTGCTGGTCGCCATCACCGTCATCGTTTCGTGGGTGGCGTTCAACAACCGCAAACTGGCCGACCGGCTGGTGCTGTGGCCGCCGGCCATCGACCGCCACCGCCAGTACGAGCGACTGCTGACCTACGGCTTCATCCATGCCGACATAGGCCACCTGGCCTTCAACATGATCACGCTGTTCTTCTTCGGCGGGCGCATCGAAGCAACGATGGTGCAGCAGACCGGCAGCTTCCTGACTTACCCGCTGTTCTATCTGGCGGCGCTGGCGATTTCGATCCTGCCCAGTTACCTGAAGAACCAGAAGAACCCGAATTATTTGAGTTTGGGCGCTTCCGGCGCGGTGTCGGCGGTGCTGTTTGCCTTCATCCTGCTGTCGCCGTGGACCATCATCCTGGTGATGTTCATCCCGGCGCCGGCGATTCTGTACGCGGTGTTCTACGTCGGCTACAGCATCTGGATGGACAGGAAGGGCAGCGACAACGTCAACCACAGCGCGCACCTGGCCGGTGCCGCGTTCGGGGTGATGTTCATGCTGTTCATGGACCCGCAAGTGCTGCAGGGTTTCCTCGAACAACTGATGCAGCCGCGCTTCGGCCGCTGAGGCCGAAGCAGCGCTTGAGCGCTCAGGCCGCGTAGGCTTCCCGCAGCCTCGAATAGATCTCGGTTTCGATCTTTTCGAACTCGCTGCCGGCGGTTTCACCGTTAAGGATCAGGTGGAACAGGCCTTCCAGCAGAACCGCGTCATGGTCGCAGGACGAGGGCATGGATGCGTTTTCGAGATGCTCGAACATGGTGATGGCCGTGATGTAGTTGGCAGTATCCCCTGTTCAGCAATATCCATGCCAGGAACGGAAGAACGTCTGTCTTCAGGCGGATGAAACCTGCGCGGGAAGGGCGCGCGTCGAAAAGTGACGTACAACGGCGCTCACGCTGCCGATGCAGCAAACGCGGCACACTGGCGGCATTCGACCCGGCGCTCCCGCCCCCTGCAAGGTTTGCCATGAACGATCACACCACGACTTCGCCGGTTGTCCACGACCCGGCAGCGCACTGCTTCCGGCTTGCGCACGCCGGCCATGAAGCGGTGCTGGAGTACCAGCGCCGTGGCGATCTCATGGTCATCACCCACACCGGCGTGCCGGAGGCGATTGCCGGGCATGGCATCGCCGGCCAATTGGCGCGGGCGGCGCTCGAACAGGCGCGCAGCGAGGGCTTGAAGGTGGAGCCGGCCTGCAGCTATGTCGCCGCATTCATGCAGCGGCATGGAGAATATGCGGACCTGCTGGAATGATCGCGCAGGGTCGATACGCCGCCGGTTCGACGCGGCGCCCACTTTCAAGGAAGCACACCGGTATGAACAGATTGGGACAAGGCGCGGGCATGGCGGTACTGCTGCTGGCACTGGCCGCTTGCGGGAAGCAACAGGCCGGTGCGCCGGATGCGGTACCTGATGCGGCGGCCCCGGCAACTGCAGCCGCGCCGGTCGAAGAGACGCCGGCCGAGGCCGGGCTGCACGACGTCATCGAGAACAACCCCCGCTACGTGCTGGGCATCAGCTACCCGCCGGCAGTCAACCAGTACCCGGGGCTGGCGCAGGAACTGGACGCCTATGCCGCACAGGCCAAGGCCGAACTGCTCAAGGCGGTGGACGAACTCGGCAACGACCAGCCGCGCGCGCCTTACGAGCTGTCGCTGGCCTTCGACCTGCTGGTGGAAACGCCGCAGGTGGTCGCGGTGGCGGCCGAAGGCAGCAGCTACACCGGCGGCGCCCACGGGCAACCGCTGGTGGCGCGCTTCGTCTGGTTGCCGCAGCAGCAACGGATGCTGACGGCGCAGGCGCTGCTCGACTCTCCCGCAGGCTGGAAGGCGATCAGTGATTACACCGGCGACATGCTGCTGGAACAGGCGATGGTCCGCGCCCAGGGCGAGGAGATGACGCCGCAGGAACAGCAGGCGCAGGTACGCAACCTGTCGAAGATGATCGACGAGGGCACCGCGCCCGAGGCCGCCAACTTCGCCCAGTTCCAGCCGGTGATGGACGCGGCCGGGCGTATCGCGGCGCTGCGCTTCGTGTTCCCGCCCTATCAGGTCGGCCCGTATTCCGACGGCACCCAGAGCGTCGATGTGCCGGCGGCGGTGCTGCTGCCGCACGTGGCGGCCGACTACCGGGAGTTGTTCGTACAACCGTAGAACCGTGGAGAGCCGGCGATGGAGGCAGGGCTGCAACGACGTGTCGAGGCACTGCTGCAAGAGGCGGGCGTCACCCCCGGCGGGGAGCGGCCGCAGGACATCGACATCCTCGACCCGCGCTTCCATGCGCGGGTGCTGGGCGACGGCTCGCTGGGGCTGGGCGAGAGCTACATGGACGGCTGGTGGCAGGCGCGTTCGCTCGACGCCTTCCTCACCCACCTGCTGGCGGCGCGGCTGGACGAGCGCGTGCACGGCGCCGGCGAAGTCTGGGACGCGCTCAAGGCGAAGCTGTTCAACCTGCAGGCCGGGCAGGGCAGCTACGAGGTCGGCACGCGCCATTACGACCTCGGCAACGACCTGTACCGCGCCATGCTCGGCAAACGCCTGGTCTACAGTTGCGGCTACTGGCGCGATGCGGGCAACCTGGACGACGCACAGGAGGCCAAGCTCGACCTGATCTGCCGCAAGCTCGGCCTGCGTCCGGGCATGCGCGTGCTGGACATCGGCTGCGGCTGGGGCGAGGCGCTCAAGTACGCGGCCGAGCGCCACGGCATCGAAGGTGTTGGCATCACCATCTCGCGGCAACAGGCCGGGTTCGCACGCGAACTGTGCGCCGGCCTGCCGCTGGAGATTCGCCTGCAGGATTACCGCAAGCTGGACGAGCCGTTCGACGCGATCCTGTCGGTGGGCATGTTCGAGCACGTCGGGGTGAAGAACTACCGCAGCTATTTCGAAGTGGCGCGGCGCTGCCTGCGCGATGACGGCCTGTTCCTGCTGCACTGCATCGGCAGCAACGTCAGCCGCGAGCGTACCGACCCGTGGATCGCCCGCTACATCTTCCCCAACTCGATGCTGCCCTCGGCGCTGCAGATCACCGCGGCGATGGAGGAACTGTTCGTGCTGGAGGACTGGCACAACTTCGGCACCGACTACGACCGCACCTTGCAGGCGTGGCGCGACAACGTGGAAGCGGCGTGGGAGCGGCTCGACCCACGCTACGACGAACGTTTCCGGCGCATGTGGCGCTTCTATCTGGCCAGTTCGATGGCCAGCTTCCGCACCCGCCACGCACAACTGTGGCAACTGGTGCTGTCACCGCGCGGCGTGCCCGGTGGTTATGTTGCGCCGCGATGATGGGCGCGAATGTCGGATTTTCCCGGCACACGGCCGGATACGAAACCGCCCGGGCAAGCCGGGCGATTTCGTTTCATCGTTGTGGTGCGGCGCTTACTTGGCTGTTTCGCCGCTGCTCAAGCCACGCTTCTCCAGCAGTGGTTCGATCTGCGGTTCGTGGCCGGCGAAGTTGCGGAACAGCTCCATCGCATCGACGCTGCCGCCCTTGGACAGCAGGGTCTTGCGGAAGTGGTCGCCGTTGGCGCGGCTCAGGCCGCCGTGGTCGCGGAACCACTTCTGGGTGTTGGCGTCGAGCACTTCCGACCAGATGTAGGCGTAGTAGCCGGCTGAGTAGCCGCCCATGATGTGGCTGAAGTAGGTGGTGCGGTAGCGCGGCGGCACCGGTGCGTAGTAGATGCCGTCCTTGACCAGCGCCTCACGCTCGAACTTGAGCACGTCCTTCGGTGCCGGCACCTGCTCCACGCCGATCTGGTGCCAGCGCTGGTCCAGCATCGCCGCGCCGAGGTATTCGGTGGTGGCAAAGCCCTGGTTGAATTTGGACGCGGCGATCACCTTGTCCAGCAGCGCCTGCGGCATCGCCGAGCCGTTCTGGTAGTGCTTGGCGTAGTTGGCGAGGATGGTCGGTTCGTCGGACCACATCTCGTTGACCTGCGAGGGGAATTCGACGAAGTCGCGCGGCACCGCGGTGCCGGAGAAGTACGGGTACTTCACGTTGGAGAACATGCCGTGCAGGGCGTGGCCGAACTCGTGGAAGGTGGTGGTCACTTCGTCCCAGGTCAGCAGCGTCGGCTTGCCGGCCGGCGGCTTGGGGATGTTGAGGTGGTTGGCGACCACCGGCTTGTCACCGCTCAGGCCCGATTGCGACACGTAGGCATTCATCCACGCGCCGCCGCGCTTGGACTGGCGCGCATACGGGTCGAAGATGAAGATCGCAAGCTGGCTGCCATCGGCATCGAACACGTCATAGACGGTGACGTCGTCGTGGTACACCGGCAGGTCGGTGCGCTGCTTGAAGCTCAGGCCGAATTCCTTGCCGGCGGCAAAGAACACGCCGTTCTCCAGCACGTTCTTCAGTTCGAAGTAGGGCTTGAGCTGCGATTCGTCGAAGTCGTACTTGGCCTGGCGCACCTTCTCGCTGTAGAAGGCCCAGTCCCACGGCTGCAGCTCGAATGTCGGCTGGCCGGCGGCCTTCTGCTCGGCGTCGATCATCGCCTGCAGGTCGGCGGCCTCGCGCCTGGCGTTGGCCACGGCGGCCGGTGCCAACTGGCCCAGCATCGCGTTGACCGCTTCCGGGGTCTTGGCGGTCTGGTTGCCCAGGCCATAGGCGGCGTAGTTGGCAAAGCCCATCAGCGCGGCCTTTTCGGCGCGCAGGGTCATGATGCGCGAGACCAGCGCGGTGTTGTCGTACTCGCCACCCTTGCTGCCGCGCGACACCGAGGCCTCGAAGATCTTCTGGCGCAGCGCGCGGTTGCTCAGGTTGGTCAGCGGCGGCTGGCCGGTGGTGTTGAGCAGGGCGATGACGTACTTGCCGTCGAGCTTGCGCGCCTTGGCGGCTTCGGCGGCGGCGGCGATCTGCTCGGCGGACAGGCCGTCCAGTTGCTGCACGTCATCGACCACGATGTAGGCGGCGTTGACCTCGGCCAGCACGTTCTGGCTGAATTTGGTGCCCAAGTTGGCCAGCTCGGCGTTGATTTCCTTCAGCTTGGCCTTGTCGGCGTCGGGCAGCTCGGCGCCGGCGCGGACGAAGTTGTCGTGGTACTTCTCGACCAGGCGCAGGCCTTCGGCGTCCAGGCCCAGCGTGTCGCGCTTGTCGTACAGCGCCTTGATGCGCTCGAACAGCTTGCCGTTGAGGCTGATGGCGTCACGGTGCGCGGCGAATTTGGCCGAGTAGTCGGCCTGCAACTGCTTGCGCGCGTCGTTGGTGTCGGCACCGCTCAGTGCGAAGAACACGGTGGTGGCGCGGTCGAGGACGGCGCCGCTGTTTTCCAGCGCGATCAAGGTGTTGTCGAAGGTCGCTGCGGCCGGGTTGTTGGCAATGGCCTCCATTTCCTCGAGCTGCTGTGCCATGCCGGCGTCGAAGGCCGGGGCGAAGTCGCTGTCCTTGATCTTGTCGAACTGCGGGAAATGCAGCGGCAGCGGGCTTTCGGCAAAGAACGGATTGGCGTGTTCGGCGGTGCGGGACGTGGCGGCATCGGCGGCCGGGCTGTAAGCCGGTGCGGCAAGGCCCAGGGACACGGCAAGGGCAAGGGCGAGGCGGGTGTTCAAGTCGGAAACTCCGGGAAATACTGAACCCGCAGGTTACCCCGCGCCCCCGGTTTGCGGGTGTGTCGAACGGCATGGTTGCGGCGAAAGGCCTTTCGCTGCATGCCCCGCAAGGCTTTCGCACCGTCGGTCCGGTGCCGTTGGCCGTCGCGGGACCGGCATGCACGCGAATCGCAGGGCCTTGGAAACGAAAACGGCCGGATCGGCATGATCCGGCCGTTGGGGCGAGGCTTGGATAGCCCCGGCCTACTTCTCGACGAAGGCGCGCTCGAACACGTAATGGCCCGGCGAGCCGATGCGCGGGGATACCTCGAAGCCGCGCGCGTCCAGCACGCCGCGCAGGTCGGCCAGCATCTGCGGACTGCCGCAGATCATGAAGCGGTCGTTGGCCGGGTCGAACGGCGGCAGGCCGAGGGTTTTCGGCATTTCGCCGGTTTCCATCAGCGTGGTCAGGCGGCCGTGGTTGCGGAACGGTTCGCGGGTGACCGCCGGGTAATACAGCAGCTTGTCGCGGACGATGTCGCCGAGGATCTCGTCCTCGAACAGTTCCTTCTCGAAGTAATCGCGGTAGGCCAGGTCCTGCTCGAAGCGCACGCCGTGGCAGACGATGACCTTGTCGAAGCGCTCATAGGTCTCCGGGTCCTGGACGACGCTCAGCCACGGCGCCAGCCCGGTGCCGGTACCCAGCAGGTACAGGTGCTTGCCGGGGTGCAGGTCGCTGATGAGCAGGGTGCCGGTGGGCTTCTTGCCGACCACCAGCTTGTCGCCGGGCTTGAGGTGCTGCAGGCGCGAGGTCAGCGGGCCATCCTGCACCTTGATGCTGAAGAAGTGCAGGCGCTCTTCCCAGTTGGCGCTGGCGATGGAGTAGGCGCGCAGCAATGGGCGGCCGCCTTCGTTTTCCAGGCCGATCATCACGAACTGGCCGTTCTCGAAGCGGAAGCTGCTGTCGCGGGTGGTGGAGAAGCTGAAGTAGGCGTCCGTCCAGTGGTGGACGTCGAGCACCGTCTCGGTGCCGAAAGCGGAAGACATGCGGTGGCTTGCGTGGGGATGGGTTGACCGGCCCATTCTAGCCGATATCCATCAAATGAGATTGAATCTCATCTTTACAGGCGCGGATTCAGCGGTAGCCGGCGGCCTGCAGTTCGAACAACTCGGCATAGCGGCCGCCTTCTTCCATCAACTGCGCGTGGGTACCGCTGGCCTCGATGCAGCCGTCGGCCAGCACCAGGATGCGGTCGGCCATGCGCACCGAGGAGAAACGGTGCGAGATCAGCACCGCGGTGCGCTGCTCGGACAGCTCCTTGAAACGCTGGAACACCTCGAACTCGGCGCGGGCGTCGAGCGCGGCGGTGGGTTCGTCGAGGATCATTACCTGCGCCTCGCGCATGTAGGCGCGGGCGATGGCGACCTTCTGCCATTGCCCGCCGGACAGGTCCACGCCGGTCTTGAAGCGGCGGCCGATCAGTTGTTCGTAACCCTCAGGCAAACCCTCGATGACCTCGTCGGCCAGCGCCCGGTGCGCGGCGTCGCGGATGCGGGTGTCGTCGTGCATCGCCTCCACCAGGCCGACGCCAATGTTCTCGCCGGCGCTCAGGTGGTAGCGCACGAAGTCCTGGAAGATCACCCCCATGTTGGCGCGCAGGTCGTCCAGGTCGTAGTCGCGCAGATCGCGCCCATCGAGCAGGATGCGGCCTTCGTCCGGGTCGTACAGCCGCGCCAGCAGCTTGACCAGGGTGGTCTTGCCGGCGCCGTTCTCGCCGACCAGGGCGATGACCTCGCCGGCCTCCAGCCGGAAGTCGAGGTGGCGCACCGCCCAGCGCTCGGCGTCCGGGTAGCGGAAGCCGACGTCCTCGAACACGAAGCCCTGGCGGATCGGGCGCGGCACCGGCAGCGCGTCGGGGCGCGAGCGGATTTCAGGTTCGATGGCGAAGAACGAGAACAGGTCGTCCAGGTACAGCGCCTGCCCGGCGACTTGCGAAAAGCCGGTGAGCAGGCCCTCCAGCAGTTGCCGCAGGCGCAGGAAGCTGCCGGACAGGAAGGTCAGATCACCGATGCTGAAGTCGCCGCTGATGGTGCGCCAGGCGATGTAGCCATAGGCAGCGTAATAGCCCAGCGTGCCCAGCGCCGCCAGCAGCGTGCCCCAGAACGCGCGCTTGCGCGCCAGCACGCGGTTGGCGTGGTAGAAGCGCTCGGCCAGCAATTTGTAGCGTTCGATCAGGAAGCGGTGGAGGTTGAATATCTTCACCTCCTTGGCGGTTTCCACGCTGGCGCCGACCTGACGCAGGTAGTCGAGTTGGCGGCGCTCGGCGGTCCAACTGTGGTTGAGCGAATAGCCGAGCGTGTTGAAGTGCGATTCGCCGATGAACGCCGGCACCAGCGCCACCGCCAGCAGCGCCATCAGCCACGGCGCGTAGGCCACCAGCCCGACCGCGAAGCTGATCACGGTGATGGCGTCCTGCGCCTGCCCGAACAACTGCGCCATCAGGTTCATCCGCCCCATCGTCTGGCGGCGGGCGCGGTCGAGCTTGTCCTGCAGTTCGGGGTCCTCGAAATCTTCAAGGTCCAGTTCGGCGGCATGCTCCATCAGCCGCACGCTGGTGGCGTTGGTGAACAGTTCCGACAGTAGCGAATCGGCGTAGTTGACCAGCCGCCCCAGCAGGTCCGAGCCGATGGCGATGCCCAGCTCCAGCGCCAGCAGTTCCAGCAGCAGGTCGAGCTGGCCGCCGGCCAGTGCTTCGCGCAGTGGTGGCATGCCGCCGTTGCCGGCCAGGTGCACCGCTTCGTCGATGATCAGCTTGCCCACGTACAGCATTGCCACCGGCAGCAACGCACGCAGCAGGCGCAGGCCGAGGCTGGCGAGGGTCAGCAGGCGGCTGGTCTGCCACACCTGGCGCAGGAACGGCGGCAGGTTGCGCAGGGCATCCATGCGCTCGCGCAGGCTGGGGCGGGAAGTGGGTGAAGTCGGGGGCATGTGCGGCATTGTGGCGGTTATCGCATCGGTCCCGGTGGCTCGCCTTCACCACCGGATTGCAGCGCCACCGGCAGGTGCCAGCCATAGTGCAGGGCCATCATCCGCAGGCCGAAGCACAGGCCGGCGCCGGCCAGCGTGCAGGGCAGGACCGGAAAATGCAGCCAGTGGCCGATGGCGATAACCGCTGCGCCGGCCAACGCGGCAACGGCGTACAGCTCGGCGCGCAGCACCAGCGGCACCTGCGCCAGCAGCACGTCGCGGGCAATGCCGCCGCCGATGCCGGTGAGCATGCCCATTGCCGCTGCCATCGGCGGGGAAAGGCCGAAGGCCAGTGCCTTCTGCGTGCCGGCCACCGCGAACACCGCCAGGCCGAGCGCGTCGAACATCCGCACCGGGTTGTTCAGGCGCTCGATCCGCGGGCTCCACAGGAAGGTGACGATGCCGGCGGCCAGCGAGATGCTCGGGTAGCGCCAGTCGCTCAGCGCCGCCACCGGGGTGGCGCCGATCAGCACGTCGCGGGTCATGCCGCCGGCGGTGGCGGCGGCGAAGGACAGCACCAGTACGCCGAACAGGTCCAGCCGCCGGCGCACGCCCATCATCGCCCCGGACAGGGCGAAGACGAAGGTGCCGATGAGGTCGAGGATCAGTACCAGGGTTTCCATGAGGTCGTATTGTGCGGCCTGCCACCGGCGGCGGCCATTCGGCCGGGTGCCGAGCTTGCGGGGCAGTGGTTTACGGCAGCGGCGGCAGCAAACCGGCGCCGAGGCGGTTCCAGGCGTTGATCGTGGCGATGGCCATACTCAGGTCGCTGATGCCCTTTTCGTTGAAGTGCGGTGCCAGCGCATCGAACGCAGCCTGCGACGGGGCAGCGTCGGGCAGGCGGGTCAGCGCCTCGGCCCAGCCCAGCGCGGCACGCTCGCGGGCGTCGAAGAAGCGGCTTTCGTACCACGCCGGCAGGGTGTCGAGCTTGCGTGGCTCGATGCCTGCCTTGCGCAGCGCGGTGGCGTGCATGTCCATGCAGTAGCCGCAGCCGTTGATCTGCGACACGCGCAGGAAGACCAGCTCCAACAGTTCGTGTTCGAGCGAACCTGCGTGCACGGCCTTGCTGGCGGCTTGCAGGCCTTTAAACGCATCGGCGGCCAGGCGGGTATAGGGAACGCGAGGGGCGGTGTTGCTCATTGGTAACGGCTCCAGTAATGGCCGGCATGGCCATCTTTCATGTACGGGTACACAGGTGATGCGGCGGCGAGACGGCAGGGTATCGCCCCGCGCTTGCAGGTGGGCGCAACAGCGTGTGCCACGGCGGCGGAAGAGGTGGGGCGGTGCTTTGCACTAAAATGGCCGGCTCTACCCCCGCCAGCCTCGAGCAAGCCGTGACATCGATCAAGCAGGAAGACCTCATCCAGTCCATCGCCGACGCGCTGCAGTACATCTCGTACTACCACCCGGTCGATTACATCAAGAGCCTCGCCGCCGCCTGGGAGCGCGAGGAGTCGCCGGCGGCCAAGGAGGCGATGGCGCAGATCCTGATCAACTCACGCATGTGCGCCGAGGGCCACCGCCCGATCTGCCAGGACACCGGCATCGTCACCGTGTTCCTCGAAATCGGCATGAACGTGCGCTGGGACGACGCCACGATGGGCGTGGAGGACATGGCCAACGAGGGCGTGCGCCGTGCCTATGCCTACCCGGACAACAAGCTGCGCGCCTCGGTGCTGGCCGATCCGGCCGGCAAGCGCATCAACACCAGGGACAACACCCCCGGCGTGGTCAACGTCAAGGTGGTACCGGGTGATACTGTCGAGGTGATCGTCGCGGCCAAGGGCGGTGGTTCGGAGGCCAAGAGCAAGTTCGCCATGCTCAATCCATCCGACTCGATCGTGGACTGGGTGCTCAAGACCGTGCCGACGATGGGCGCGGGCTGGTGCCCGCCGGGCATGCTCGGCATCGGCATCGGTGGCACCGCCGAGAAGGCGATGCTGCTGGCCAAGGAATCGCTGATGGAGCCGATCGACATCAACGAACTCAAGGCCCGCGGTGCTTCCAATCGTGCCGAAGAACTGCGGCTGGAGCTGTTCGAGAAGGTCAACGCGCTGGGCATCGGCGCGCAGGGCCTGGGCGGGCTGACCACGGTGCTGGACATCAAGGTCAAGGACTTCCCGACCCACGCCGCCAACCTGCCGGTGGCGATGATTCCCAACTGCGCCGCCACCCGTCATGCGCACTTCACCCTGGATGGCAGCGGCCCGGTGATGCTCGATCCGCCGTCGCTGGAAGACTGGCCGCAGATCACCTACGACGCCTCCAAGGGCACCCGTGTCGATCTGGACAGCATCACTCCGGAAGATGTCGCCAACTGGAAACCCGGCCAGACCCTGCTGCTCAACGGCAAGCTGCTGACCGGCCGCGACGCCGCGCACAAGCGCATGGTGGACATGCTCAACAAGGGCGAGCCGCTGCCGGTGGACCTCAAGGGTCGTTTCATCTATTACGTCGGCCCGGTCGATCCGGTGCGCGATGAAGTGGTCGGCCCGGCCGGCCCCACCACCGCCACCCGCATGGACAAGTTCACCGAGCAGGTGCTGAGTGAAACCGGCCTGCTGGGCATGGTCGGCAAGGCCGAGCGCGGCCCGGCGGCGATCGAAGCCATCCGCAAGCACAAATCTGCCTACCTGATGGCGGTGGGCGGCTCGGCCTACCTGGTGTCCAAGGCGATCAAGGCGGCCAAGGTGGTTGGTTTTGCCGACCTCGGCATGGAGGCGATCTACGAGTTCACCGTGCAGGACATGCCGGTGACGGTGGCGGTGGATTCCACTGGCGAATCGGTGCACACCACCGGCCCGCGCGAATGGCAGGCGCGCATCGGCAAGATTCCGCTGATGGTGGTGTAAACCGCTGCACGCGGTGGCGCAACAGGCAGCGGCCCGGTGATCAACCGGGCCGTTGCTGCATCCGGGGGCGGCTCAATCCACGTGGTCGTCGAACCTGCGCCCGCCCTGGAACGGCATCAGGTGCTGCTTGACGATGCCCTTGGGTACCGTTTCCAGCTTCATCACCCCGTATTCCTGCGGCCACTCGCCCTGGTCGCGCGGCAGCTTGAAGGTGCCCATCAGCATGTCCACCAGTGGCAGGTGGATGGCGTAGTTGACGTCGACGTATTCCTGCTGCCGCGCGTGGTGCCAGTGGTGGTAGCGCGGCAGCACCAGCAGGTACTCCAGCCAGCCGAAGCGGATGCCGAGGTTGGCATGCGCCACCACCGCCTGCAGCCCGACCAGGATCACGTAGGCATTCACCGCCGGGGTCGAAAAACCCAGCACCAGCAGCGGCAGCAGCACCGCGCTGCGGGTCAGCACGATCTCGCCGAAATGGATGCGCGAGCCGGCCAGCCAGTCCATGTGTCGGCTGGAGTGGTGCACGGCGTGGAAGCGCCACAGCCACGGGATGTTGTGGTACGCGCGGTGCAGCAGTGCCTGCGTCAGGTCGGCCACGAACACCGCAATCAGGAACTGCGCCCACACCGGCAGCAACTGGATTGCGGCCTTCAACGCCGGGAACGCGGCCAGCCCGGCGATGGTCGAGGTCGAAGCAGTGACCAGGATCAGGATGAACTGCACCAGCACGTGGCTCATGAAGAAATAGGCCACGTCGGTGCGCCAGCCCGGCCGCAGCGGCGACAGTGCGCGCTTGCCGAGGTAGCGTTCCAGCGGCACGAACACCAGCGCCGAGAAGAACAGCGACAGCACGAACCAGTCCAGCCCCAGCGAGTAGGGCGTCTGGCCGATGGCGTCGAACTGCACGTTGCTGCCGCCCAGCAGCACCGCCAGCGTCGCACTGCCGACGCCCAGCGTGGCGATGCGCTTGTTGCGGTCGCGCAGGATCGCCAGTGTGCCCATGATGAAGGCCGCCGCCAGCCCGACCAGCAACAGGTGGCGCGCGAATTGCTCGTGGTAGACGGCGCGGAATTCGCGGCTGGTCAGCAGCTCGGGGAAATGGAAACAGGCCACCGCCAGCAGGCTCAGCAGCCCCAGCAATGCGGACGCATGGGCGAAAAACGAACGGTGCGGGCGGGTCATGCGCGGGCTTCCTGTCGGAACGGCCGGATTCTGCCTGTGCGCGGTGATTGACGACAAGCCCGGCTGCAATGCGTGCTTGCGTGGCGTGAGTTGCGATCAGTGTTTCCCGCGAAAATCCCGGCCGCCGCCGACATCACGACATAATCAGGCGCCATTGCCGAAGGAATCCTGCCACTTGTCCACCGTCATCTTCCGGCCGGTCGCACCGGACGAACGCATCGCCACCCTGGACGTGCTGCGCGGGTTGGCGCTGCTGGGCATCCTGCTGATGAACATCGAGGCCTTCAGCGGGCCGTTGAACCTGTCCTTCAGCGGCATCGACCCGCACTGGCACGGGCCGGACCGCTGGGCCGACGCCTTCGTCTACGTGTTCGTGCAGGGCAAATTCTTCACCTTGTTCTCGCTGCTGTTCGGCGCCGGCTTCGCGGTGATGGCGCAGCGTGCCGAAGTGGCCGGGCGCGACTTCACCCGCTTCTACCTGCGCCGCAGCGCGGGCCTGCTGGGCATCGGGCTGGTGCATGCGCTGCTGCTGTGGTCCGGGGACATTCTGGTCAGCTACGCGCTGCTGTCGTTCATGCTGCTGGCCTTCCGCGAAGCACCGCGGAGCTGGCTGCCGGCGCTGGGCGTGGTGATTTATCTTGCCGCACCGGTGCTGATACTGCTGCTGGGCGCGCTGGTGTCGTTGTTGCCCGGTGATGCAATGGCGGCGCAGGCCGACGCGGCGCAAGCGGCCATCGAGGCGCAGCGGCAGATTTACGGGCATGGCAGCTATGGGCAGGCAGTGGTGCAGCGCCTGCGTGATTTCGGCATGGCGCTGGGCGGCTTGTTGCTGGTCGGGCCGCAGGTGCTGGGCATGTTCCTGATCGGTGCCTTGTTCGCGCGCAGTGGCGCGCTGGCGCGGCCGGGCGACTACCCGCGGCTGTTCGGCTGGCTGCGTTGGGCGGCGTTGCCGCTGGGGCTGGCGTTGATGCTGCTGAGCGCGGGCTGGCTGCCCTGGGTGGCGCCGGGCCGTTTCGACCTGTCCACGGCGGCGGTTTATGCACTGAACGCGCTGGCCGGGCTGCTGATGTGCCTGGGCTACCTGGCCTGGGGCGTGCGCTGGAGCCATTGCCTGCGCTGGCTGGCACCGGCCGGGCGCATGGCGCTGAGCAACTACCTGTTGCAGTCGCTGCTGTGCACACTGCTGTTCTACGGCTACGGGCTGGGCCTGTTCGAGCAGATGGGACGAGCGTGGCAACTGCTTTTTGCCGTCGCGCTGTTTGCTGTGCAGGTGCTGGGCAGCCAGTTGTGGCTGAAGCACTTCCGCTTCGGGCCGCTGGAATGGTTGTGGCGTGCGTTCACCTACATGCAGTTGCCGCCCCTGCGCCAGCCGCAGCGAGGCGACGCCTTGCAATGACGTGATGCCGCCGCCGGGCATGGCATGCTCGGCATCGGTTCCAGATGAGGCATCTCCATGAGGCAGGTCCAATGACGGCACGGCAATACGACGTTGTGGTACTGGGGGCCGGCTCCGGCGGCCTGGCTGCGGCATTCCGCGCCGCCGCGCATGGCGCGAAGGTGGCGATGCTGGAACCGTCGGCATTGGGCGGCACCTGCGTCAACGTCGGTTGCGTGCCGAAGAAGGCGATGTGGCTGGCCGCCGACCTGGCCGAGCGCATCGCGCTGGCATCGACGCTGGGTTTCGACGTGCCGGCTATGCCGGCATTGGCATGGCCGCAACTGCTGCAGCGGCGGCAGCACTACATCGACAACATCCACGCCAGCTATCGCAAGCGGCTGGACGAAACCGGCGTGACCCACATCGCCCATCGTGGCCGGCTGCTGGCCGCTGGCACGGTGGAATGCGACGACGGCACGCGGCTGCAGGCGCGACACATCGTCATCGCCACCGGCTCGCACGCGCTGAAGCCGGCGCTGCCCGGTGCCGAGCTGGGTGGCACGTCGGATGATTTCTTCGCCCTGCAGGCGGCACCGTCGCGTGTGGCCATCGTGGGTGGCGGCTACATCGCGGTCGAACTGGCCGGCGTGCTGCACGCGCTGGGCAGTGACGTGGCAATGCTGGTACGCGGCCAGCACCTGCTGAACGGGTTCGATGCCGAACTGGCCGGGCAACTGGCGGAAAACCTGCGCACGCAAGGCGTCGGCGTGCATTTCGGCTGCCAGTTGCAGGCGCTGGAGCACCATGACGAACGCATCCATGCGCGGTTGTCGGACGGCCCTGCCGATACCGTGTTCGACAGCGTGCTGTTCGCCACCGGCCGCGCCCCGAATACGCACGGGCTGGGGCTGGAACAGGCCGGCGTGCTGCTGGATGCAAAGGGCGCCATTGCCGTCGATGCGTACCAGAATACGTCGGTGCCCGGCATCTTCGCGGTGGGCGACGTGACCGGGCGGGCGATGCTGACGCCGGTGGCGATTGCCGCCGCGCGACGGTTGATGGACCGCTTGCATGGCGGCCAGGCGGAGGCGCGGCTGGATTACGACAACGTGCCCAGCGTGGTGTTCTCGCACCCGCCGTTCGGCAGCGTCGGCCTGAGCGAGGAGGCCGCGCGCCAGCGCTTCGACAAGGTGACGACGTATCACAGCCGCTTCCGGCCGATGTTGCAGGCGCTGGGTGACGGCCAGGGGTGCACGCTGTTCAAGCTGGTCTGTGCAGGCGAAGAAGAAACGGTCGTCGGCATCCATCTGCTGGGCGAGGGCGCCGACGAGATCCTGCAGGGTTTCGCCGTGGCCTTGAAGGCGGGCGTCACCCTGCGGCAGATGCAGGACACGGTGGCGATCCACCCGACGTCGGCCGAAGAAGTGGTGCTGATGCGGTGAAGCAGGGCGGAGCAACGATGCGCAAGCAGCCCAAGGCGGTGTTGCCGCGACCGGGCAAGGAACCGGCGGCCGATCCGGCGCTCGCCCGCGCCCGCATCCTCGGTGTGATTCGCAAGATTCCGTGCGGGCAGGTGATGGGCTACGGGGAAGTGGCGGCCAAGGCCGGCCTGCCGGGCCGCGCGCGGCTGGTGGCGCGCCTGCTGGGCGACAACGACGATGCGGCATTGCCGTGGCACCGGGTGCTGCGTTCGGATGGCCGCATCGCCATGCCCGAGGGTTCGGCTGGCTGGCGCGAGCAATGCCAACGCCTGCGCGCGGAGGGTGTGGCGGTGGAGAACGGCCGGGTCAAGCGCACAAGGCCAATGCACAGCCTCGATGCGGCGATCTGGGGACCGGGGTAGTGCCGGCCGCCGGCCGGAGCGCGAAGGCGATGGCGCATCCCCTATCATGGCCGCAGTTTTCACGGATACCGCCATGTTCCCGCGCCTGCCCACCATCACCAAGACACTGCTGATCGCCAACGTCGCCCTGTTCCTGTTGCAGATGCTGCCGCAGACCGCCGGGGCTTTCGAGCAACTGATGCTGTGGCCACTGGGTTCGCAGGAGGTGAATCCGTATTCGCCCGGCTTCGAGCCGTGGCAGTTGCTGAGCTATGGCTTCCTGCATGGCAGCTTCGGCCACCTGTTCTTCAACATGCTGGCGCTTTTCATGTTTGGCGCGCCGCTGGAGCTGACCTGGGGCGAGAAGCGCTTCCTCACCTATTACCTGACCTGCGTGGTTGGTGCCGGGCTGTGCCAGTTGCTGGTGACCGCATGGGCCGGCGAATACAACCCGGTGCTGGGTGCCTCGGGCGGTGTGTTCGGCCTGCTGCTGGCCTACGGCATGCTGTTCCCGAACCAGCGGGTGATGCTGCTGTTCCCGCCGATCCCGATGAAGGCGCGCACCTTCGTCATCGTGTTCGGCGCGATCGAATTGATGCTGGGCTTCACCGGCTGGCAGCCGGGCGTGGCGCACTTCGCGCACCTGGGCGGCATGCTGTTCGGCTGGCTGCTGATCCGCTACTGGCGCGGGCAGCCGCCGTTCAACAAGCGCGGTGGTGGCGGGCGGCCGAATCACCTGCGCCGGGTGAAGTAGCGTACAGCGCGCATCAGCAAATGCAGGAAACGCAAAAGGCGCGGAATCCCGCGCCTTTTGCATGGTGGATGCTGGCAGGGTAATCAGCGCCAGATTTTGATCTGCTCGACGTCGGTGCGCTGCATCGGCTGCCCCGGCTTGCACTGGAACGCCGTGCCGAAGGCCGGCAGGTTGGACAGCGGGCCATTGCTGCGCCACTGGCCGGGGGCGCGGATTTCCGAGGTCAGCCGCTGCATGGCTTCGTTCGGTGAAACCTGCTGTGGCCACAGCGATGCCCAGGCGCGGAAGAACGCCTGCTGTTCGGCCGGCTTGGCCTCGGGCTGGGCGGTGGTGAAGGCGTCCCAGGCGATTTCCACGCCGGAGAGGTCGGCCATGTTCTCGTCGCGGGTCAGCTCGCCATTGACCTTGGCGTCCTTGACGCCGGGGAAGGCGTAGGCACTGTATTGCGCGGCGACGCGGTTGCCGAGCAGCGTCCAGGCGCTCTTGTCGGCCGGCGTCCACCAACTGCGCAGTTCGCCCTTGGCATCTACCAATGCGCCCTTGGCGTCGATGGCGCGGCTGATTTCGTGCGCCACCAGCGTGCCGTAGGCACCGAACTTGCCGGCCATGCCATTGGCATCGGTGAAGATCGGCCCCTGCAAGGCGGCGGCGGTGACGATCAGGCGGTTCTGCGCCAGGTCATAGGCCAGCGACGGCTGTTGCGGCAGCACGTCCCAGCGGCGGTCGGCGTTGCCCTTGCCAATGCGCTTCATCTCCTGGGTGTGGCGCCAGGCCGAGGCGATCAGCATGTTGCCACCGAAGCTGCCGCGGCCCATCGGCTGCACGGTGTAGTCGAGGTCGCGCAGCGGCTTGCCGATCTCGATCTTGAGCGCGGCCAGCTTGGCTTCGGCCTCGTCCCTGGCTTGCGCGCTCATCCAGGTGCTGCGCTTGACCGCGGCGATCTGCGCCTCGCGGATCTGGTCCACCAGCAGCCCGGCCTGGCGCAGGGTGTCGCGGTTGACGTAGGTGGCGGCATATTCGTGGCCCAGCATCGGGCCGGCGGCGACGTTGATCGCGTCCAGCACCTGCTCCTGGCGCGCCGGGGCGATGACTTGCCCGCGCAGGATGCGGCCACGGAATTCGAATTCGGCGTCGCGGTAGGCCTTGGACAAATAAGGTGCCATCGCATCGCCCACGCGCCAGCGCAGGTAGGCCTTCCACTGCTCGGCCGGCAACCGGGTGATCATGCCGTTGAGCTGTTGGAACAGCGCCGGGTCGGACAGCGAGACGAGGTCGTCGTTCACGCCCTGGGCCTTGAGGAAGGCGTCCAGTTGCAGGTTCTTGTAGCGGCCGGTGAACTCCTTGGTGGAAACCGGCGCGTAGTTGTTGAACGGGTTGTTGATGCCGGCCAGCGACTGCGCATGGCGCGCCAGCTCGGTTTCCAGTTGGATCACCTGCGCCGATTCGGCGTCGAGCTTGTTGGCCGCGGTGCCGGTCAGCGCCAGGATCTGCTTGACGTAGGCGCGGTAGCGGCCCATCAGCGCCACGGTGTCGGCGTCGGTACGGGTGTAGAAGGCCGGGTCGGGCAGGCCCATGCCACCCTGCATGAAGTAGCCGATGTGGCGGTCCAGCGCCTTCAGATCCACGTCCGGGGCGAAGTTGAACGCCACCGGGATGCCGACCTGATGCAGCGCGGCGATCGAGGCCGGGACATCCCTGGCCTTCTTGATCGCGTTGATGCGACCCAGCAGCGGGGCGATCGGGTTGGAGCCGTCGGCTTCCACCGCGGCCTCGTCCAGGCCGCTGGCCCAGAAGTCGCCCAGCAGCTTCTGCACGTTGCCTTGCGGTGCGTTCATCGCGTTGTCGAGCAACTGGCGTTGCTGGGCGCGGGCGTTGTCGGCCAATTGGCCCAGCGCCGTTACCGCGCCGGCCTGCGGCACCGGGTTCGCCTTGAGCCAGTCGGCGTTGGCCTGCCCGTGGAAGTCGATGCAGACCGGGCTGACCACCGGCGCGGCCTTCTTGCGAGCCGCCTCGGCATGGGGCGAGGAAAGTGCGGCCACGAGGCTGAAAGCCACGGCAAGGGAAAGCGGGCGAACGTTGGGCATGTGCAGCGAATCCAGCGGGGTTTGGGAGGGCCGGAGTCTAACAAGCCGGGCATGCGGGCAGGATAAATGGACGGACCGGAGTGCCGGGGCGAGACCGAACGGCCGGCGGCTGCTGAATGCTGCGCCCCGGCCTTGCCGCGCGGGCCGTCAGCGCGCGCCGTCGAACCCGGCCTGTACCCGCAGCCGGCCTTCGCTCTTGGCCACACTGAGCCGGGACGGAGCCAGGCCGTGTTGCTGGCGCAGGGTGTCGAGCCAGGTGAACAACTGCGCTGGCGTCGCCGCATCGGCTTCGATGCCGAACCTGGCCTCTTCCTCGCGTTGGCGGCTGATGGCCAACCCGCTTGCACTGGCGGCATCGAGCACCGCCTGCTTCAGCGACGCGGCATCGGCCGGCGCTTGCGGGCCTTGCCGCAGCGGTTGCAGCCGTGCCAGCTCCAGTTGTACCTGGGCCAGGTCGATGGCGGCGCGCTCATGGCGGCCGAGGCTGGCGTCGCGCCAGTGGCGCAGCGGGGTGAAGGCGCCGTACCACAGCGCGAAGGCGGTGATCGCGGCAAGCATCGTCGTGAGCATCCATTGCTCGCGCGGTTCGCGTTCCCGCCACCATTGCTGCAGCTTGTCCGAATGTTGCTTCATCGCAGCGGCTCCACCTGTATCAACGTGCGCAAACCATGTTCGAGGGGTTGCTTGTCCAGCGGCACCAGGTCCAGCCCGCTGCCGGCCAGTTGTTCGCGCAAGGCGTCGAGTTCGGTTTCGCTGCCGTGCAACAGCCCCGCGCGCAAACCGGTGTCGGTGGCGAATTCGCAACTATCCAGTTGCGTGCCGGGCACGGCTTGCAGTGCTTCGAACAGTTTTGTCGAATGGAAGGCCAACACCCCGGCGGCGATGTGCTGGCGGTAATGCGCGTGCAGCGCCCGTGCCGGTGCGGCGGCGGCAGCCAAGGCCGGCACATGCTGCACAGCCAATGTGTCGGCACGATGTTGCAGCCAGCGGGCGGACAGGTCGTGGTAGGCCGCTTGCGCGGCGGTGAACAGCAAGGGCGACAGCAGTGCGGCGATGGCCAGCCGACGCAGGCGTTTGTGCCGGCGCGGGGTTTTTTCGTCGCGGCGGGCGTGCGCGTATTGCAGCAGCTCCAGCAGCGGTGGCAGGGTTGCATTGGCGGCAAAGCGCGCTTCGCTGGCGCTGGTGTCGAGCTGCTGCAGCGGTTGCGGACCGAGGATGCACGCGGCCAGCGCCGGCTCGGTGGCAAACGCCAGCCGGGTGCCGCGCACCAGCCACAGGCCGTCGCGTTCGCAGACCTGCACCGGGCCGTCCTCGTCCTGCGGCGCGTCGAGCAACAGGCAGTCGGGTACCACGCTGGAGGCGGCCAACCCGAGTTGCCGGGCGCGTTGCAGCCATTCGTGCATCACGTCGTTGCCGACCACGCCAACCAGGCGCAGGGCGCTGCCCGCAGCCGCCTCGGCAATGGCGATGTGCAGCTCCGCGCGGGTACCGGCGGCATGTTCTTGCAGCAGCAGGCGGGCGGCGGCGAGTGCCTGCGCCGGGCTGTGCGCGGGAATGTCCAGCCACAGCAGGCGCAGGCCCGCACTGGGCACGGCGAGCACGTCGCGCGCATTCTTTTCCGTGGGCAGCGGCTGTGCGCCATCGACCCGTTGCCGCGACAGCACCCGGCCGCTGGCGTCGATGCGCAGGCAGACCGAGGCGCAGGTGGCACCGGCGCTCAGCAACAGCAGGCGGATGATGGGTTGGTTTTCGCTCATTCTTCCGGTGTCCAGCGGCGGGTGGCGAGGCGGGCGCGGCCACCGCCATCAAGTTCCAGCAATGCGCCCAGGGTTGCCTGTGCGCCGGCATATTCGACTTCGCTTTGCAGTGCAAACCAGCGTGGGCGCAGTTGTATCTGGTCGTAGACCTCGTTCGGCAATCCGGCCTGGACCAGCGCCGGTTGCGACCAGAACGCCAGCGCGTCGGGCCAGCCGCGTGGCGGGCGCTGGGCGATCAGGCGCTGCGCTTCGCCGCGGGAGAGCTTGCCCAGGCTGAGCATGCTCAGTACCGGCGCTTGCTCCGGGGCCAGTGCGTTGACGTTGACCGGCGACAGTTGCGCGCCCGGCAAAGTGCATACGTAGGGACGCAGGCGCGCGTAGGTGGCGGTGTCGTAGCCGTGGATTGCGCGCAGCTCCGAGGGCTCGGCCAGCAGCGTTGCGGCCGTGCGGTAGGCCGGGCGCAGCGCGGCATAGGTTGAATCCTCGGCACCGAGCGGCGCGCGCTGCGCGTCCGTGTCGATCCAGTCGGCCAGGGTGTCGGCCAGCGCCTGCGCCTGTGCGGCGGTGATGCCGAGCGCCTGCAACAGGGCGACGTACTGGCGCACACCGAGTTCGCGCCGGGTCCATTGTTCGGGAACGCCTTCGACCACGCTGTTGAGGTTGAAGCAGGTGCTGGCGTCGCGCAGGGTGGCGCGGATCAGCCCGTTTTCGATCGGAAACAGCAGCGGTTTGCCGTTCCACGCCGCGATGGGGGAATGCTCGCGCTGCAGTTCGCCGATGCGCCGTTGCGCCAGTGCTTCGGTGCCGAGCGCGTAGCGCTGTGCCTGGGCAATGGCCTGGGCGTTGCCGGCGCGGCGCTGGCCGAAGCGGATGTCGTCGAGCATCGCCATCGCCAGCACGCTCATCACCGCCGCAAGCAGCAGCACTGCGAGCAGGGCCATGCCTTGTTGCCGCGCGCGCGGGTTCACCGGTTCTCTCCCGGCACGAGGAACACGTTGCGTACCTGGCCGAAATCGCGCAGGCGCAATTCCAGCATCACCGCCCGCGGCAGGGTTTCGGTGCCGCCGCCCCAGCCATCGCTCCAGGCACCACGCTCGTAGTAATGCGCGCGCACCGATTCGACGCCGTCCAGCAGCACCCGCGGCGTGTCGGCGGCGGTGCCGTCCAGCATCGGCCGTGCGCTGCGCTCCAGCCTGTCTTCGAGCACACGGTATTCGACGTATTGCAGTGATGCGCGCGGCTCGGCGTCCGGGTTTTCGTGGCCACGGCGCACGAAGGCGAACAACGGCTGGCGGGTGTCACCCGGCGGTGAGGCGACGAACACCGCGCGCTCGGCACCGCCGTCGGCGCGGCGCACGCGGCGTGGCGCGACCTGCGCCAGGTCCGCTTTCAACAGGCCATGCGCGCGCTGCAATTGGCCGAGGCGGTCGAGCCTGGCGCGTACCACGTCGTGCTGCCCGGCAGTCCATGCCAGTATGCCGACGCCGGCGGCCGCGAGCATGGCGAAGACCAGCAGCGCGATCATCACTTCGACCAGGGTGAAGCCGCGCGCGCGCGGGGCAGGCATGCCGCTCACCGGTACGCCTCGGCGCTGGCGACTGCTGCGCCGTCGTCGTCGAATACTTCGATGTCGATGCGCAGCAGGCCGCCGGCGACCGTCCGCGAACTGCGTTGCCAGCGCCATTCGCGCTCGCCGAGGTTTTCATGGCCTTGCGCCGGTGCCGCCAATTGCGCGGCGTCAGCGAGCATCGCCTCGGTGGCGAGATTGTCGGCAATGATATTTGCCAGCACCTTGCGTTCGAGCTGTGCCGCGTTGCGCACGCTCTCGCCGCCGAGGTTGAGCAGCGCAACCACGACCAGCGCGAACACCGCCAGCGCGACCAGCAGTTCGATCAGCGAAAAGCCTGCCGCCGGACAACGGGACGCGAATGACGTGAGGCGGTGGTGCGCGCGTTTCACCGGATGCGTACCTGCCCGGCCGGGTCCACCGATATTTCCACCCGCGCATCGCCGCGCGCCAGCCACAGATGTTGCGGCTCGGCGCCGCCGGTGGGGTCGAAGCGGAAACCGATGCGCTCGTGCCGCTGCGGCAATTGCGCCGATACCTCGCGCGCCCAGTTGCGTGGCTTCAGCGGCGGCGCGTCCAGTGGCTGCCATTGGCCGAAGTCACGGCGGGAAAAACGGTAGCCGCTGGCATCGACGCCAACCTGCACGCTGCGCCCGCCGAGGATGGCTTCTTCCTGCGCGCGTTGCAGGTGGCGGCCGAAACCGTCCGCCTGACGGTACAGCGCGGCATTGCCGTCGGGCAGGGTCAGCAACACCGCCGTCGCGGCCAGGCCGGTGATGGCCACGACCACCAGCAGTTCGATCAGGGTGAAGCCTGCCGCCTGCCGCCGGCTCATTGCCAGTTTCCGATGTCCGTGTTGTCGGCGTCGCCGCCTTCGGCACCGTCGGCGGCGAACGAAAACACGTCGAACGCGCCGTGCCTGCCGGGGATGCGGTACTGGTACGGGTTGCCCCACGGGTCGGCCGGCAGACGGCGGATGTAGCCGCCCTTGCGGTAGCGCTCCGGCCGCGCCAGCCCGGATGGCGCTTGCAGCAGCGCCTGCAGGCCCTGTTCGGTCTTCGGGTAGACCAGGTTGTCCAGGCGGTAGGCTTCCAGCGCCTGTTCGAGCAGGGCCACGTCGGCGCGGGCCTTTTCGGCCATTGCCCGGTCCTGGCTGGGCATGACATTGAGCATCACCACCGTGGCCAGCAGGCCGATGATGACGATGACCACCATCAGTTCGATCAGGGTGAAGCCGTGTTGCCGGTTGCGAGGGTTCATGCGGTTCAGCCGAGTGCGAGTGAATTGAATTGCAGGATGGGCAGCAGGATCGACAGCACGATTGCCGCCACCACGCCGCCCATCGCGATGATGATGGCCGGCTCCAGCAGGCTCATGCCGGCGCTGGAAAAGGTCTCGAATTCGCGATCAAGGTAATCGGCGGCACGGTCGAGCATGGGGGCCAGCCGGCCACTGTTTTCACCGCTGGACACCATGTAGAGCAGGGTCGGCGGGAATACTCCGGCCTGCTTCATCGCCGCCGACAGGCTGCCGCCTTCGTCGATGGTCACCACCATTGCCGTGGTCGCGTTGCGCAGCACGCGATTGCTGACGGTGCGTGCGGTGATCGACAAGCCTTCGATCAGGGGCAGGCCGCTGTCGAGCATGATCGCCAGCATCCGCGCCATCCGCGCCGCGTGCAGGTCGCCCAGCAGCTTGCCCAGCAGCGGCAGGCGCAACAGCCAGGCATCGAAACGCAGGCGGAAACTTTCATTGCGCAGTGCGCGGGCCAGGCCGATGCCGGCGGCGACCAGCACCAACAACGCCAGCCAGCCCCAGTGCCGGGTGAAATCGGAGGCGGCAATCACCGCGCGCGTCAGCCACGGCAGTTCGCGGCCCATCGAGTCGAACTGCTCGACCACCTTGGGCACCACGAAGGCCATCAGCGCGATCACCACGCCGATGGCGACCACGGTCAATGCCAGCGGATAGACCAGTGCGCCGATCAACTTGCCGCGTGCGCGCTGCTGGTTTTCAAGCATCTCGGCCAGGCGTTCGAGAATCTGCGGCAGCGCGCCGGAGCTTTCGCCGGCGGCGACCATTGCCCGGTACAGCGGCGGGAATGCCTTGCCTTGCCGCGCCATTGCATCGGCAAGGCGGAAGCCTTCCAGCACCTGCGTGTGCACGCCCATCACCACCTGGCGCACGCCGCGCTTGCCGTTCTGGCTGCCGATGGTGCGCAGGGCTTCTTCCAGTGGCGCACCGGCGGCCAGGGTCGAAAGTTGGCGGGTCAACAGCGCAAGATCCTTGCTGCCGAAGCGGCCGGCAAGGCCGCCCAGCTTCTTTGTCGGCGCTGCCGTTTCCACTCGCAGCGGCAGCAACTGGCGCGCTTCCAGTGCCTGATGCGCCTCGCGCAAGCCGCTTGCGGCAATCGTGCCGGTGCGGGTGCGGCCGTGCAGGTCCAGCGCGGAATACTCAAACGCCGCCATGCGTGTTGTCCTCGGTGTTGTCCTGGCGGGTGACGCGCACGGCTTCCTCCAGCGTGGTCAGGCCGCGCGCCACCGCATCGCGCGCGGCGTCGGCGAGCCGGCCGCCACGGGCGAAGGCCAGCGCGGCGATGGCGTCCTCGCTGGCGTCTTCGGCGATCAGCCGGCGCACGTTCTCTTCGACCGTGATGACTTCATGGATGCCGATGCGCCCGGCGTAACCGGTGTGGTTGCACTGCGGGCAGCCGCTGGCCGCATACAGCGTGCCGTCGAAGTGGCTGCCGAAAAGGCGCTGCGCCATTGCCGTGTCCGTACGCGGGCTGCGGCAATGCAGGCACAGCCGCCGCAACAGGCGCTGCGCCAGCACCAGGCGCAGGCTGGATGCGAGCAGGAACGGTTCGATGCCGATGTCGCGCAGGCGGGTGATTGCGCCGGCGGCATCGTTGGTGTGCACGGTGGACAGCACCAGGTGGCCGGTCAGGCTGGCCTGTACCGCGATCTGCGCGGTCTCGCCGTCACGGATCTCGCCGACCATCACCACGTCCGGGTCCTGGCGCAATATCGCGCGCAGGCCGGCGGCGAAACTCATGCCGACCTTGGCGTTCACCTGGGTCTGGCCAATGCCTTCGATGGCGTATTCGACCGGGTCTTCGACGGTCAGGATGTTGCGCTGGCCGTCGTTGAGCGAGGTCAGCGCCGCGTACAGCGTGGTGGTCTTGCCCGAGCCGGTGGGGCCGGTCACCAGAATGATGCCGTTCGGTGTCTGCAACGCCTTGGCGAGTGCGTCCTTCGCGCGCGCATCCATGCCGAGCTGGGCCAGCGACAAGGTGCCGGCATCCTTGTCGAGGATGCGCAGCACCACGCGCTCGCCGCCGCGCGTGGGCAGGGTGGAAACGCGCACGTCCAGCGCCTTGGCACCCATCGCCAACGACACCCGGCCATCCTGCGGCACGCGCTTTTCGGCAATGTCCAGCCGCGCCATCACCTTGACCCGCGACACCAGCAGCGGCGCGATCCGTGGCGGCAGGTTCAGCGCCTCGCGCATGATCCCGTCGACACGGAAACGCACGCGCAGCGCCGATTCGAACGATTCGATATGCACGTCGGAGGCGCCGAGCCGTGCGGCTTCGGCGATCAGGCCGTTGATGAGGCGGATGATCGGCGCATCGCCCTGGCTTTCCAGCAGGTCGGCGGTGATCGGGATGTCGCCGATCAGCGAATCCAGGTTGCCGTGGAGGTCGAATTGCCCGGCGTCGGCGTTGCCGAGTACCGCATCGGCGTAGATTTCCGACAGCCGCCGGTCGAATGCCGCGCGCGCCAGTGTTTCCACCCGCAGCGGCTTGGCGAGCGTGCGCCGCACTTCCAGCAACGGTTCGGCCGGGCTGCCTTCGCGCAGTGCGACATGCGCGGCATCTGCGCCATCGTCGAGCACGAGCATGCCGTGCTGCTTGGCGAAGGCGTAGGCCAGTGCTGGCGTGGCGGTGCTCACTGCGTTACCGCGGCCGGTGCTTGTTCCGCCGCCGGCGGGGGCAGGGCGATTGCTTGCGGGGGCGCCGCATGCAGGTAGTCGCGCACCACCGTTTCCAGTTCGGCCAGTGCCTGCGGATCGCCCCTGAACCCATTCTCGCGCAGGTAGCCGTAGCGCTGCGCGGCAATGCGCTGCGCGTCGCTTGCGGTGCGCACGATGCTCGGGCGCAGGAACACCATCAGGTTGGTCTTGCCGCGCACCCGCGACTTGCTGCGGAACAGCGAGCCGAGCAGTGGCACGTCGCCGAGCAGTGGCACCTTGTCCACGCGGGCGCTTTCGTTGTGGTCGAGCAGGCCGCCGAGGACGATGATTGCGCCGTCATCGATGACGACATTGGTTTCGATCTCGCGCTTGTTCAGCACCAGTTCGTCGCTGGCGGCACTGACGGTACCGCTGACCGAGGACACTTCCTGCTTGATTGCCAGGGTGACGCCGCCGCCGCTGTTGATCTGCGGCTTGACGGTCAAGCGCACGCCGACGTCCTTGCGGTCGACGGTGCGGAACGGATTGTCGTTGTTGGAACTGAGCACCTCGCCGGTCGTTACCGGCACTTCCTGGCCAACCAGGATGTGTGCTTCCTCGTTGTCCAGGGTCAGGATCGACGGCGTGGACAACAGGTTGGAGGTGGTGTCGCTCTTGATCGCGTTGATGACCAGGCCGAACACGCGATCGCCACTCTGCTTGGCGAAGCCGAACAGGCCGCCGCTCAGGCCGAGCAGCGATTGCGCCGCCGCGGTACGGGCCAGATCGCCGATGCTGCCGGAATCATCATCATCGCCGTCACTGCGGCTGGCAGCGATGCCACCGGCCAGTGAAACGATGCCCGGCTGGCTGCCCGGGTACTGGGTAAGGCCCAGCGGGATGCTGCCGTCGGTGCCGGCCAGCAGCAATTGGGTGCCGAGCTTTTTTGCCGCCTCGTCGGATACCTCGACCACCAGCGCTTCGACCAGCACCTGTTCGCGGCGCACGTCGAGCTGGCGGATCACGTCGAGCAGGGTGCGCTGGGTGTCCGGGTCGGCATGCAGGATCAAGGCATTGGAGCCGGGGTAGCGCACGATCACCGGGCGCTTGCCGCCCGCCGGGGCGATCACCTGCAGGTTGGCGGTGG
Source organism: Stenotrophomonas sp. (assembly GCA_049650985.1). Classification (GTDB taxonomy): domain Bacteria; phylum Pseudomonadota; class Gammaproteobacteria; order Xanthomonadales; family Xanthomonadaceae; genus Stenotrophomonas. The sequence continues at coordinate 33,408 of JBASBF010000049.1, read as the reverse complement.
TGTCGGCGCCGTTGCCGCTGGCCGCCAGCGTGGCCGGCGAAAGATTCGGGTTCTGCATGGCGTTGCCGGCGGCCTGTGCGTCCACCGTCTGCCCGACCAGTTGCTGCAGCACCGGCAGCAGTTGCTCGGCGCTGGCATGTTGCAGCTTGACCACCGCCACGTTGCCGCCGCGTTCGGCGCGGGCATCCAGGTCCAGCGCGGTTTTCGCCACGCGCTGCACCAGCGCCGGGTTGCCGCGCAGCAGCAGCGAATTGCTGCTTTCCACCGGCAAAACGGACAGCGCCGCGCCAGTGCGGGCGTCGCCGGCGGCATAGAGTTCGGACAGCGTGGCGGCCAGTTCGCGGGCGTTGGTGTTGCGCAGGCTGACGGTGTCGATGCTGGCGCTGTCGTGGTCGATCTGCTCGACCAGGGTGCGGATGCGGCGCAGGTTGTCGGCATAGTCGGCGACCAGCAGCTTGTTGCCCTGTGGCAGCGCCAGTACCACGCCGCCGCGGCCGAGCAGCGGCTTCAGCGTTTCGGCGGCGGCGCGTGCATCGATGCGCTGCAACGGCAGCACGCTGGTAGCAAAGCCCAGCGGCGTGCCGGGTTGCTGCGCGGCGGTGCTGTCGGCCACCACGCGGTAGCTTGCCGGGCCGGCGGGTACCGCGATCAGGCCGTTGCTGCGCAGCACGCTCAGCAGCACGCCGAGCAGCTCTTCGTTGTCCAGCGATTGCTCGCGGACGATGTTGACCGTGCCGGTGATGCCCGGATCGACGATGAAGGTGGTGCCGGTGGCACGCGCCACGTCCTGGATGAAGGCAGTGATCTCCACACCCTGCATCCGCAGCGCCGGGGCAGTGGTGGTGCCCTGCGCCGAAAGCGTGGCGACGGGGAAGGCCAGGGCCGTGGCGAGCAGCAGCGAACGGATGGCGCGTGGATTCATGGCTTGCCGTTTCCAAGGGTCAGGGTGCGGGTCTGGCCGTCGCGTTCGAAAGTGACGATGGCCTGCGCACCGGGTACGAGTTGCTGGCCGAGTTCGGCAAGGGCTTCGGGGTACAGGGCCTGGCCGTTGACGCTGAGCAGCACGTCGCCGGGTTGCAGGCCGGCGGCGCGCATCAGCAGTTCGCTGCCGCCGCGCGGCATCAGGGTGTAGCCGGTCACGCGGCCGTCGCGGGTGCGTGCCTGCAGGCCGGCTTCGAGCAGTTTCGATGCGTCCAGGCCGGTGCCATTGGCCGCTGCCGCGCTTGCTGCCGGTGCCGGCGACGCTGCCGCAGCGACGAGTGCCGGCACGGTGCCGGGCAGTTGCAGGCTGCTGCCGTCGCTCAGGCGAACCTGGTCGGCGGAGACTGACGTCAGGGTCAGCCCCGGTGCGATGGCATCGCCAACCCGGTACGCAGCCTGCGGTTGCCCGTCGCGGCCGAGGATTGCCGAACCGCGGCCATCGGCTTCGCTGCGCAGGCCGAACAGTTTCCAGTCGCCGGAGGTGGCCGTTGCGGCTGCGGTGTCATCGCCGGCAAAGAACGGATCGTGGCCGGCCAGTGCGGAGATTTCGCTCGGCACCACGGTCAAGCGCGGTGCGCCGGCACTGCTGGCGGGTGCGGCCACCAGCCAGAGGCAGCGCCCCAACTGCGCCAGCAGCAACAGCCACAACAGGACTTCGGCCAGCAGTGGCCACTGCCTGTAAGCAAAACGGTGCGAAAGAGCGGAATTCACGAGGCAGGGTGGGTGACCGGTTTGTGACAGGGTGCGACAGATATATTTCCGTTTGATTGCACTCGATGCAGCGAGTGAAACAATCGAAAAAGCCCGGCAGATCTCTGCCGGGCTTCCGTGGGCTTTCCAGGTACGTTGCGGCTCAGAATTCGAGCGTGAGGCTCAGGTCCCAACTGATGCCCGGATCGTAGCGATACAGGTCGATGCGGTTGCCGTTGCGCTGCTGGTATTCCTTGTGCTCGGCATCCAGCAGGTTGCGCACGGACAGCTTGAGCGACGGCTTGACCCAGTCCCAGCCGCGGATGGGCAAGCCCTTGCGCAGCACGAAATCGACGGTGGTGCCGGGGTCTTCCATGTAATCGGGTTGGCCGGGGCGGCCACGCACCGAGATGCGCTCGCTGACGTAGTTGGCGATCAGGGTTGCCTGCAGGTCGGCGCTGGTGCTTTCCACGCCCAACTGGAGGTTGGCGATGTGATCGCTCTGGCCCTGCATCCGGCTGCCGTCCTTGACGAAGGTGGTGGCAGCCTGCGGCGTGCTGAAGCCGGGCGGGATCACGGTTTCCCCGGCCTTGGCGCGCACTTCCGAGTTCGACCAGGTGTAGTTGGTGGCGAAATACAGGCGGCCATCGCCCAACCAGTTGAAGCCGGGGTCGAAGTATTTCCTGTATTCGATTTCGACGCCGTGCAGGACTGCCTTCGGTGCGTTGAGGAAGCCCTGGAACAATTCCTGGCCGCCGGTTTCACCCACCGAAGCTTCCACCGGGTTGTCGATGCTCTTGTGGAACACGCCGGCGGTGAAGTATTCGCCGGCACCGAAGAACCATTCGTAGCGCAGGTCGAGGTTGACCAGCTCGCTGTCCACCAGATACGGGTTGCCGGCGAACAGGCGCGCATTGTCCGGGTCGTAATACTGCTGCGGGGCCATCTCGCGGAACTGCGGGCGGGCGATGGTCTTGGACGCACCGAAACGGAGCTGCTGGTTGTCGGCGAAATTCCAGGTGATCGTCGCCGCCGGCAGCAGGTAGTCGTTCTTCAGCGGAGCCACGCCGCCGACCCGCGCACCGGAGAAGATGTCCAGCGGGTGCACCACCTGAGTCGCGTCCTCGTAACGCACGCCGACGCTGGCCCGCCACGCCGGTGCAATCTCGCCATCCACCTGCAGGTAGACGGCCTTGGTCTTCAGCGTGCCTTCGTAGGCGGATTCACCGCCGTTGTTGGGGGTGTTTTCTTCCAGCGTCACCAGGCCATTCTGGAAGTTGTAGTCCGAGAACAGGTAGTCCACGCGCTGGTACTGGTTCCAGTCGGGCAGGGCACCGACCGGTGCGAAGCGGAACGAGCGCTGCACGGCTTCGCGGTCGTTATCCGAATAGGCCACGCCGAAACCGAGGCTCAGGTCGCGCTCGACCGGCAGCCGCCAGGTGAAATCGACGCCGCCGCTGGCCACTTCATCATCGACCGCACCGAACTTGACCGAGTTGTCGGTGCTGCCGCCGGAATAGACCCAGGTGCCGTTGCGTTCGCGGTAGCGGACCGAGGTTTCATACGGCGTGGCGCGCTTGGCCTTGGAGGCGGCCAAACGCCATTCGACCGTCAGGTCGTCGTATTCGCCGAAGCGGCTCTGGCCCGACAACTGGTTGTTGATCAGCTCGCGCTCCAGCCACAGGGTGCCGTCTTCGCGGATGTCGCCGCTGGCATTGAAGTTGAAGCCGCTGCGGGACTTGGCTTCCTTGATCGTGTCGTGCACGTACAGGGTGTTCCAGCTCACCGAATGGCGCTCGCCTTCCAGGCCGATGCCGAACAGGCTGTTGACCCGCGCATTGTTGCGGGTGCTGGCGAAATCGTAGTCCTGCTTCAGGTCGATCGTGTCCAGGCCGATGTCGCCCTGCTGCTGCTTGCCGGTGCGGGTGCGCCAGTTGTTCTCGAAGCTGGCCACGCCGACCACGCCCAGGCGCAGGCCGTCGCCGAGTTCGAACGAGGTGCCGGCGCTGCCGCCGAAGCTGAAATCCGGATCGACGTTGCGCTTTTGCTGCAGCACGAACAGGTTGGGGTTGTTCAGCGCGCTGCCGAACGAGGCCAGCCATTCCTTGCTGTAGTTTGAGCCGGTCAGCGGCTGGTGGCTGTGGACGATTTCGCCGGGCAGGTCGCGGCGGCCGCCGTCATAGCCCCACCAGTCGCTGTCGCTGCCGTAGTAGGTCAGGCCGCGCTCGTGGGTGGTGACGCTGTTGCCGCCGATGCCGACATTGACCTTGAGGAAGCTGTCTTCCGGCACGGTCAGGCCCTGCAGGTCGATCACGCCGCCACCGAATTCGCCGGGATAGCGGACCGAATAGGTTTTCTGCACCGTCACCCCTTGCAGTGTTTCGCTCGGGAACAGGTCCAGCGGCACCACCCGCTGCATGGGTTCGGGCGAGGGCAGCGGCGAGCCGTTGAACAGCGCCGAGGAGTAGCGCTCGCCAAGGCCGCGCACGTACACGTACTTGTCGCCGACCACACTCAGGCCACTGACACGGACCAGCGCCGCAGCGGCATCGCCATCACCGGTGCGCTGCAGATCCTCCTTGGTGATGAAGCTGGCCACCTCGGCGGTTCTTATCATGGGCTCGGGGATGTGCTCGCCCTTCACGGTCACCGCGTCGAGATGGGTGGGCTGCCGCCGTGCAGCGTCATCATCCACGGCGGCATCTTCTGCGAACGCGGGGTGGGCCAGGGCCACGCCGATGGCCAGGAACAGGCCACTGCGCAGCGGATTGAATCGGGATTTTGAAGACGTCATGGAATGGACCTTGGCTGCATCGGGCAGGCTTAGTGGTGTGGTTCAAGCAGATGCGGCGGCTTGAGGCCGCCGCATCTTTTGCACTCGTGAGGCAGTCTGCCGATCACTCCAGGCCGACGGTCCAGCCCTTCCACCAGTTGTCGTTGGCGTCCTTGACCGCGCCGATGTAGCTGACGTTGTCGAAGAAGCTGTGCACCGACTTGGCGTCATGCACGGCAACCGCGTTCTCGCTGGCGCCGTTGACGAAGCCGTTGAGGGTCGAGCTGGTGTTGAGCGTGGTGTTGCTCTTGGTGGCGCTGTTGTAGATGGTCTCGGCGGTGGCGTTGTTGAACGGCTTGGCGCAGGAGAAGTACACCGAGTGCAGTTCCAGCCTGGTCACGTCCGGGGCCGGCAGGGTGCCGTTGGACAGGGCGAAGCAGGTCTCGGCCTGGCCGTTGCTGTTGCTGGCCGGCGCGGTGACGACCACGCTGTTGAGGATGCGCGCATTGGTGCTCTCGTTGACCTTGACCAGGCTTTCCAGCTTGTCGTCCTTGTTGAGGATGGTGAAGTTGGCGATCTTCGGCTGCGACACCGGCAGGCGGTTGATCGAAGACCATTCCAGGCCCGAGCCGCCGGCGTCCACGGTCTTGCCGGCCGAGCGGATGACCAGGCCGAACTGCGCGCCGCCGTTCCAGCCGTGGTCGGTGTCCAGGCCGTCATCGTCGTAATCGAGGATCACGATGTGCTTGAGGTTGACGCTGCCACCGAAGATCTCGATGCCGTCGTCCTTGCTGGCGTAGGACTGGAAATACTCGATTTTGGTGCCCGAGCCGACGCCGGCCAGGGTCAGGGTCTGCAGCTCGTTGCCGTTGCCGATGGCATAGCCCGAGTACAGGCCGCGCACGTACTTCAACTCACCGCTGTTGTCGGCGCTGCTGTTGCCGCCGAAGTAGGAACCGCTGGTGCCTTCGATCACGGCCTGGCAATCGGCGGCACCAGCGACGGCGCTGCCCTGGCAGCTATTGATCGGCGCACGGCCGCTGATGACGATGCCGCCCCAGTTGCCCTTGGCGCCATTGCCCTCCAGGCCCTGCAGCGAGGTGAAGGTGATCGGCTGGTCGGCGGTGCCGAGGGCGAAGATCTGCGAGCCGCGGTTGACCAGCAGGAAGTCGCCGCCATCGCGGCCGAACACGGTCACGCCAGGTTCGACGTAAAGCGTGCCCCTGGCCTTGCCGGCCAGCGGGGCGTTGGCGTCGCCGCCCTGGTCCTCGCCGACGTTGGTCTGGCCCTTGAGCTGGTAGGCCACGCCATCGAGCTTCTTCAGGGTCACGGTGCCGGTCATGGTCGCCGGCAGCAGGCAGGCGCGCAGGGTGTTGCTGGCGATGGTGCCCTGGTTGACGGTGCCGTCCGGGCAGCTTTCGGCGGCGGTGCCGGTACCCGGCGTCGGGCTGGGAGTCGGTGTCGGGGCCGGGGTCGGTGCAGTCGGCGGGTTGGCGGGAATGCCCGGGGAGACCACCTCATCGGCGCCATTGCCGCAAGCGGACAAGGCAAGGGCGGCGCCGAAGATCATCAGCAGGTTTTTGGTGTTGTTGCTAGCAGACATGGTCTTGGGGTCTCCGAATGTGACGTCGAGATCTGGTGGACGTTGGGATGGGTGAACGGGATGGGGTGAAGCCGGATTGATCGGCGACGATTAAATGTGAGTTCAATGACCGTTCAGTGACGGATTGGCGCTGAATGTCGATCCATCGCATCGGCGCCTGGCAGCCGCTCCCCGGCCACTGCGGGTCACTGTGGCGTGCTTGCATGTCACGCATGTGTCATGCCGCTGCCCATAATCGGCAGCATCTCCATGTGCCGGACCCGCAATGACGCTCAGGGCTCTCGACGACGAATTCAGGCAATGGGCCATCGGCCAGGCGCTGGCCGGCGCCGATCCCGACGCTGTGCTGCAACCGCTGCGTGACGCCGGCTGGGACGAGGATGAAGCTGCGGTCGCGGTGCAGGCCGCCGTGGCCGACTATGTGGAGCAGCAGTCGCGCTTGGCCGGGTTGCCGCAGCCGGTGCCGGTGCCGGTGCTTGATACCCGGGGCGCGGCGGTACTCGATGCCGGCGACCGCCAGGTACAGGTACTGGCCAGTCTCGCCCTGCCGCAGGTGCGGGTGCTGGGGGGCCTGTTGTCCGACGAGGAATGTGACGCACTGGTTGCACTGGCGCAGCCGCGGATGGCGCGCTCACGCACGGTCGATTCGGCCACCGGTGACGACGTCGTGCACCCCGACCGCACCAGCAGCGGCATGTTCTTCACACGGGGCGAGAACGCGCTGTGCGCGCGGATCGAAGCGCGGATCGCGCACTTGCTGGGCTGGCCGGTGGAGAACGGCGAGGGCTTGCAGATGCTCAGCTATCCACCCGGTGCACAGTACAAACCGCACTACGACTACTTCGACCCCACCGCTGCGGTGACCGACAAGGTGCTCGCCCGCGGCGGCCAGCGCGTGGCCACCGTGGTGATCTACCTCAATACGCCCGAGCGTGGCGGCGCAACCACGTTCCCCGACGTGCATTTCGAAGTTGCCGCGGTCAAGGGCAACGCGGTGTTCTTCAGTTACGACCGTGCGCACCCGATGACCAGAACCCTGCACGCCGGCGCGCCGGTGATTGCTGGCGAGAAGTGGATTGCCACCAAGTGGCTGCGCGAGCGCCGCTACGGTTGATGCAGGGCGGCCTGCCGCACGCGCGACGTGCGCCGGCAGAAAAAGCACTGGCGGGAAAAACGACGGCCCGGTTTCCCGGGCCGTCGTGGGCACATCAGTGGCGGCGGCGGGTTACCAGATCACCACCTGCTTGTCGCCGTTGCGGGCCATCGGCGAGCCGGCCTTGCACTGGAACGCGGCGGCGAAGGTCGGCAGGTTCGACGGCGCGCCCATCGCGCGGAACTGCGCCGGTGCGTGCGGGTCGGTGGCCAGGCGGACCTTGGCGTTTTCGGCGGTGTACTTGGTGCGCCACACCGTGGCCCAGTTGAAGAAGAAGCGCTGGTCGCGGCTGAAGCCCTCGACCTTCGGGTCTTCCTTGCCTTCGCTGGCCTTCTGCAGGGCGTCCCAGGCCGTCGCCAGGCCACCCAGGTCGGCGATGTTCTCGCCCAGGGTCAACGAACCATCGACGTTCTGCTCGCCCACCTTGTAGTCGTTGAACTGCTTGACCAGCTTGCCGGTCAGGCCCTCGAAGTTCTGCTTGTCGGCCGGGGTCCACCAGTCTTCCATGTTGCCGGTCGGCCCGAAGCGCGCGCCCTGGTCGTCGTAGCCGTGGGTCATCTCGTGGCCGATCACCGCACCGATGCCGCCATAGTTCAGCGCGTCGTCGGCATTCGGGTCGAAGAACGGCGGCTGCAGGATGGCGGCCGGGAACACGATCTCGTTCTGCATCGGGTTGTAGTAGGCGTTGACCGTCTGCGGGGTCATGCCCCATTCGGTCTTGTCCACCGGCTGGCCGATCTTGGACAGCGCCCACTTGTAGTTGAACGCGGTGGCGGCGCGGATGTTGCCCAGGTAGTCGTCATGCGTGGTCTGCAGGCCGCTCCAGTCGCGCCACTTGTCCGGGTAGCCGATCTTCGGGGTGAAGGTTTCCCATTTGGCGATGGCCCTGGTCTTGGTTTCATCGCTCATCCACGGCAGGTTCTGGATGCGCTCCTTCAGCGCCGCGGCCAGGTTCTTGACCAGCTCTTCCATCTTGGCCTTGGCTTCCGGCGAGAAGGCGACCTTGACGTACATCTGGCCGAAGGCCTCGCCGGCCTCGCCCTCGATGGTGCCCAGCACGCGCTTCCAGCGCGCCTTCATTTCCTTCTGGCCGTTGAGGGTCTTGCCGTAGAAATCGTAGTTTTCCTGCACGAAGGCATCGCTCAGGTACGGCGACGCGCCATCAAGGGTGTGGAAGCGCAGGTAGGCACGCCACGCGGTCGGGTCGGTGTCGCCCAGCATCCTGCTCACTTCCTCGTGGAAGGCCGGAATGGCCAGCGAGAATTTCTCCGGCGCGGCGACACCCTGCGAGGTGAAGAACTCGCTCCAACTGAAGTTCGGGGTCAACTTGTCGGCATCGGCCACGCTGACCGGGTTGTAGTACAGCGAGACGTCGCGCGACAGCTCGACGCTGGACTTGGACGCCTTGGCCAGGCGAGTTTCGAACTTGACCACGTCCTCGGCCTGGGTGGCGGCGTCGGCGGCAGCCACGCCCGACAGCTCCAGTACCTTGGTCACGTGCGTCTTGTAGGCGGCTAGCTTGTCGGCCTTGCCGGCGTCGGAGTAATAGGTGCTGTCCGGCAGGCCAAGGCCGCCCTGCACGGCATAGGCCATGTTCATCGACGAATTCTTGAAATCCGCCTCCGGGCCGAAACCGAACAGCAGGTTCTCGCCCTTGGCCGCGCTGCTGCGCAGGTAGTTGGCGATGGCGTCCTTGTCGGCCAGCGCGTCGATGGCGTCGAGGTCGGCCTTCAGCGGGGTGATGCCCAGCGAATTGATGGTGGCTTCATCCATGCCCGAGGCCCAGAAGTCGCCGACGATCTTCTCCACGCCGGTGGCGTCCTTGATTGCCGCGGCCTGCTCGGCCAGTTGGTGCTGCACGGCAACCGAGCGCTCGTCGAGGATGCTGAAGGCACCCCAACTGGTGCGGTCGCCGGGGATCTCGTTGGCGGCCAGCCACTTGTCGTTGACGTAGCCGCCGAAGTCGGTACAGGCGTCCTTGCCGGCGTCCAGGTCGGCCGCGGTGAAGGCGTTGTAGGCCGGCAATTTGGACTCGTCCAGCTTCAACTCGGTAGCTGCGGGGGCGGCAGCGACGGGAGTCGTGGCTTCATCTTTGTTGCAGCCGACCAGCGCGGCCGAGACGGCCAGGGTCAGCAGGAGGAACTTGGGTTTGCGAGCGATCACGTGAGTGGCCTCCGGGCCGGAATCAGGGCATGAACAAAGCCCCGATCACGGGGCCTTGTGGCAAAAGATACGCCTGCAACCGGTGCCGAAAGTGTGTCGAAGGTCATGGCGGTTACCGTGGAATGCTATACAGCCGGCATGACGAATCATTCTTCCCGTCCATGGGATGCGGTGCTGGTCGGCGGTGGCCACAACGGGCTGGTCTGCGCGGCCTACCTGGCCAAGGCCGGCAAGCGGGTATTGGTGCTGGAACGGCGCGACGTGGTCGGTGGCGCGGCGGTGACCGAGGAGTTCCATCCCGGCTTCCGCAATTCGGTGGCGTCCTACACCGTGTCGCTGCTGCAACCGAAGGTAATCGCCGAGCTGGAACTGGAGCGCCACGGCCTGCGGGTGGTGTCGCGCCGGATCAACAACTTCCTGCCACTGGCGGATGGCAACTACCTGCTGGCCGGTGCCGGCCGCACGCAACGGGAAGTGGCGAAGTTCTCGCAGCTCGATGCCGAGCGCCTGCCTGAGTACGAGCGCAGGCTGGAAATCTTCGCCGACGTGCTGCGTGCAGTGGCGTTGCAGTCCCCGCCAAACGTGACCGAAGGCGGCTGGCTGCGTGCGCTGCCGGAACTGTGGAAGGCCGGCCAACTGGGGCACCGCCTGCACGCGCTCGACCCCGGCCTGAAGCAGGAATTGCTGGACCTGTTCACCATCTCCGCCGCCGAATACCTCGACCGCTGGTTCGAGAGCGAACCGATCAAGGCGTTGTTCGGTTTCGACGGCATCGTCGGCAACTACGCCAGCCCGCATGCGCCCGGCACTGCCTACGTGCTGCTGCATCACGTGTTCGGCCAGAGCAACGGGGTCAAGGGCGCATGGGGGCATGCCATCGGCGGCATGGGCGCGATCACCCAGGCGATGGCGCGCGCGGCGACCGAAGCCGGTGCCGAAATACGCACCGGCGCGGGTATCGAAAAAGTGTTGGTGGAACGGGGCAGGGCAACCGGGGTGGTGACGGCTGCCGGCGAAGTGATCCGCGCCCGCACCGTGGTCGCCAATGTCAACCCGAAGCTGTTGTACGAGCGGCTGCTCGCGCCGGACCAAGTGCCGGCCGCCACCCGCGAGCGCATGGCGAACTGGCGCTGCGGCTCGGGAACCTTCCGCATGAACGTGGCGCTGTCGCGCCTGCCGGATTTCAGCGTGTTGCCAGGGGCGGGCGATCACCTCACCGCCGGCATCATCATCGCCCCCAGCCTGGACTACATGGACCGCGCCTGGCTGGACGCGCGCCGCCACGGCTGGTCACGCGAACCGGTGGTGGAAATGCTGATCCCGAGCACGCTGGATGATTCACTGGCACCGCCGGGGCAGCACGTGGCCAGCCTGTTCTGCCAGCACGTTGCCCCGCAACTGCCGGACGGACGCAGTTGGGACGACCACCGCGAGGAAGTTGCCGATTTGATGATCGCCACCGTCGAGCGCCATGCTCCCGGCTTCGCCGCATCGGTGCTGGGCCGGCAGATACTCAGCCCACTCGACCTGGAGCGGACCTTCGGCCTGATCGGCGGCGACATCTTCCACGGCGCGCTCAGCTTGAACCAATTGTTCTGCGCCCGCCCGATGCTGGGGCAGGCCGACTATCGTGGCGCGATTCCGGGCCTCTACCTGTGCGGCTCCGGCACCCATCCGGGCGGTGGTGTCACCGGCGCGCCGGGGCATAACGCGGCAAGAGAGATCTTGAAAGATATCGGCCGCTGAGAGCGGCCGATGAGTCAACAAAAGGATTGATGTGGATCAGAGCCCAGTGCCGCCACATCCACTGGCGAAATACGTATCAATCAATCGCAATTGGTCGGCCATGATCGCGCGCGTCCATGCCGGGCCATGCGCATAGTCGGCGATGGCATGGTATTCGACGGGTTGTCCCGAGCTTTTCGCCTTGTTGGCGAACCACTCGGATTGCTCGATGGGTACGGTCTGATCGCGGTCACCGTGGTAAACCATCAACGGGATCCTGATCTTTTCGGCGTGGTCGAGCGGGTTCAGGCCATCGACGGTCGGCGCCTGAGCTTGGCGGAAGAACGGATTGGTGTAGAAGCGCGCCCAGATTTTCTTGATGTCCGAAACACCGGCACCGGCAATGGCGCACTTGTACATCCCTTCCGGCCGTACCGCTGCCGTGAAAGCTGAATAACCACCATAAGAAAAACCGAACATGGCAATGTGGCCGGGCTTGGCGATGTTCTGCTCAATCAGCCACTTGGCACCATCGTCCTTGTCATCCTGCATCTTCTGGCCCCATTCGGCATCACCAGCCATCCACAGCTTGCGGCCCCATCCGGCAGAGCCGCGGAACTGCGGACGCAATACCGTCATGCAGCGGCTGGCCATCAGTGGAGTCCACATCGAACCGTCGAAATCCAGTGAATCGCGCGCCCAGGGACCACCATGCGGGTGGACCACTGCACGCCACGGGCCTGCGCCACAGGTAGCGGTGTCCGGTGTGGTCAGAAACGCGGGGATGTCCAATCCGTCACGGGCTTTGTAGTACACAAGGCGAGTATCGCCGTAGGCAGATGCAGGAATGTCAGCGAAGGTCTTGGTCAGCAGGGTCAGTTTGCCGTCCTTGAACAGATAGTGTTCCGGCGCGGTGGACGGGCCGGAAACCGTGAGGGTGACGGTCTTGAAATCCTCGCTGTAGTCGGTGATGTGGTAATTGCGCTGAGACGGGTGTTCGATCTGCGCACTCTTCCCGGTGGCCGGGTCAACCACGCGCAAGGGAGCGCCGGTGATATTCAGTGCCTGGCGCAAGCCGGCGTCCAGCGCACGCATCGACGGTGCGGTCCACTCGATCTCGTCGCCATACGGGCCTTCATAGCCTACGCCCAGCAACTGGCCGAAGCCCTCGCCCGAGGCACGGTAGGGGTTGATGATCACGCGGTTGGCGTTGAAGAAGGCATGCTGGTACAGCACCTCCTTCATCTGCCGGGTGGCAATGTCGTACTCGTAGATGGCCGAGCGTTCCTGGTCCTTGTTGCTGGTGATGAATGCAATGTTGGGGTCGGTGCTGAAACCAATCACGCCGAATTCGTTGCGATCCTTGACGTAGGAGCGGAAGTGCTCGTCCCAGTCGTTGGTCTGCGGGTTGCGAAATTCCACGGTGATGTAGGCACCGGTGCCATCCAGGCCCGTGCGTTGACGCGAGCGCAGGTTACCGTCCAGGTCGATGGTGTAGCCGGCCGCATCCGGGGTTGACATCTGGATACGCTCGGCCTTGAAGTTTTCCAGGTTGACTCGGTAGATGTCGCCGGCATTGGCCCCGACGTTGTTGACCATCAGGATGTGCTTGGGGTCATTGGGCAAAGAACTGAGCACCGATGGGCTGCTCATGGCCTGGATCATCTCCTGGGCGCGGGTGGTCGCGCGGGATGGCGACAGGGGTTCCTTCCATGCCTTGCCTTGCAGGTCGGTGATGAACAGCTTGCTTATGAAAGTTTTGGTAACACCATCGAAGCGCAGGTCGACGGGTTGCCACATTGTCACCGCCAAGCGGTCGTTCTTGATGAACGACACACCGGCGATCTTCATCCGCTGCGAGCCAATCTGGGTAGGTGCAACGTTCATGGCATCGGTACGCCATACAGCGATGACACGCTCCTCGCCGTTGGCCCGCAGTGCAGCCATGTGGCGGCCATCAGGCGACAGGGTAAAGCTGGAATACTCGGGAAATGCTGCCAGTTGCTCGATTGACGGAGGGGCGGCATGAGCCATTGAAAGCACCGACGAGGCCAAGCCCAGGCTGGCGGTCAGCAAGATGGAAAGCATGCGCATGTCCATAGTCCCTTGTTGGTACAGGTAGAGAGGTAGCGTGAAAAAGCACCGCCGCCCACTGGTGGGCGGCGGTGTTGTTGCAGCCAAAGGAGCTATCAGAACTTCTTGGAGATGCTCATGTGGTAGGAGCGGCCGAACATGTCGTAGCCGCTGTACAGCGGGGCATTGCCGATGACCGAATATGCGCCGCTGGAAATGACCGGCGGATCCTTGTCAGCCAGGTTGCGCACACCGACGGTGAACTTCCAACCATCATTGCTGTACTGCACGGCAGCATTGGAAGTGTAGTGTTCGTCGATGGCCATCTGGTAATACGGACGGTAGTCGAAATCGTCGTACTTGTCGTAGTACGCATAGCTGCTGACGGCGTCCACCCAGTCCAGGCCGTAATGGAAGTTCCAGTTACGCACCTTGTAGGACAGGCTCAGTTGGCCGGTCATCTCCGGCGAACCGATGGTGCCATTGGAGTCCTTGAACGGGTCATCCGGGAAGGTCTTGCCCGCCTGCTCGAGGAATTTCGAGACCACGGCATTGGCACGGAACTCGCCTGGGCCGATGTCCTTGGTGTAGCGCAGGGTGTAGTCCCAACCACGAACCACGCTGGTGGACACGTTGACATAACCGCTGGTGACGGTCAGCCCGTTGTTGGCGTCGCGGCTGACCAATGCGCAGTAACCGGTGCGGGCGGTGAATTCCGCCTGGGACTGGCCGTAGCACAGGCCCAGCACATTGGCGGTGGTGAGCCTTGCAACGCCGTTGTTGACCTGTACGTCATAGTAGTCGGCGGCAATGGACAGGTCGCCGAACCATGACGGCATTTCCGGCTGAAATACCAGGCCGGCAGTCAGTGAGGTGGACGTCTCCGCGGCCAGACCAGTTTCGGCGCCACCCTTGGTGAAGGCGGTGATGCTCGAAGTCTGCTGGAAATTACCCGGCAGGCCCAGGCTCTCGCAATTCTTGTAGCGATTGCTGGCGGTGTCGTTGCTGGCGCCCCAGTCGTTGCAGGGGTCTCCGCTTGCACCGGCAAAACCGCTGGTGGCACCCAGGAACTGTTCGAACAGTGCCGGGGCGCGGAAGGAGGTGCCGCGCGAGGCACGCAACGACAACCAGCTCACCGGGGTGTACAGCAGGCCCAGTTTCCAGGTCTTGTCGCTGCCATAGGAGTCGTAGTCGGTGTAGCGCACCGAACCATTGAGGCTCAGTTCTTCCACGCCCCTGATGCCCGAAGCCAGCGGCAGCTCGATTTCAGCATAGGCCTCCTTCACTGCGTCCTTGCCGCGGGTAGGGGTGGAAGAGGTGAAGCCGTACAGGTTGCTGTTGATGGAGTTGGTGTCCGGAGTGTCATCGATCTTCGAGCCGCGGTACTCCACACCGAAGGCTGCCATGGCGGTGCCGCCGAAAGACCAGGGCATATCGAACAGCGGGCCGTTGATGCCGAAGCTTGCGGTTTTTTCCTTGTACACGGTATTGCCGTGGGTGACCTGCATGATGTAGTCGCGGTATGCCTGCGGCAGAATGCCGTTGACTACGTCATAGCTCAGTACGGGTGCGGCAACGCAGCCGTCGGAGGTGTCACGGCAGGCAAAGCCGCCGTTGCCGTCGGAAACCACGTCATAGGCCTTGGCGATGCGGTCGGTCAGGCGGTTTTCGGTGTAGTAATCCGAGTTGGACTTGGCGAAACTCACGTAGCCGTCGTAGCTCCAACTGCTGCCCAAGTCGCCGCGCAAGCCGGCGGTGGCACGAGTGAAGTCAACTTCCTGCCAGTTGCGATACAGGCCCCAGCCGACAAAGGCGCGAGCGGCGACGTTCAGGCCGTTGGTCGAACCATCCGCCGGTGCCGCCATGAATGCAGGCAGGTAGCCCCACTGCCCCAGCAACGGGCTGCCAGCGGCATAGTCCATGCTGTGCTGCAGGTAGCCGAGCTGTTCCGACTTGCGGCGCGACGCCAGCAGTTCGAAGTAGGCTTCGGCATTGCCCAAGGCATTCACGTCCATCGAACCCTGCAACATGCCGGTGACGTTGGTGGTCGGGGAGATCAACGACTCCTTTTCCATGTCCGGGGCATAGGTGGTACGGGTGTAATAGTCGACGCCCTCGAAACCGACGATCGGACTGCCGGTTGCCGCGGCATTCGGGCGCCAGCGGTTGAAGACGTTGCCGTTGGCTCCAGTGCCGACGCTGCCCGGGGCATACCAGGACGAGGTGGCGTTTGCAGTACCCAGGGTGCCGATGGTCACGCCACCGGCATCCAGGCCCCAGCACACGATGTTCCCTGCAGGGTCGCGGTAGTCCTCGGCGCCGTAGCTGCCGTCGTCATTGCGACCAAAATATTCGCGCGGGCAATCGCTGGCCCAGCCGCGCTGGCCCAGTTGGATTTCCTTGCGATCATAGATGTCCAGCGAACCGGACAGGCGCCAGTTGTCGCGCACGGTGCCGACCATGGCCGACCAGCGGGTTTCTTCACCGCCGCCGTGCTCGGGCACGTTGACCTGGAATTCGACCTGGGCACCGTCGAACTTCTGGTGGGTCACGATATTGACCACACCGGCGACCGCATCAGAGCCATAGATCGACGATGCGCCGTCCTTGAGCACTTCGATGTGCGAAATGGCGATGCTTGGCAGGGTGTTCAAGTCAGCCGCGCCAACCGCGCCACGGGAGCCGGCGGGCGACATGCGGCGACCGTTGACCAGCACCAGAGTACGGGTCGGGCCGAGGCCACGCAGCGACAAGGTGTTCACGCCGGGGCCGCCATTGACCACATAGCCGCCATACATGTTGTTGATCTGGTCGGAACCACCCGTGACCGCGTTGCTCTGCAGCACGCCGGCGGTGGAGCTGAAGCCGGCAACAGTGGTCTCTTCGCGGGTAATGACCTGAACCGGAGACACCGAGTTGAAGGTGTCCTTGGCAATGCGCGAACCGGTGACAACGATCCGGTCCAGATTGGTCGCTTCCGAAGATTCCTTGGATTCTTCGTTCTGCTGGTCAGGCGTGGAGGAGGCTTGCTGCGCACTGGCATAGCCGAAGGGGAGCAGCAACGCGGCGCTCAGGGCCAAGGTCAGTTGCGTTTTGCTGGGCATCTTGAACGGTGTATTGGAACGGTTGCGGGTTTGCACGGATGTATCCCCTGGATGACTAGAATGGATGGGTTCACACGGCCTTGATTGCTGAATGAAGGTAAAATTTAGCGTGAACGTAACGTGACTTTAACCAGATTCCGGGATGGAAGTACACCTTTCCGGAAAAGTTGCATAGGAAATTTTGTGATATGAAACTTTCGCGCTTGACCTCGCCGGTGGCTGCCCATCGGGTCCAGAAGGGCCTCTCCCCCCACCCCCGCATCCGCAACGTCATCGCGGTGGGCTCCGGCAAGGGCGGGGTGGGCAAGTCCACCACCGCGGTGAACCTGGCGTTGGCGTTGCAGCAGTCGGGTGCGCGGGTCGGGGTGCTGGATGCCGACATTTACGGGCCGAGCATGCCGGCGATGCTGGGGCTTTCCGGGCGACCGGAGAGTCCGGACAACAAGTCGATCGAGCCGATGCGGGCGTTCGGGGTGGAAACCATGTCGATCGGATTCCTGGTCGAGCAGGATTCGCCGATGATCTGGCGCGGGCCGATGGCGACGACGGCATTGACCCAACTGTTCAAGGACACCCGCTGGGATGAGCTGGACTACCTGATCGTCGACCTGCCGCCGGGTACCGGCGACATCCAGTTGACCCTGGCGCAGAAGATCCCGGTGGCCGGGGCGGTGATCGTGACCACGCCGCAGGACATCGCCACGCTGGATGCACGCAAGGCGCTGAAAATGTTCGAGAAGGTCGAGGTGCCGGTGCTGGGCATCGTCGAGAACATGGCGGTGCACACCTGTTCCGGCTGTGGCCATGTCGAGCATCTGTTCGGCGAAGGCGGCGGCCAGCGCATGGCCGAGCAGTACGGGGTGCCGTTGCTGGGTTCGCTGCCATTGGATATCGGCATCCGCGAGCAGGGCGACGCGGGTAAGCCGATCGTGGTGGCTGCGCCCGAGTCGGCGGCGGCCAGGGCCTACGTGGCGGCGGCGGAGCGGATGGTGGAGGAACTGGGCAAGCGCCCACGGGCGGGCATTCCCATCATTTCCTCGCTGGTCTGAGTTTGTGGGTAGCGCTGGCCGCCAGCTCCGCGCGATGGGCGTTCCTGCGGTTGCCGGCCAGCGGCCGGCGCTACCGGCTAGAATCCCGCTTCCCACCCGATCCGTCAGGACCCCGAATGAGCATCAAGAGCGACCGCTGGATCCGCCGCATGTCCGAGCAGCACGGCATGATCGAGCCGTACGAGCCGGGACAGGTCCGCTTCGCCGATAACGGCGGGGTCGACGGCCAGCGCATCGTCAGCTACGGCACCTCCAGCTACGGCTACGACGTGCGTTGCTCGCGCGAGTTCAAGGTGTTCACCAACATCAATTCCACCATCGTCGACCCCAAGCGCTTCGATCCGAAGAGCTTCGTGGACATCGAGGCCGACGAGTGCATCATCCCGCCCAATTCGTTCGCGCTGGCGCGCACGGTGGAGTATTTCCGCATCCCGCGGGACACGCTGGTGGTGTGCCTGGGCAAGAGCACCTACGCGCGCTGCGGCATCATCGTCAACGTGACCCCGCTGGAGCCGGAATGGGAAGGTCACGTGACCCTGGAGTTCTCCAATACCACGCCGCTGCCGGCGCGCATCTACGCCAACGAGGGCGTGGCGCAGATGCTGTTTTTCCAGGCCGACAAGGACGATGTCTGCGAGACCTCGTACAAGGACCGCGGTGGCAAGTACCAGGGCCAGACCGGGGTGACGCTGCCGCGCACCTGAGCATGCGCTTGCGGTAACGGAGCCGGCTTTGCGGCCGGCTCCCGTGATGCTTGCTTATTTGCGACGCACCAGCAGCCGGTAGCTGCCGCTGGCCGAAGCGTCGAAGCTGTGCGCCATCAGCATGTAGCGGCCCGGGTCCAGTTCGACCTCCAGGTTCGGGTCGAGGCTGCTGTCGCTGTCATCCTGCGAGGCGACCTCTTCGCCGTCGCGCATCAGCGTGACCATGCCGTCCAGCCCGTTGTTGCCGGCCATGCTGATGACGTAGCGGCCCTTGCGCGGGATTTCCAGCGTGTAGAGGTTGCGCAGGCCCGGAGCCAGTTGACCACTGGTTTCGCGCCCCAGTGCGAGTGCCGACCGGGCCGGGCCATTCGGTGCCGGGGCGGTGCTGGTGGCAAGCTGGAAGATGCCGCCGCGGCTGTTCATCGAGCGCACCGAGACGTTGTATTCGCCCGGCTCCAGCACCTGCGTCAGGCGTGCGTCGACACCGTTGCCGCCGTCGTCGTCGCTCAACGTGAAGTCGGGGCCTTGCAGGGTCAGGTAGCTGTCCAGTTCGCTGCCGCTGGCGTCGAACTGGACTCGGCGGCGCTCGGGCAGGCTGAACACGAAGCTGCGGGTTTCGTCGTTGCCGATGAAGCCGTTGACCACGCCGTCGACAGGCAGGGAGCTGCCATCGGTGAACACCATGCCGTCGGGCATGGCGGTTTGTTGCACGTCGAGATGGAAGGCGCCGTTCTGTTCCGAGAAGGAGCGCGCAGCCAGGGTGTAGCTGCCCGGTTGCAGCGGCGTGACCAGCCGCGAGTTGGTGCGGTTGCCGCCGTCGTCGTCTTCCAGTGACAGGCCGCCGCCGGACAGCTCCAGCCGGGGGTCGAACGCATCCGATTCCAGGTTGATGGTGTACAGGCCGGGCTGTTCCACCTGCAAGGTGTAGGTCTGGTTGCTGCCGAGCAGCCAATCGGTGATGCGTTGGCCGGCGGCCAGTGGCTTGCCGTTGTAGGCGTTGATCGGCTCGGCGCTCAGATGAAACGGGCCGAATGCGCGCGCGTCGGCGCCGCTGACCGCGACCAGATACTGCCCGGCCTTGTCGGCGCGGAAACTCAGTTGCGTGCCGTTGTCTTCATTGCACCCGCAACCGTTGGAGCGGGTGAGCAAGGTGTCGCGCTGGAACACGGAAAGGGTGCCGTTCAACGGGCCGTCCAATTTCAGCGACACCGCCTGGCCGGCCGCCAGTTGCAGCAAGAACACCTGGCTGCGGCTGCCGTCGCTGTAGTTCAACGTGGCAGCGGAAGTGATTTCGCCATCGACGTCGCCATTGCTGGCCAGCGGGCGGGCCGGGGCGGCGGCATGGGCGAGGGGGTTCAAACTGCCGGCAATGGCCAGGCTCAGCAATCCTGCCGTGATTCGCTTCACTTGCGTTTCCTTGGGTTGGTAGGTTGGAAATTCGGGGGCGGCCCCCGTGCGGGGCCAGCGCACGGATGCGCGCAGTGGCGGGATTCTAGCGGTACTCCAGTGCGCCGATCAGCGGTTGGCAGGCGGCTTGTCCACGGGGTCAAGGCGCGGTGCGGAATGCTAGAATCGCCAGCTTGTCTGCATTGCCGCGAACCGACCATGATCGAATTGAATCCCGTCCGCCAGCGAATCGCCGATCTGACCGATCGGGCGGTCTCGCTCAGGGGGTATCTTTGACTACGACGTCAAGAAAGAACGCCTTGAGGAAGTAACCCGGGAGCTGGAAAACCCCGACATCTGGAACAACGCCGAGTACGCGCAGAACCTCGGCCGCGAGCGCTCCCTGCTGGAGAAGACCGTGGTCGGCATCGCCACCGTGCTTGATGGCATGACCGAGTGCGGCGAGCTGCTGGAACTGGCCGAGAGTGAGCAGGACGAGGACACCGCGCTGGCCGTGGTCGCCGACTTGGACAAGTACCAGAGCCACGTGGAGAAGCTGGAGTTCCAGCGCATGTTCTCCGGGCAGATGGACGCGGCCAACGCCTTCGTCGACATCCAGGCCGGTGCCGGTGGCACCGAAGCCCAGGACTGGGCCGAGATGATGCTGCGCATGTACCTGCGCTGGTGCGAGAGCCGTGGCTGGAAGACCGAGCTGATGGAGGTGTCCGGTGGCGACGTGGCTGGCATCAAGTCGGCCACCTTCCGGGTCGAAGGCGACTTCGCCTATGGCTGGCTGAAGACCGAGATCGGCGTGCACCGGCTGGTGCGCAAGAGCCCGTTCGATTCGGACAACCGCCGTCATACCAGCTTCACCTCGGTGTTCGTGTCGCCGGAAGTGGATGACAACATCGAGATCAACATCAACCCGGCTGACCTGCGCACCGACGTGTACCGTTCCTCCGGTGCCGGTGGCCAGCACGTCAACAAGACCGAGTCGGCGGTGCGTATCACCCACATCCCGACCAATACCGTGGTTGCCTGCCAGATCGGCCGCAGCCAGCACCAGAACCGCGATACCGCGATGAAGATGCTGGCCGCCAAGCTGTATGAGCTGGAAGTGCAAAAGCGCAACAGCGAGCGGGATGCGCTGGAAGCCACCAAATCCGATATCGGCTGGGGCAGCCAGATCCGCAACTACGTGCTCGACCAGAGCCGCATCAAGGACCTGCGCACCGGCATCGAGCGCAGCGATACCCAGAATGTGCTGGATGGCGACCTGGACGAGTTTGTCGAGGCCAGTCTCAAGTCAGGCCTCGAAGCCGGCTCCAAGCGCATCGACGCCTGATCCCGCAAGCGGGGTTTTCCTCGCTGTTTTTTTCACCATCCTGCGAGCGGGCAAGCCCGTTCCACAGCCGCAAAGAATGCACGCCATGACCGACCAGAACGCCACGCCCACGCCCGCCGACGAGAACAGCCTGATCGCCGAGCGCCGCGGCAAACTCAAGGCGCTGCGCGAACAGGGTATCGCCTTCCCCAACGATTTCCGTCGCGAGCAATTCGCCGGTGCGTTGCAGGACGAGTTCGACGGCAAGGATGGCGAAAAGAAGGAGCAGTGGTCCGCCGAGGCGCTGGAAGCTTCCGGGCGCACGGTGAAGATGGCCGGCCGACTGATGGCCAAGCGGGTGATGGGCAAGGCCAGCTTCGCGCAGATCCAGGATGAGTCCGGCCGCATCCAGTTGTTCCTGCAGGCGACCACGCTGGGCGAGGCCTATGTCGCGTTCAAGGGCTGGGACGTGGGCGACATAATTGCCGTCGAAGGCGGTCTGACCCGTACCAGGACTGGCGAATTGTCGGTGAAGGCGAGCAGCATCCGCCTGCTGACCAAGTCGCTGCGGCCACTGCCGGACAAGTGGCACGGGCTGGCCGACGTCGAGCAGCGCTATCGCCAGCGCTATGTGGACCTGATCGTGACCCCGGAATCACGCGAGGTGTTCATCAAGCGCTCCAAAATCATCCGCGCGATGCGTGCATGGCTGGACGTGCGTGACTTCCTCGAAGTCGAGACGCCGATGATGCATTACATCCCCGGTGGTGCGACCGCCAAGCCGTTCACCACCCACCACAATGCGCTGGACCTGGATCTGTACCTGCGCGTTGCGCCGGAGCTGTACCTCAAGCGGCTGGTCGTGGGCGGGCTGGAGCGCGTGTACGAGATCAACCGCAACTTCCGCAATGAAGGCGTCAGCACCCGCCACAATCCGGAATTCACCATGATGGAACTGTACGAGGCCTACGCCACGTACAACGAAGTGATGGACCTGACCGAAGGCGTGATCCGCGATGTCGCGCAGAGCGTGCTGGGCACCACCCAGGTGGAATGGGATGGCGCGCGGATCGATCTGGCCCCGGCCTTCCGCCGCTGGCGCATGGACGAGGCGGTGCGCCACCACAACCCGGAAATCAGCGCCGCTGATTGCACCGACCGCGATGCGTTGCTGCGTCATTGCGAGCGGCTGAAGATCCGCGTCAAGCCGAGCTATGGCTGGGGCAAGCTGCTGCTGGAGATCTTCGAGGCCACGGTCGAGCACACCTTGATCCAGCCGACCTTCATCACCGACCACCCGGTGGAAGTCTCGCCGCTGGCACGCGCCAACGACAGCGAGCCGGGCTATACCGACCGCTTCGAACTGTTCGTCAATGGCAAGGAGCTGGCCAACGGCTTCTCCGAATTGAACGATCCGGAGGACCAGGCCGCGCGTTTCCAGGCACAGGTGGAAGCCAAGGACGGTGGCGACGACGAGGCCATGCATTTCGATGCCGACTACATCCGCGCGCTGGAATACGGCATGGCTCCGACCGGCGGCCTCGGCATCGGCATCGACCGGCTGGTGATGCTGCTCACCGGCCGCGCCTCGATCCGCGACGTGCTGCTGTTCCCGTACATGCGCCCGGAAGCCTGAGCGCATCGCGGGCGCTGTAAACGAAAGGGCCTTGCCGGCATTGGCAAGGCCCTTGTTGTTTCCGCCAGGTGGTTGGCGGAAGCTGGCTCAGCTTTCGGCCAGCGCCAGGAAGCCGAAATGGAAGGCGGAGACGTGCGCCAGCGCGATGCGGCAGGTCACCGTGCCCACGCTCGGGGTCGGCGACTGGCCCGGCGAGAAGTAACGCACGTCGCGCAGGTGGATGTAGTGGCGGTGGCCGTCGGCGGGCTTGGGATCCTCGCCGATCTGCTCCAGCGCCTGCTTGATGCCTTCCTCGATGCTGGCGGTGAGCCAGTTTTCCTGCATGTAGTTCTCGCGGCTGATGACGCGCCCTGAGATCAGCAAGCCACCCACGGTCAGGGTGACCGGGATGTCGATTTCGGGGCTGCTTTCGGCCAGCTTGATGACCACTTCCAGTACGGGGTCGCTCATGGGTGATTCCTGGTGATGGGAGGGATCAGGCTTGCGGCGGGGCGTCGCGCAGTTCGCGGCGCAGGATCTTGCCGACGTTGGTCTTGGGCAGCTCGGTGCGGAATTCGACGATGCGCGGATGTTTGTAACCGGTGAGGTTGGCGCGGGCGAACTCCTTGACCTGCTCCTCGGTTAGGTTCGGGTCCTTCTTGACGATGACCACCTTGACCACCTCGCCGGATTTTTCGCTCGGCACGCCCACCGCGGCAACTTCCAGCACCCCGGGCATCATCGCGATCACGTCCTCGACCTCGTTCGGGTACACGTTGAAACCCGACACCAGGATCATGTCCTTCTTGCGGTCGACAATGTAGAAGAAGCCCTTCTCGTCCATCCGCGCCATGTCGCCGGTATGCAGCCAGCCATCGGCGTCGATGGCAGCGGCGGTTTCGTCCGGGCGCTGCCAGTACCCCTTCATCACCTGCGGGCCGCGGATGCACAACTCGCCGACCTCGCCGGTGGCGACCATGTTGCCGTCATCGTCCTTGACGCAGGCATCGGTGGAGGGGATGGGCAGGCCGATGGCGCCGTTGTATTCGGCCAAGTCCAGCGGGTTGATGCAGGCCGCCGGCGAGGTTTCGGTGAGGCCGTAGGCTTCCACCAAGGTGACGCCGGTGACCTTTTTCCACTTTTCGGCCACCGCGCGCTGCACCGCCATGCCGCCGCCGAGGGTGACCTTGAGCGCGGAGAAATCCACCTCGTCGAAACCGGGCGTGTTGAGCAGGCCGTTGAACAGCGTGTTGACGCCGGTGATGGCGGTGAAGCGGGTGCCCTTGAGCTCCTTGACGAAGCCCTTCATGTCGCGCGGGTTGGTAATCAGGTAGTTGAGCCCGCCGAGCTTCATGAAGACCAGCCCGTTCGCGGTCAGCGCGAAGATGTGGTACAGCGGCAGCGCGGTGATGATGACTTCCTCGCCGGGCTTGACGCCCGACGCGGAGATCCACGCTGAAGCCTGCTGCATGTTGGCGATCAGGTTGCGGTGGGTGAGCATCGCGCCCTTGGCCACGCCGGTGGTGCCGCCGGTGTATTGCAGGAAGGCGATGTCGTCGTGGTTGATTTCAACCGGCGGCAGGGTGTGGCCACTGCCCAGGCGCAGCGCCTCGCGGAAGCGGACGGCGCCGGTGATGCGGTAGTCCGGCACCATCTTCTTCACGTACTTGAGCACGAAGTTGATGATGCCGCCCTTGGGGAAGCCGAGCATGTCGCCCAGGCCGGTGGTGATGACCTGCTTGACCGGGGTTTCGGCGATGACCTGTTGCGCGGTGTGGCCGAAGTTGTCCACCACCACCAGCACCGACACCCCGGCATCGACCAACTGGTGCTTGAGCTCGCGCGCGGTATACAGCGGGTTGACGTTCACCACGGTGAGGCCGGCGCGCAGGATGCCGAAGGTGGCGATCGGGTATTGCAGGCAGTTGGGCATCATCACCGCGACGCGGTCGCCCTTCTTCAGTTTCAGCTCGCCCAGCAGGTAGGCGGCGAACTGGCTGACCAGCGCATCGGCCTCGCCGTAAGTGAGGGTCTTGCCGAAGTTGGAATAGGCGGGGCGGTCGCGGAAGCGGGCGACGGAGGCGTCGAATACCGAGACGACCGAACGGAACTCATCGACGTCGATCTCGGCCGGCACGCCAGCGGGATAACTCTGCAGCCACGGACGTTCCCGATTCATCTTCCCCTCCAGGATTTGCAATGTGGTTCGTAACGATTGTGCGGCCCGGCAAAGCGCGGCCGTTGGTGGCAGCATACCGTTCAGAATGGAAAACGCGAAGGGTGGGGAGCATGGTCCGAACGGTACTGAACTGCATGGGTATTGCCTTGATCGCCTGCGCGCTTGCCGCCTGTGCCCGGCAGCCGCCGGAGCAGCGCCTGCGCGCCGAAGTGGCGGCGATGCAGGAAGCGGCGGAAAACGGCCAGCCCAGGGCCTTCATGGCGCGGGTGGCGGCGGACTTCATCGGCAACGACGGCCTGGACCGCGACGGGCTGGAACGGCTGCTGCGCGGTCAGTTGCTGCTCAACGCCAAAGTCGGTGTGCGCACCGGGCCGCTGGAAGTTGAAATGGGGCAGGGCACGGCCACGGTGCGCTTCAGCGTGCTGTTGACCGGCGGCAGCGGCGGTTTGCTGCCCGAGCGCGGGCAGCTCTGGCAGGTAACCAGCGGCTGGCGCGAGCATGACGGCGACTGGCAGCTCTACAACGCCAGTTGGAGCGCGGCCGGGGAGCGGTGAGCGAGTGGGCTTCCCGCGCCAATGAATGAACGGACAGGTAGATGAATGGAGGCCATGGCGGCCGCAGCATCGTCATGTGCTGAATGCACCGGGCTGTTTATGCTGCTGGCCGTACCCCATGCCGGCAGCGCCGGTCCACGCAAGGAGAGTCCCATGACTGCTCGTACCGCTTTCCGCAATGTTTCCCTCGGCCTGCTGGCCGCTGCCGTGCTTTCGGCCTGCGCCACCGGCGGTTCGTATGTGCAGAGTGACCCCTACGGCAACCCGACGCAGCAGCAGAACCGCACCGGCAAGGGCGCGCTGATCGGTGCCGCCATCGGTACCGCCGCCGGCCTGCTCAGTGGCAACAGCGCTACCGAACGCCGCCAGCACGCGATGATCGGTGCCGGCATCGGCGCGCTGGGTGGCGCGGCCGTCGGCAACTACCAGGACCGCCAGGAACGCGCGCTGCGCGAACGCACCGCCAATACCGGCATCGACGTGCAGCGCCAGGGCGACAACATCACCCTGAACCTGCCCGACGGCATCACCTTCGACTTCAACAAGACCACGCTCAAGCCGCAGTTCTACAGCGCGCTCAACGGCGTGGCTTCGACCCTGGCCGAGTACAACCAGACCATGATCGAAGTGGTCGGCCACACCGACAGCATCGGCAGCGACGCGGTCAACAACCGCATCTCCAAGGAGCGTGCCGACGCCGTGGCCGCCTACCTCAGCGCGCAGGGCGTGCAGCATGCCCGCATCGAGACGCTGGGTGCCGGCAAGGCCTACCCGATTGCCGACAACGCCACCGATGCCGGCCGCGCGCAGAACCGCCGCGTCGAGATCCGGGTGATTCCGCTGCGTTCCTGAGCCGGGTTCAACGGTCGTGACGAAGGGAGCCGCGCAAGCGGCTCTTTTCGTCTGCGGCAAGCCGCATCAGGCATTTGCCTCGAACGCAGCGTGATAACGCACTTCGGCATGCGGCACCACATCGCTCAGCGGCAATGCCTGGAAATACTCAGCAGGCACGCCGGGCAGCACCAGTGGTTCGCCTGGCTTGAAACCGAAGCGTGCGTAGTAAACGGGGTCGCCCAGCAGCACGCAGCCGGCGCTGCCCATCGCCTTGAGTCGTTCGATGGCCTCAACCATCAGCGCCGAGCCGATGCCGCGGCCTTGCCGGTCCGGGCGCACCGAGATCGGCCCCAGCCCGTGCCAGCCGGCATCGCCGGAGGACAGCGCCACCGGCGAGAGCGCGACATGGCCGACGAGGTCGTCGCCTTCCAGCGCCACCAGCGAAATGCTCAACTGCCCGGCCTTGCGCAGCGCGGCAACGATGAAGTGTTCGGTATGGCTGGTGTGCGGTGCGTTGGCGAACGCGGCCTCGGTGAGGTGGGCGATGGCGTTCACGTCACCGGGGAGTTCGTCGCGGATAAGCAGATTCATGGGTTTGGACTGGGTTGGGGTAGTCAATCCTGGTTTCGTGCCTCGGTTTGCGTCAGCGTCTTGCCCTGTTTTGCAGGTGCCGGGCTTGTGTCTGCATCCCTCCCAGGGCCCAGTACGAGGCTTTCGCGACAAGGGCTCATGCGGGGCAAGTTCGGTAGGTCATGTAGTTCCGCGACACGCCGGAAATCGACCGCACCCCATGAAGGTGGTTCCCTTTTGCCGGTTACGGCGCTCCACCATGCTTGCACCGCACCGTGGGCAGATGGGCACGATGATATGGGGCGTCGAAATTGCGGGCTCTTTCGCGATGCTGGCAGCCGCTGGGTTGAGCGGTGTGGGTTGGACTTCGCGGATCATTGCCAGCAGTTTTTCACCAGCAATCAACTCAATTGGCTTGCCTTCGACGAAGGTCCGCGCCGCGTCGGTGTAGCTGCCGGTGGTGACGATCTTCACCGCATCCGCGTTGTGGTGGATGAGCAATCCATACATTTCACGGACGATGGCGACGCCTACCTGCTGGCGTTTCCATTGCTTGCATTGCACGAGGATGCGGCGGCCATCCTTGTGAAGCACCAGATCAATGCCGCCATCAGGGCCGCTCTGGTCGTTTTCATCGACGGCGTAGCCTTGGCGGCGAAAAGCCTCGCCGACCAGCCGCTCGAAGTTGCGCCAACCAGTGGCAGACAGGCTTTCCAGACTGGTGCGAGTGTCGAGCAGGTGCTCGCGTTTCTTGCGTTTGAGGGCCGAGGCAAGCGCGCCGAGCAGACAGGCTATCAGCCAGATGAATGCAATCAGTTTTCCCAGGCTCGATGCCAATGGCCCGAGGAGCCAAGGAAACAGTGCGAAACGGAGCAACAGGAATCCGATGACTCCCAATGCCACACCTGCGGGCCACGGCATTGCCGCGATGCCGTCAAGCAAGCCTTCAATCAAGCCGCGCTGGTTGCGTCTGCGTCCCATCTTTCCCCTCATGTGATGTGGGAGCGGTCTTTGGCCGCAATGCTTTGCGAGTTTTCAGGCGGAAGTATCGTCAGCAAAACTGGTTCCCGCATTACGGTAACTCGTGGATGCGGGCGCTGGGTTGCTTTTTGGTGGCGCCCGACCGTTGGTCGGGCGGCGGTGCGCAGCGGCGTGGGGCAATGCTGTGGCAGAAGAACGTGCCGACCAACGGTCGGCACCCACCACGAATGTAGGTGCGGGGCTTGCCCCGCATGCGGGTGGTCACTAGATCAGCCGAGAATCCCCGGCAGGTCCAGTCCTTTTTCCTTCGCGCAGTCGATGGCGATGTCGTAGCCGGCATCGGCGTGGCGCATGACGCCGGTGCCGGGGTCGTTCCACAGCACGCGGGCGATGCGCTTGTCGGCGGCCTCGCTGCCGTCGCAGACGATGACCACGCCGGAGTGCTGGCTGTAGCCCATGCCGACGCCGCCGCCGTGGTGCAGGCTCACCCATGTGGCGCCACCGGCGACGTTGAGCATGGCATTGAGCAGCGGCCAGTCGGAGACGGCATCGCTGCCGTCTTTCATCGACTCGGTCTCGCGATTGGGCGAGGCGACGCTGCCCGAATCGAGGTGGTCGCGGCCGATCACCACCGGCGCCTTCAGTTCGCCGTTGCGCACCATTTCGTTGAACGCCAAACCGAGCTTGTGGCGCAGGCCCAGGCCGACCCAGCAGATACGTGCGGGCAGGCCCTGGAAGCTGATGCGCTCGCGCGCCATGTCCAGCCAGCGGTGCAGGTGCGGGTCGTCGGCGATGATTTCCTTGACCTTGGCGTCGGTCCTGTAGATGTCTTCCGGGTCGCCGCTCAGCGCCACCCAGCGGAACGGGCCGACGCCGCGGCAGAACAGCGGGCGCACGTAGGCGGGCACGAAGCCGGGGAAGTCGAACGCATTCTTCAGGCCTTCGTCGAAAGCCATCTGGCGGATGTTGTTGCCGTAGTCGATGGTCGGGATGCCCTGCGCGTGGAAGGCGAGCATGGCCTCCACGTGCACGCGCATGGCGGCCTTGGCGGCGTCGCGCACCATCGAAGGGTTGGCCTGCTGTTCGGCCAACCACTGCTCCACCGTCCAGCCGATCGGCAGGTAGCCGTGCACCGGATCGTGGGCACTGGTCTGGTCGGTGACGCAGTCCGGGCGCACGCCGCGGCGCACCAGCTCGGGCAGGATGTCGGCCGCATTGCCGAGCAGGGCAATGGATTTGGCTTCACCGGCGGCGGTGTATTTGGCAATGCGCGCCAGCGCGTCGTCGATGTCGCTGGCCTGTTCGTCCACGTAGCGGGTGCGCAGGCGGAAGTCGATGCTGCTCTGGCGGCATTCGATGACCAGGCTGCAGGCGCCGGCCAGCGAGGCGGCCAGCGGCTGCGCGCCGCCCATGCCGCCGAGGCCGGCGGTGAGGATCCACTTGCCCGTGAGGCTGCCGCCATAGTGCTGGCGGCCCATCTCGACGAAGGTCTCGTAAGTGCCCTGCACGATGCCCTGCGAGCCGATGTAGATCCACGAGCCGGCCGTCATCTGGCCGTACATCATCAGGCCCTTCTTATCGAGCTCGTTGAAGTGCTCCCAGTTGGCCCAGTGTGGCACCAGGTTGGAGTTGGCGATCAGCACGCGCGGCGCGTCGGGGTGAGTGGGGAACACGCCGACCGGTTTGCCCGACTGCACCAGCAGGGTCTGGTTGTCGTCCAGCCGCTTGAGGGTTTCGAGGATCTTGTCGTAGCTCTCCCAGTCACGCGCGGCGCGGCCGATGCCGCCATAGACCACCAGCGATGCGGAGTCCTCGGCCACTTCGGCGTCGAGGTTGTTCTGCAACATGCGGAACGGGGCTTCGGTCTGCCAGGACTTGCAGTTGAGCGTGTTGCCGCGCGGTGCGCGCGGGCTGCGGGACGGGTCGTGGCGGGTGTTCATCAGTCTCTCCGGGAGGCGAAATCAAGGCAGGCGCGCAGTACCTGTTGCAGGGTGTCGCGCACCGGTGTGGCGTGGTCCGGGCTGTAGGGCGTGGGCCAATTGTGTTCGTCGATGGTTGCCGGCTCGTGCATGTAGCCGCGGCAGGCCAGCTCCATCTGCAAGGTATGCACGCCGCCGGGAATGTCGCTGTAGTGGCGGGTGATCCAGCCGCCCTTGAAGCGCCCGTTGCGCACGTGGCCCAGTCCGCTCAGCGCGCACAGGTTCTCGACCACGTCGGTCAGCGCGTTGTCGCAGGAGGTGTCGGCGGCTCCTGATGGGCCTGCCGTGCCGATGTTGAATTGCGGCAGTTCGCCGTCGAACAGATGCGGGATGCGCGAGCGGATCGAGTGCGCGTCGTACACCACCACGGTGCCGTGGCGTTGCCGCAGGCGTGCGATCTGTTCGGCCAGCGCGGCGTGGTAGGGCGCGAAATAGGTGTCGCGACGGTGCGCGATCTCCGCTTCGTCCGGCTCGTGGCCGGCGCGGTACAGCGGCTGGTTGTCGAAGGTGGTGGTCGGGCACAGGCCCGTGGTGTTCTGGCCGGGGTAGAGCGAGGCGCCGGAGGGATCGCGGTTGAGGTCGATCACCGAGCGCGAAATTGTCGAGCGCACGGTGGTGGCGCCGAGTTCGTGGGCGAAGGCGTACAGCTCGTGCACCCACCAGTCGGCATCGCGCCGCGCCAGCCACGGCGAGACGAAATGGCCAGCCAATGCGTCGGGCAGCTCGCTGCCGGTGTGCGGGAAGCTGACGATCAGCGGGGCGTCGCCTTGGTGGAGCTGGAGCCAGTCGGGATAGGTGGTCATTTGTGGGTCTCGCGAAGTGTTCTCCCTCCCTTTCGTGCGAAGCACGAAGGGGAGGGTTGGGGAGGAGTGCTTTGGCACACGGGAAAAGCACCCCCTCCCACCCCCCCCTGCCCGCTGCGCGGGCAAGGAGAGGGGCGGATCATGTGGACAGGTGTTCCACTTTCGGCAGCACGTCATGCAGGCCATCAAGCAACGCACCCGTGCGCACCAGCGCGGTGGCGGCCACCATGTCCGGGTGGAAATAGCGGTCGTCCTGCAAGGTCGGCACCTGCGCGCGCAGGGTGGCACGCACGGTTTCCAGTGCATCGCTGGAGCGCAACGGGGCGTGGAAATCGCAGCCCTGCGCAGCGGCCAGCAGTTCGATGCCGATGACGTTGGCGGCGTTTTCCGCCATCGCGATCAGGCGGCGCGCGCCATGCGCGGCCATCGACACGTGGTCTTCCTGGTTGGCCGAGGTCGGGATCGAATCGACGCTGGCCGGGTAGGCGCGCTGCTTGTTTTCCGATACCAACGCGGCGGCGGTGACCTGCGGAATCATGAAGCCGGAATTCAGCCCTGGCTTCGGGGTCAGGAACGCGGGCAGGCCGGACAACGCCGGATCGACCAGCATGGCGGTGCGGCGTTCGCTGATCGAGCCGATTTCGCAGATCGCCATTGCCAGCATGTCGGCGGCGAAGGCCACCGGCTCGGCGTGGAAATTGCCGCCGCTCAGCGCTTCGCCGGTGTCGGTGAACACCAGCGGGTTGTCGGAGACGCCGTTGGCCTCGATTTCCAGCGTGGTCGCGGCCTGGCGGATCACGTCCAGCGCCGCGCCCATCACCTGCGGCTGGCAGCGCAGGCAGTACGGGTCCTGCACGCGCACGTCGTTGTCGCGGTGCGATTCGCGGATGGCAGACCCCTGCATCAGCGTGCGCAACGCGGCGGCGGTGGCGATCTGCCCGCGCTGGCCGCGGATGCCGTGGATGCGCGGGTCGAACGGCGTGTCCGAGCCCTTGGCTGCTTCCACCGACAGCGCGCCGGTGACCAGCGCCGCCTGGAACACGATTTCGATTTCGAACAGCCCGGCCAGCGCATAGGCGGTCGAATACTGGGTGCCGTTGAGCAGTGCCAGGCCTTCCTTCGCGCCCAGTACCAGCGGTTCCAATCCAGCCTGCTTGAACGCCTGTTCGGCGGACATGCGCACGCCGCCGACGAAGGCTTCACCGACACCGATCATCACGCTGGCAAGGTGCGACAGCGGCGCGAGGTCGCCGGATGCACCTACCGAACCCTGGCACGGCACCACCGGCACCACGTCCTTCTGCAGCATCGCTTCCAGCAGCGCCAGCGTTTGCGGGCGGATGCCGGATGCACCTTGGGCGAGGCTGGTGAGCTTGAGCGCCATCATCAGCCGCACCACGTTGTCCGGCATCGGCTCGCCGACGCCCGCTGCGTGCGAGAGCACGATGTTGCGTTGCAGGGTTTCCAGATCCTCGCGCTCGATGCGCACGCTGGCGAGCTTGCCGAAGCCGGTGTTGATGCCGTAGACCGGCGCGCCCCTGGCGACGATGGCCTCGACCACCTGCGCGCTGCGCAGCACCGCGGCCTGCGCTGATTCGTCCAGTTGCACGCTGGCGCCGCGATAGACCTGCCGCCATTGCGCCAGCGGGATGTGGCCGGGGCGAAGCACGAGGGGGGAATTCATCGGGTTACTCCAGGTTTTCAAGGGTGGGTGCGGGGCTTGTGCCGCACGGTTGTTGGCGATGTGCGGGGCGGGCCCCGCATCTACGGTGTTGGTTGGCCGCGGAAGATACGCGCGTGCAGCGGGTTGAAGCCCATGCGGTAGACCAGGTCGGCCGGGGCCTCGATGTCCCAGAGGGCGAGGTCGCAGTCCATGCCGGCGGCCAGCCGGCCGATGCGATCGAAGCGGCCGAGCGCGCGCGCTGCTTCGCGGGTGAAGCCGGCGATGCATTCGTCCACGGTCATGCGGAACAGGGTGGCGGCCATGTTCATCGCCAGCAACGGGCTGGTCAGCGGCGAGGTGCCGGGGTTGCTGTCGGTGGCCAGCGCCAGTGGCACGCCTGCATCGCGCAGTTTCTGCAGCGGCGGCGGGGTGGTGTCGCGGGTGAAGTAATAGGCGCCGGGCAGCAGCACGGCGACGGTGCCGGCCGCGCGCATCGCGGCGATGCCGGCGTCGTCCAGATGTTCGATGTGGTCGGCCGACAGCGCGCCGTGCCGGGCGGCCAGTTCGGCGCCATGCTGGTTGCTCAGTTGCTCGGCATGGATCTTGACCGCCAACCCGTGCGCGCGGGCGGCTGCGAACACCTGCGCGGCCTGTTCGCGCGAGAAGGCGATGTTCTCGCAGAACACGTCCACCGCCTCGGCCAGCCCTTCGGCGGCGATGGCCGGGATCATGACCTTGCAGACTTCGTCGATGTATTCCTGCGCCTGCCGCCCCGGCGGCACCGCGTGTGCGCCGAGGAAAGTGGCGACGACTTCGACCCTGCGCAGTTGCGCGAGCTGCTTCGCCACGCGCAGTTGCTTGCGCTCGTCGTCCAGCGTCAGGCCGTAGCCGGACTTGATCTCGACGGTGGTGATGCCTTCGGCCAGCATCGCGTCCAGCCGGGGCAGGGTGGCCTTCAGCAAGGCCGCATCGTCGGCTTCGCGGGTAGCGCGCACGGTGGAGACGATGCCACCGCCGGCGCGGGCGATGTCGGCATAGCTCGCGCCTTGCAGGCGCTGCTCGAACTCATTGGCGCGGTTGCCGGCGTAGACCAGGTGGGTGTGGCAGTCGATCAGGCCGGGGCCGATCCAGCGGCCGCCGCAGTCGATGCGCTGCGCCGCGTCGAACACGGGCGCGCCGGCGGCGGGGCCGGCGTACAGGATGTGGCCATCGCGCGCAGCGACGATGCCGTCGCGGACGATGCCCAGCCCGCCGGTCGCGTCGTCGAGCGTCATCAGGTGGGCGTTGTGCCAGACCGTATCGCAGTGCATGCGCGCCTCTCGTGTCTATTTGTATATACAATAATCAGCGACTACCGGGAGTGTCCAGCGATGGCGAACGAAGTTTCCAATCCGCAGCGTTTCCATGCCGCGCAGGCCCTGCTGCCGCAGGGCTGGACGCGCGACGTGCGCATCGATTGCGCGGACGGGCGGATCGTCGCGGTGGCGGCCGGCGTGCCGGCC
>JBASBF010000048.1:0-20178 GCA_049650985.1 Stenotrophomonas sp. | reverse complement strand
CGGGAGGCCGCCCATGCATGACCCGGCGCACGCGGGCTGGCTGCTGGCCGCCGCCTTGGCTGCCTGCCAGGCCGGCATGGGCTGGCTGGCGCTGGGCATGGACGTGCACGCGCGGCAAACATGGGGTCGCAGCCTATCGCCGGCCGAAGCCCGCGGCTTGCGCGGCCTCGGCTGGCTGGCGCTGACGGTCGGGCTGGGCCTGTGTCTGCGAGTGGACCACCCGAGCATGGCTGCGCTGGTCTGGGTGATGGTGCTGGCGGGCTCGGCGCTGGCGGTGGCCTTCGTTCTGGCCTGGCAGACACGCTGGCTGCGCCTGCTGGCACCGTGGGTGCGGCGCCGGTGACGGTGGCAATACCTTCTGCGTGACGCCGCAGGGCGCTGAACGGCAGAGGTGCCGATATTCCTCGTTCCGTCGCCATCCGGCTGGCGTATGCTGCGGCCGGGCTTTCCAACCAACGCACAGGGGAACCGCATGAACACGTACGAGGAGCGCCGTCTTTTCTGGCGCGTGCCCTTCCACTCCGCCGCGCGTCTGCTCACCGCCGATGGCGTCACCCATGCCGGACGCCTGCACGATCTCTCGTTGAAGGGTGCCCTGTTCGAAGTCACCGATGCCTGGCACGGCGCACCCGGCGGGCAGTGCCGCCTGCAAGTCGATTTGTCGGAAGACACGCCCATCCACATGCAGGCCACGGTGATGCACGTGGAAGGGCACAACATCGGCCTGCGTTGCGATGAAATCGATATCGACAGCATCACCGCACTGCGCCGGGTGATCGAACTCAATGCCGCCGACCCGGCGCTGCTCGAACGCGAACTCGGCGCGCTGGTGCAGGGCGACTGATTTTTTAGCCCCCCGCCCCCTCGGGGGCAGGCTCTTCGGGCACCTGCATTCGGCACATCCCTGTGCCTCACCTTTGGGCGGCTTCGCCGTGCAGGTTGGCAATCCTGCCAACCTGTCTCCCGAAGGGATAAGGGAAGCATGAGGAATCCGGTAAGGCCATGACCTTTGGCCCATCGGCAAACGGTAGCCATCGCCTAGGCTCGGGGATTGGCCGCGCAACCAGCGCGGCATTCCTGCAAGACCGGAGAACCGCATGAATCTTTCCAAGCTCGCCCCGTTGTCATTGACCGTTGCCATCGCCGCCTCGCTGGCGGCCTGCGGCAAGACCGAAGCGCCGGTGGCGACCGACGCCGCCAGGCCGGCGTTCGACATGTCGCAGATCAAGACGCCGTCGGTGGCGTTCAACGTCGCCGACCTCGACCCTGCGGCTTCGGCCTGCGTCGATCTCAACGGTTTCGTCAACGGTACGTGGCTGGCCGCCAACCCGGTGCCGGGCGACCAGACCACCTGGGGCAGCTTCGAGATCCTGCGCGAGCGCTCGCTGGAAGTGCAGCACGCGCTGGTCGAGCAGGCCGCCGCGGCCAACGCCAGTGCCGGCACCGTGGAAGCGCAGATCGGCGACATCTGGAAGACCGGCTCGGACGAGGCCGCCATCGAGGCTGCCGGTATCACTCCGCTGCAACCGGAGCTGGACAAGATCGCCGCGCTGGGCGACAGCGCCGCCATCGCCGGCTACCTGCGCGATGCCTATGCGCAGGGCCAAGGCTTCCTGTTCTCGCTGTATGCCAGCCCGGATTTCAAGGACTCTGCCAACGTCATCGCCTACGTCGGCCAGGGCGGCCTTGGCCTGCCGGAGAAGGGCTATTACTTCGACGAGTCGCAGGCCAGTATCCGCGAAGCTTACGTGGCCTACATCGAAAAACTGCTGACCCTGTCCGGTGTCGATGCGGCGCAGGCCGGCGAGCAGGCCAAGGCGGTGATGGCATTCGAAACCCGCCTCGCCAAGGCCTCGCTGTCGCGCATCGAACTGCGTGACCCGGCCAAGCGCTACAACCCGGTCAGCGCCGCCGATGCCGATGCGCAGACCCCGAACTTCAGTTGGACCGCGCTGTTCGACACCCTGAACGTGCCGGCCAAGGACAAGTTCTCGCTGGCGCAGCCGGGTTTCTTCGGCGAGCTGGACAAGATGCTGTCCGACGTGCCGGCCAGTACCTGGCAGGCCTACCTGCGCTTCCACACCGTGGACAACGCCGCGCCGTACCTGAGCAGCAATTTCGAACAGGCCAGCTTCGACTTCTTCAGCAAGACCCTGCGCGGCCAGCAGGAAATGCAGCCGCGCTGGAAACGCGTGCTGGAGTCGGTGAACGGCTCGATGGGCGAGGCGCTGGGCCAGTTGTACGTGGACGCGGTGTTCCCGGCCGAGTCCAAGGTAGCGATGGAACACCTGGTGCAGAACCTGTCGGTGGCGCTCAAGGCCCGGCTGGAAAGCCTGCCGTGGATGGGTGAGGAGACCAAGAAAAAGGCGCTGGAAAAGTGGGCCAGCTTCACCCCGAAGATCGGCTACCCGGACAAGTGGCGCGACTGGTCGGGCCTGGCCACCAACGCTGACAGCTACCTCGGTAACATGCGCGCCGCACGCGCGTTCAACTACCGCTACATGCTCGACAAGATCGGCAAGCCGGTGGACCGGACCGAGTGGGGCATGACCCCGCAGACGGTCAACGCCTACTACAACGCCACCAAGAACGAGATCGTGTTCCCGGCGGCGATCCTGCAGCCGCCGTTCTTCGACGCCAAGGCCGACCCGGCGCTGAACTACGGCGGCATCGGCGCGGTGATCGGCCACGAGATGATGCACGGTTACGACGACTCGGGCAGCCAGTTCGCCGCCAACGGCAATTTCGACAACTGGTGGACCGATGCCGATCGCAGCGCGTTCAACAGCCGCACCGACCAGTTGGTGGCGCAGTTCGACGGCTACGAATCGCTGCCGGGCGTCAACGTCAAGGGCAAGCTGACCCTGGGCGAGAACATCGGCGACCTCGGCGGCCTGACCGTGGCCTTTGATGCCTTGCAGATGGCGCTGAAGGAAGACCCGTCGAAGAACGTGGCCATCGACGGCTACAGCGAGGATCAGCGTTTCTTCATGAACTGGGCCACGGTGTGGCGCCGCAA
Source organism: Stenotrophomonas sp. (assembly GCA_049650985.1). GTDB lineage: Bacteria > Pseudomonadota > Gammaproteobacteria > Xanthomonadales > Xanthomonadaceae > Stenotrophomonas. The sequence goes on along the minus strand of JBASBF010000048.1, from coordinate 17,159 downwards.
TTTCACCGAGGGCGAGCTGCGCGTGCGCCTGAACACCGATTCGCACGCGCCGGCCAACTTCCGTGCCAACGGCGCGCCGTCGAACATGCCCGCGTTCGCGGCCGCGTTCGAATGCAAGGCCGGCGATGCGATGGTGCGCGGCGACGACAAGCGGGTGGTGATCTGGTGATCGCCAGCGCGTGAGTTGCAAGAAGAAAGGCCCGGCATTGCCGGGCCTTTCGCGTTTCGGGTTGTGTGCTGGCGGGTGATTCTGCAGGCGTGGCGGGAAAAACAGTTCTGCACGAAGCTTCGATTTGAAGCCCCAGCGCTCAACCACCCGGCCGCAGTGTCAGCAGCAACGCACGCGCGGCATTGAAACGGTCCTCGGGCAAGGGCAGCGGGTGCTTGATGCGCAGTTTGTCCGGGCCGTCCATCTGGTACAGCTTCGGCTGTTTCTGGATCAACTGGATCACCGCCATCGGGTCGATGTCGGGCTTGCTCTCGAACACGATGCGGCCGCCGTTCTCGCCCAGTTCCAGCTTGCGGATACCCAGCAGGTTGGCGTGCAGCTTGAGTTCGGCAATGGCGAACAGATGCTTGACCGCATCCGGCAGCAGGCCGAAACGGTCGATCATTTCCACCTGCAGTTCGCGCAGGGCTTCGCTGTCGCGCGCGCTGGAAATGCGCTTGTACAGCGTCAGCCGGGTATGCACGTCGGGCAGGTAGTCCTCGGGGATCAGCGACGGCACGTGCAGTTGGATTTCGGCGCCGCGCGCTTCCTCGCCGGCGTCCAGATCCGGCAGCTTGCCGGCCTTGATCGAGCGCACCGCACGCTCCAAAAGCTCGGTGTACAGGCTGAAACCGACCTCGGCCATCTGCCCGCTCTGGTCCTCGCCCAGGAGTTCGCCGGCGCCGCGGATTTCCAGATCGTGGGTGGCCAGGGTGAAGCCGGCACCGAGTTCGTCCATCGAGGCTATCGCTTCCAGCCGCTTGTGTGCATCGGCGCTGATCGAACGCTTGTCCGGCGGGATCACCAGGTAGGCGTAGGCGCGATGATGCGAACGGCCGACGCGGCCGCGCAACTGGTGCAACTGTGCCAGGCCGAACTTGTCGGCGCGGTTGATGATGATGGTGTTGGCGTTGGGGATGTCGATGCCCGATTCGATGATGGTGCTGGCCAGCAGCACGTTGAAGCGCTGCTTCTGGAAATCCAGCATCACCTTTTCCAGCTCGCGCTCGGGCATCTGGCCGTGGGCCATGCCGATGCGCGCCTCGGGCACCAGCTCGGACAGCTCGCGCTGCATCCGGCCCATGCTTTCCACGTCGTTGTGCAGGAAGTACAACTGGCCGCCGCGCGCGAGTTCGCGCTGGAACGCCTCGCGCAGTTGCGCGTTGTCCCAGGCGGTGATGAAGGTCTGCACCGCCAGCCGGTTCGGCGGTGGCGTGGCGATGATCGACAGATCGCGCAGCCCGGCCATCGCCATGTTCAGCGTGCGCGGGATCGGCGTGGCGGTCAGCGTGAGCAGGTGCACGTTGGCACGCATCGCCTTGAGCGCTTCCTTCTGGCGCACGCCGAAGCGCTGCTCTTCATCGACGATGACCAGGCCCAGATCCTTGAACTTCACGTCCGCCTGCAACAGGCGGTGGGTGCCGATGATGACGTCGATGGTGCCTTCGGCCACCTTGTCCAGTTCGGCCTTGATCTCCTTGCTGCTCTTGAAGCGCGAGAGCACTTCCACCCGCAGCGGGTAATCGGCGAAGCGGTCGCGGAAATTGCGGTAGTGCTGCTCGGCCAGCAGCGTGGTCGGCACCAGCACCGCCACCTGTTTGCCACCGCTGGCGGCGGCGAACGCGGCGCGCACGGCGACCTCGGTCTTGCCGAAGCCGACGTCGCCGCAGACCACCCGGTCCATCGGCTGGCTGGACTGGAGGTCGCGCAGGGTGGCTTCGATGGCGGCCAACTGGTCCGGGGTTTCCTCGAACGGGAAGCCGGCCGCGAACGGCTCGTACATGGCGCGGTCGATGTCCAGCGCCAGGCCGGCACGGGCTTGCCGCCGCGCCTGGATTTCAAGCAGCTCGGCGGCGACGTCGCGCACCTTTTCGGCGGCCTTGCGCTTGGCCTTGGCCCACTGCTCGCCACCCAGCGAGTGCAGCGGCGCGGTTTCCGCCGAGGCGCCGGAGTAGCGGCTTATCAGGTGCAGTTGCGCCACCGGCACGTACAGGCGGTCGCCCTTGGCGTATTCGATTTCGAGGAACTCGCCGGGCATGCCGCCCACGGCCATTGCGATCAGCCCGCGATAACGGCCGACGCCGTGGTCCTCGTGGACGATGGGTGAGCCTTCGCTCAGCTCGCCGAGGTCGCGGATGATCGCTTCCGGCTCGCGCCCGGCGCGGCGGCTGCGGCGTGGCTGGCCGGCGCGTTCGGGGAACAACTGACGCTCGGTGAGCACCGCCAGCGACGGCTCGCTCAGCGCGAAACCATCGTCGAGCGGGGCGACGGTGATGGCGAAGCGCGGAAGCCCCTCTCCCCAAGGGAGAGGGGTTGGGGAGAGGGTAGGGGGCGCAAGCCCACTCGTTGCCTGGCTCCGCGAGGCTGCGCCCATACCCCCATCCGGCCCTTCGGGCCACCTTCCCCCGAGGGGGGAAGGGAGGAAATCGGCGAAGCTCGCTACCACCGGCGGGCGCAGCTCGGCGGCCTGCAACACCTCCAGCAAGGCTTCGCGGCGGCCCGGCGAGTCGGCGGCGATCAGCACCCGGCCGGGGTAGTGGTCGAGGAAGGATTTCAGTGCCTGCCCGGCCGGGGCGTCCTTGGCGGCCACCGGCAGCGGCGGCAGCGGCGCATCACCCAGCGCCTGCGCCTCGGCGATGCGCGGGTGGTCGGCCGGCCATACTTCCACCCGCGGCTGCTTGTTGAACTGCTCGCGCAATGCGTCCGGCGATTGGTAGATCTCGTCCGGCGGCAGCAGCGGCCGTTCGATGTCGTGGCGGCGCTGTTCGTAGCGGCCGCGGGTCTGTTCCCAGAAGGCATCGGCGGCCTCGCCGACGCCGGGTGCGACCACCGTCAGGAAGCCTTCGGGCAGGTAGTCGAACAACGTCGAGGTCTTGTTGAAGAACAGCGGCAGGAAGTATTCGATGCCCGAGGGCAGCACGCCGGCCTTCAGATCCTGATACAGCGGGCTGCGGCGGGTATCGACGTCGAAACGTTCGCGCAGCGTGGCCAGCACCTTCGACAGGCTGGCCTCGTCCATCGGCACTTCGCGGCCGGGCAGCATCTTCACCGCGCCGACCTTGTCCAGCGAGCGCTGCGATTCGGGATCAAAGGCGCGGATCGAGTCGATGTCCTCGTCCAGCAGTTCGATGCGCAAGGGTGCGTCCGCGCCCATCGGGTAGACGTCGAGCAGGCCGCCGCGCACGGCGAAGTCGCCGGGGTCCAGCACCTGCGCCACGTTGCGGTAGCCGCCGCTTTCCAGCCGCCGCTTCTCCGCGTCCATGTCCAGCCGCTGGCCGACCTTGAGGTCGAAGCTGCCGCCAATGATGTGACTCAGTGGTGCCAACCGTTGCAGCAAGGTCTGCACCGGCACCACCACGATGCCGCGCGCCAGTGCGGGCAGGCGATGCAGCGCGCTCAGACGCTGGCTGATGATGTCCGGGTGCGGGCTGAACTGGTCGTAGGGCAGGGTTTCCCAATCGGGAAACGGCACCACCGGCAGTGCCGCGCCGGTGCCCAGCAGCGTCTGCAGGTCGGCCACGGCCTGGTGCGCGCTGTGGTTGTCGCGGGTGACCAGTAACAGCGGCGCGCCATGTGCCTGCGCGGCGCGGGCGACGTGCCAGGCCAGCGCACTGGTCGAAGCGGGGGCGCGCCACCAGGCGCGGAGCTGGCCCGAACGGGGCAGCGGCGGAACGGGGTAGGGGATGTGATGCGGCATGACGCCGTTGATTTTATAGGAGTGAGTGAAGAGGAGTGAGGAGTCGGAAGCAGCAAGAGCGATTTCCGCCTGCGCGGAGATGACGGCTTTTGCTCCTGCCTTTTCTCACTCCTGACTCCTCTTCACCCACTCCGCCTTTCACTCACTACCCGCCCTTCAACCTCCGAGTTCCAGCACCATCCGCACCAGCCCCGGGGCGCCGGCCGGATGCGGCACTTGCTTGAAGCCCAGTGACGCGGCCAATTGCAGCATCGGCTCGTTGTCCTGGGCGATGTCGCCGTGCATGCGGTCCAGATACTTGCCGCGTGCCCACTTCACCAGCTTGCGCATCAGTTGCCGGCCCAAACCCTGGCCGGCCAGGAAGCGGCTGACCAGGATGGCGTATTCGGCGTCGCGGGTGCCGGGGATGATCGAGGCGCGCGCCACCGCGCCGACCACGGCCTCGCCCGGCGGCAGCGGTTCGGCGGCGACCAGTGCGATTTCGGTTTTCGGGTTGGGGTGGGTCAGGCGTTGCGCGGTCTCGTCGGACAGCACGTCCACCGCCTGCAGGAAACGGTCGCGGACTTCTTCCGGGCCGAACAGCGCGAAGGCGCCTTGCAGCGGCGCGCCGTCTTCGGGGCGAATGGGGCGGATCAGCAGCTCCCGGCCACTGGGAGCCTTGAAGTTTTCATGCCACGGGGGCATGCGGTTGCGGGTAGCCATGCTGTGATTCCTCCGGAGTCCGCCGATTCTTGCACCTGTGGTGCGTAATTCCGTGAACGTGGTTCAACCGTGGCGCGGTACCGGCAACAGGGCTCAGTCGCCGGTCTTGAGCCATTCCAGCCGGGTCGATGCGCTCTTTTCGCCAAGATGCTGTTTCAGCACCGGCATGGCCGGCGCCAGTACCTGGTCGAATTGCCACGGTGCGTTGAGCAGCAGCATGCCACTGCCGTTCAGGCGCAGCGGCGAGTCGTCCGGGCGCACCATCAGTTCGGCCAGCAGTGCCGATTTGGCCGGCAGTGCGGCAGTCTTGCGGAAGAACGGCAGCAGGCTGCGACGCTGCTTGATCGGGTACCACACCGCGCATTGCGCCTGCGGCATGCGGGTCAGGATTTCACGCAGTGCAGCAATGATCTGCGGGTATTCGGCGTCCTGCGCCTCGTAGGGCGGGTCGATCAGCACCAGCGCACGACCGATCTTCTCGGTGCCGGCCCTGGGCGGCAGCAGGGCGCGGATGCTGTCGTAGCCGTTGCCGGCGTGCACCTGCACGCGGCGGTCGTGGGCGAACAGTTCCTTCAGTGCCGCGGCTTCTTCCGGCTGCAGCTCGCAGGCGCCCAGCCGGTCCTGCGCGCGCATGGCCTGGGCGGCGAGCAGCGGCGAACCGGGGTAGGCAACCAGCGCGCCGACGGGGTTGTTCGCCTGTATCGCACGCAGGTAATGCTCCACCACCTCCGGCAAGGCGGGCGTGGCCATCAGCCGGCTGATGCCTTCGTCGGCCTCGGCGGTCTTGCGGCTTTCCGTGGCCGAGAGCAGGTAGCGGCCACGGCCGGCATGGGTGTCGAGCACGAAGAACGGGGTGTCCTTGCGCTTGAGTGCATCGATCAGCGCGAGCAGGGCGATGTGCTTGAGCACGTCGGCATGATTGCCGGCATGGAAGGCGTGGCGGTAATTCATCCGCGAAGTGTACGGGCGCGGCAGCGGGCCGGCTATGCTTGCCGGATGTCCGAACCCGCCGCCCACGTGCTTGTCGTTGAGGACGAAGCCGCCATCGCCGATACCGTGTTGTATGCGCTGAGCAGCGAGGGTTATGCCGCCGAGCATTGCGCGCTGGGCCGTGCGGCGCTGGAGAGGTTGCGGGAAGGCGGCATCGACGTGGTGGTGCTGGACGTGGGCTTGCCGGACCTGGGTGGTTTCGAGGTATGCCGGCAGTTGCGCACTTTCAGCCAGGTGCCGGTGATCTTCCTCACGGCGCGCAACGACGAGTTCGACCGGGTGCTGGGGCTGGAGCTGGGGGCGGACGATTACGTGGGCAAGCCGTTTTCGCCGCGCGAGCTGGTGGCGCGGGTGCGGGCGCGCTTGCGGCGGCCGGTTGCGATGGTTGCCGGCGATGCGGGGTGGCTGCGGCAGGGGGCGTTCGCGATTGATCGCGAGGGGCGAAGGGTGCGTTATCGCGATTCGCCGCTGGATTTGACGCGCTACGAATATGCCTTGCTGGCGGCGTTGTTGCAGCGGCCGGGGGCGATCCTGAGCCGGGCGCAGTTGATGGAGCGAGGGTGGGACCATGCCAGCGACAGCGCAGATCGCACGGTGGATACGCACGTGAAGACGTTGCGGGCGAAGTTGCGGGTGGCCGGGGCGGTGGAGGATCCGATCCGGACGCATCGGGGGGTGGGGTATGCGTTGGATGTGTAGCACCCTTGCTAACCCCATCATGGCGGAGGGCCTGATTTTTAAGCCCCTCTCCCGTTGGGAGAGGGGGTGGGGTGAGGGTTCTGGCGAAGCACTGAGATGTTTGATTTCACAAGATCAAAGGCTTTCACTCCCGCTTCGCAGGAGCGAGTCACTTTTCTTTGCTTGTGCAAAGAAAAGTAACCAAAAGAAGCGATTTTCCAACAGCCGAATGGCTGGTCAAACACAGCCGGGACGCGAGCCATCGGGCTGCGCCCGCCGGTTCCCTGTGCTCCTCGCGGAACGAGGGGGCGGCGCACAACTCGCTTCGCTCAAACACGTGCGCCTCTTCGCCCCTCGTCCCGCTGCGGTGCTCGGCTCGCTCTACGGCGGGGGAAGTCAAAAGCCGAAAAACAAGATCAACAGCAACAGCAACAGCGCTGGTCATGCGGGGCGGTTGTGCGCCTCGGCCTGAAACTCTTCCTCGGTTTCTTCCTGATCGTCGGCATCGCCGCGTTCTTCGTTATGCGGGTGTTCGTGGCCGAGGTGAAGCCCGGCGTGCGCCAGGCGATGGAGGCCACGCTGGTGGATGCGGCCAACGTGTTGGCGGTGATGGCCGCGCCGGACCTGAAGGCCGGGCGCATGGCCGATGGCGATTTCGCCGCGCAACTGGCCACCGCGCAGCGGCGTGATCCGGAGGCGATGGTGTGGCGCTTCCCCAAGCGCAGCATCGATTACCGCGTCACCGTGACCGATGCACACGGCATCGTGGTGTACGACTCGCGCGGACAGGACGTGGGCCGCGACAACTCGCGCTGGAACGATGTCTACCGCACCCTGCGCGGCCAGTACGGCGCGCGTTCCAGCCCGCAGACGCCGGGTGATGAAACTCGCACGGTCATGCATGTGGCCGCGCCGGTGCATGACCCGGCCGATGACCGCAGCTTGATCGGGGTGCTCACGCTGTCCCAGCCCAACGACAGCATCGCCCCGTTCATTGCTGCCAGCCAACGTGCCATCGTTGCGCGCGGGGCGTGGTTGATCGGCTTGTCGGCCTTGATCGGCTTGCTGATGACGTGGTGGCTGGCGCACGGCATCAGTGGCTTGAGTCGTTATGCCAGGGCGGTCAGCGCCGGCGAGCCGGTGCCGCCGCCGAAGCCGCGCCGTGACGAGATCGGCGAGCTTGGCCAGGCGCTGGAAACCATGCGCCGCAAGCTGCAAGGCAAGGCCTACGTCGAGCAGTATGTGCAGTCGTTGACGCACGAAATGAAAAGCCCGCTGGCGGCGATACGCGGTGCCGCCGAGTTGTTGCAGGAACCATTGCCGGAAGCCGAGCGGCAGCGCTTCGCGGCCAACATCGTGCAGCAGGAGCGGCGCTTGACCGAAACCATCGACCAATTGCTGCGGCTGGCCGAGGTGGAGCAACACGGCTGGCTGCAACACCGCACTGCGGTGGATCTGTGCGCGTTGTGCCGGCAACTGGCCGAAGAAGCCGGGCCGCGCTTGCAGGCGGCGCAACTGCGGCTGGATTGCGAATTTCCCGAACGTGCGCCGGTGCAGGGCGATGCGTTCCTGCTGCGGCAGGCGCTGGGCAACCTGCTGGACAACGCCATCGCCTTCTCGCCGACGGGGGGATCTCTCCAACTGCGGTTGCAGCGGCAGGCGGAGGGCTGGGCGCTGACGTTGAGCGATGAAGGTCCGGGCGTGCCGGACTATGCGCTGGAGCGGGTGTTCGAGCGCTTCTACTCGCTGGCGCGTCCCGGCAGCGGCCAACGCAGTTCCGGCCTGGGCTTGCCGTTCGTGGCCGAGGTGGCGCGCCTGCATGGCGGCCAGGTGCGCTTGTGCAATCGTCCCGAAGGCGGTGCCGAGGCTTGCTTTTTGCTGCCGGCGTGAGTTGCGGGAGCGTCGCGAATCACGCCTCTGCGGATTTGCGGCTTGCGAATATTTAACGCGGCGGCGATAGAATTTTTCACATGAAACTATGGTCGATCCGTGGCAACAGCCAGAAGCTGGACGGGGGCGCGATGTTCGGCAACGCGCCCAAGGCGTTGTGGGGCAAGTGGGCAGCGGCCGATGAGGCCAACCGCATTGAACTGGCGTGCCGGGCACTGCTGGCCAGCCCGCTGGGTGGCAAGACGGTGTTGTTCGAAACCGGCATTGGCGCGTTCTTCGAGCCGAAGTTGCGCGAGCGCTACGGCGTGCAGGAGCCGCGGCACATCCTGATCGATTCGCTGCGCGAGGCCGGCTTCGAACACGAGGACATCGACGTGGTGGTGCTCAGCCACCTGCATTTCGACCATGCCGGCGGTTTGCTGGCGCCGTGGTCGGAAGGACGCGCGCTGGAACTGCTGTTCCCCAACGCCACCTTCGTGGTGGGCGCTGCGCATTGGCAGCGTGCGCGACACCCGCACCCGCGCGACCGCGCCAGCTTCATCCCCGAGCTTCCCGGCTTGCTGGAAGCCAGCGGGAGGCTGGAAATCGTGTCCGGCGAGCATTCGCAGGCATTGGGCCACTCGGTGCGCTTCAGCTTCAGTGACGGCCATACGCCGGGCTTGATGCTGGCCGAAATAGTCGGCCCGACGCGCGTGCATGGCCAGCCGCATGGCGGGGTGGTGTTCTGCGCCGACCTGATTCCCGGCCGCTCCTGGGTGCACGTGCCGATCACGATGGGCTACGACCGCAATGCGGAACTGCTGATCGACGAGAAGCGCGCGTTCCTGGAGGACAAGCTGGCGCGCAACGTGCATTTGTTCTTCACCCACGACCCACAGTGTGCGATGGCGCAGGCGGTGCGCGACGAGAAGGGGCGTTTCGGCACCGCACATGAGTTGGCTGAGCTGAAGGCGCACGTGCCCGGCATGGCGTGATGCGCAGGCGGGCTGACGCCTGCGATGTTTCATGCCGAATGTGCAGGCCGTCGAGGCGTGCCCCGGCCTGCCTCAACCGATGCGGGTGCCGAAGATGCGGTCGCCGGCATCGCCCAGGCCGGGCAGGATGTAAGCCTTCTCGTTGAGCCGTTCGTCGATGGCGGCGGTGTAGATCTCCACGTCCGGGTGCGCGGCTTGCACTGCCTTCAGCCCTTCCGGCGCGGCGACCAGGAAGATGCCCTTGATCCGCCGTGCGCCGGCGCGCTTGAGCATGTCGATGGTCGCGATCAGGGTGCCGCCGGTGGCCAGCATCGGGTCCAGGATCAGCGCGTCGCGTTCTTCCAGGCGGCCGGTCAGGCGTTCGAAATACGGTACCGGTTGCAGGGTTTCTTCATCGCGCTGCAGGCCCACCACGCTCACGCGCGCGGTGGGAATCAGCGCCAGCACGCCGGTCAGCATGCCCAGCCCGGCGCGCAGGATCGGCACCAGGGTGATCTTGGCACCGGCGATGCGTTGCACCTCCACCGGCCCGGCCCAGCCTTGCAGCGTGTGCGCCTCGGTTTGCAGGTCGGCGGTGGCCTCGTAGGCCAGCAGGCCGCCCAGCTCGTTGACCAGCTCGCGGAAATCCTTGGTGTTGAGCGTGGCTTGTCGCAGCAGGCCGATCTTGTGCCGGACGAGGGGGTGGCGGACTTCGACGATTTTCATGGCGGCCTGCGGTAATGGAATGGCGGGAAGTCTGCACCAGAACCCGGCGCTTCCACAAAGAGAAGAAGCCGGCGCGGGGCCGGCTTCTTCATGCCACGTGCGTTGCCGCCAATCAGAACGCCCAGCGCATGACCAACTGGTAGCTCGGGCCGGCGTCCTCGGTTTCCAGCTCGTATTCGTCGTATTTGCGGCCGAGCTGGTCGTCGAGGTTGTCGAACTTGTGGAAAACCTCGTCCTTGGAGGCGTCCAGCAGGTTGGCCGCGGTCAGGCGCACGGACAGGTTCTTGCCGAAGCGCTTCTCGATGAACAGTTCCAGATCGTCGCCGTAACTGACCGTGACTTCCTCGGACAGGATGCGGCTGTAAGAGTCGCCCTGGTTGCGGTAGCTGGCACCGAAACTGGCACCCAGATTCGGGAGGTCATGGATGAAGCCGACGTTGTAGACGCTGCGCGCCTGATCGTTGAAGCGGCGCTCGCCGATGAAGTCGCTGATCTTGCTATCGAGCCAGGAGTAGTTGAGGAACACGCCGGTGTCGGGCAGGCCCAGCGCGGTCAATGGCGTGGACAGGTCGAACTCCACGCCGCGCACGCTGCCGTTGCCGACGTTGGCCGAGGTGAACAGCCAGCTTTCCGGGTCGAATTGGAAATCCTGCTCGCTGGCGCCGGGGGTGTTGGCGAGGAACTTCTTCAGATCCTTGGCGTAGCTGTCGTGCGCGTCCTCGCTCCATTCCCCGGTGTTGACCAGCTCGATCAGGTTCTTCACGTCGCGATAGAAGAAGTTGACCCCGACCACACCATGCTTGCCGAGCCGGTGTTCGAAGCCAAGGTCGATGCCGTTGGCGGTTTCCGGCAGCAGCCGCGGGTCGCCGACGTAGTCGTTGTCGCCGTATTCGCCGTCCAGCACCGCCGGGATCAGCTCGTTGAAGTTGGGGCGCTTGACGGTGCGCGCCAGCGACAGGTTGATGCGGGTCTGTTCGCTCACGTCCCACTTCAGGTGCAGCGAGGGCAGCAGTTCGTTGTAGTCGCGGCGGGCCTGGCCTTCGAGGTTGCCGTCCTCGTGGTAACGCACGTCCGAGCGCGTGGTTTCATAGCGCAGGCCGGTTTCCCAGGACAACGCACCGGCATGGCCGGAAAGCATCAGGTAGGGATCGAGCCGGGTTTCCTCGATCAGCGATCCGATGGTGCCATCCAGCACGTAGACCACCGGGTCGCCCTCGTTTTCGGCCTCCCATTCGTGGGTGGTGAAGGCCACGTCGCGCTTCTTGCGGCGGTAGTCGATGCCGAATTCCAGTTCGGCGGCACCCAGCGGGCGCAGGTGCGCGAGCTTGAAGCCGATTTCGGTATCACGGGCGTCCACTGCCTCGGCCTCGGCCTCGGAGGCATCCCATTCGCCGTTGACGTATTCGTGTTTTTCCTCGCTCTCGGCGCTGTCGTCCTCGAAGCGGGCGAAGTCCAGGTCGAGCTTGGTGGTGCCGCCGGCCATGTCGAAGCGGTAGCCGGCGCCGATGCCCCAGTTTTTCTGCTTGATCGGGTTCAGGCCGGGGACATTGGATTCGATGACGTCGCCATCGTCGTACTCGACTTCGTGCGAGACTTCGGTGACGTCGCGGTCGGTCTTGATGAAGAAGCCGTCGATGCTCAGCCGCCCGCTGTCGCCGACGTCGGCGGTATAGGAGACGTTGGCCGAATAGTCACGGCCGTCCTTGACCTCGTTCTGGTCTTCCCAACTGACCAGCTCCTGCTTGCTCGGGTCGGCATAGCGGTCCGAGCGCTTGATCTTGCCGCGGTAGCGGTCCTGCACGTTGATGCTGGCCAGCAGGCGGCCACCGAGCGCCTGGCCGCTGGTCACCGCGCCGAAGGTCGGGTTGATCTCGCCGTCGAACCAGCGGTTGACGCCCACGCGCAGGTAGCTGCCGTCGAACTGGTAGGCGTCGCGCAGCACGATGTTGATCGCGCCCGCCATCGCATCGCCACTGCGGTTGGCGCTGGCACTGCGCAGGATTTCGATGTGGTCCACCATCTCGGCCGGGATGCGGTCCACCCAGAACGAGCGGTCGTCACCGGCGCCGGGCACCTTCTTGCCGTTGATCAGCACCTGGGTGTAACCGGCGGCCATGCCGCGCATCATCGCGCCGTCGAACTCCATGATGTCCGAGCCGACGAAGGTCACCCCCGGCACCCGCTTGAGCATGTCGCCGACGGTGTTGGGCTCGAAGCGTTGGAAGTATTCCAGGTCGTAGGACAGCACCGGCTCGATGTCGGTGCTGCGGTTGCGGTAGGCGATCTCGCCCTGCACCACGACAGTGTCCAGTTGCTTCGGTTCGCCACTGGCCGCAGCCGCGCCATTCGGGGTGTGGGCCTGGGCAAACGCGGCGCCGGCCGGCAGCAGGGTGGCGCAGGCAAGGGCGTGCGACAGGCACAGGGCCAAGGTGGTGCGTTTCATCGGGTGGAGGTTCTGTGGGTTGTAAATGAACGGAACTTTCACCTCCGAGAATGGCAATGATGTGACAGCAGCGCCGGATGATGACGGTAGTGTTTCGGTTCTCCGGATTGTCATATCCGGGTCATACGATGCGCGGCCAAATCTCCCTGCGCACCCGAGGAATCCCACGATGCCGCGTTGTTCATCCCGCCTGCTGCTGGCAGTGCTGTTGTTGCCGCTTGCCGCCTGCTCGACCACGCCTGCCGTGGCCGACCGCGAGCCGGACCAGTACGACGCCGACGACGTGTTGCTGCGCGATCACGACGTGCCGCACGTGATGGTGCGCGAGGCTTTCGTGACCGTGGCCACGCCGGAGGAGAACATCGACTCGCCGGCCAGTTGGTTGCAGGACGGCAAGCGCATGCTGGTGGCCAGCGCCAAGGCCACCGACGCGCTGGTGGTCTACGACGGCGACAGCGGCCAGCGCCTGCGCACCGTGGGCGGCCCCGGCAAGGCATTGGGGCAGTTGCAGCGCCCCAATGGCGTGGCGACCATCGACGACCGCTACCTGTTCGTGGTGGAGCGCGACAACCAGCGTGTGCAGATGTTCGCGTTGCCGGAGTTCACGCCGCTGCTGGCCTTCGGCCAGGATGCCCTGCAACAGCCCTACGGCCTGTGGGTGCGGGCCAGGGATGCCGGCTACGAGGTGTTGGTCAGCGATGCCTACATGGCCGGCGAGAATGCCGGGGGCGACGACATCGTGCCGCCGTTGCAGCAACTGGACCGCCGCTTCCGCCGCTATGAAGTGGCGCGCGAGGGTAACGGCTGGAGTGCGCGCGATGCCGGCAGCTTCGGCGACACCACCGCCGCCGGCGCAATCCGCGTGCCGGAATCGCTGTTCGGCGACGAGGCGCATGGCCGCCTGCTGGTGGCCGAAGAGGACGTGCCCACCGGCACCCGCCTGCGCGAATACGACCTGCAGGGCCGCTACCTCGGCCGCGACGTTGGCGCGGGCCAATACAAGGCCCAGGCCGAGGGCATCGCGCTGATGGCCTGTGCCGATGGCAGTGGTTGGTGGGTGGCCAGCGACCAGTTCGCCGACCGCACCGTGTTCCACCTGTTCGACCGCACCAGCCTGGCGCACGCCGGCTCCTTCGCCGGCGAAGTCACCGGCCTGACCGACGGCGTGTGGCTGGACGCACGCGGCGATGCGCGTTTCCCGCAGGGCGTGTTCTATGCCTCGCACCTGGACCAGGGCGTGGCCGCCTTCGATTGGCGCGACATCGCCACGGCATTGAAGCTGCCCGAGTGCGCGCAGTGATGGCGCAGTTGTCGAAGCGCGTGCTGATGGCCGCTGCGCTGGCAATCGCGGCTGCCGCAGTGGGAGCTGCGCCCGTCGCCGAACCGAACACGCAGGTGCCCGAAGGCAGCCGCCACTATGCGGCCAGTGCGTTCCCGGACCGCATCGTGGCGTCCCCGGCGCAGGATGCGGCCACCGGCTTCGCGGTGGCGTGGCGTACGGCACCGCTTGCCGTCTTGCCTGTACTCGAGCTTGCATTGGCGGGGGATTCGCCGGACATGGGCGAAATCCGCCGGATCGAGGCGGACAGCCGGGCTCTGCAGACGGAGAACGGCACCTCGCAGCATCACCGCGCCAACGTCGATGGACTGACCGCCGATACGCTGTATGCCTATCGGGTGCAGGGGCAGGGCACCTGGAGTGCCTGGCACCACTTCCGTACCGCCGCTGCGGCAGGGCAGCCATTGACGCTGCTGTATTTCGGCGACACCCAGAACAAGAACCTCAGCCTCGTCAGCCGGGTGATCCGGCAGGGCTGGCAGAGCGCACCGGATGCGCGGCTGGTGCTGTTTGCCGGCGACCTGGTCAGCGGCGGTGATGGCCAGGACGACAGCGAATGGGGCGAGTGGTTCGCCGCCGGGGGGAGCCTGCTGCCGGGCGTGTCGGTGGCGCCGGCGGCCGGCAATCACGAGTACTTCGAGGAATTCGAGGACACGCCGCAGGAGCGCCGCGTACTCGGGCGGCACTGGCCGATGACGTTCGCCTTGCCGGGCAATGGTGCGCCCTCTGCTGCCTCCACCAGCTACTGGTTCGACTACCAGGATGTACGCATCGCCGTGCTCGACGGTACCTCCGCGCTGGACCTGGGAACCGCTGCCGCGCAGGTGCGCTGGCTCGAACAGGTGCTTTCGGGCAACCACCACCCATGGAGCATCGTGGTCATCCACCAGCCGGTCTACGCATTGCGTGAAGGGCGCGACAATGTGCAGTTGGCCGAACACGTACTGCCGGTGCTGCAGAAGCACAAGGTCGATCTGGTGCTGCAGGGCCACGACCATACCTACGGCCGTCGTGGCGATGGCAAAGCAGCGCTGCCGCAGTTCATTTCATCCGTGGCGGGGCCGAAGCAATACCGCCTGTCCGACCATGCCCGCGCCACGATGACCCCGGTAGCCGAGGATACCCAGCTCTACCAGGTCATCCGCATCGACCCGCAGCGGTTGTCCTACGAATCACGCACCGCCACCGGGCGGCTGTACGACGCCTTCGAGCTGGTGCGCGATGGCGATGGCAAGCGCCTGCTGGAACACCTGGAAGGACGCATCACGCCGCGCGATTGCGCCCGATCCGTTTCGCCGAAGGGACGCGCCGACCGCTGCTGGGAGTGAGTGCAGCCTTGGCCGCCACGCCCCACCTGCGGCCATGGGCTGTTCCACGCAACTGATGCAAAAACGGCGGCCAATGGCCTGATGGGCGGCGTTTTCGTTGCCGGCAGCCGCTCAGGCGCTGAGTGCTTCGAGCACGCGCAGCTCGGCGGGCAGTTCCAGCCCGCGCTGGCAATACGGCGGTTCGTGCTCGGCCAGGTGCTTGCCGTTGGGGCATTGCAGCAGCATGTAGTTGGCGTCGAAGTTGAGTTTCTCGACCAGGAAATCGACGAACGCGCGCACCTTGGGCGACACCAGCCCGCCGCCGGCGAATACCGCGTTGAAGTCGTATTCCGGCCCGGTCCAGCCGGCCAGCACCCGCCGCAGCATGCCAGACTCGACGAAGGGCTTGGCCATCACGTCGCTGCTGAGCATCAACCCGTCGCCGGCCGCCAGCATCGAGTTCAACGCCGAGATGTCACTGGCGACCACCCGCGGGTTGACCGGGAACTCGCGCATCTCGCCGCCGTCCTCGGCCAGCGTCCAGGCGAAGCGGTTGTTCTGGCCCTGGTGGTGCTTGCGCACGGCCAGCGTGCGGTGGTGCTGCAACTCGTCGGGGTGGCGCGGTTCGCCATGCTGCTGGATGTAGGCGGGGCTGGCGAACACCTGCGTGCGCAGACTGCCGAGCTTGCGTGCGACCAGGTTGGAGTCGGGCAGCGGGCCGACGCGCAGCGCCAGGTCGGCCTCGCCGGCGATCAGGTCCAGCACCTCGTTGCCCAGGTGCATGTCCAGGTGGATTTCCGGGTACTGGGCCTGGAACTGGCTCAGCAATGGGGCGATCCAGGTGATGCCCACCGAGTAGGGCACGGTGAAGCGCAGCCAGCCGCGCGGGCCTGACTGCAACTGGCTGACCGCACTTTCGGCCTGTTCCAGCTCGCGGGCGATGCGCTGGCAGTGGTCGTAGTAGACGCTGCCGGCCTCGGTCAGGCCCAGACGGCGCGTGGTCCGGTGCAGCAGGCGCGCGCCCAGCCGCGCCTCCAACTCCTGCACTTTGCGGCTGACGGTGGTCTTGGGCTGCCCGAGCAGGCGGGCGGCAGCGGTGAAGCTGCCTTGTTCGACCACTCTGACGAAGATCAGGGTGTCGTTGAGATCGCTGGTCATTGGGAAAGACTCGTGCGGATGCAGGATTGTGCCGACGGCGGGACGATTATTCCCTTCAATTCGTACTAATCAAGTATGGATTCGGAGCGTACCTTGGCGCCCTTCGTTCAAGACCGAGTTGCAGCCATGCGCCTGCGCCACCTTCCGGGTTTCCTGCCGACGCGCCGCCAGCCGGCGTTTGCCAATGCCGATCATGGCCCGAGGCGGGACAACAGCTTGAATCCACTGCACTTCGCCGCGTTGCGCGAGGTGCGCGGACTGGCAGGCGTGGGCGCGCGGCCTCCCGCGCTTCGGCGGCTGGCCGCGCTCTTTGTAGCGGCACTGTCCCACCGACGGGAGAAAAATTTCCGTGAGCGGGACAGTGGACATGGCCGCGCGGAGCGCCGGCAGGCGCGTGGCCCCGGCATTTGCGCGGGCGGGCGCACCGACCCGGATCTTCGCGCTTCGGTTTCCGCTTCCAGCGGCTGCTGACAGTGGTTGTCAGCAGCACGACCGCACACTGCGGCCCCGCCCGGCACGCACGCGCATTTGACTGCCATTCCGAACCTCTCCCCCTTCCCATTGGATGCATGACATGAAAGGTATCTCCCGTTCCCCCCGAATCGCCCGACGTATTGCCCTTGCCGGCGTGTCGGCGCTGGCCATCGCCATCCTCGCCGCCTGCAGCGGCGGCCATGCACAGGAAGCCGCGGCGCCGCCCGCGCCGGAAGTCAGCGCCGCGCCGGTGCTGGCCAGGCAGGTCAGCCAGTGGGATGAGTTCAGCGGCCGCATCGAGGCGGTGCAGAGCGTCGAGCTGCGCCCGCGCGTGTCCGGCTACATCGACCAGGTCAACTACGTCGAAGGCCAGGAAGTGAAGAAGGGCGACGTACTGTTCACCATCGACGCGCGCAGCTACCAGGCCGAGTTCGACCGCGCCCGCGCCGAACTGGCCCGCGCCCGTACCCAGGCCGCATTGGCGCACAGCGAATCCGAGCGCGCGCGCCGCCTGGCCGAGCAGCAGGCCATCGCCGCGGAAACCGCCGAGCAGCGCCGCGCCAGCGCCGAGCAGGCTGCCGCGCAGGTGCAGGC
>JBASBF010000047.1:0-54715 GCA_049650985.1 Stenotrophomonas sp. | reverse complement strand
GCCGAAGGCGCCGGCGAGGACGTGCTGCTGGGCTGCGCGTTCGCCGCCGCGCGCGTGCGCGGCTTCCAGGGCGATGACCTGCGCGCGGCCGATTCGCTGCTGGCCACGCCCAAGCATTTCGCCGCCTATGGCGCGGTCGCCGCCGGCATGGAGTACGCGCAGGTGGACATCTCGCCGCAGACCCTGCACGACGTGCACCTGCCGCCATTCAAGGCGGCGCTGGCGGCCGGCGCGCGCGCGCTGATGAGCGCGTTCAACGACATCAACGGCGTGCCGGCCAGCGCCAACCGCTGGCTGCTGACCGACCTGCTGCGCGGGCAATGGGGTTTCGACGGCGTGGTGGTGTCCGACTACACCGCCGACATGGAGCTGGTCGCGCACGGCTATGCCGCCGACGAACGCGATGCCACCTGCAAGGCGTTCGGCGCCGGGCTCGACCTGAGCATGCAGAGCGGCTTCTACGCCGCGCACCTGCCGGCGCTGGTCGAAAGCGGGCAGGTGCCGATGGCGCTTCTGGACGCATCGGTGCGCCGCATCCTGCGCCTGAAGGAAGCCATCGGCCTGTTCGACGATCCGTACCGTTCGCTGGATCCGGCGCGCGAGGCCGACGATTCGCACATCGCCGCGCACGACGCGCTGGCGCGCGATGCGGCACGGCGCTCGATCGTGCTGCTGAAGAACGACGGCGCACTGCTGCCGCTGCGCAAGGCCGGGCAGAGGATCGCGCTGATCGGCCCGTTCGCGCAGGACCGCGACAACATCGAGGGCTGCTGGACGCTGTTCGGCGACAAGTCACGCTACGTCACGCTGGACGCCGGCGTGCGCGCGGCGCTGGACGACGCTGCGCTGCTGGAGGTGCTGCCCGGCTGCGCGCTGGAGGAACCACTGGACGGCGGCATCGACGCGGCAGTGGCCGCCGCGCGCCGTGCCGACGTGGTGGTGCTGGCGCTGGGCGAGCCGCAGCGCTACAGCGGCGAGGCGCAGTCGCGGGTGGAGATCACCCTGCCGCCGGCGCAGCAGGCGCTGGCCGAAGCGGTGGCCGCCACCGGCACGCCGGTCGTGGTGCTGCTGCGCAACGGCCGCGCACTGGCGCTGCACGGCGCGGTGCGCGATGCAAAGGCCATCGCGGTGACGTGGTATCTCGGCACCCAGACCGGCCCTGCGGTGGCCGACGTGCTGTTCGGCGACTACAACCCTTCGGCACGGCTGCCGGTGAGCTTCCCGCAGCATTCCGGGCAGCAGCCGTATTTCTACAGCCACCCGCGCAGCGGCCGCCCGGAACTGCCGGGGGTGAGCGAATTCAAGGCACGCTGGCGCGAAATCCCGAACGCACCGCTGTATGCCTTCGGCCACGGCCTGGGCTACACCACCTTCGGTTACGGCGTGCCGCGGCTGAGTGCGCAGCGGCTGGGATGGGACGACGAACTGGTCGTCACCACCACCATCAGCAACACCGGTGCGGTGGCCGGCGAGGAAGTGGTGCAGTTGTATCTGCACGACCGCGTCGCCAGCCGCGTGCGCCCGGTGCGCGAGCTCAAGGCCTTCACCAAGGTCCTGCTGGCGTCGGGTGAAGCGAAGGACGTGGTGTTCCGGCTTGGCCGCGAACAGTTGGCCTTCACCGGCGTCGATGGCGTGTTTGCCGCCGAGCCGGGGTTGTTCGACCTGTGGGTGTGCGCTTCATCGGTCGAGGGCGAGCCGATAGGCTTCGAGTTGCTTTCGTCCTGATTCGTCCCTTATGGCGTGGCCGGCCGGGGCTTCTGGTCGCCGTAGCCAAGCAGTCGCGCCGGCAGCATCAGCAGGGCGCGCAGGAACGCGAACAGCGCCGAGAAGGTGATGCCGACCAGCCGGAACGGCAGCGACAGCAGCCACGCCAGCGGCCACAGCACCAGCGCGAGCAGCGCCAGCGGCCAGCACAACACCCACAGCAGGCACCACAGCAGCAGGACAGTCAGGGCTTTCATGGTCGTGCTCGCGTCGCTCGGCGCTGCACATGCAGCGGCTGCCACGATGGAAGCCTTCGCCGCCGCCTGCAAGCGCGACGCGACGAAACCGGGAATGCGGCGACGAAACGTGCCTTTTCCACACTCAACCGGGCGGCCACGCGCGGGCGAGGGCGGCGTCGACGTCGATGCCGGCGGGCAGGCTGCCATAGGTGGCCGCGCGCGTATCGCCGAGGCGGGCGCTGCACCAGTCGCGTGCCAGCGGGTGACCGCCGCGCAGCAGTGCCGCGCCTTGCAGCAGCAACGCCAGGCGTTCGACGAGGGCGCGTGCGCCGGCTTCGTCCACACCGGCCTCCAGCAGCGCCATGCCGGCGTGCAGTGCCGCGTCGAAGCGCGCGTCGATGCCGGCCGCCGCCTGCAATTCACGTCGCAACGCCACCCCGGTTGCCGGCTCGCGCGCCAGTGCGCGCAGCACGTCCAGGCACTGGATGTTGCCGCAGCCTTCCCAGATCGAATTGAGCGGCGCCTGCCGGTACAGGCGCGGCAGCAGCGTGTCCTCGATGTAACCGATGCCGCCCAGGCACTCCTGTGCTTCGTTGACGAAGCCCGGCGCGCGCTTGCAGATCCAGTACTTGCCGATGGCGGTGGCGATCCGCGCCAGCGCCGCTTCGTGCGGGTCGTGCGCCGCACGGTCGACCGCCCCGGCCACGCGCAGCGCCAGTGCGGTGGCTGCTTCCGACTCCAATGCGAGATCGGCCAGCACGCTGCGCATCAGCGGCTGCCCGAGCAGCGGCTTGCCGAACGCGCTGCGGTGGCGGGCGTGGTGCAGCGCCTGCCGCAGCGCCATCCGCATCAGCCCGGCCGAGCCCAGCATGCAGTCCAGCCGGGTGAGCATCACCATCTCCAGGATGGTGGCCACGCCGCGCCCCTCGGCACCGACGCGGTACGCCCAGGCGTTCTCGAACTCGACCTCGCTGGAGGCGTTGGACCAGTCGCCCAGCTTGTCCTTCAGCCGCATCAGGCGCAGTGCGTTCTTCGCTCCGTCCGGCTGCCAGCGCGGCAGCAGGAAGCAGCTCAGGCCGCCGGGCGCCTGCGCCAGCACCAGGAAGGCGTCGGACATCGGCGCGGAGAAGAACCACTTGTGCCCGACCAGCAGGTACTCGCCCTCCGCCGCCAGCGGCATGGCGCGGGTGGTGTTGGCGCGCACGTCGCTGCCGCCCTGTTTCTCGGTCATGCCCATGCCGAGGGTGACGCCACGCTTGTGCGCCATCGGCAGGTCGCGGCCGTCGTACTCGAACGCGCAAGCCTTGTCGGCCCATTCGCGCAGCGCCGGTGCTTGCCGCAGTATCGGCAGCGCGGCGTGGGTCATGGTCAGCGGGCAACTGCTGCCGGGCTCGGCCTGGTAGTGCAGGTAGCTCAGCGCGGCGCGCGCCACGTGTGCGCCCGGCTGCGGTTGCGCCCATGACAGCGCGGCCACGCCGTGCGCGATCGCCTTGCCCATCACCTGGTGCCAGGCGGGGTTGAACTCGACCCGGTCCAGGCGCCGGCCATAGGCGTCGTGGGTTTTCAGGCGCGGGCGGTCGCGGTGCGCGTCGTTGGCCAAGTGCAGCAATTCGCCGCCGGCCAGTGTGCCGTAGCCGGCAAGGTGCGCGGCGAACGTATCGCCGCCTTCGCAGGTCACCGCCTCGCGCAGGCCGAGGTCGTCTTTCCACAGGTCGAACGGACCGGGTGACGGTGGCTGGTTGTGGACGTCGTGGGTCGCGAACGTGGCCTGCATCATCGTGGTCTCCTCGGCGCAGCGGGCATGCCGGGCAAGTCCGGCGACTACGGGCGCGGCGTCAATTTCAACAGCCGTGCCTTGCTGCCATCCTCCAGCAGCCACAGCGCGCCGTCCGGGCCCTGTACCACCGCACGGATGCGCTGGCCCATGTCGAAGCGCTCGGCCTCGCGCGCGTTGTCGCCGTCGATGGCCACGCGCACCAGCGCCTGCGACGACAGCCCGCCGATGAAGGCGCTGCCACGCCAGTCCGGGAACAGCGTGCCGTCGTAGACGAGCAGGCTGGACGGGGAGATCACCGGGGTCCAGGTGACCTTGGGCGCGATGAATTCCGGGCGGGTGTCATGGTCGGGGATGTCGCGGCCGTCGTAGTGGTCGCCATTGGAGACCAGCGGGTAGCCGTAGTTGCCGCCGCGCTGGATCAGGTTCAGCTCGTCGCCGCCCTTCGGCCCCATCTCGTCGGCCCACAGCCGGCCCTGCGCGTCGAAGGCCATGCCGAGGATGTTGCGGTGGCCCAGCGACCACACCTGGTCGGCCGGTGCGCCCTGCGCGGCGAACGGGTTGTCGGCTGGCACGCTGCCGTCGTCGTTCAGGCGGATGATCTTGCCGAGGTTGCCGGCCATGTCCTGCGCCGGGTCGAACTTCTGCCGCTCGCTGGAGCTGACCCACAACTTGCCGTCGGCGCCGAACAGCAGCCGGTGGCCATAGTGGCCGTTGCCGCTGACCTTCGGCGTCTGCCGCCAGATCACCTGCGCATCCACCAGCTTGCCGTCACCATCGGCATCGAGCTGCAGCTTCGCGCGCGCCACCGCCGCGCCGCGGGTGCCGGCTTCGCCTTCCTCGGCGTAGCTGTAATAGACCAGCGCGTTGTCGGCGAAGTGCGGGTGCAGCGCCACGTCGCCGAAGCCACCCTGGCCGCCGTAGGCCACTTGCGGCACGCCGGCAATCTCGCCGCGCTTGCCGCTGGCGGGGTCGAAATGGACCAGCTTGCCGGCCTTTTCGGTGACCAGCAGGCTGCCGTCGGGCAGGAAGGCCATCGCCCACGGTTCGTCGAAGCGTGCGACCTCGGTGGTGGTGAAAGGCTGTTGTGCGGGCTTGAGCGCGGCCTCGGCGGCCGGGTCGGCGGCGCAGGCGGCGGTGAACAGGGCGGGCACGAGGCCAAGGGCCAGGCCAAGCAGCATGGAACGGGGCATGGTGTTCTCCCGGAAGTGGAATGCGGTGCGCGTCGTCGCCGCCACACCATACACGCGCGCCGTGGCAGCGGGCTGACGGCGTCGCGAAGCTCAGCCGTCGGCTGGCACGTCGTCCACCTGCGGCCCGCTGTGCCGGGCGACGATCGACGTCGCGGTCATGTCGCCGGTGGTGTTGCCGATGGTGCAGAACACGTCGGGGATGGTGTCCACCGCCAGCAGCACGCCCAGCGGTTCGATCGGCAGGCCCATGCTCTGGGTGATCGGCATGTTGTTGGTCATGAAATTGGCCTGGCCGGGCAGGCCGGTGGAACCCATGCTGATCGCCGCGGCCAACAGCACCGCCACCGCGTACTGCGAGAAGGTGATGTCGATGCCGTACAGCCAGGCGATGAAACTGGCCACGGCGATGTACTGCGCCGGGCTGGTGATGCGGAACAGCGACACCGCCATCGGCAGCACCAGCGAGGTCAGCGCCGCCGGGTAGCCGAGGCGGTTGCGGGCGCTGTCGATCATCGCCGGCAGCGAGGCCAACGACGACTGCGTGCTGCCGGCGATCACCTGCACCGGCACCAGCGCGGCGGCGAAGCGGCGCAGGCCCTCGCGCGCGGCGAGCAGGGCCACCACGTACAGCAGCAGGGTGATCAGGATGTAGATCACGCACATCAGCACGATGTACCAGCCGAGCACGCCGAGCACGCTCATGCCGACCTCGGCGCAGACCACCAGCACCAGCGCGAACACGCCCAGCGGCGCGGCCCACAGCACCCAGCGCACGATGGTGATCATGGTGTCGCCGACGATGCGGACGATGTCCAGCACCCGCTCGCGGCGCGCGGCGTCCTGCCGGCTCAGGGCGAAGCCGAAGAACATCGCGAACACCACCAGCGGCAGCATCGCGTTGGCCGAGGCCACCGCCAGCACGTTGCTGGGGATCAGCGAGGCGATCCACTGCCCGGCGCTGGCCGGCACGGATTGCGTTTCCGGCGCGTGCAGGGCCTCGCGGAAGGCCAGCACGGTGGCGCTGTCATGCGGCACCAGCCCCAGCAGCGCCGGGGTGACCACGGCCGAGAACGCGGCCGCGGCCACCAGCAGCACGACGAACACGCCGATCGCGTTGCGCGCCATGCGCCCGGACGCGGCGGCGTTGCTGGCGGTGTTGACGCCGACGATGACCAGCGCGGTGACCAGCGGCACCACGGTCATCTGCAGGGCGTTGAGCCAGAGCCGGCCGATGGGCCGGGCGACGTCGGCCACCTGCAGCGCCAGCGTCTTGTCGATGCTGGTCAGGGCAAGGCCGACCACGGCACCGGCCAGCAGCGAGAGCAGCACCTTGAGCGGTGCGGAGAGGCGGAAGCGGCGGACGGGTGGGTTCATGGGCAGGGTGATCGGGAATGGGTGGAGGAGTGCCTAAGCCCCTCTCCCTTTGGGGCGAGAGGGCACGGTTTGCGCGCCATTGGCGCGCGTGTCATGGAGCGCCCACGCCGCTGGCGTGGGCCGGGGCGCGGGGGTTGGGGAGAGGGTCGGGGGCAAAGCCCTCGCGGTGTCCAACTGCGCGAAGCTTCGCCCGAACCCTCATCTGCCCCTTCGGGGCACCTTCTCCCGGTGGGAGAAGGGAAAAGCAGGAGCCCGATGCTTCATCGGATTACGGGTGCAACGGTGGCAGGCCCCAGCTTTCGCGCAGGCGCCGGTATTCGGCCTCCGGCAGCAGCACGAACAGCGGGTGCGCGGCGGGGGCGAGCCAGCCGAGCAGGGCGGCCATGTATTCGGGTTCCATCGCGGTGCAGCCGGCGGTGGCCTCGCCCGGCGTGCGCCACAGGTGGGCGAAGATGCAACTGCCCTGGCCGGGCTCGGCGCGCGGGTTGTGTTCGATCACGAAGCCTTCGCGGTAGCGGCGGTCGCCGTCGTTGTGCAGGTCCAGCCGCATCGGTTCGCTGGAACCTTCCACCGCGTCGGCGCCGACCACCTCGGCATCGACGATGCGGTTGTAGAGCGGCGAGTCGGGCACGTCCATGCAGTAGTTGCTGGCCAGCATCGGCCGGTACGGCATGCCGCTGTCGATGCGCGGCGCATAGCCGAACGCCTCGCCAATGGTGAACACGCCGGCCGGGCTGCGGCCGTCGCCTTCCTGTTTCTGCGGGCCGTCGGTTTGCGCCGGGTGCAGGCCGATGCCCCAGGCGCTGCCGCTGCGGCCCAGCGCCACCGCGAACGCGGCGCCGTGCGCCTGCCAACCGTGGTCGGTGCGGTCGTAAGCCTGCAAGCGGCCGCTGGGCGCATCCCATGTCGGCGCGGTCACCACCACCAATTGCATGGCGTCTCGAACGGGTGATGCCGCAATGGCCACCAATGGCGCGAGCAGGGCCAGCAGCGGCAACAGCCGGCGGGCGGCGCAGCGGAACGGGGAAGGCATGGCGGTGGCTCCGGTCATCAGTTGTCGATCATCTGCTGGATGCGTTCCTGGTTTTGCGCGAGCTGGCGCTGGCGGTCCGGGTTGGCATGGCATAGCAGCACGAACACGAAATCCAGCAGGTATTGCAGCGAGCAGCGGTACAGCAGTTGTGCCACCGGTGGTTGCGGGTCGTGGGCACAGATCACCAGCGCGGCGTCGGCGTGGGCGCGCAGCGGGTTGGCGGTGTGGCGGGTGATCGACACCACCTTGCCGCCGGTTTCCTGGAACTGGCGCGAGAGCTGCCACAACTGCGGCAGCTTGCCGAATTCGGAGAACACCAGCAGCACGTCGCCGGGGCGCGCCGATGACAGGTTGGCGGTCATCAGGATGGGGTCGGCGTGCTGCACGGTGAGGATGCCCAGCAGCGCCAGGCGCATGGCGAACTCGCGCGCGTACAGGCCGTCGTCGCCGAGGCCGTAGACGAATACCTTGGGGGCGGCGTCGATCAGGGCGATCACCGCTTCCACTTCGGCCTGCGGGTTGGCGACGCGGGTTTCTTCTTCGGCGGCGGTCTTGGCGCGGTGCAGGGTGTCGGCCAGGTGCAGGTAGCCGGTGGGGGTTGCTTCCGGCGGCCATTCGATGACGTCGCCGTTGTCGTTGCCGGCCACCGCGACGGCGGCGCCGATGGAGTATTTGAGGTCGGGGTAGCCTTTGAAGCCGAGTTTCTGGCTGAACTTGACCACGCTGGATTGGCTGATGCCGAGGGCGTTGGCCAGTTGCTGGGAGGAGTAGTCGCGCAGCAGGTGGGCGTTGTCGAGGATGAAGTCGGCGATGCGGCGTTCGATTGCCGACATCTGGTCACGCTCGGAGCGGATTTTCACCAGTGGGGGCATGGGCGGGTCGTTGGCTGCGAAGGGTTGACTCTAGAAGGATTTGCCGGACTTTTCTCCCTCCCCTGCGCTGTGCGCAAGGGAGGGGGACAGCAACAGCAGCCCTGGTGCCGGTTGCCGGTGCTGCCGTGATCATGGCTTCAGCATCTCCAGTCCTTCGACCTCGATGATGCCCAGCCCTGGCGCATCGGTGATGCTGATTTCCGACTCGTTGAAGATCACCCCGCCGCGCACCGGGTTGAACTGTCCCAACGATGGCCCGTCCAGGTCCACCTTGGTGATTGCGTCGGCCTTGGCCACCGCCAGGTGCACCGCCGCAGCCACGCTGATGCTCGATTCGAGCATGCAGCCGATCATGCACGGGATCCCGTGCAACGCTGCGATGTCGGCCACCTTGATCGCGTTGGAAAGGCCGCCGGTCTTCATCAGCTTGATGTTGATGATGTCCGCCGCGCGCTGCTGGATCAGGTCGAACACCTGATGCGGGCCGAACACGCTCTCGTCGGCCATCACCGGGGTGTTGACCCGCTCGGTGACGTACTTCATGCCGTCGATGTCGGTGGCCTTGACCGGTTGCTCCAGCAACTCCAGCACCACCCCGGCGTTCTCCAGCGCGTGCATCGCGTACACCGCCTGCTTGGCGGTCCAGCCCTGGTTGGCGTCCAGCCGCAGCAGCGCGCGGCCCTCGACCGCGGCGTGAATCGCCTTGACCCGCTCGATGTCCAGGCCGATGTCCTTGCCGACCTTGATCTTCAGCGACTCGAAACCACGCTCGATTGCCGACAACGAGTCGGCCACCATCTTGTCGATGTAGTCCACGCTGATGGTGATGTCGGTGGTGATCACCGGGTCGCCGCCGCCAAGCATCTGGTACAGCGGCGCACCGTGCAGTTGCGCCCACAGGTCGTGGATGGCGATCTCGACCGCCGCCTTGGCGCTGGTGTTGCGCTCCAGCGAAGTCTGGATCAAACCGCAGATGCGGTTGAGGTTGCTGATGTCCTCGCCGATCAGCCGCGGTTTGATGCAGCGGGTGATCGCCTCGATGATCGAGCCGTGGGTGTCGCCGGTGATCACCGCAGTGGCCGGCGCCTCGCCATAGCCGGTGTGGCCGCTGTCGGTGCGCACCAGCACCACGATGTCCTCGACCGTCTCCACGGTGCGCAGTGCGGTCTTGAACGGGGTCTTCAGGGGCACGCGCAGCATGCCCAGTTCGATGTCGGTGATCTTCATTTGGCGGTTCGCGGGCGGATGCGCTGGATGTTGGTGATGCGGTCGACGTAGCTGGCGGTGTCGCTGGCCATCATCGGCTGCAGCGGCGTCACCGACACGCCATTGAGATGCGCAGGCACGCGCTTGCCGTCGGCGCCGAACCAACTGCCGCCGGAGGTGTCGTGGATCATCCACGCCATGCCGTCGACGTGGCCGAGGGTGAGCATCACGTGGCCGGGGATGTAGACCAGGTCGCCGACCTGCAGCGCGTCCACCGCCGCATCGCGCCGCGCCTTGCCGTCCTTCTCGCCGAAGGCGATGCGGTCCAGCGCCGGGCTCACCGCCTGCGCGCTGGTATTGCGTGGCAGCAGTACGCCGAAGCTGCGGTAGACCTCGGAGACGAAGCCGCTGCAATCGCGGGTGTCGTAGGCATGGCCCCAGCCGTAGCGCTCGCCGAGGAACTTGAACGCCTGCGTCATCAGGTTGCGCGGGGTCAGCGGCAGGTAGTCGTCGCTGCTGTCCTGCGAGCGCGGCAGCAGCGCCGGCCGCAGCGCGAGGCTGCCATCATCGTTGCGCACCGGCAGTTGCACCACGTGGGCGGCATGGCCTTGCTGGCCATTGACCGGCTGCAATGGCGGCCAGTCGGCCAGCAGCGGCACGCGCACGCCCATGTCCAGTTGCAGCCGCGACAGGCGCGGTTCTTCCGGGGTGTAGGCGGTGAAGGCGGTGGCGCCGGTGATCACCCGGTAGCGGCCGTGGGCGCCATAGCCGAATACCTGCGCGGCATCGCCAATGCCGACGAAGCGTTTTTCGATCCATGCCACGTAGCGTTCGCTGGCGACGAACAGCCAGTTGCCGTCGGCGCTCTCGTGCAGCACCGCCACCGCGTCGCCGGGGAACAGCGCCGATTCCTGGAAACGGTCGATGTCGGTATCGCCGCGGCTGTTGAACACGCGCAGGTCGGTGGGGAAGGCGCGCAGCGCGGCGCGGTGCACGACCAGTCCGTATCGGAGCGGGCGGTTGTCGACGATGCGGTCGCGACCGAGGTTGCCGGCAATGGCCTGCAAACGCGCGGCATCCACCTCATTGCCGTGCACGTCGTACAGCGTGCGCGTCGGCAGTTGCGAGAGGGCGTCGAGTTGCCCGCGCACGAAATCGCGTGCCAGCGTGGCCGGCAGCGCGCGCAGGTCATGGATGGAACCATCGAGCTGGCGCATGCGTGCGTTCTGCGTGGCGATGCCGGCGCGGTCGAGGATCACCCGGTCAGGCTCGGCCTGCCGGGCGATCCAGTAAGCCGGTGACAGGTAGGCCTCGTGCAGGCCGGCGATGCCGGCGTGGCCGGGTTCGACCACCGGCGCGGGGCCACGCGCGAAGGCCGGCCCCGCGCACAGGGCCGCAGCGAGCAGCAGCACGCGCGCAAGCGGCAGCCGGGAGGAAAGGGCGTTCATCGGCGGGCTCCATCGGAATGCGTGAAGAATAGTTATTCCTTTGTTCGTCGAAAGCAAGAATAAATTATTGACCGGCCATTGGAGGCGTGCTACATCACCGCCACCACTCTGCACCCGGGAAGTGTTGCCGTGGAATCCGCGTTTCGCCAGTTTGCGCCTCTCCATATCGCTCCATTGCGGCGTCGCCTCGCTGCCGGGCTGCTGTGCCTGCTGTCATTCGCGGTTGCCGCAGGCGAACCGTTGGAGCAGGTTGCCGCGCAGGTGGACCGTGGCGATTTCGCCGCCGCGCAGGCGCAAATCGATGCGGCACTGCGGCAACAGGGCATGGCCGTGGAGCAGCATGACGCCTGGTTGTTCCAGCGCGAACGCATGCGCCGGATACGGTTGGACTTCAGCCTGGACCGCGAGCAGGCGATGGCGGCGGTGCGCCGCTACATCCCCGACCTGCGCGAGGACGAGTTTCGCCGCTGGGACGAGGCCGGGTTGATCGAACACTTGGACATCGACGGTGAGCGCCGCTGGTTCAAGCGCGCGCCGTCCAACCTGTTCCGCGTCAGCACCGACGCGGTGGCGCGGCGTGCGCCCGCGATCAAGCCGCCCGCGCCCGGCCCGTTCGAGGTGGTGACGCTGCATCACGCCGAAGTGCTTGCCGCCGCGCAGGCCAGTGGCGACAGCAGCATCGCGCCGCGGCGGGTGCGGGTGACGCAGTCGCTCACGGTTGCTGCCGACGCGGTGCCGGCCGGTGAAACCGTGCGTGCGTGGATTCCGTATCCGCGCGCCATCGCCGGCCAGCAGCAGGACATCCGCTGGCTGGGCAGCGTGCCGGAAGGCGCGCAGGTGGCGCCGGAATCGACCCTGCAACGCACCGCCTACCTGGAGCGCACGGCGCTGGCCGGCACTCCGGTCGAGTTCTCGGTCAGCTACGAGCTGACGGTGTACGCGCGCCACGTCGCCATCGACCCGGACCAGGTGCAGCCGACGCCACCCGAACCGGCGCTGGCGCCGTACCTGGCCGAGCGCGCACCGCACGTGCTGTTCACCCCCGCGCTGCGTGCGTTCTCGCGCGAGGTGGTGGGCGATGAAAGCAACCCGTACCGGATTGCGCGCAAGTTGTTCGACGCGGTGGACCGCATCCCGTGGGGCGGCGCGC
Source organism: Stenotrophomonas sp. (assembly GCA_049650985.1). Taxonomy (GTDB): domain Bacteria; phylum Pseudomonadota; class Gammaproteobacteria; order Xanthomonadales; family Xanthomonadaceae; genus Stenotrophomonas. The sequence goes on along the minus strand of JBASBF010000047.1, from coordinate 42,722 downwards.
GCGAATATTCGACCATCGGCAACATCAGCGACCACGCGCTGCACGCCAACCATGCCGACTGCGGCCAGCAGACGCTGCTGCTGATCGCGCTGCTGCGGCTGAACGGCATCCCCGCGCGCTGGCAGTCGGGCATGGTGTATTCCGACGACGCGGTGGGCTACAGCAACCTGCACGACTGGGGCGCGTTGTACCTGGCGCCCTATGGCTGGGTGCCGATGGACGTGACCACCGGCGCGCTCGACAGCGCGCAACCGGCGCTGCGCGACTTCTATTTCGGCGGGCTGGACGCCTACCGCATCACCTTCAACGACGACTACGCGCGACCACTGTGGCCGGCCAAGCGGCATTTCCGCTCGGAAACGGTGGATTCGCAACGCGGTGAAGTGGAGTGGGCCGGCGGCAACCTCTATTTCGACCAGTGGGATTACGACTTCCGGTGGCAGCTATTGACGCCAGCGGAAACATGAAGCGCTGCAACACCGCCGTACTTCCAACATCTGCAGGAGAGAGCAGAGCAATGAACACGAAAATGCTGAAAAAAGCGGCACTCGCCGTCGCCCTGGGTGCTTGTCTGGGGGCGCTGGCGCCCACGGTCATGGCACAGAGCGCCACCGGCGCCATCGCCGGCCGCGCCAATGTCGGTGACCAGATCACCATAACCAACGCCGCCACCGGGCTGACCCGCACGGTCACCGCTGGCCGCGACGGCAGCTACCGCCTCGGCCAGTTGCCGGTGGGCGACTACCGCCTGCAGGTGCAGCGCGATGGCCGCAGCGAGGCCGAACCGCTGAACGTCAACGTGTCGCTGGGCGGCACCACCACGGTCAACCTCGGCGGTGGCGGCGAGGCGGTAACACTGGATTCGATCCAGGTGGTCGGTTCGCGCATCGTCAACCGTGTCGACGTGCATTCCACCGAAACCGTCACCACCGTTTCCCGCGAGGAACTGGCACGCATGCCGGTGGCGCAGAACATGAGCGCGGTGGCCTTGCTGGCGCCGGGTGTCATTGGCGGCAACTCGTCGTTCGGCGGCATCTCCTTCGGCGGCTCGTCGGTGGCCGAGAACTCGGTCTTCATCAACGGCCTGAACGTCACTGACTTCTACCGCCGGCAGAGTTTCTCCAGTGCGCCGTTCGCGTTCTTCCAGGAATTCCAGGTCAAGACCGGTGGCTATTCGGTGGAATTCGGCCGCAGCACCGGTGGCGTGATCAATGCGGTGACCCGCTCCGGCAGCAATGAATTCAAGAGCGGCGTGGAGTTCACCTTCGAGCCGAACGCATGGCGCTCGAAGGCCGACGACCACCAGTTCGACCGGGTCGACGGCGACGGCACCGCGGTCTCGGCCACCTACAAGGCCAGCCATGACAGCAGCAGCTTCATGAAAGCGAACGTGTGGGCGTCCGGCCCGCTGGTGAAGGACAAGCTGTTCTTCTTCGGCATGTACGAGCAGCGCGAAGGCAAATACGGCAACACCAACAACGCCGGCACCGAGTGGTCGCGCGCCAGGTCCGACAACGGCTTCTGGGGCGCGAAGCTGGACTGGAACATCACCGACAACCATCGGCTGGAGCTGCTGGCGTTCTCCGATGAGGCCAGCACCGACAACTCGACCAACCTGTACGACTTCGATACCCGGGTCATCGGTGATTCGAAGGGCACCAGCGTCGATGACGGCGGCGGCAAGAACGGTTCGCTGACCTATATCGGCCAGTTCGGCGACAACTTCACCGCCAAGGCGATGTACGGGGTCAACCGCAGCCAGGCGCTCAGTGCCTCGCCGGCCGATGCGCTGTGCTCGCAGGTGCTCATCGATGCCAGCTACAACGGCGTCTACACCGCGATGGGCAAGCCGGCGGTCAGTTGCCACCCCAGCACGTCGACGTCGGTGGTCGACCACCATGACGAACGCAAGGTGGGGCGGCTCGATTTCGAGTGGGCACTGGGCGACCACCTGCTGCGCTTCGGCCTGGACCGCGAGGAAATGACCACCGACCGCACCACCAACTATCCGGGGCCGACCGGCATGCGCTATTCGGTCTTCGGTGCCACGCCGGGTGCCGAGCTGGACAATGGCGCGATCGTGCCCGGCGGCGTCGATGCCATCGTGATGGGGCGCCGACGCATCGACGGCGGCGTGTTCGAGACCACCGCCAATGCCTATTACCTGGAAGATGTCTGGAGCGTCACCTCCAACCTGGTGCTGAACCTCGGCGTGCGCGTGGATGGCTTCGACAACAAGACCGCTTCCGGTGCCAGCTTCATCAAGATGGACAACCTGGTGTCGCCGCGGCTGGGCTTCAGTTGGGACATGAAGGGTGACGGCGGCAGCAAGCTGTCCGGCAACCTCGGCCGCTACTACCTGCCGGTCACCAACATCATCAACTACAACTTCGCCGGTGGCCTGACCGACGAGCGCACCTTCTATGCGCTCAATGGCTGGCGTGCCGCGTCCAACCCGATCACCGGTTCCGGCTACATGGAGCCGGTGCTGGGCGCGCAGATCGGTGCGATCGACGATTCCTACAACCTGCCGGTCGATGACCTGCGCCAGAGCGTGAGCCGCGACCTCGACGCGGTCTACCAGGACGAGGCGATCCTCGGCTTCCAGCAGATGATCAACCAGGCCTGGTCGTGGGGCGTCAATGCGACCTACCGGCGCATGCCCAACGCGATGGACGACATCCGCATCAACCACACCCCGTGCGGCCCGGTCGGCTACAGCCTCTGGCCGATCGCCAACCCCGGTGACAAGGTGACGATCTGGGGCAACGAGGACATCGGTTGCGACACCGAGGGCTGGATCACCATCGACACCTCGAAGGCGGGCTACATCAAGGGCGGCAGTGGCGAAGTGGTGGGCTACTTCAAGCCCAAGCGCACCTACAAGGCGCTGGAATTCCAGATCGACCGCGCATGGGACGACAAGTGGGCCTTTAACGCCTCCTACCTGTGGTCCAAGTCCGAGGGCAACCACGAAGGCCCGGTGAATTCGGACACCAACTACGGCGATACCGGCATGGTCCAGCACTGGGACCACCCGGCCAACAACCAGGACTACGGTCCGCTGTTCAACGACCATCGCCACCAGATCAAGCTGCGCGGCAGCTACAGGCTCAACGAAATGTGGTCCTTCGGCAGCACCTTCACTGCGCTGTCCGGCGGCCCGATCACCGCGCTGGGCGTGGCCTGGCCCGATGACAGCACCGGCGCGGCCAGTTTCGTGACCGAAGGCTCCGGTGGCGGCTCGTTCTGGCATTGCGTGCAGAACTGCAGCGGCTCCTGGGACCAGCGCGAGTTCGAGTATGCCGGCCGCGGCTGGGGCGGGCGCATGCCGTGGACCTACAACCTCGGCGCCAACATCACCTGGACCCTGCCGGTGGAAGGGGTCGACCTGAAGGCACGCTTGTCGGTCTACAACCTGCTCAACGAACAGGAAGTCATCAACCAGCGCGCGCGCTACGAAAAGGGGCCGGGCGTCACCCGTGGCCTGTACGGTACCGGCACCCGCTGGCAGTCCCCGCGTTCGGCGCAGTTGGTGGTGACCTGGAACTTCTGATCCGGGCCATTGCCGGCAACGCTTGCCGCAACACCCGCTGCCGTGCAGGAATGCACGGCAGCGTTGCTTTGACGATTGATCACAAGCGGAGTGCAACCATGCCGATCAAGCGCCTGCTGCTGTGCCTGCTGCTGTTGCCGGCCAGCGCCCATGCCGCCACCGACGAAGACGGCAACCTGGCGCGTTACCGGCAGGCGCTGGACGCGACCTTCGAACGCTACCAACTGCCGGGCATCGCGGTCGGGGTGATCGAAGATGGCAAGCTGGTCTACAGCGACGCGCGCGGCGAACGGGTGACCGGCGAGGGCCAGCCGGTGGATGCCGACACCCTGTTCAAGATCGCCTCCAACACCAAGGCGATGACCGCCGCGGTACTGGCGCGGCTGGTGCAGGCCGGCAAGCTGCGCTGGGACGACCCGGTGACCCGGCACCTGCCGCAGTTCCGCATGCACGATCCGTGGGTGACCACGCACATGCAGGTGCGCGACCTGCTGATCCACAACAGCGGCCTCGGACTGGGCGCGGGCGACCTGATGCTGTGGCCGGAGCCGAACCATTTCAGCCGCGCGGACATCATCGCCGGGCTGGCGCGCCTCAAGCCGGTGGGCAGCTTCCGCGCCGACTACGCCTACGACAACCTGCTGTACGTGGTGGCCGGCGAAGTGGCGGCCGCCGCCGGCGGCAAGCCGTATGCGCAACTGCTGCGCGAGGAAATCTTCGAACCGCTGGGCATGGCGCGCTGCCAGGCCGGGCGCTGGTCGCCGGCCGCAGTCGGCAACATCGCGCGCCCGCATCGCCGCGAGGCCACGCGCAACATCCCGGCACCGGCCGAGCCGGCAAGCGTGGACGACTTCCCCTCGATGGCGGCCGGCGGCGTGCGTTGCAGCCTGAACGACATGCTGCGCTGGATGCAGGTGTTGCTCGATCCGCAACAGGCGCCGGGCTGGCTGGACGCAACCCAGCGCCGCGCACTGTGGAGCGCGCACATGCCGATGCCGGTCAGCCAGCGCCAGCGCGACTGGGACAACGCCCACTTCCATGCCTACGGCTACGGCTGGCGCCTGTCGGACATGGACGGGCAGTGGAAGGTTGCCCACACCGGCACCTTGTCGGGCATGTATTCCTCGCTGGCCTTGCTGCCGGACCGGCGCAGCGGCGCGGTGATCCTGATCAACGGCGAGGCCGAGGCCGCGCGCACGGTGTTGATGCAGGTACTGCTCAAGCAGCAGACCCGGCCCGGCGTCGCGGGTGACGTGGCGCACTACGCCGGCCTGCTGCAACGCGAAGCCGCGCAACGCCACACCGGCGGCCACGGCCCCGTTCCTCTGTCGCAGCGCGTACCGGTCACGGCGGCCGCTTTCGGTGCCGATGCCGGGGTGTGGGCCGACCCGTGGTTCGGCCGGGTCACGCTGTGCCCGGCCGGCGACGGCATCGCCTTCGTTTCGGAAAAATCACCGGCGATGCATGGCCGGGTGATGCTGGCCGACGGCCGCCCGTGGGTGCGCTGGCAGGGCATCGACGAGGACGCCGACGCCTGGCTGGCATTTGCCGGCGACGGCCCCCGACGACGCCTGCACATGCGCGCCATCGATCCCGACATCGACTTCAGCTACGACTTCCAGGACCTGGAATTCAGCCGCATCGACGATTGCCGTTGACACGGCGATGCACGGGCGGTGCGATCACGGTTTCCACTTCAGGCACGATACCGGCATGAACACGATGCAAATCCGACTTGCGACCTTGCCGCTGCTGCTGGTCACCGCGCTGCTGGCCGGCTGCGGCCACGTGCCCGCGCGCAATCCGCTGGCTACCTGGCTGCCCTCGCCGAACCACGACCTGCGCCGGCCCATCCTGATCGTCATCCACTACACCGAGCAGGACTCGGTGCAGCACAGCCTGGACACGCTGCGCAGCCGCAACAGCGGCGGCCCGGTCAGCGCGCACTACCTGATCGGCCGCGACGGCAAGCGCTACCAACTGGTCAGCGACGAACGCCGCGCCTGGCACGGCGGCGCCGGCAGTTGGGGCACGATCAGCGACATCAATTCCGCCTCGATCGGCATCGAGCTGGACAACGATGGCCGCTCGCCGTTCGCCCAGGCGCAGATCGACAGCCTGCTGGTGCTGCTGGACGACCTGTGCACGCGCCTGCGCATCCCGCGCACCCAGGTGGTTGGCCACCAGGACTTCGCACCCACGCGCAAGATCGACCCCGGTCCGCTGTTCCCGTGGCGGCAGTTGGCCGAGGCCGGCTTCGGCCGCTGGCCCGCCGCCGATGCGCCGCCGGCGCCGGACGGCTTCGACCCGTGGCCGGCGCTGCGGCTGGTCGGCTACCCGCTCGACGACCGCGCCGCCAGCGTGCGCGCCTTCCGCAACCATTTCCGCAGCATGGACGGTAGCGAACTGGATGCCGAGGACCTGCGCATCCTGCACGCGCTGGCGGCCGACGCCGGCCCGCGCTGACGCCGCCGGCATCCTGCGTTGCACGGTGTCCGGCACATGGCCGGATACACTGCGCATCCCTTCACCCGAGCCTCATGACCGATGAACCTGCAACTGCACTACGGCCTGCTCGGCTCGCTGGAAGCCGCCCTGATCGCGTTGGCGGTCGGCTTCGTGGTGTTCATGCTGTGGTGGCAGGTGTGCCGCCGCACCGGCCTGTCGCAGGGGCATGCCATCGGCTGGGCCTGCCTGGCGGCGGTAGCCATCGGTGCCGGCGTGGATGCCTGGAAGATGTTCTCGCTGGGCATGGTGCGGCTGGAATCGCCGCTGTACGCGCGGCTGGCGCTGGCCGGTATCCATGACCCGGACCAGTTGGGCACGCGCGTGGTGCTGGAAGTGGTGGGTGCCTTGGTCGGCGTGGGGCTGGGATGGCGGGCGTTCAGTTCGCACGTCTTGCAGAAAGACGACAGCAGCGGCGATTGAGTGCCCGTAGTCACGGGCAGCAGCGTCATGGATGGAACGCCCGAATGCGGGCCTCACCGGCTGCTCACGCCTCCCTAACCACCGCGGTAACCGATCACGTTGCGACAAGGGTTAACGAGGCATTCGCTGCGGATTTCCGCCACAAACGGAGTTCAGCGCGGGCTTGCGAGGGTGGGGCCGTGCGGAATCACCGCGCATCCCGAATCGCAGGAGGAAACATCCGATGACCGTCCGCAACCGCAACCCGTTGTTCGCCCTCGTTGCCGCCACCGGCGTGCTGCTGGCGCTGCCGGCCTTCGCGCAACAGACCCGGCCGGAACCGCAGCAACAGACCCAGGCGCAGGATTCGGCAACGCAGGCGCAGCAGCGCACCAGTGCCGATGCCGCGGCATCCGGCGACGGCCAGTCGTGGGACAGTCTGGACAGCGATGGCGACGGTGCCATCAGCCGCGCCGAAGCACAGGCCCACGCCGGTTTGGCAGCGCTCTTTGACGCCGCCGATGCCGACAAGGACGGCAAGCTGACGTCCGAGGAATACCGCGCCTATACCGCCGCGCAGCAGCGCTGAACCACGCGCCCGGCGTCTGCATGACCCCCGGGGGAGCGGCCGGATGCCGCTCCCCGCGCCGGCGGCGGCAGCTTGTTATCCTGCGCCCATGACTTCCGCCAACCCCACTTCCGCCATCGGCCTGGTCGGCTTCGACGGCGACGACACGCTCTGGAAGAGCGAAGACTATTACCGCCAGGCCGAGCAGGATTTCGAATCCATCCTCGGCCACTACATCGACCTGCACGATGCCGGCACCGCGCAACACCTGCTCAAGGTGGAACGGCGCAACCTGGCGGTGTTCGGCTACGGTGCCAAGGGCATGGCACTGTCGATGATCGAGGCCGCCATCGAGCTGACCGGCGAGCGCATTTCCGCCGCGCACCTGCGCCAGATCGTCGAGATCGGCCGCCGCACCCTGCAGCACCCGGTGGAGGTGATCGACGGCGTGCGCGAGGCGGTGACCGCCATCGCCGCGCGCTGGCCGGTGGTGCTCATCACCAAGGGCGACCTGTTCCACCAGGAGCAGAAGATCGAACGCTCCGGGCTGCGTGACCTGTTCCCGCGCATCGAGATCGTTTCGGAAAAAGACCCGCAGACCTACGCGCGGGTGCTGGCCGAATTCGACCTGCCGGCCGCACGCTTCGTGATGGTCGGCAACTCGCTGCGCTCGGACATCGAGCCGGTGCTGGCGCTGGGCGGCTGGGGCGTGCACACCCCGTATGCGGTGACCTGGGCGCACGAGGCCGAACACGGCGTCTCCGCCGACGAGCCGCGCCTGCGCCTGGCCGATACCGCGTGGCAATGGCCTGCGGCGGTGGCAGCCATCGCGGGCAACCGCTGAGCGAGGCAACCTGAGCGGCAGCGGGCCGCTCAGCGCGGCGTGGCCAGCCAGCGCGTGAAGTCGGCCGCCGGCATCGGCCGGGCGATATGGTAGCCCTGCGCCTGGTCGCACCCCAGCGCGGCCAGTGCCGCCAGGGTGCGCGCGTCCTCGACGCCCTCGGCCACCACGGTCAGGCCGAAGCCGTGGGCCAGGTCGATGGTCGAGCGCACAATGACCGCGTCGGTGGCCACGCTGAGCATGTCGCGGACGAAGGACTGGTCCACCTTCAAGGTTTGCAGCGGCAGCCGTTTGAGGTAGCTCAGCGACGAATAGCCAGTGCCGAAGTCGTCGATGGCGATGCCCAGGCCAAGGCTGCGGAAGGCGCGCACCACCTGCAGCGCGTGTTCGGGATCGCCGATCAGCGCGCTTTCGGTGATCTCGATCTCCAGCAGCGCGGCAGGCACGGCGAACTCGTGCAGCAGTTGCGCCACCGCTTCCGGGAAGTGCACGTCCAGCAGGTTGCGCGCCGACAGGTTCACCGCCACCGGCAGCGGGTGGCCGGCGTCCTGCCAGCGCCGCGCCTGCGCCAGCGCCTGGCGCACCACCCAGCGGCTGAGCGGGTGGATGATGTCGCTCATCTCCGCGGCCGGGATGAAATCACCCGGCGGCACCATGCCCAACTGCGGGTGTCGCCAGCGCAGCAGCGCCTCGCAGCCGCTGCAGGCCGCGGTGCGCAGGTCGATCCGAGGCTGGAAATGCAATTGCAGTTGCTCCTCGCGGATGGCGTTGCCCAGCTCGGAGATCAGCGCCAGGCGGCGCGGGCTGTGCGGGTCGTGGTCGCTTGCATACAGCGCCGCGCCCAGGCCGTTGAGCTTGGCGTGGTACATGGCCACGTCGGCGCAGCGCAGCAGGTCGTTGCCGTTGAGGCCATGCTGCGGGAACAGGGCGATGCCCATGCTGCCGCCCATCTCCAGGGTGATGCTGTCCACCCGTCGCGGTTCGCGCAGACCGTGCAGCACCCGCTCGGCCAGGCGCATGGTGCCGGCCTGGCCGCCGCCGCGGGCCAGGATCACGAACTCGTCGCCGCCCAGCCGGAACAGCTCGGCCCGGTGCGATGCCAGCAGCCCGGCCAGGTCGCGGGCGATGCTCTTCAGCAACTGGTCGCCGACGTGGTGGCCCAGGGTGTCATTGACTTCCTTGAATCGGTCCAGGTCCAGCAACATCAGGGACACATCGATGTTTGCGTCCTGGCTGTCTGCGGTCAGTTGCGCCAGGCGCTCGTGCAGGCAACTGCGATTGGGCAGGCCGGTCAGTTCGTCGTGGTTGGCACGGTGTTCGAGTTCGAGCCGGGAACGTTCGAGGTTGGCCTCGCTGTGCTTGCGCTCGGTGATGTCGCGTACCACCGCGATCAGGCAGGGGCAGCCGTCGATGCGCACGCTGCGCAGCGCCACTTCGGCGTCGAACAGGCCGCCGTTCCTGCGCTGGTGTTGCCATTCGAAGCGCTGCGGCCGCTCCATCGCCAAGCGGATCAACTCGGCCGCGCGCGTGGCCGAGTCGCTGCCATCGGGCTGGCGGGGCGGCGAGGCCTGCGCCGGCTCCAGGTACAGCAGTTGGCCGTCGTCGTAGCCGAAGATCGCATTGGCCGCCGCGTTGCTGGCGACGAAGCGGCCATCGCGCATGACGAAGATGGCATCGGCTGCACCATCGAACAGGGCGCGGTAGCGCGCCTCGCTGTCGCGCAGCGCCGCCACCGCGAACAATTGCGAGACCAGGCCGGCGACGGAGGTGAGGAAGTTCTTCTCCTCCTCGCTCCACAGCCGCGCATGCCCGACCGACTCGAAGCACAGTACCCCGCGTGCATGCCCCTGGACACGGACGATGGCGTCGAGCAGGGACTGGATGTCGTGGGCGCGCAGGTAATCGTGCATGCCGGCCAGGCGGGGATCGTGCTGGGCATCGTTGGCCTCGATCAGGCGCTCGCTGCCGAGGGCGCCGTGGTAGCCGGGCACGGTAGCCAGGTCCAGGTCGGCCATTCCGGCATCGGCTTGATGATCCTGCGCGTGCAGCGCCAGGCACTGCAGCGTGCTGCCCTCGGTGTTCATCCGCCAGACGCTGGCGCGGGCCACACCCACCGCCTGCGCGCAGAAGCGGGCCAGCCGCTCCAGGGCCAAGCCCAGGTCCGCCATCCAGATGGAGGGGTCCTTCGACAGGCTGATGTAGGCATCGGCCAGGCGTCGGCGTTGTTCGCCGGGTCGCATGGCCGCCTTGGAGGGTGTGGGCACCGACGTTCCCCCTGGTCCGGTCAGGCTGCGCCTTCCGCGCGTGATGCGATGGAATGCGGGGTCAAGGGTATCGGATTTCCCTCCGTGGTGGCGGCCTGACGGTGCGGCATGGTCTGCGGCACAATCGTGGCATGTATCGCTCCCTGCTCCTGTGCTGCTGCCTGCTGTTGTCGCCCGCCGTTGCACCGGCGGCCGAAACGGCCCCACATGCGTCCGGCACCGGTGATGCCTGGCTGGACCGGCAACTGGCCAGCGTCGACCGCTATGCCGAGCGCTACCCGGACGCCTTCATCGACGAACTGGTGCGCTACGGCGGCGCACGGCGTGGCTATCCCGAAGCGCTGATGCGACAGCACGGCTGGGCGGCCGCCGACGTCTGGTTCGCCTGTTTCTGGGGCAAGGCCATCGGCACCAGTTGCCGCGAGCCGGTGCGCGCGCGTGCGCAGCATCCGGGCGAGGGCTGGAAAGCCGTGGTGCAGGCGTTGCCGGTGAAGCCGGACAACCTGCACTGGCGCGCGGTGCGGCACGCGCTGGTGGCCAGCCACGACCACTGGGACCGGCCGATCCGGCTGGACCCGCTGCTGCAACGCCAGCTCGGCGACCGCGCGCGGCGCGATGCCGCCGCCCGCCGAGATTGAAGCCCCTCTCCCTTCGGGAGAGGGGTTGGGGTGAGGGTACGGGCGAAGCTTCGTGAAGTTTGATTGCACGAGGCTTCGCCCGTACCCTCATCCGCCCCTGCGGGGCACCTCGCTCCGCGCCCCGGCCCGGTGCAACGCACCGGGCGTTCAGGCGTGTGCGAGCCAGTGGCTCGCAAGCAACACGCCTTCACCCCGGAGGGAGAAGGTAGAGCCAATGGTCGCGATCCCCGCATCCGGGCGAAAATGGCGGCTTTCCCGCCACCGCGCCCGCGCGCCCCGACATGACCGCCGACCGTTTCGTTTCGCCCGACCACATCCGCAGCCTGTTCTCGCAGTCGATGTCGCACATGTACCGCACCGAGGTGCCGTTGTACGGCACGCTGGTCGAGCTGGTCGGCGAAATCAACGACCGTGTGCTGGACGCGCAGCCGCAGTTGGCCGAGCAGATGCAGCGCAGCGGCGAGCGCGAGCGGCTGGAGGTGGAGCGCCACGGCGCGATCCGCGTCGGCACCGCGCAGGAGCTGTGCACGCTGCGGCGGTTGTTCGCGGTGATGGGCATGTGGCCGGTGGGCTATTACGACCTGTCGGTGGCTGGCGTGCCGGTGCATTCCACCGCGTTTCGCCCGCTCGGCGCTGAATCGCTGCTGCGCAACCCGTTCCGCGTGTTCACCTCGCTGCTGCGGCTGGAGCTGATCGAGGACGATGCATTGCGCGCGCAGTCCGCCGACATCCTGTCCCGCCGCAACATCTTCACTCCCGGCGCGTTGCAGTTGATCGAGCAATGCGAGCGCGACGGCGGCTTGAATGAAGAAGACGCCTGGCGCTTCGTGGTCGAAGCGCTGGAAACCTTCCGCTGGCACAACGAAGCCACCGTGTCGCTGGACACCTACCACGCCCTGCACGCTGCGCACCGGCTGGTGGCCGACGTGGTCAGTTTCCGCGGCCCGCACATCAACCACCTGACCCCGCGCACGCTGGACATCGACGCGGCGCAGGCGGCGATGCATGCACGCGGCATCGCCGCCAAGGCGGTGATCGAAGGTCCGCCGCGCCGCGCATGCCCGATCCTGCTGCGCCAGACCAGTTTCAAGGCGCTGGAGGAATTGGTGCATTTCCCGTCGGGCACGGACAACGCCGCCGGCACCCACACCGCGCGCTTCGGCGAGATCGAGCAGCGTGGCCTGGCGCTGACCCCGAAAGGCCGTGCGCTGTACGACACGTTGCTGGCGCAGGCGCGCGAGAACGGTGGCGCCGGCAGTACCAGCGGCGATTACACGCAGCGGTTGCAGGCGACGTTCGCCGCTTTCCCGGACGACCACGTCACGCTGCGTCGCGAGGGGCTGGGCTACTACCGCTACATGTTGACCGACGCCGGTCGCGCCGCGTCGGCCACCGAACGCACGCTGCCGGCCGAGGTGCTGATCGAGCGCGGGCTGGCCACGGCCGAGCCGATCATCTACGAAGACTTCCTGCCGGTCAGCGCCGCCGGCATCTTCCAGTCCAACCTTGGTGGTGAAGAGCAGCGTGCCTATGCCGCCCGCGCCAACCGCGAGGCGTTCGAGCAGGCGCTGGGTGCACCGGTGGCCGACGAATTCGCGATCTACGCGCGGTTGCAGGCCGACTCGCTGGCGCAACTTCCGAAAGCCTGACATTGCCTTGGTCGCGGTAGGAGAGTCATTCCTGCCGCAGCGCCGCGATCGGGTCGAGCTGCGCAGCCTGGCGCGCCGGATAGACGCCGAAGGCCAGGCCGACCAGCGCGCAGAACCCGGCCGAAAACAGTACCGGCAACGGTGCCCATGCCACCTGCCAGCCGGCGAAGGCGGCGATCAGGTAGGCCAGCACCGCACCGAAAAGCAGGCCCAGTAGCGCGCCGGCGATGCAGATCACGCTGGCCTCGCGCAGGAATTGCGCCACCACGTCGTTGCGGCGCGCGCCAAGTGCGCGCAGCAGCCCGATCTCGCGCCGCCGTTCCAGCACGTTGGCCAGCATGATGTTCATGATGCCGATGCCGCCAACCAGCAGGCTGACCCCGGCAATCGCGCCCATCACCACCTGGAAGATGCGTTGCGTCTTCTGGTGTTGCTGGAACAACTGCTGCGGCACCACCAACTGGTAATCGGCCACCCCGGCATGGCGCTGGTCGAGCACTGCCGAAAGCACGCTCGCGCCGGCCGCCAGTTTTTCCGGCGTATCCAGGCGCAGCAGGAAGCGGTCGATCGGGTCTTCGCGTGGCTGGAAGCGGAAGCGCGCCTGCGCACTGGCCAACGGCACGAACACGTGGTTGCTCTCCGAACCCAGTTGCACACCTTCGAAATCACTCTTGCCGAGGTCGCGGTCGGCAAGCACGCCGACCACCTCCAGCCAGACATGGTTGACCTTGAGCAGTTGCCCGACCGGGTCGCGCCCGGGGAACAGACCGGACGCGGCCTGGTGCCCGAGCACCGCAACCGCTGCCAGTGCGTCATCGTCTTGCGTGTTCAACGCGCGCCCGTTGGCCACCTGCAAGGACGACAGCTCGAACCAGTCCGGGCTGACGCCGCTGGCCTGCGCGTCGCCACTGCCGTGGTCGCTGAATACCGAGTAGGTGCGGATGCGCTTTTCCGCCGCGAACTTCTCCGCGCCCGGCACCACCTCCAGCGCCGCCTGCGCATCGGAAGCGGTGAGGCCGAGGCTGCGCGCGCGGTTCTCGCGCAGGGTGGCATCGTCCTGCGGCCGCGCCTCGGCGATCAGGTTGCGCAAGCCCAGCCCTTCGACCAGCTTCAGGGCTTCGCGCCGGCTGCCCTCGCCGACGGCCTGCATCGCCACGATGGCGCCGACGCCGAAGATCAGGCCAAGCAGGGTCAGCAAGGTGCGCAGGCGACGCCGCCACAATTCTTCGACGGCCTCGCGCCATACCTGCGGCAGTGCCGGCAAGCGTACCTTCATGGTGCTTCCCCGGTTGTTGCATCGTCGCGGGCACTCCCGGACTGCGCAGCGCCGGACAGCGCCGGGCGGGCGGCTGCAAGCAGCACCTCCTCGCCGGCGCGCAGGCCCTTGAGCACCCGCGAGCGTGCGGTGCCGCGCACGCCCAGTTCGACCTCGCGGCGGACGAAGTCGCGGCCTTCGCGCACCCGTACCCAGTGCTTGCCGTCCCGCTGTTCAATGGCGACGTTGGCGATGCTGATGGCCTCGGCCTCGCGCGCCAGCACGACCCTTGCGCTGAAGCGCTGCCCCGGCACGAAGCCATGTTCGGCAACCACCCCGGAGGGCGCCGGTGCGCGCATCGACAGGTACTTCACCGGGCTCTCGCGCCCCAGCGTCTTGGCTGCGCTGGCAACCCACGACAGCGTGCTGGTGAAGCTCTGGTCGGGCCGGCCGAGCGGATGCAGCTCGACGCCGTTGCCGAGGGCGACGCCTTGCGCCTCGATCTGCGGCAGGTCGATCTGCACTTCCATCGCCGCCGTGTCGGGAAGGCTGCCGAATTCGGTGCCGGCGTACATCGAGGCACCCACCGCCGGTTTGTCGCCGGACCAGCTTGGCGTCAGCAGCAGCACCCCGTCGTTGGGCGCGCGCAGTTCCAGCGCGTCGAGGTCGGCCTTGCGGTCCTTCGCGGTGAGGTCGAAGGTGGCGCGCTGCGCATCGAGTACCGCCAGTTCGGCGCCACCGCGGGTACCCGATTGCCCACGTCGCCATTCCAGCGTGTCCTGCTTCTCGCCGAGATAGCGGCTGTCCTCGATGGCGTCGAGCACGTCGTTGCGCGCCAGTGCCGAAAAATCGGCGCCGGCATAGCGCTGGGCGATGCCGAGCTGGACCGCGACCTGTGCCAGGTCCACCGAAACCCGGTCCTGCGTGGTTTGCAGTTCGCCCTGCTTGGATTGGCGTGCCAACGCGCTGCGTTGCAGGTCGAGCAGGGCCTGGTCCAGTTGTTGCTTGCCATCGGGGGCAATGAAGCGGGCCAGCAAATCGCCCTTCTTCACCACGCTGCCTTCGGCCAGCATCCACTCGACCTGCCGCGAGCTCCAGTTGCGGCCCGGCACATTCAACGGCGTCGGCTTGCCCGAGCGCAGCTCGCCTTCGCCATCGACCACGAGCAGCAGTTCACCGACGGACACGATTTCCGACGCCGGCGGCACGGCGTCGTCGGCGCAGCCGGACAGCAGCGCGGCGGACATGAAAAGCAGTGGTCGCAGCCTCATGCGCCAGCTTCCTTCGCTGCCGGGGTGGCTGCCAGCTCCACCCGTACCGCTTGGCCGGGACGCAGCTTCGCCGCCGGATCGTCGAGCTGGATCACGATGTCGATCACCGGGATGGGCTGTACCTGCGATTTGCTGCGTACCGCACGGCCGATGTCGATGACCTTGCCGCGATGGGTGCTGCCGCCACCGCCTTCGACCACGATCCGCGCAGAGGTGCCGGCCGCCACCCGCAGCAAGTCGCGCTCGGGCAACTGCGCGCGCACCGCCAGCGTGCCGGTATCGGGAATTTCGGCCACGGTCTGGCCCAGCCATACCTGCGAGCCGACGTCGAATTTCTCGCCGCTCCAACTGCTCTTGTGGGTCATCACCCCATCGCGGGGTGCGATAACCGTCATCCGCGCCACCGATGCCTGCAACCGGGCGACGTCGGCTTGCAGTTGCGCAAGCTCGGAGCCAACCAGCCGCTGCTCCTGCCGGCGTTGTTCGGCCGACAACTGCTCGCGCCTTTGCACCAGCGCCATGCGCTGTTCGGCCCGCCGCCGTTCCTCCAGCAGCTTGTCGTATTGCATTGCGGCGATCAATTCGCGCGGCTGCTCGGTCTTGCGTTGCGCCTTTTCCAGCGCGGCGCGGGCCTCGGCGGTGGCGAGCCGCTCGGTGCGTTCACGCTCGGCCAGGTCCAGCAGCAGCTTTTCGCGCTCGCGCTGCTTTTCCTGGAGCTTGCTCTGCTTCTCGCCGAGGTCGCGCAGCAACTGGCTGCTGTCGAAGGCCAGCACCGGCTGCTCCTTCTTGACTGGCGAACCATCGGCGGCGAGCTGGGTGATCTTGAACTGCCACATGCGGTCCACGCTCGGCGACATCAGTTGCACCGCGCGCTGCGCATAGACCTCGCCGTCGATGCGCAGCGTGCCGTTGCCCGAGGCCGAGGCCAGCAGCACCGGAGCAAGCAGGACGGGCAGGAAAAGGCAGGCATACAGGCGCTTCATCGTGAACTCCCGTCCTTGCCGGGCGCAGCATCGGCAATCACACGCACGCTCATGCCGGGCAGCAGCCGCAGCGTGCCGGGGTCGAAGCTGATGTCGACCGCGAAGTAAAGCCCGTTGCCCCACTCGGGCCGGCGTTCGGGAGCGCCGCCGATGGTGCTGATGCGGCCCTCCAGGTTGCTGCCGGGCAGGGCGTCCAGGCCCAGCCGCACTTTCTGTCCCACGTGCAGCGCCTGCAAATCCGGCTGCAAGGCCCAGGCGCGCACCGCGAACCGGCCGGTGCTGGCGACCACCTCGCCGGCACGGCTGCCGGGCATGGTCGAGGAACCTTCGTCGATGCGGCCACCGATCCAACTGTTGTTGAAGCCATGCACGACGATGCCGTCGCGGTCGGCGCGCACTTCGGCGGTGCGCACCATTGCCGCGTGGTAGTCGCGCTGGACCACCAGCTTGCGGACTTCCAGCCGGTTGTCCTCGCGCCGCCGCCGCACCGCCTCGCGCGCCTCGGCCAGCAGCCGGCGCTGCAATTCCACCTCGCGCGTGGCGCTGTCCAATTCGCCCTGGTAACGGTCGTAATCGAGGCCGGAAACAAGGCTTGCGGGAATCTTCGCGTCGATCCTTGCCGCGGCCAGCTTGGCCTGCGCATCGACCAGCGCCAGTTCGGCATCGACCGTCTTGACCTCCAGCTCGGCGATCTCCTTGTCACCCTTGGCGCTGGATTGTTCGATCTGCGCTTCGAGGTCGGGGATCATCGCCGCCGACTGGCCGGGGTCGATGCGCAGCACGACGTCGCCCTTCTTCACCGTCTCGCCTTCGGGCACGAAATAGCGGATCACCACCGGCGAGCTGTTCGATTGCGGGGTGAGGATGGCCTGCGCGTCGATCGAGCGCACCTCGCCGGTCAACACCGTGGCCGCTGTCGCCACTGCCGTGGGCAGGGCGAACGCAAGGCACAGCGCCGCCACCGGCAGGCAGTCAGTGCCGCGCCGAATCATGTTCGATCCTGCCGTCGTGCAGCCGCACGCGGCGTGGCGCGCGCGCGGCGATGTCGTTGTCATGGGTCACCAGCACCACGGTCTGGCCGTCGTGGTGTACCTCGTCGATCAGCGCCAGCACGTCGGCCGCGCTCTTCGAATCCAGGTTGCCGGTGGGTTCGTCGGCCAGCAGCAGGGCCGGGCGCAGCAGCAGCGCACGGGCGATGGCGGCGCGCTGCATCTGCCCGCCGGAAAGCTCGTTGGGCCGATGGTTGCGGCGATCGGCAAGGCCGACCCGTTCCAGCAATGCGTCGGCACGCGCGTGCGCTTCGGCCGGCGGCTGGCGATGGAAGCGCAACGGCAGCAGCACGTTCTCGCGCACGGTCAGCCGCGGCAGCAGGTGGAAGCTCTGGAAGACGAAGCCGATGCGGCGGTTGCGGATGTCGCTGCTGGCCTCGTCGTCGAGCGTGGCCACGTCGCGGCCTTCGACCAGGTAGTGGCCGCTGGTGGGGTGGTCGAGGCAGCCGAGGATGTTGAGCAGGCTGGATTTCCCGGAACCGGATTGGCCGGTAATGGCGACGAACTCGCCTGCATCGATCCCGAGGTTCACGTCGGCCAGCGCTCGCACGGTCTGCCCGCTCATGGCGTAGTGCCGGTGCACGTTGCGAAGCTCTATCACGGTCCGGCCATCCTGCGTGCCCCTGTTTGTCCTGTCCCGGATGCTAGCCGAAGACGTGGCAGCAAGGCCACGGCGATTGCGTCGTGGATACTTGATTGGCGTCGTGCTTCCGGCAACGGCGACACGACGCCAATCATGGCCTGCTACGGCATGGCTTGCGCCGTGCGCTGTTGCCGGCGCGCCTTGCGCCGCGCCCGCCAGCCGCGCCAATGCTGTTGCAGGCAGGAGAAGATCACGTACAGCGCCGGTGTGCTCAGCAGGGTCAGGCTTTGCGAAATCAGCAGGCCGCCGATCATCGCGATGCCCAGCGGACGCCGCAGTTCGGAACCTTCGCCGAGTCCGATCGCCAGCGGCAACGCTGCCAGGATCGCCACCATCGTGGTCATCATGATCGGGCGGAAGCGCACGATGCTGGCTTCGCGCACCGCCTCGGCCGGGGTCTTGCCGTGCTCGCGCTGCGCCACCAGCGCGAAGTCGATCATCATGATCGCGTTCTTCTTGACGATGCCGATCAACAACACCAGCGCGATCATCGAGATCACCGACAGGTCGGTATTGGTCACCCACAACGCCAGCAGCGCGCCCATGCCGGCCGCCGGCAGCGTGGACAGGATCGTCACCGGGTGCACCAGGTTCTCGTACAGCATGCCCAGCACGATGTAGACCGTGGCGATGGCGGCGATGACCAGCATCAGCATCGAAGTCGGGTCCAGCGCCTGGCGGAAGCCGCCGGGGGCGGCCTGGCGGATGTCGCCGGGCATGCGCAGGCCCTCGATCACCGACTTGACGATGGCATCGCCCTCGCCGCTGCTCACGCCGGGGGCGAGGTTGTAGCTCAGGTCCATCACCGTGTACTGGTTCTGGTGGGTCACCTGCGATGGTGCCAGGCCCGGCTCCTGGTGGGCGAAGGCGGCCAGCGGCACCATCTGCCCGCTGCTGGAGGCCACGTATACGTCCTCGATCGCGGCGGGGCTGCCAGTCTGCCCCGGCAGCGCGTTGACCACCACGCCGTACTGGTTGAGGTCGGCGTAGATGGTGGAAATCTGCCGCTGGCCGAAGGCGCCGTACAGCGCGCCGTCGACCGCGCCGATGCTCACGCCCAGCCGCGAGGCCTTGTCGCGGTCGATGACGATCTTCTGCAGCAGCCCGCCCTTGTCCACGTCCGAGCCGACGTCGCGCAGCTTCGGGTTCTGCTTCAGCGCGGCCACCACCTTCGGCAGCCATGTGGCCAGTTGCTCGCCATCGTTGCCCTGCAGGGTGACGCGGTTCTGCGCGCCCTGGCCGCCACCGCCGCCGCCGGAGGGCAGGTCCTGGATCGCGCGCAGGCGCACGTCGAGGTCGGGGAGCTGCGCGGCCTTGGCGCTCAGCCGCGCGACCACCGTGCCGGTCGGTTCGCGGCGGCCCTCGGCCACGGTCTTCAGCTCGATGTTGAACTGTGCGCTGCTGCCCTGGCGGCCGGCGCCGAGCCGGGTGCCGACCATCTTCACCGCCGGGTCGGCCAGCATCATGTCGCTCAGCCGGCGCTGGCGTTCGCTCATTTCCGCGAACGAAACGGTGGCCGCGGAACTGGCGCGGCCCCAGATCAGGCCGGTGTCCTGCTCGGGGAAGTTGCCCTTGCCGACCGCGCCGGCGAGATAGAACGTGGCCACGATCAGCAGCAGTGGGGTCAGCGCCAGCAGCAGCGCGTGGCGCAGCGAGAAATCCAGCGCCACGGTGTAGGCCCGCAGCATGCCTTCGTGCGCGCGGTCGAGCAGGCGGTTCAGGCGCGATTCGCGCACGTGCGCCTCGTGCGGTTGCAGGAAGCGTGCGCACAGCGCCGGGGTCAGGGTCAGCGAGACGATCGCCGAGACCATGATCGCGGCCACCAGGGTCAACGTGAACTCGCGAAAGAACGCGCCGAGCATGCCCTGGGCGAAGACGATCGGCAGGAACACCGTGATCAGCGAGGCGGTGATCGAGACGATGGTGAAGCCGATTTCGCGCGCGCCGGTCATCGCCGCCTGCAACCGCGGCATGCCGGCGTCGAGGTGGCGCATGATGTTCTCGATCACCACGATGGCGTCGTCGACGACAAAACCAATGGCGATCACCAGCGCCAGCAGGGTCAGGTTGTTGAGGGTGAAACCCAGCGTGGCCATCACCAGCGCCGCACCGGCCAGCGACAACGGCACGGTGACTGCGGCAATCAGCGTCGGCGCCAGCCGGCGCAGGAACAGCGCCATCGTCAATATCACCATCGCCAGGCTGATCATCAGCGTGATCTGGACCTCGGCCAACGAGGCGCGGATGGTCGGGGTGCGGTCGAAATAGGGCGTGAGCGTGGTGCCGGCGTCGAGGTAGCCGGACAGCGCCGGAATGGCGGCCTTGACCCGGTCGACCGTTGCCACCAGGTTGTCGCCGCTGCGCAGGTAGACGTACATCAGCACGCTGCGCTGGCCGTCGAACCACGCCGCCTGGAAGGCGTCCTGCTGGCCGTCGTAGACGGTGGCGATGTCCTGCAGCCGCACCACCGCGCCGTCGTGGCTGGCGATGGCGATGTTGGCGAAGTCGGCGGCCTTGCGCACCTGGTCGTTGAGGACGATGGCGGTCTGGTTGCGGCCGTCGTCGAGGAAGCCCAGCGGCGAGGCGACGTTGGCCGCGCGCATGGCGTTGCGCAGGTCGTCCGGGCTCAGCCCCAGCGCGGTCATCGCGCGCAGGTTGAGGTCCACCCGCACCGCCGGGGTGGAGGCGCCGGCGATGTCCACCTGCGACACGCCCGGCAACTGCCGCAGGCGCTGCGCCAGCAGCGAGTCGGCCAGGTTGTACAACTCGGCCACCGACTGCGTATCCGAGGTCAGCGCCAGTGCGATCACCGGGTCGTCGTTGGGGTTGGCCTTCTGGTAGGTGGGCGTGCCGATGCCGGCCGGCAGGTCGGCCATCGCCGCGTTGATCGCCGCCTGCACGTCCTGCGCCGCCGAGTCGATGTCGCGGCTGGTGTCGAACATCAGGAACACCATGCTGCGGCCGTCGCTGCTGCTCGAACGCATGGTGCTGATGCCCGGTACCTGGCCGAGGTGGCGCTCCAGCGGTGCGGTGACGGTGGCGGCCATCGTGTTGGCGTCGGCGCCGATGTTGCTGGCCTGCACGAAGATCACCGGGATGGTCAGGTTCGGCAGCGCGGCCACGCCCAGGCGCAGGTAGCAGAGCAGGCCGGCGCAGAATAGGCCGATGGCCAGCAGGCTGATGCCGATCGGGCGCTTGATGAAGGGCGCGGAGATGTTCATGGCATGCGCCTCAACGGGCCGCGTGCAGGCGCGCGGCGGCGCGTTGCTCGCGACGTTTTGCCGCCCATTCGGAGAAGCGCTCGAAGTACAGGTAGATCACCGGCGTGGTGTACAGCGTCACCAACTGCGACAGCAGCAGGCCGCCGACGATGGCCACGCCCAGCGGGCGGCGCAGCTCCGAGCCGATGCCGGTGCCCAGCGCCAGCGGCAGTGCGCCGAGCATGGCCGCGGCGGTGGTCATCATGATCGGGCGGAAGCGCAGCAGGCAGGCGCGGCGGATCGCGTCGAAGGCGTTCATGCCGGCCCGCTGCGCGTCCAGCGCGAAGTCGATCATCATGATCGCGTTCTTCTTGACGATGCCGATCAGCAGCACGATGCCGACGATGCCATCCACCGACAGGCTCATGCCGCACAGGTACAGCGCCAGCAGCGCGCCGACGCCTGCCGGTGGCAGGGTGGAAATGATGGTCAGCGGGTGGATCCAGCTTTCGTACAGCACGCCCAGCACGATGTAGATCACCGCGATGGCGGCCAGCAGCAGCATCACCACGTCGCCCTGGCTGCTGGAGAACTCGGCGGCGGTGCCGATGAACTGCGCCTGCATCTGCTCGGGCAGCTGCAGCGCGGCCACCGCGGTGTTGATTGCGGTCACGCCCTCGGACAGCGAATAGCCGGGCGCGAGGTTGAAGGAAACCGTCGCCGACGGCAGTTGTTGCTGGTGGCTGACGATCAGCGGCGCGGTGCCGGGCGTGGCGGTGGCGATCGCCGACAGCGGGATGCTGCCGCCGCCGCCCAGCGCGATGCCGGTGTTGGCGTTGCCGATGCCGGTGGCGGTGGAGGAGTTGCTCGATGTCACCTGGCCCAGCGTGGTGGCGTTGCTGCCGGTCAGCGCGCCGCTGCCGTTGCTGCCGATGGCCAACTGGTTCATCAGTGCGTCGGAGGTGCGGAATTCCGGTGCCACTTCCAGCACCACGCGGTACTGGTTGAGCTGGGTGAAGATGGTCGAGATCTGGCGCTGGCCGTAGGCGTCGTACAGGGTGTCGTCGATGGTCTGCATCGGCACGCCGTAGCGGCTGGCCTTGTCGCGGTCCACCTCCACGTGCAGGGCGCGGCCGTGGTTGGCCAGGTTGTTGTCGACGTCGGCCAGCGCCGGCAGGCGGCGCAATGCGTCGGTGACGCGCGCGGTCTGCTCGGCCAGCTCGGCGCTGTCCATGTCCGACAGCGAGAACTGGTAGGCGGTGGCGGCCACGCGCGTGTCCAGGGTCACGTCCTGCACCGGCTTGAGGTACAGCGCGACGCCGGGGATGTGCGCGGCGGCGTCCTGCAGCCGCGGCAGGATGGCGTCGAGGCTGCCGCGTTCGCCACGCTCCTTGAGCACGATGTTGAGCTGGCCCTGGTTGAGCGTGGGGTTCATCGAGCCGGCGCCGATGTAGGCGGCCACGCCGCTCACCGCCGCGTCGTGGCGCAGCGCCTCGGCCACCGCCTGGGTGCGCTGCTGCATCTGCTCGAAGGCCACGTTCTGGTCAGCGATGACCACGCCGGTGACCATGCCGGTGTCCTGGTCGGGCAGCAGGCCCTTGGGAATGACGATGTACAGCAGTACGGTCAGTGCCACCGATGCCAGCGCGATGGTCAGGGTAAGCGGCTGGTGGCGCAGCACCCAGTCCAGGCTGTGTTCGTACAGGTGCACCAGCTTCGACCACGCGGTGGCCTTGCCCTGCGCGGCGGCGCGCTCGTGGGCATCGTCGCCCTCGGGCAGCGCGTCGGGCTTGAGCAGGTAGGCGCACATCATCGGCGTCAGCGTCAGCGAGATCAGCATCGAGATCGACACCGCGATGGTCAGCACCCAGGCGAATTCGTGGAACAGCCGCCCGGTGACGCCCGGCATCAGGATCAGCGGCAGGAACACCGCAATCAGCGACACCGTCAGCGACAGCACGGTGAAGCCGATTTCCCTGGCGCCGGTTTCGGCCGCTTCCTGGCCATCCCTGCCCTGCTCGATGTAGCGCACGATGTTCTCGATCATCACGATCGCATCGTCGACCACGAAGCCGGTGGCCACGGTCAGCGCCATCAGTGACAGGTTGTCCAGCGACATGCCGGCAAAGGCCATCACCCCGAAGGTGCCCAGCAGCGACAGCGGCACCGCCACCGAGGGGATCACCGTTGCCCACAACCGGCGCAGGAACACGAAGATCACCGCGACCACCAGGCAGATGGTCAGGATCAAGGTGAACTGCACGTCGTGCACCGAGGCGCGGATGGTGACGGTGCGGTCGGAGAACACGTCCAGCTTCACGTCTGCCGGCAGCATGGTCTGCAGGCCGGGCAGGATCTGGCGGATGTTCTGCACCGTCTTGACGATGTTGGCGCCGGGCTGGCGCCGCACTTCCAGCAGTACCGCCGGCTTGCCGTCGGCCCACGCCGCGATCTGGTCGTTCTCCACCCCATCGACCACCTTGGCGACGTCGCGCAGCCGCACCGGCGCGCCGTCCTTGTAGCGCACGATGACGTCGTTGTAGGCCGCCGCGTCGTCGAGCTGGTCGTTGGTCGAAAGCGTGTAGCTCTGGGTCTTGCCGTTGAGCGAACCCTTGGGCGCGTTGACGTTGGCCTGGGTCAGCGCGCTGCGCAGGTTTTCCAGGGTCATGCCCATGTTGGACAACTGCGCCGGGTTGGCCTGGATGCGCACCGCCGGGCGCACGTTGCCGGCGATCGACACCAGGCCGACGCCGTCGATCTGCGACAACCGCTGCGCCAGCAGCGAGTCGGCCAGGTCGTTGACCTCGCGCAGCGGGCGCGTGTCCGAGGACAGCTTCAGGGTCAGGATCGGCGCGTCGGCCGGGTTCACCCGGTTGTAGACCGGCTGGTAGGGCAGCGAGCCGGGCAGGGTGGCCTGGCGGATCGCCGCCTGCACGTCCTGCGCGGCGGTGTCGATGTCGCGCTCCATCGAGAACTGCAGCACGATGCTGGACAGCCCGGCCGAGGAGTCGGAGGTCATCAGGTCCAGCCCGGAAATCTGCCCCAGTTGCCGCTCCAGCGGCGTGGTCACCAGCGCGGCCATGGTCTGCGCGCTGGCACCGGGGTACTGCGTGGTCACCACCAGGCTGGGTGCTTCGATCTCGGGCAGCGCCGCCACCGGCAGGCGCTGGTAGCCGAGGATGCCCAGCAGCGTCAGCCCGACCATCAGCAGCGAGGTGGCGATCGGGCGGCGGATGAAGAGAGTCGAAAAGCCCACGGTCGGTTCCTGGAATGAAGGGGAGTGCGCCTGGCTGCCGGATCAGGCCCTGCCGCGCGCGTCTTGCGGTCTGCCGGCGCCTGATTAGCGCCAAGTGTCAGTTTCAGAGCCCCTCTCCCTCCGGGAGAGGGGTTGGGGAGAGGGTACGGGGCGAAGCCTTGCGGTGTTGGGCTGCATGAGGCTTCGCCCGAACCCTCATCCACCCCTACGGGGCACCTTCTCCCAGGGGGAGAAGGGAAAAACCGAGACTCGACGCTAATCAGGTGCCGGCGCGGCTCAGCGCGGGCCGCGGCCGGCCCCGCGCTTCTGGCTGGCGGCCTTGAGCTGCTCCTCGCTCGGCGCCGGTGGCGCCTGGCCCGGTTGCAGCGGGTTGACCTGGATGCCCTCCTTCAGCCGGAACTGGCCTTCGGTGACCACCTTGTCGCCGGCCTGCAGGCCCTTGTCGATGACCACGTGGCTGTCGTCCACCTGCCCGCCCTGCACCACATCGCGCAGGGTGACGGTGTTGTCGGGCTTGACCAGATAGACGAAATCGCCGCTGCTGCTGCGCTGCACGGCCTCGGCCGGCACCACCACCGAGTCGGGCAACTCGCCCAGTTTCATGCGCACGTTGACGAACTGGCCCGGCCACAGTGCGCCGTCGGCATTGGCGAACTCGGCGCGCAGGCGGAAGGTGCCGCTGCTGCTGCTGATCTGGTTGTCCACCACTTGCAGCGTGCCGCCGGCATTGACCACCTCGCCGCCGGCGCGGTCGAGCGTGGCTGTTTGCAGCGGGCCGGCAGCCTGTGCGCTGCGCACCGCGTCCAACTGCTGCTCGGGCAGGTTGAACAGCACGTGGATCGGCTGCAACTGGGTGAGGGTAACCAGCGCGCTGCCGGCGCCGACCACGTTGCCGGGGTCGATCGCCCGCAGCCCGGCCACGCCATCGATCGGCGCGGTGATGCGGGTGTAGTCCAACTGCACCTTGCTCTGCGCCATCGACGCCTGGGTCGCCGCCACCGCCGCCTGGTATTGCGCCACCTGGTTGCGCAGCGTGGTCAGGTCGGTCTGCGCCACGTACTGGCGGTAGGCATCGGAGTTGGAGCGCTCGTAATTGGACTGCGCAGTGGCCAGCAGCGCCTGGTTCTGGCGCAGGCTGGCCACCGCCTGATCGTACTGGGCCTGGAGCGTGCGCGGGTCGATCTGTGCCAGCAGGTCGCCCTTCTTCACCGCCTGGCCTTCGCGGAAATTGACGCTGAGCAACTGGCCGCCCACCTGCGGGCTGACCGTGACCGTGTTGTAGGCGCTCACCGTGCCTTGCGCGGTGACGTACACCGGCACCGTGTTGCGCACGGCCGCCACCACCGTCACCGGGACTATTGCCTGCGGGCCGCTCTGCTGCCCGCCACCGCCCGCCTGCTTCTGCTTGCCGCCCCCCAACACCCGGTAGCCGATGCCGGCCACGAGCAGTACCGTGATGACCAGCAGCACGGTCTTCCAGAAACGTGACATGCGAAAACTCCTGAAACCGGGACGAAGAGGGGTTGAAGCACGAGAGCATAGCGCTGCCAGGTGACGGCCAAGGCCATGACCGATGGGCCACGCACTCGGACCAGTGTTGGTGATGAACGTTCCCGCAGGCCATCGGTTGACCTGTCTTCGGCACGATTTCGGCGCCGGGCCGCATCCGGCGCTAAAGTCGGCCCGTTCGCCCGCACCGAGGAGCGTTGCCGATGGCCCGCAAGACCGTGTTGTTGTCCGCCCTGCTGTGTGTCCTGTCGCCATTGCTGGCCCGGGCCGAAACCACGCAGCGCCCGGAGGTGGCCGCTGCCGCCGCGCGCCTGCAGGGGCAGGTGGTGGAATGGCGTCGCGATTTCCACCAGCACCCGGAGCTGTCCAACCGCGAGCAGCGCACCGCCGCCAGGGTCGCCGAGTACCTGCGTGCGATGGGCTTGCAGCCGCAGACCGGCATTGCCGTGCATGGCGTGGTGGCGATCATCAAGGGCGCGCTGCCGGGGCCGAAGATCGCCCTGCGCGCGGACATGGATGCGCTGCCGGTGACCGAACAGACCGGGTTGCCGTTCGCCTCCACCGCAACGTCCGAATACCGTGGCGAGAAGGTCGGGGTGATGCATGCCTGCGGCCATGACGCCCATGTCGCCACTTTGCTTGGCGTTGCCGACGCGCTGGTGGCGATGCGCGACATGCTGCCCGGCGAAGTGATGCTGATCTTCCAGCCGGC
The DNA here is from genome assembly GCA_049650985.1 of Stenotrophomonas sp. Lineage (GTDB taxonomy): Bacteria > Pseudomonadota > Gammaproteobacteria > Xanthomonadales > Xanthomonadaceae > Stenotrophomonas. The sequence goes on along the minus strand of JBASBF010000047.1, from coordinate 16,421 downwards.
CGAGGAGGGCGCGCCGCCGCCGGAACAGGGCGGTGCCGACTTGATGCTGAAGGAAGGCCTGTTCAAGGATTTCAAGCCCGAAGCCGTATTCGGCCTGCACGTGTTCTCCAGCGTGCAGGCCGGGCAGATCGCCGTGCGCGGCGGCCCATTGATGGCGGCTTCCGACCGTTTTTCCATCACCGTCAACGGCCGCCAGACCCACGGCTCGGCGCCGTGGAACGGCATCGACCCGATCGTCGCCGCTTCGGACCTGATCGGCACCGCACAGACCATCGTCAGCCGCCGCGCCAACCTGTCGAAGCAGCCGGCGGTGCTGACCTTCGGCGCGATCAAGGGCGGCATCCGCTACAACATCATTCCCGACTCGGTGGAGATGGTCGGCACCATCCGCACCTTCGATGCCGACATGCGCAAGCAGATCTTCGCCGACCTGCGCAACGTCGCCGAACACACCGCTGCCGCGCACGGCGCCAGCGCCGTCACCGACATCTTCGAGAGCGAAGGCAACCCGGCCACGGTCAACGACCCGGCGCTGACCGCGCGCATGCTGCCCAGCCTGCAGGCAGTGGTCGGTGCCGGCAACGTCTACGAGCCGCCGTTGCAGATGGGCTCGGAGGATTTCTCGCTGTATGCGCAGCAGGTGCCGGCGATGTTCTTCTTCGTCGGCTCGACCAGCGAGGGCATCGACCCGGCCACCGCCCCCAGCAACCACTCGCCGAAGTTCCTGCTCGACGAAAAGGCGCTGGACGTGGGCCTGCGCGCGCTGCTGCAGGTGTCGCTGGACTACCTGCAGGGTGGCAAGGTCCAGTAGCCACGGCCGTCATGACCCTTCTTGCGCCGGGGGAAGGGCCGGAGGCTGGGGTTCTGCTCAGCCCGGCGCAACTACAATGCCGCCCATGAATACCCCCCAGGATTCCAGCCTCGGCCGCGAGGTCGCCTACCCCTCGCAGTACGACCCCGGCCTGCTGTTCCCCATTCCCCGTGCCGCCGCGCGCGCGCAGATCGGCATCGACGGCGCGCTTCCGTTCATCGGCGATGACCGCTGGCATGTCTACGAGTTGGGCTGGCTGGACCGGCGCGGCAAGCCCTGCGTGGCCACCGCCACCCTGCAGGTGCCCTGCGACTCGCCGAACCTGGTCGAATCCAAGTCACTCAAGCTCTACCTCAACTCGCTCAATGCCGCCCGCTTCGACGGTACCGACGCGCTGCTGGCCTGCATCGCCGCCGATCTTTCCGCCTGCGCCGGTGCCACCGTGCGGGTCGAACTCGGCCTGCCGCCGGTGGCCCGTACCGGCGGCGAATCGGTCGACGCGCTGGAACTGGACATCGACTGCTACGGCCCGCCGGACGCCGGGTTCCTTGCCGCCGATGCCGGCACCGTGGTCACCGAGACGCTGGTGTCGGAACTGCTCAAGTCCAACTGCCCGGTCACCGGCCAGCCGGACTGGGCCAGCATCGGCATCCGCTACCACGGCCCGCGCATCGACCGCGCCGGCCTGCTGCGCTACCTGGTCAGCTACCGCGACCACGCCGAATTCCACGAGCAATGCGTGGAGCGCGTCTTCCTCGACCTGTCGCGGCATTGCCGCTGCCACTGGCTGGAGGTGGAAGCGCGCTACACCCGCCGCGGCGGGCTCGACATCAATCCGCGCCGCACCAGCCCCGGCCGGCCGGCCGCTGCCGCATTCCGTGACGCGCGCCAATAAGTTTGTCGCCGCCATACGCCGGCTTTACGCCACGGCGATGAATCCTTAACAGGAAGCGTGCAATCGTGGCTCCCAGTCAAGAAGCTCAGGTGGCTTGGATGGGTACCGACAAGAAAGCCGATTTTTCCGATGTCACTTCGACTGTCACCAGCACCGAACAGGTCGTGCCGAAGGCGGATTTCTCCGACGTGACCGCCACGGTGACCAGCACCGAGGAAATCGTCGGCGAGCAGCACTACACCGTGCAGAAGGGCGACAACCTTTCGAAGATTGCCAAGAGCCTGCTCGGCAACGCCAACGCATGGAACCGGATCTTCGAGGCCAACCGCGACGTTCTCGACAACCCGGACAGGATACTTCCCGGGCAGGTGCTGAAGATTCCACCGCCCCAGGCCTGAAGCCCGCCACGTTCCGGCTGTACTTCATTCCCAATCATTACGGAGCAATCCATGAAGAAGACTTCATTCGGCAATGTCCTGCTGGTCGCCGCCATCGGCGCCGTCGCCCTGGCCGGCTGCAAGAAGGAAGCGCCCGCCCCGGCTCCGGCCCCGGAAGCCAGTGTCCCGGCCCCGGTGAGCGAACCCGCACCAGTGGCTCCGGCGGTCAGCGTTACCTCGGTGGTCGTGGGTAACACCATTGCCGCCGACCAGTCGGTCGCGCCGGCGGCGACGCTGGGCGCCAAGGACAAGATCGTTGTTTCGGTGAATACCAGCGGGACCGCCAACAACGTGATCGTCGCCGCCAAACTGACCTATCAGGATGGCCAGACGGCCGGTGAACAGAGCGCCGCGCTCAACACCACCGACGCCGGCACCACCAACCTCGAATTCACCAAGGCCAGCGACTGGCCCGCCGGCAAGTACCGCGCGGAAGTGAAGCTGGACGGCCAGCCGGCCGGCATGGCGCAGGAGTTTGAAGTCAAGTAAGCGGCTTCCACCTGCCGTCCCTCTCTCCCGGCAGGTGTAGGGCACGGGCGCAGTCGCAAGGCTGCGCCCTTTTTTGTTGCCGCCATCCGTGGCGGCAACCCTGCGGGCCATCGACACGCGATGTCAAAAACCGCTCCCGGCGGTTTTCTGCCCGCTATTCGGACGGGTGCCCCGGGTCATCGGCAGGCAGTGTCGAAAGCCATCTCCGGCGCGTTTCGTGCCGGCTCCGAGCGGGAATCGGTTTTCGCGGCAGCGCAGCGCAGGATTGCCGCACGTGGGGTGCATGTTCCGCTGCATCCGTACCCACCCGTTTTGCCCGGATTGCGGCAACGCGCGACAATGCGCTGCTGACTTTCCAGCCTTTACTTCCGACGGAAACCATCCCCCATGTCCGATACGCCGAAGATCATCTACACGCTCACCGACGAAGCCCCGTTCCTGGCGACGCAGTCGCTGCTGCCGATCATCGACGCATACGCCACCACCGCTGGCATCAAGGTGGAGACCCGCGACATCTCGCTGTCCGGCCGCATCCTGTCGCTGTTCCCGGACTATCTGGAAGACGCGCAGCACACCAGCGACGACCTGGCCGAGCTGGGCGAACTGGCGACCAGGCCGGAAGCCAACATCATCAAACTGCCGAACATCAGTGCCTCGGTGCCGCAGCTCAAGGCCGCGATCAAGGAATTGCAGGATCATGGTTACGCGCTGCCGAACTACCCGGACGCGCCGACCGACGACGTCTCGCGCGACATCAAGGCGCGCTACGACAAGGTCAAGGGCAGCGCGGTGAACCCGGTGCTGCGCGAAGGCAATTCCGACCGCCGTGCGCCGCTGTCGGTGAAGAACTACGCGCGCAAGCACCCACACCGCATGGGCGCGTGGAGCGGCGACTCGAAGTCGCACGTCGCGCACATGGACGGTGGTGACTTCTATGGCAGCGAACAGTCGGCCACGCTTGCCAGTGCCGGCAACCTGAAGATCGAGCTGCTGCAGGACGACGGCAAGACCGTGGTGCTGAAGGAAAAGACCGCGGTCAAGGCCGGCGAGATCGTCGATGCCTCGGTGATGTCGCGCCGCGCGCTGGCCGCGTTCGTCGCCGCGCAGATCGAGGATGCGCGCGCGCAGGGCGTGCTGTTCTCGGTGCACCTGAAGGCGACGATGATGAAGGTCTCCGACCCGATCATGTTCGGCGTGGTGGTCGAGGAGTTCTACAAGGACGTGCTGGGCAAGTACGCGGCCGAGCTGAAGCAAGTCGGTTTCGATGCGAACAACGGCATCGGCGACCTGTACGCACGCCTGCCGTCGCTGCCGGAAGCCACCCAGGAGGCAATCCAGGCCGACATCGCCGCCGAATACGCCAAGCGCCCGGCGGTGGCGATGGTCAATTCCGACAAGGGCATCACCAACCTGCACGTGCCGAGTGACGTGATCGTCGATGCATCGATGCCGGCGATGATCCGCGACTCCGGCCGCATGTGGAATGCGGAAGGCAAGTTGCAGGACACCAAGGCGCTGATCCCGGACCGCTGCTACGCCACCATCTACCAGGCCGTCATCGACGACTGCAAGGCCAACGGCGCATTCGACCCGGCGACGATGGGCAGCGTGCCCAACGTCGGCCTGATGGCGCAGAAGGCCGAGGAATACGGCAGCCACGACAAGACCTTCCAGATCCCGGCCAACGGCAGCGTGCGTGTCAGTGACGATGCCGGCAACGTGGTGTTCGAGCACAAGGTCGAGGCCGGCGACATCTGGCGCATGTGCCAGGCCAAGGACGCACCGATCCAGGATTGGGTGAAACTGGCCGTGTCGCGCGCGCGCCTGAGCAACACCCCGGCGGTGTTCTGGCTGGACCGCAACCGCGCCCATGACGCGCAGGTGATTGCCAAGGTCGAGAAGTACCTGAAGGACCACGACACCAGCGGCCTGGACGGCAAGCCTCTTGAAATCAGCATCCTGTCGCCGGTGGACGCCATCAGGTTCTCGCTGGAGCGCATCCGCAAGGGCCAGGACACCATCTCCGTCACCGGCAACGTGCTGCGCGACTACCTGACCGACCTGTTCCCGATCCTGGAGCTGGGTACCAGCGCCAAGATGCTGTCGATCGTGCCGCTGATGGCCGGTGGCGGCCTGTTCGAGACCGGTGCCGGCGGCAGCGCACCGAAGCACGTGCAGCAGTTCGTCGAAGAGGATTACCTGCGCTGGGATTCGCTGGGCGAGTTCCTCGCGCTGGCCGCCTCGCTGGAACACCTCGCACAGCGCTACGACAACAAGGCCGCCGCGGTGCTGGCCAAGGCGCTGGACGAAGCCAACGGCGTCTTCCTCGACAACGACCGCTCGCCGGGCCGCAAGCTCGGCACCATCGACAACCGCGGCAGTCACTTCTACATCGCCCTGTACTGGGCGCAGGCGCTGGCCGCGCAGGACGAGGACGCCGCACTGAAGGCGAAGTTCGCGCCGCTGGCCAAGGCGCTGACCGAGAACGAGCAGAAGATCGTCGCCGAACTGGTCGCGGTGCAGGGCAAGGCGGTGGACATTGGTGGCTACTACCGCCCCGATCTGGCGCAGACCGGCAAGGCGATGCGCCCGAGCGCGACCCTCAACGCGGTGCTGGCCACGCTCTGAGCGCGGCACGCACGCTGGTTTGAACGGAACCCGCATCGCCCCGGTGATGCGGGTTTCCCGTTTCCACAGCAGCGCATCGTGTTGCGCACCCGTGGGTCATCGATGATTGCGGTAGGGTGAAGCCATTGCCATCCGCAATCCCACCATGCCGTCCGATCCCGCACGCCCCATCGCCACCTGCATCCGCGACGGCTTCGCCGACTACCACGCGCGCTTCGCAGCCATTACCCGGCGTGCGCGGCAACGCTTCGAACAATGCGATTGGGTGGCCGCGCAGGCCGATGCGGTGGAACGCATCGAACTGTACGACCTGTGCATCGGCGAGTGCATGGTCCGCTTGCAGGCCATCGCCGGCAGCGCGCCCGCGCATGAGACCTGGGAGCAGGTGCGTGCCGTCTTCACCGCATTGGTCGAAGGGCTGATCGATGGCGAGTTGTACAAGACTTTCTACAACACCCTGACCCGGCGCCTGTTCGCCACCCGTGGCGTGGATGACGCCATCGAGTTCATGGCGATCGACATCGAGCCGTCCGACGCCATCACCCACCCGGTCGCGCGCCACGTCTATACCGTGTCCGAAGCGCGCCCGGCCGATGCCTTCGAGCGCATGCTGGCCGACTACCGCTTCGAGGTGCCGTACCGGCACCGCCTGCGCTGTGCGGCCGCCATCGCGGTGCGGCTGCAGGACGACCTCGCGCATTGGGGGCCACATCCGGTGCGCGCCATCGAGTTGCTGGAAACCGTGTTCTACCGCGAGCGCCGCGCTTATCTGGTCGGCCGCGTGTTCGGCGAGCATCGCTTCTCGCCGTGCGTGATCGCGCTGGTCAACGATGGCGATGGACTGCGCGCGGAAGCAGTGCTCAGCCGCCGCCGCGACGTGGCCCACCTGTTCGGTGTCTCGCGCAGCTATTTCCAGGCCGACCTGCCCACCGTCGCCGACGCGGTGGTGTTCCTGCGCAGCCTGCTGCCGGGCAAGCCGGTGGACGAGATCTACACCGTGCTCGGCCGCGCCAAGCAGGGCAAGACCGAGCGCTACCGCACCTTCTTCCGCCACTTCCAGCAGCAGCCGAACGAGCGGCTGGTGCATGCGGAGGGCACGCCGGGCATGGTCATGGCGGTGTTCACCCTGCCCAGTTACCCGCTGGTGTTCAAGCTGATCCGCGACAACTTTGGCTGGACCAAGACCGTGACCCGGCAGGACGTGGAAGACCGCTACGCGCTGGTGTTCAACCTCGACCGCATCGGCCGCCTGCTCGACGCGCAACCCTACCGCCACCTGCGCTTTCCATTGGCGCGCTTCGCCCCGGAGCTGCGCGAGGAATTGCTGGAAAGTTGCGCGCGCAGCGTGCATGTCGAAGGCGACGATCTGGTGATCTCGCTGTGCTACGTGCAGCGCCGCTTCCGCCCGCTCAACCTGTACCTGCGCGAACAAACCACCGAAGCGGTGCGCGCGGCAGCGCTGGACTACGCCGGGGCCATCGCCGACATGGCGCGCAACAACATCTTCCCCGGCGACATGCTGCTGAAAAACTTCGGCGTCTCGCGCCACGGCCGCGCCGTATTCTACGACTACGACGAGTTGTGCCTGGTCAGCGACTGCAACTTCCGCGACTGGCCGCAGCCACGCAGCGCCGAGGAAGCGATGGCCGCCGAACCGTGGTTCCACGTCGCGCCGAACGACGTGTTCCCCGAGCGTTTCGCATTGTTCATGGGCCTGCCGCAGCCGCTGCTGGAGAGAGTGCGCGAGGCCCACGGCGAACTGTTCGACCCGAACTGGTGGCGGGGCCTGCAGGCAGCGTTCGCCCGCGGCGAATTTCCCGACAATCCGCCCTACCCGCGCACGCTGCGGCTGGCGTGAGTGGCATCGCCGGCGGGCATGCATGACCAAAGTCACGCATGGAAGGTGCCAGATCGTTTGCGTAGCATTGCGTGGACCCGGCCAGCCGCCAGTGCGTCCGCCAGCAGGGATCCCGACATGGTCAACGGATCGCGCTTTCGTGCGTTTCCGGTCGTTCCTGCCGCCCCTTCTGTTTCGAGCACCCACCGGATGAAATTCATGCGCCGCATCACCAAGCCCTTGTTCCTGCTGGGGCTGTCCCTGGCCCTCTGCCTGCCGCTGTTGTCGGCGTGTGGTGACAAGCAGGTGGTTCCAGCCGCCGGTGGACGCGGCCCCGGCCCCGGTCCGGACGGGCAGCGCCCGCCGACCCCGGTGCGGGTCGCTGCTGCCGTGCGCGAACCATTGGCAGCGCAGATCAAGGCGCTGGGCACGGTGACGCCGTTGCAATCGGTGGCGGTGCGCCCGCGCGTGGATGGCGAACTGCTGCGGGTGGTGTACGTCGAAGGCCAGTACGTCGAGGCCGGGCAGTTGCTGGCCGAGATCGACCCGGCACCGTTCCGCATCCAGTTGTCGCAGGCCGAGGGCCAGCAGAAGCAGAACCTGGCCGAGCTGGAAAACGTGCGCATCCAACTGCAGCGTTTCCGCGACCTGGCCGGCCAGGCATATGTCTCGGCGCAGGACGTGAGCAACCTCGAAGCGCAGGTGCGGCAGTTGGAAGGCCGCCGCCAGATCGACCAGGCCGCCGTCGATGATGCGCGCCTGCAATTGCAGTACACCCGCATCATCGCCCCGGTAGCCGGCCGTACCGGCCTGCGCAAGGTCGATGCCGGCAACCTGGTGAGCAGCAGCGACGGCGACGGCATCGTCAGCATCACCCAGACCCACCCGATCAGCGTGTTGTTCTCGGTGCCTGAAACCGCGCTGGGCACCGTCGCCAGTGCCGTGGCCGGCAATGCCGCGTTGCCGGTGCAGGCGTGGGACCGCGAGGAACGCCAGTCGCTGGCCAGCGGCGTCCTGGCCAGCGTCGACAACCAGATCGATACCGAAACCGGCACCCTGCGCCTGCGTGCGCAGTTCGACAATGCCGACAACCGCCTGTTCCCCAACCAGTTCGTCAACGTGCGCCTGCAACTGGACAACGCCGAGGCGCTGGTGATCCCGGATGCGGCGGTGCAGTTTGGCAATGACGGCACCTACATCTACGTGGTCACCGCTGAAGGCACCGCCACGGTACGCAACGTGGTCCTCGGTGCCGGCAACGACGGCCGGGTGGCCGTGCTCGAAGGCGTGCAGGCCGGCGAGCAAGTGGTGCTGGAAGGCATCGACCGCCTGCGCGAAGGCGCCAGGGTGGAAGTGATCGGCGACGACGAGGCCGCCCCGGCCGAAGCCGGCGGCGCGCACGCGGACGCCGGCGCATGAATCTCTCGCGCCCGTTCATCCTGCGCCCGGTGGCGACCACGCTGCTGATGCTGGCGTTGTTGTTGTCGGGCCTGTTTGCCTACCGCCTGCTGCCGGTGGCGGCGTTGCCGCAGGTGGACTACCCGACCATCCAGGTGCTCACGCTGTACCCCGGTGCCAGCCCTTCGGTGACCACCAGCGCGGTGACCGCGCCGCTGGAACGCCGGCTCGGGCAGATTCCCGGCTTGAACCAGATGTCCTCCACCAGCTCCGGCGGGGCCTCGGTCATCACCTTGCAGTTCGCGCTGGAGGTGGACCTGGGGGTGGCCGAGCAGGAGGTGCAGGCGGCCATCAACGCGGCGGGCAGCTTCCTGCCGAACGACCTGCCGATGCCGCCGGTATACCGCAAGGTCAACCCCGCCGACACGCCCATCATCACCCTGGCGTTGAGCTCGCAGACCCTGGCGCTGCCGGCGGTCTACGACCTGGTGGACACGCGCATGGCGCAGCGGTTGTCGCAGTTGCCGGGCGTGGGCCTGGTCAGCATTGCCGGCGGCCAGCGCCCGGCGGTGCGGGTACAGGTCAACCCGGTGGCGTTGGCCTCGGCCGGGCTGGGCATGGACGACATCCGCAGTGCGATCGCCGCGGCCAACGTCAACATGCCCAAGGGCAGTTTCGACGGCCCGACCCGCGCGATCATGCTCGACGCCAACGACCAGTTGCGCTCGGCCGCCGAATACCGCGACCTCATCATCGCCTGGCGTGGCGACGCACCGTTGCGGCTGGGCGACGTGGCCACGGTCGAGCAGGGCGCGGAGAACCGCCAACTGGCGGCGTGGTCGGGCCGGCAACCGGCCATCCTGGTCAACATCCAGCGCCAGCCAGGCGCCAACGTCATCGAAGTGGTCGATGCCATCCACGCGCTGCTGCCGCAGTTGCAGGCGGCGATGCCGTCGGCGGTCGAAGTGGCCGTGCTCAGTGACCGCACCGAGTCTATCCGTGCCTCGATCAAGGGCGTGCAGACCGAGCTGCTGCTGGCCATCGGCCTGGTGGTGCTGGTGACCTTCGTGTTCCTGCGCACCATTCCCGCCACCATCATCCCCAGCCTGGCGGTGCCGCTGTCGCTGGTGGCGACCTTCGGCTTCATGCTGCTGGCCGGGTTCTCGCTCAACAACCTGACGTTGATGGCGCTGACCATCGCCACCGGCTTCGTGGTCGATGACGCCATCGTGATGCTGGAAAACGTCGCCCGCCACCTGGAAGCGGGCAAGTCGAAGTTGCAGGCGGCGCTGGATGGCGCAAGGCAAATCGGCTTCACCCTGATTTCGCTGACCGTCTCGCTGATCGCGGTGCTGATACCGCTGCTGTTCATGGGCGACGTGGTGGGCCGGCTGTTCCACGAGTTCGCCATCACCCTGGCCGTGGCCATCGGCATCTCGCTGGTGGTGTCGCTGACACTGACGCCGATGCTGTGCGCGCGCTTCCTCAAGGCCGGGCGCGGCCATGCCGTCAGCGACGGCGAGGCCGGCCACGCTGCCGGTGCCGAAGGCGACATCTTCGACCGCATCGTCGGCTGGTACGACCGCGGCCTGCACTGGACGCTGGCGCGGCAGCCGCTGATGCTCGGCATCACCGTGGCGACGCTGGCGCTGACCGCGGCGCTGTACTTGGCCGTGCCCAAGGGCTTCTTTCCGTCGCAGGACGCCGGCCTGATCCAGGGCATCAGCGAGGCCCCGGCCTCGATCTCGTTCCCGGCGATGGCGCAACGCCAGCAGGCATTGGCCGAGGCCATCCTGGAAGACGGGGACGTGTCCTCGGTGTCCTCGTTCATCGGCGTGGACGGCAACAACCCGACGCTCAACACCGGGCGTTTCCTGATCGAGCTGAAGCCACATGCCGAGCGTGCCGACGGCGCGCACGCCATCATCGCGCGCCTGCAACAACGGGCCGAGGGTGTGCCCGGCATCGCCTTGTTCATGCAGCCGGTGCAGGAGCTGAGCATCGAGGACCGGGTTGCCCGTGGCCAGTACCAGTTCGCGCTGAGCAGCCCGGAGCAGGCGGTGCTGGCCGAATGGACGCCGAAGATGATTGCCCACCTGCAACAGACCGGCGCACTGGCCGATGTCTCCGGCGACTTGCAGAACGAGGGCCTGCAGGCGTGGATCGACATCGATCGTGACGCCGCCGCGCGCCTGGGCATCCAGGCATCGGCGGTTGCCGATGCGCTGTACGACGCATTTGGCCAGCGCCAGGTTTCCACCATCTTCACCCATGCCAACCAGTACCGCGTGGTGCTGGAGGCCGATGCGCAATTCCAGCTCGGGCCGGAGGCAATCGAGCGCATCTTCGTTGCCACCGGCGATGGCCGCCACACGCCACTGTCGGGCATCGCCCGCATCACTACCCGCACCGCGCCATTGCTGAGCAGCCACATCGGCCAGTTCCCGGCGTCCACCATTTCCTTCAACCTCGCCGCGGGCGCCTCGCTGGGCGAGGCGGTGGAGCAGATCGAGGCTGCGCGCGCGGCCATCGGCCTGCCGGCCGCGGTCGAACTGCGGCTGCAGGGCGCGGCGCAGGCATTCCGCAATTCGCTGTCCAGCACGCTATGGCTGGTCCTGGCGGCGGTGCTGGTGATGTATATCGTGCTCGGCGTGCTCTACGAGAGCTTCATCCACCCGGTGACGATCCTGTCGACCCTGCCCTCGGCCACGGTCGGCGCACTGGCGGCATTGTTTCTCAGTGGCCGCAGCCTCGATTTGATCGCGGTGATCGGCATCATCCTGCTGATCGGGCTGGTCAAGAAGAACGGCATCATGATGGTGGACTTCGCACTGGAGGCCGAGCGCGAGCAGGGCCTGAGCCCGCAACAGGCAATCCACCGCGCCGCATTGCTGCGCTTCCGTCCGATCCTGATGACCACGCTGGCGGCCCTGTTCGCGGCCGTGCCGATGATGCTGGCCAGCGGCTCCGGCGCCGAGCTGCGCCAGCCGCTGGGGCTGGTGATGGTGGGCGGCCTGCTGGTCAGCCAGGTGCTGACCCTGTTCACCACGCCGGTGATCTACCTGTTCTTCGACCGGCTGGTGCGCAGGAAGGCGGCGGTCGGTGGCGATGCCGTGGTTGCCCGCTGATGGAAGTCCAGCGCACCAACCTCTCGCGCATCTTCATCGAGCGCCCGGTCGCCACCTTGTTGCTGGCGCTGGCGGTGGTGCTGGCCGGGCTGCTGGCCTACCGCATGCTGCCGGTGGCGCCGCTGCCGCAGATCGACTACCCGGCCATCCAGGTCAGTGCCAGCCTGCCCGGCGCCAGCCCCGAATCAATGGCCGCAACCGTGGCCACGCCGCTGGAGCGTGCGCTGGGCACCATTCCCGGCATCACCCGCATCACCTCCTCCAGCAACCAGGGCTCGGCCCGCATCGACCTGCAGTTCCGCCTCGACCGCAACGTCGACGAGGCCGCGCGCGAAGTGCAGGCCGCCATCAACGCCGCGCGCGCGCAGTTGCCCTCGGGCATGCCCGGCATGCCGCAGTACCGCAAGATCAACCCTTCGCAAGCGCCGATCATTGCCCTGGCACTGAGTTCGCAGACGCTGACGCCGGGGCAGGTCTACGACGTGGCCTCGACCATCATCGCGCAGAAGATCGCGCAGATTCCCGGCGTCGGCCAGGTCGAGGCCGGTGGCAGCTCGCTGCCGGCGGTGCGCGTTTCGCTCAACCCCAACGCGCTCAACCAGTACGGCATCGCCCTGGACGAGGTGGCCGGCGCCATCCGCAACGCCAACGCACTGCGCCCGCTCGGCCACGTGGTACGCGGCGAGCGCCAGTGGCAACTGGAGGCCAACCTGCAACTGCGCAGCGCCGCCGAATACCGCGAACTGATCGTGGCCTGGCGCAACGACCGCCCGGTGCACCTGCGCGACGTTGCGCAGGTCAACGAAGGCACCGAAAACCGCTATGCCGCCGGCTTCCACAACGACCGCGACGCGGTGCTGCTGGTGGTCAGCCGCCAGCCCAGTGCCAACATCATCCAGACCGTCGATGCCATCCACGCGCAGATGGACACGCTGCAAGCGCTGCTGCCCGAAGCCATCGACATGAAGGTGGTGATGGACCGCTCGCCGGTGATCCGCGCCACCTTGCGCGAGGCCGAGACCACCTTGCTGCTGGCGGTGGTGCTGGTGGTGGCGGTGGTGCTGGCCTTCCTCGGCAGTTGGCGCGCGGCGCTGGTACCGACGCTGGCGATCCCGGTGTCTCTGTTCGGCGCGCTGGCGATCATCTGGCTGTCCGGGTTCTCGCTCAACACCATGTCGTTGATGGCGCTGATCGTGGCCGCGGTGCTGGTGGTGGACGATGCCATCGTGGTGCTGGAAAACATCGCCCGCCACATCGATGCCGGCCTGTCGCCGTGGCAGGCGGCCATGCGCGGTGCCGGCGAGGTCGGCACTACCTTGCTGTCGATGAACATCGCATTGGCGGTGGTGTTCGTCTCCATCCTGTTCCTCGACGATTTCGTCGAACGCCTGTTCCGCGAATTCTCGCTGACCCTGGTGGCGGCGATGGCGGTATCGCTGCTGGTGTCACTGAGCCTGACGCCTGCGCTGTGCGCGCGCCTGCTCGGCCGCCGCCGCACCGCCGACGCACCCAAATGGCAGCGCCTGGGCACCCACCTGTCCGATGCCTTGCGCGGGCTGTACCTGCGCAGCCTGCACGGCGTGCTCAGGCATGCCTGGGTCGGCATCGTGGTGCTGGTCGCCGCCATCGGCATCAATGCCTGGCTGTTCGCCAAGGTACCCAAGGGCACGGTGCCGCAGCAGGACACCGGCCAGTTGCGCGGCTTCGCCCGCGGTGACGACGGCCTTTCCTTCCAGGTCATGCAACCCAAGATCCAGGCCTACCGCGAGCGGTTGCTGGCCGACCCGGCCATTGCCGACATCTCCGGCTACATCGGCGGCAACACCGGGGTGAACAACGGCTTCGTGATGATCCAGATGAAGCCGCTGGCCGAGCGCGGGGTGTCCAGCCGCGAGGTGATCGACCGCATCCGTGCCAGCCTGCCGAAGATTCCCGGCGGCAACCTGTGGATGTGGGTGGACCAGGACATCCGCATCGGTGGCGGCGGGGGCGGCAATGGCGAGGGCAATTACGACCTGCAGTTGATGGCCGGCGACATCGCCCCGCTGCGCGAATGGACCCCGCGCATCCGCCAGGCACTGGCCGAGTTGCCGGAGCTGGTGGACGTCGATTCCAGTGGCGATGAAGGCATGCGCCAGGTGGTGCTGGACATCGACCGCGTTGCCGCCGCGCAACTGGGCGTGGACATGCGCACCATCGCCACCGTGCTCAACAACTCCTTCAGCCAGCGCCAGGTGGCCACCCTGTACGACAGCCTCAACCAGTACCGGGTGGTGATGGAGCTGGACACCCGCCATACCCAGACCCCGGAGACGCTGGAGCAGGTGCACGCCATCGGCCGCGATGGCCGGCGCGTGCCACTGTCGGCGTTTGCGCGCTGGGGCTACGGCATGGCCCCGGACCGCATCCAGCACCGCGAGCAGTTCGTCGCCACCCGCATCAGCTTCGCGCTCGCTCCCCGCGTGGGGCTGGGCGATGCGGTGGCCGCCATTGATGGCGCAATGGGGAAAATCATGCTGCCCACCGAAGTGCAGGCCAAGCTCGGCGAGGAAGCCGGCAGCCTGCAGGACATGCGCCAGCGCCAACTGTGGATGATCCTCGGTGCAGTGCTGGCGGTGTACTTGGTGCTGGGGGTGCTGTACGAGAGCTACCTGCAGCCGCTGGTGATCCTGTCCATCATTCCCTCGGCGGGCATCGGCGCGCTGCTGGCCTTGCTGCTGTTCAAGAGCGAGCTGGACCTGATCTCGCTGCTGGGCCTGTTCCTGCTGGTAGGCGTGGTGATGAAGAACACCATCCTGATGGTGGACTTCGCACTGGCCGCGCAGCGCGATGGCCGCGACGCGCACGCGGCCATCCTGGAGGCGGCGCGGCTGCGTTTCCGTCCGATCCTGATGACCAGCCTGGCGGCGCTGCTGGGCATCCTGCCACTGGTGCTGTCCAGCGGCGAAGGCTGGGAAATGCGCCGCCCGCTGGGCCTGGCCATCGTCGGCGGGCTCTCGGTCAGCCAGTTGCTCACGCTCTACACTACCCCGGCCGCATTCCTGGCGCTGGCGCGACTGCGGCAGCGCTTCGCGCGGCACGCCCCGGCGCAGGAGCACACGGCTACGCAATCGGGGACGAACCCCGACCTGCCTGCCGTCGTGTAGGCCGGGGCTACGCCCCGGCGCAGGAATGCTTTTGGCAGGCGAACAACGGAAAAACCCGGCATTGCCGGGTTTTTCCGTCTCGAATGATGCAGGAATTCAGCGCTTCATCGAGCCGAAGAACTCGTCGTTGGACTTGGTGTTCTTCATCTTGTCGAGCAGGAACTCCATTGCCGCGATTTCGTCCATCGGGTGCAGCAGCTTGCGCAGTATCCAGATCTTCTGCAGCAGCTCCGGTTCGATCAGCAAATCCTCGCGGCGGGTACCGGAGCGGTTGATATCGATGGCCGGGTAGACGCGCTTCTCGGCGATGCGGCGGTTCAGGTGCACTTCGCTGTTGCCGGTGCCCTTGAACTCCTCGTAGATCACCTCGTCCATCTTCGAGCCGGTCTCGACCAGCGCGGTGGCAATGATGGTCAGCGAACCGCCTTCCTCGACGTTGCGCGCCGCACCGAAGAAGCGCTTCGGGCGGTGCAGGGCGTTGGCGTCGACACCGCCGGTCAGCACCTTGCCGGAGCTGGGCACGACGTTGTTGTAGGCACGCGCCAGGCGGGTGATCGAATCGAGCAGGATCACCACGTCCTTCTTGTGCTCGACCAGGCGCTTGGCGCGCTCGATCACCATTTCGGCAACCTGCACGTGGCGCGCGGCCGGCTCGTCGAAGGTGGAACTGACCACTTCGCCGCGCACCGTGCGCTGCATCTCGGTCACTTCTTCCGGGCGCTCATCCACCAGCAGCACGATCAGGTGCACTTCCGGGTGGTTGTAGGTGATGGCGCTGGCGACCTGCTGCATCAGCATCGTCTTGCCCGCCTTGGGCGGGGAGACGATCAGCGCGCGCTGGCCCTTGCCTTGCGGCGCCATCAAATCGAGGATGCGGCCGGTGATGTCCTCGGTGGAGCCGTCGCCGCGCTCCAGGCGGAAGCGCTTGCGCGGGAACAGCGGCGTCAGGTTCTCGAACAGCGCCTTGTTCTTCGATGCCTCGATCGGTTCACCGTTGATGGTGTCGACGATGTTCAGCGCGAAATAGCGCTCGCCGTCCTTGGGGAAGCGGATGCGGCCGGCAATGTGGTCGCCGGTGCGCAGGTTGAAGCGGCGGATCTGGCTGGGCGAAATGTAGGTGTCGTCCGGGCCGGCCAGGTAGCTGGCCTCGGCCGCGCGCAGGAAGCCGAAGCCGTCCGGCAGGATTTCCAGCACGCCGTCGGCGGCCACGCCTTCGCCGTGGCGGGTGAGCACCTTCAGCAGCGCGAAGATCACGTCCTGCTTGCGCGCGCGGGCCACGCCTTCGTGGATGCTCAGTTGCTCGGCGATTTCCAGCAGCTTGTGCGCCGGCATCTTCTTCAGGTCGCCGAGCGAGTAGATCGGGAAGCCTTCCGGCACCGAAGGGTGCGGGCGTGGCACGAAATTCTCGTTGCCGTTGTCGTTGGGCAAGCCGTCGTCGCGGGAGCGGTTGCGGTCGCGGCGGTTGCGGAAGCGATCGCGGCGGTTGCCCTGGCCTTGGCCCTGCGGGTTCGACTGGCCGTGGCGCGACGGGTTGTTGCCGTCGCCGCGCGGTTCGTCGTTGTCCTGCCCGCCTTGCACGGCGGCCGGTGCGGGCGCCGGGGCGTGTTCGGCATCGGTGTTGCGGGGCGCGGCAGGCGCGTCTTCACGCGGTG
>JBASBF010000046.1:0-182702 GCA_049650985.1 Stenotrophomonas sp. | reverse complement strand
CCGGGCGACAACGTGAAGATGGGCGTGACCCTGATCAACCCGGTGGCGATGGACGAAGGCCTGCGCTTCGCGATTCGCGAAGGTGGCCGTACCGTCGGCGCCGGCGTGGTCTCCAAGATCACCAAGTGACGTGACGGCGCGTCCGCACTTCGGTGCGGACGCCTTTGCCGGAACGTCATCCCCGCGCAGGCGGGGATCGGGTTTGCTCCTGCCCTGCAGGGGTGAAGCACCAGGGAAGGGCGGTCCTCGGGCCGCCCTTCCGCTTGCCGGGGCTCCCGCGGGATGGCCGGCAACTGAAGCGCCTATTTTTGTCGGGGGCAGGGCTTGCAATGCCCCGGAAATCCTGACAGAATGCGCGACCACTGTGGAATGCATGCCTTGCATGGCTTCCGCAACCAGCGAAATGAAGTGCCGGATGTGCTTCGTATTCGCCAGACTAAGGACAGGTCGCGTGGATCCTCCGGTAGTTGACGGAGGGATTTCTGCGCGTTTGTTTGTGTCTGGGGCGGGCCGGGAAACCGGGCCGCCTTAGTGTTTTGAAAGGATTCGTGGCAGGGGCGTGCCCGCTGTCGCATTCATGGGGTCCGGTACACAAGAGGCCGGACCTGTCGCTCTTTAGACCTACAGGAACACCGTCATGGCGGACCAAAAGATCCGGATTCGGCTGAAGGCATTCGATCATCGTCTGATCGATCGCTCGGCCAGCGAGATCGTTGAGACGGCAAAGCGGACCGGCGCACAAGTGTGTGGCCCGATCCCGCTGCCGACCAAGATCGAGCGTTACACCATTCTCGTCTCCCCGCACGTCGACAAGGACGCGCGTGACCAGTACGAGACCCGCACGCACAAGCGCGTGCTCGACATCATTGACCCCAACGACAAGACCGTGGACGCGCTGATGAAGCTCGAACTGGCTGCTGGCGTCGATGTGCAGATCAAGTTGACTTGAGGACTACGACCATGACGAAGAAATATTCGTTGGGCTTCGTGGGCCGCAAGGCCGGCATGAGCCGCGTGTTCACCGAAGATGGCCTGTCCATCCCGGTGACCCTGATCGAAGCCACCCCGAACCGCATCGCGCAGATCAAGACCGTCGAAACCGACGGCTACAGCGCCGTGCAGGTGACCGTCGGCGCACGTCGTGCTGCCCTGGTCAACAAGCCGGAGGCCGGTCATTTCGCCAAGGCCAAGGTCGAAGCCGGCCGTGGCCTGTGGGAGTTCCGCGTTGAAGACGCCAAGCTCGGCGATTTCGCCGTTGGTGGCGAAATCAAGGCGGACATCTTCGAGGTTGGCCAGAAGGTCGACGTCCAGGGTGTCACCAAGGGCAAGGGCTTCCAGGGCACCATCAAGCGCCACAACTTCCGCATGGGCGATGCCACCCACGGTAACTCGTTGTCGCATCGCGCGCCGGGTTCGCTGGGTCAGCGCCAGACCCCGGGTCGCGTTTTCCCGGGCAAGAAGATGTCCGGCCACATGGGTGACGTGCAGCAAAGCACGCAGAACCTGGAAGTGGTCAAGGTCGACGTCGAGCGTGGTCTGATCGCCATTCGCGGCGCCGTTCCCGGTGCTGCCGGCGGTGACGTGATCGTGCGTCCGGCGAGCAAGGCATAAGGAGAGATGACGATGGAACTCGTTATCACGGGTAGCAACAACAAGGTCTCGGTCTCCGAAGCCGTGTTCGGCCGCGAATTCAGCGAGGATCTGGTTCACCAGGTCGTCGTCGCCTATCGCAACGCCGCTCGCGCCGGTACCAAGGCACAGAAGACACGTTCGGAAGTTGCCGGCACCACCAAGAAGTCGAAGAAGCAGAAGGGTGGTGGCGCTCGCCACGGTGCCCTGACCGCTCCGATTTTCGTCGGTGGTGGCGTCACCTTCGCGGCCAAGCCGCGCAGCTTCGAGCAGAAGGTCAACCGCAAGCAGTACCGTGCGGCCATCTGCGCGATCCTGTCCGAGCTGAACCGCCAGGGCCGCATCAAGGTCGTCGAGTCGTTTGACGTCGAGGCGGTCAAGACCAAGGCGCTGATCGAGAAGCTGGCCGGTCTGGAAGTGGGCAAGCGCCCGCTGATCGTGACCGAGGATGCCTCCGAATCGCTGTACCTGTCGGCCCGCAACCTGCCCTACGTGCAGGTGCGTGACGTGCAGGGCATGGATCCGGTCGCCCTGGTCGGTGCCGACACGGTCGTCATCACCGCTGACGCGGTCAAGAAGGTCGAGGAGTGGCTGGCATGAGCAGCAACGAAAAAATCTTCAGCGTGCTGCGCGCTCCGCGAGTCTCCGAGAAGACCGCGCGCCTGCAGGAACTCTCCAACCAGTACGTCTTCGAAATCTCGAACGTTGCCACCAAAGCCGATGTGAAGGCCGCGGTCGAGCAGTTGTTCGACGTCAAGGTCGAGGCCGTCAACGTGGTCAACGTCAAGGGCAAGAACAAGTCCTTCCGTAACCGCGCTGGCCGTCGCGGCGATTGGCGCAAGGCGTATGTGCGTCTCGCCGATGGCCAGTCCATCGATGTAACGGCCAAGGCCTGAGGTACATCCCATGCCATTGATGAAATTCAAGCCCACCTCCGCAGGCCGTCGTTCGGCCGTGCGCGTGGTCACGCCCGATCTGCACAAGGGCGCACCGCACGCAGCGTTGCTGGAGCCGCAGAGCAAGTCCGGTGGTCGCAACCACCACGGTCGCATCACCACCCGTCACGTCGGTGGTGGTCACAAGCAGCACTACCGCGTCATCGACTTCAAGCGCAACAAGGAAGGCATTCCGGCGCGCGTGGAACGCATCGAATACGATCCGAACCGCACCGCCCACATCGCCCTGCTGTGCTATGTCGACGGTGAACGCCGCTACATCATCGCCCCCAAGGGCCTGAAGGCGGGTGACCAGGTCATCTCGGGCGCTCACGCCCCGATCAAGACCGGCAACACCCTGCCGCTGCGCAACATCCCGGTCGGTACCACCATTCACGGCATCGAGCTGAAGCCGGGCAAGGGCGCCCAGATCGCCCGCGCCGCGGGTGCTGCGGTGCAGTTGGTGGCTCGCGAAGGCGTCTACGCCACCCTGCGCCTGCGCTCGGGTGAAATGCGCAAGGTGCCGGTCGAGTGCCGCGCCACGGTCGGTGAAGTCGGTAACGACGAGCACAACCTGGAGAAGCTGGGCAAGGCTGGCGCCAAGCGCTGGCGTGGTGTCCGCCCGACCGTTCGTGGTGCTGCCATGAACCCGGTGGATCACCCGCACGGTGGTGGTGAGGCCAAGGCCGGCCAGGGTAACCCGCATCCGGTCACCCCGTGGGGTGTGCCGACCAAGGGTTACAAGACGCGCCATAACAAGCGCACTCAGCAGTTCATCGTCCGCGATCGTAGGGGCTAATCGACCATGGCACGTTCACTCAAGAAGGGCCCGTTCGTCGATCACCACCTCGTCAAGAAGGTGGAGGCCGCTGCGGGCAGCAAAAGGCCGATCAAGACCTGGTCGCGCCGTTCGATGATTCTGCCTGAAATGGTTGGAATCACCATTGCCGTGCACAACGGCAAGAACCACATCCCGGTTCTCATCAACGAGAACATGGTCGGCCACAAGCTCGGCGAATTCGCTGTCACCCGGACCTTCAAGGGTCACGGCGCTGACAAGAAGTCGGGCAAGTAAGGAGAGATGACAATGGAAGCGAAAGCAATCCTGCGCACCGCGCGCATCTCCCCGCAGAAGGCCCGCCTGGTCGCTGACCAGGTGCGCGGTCTGCCGGCCGAGCGTGCGGTCAACCTGCTGAAGTTCTCGGACAAGAAG
This sequence comes from Stenotrophomonas sp., assembly GCA_049650985.1. Lineage (GTDB taxonomy): Bacteria > Pseudomonadota > Gammaproteobacteria > Xanthomonadales > Xanthomonadaceae > Stenotrophomonas. The sequence goes on along the minus strand of JBASBF010000046.1, from coordinate 178,925 downwards.
GCCGCCGCCCTGATCAAGAAGGTGGTGGAGTCGGCGATCGCCAATGCCGAGAACAACCAGGGCGCCGACGTCGACGAGCTGAAGGTCAAGACCATCATGGTTGATGAAGGTCCGAGCCTGAAGCGCTTCATGGCCCGCGCCAAGGGCCGCGGCACGCGCATTCTCAAGCGCACCAGCCACATCACCGTGGTCGTGGGCGAGGGCAAATAACGATGGGTCACAAAGTACATCCGATTGGTATCCGTCTCGGTGTTTCCAAGGACTGGAACTCCAAGTGGTACGCCAACAAGGCCGAGTTTGCCGGTTATCTGGCAGCCGACCTGAAGGTCCGCGAGATGCTTCGCAAGAAGCTGGCTCAGGCGGGCATTTCCAAGATCCTGATCGAGCGTCCGGCCAAGACCGCGCGCGTGACGATCCACACCGCCCGTCCGGGCGTGGTGATCGGCAAGCGTGGTGAGGACATCGAGAAGCTGCGCAAGGAAGTGAGCGAAATGATGGGCGTCCCGGCGCACATCAACGTCACTGAAGTGCGCAAGCCGGAGCTGGATGCGCAACTGGTCGCCGAGTCGATCGCGCAGCAGCTCGAGCGTCGCATCATGTTCCGCCGCGCGATGAAGCGCTCGGTCGGCAATGCGATGCGCCTGGGTGCCCTGGGCATCAAGGTCAACGTGGCCGGCCGCTTGAACGGTGCCGAAATCGCCCGTTCGGAGTGGTACCGCGAAGGTCGCGTGCCGTTGCACACCCTGCGCGCCGACATCGACTACGGTTTCGCTGAAGCCAGCACCACCTACGGCATCATCGGCATCAAGGTTTGGATCTACAAGGGCGAGATCTTCGATTTCTCCCAGGTTGGCCAGGAAAAGCAGGACGACAGCCCGCGCAACGATCGCAATGATCGTGGCGACCGTGGCGACCGTCCGTCGCGCCCGGCTCGTGAAGCGAGGTAACGGCAATGTTGCAACCCAAGCGAACCAAGTACCGCAAGATGTTCAAGGGCCGCAACGACGGCCTGAGCTGGAGCGCCAATGCCGTCAGCTTCGGTGAGTACGGCCTGAAGGCAACCGCCCACGGCCAACTGACCGCGCGCCAGATCGAAGCGGCTCGCCGCTCGATCAGCCGCTACGTCAAGCGCGGCGGCAAGATGTGGATCCGCGTGTTCCCCGACAAGCCCATCACCAAGAAGCCCATCGAAGTCCGAATGGGTGCCGGTAAGGGTGGCGTGGAATACTGGGTCGCACAGATCCAGCCCGGCCGCATGATCTATGAAATCGAGGGTGTCTCCGAGGAAGTGGCACGCGAGGCGTTCCGCCTGGCCTCCGCCAAGCTCTCGGTCACCACCACTTTCGTGACCCGGACGGTGCGCTGATGGACATCAAGAAACTCCGCGAGAAGTCGGCTGACGAACTCAAGGCCCACCTCGGTGACCTGCGCAAGGAGCAGTTCTCGCTGCGCATGCAGGCCGCCACCGGGCAGCTGCCGAAGACCCATGAAACCCGCCGGGTACGTCGCGAGATTGCTCGCGTCAAGTACCTGATCGGCAGCACGAAGTAAGGATGGCTGCGATGAGCGAAAATATCGAAAACAAGACGCTGCGCACGGTCGTTGGCCGTGTCGTCAGCAACAAGATGGACAAGACGGTCACCGTGTTGGTGGAGCGCCAGGTCAAGCACGCCCTGTACGGCAAGTACATCAAGCGCTCGACCAAGCTGCACGCACACGACGCCGACAACGCCTGCAACGAAGGCGACGTCGTGCGCGTGACCGAGATTGCTCCGCTGTCCAAGACCAAGAACTGGCGGGTGGTGGAAGTCGTCACCCGTGCGGCCGAATAAGGAGATCTGAATCATGATCCAGATGCAGAGCTACCTTGACGCCGCGGACAACTCCGGTGCCAAGGAACTGATGTGCATCAAGGTGCTGGGTGGTTCCAAGCGCCGTTATGCGCACATCGGTGACATCATCAAGGTCACCGTGAAGGACGCGATCCCGCGCGGCAAGGTCAAGAAGGGTGAAGTGTATGACGCCGTCGTGGTGCGTACCCGCAAGGGTGTGCGTCGCGCCGACGGCTCGCTGATCCGTTTCGACGGCAACGCCGCGGTCCTGCTCAACAACAAGCAAGAGCCGATCGGCACCCGCATCTTCGGGCCGGTGACCCGTGAACTTCGTTCCGAGAAGTTCATGAAGATCGTCTCGCTCGCTCCCGAAGTTCTGTGAGCGCCAGGAGATAATCATGGCTAACCGTATCAAGAAGGGCGACCAGGTCGTCGTCAACACCGGCAAGGACAAGGGCAAGCAGGGCGAAGTCGTCCGCGTCGACGGCGACCGTGTGGTCGTCGCCAACGTGAACATCGTCAAGCGGCACACCAAGCCGAACCCGCAGGCGGGTGTCGCCGGCGGCGTGGTCGAGCGTGAAGCGTCGATCCATATCTCCAACGTGAATGTGCTGAACCCGGCTTCGGGCAAGGGCGAGCGCGTTGGCTTCAAGGTGCTGGAGGATGGACGCAAACTGCGTGTGTTCCGCTCCAGCGGTGAGGCGCTTGACGCCTGAGGAATGAGCTGATGACTTCCCGTCTCGAAAAAATCTACAAGGAAGAAGTGGTGCCGGTGCTGATGAAGCAGTTCGGCTACACCAATCCGATGGAAGTGCCGAAGCTGGTCAAGGTCACCTTGAACATGGGCGTCGGCGAAGCTGCGACCAACAAGAAGGTGCTGGAAAACGCTGTCGCCGACATGACCAAGATCACCGGCCAGAAGCCGGTGGTCACCAAGTCGCGCGTCTCGGTGGCTTCGTTCAAGATCCGTGATGGCTGGCCGATCGGTTGCAAGGTCACCTTGCGCCGCAACACCATGTTCGAATTCCTGGATCGCCTGATCAACATCTCGCTGCCGCGCGTGCGTGACTTCCGCGGCGTGTCGGGGCGTTCGTTCGACGGCCGCGGCAACTTCAACATGGGTGTGAAGGAACAGATCATCTTCCCGGAAATCGATTTCGACGCCGTCGATGCGATCCGCGGCATGGATATCGCCATCACCACCACCGCCAAGACCGATGCGGAAGCGAAGGCGCTGCTGGCAGCGTTCAAGTTCCCGTTCCGTAACTGATTCGTCGAGGAAACCGAAATGGCAAAGACCTCCATGGTCAACCGCGACATCAAGCGGAAGAAGCTGGCACTGAAGTTCGCCGACAAGCGTGCAGCTCTGAAGAAGATCGTGTCCTCGCAGGACGCGAGCTACGAAGAGAAGATCGAGGCCGCGACCAAGCTGTCCAAGCTGCCGCGCGATTCGTCGCCAAGCCGTCACCGCACCCGTTGCGAACTGTCGGGCCGCCCGCGTGGCGTGTACAGCAAGTTCGGCCTCGGCCGCAACAAGCTGCGCGAAGCCACCATGCGTGGCGACGTGCCGGGCCTGCGTAAGGCCAGTTGGTAAGACTTCCGTGGCAGGCCTTCGCGGGCCTGCCCGGAATGCCGGAGGGGCAACCTGAAGGCAACACAAAGAGTCCGACGCAAGTCGGACTCTTTGTTGTACAATTCCGCTCCTTGCCTGCCCGAAAGTGCAGGTGATGCGGCAAAGGGCCCCGGCCCCTCCCGGGAAAACACGAGATTTTCGCGAAAGCGGATATCGGTGCACTCAAAGGTATTTACATGAGCATGACTGATCCCATCGCCGACCTGCTGGTCCGCATCAAGAATGCGGCCGCGGTTGGCAAGCCGACGGTGAAGGCGCCGTCCTCCAAGATCAAGGTTGCGATCGCCCAGGTCCTGAAGGACGAGGGTTACATCGCCGACCTGCGCGTCAACCCGCTGGAAAACAACAAGGCCGAGCTCGAAATCGTCCTGAAGTATTTCGAAGGCAAGCCGGTCATCGCGACCCTGAAGCGCTTCTCGCGTTCGGGTCTGCGCCAGTATCGCGGCAAGAGCGAGCTGCCGAAGGTCCTCAACGGCCTGGGCATTGCCATCATTTCAACCTCCAAGGGCATCATGACTGATGCGCAGGCGCGCCAGCAGGGCGTCGGCGGTGAAGTCCTGTGCTTCGTGGCCTAAGCGAGAAGGAGTAGAACATGTCCCGCGTAGCCAAGAAGCCGGTCAACCTGCCCAAGGGCGTTGAACTGAACATCCAGCCGGAATGCGTCAGCGTGAAGGGCCCGAAAGGCAGCCTGTCGCTGAACAAGACCGCCGGCGTTGAAATCACCCTCGACAACGGCGTTGCCACGCTGAACCCGAAGGATGTCTCCTTCGATGCGTTGGCCGGTACCGTCCGCGCGATCCTGGCCAACATGGTCAAGGGCGTGTCCGAAGGCTTCGAGAAGAAGCTGGAGCTGGTGGGCGTGGGTTACCGCGCCGCCATGCAGGGCAAGGACCTGAACCTGTCGCTGGGTTTCTCGCACCCTGTCGTGTTCGTGGCGCCGGAAGGCATCACCCTGTCCACGCCGACGCAGACGGAAATCGTCGTGCAGGGCGCCGACAAGCAGGTGGTTGGCGAAGTCGCTGCCAAGATCCGCGGTTTCCGTCCGCCGGAGCCCTACAAGGGCAAGGGTGTGAAGTACGCCGGTGAGAACATCATTCGCAAGGAAGCCAAGAAGGCATAACGCGAGTCCTTTGCAAGAGCCCGCACATCCCTGTGCGGACTCTTCGGGAAAAGCACAACCTTCAGCTTTCGAGGATAAAGAACATGAACAAGAACATCGCTCGCCTGCGTCGCGCCAAGTCGACCCGTTCGCACATCCGTACCCTGGGCGTGCCGCGCCTGTCGGTGCTGCGTACCGGTCAGCACCTGTACGCACAGGTCTTCACCGCCGACGGCTCCAAGGTGCTGGCTTCGGCCAATACCGCTCAGGCCGAGGTCAAGGAAGGCTTGAAGAACGGCAAGAACTGTGACGCCGCGGTCAAGGTCGGCAAGATCATCGCCGAGCGCGCCAAGGCTGCCGGTATCGAGAAGGTCGCTTTCGACCGCTCGGGCTACCGCTACCACGGCCGCATCAAGGCGCTGGCCGATGCCGCGCGTGAAGGCGGCCTGCAGTTCTGAGTAATGCCGGGAAGGAGCCGAGTGCTCCTTCCTGACCTGCCGGCACGGGCTGTGCCGGGCATCAGCGGTTCTTCTGCAGCCGCTGGTGACCCACGGTTTCATTCCACAACCATAAGCGGCTCCGAGCCGTACATACCCAATCAATCAAGGAATCAACATGGCAGAAGAACGTCAGTCGCGGGGTCGCGATCGCGACCGCAACCGCGAAGAGAAAGTCGACGATGGCATGATCGAGAAGCTGGTCGCCGTCAACCGCGTCAGCAAGACCGTCAAGGGCGGCCGCCAGTTCACCTTCACTGCGCTGACCGTGGTCGGCGACGGCGAGGGCAAGGTCGGTTTCGGTTATGGCAAGGCGCGCGAAGTGCCGGTTGCCATCCAGAAGTCGATGGAGCAGGCGCGCAAGAATCAGGTCAGCGTTGACCTGCACAACGGCACCTTGTGGCACACCGTCAAGGACGGCCACGGCGCAGCCCGCGTGTTCATGCAGCCGGCCTCGGAAGGTACTGGCGTGATCGCCGGTGGTGCCATGCGCGCAGTGCTGGAAGCCGTTGGCGTGAAGGACGTGCTGGCCAAGGCCACCGGTTCGCGCAACCCCATCAACCTCGTGCGTGCCACCGTCAAGGGTCTGGCTGGCATGCAGTCGCCGGCCCGCATCGCGGCCAAGCGCGGCAAGAAGGTCGAGGAACTCAATCATGGCTGATGCGTCCAACAAGACCGTCAAGGTGCGCCTGGTGCGTGGCCTGCGTGGAACCCAGGCGCGTCACCGCTTGTCGGTGCGTGCGCTGGGCCTGAACAAGATCAACGATGTGCGTGAACTGAAGGACAGCCCGCAAGTGCGTGGTCTGATCAACACGGTTCACTACCTCGTCAAGATTGAGGAGTAATCGATCATGACTATGCGTCTCAATGAACTCAGCCCGGCACCGGGCGCCCGTACCGAGCGTACCCGCGTCGGTCGCGGTATCGGCTCGGGCCTGGGCAAGACTGCCGGCCGCGGCCACAAGGGTTCGTTCGCCCGCAAGGGTGGCGGCAAGATCAAGGCCGGCTTCGAAGGCGGCCAGACCCCGATGCAGCGCCGCCTGCCGAAGATCGGCTTCCATTCCAAGATGGCCAAGGACACCGCTGAAGTGCTGTCCTACCACCTGGATCGCCTGGAAGCCGGCGAGATCGATTTCGCCGTGCTGCGCGCTGCGAAGCTGGTCCCGTCGACCGCCAAGAAGGCCAAGGTCGTCCTCAAGGGCGAACTGACCAAGGCGTTCACCCTGAAGGGCGTGGCTGCCACGGCCGGTGCCAAGGCCGCGATCGAAGCTGCCGGCGGCAGCGTGCAGGAGTAACGGGAACATGGCGCAAGCTGGCATCGGTAACCTCGCGGGCGGGATGGGCAAGTTCACGGAACTTCGCCAGCGTCTTCTGTTCGTCGTCGGGGCATTGCTCGTCTATCGCATCGGCTGCTACGTGCCGGTGCCGGGCGTCAATCCCGATGCCATGCTTTCGCTGATGAAGGCGCAGGGCGGCGGTATCGTGGACATGTTCAACATGTTCTCGGGCGGCGCCCTGCACCGTTTCAGCATTTTCGCGTTGAACGTGATGCCGTACATCTCGGCGTCGATCGTGATGCAGTTGGCCGTGCACGTGTTCCCGGCATTGAAGGCGATGCAGAAGGAAGGCGAGTCGGGCCGGCGCAAGGTCACCCAGTATTCGCGCATCGGCGCGGTGCTGCTGGCCATCGTGCAGGGTGGCAGCATTGCGCTGGCACTGCAGAACCAGGTATCGCCAGGCGGCGCTCCGGTCGTCTATGCACCGGGCCTGGGCTTCGTGCTGACCGCCGTGGTCGCACTGACCGCCGGCACCATGTTCCTGATGTGGCTGGGTGAGCAGGTCACCGAGCGAGGCATCGGCAACGGCGTGTCGCTGATCATCTTCGCCGGCATCGTCGCCGGTCTGCCGGCGGCGGTGATCCAGACGCTGGAGGCCTACAGCAACGGCAACATGAGCTTCATCTCGCTGCTGCTGATCCTGATCGTAGTGCTGGGCTTCACCTGGTTCGTGGTGTTCGTCGAGAGCGGGCAACGCCGGATCACGGTGAATTATGCGCGCCGCCAAGGTGGCCGTAATGCCTACATGAACCAGGCTTCGTTCCTGCCGCTGAAGCTCAACATGTCCGGCGTGATCCCGGCGATCTTCGCGTCCAGCATCCTCGCTTTCCCGGCGACGCTGGCGCAGTGGTCGGGCCAAGCCACTTCGGCCACCTGGCTGCAGAAGGCATCCAATGCGCTGGGTCCGGGCGAGCCGCTGCACATGATCGTGTTCGCTGCGCTGATCATCGGTTTCTCGTTCTTCTATACCGCGCTGGTGTTCAACTCGCAGGAAACGGCCGACAACCTGAAAAAGTCCGGCGCATTGATTCCCGGCATCCGCCCGGGCAAGGCCACCGCCGATTACGTCGATGCCGTGCTGACCCGCTTGACCGCGGCTGGTGCGCTGTACGTGGTGATCGTCTGCCTGCTGCCCGAGATCATGCGTACCGAGCTCAATGCCTCGTTCTATTTCGGCGGCACCTCGCTGCTGATCGTGGTGGTGGTGGTGATGGATTTCATCGCGCAGATCCAGTCGCACCTGATGTCGCACCAGTACGAGAGCCTGTTGAAGAAGGCGAATTTGAAGGGTGGCAACCGCGGCGGTTTTGCGCGCGGCTGATTTCCGGTTATACTACCGCGCTTGATGCGCGTGAAGCCCGCCGTACCGGTTCCCGGGGCGGGCCTTCAAAAAAACGAAAGGGCGGTCCCTGCAGCGGTCTCGGGCGGGGGTGCGATGTGGCGGTCCTGCGCGGGAGTAGCGCGGGCGGCGGGGGTTTCCTCGCCAGGCACATCCGGCGCCGGAGCATGGGCACACTCCCCATGCCGGGTCCCTGGAGCCTAGTGTTCCACGGACTTACAGATGAACCGAGGCCTTGCTAGAATCAACAGTTCACTTTTTGATCCATCCTGCCGGAATTGCGCGCCACGCGGTGCGCGTTCGGCCATCACTCAGCTGGAGAACCGCGTCATGGCGCGTATTGCAGGCGTCAACCTGCCAGCCCAGAAACATGTCTGGGTCGGGTTGCAAAGCATTTACGGCATCGGCCGTACCCGTTCGAAGAAGGTCTGCGATGACGCAGGCGTGACTTCGACTACCAAGATCCGCGATCTGTCGGAGCCGGAAATCGATCGTCTGCGTGCCGAGATCGGCAAGTACATCGTCGAAGGCGACCTGCGTCGCGAAATCGGCATCGCCATCAAGCGCCTGATGGACCTGGGTTGCTACCGCGGCCTGCGTCACCGTCGCGGCCTGCCGCTGCGCGGCCAGCGCACCAAGACCAATGCACGTACCCGCAAGGGCCCGCGCAAGGCTCTGAAGAAGTAAGGGACCCTAGAAAATGGCCAAGCCCGCTGCTACCAAGACCAAGAAGAAGATCAAGCGCGTCATCACCGACGGCGTCGCCCACGTCCACGCTTCTTTCAACAACACCATCGTGACCATCACCGACCGCCAGGGCAATGCACTGTCCTGGGCGACTTCCGGTGGTGCCGGCTTCCGCGGTTCGCGCAAGTCCACCCCGTTCGCCGCGCAGGTCGCCGCCGAGAAGGCCGGCAAGGCTGCGCTGGATTACGGCGTGAAGTCGCTGGAAGTCCGCATCAAGGGCCCGGGTCCGGGCCGTGAGTCGGCCGTGCGTTCGCTGAACAACGTCGGCTACAAGATCACCAACATCATCGACGTGACGCCCATCCCGCACAACGGGTGCCGTCCGCCGAAGAAGCGTCGCGTCTAAGGGAGCGATAAGAAATGGCTCGTTATATCGGTCCTACCTGCAAACTCGCCCGTCGCGAAGGCGCCGACCTGTCGCTGAAGTCGCCGGCCCGCGCGCTGGATTCCAAGTGCAAGCTGGAGCAGAAGCCCGGCCAGCACGGCGCGACCGCCCGCAAGGGCAAGCTGTCCGACTACGCCACCCAGCTGCGTGAAAAGCAGAAGGTCAAGCGTATCTACGGTCTGCTGGAGCGTCAGTTCCGCAACTACTACAAGAAGGCCTCGACCAAGAAGGGCAACACCGGCGAGAACCTGCTGCAGTTGCTGGAAACCCGCCTGGACAACGTCGTCTACCGCATGGGCTTCGCCGTGACCCGCCCGGCCGCGCGCCAGTTGGTCTCGCACCGTGGCGTCACGGTCAATGGCAAGTCGGTCAACCTGGCCTCGTACCAGATCAAGGCCGGCGATGCGATCGCCCTGTCCGAAAAGGCCCAGAAGCAGCTGCGCGTGCAGGAAGCCCTGACCGTGGCCGAACAGCACGATCTCAGCCCGTCCTGGGTCGAAGTCGATTCGAAGAAGTTCAGCGGCGTGTTCAAGGCCGTGCCGGATCGCGCCGACCTGCCGGCGGACATCAACGAAGCGCTGATCGTCGAGCTGTACTCGAAGTAATTCACATTGGAGAACTTCCGGCGACGGCCGGGAGTTCACTAGGAGAACCCGCCACATGACGGTTACCGCAAATCAGGTTCTGCGTCCTCGCGGCCCGCAGATCGAACGCCTTACCGATACCCGCGCCAAGGTCGTCATCGAGCCCTTGGAACGGGGGTATGGGCATACGCTGGGCAACGCCCTGCGTCGCGTGCTGCTGTCGTCCATCCCGGGCTTCGCCATCACCGAAGTCGAGATCGACGGCGTGCTGCATGAGTACACCACGCTGGAAGGGATGCAGGAGGACGTGCTGGAAGTCCTGCTCAACCTGAAGGATGTGGCCATTCGCATGCATTCCGGTGAAAGCGCCACCGTGTCCCTGTCCAAGCAGGGTCCGGGCGTGGTCACCGCGGCCGACATCAAGGTCGATCACAACGTCGAAGTGGTCAATGGCGAGCAGGTGATCTGCCACCTCACCAAGGACGCCTCGATCAACATGCGCCTGAAGGTCGAGCGCGGCTTCGGCTACCAGCCGGCGGCTTCGCGTCGTCGCCCCGACGAAGAGTCGCGTGCCATCGGCCGCCTGGTGCTGGACGCCTCGTTCTCGCCGGTGCGCCGCGTTGCCTACGCGGTGGAAGCGGCGCGTGTTGAACAGCGCACCGATCTGGACAAGCTGGTCATCGACATCGAGACCAACGGCACCATCGACGCCGAGGAAGCCGTGCGCACCGCCGCCGACATCCTCAGCGACCAGTTGTCGGTGTTCGGCGATTTCACCCACCGTGACCGCGGTGCGGCCAAGCCGGCCAACCCTGGCGTCGACCCGGTGCTGCTGCGCCCGATCGACGACCTGGAGCTGACCGTGCGTTCGGCCAACTGCCTGAAGGCCGAGAGCATCTACTACATCGGCGATCTGATCCAGAAGACCGAAGTGGAGTTGCTCAAGACCCCGAACCTGGGCAAGAAGTCGCTCACCGAGATCAAGGAAGTGCTGGCCCAGCGTGGCCTGTCGCTCGGCATGAAGCTGGAAAACTGGCCGCCGGCCGGTGTTGCAGCCCACGGCATGCTCGGCTGATAGCCGCTTGAAGTAGCACCGCGCAAGGCTCCACCGGTAACGGTGGAGCCTTCGCAATGAAGCCTTCGGGCTTCGCCGCCACGACGGACGACACGTCCGCGGGCTGGTCGTCCAGGAGGGATGGCCAAGGACCAACCGCAGTCCGCAAACAACGCCGGGATGGCGACAGCGAAGTACAACGCCCCATCATTCATTGACCAAGGAACCTACCCATGCGCCACCAGAAATCCGGCCGCAAGTTCAACCGCACCAGTGCCCACCGCGAAGCGATGTTCAAGAACATGGCTGCCTCGCTGTTCAAGCACGAGCTGATCAAGACTACCCTGCCCAAGGCCAAGGAACTGCGCCGCGTCGCCGAGCCGCTGATCACCCTGGCCAAGGTCGATTCGGTCGCCAACCGCCGCCTGGCATTTGCCCGCCTGCGTGACAAGGAAGCCGTCGGCAACCTGTTCACCATCCTCGGCCCGCGCTATGCCACCCGTCCGGGCGGCTACCTGCGCCTGCTGAAGTGCGGCTTCCGTGCCGGCGACAATGCGCCGATGGCCTACGTCGAGCTGGTTGATCGCCCGGCTGCCGTGGCCGAGGAAGTGGCTGAGTAATCGCGCCCTTCGTCCTGCGACGAACATGCGGAAAGCCCGGCCCCGGCCGGGCTTTTTGCGTTCATGCCGGTTTGCCATGAACGCTGCCGCGCCGGCCTGATATTCTTGCGTGCTTGTCGAACCGGAGTGACGCGATGAATCCCTTGCGCTGGAGTTTCCGCGCGCAGTGCCTGCTGGGTTTCCTGGTGTGTGCGGGCTTGCTTGCGTTTGCGATCTGGATGCAGTTGAAGATGGGGCTGGAACCGTGCCCGCTGTGCATTTTCCAGCGCATCGCCTTTGCCGCGCTGGGCTTGCTGTTCCTGCTCGCTGCGCTACACGGGCCGGCCACACGTGGTGGACGTGCCACCTACGGGCTGTTGATCTTCATCGCCGCCGCGGTGGGCATGGGCATCGCCGGGCGCCACGTCTACGTGCAGTTGCTGCCGAAGGAACTGGGCAGCAGTTGCGGGCCGCCGCTGAGCTTCCTGAGCGAGACGATGGGGCCGTTCGAGGTGTTCCGCACCGTGCTGACCGGTACCGCCGACTGCGGCACCATCGACTGGACCTTTCTCGGCTTGAGCATGCCGATGTGGAGTCTGGTCTGGTTCGTGTTGCTCGGCGCACTGGCGCTGCATGCCGGCCTGCGCAAACGCAAGTCGCGCCTGTTCTGATCTCTCGTTTTTCGTATTGCAACGGTATCCACAATGAATGCTTTTCTGTCCGCGCCTTCCGTCACCCGCAACTGGATGCCGGAGAGTTGGCGCGGCAAGCCAGCGTTGCAGATGCCGACCTATCCAGACCTGCAGGCACTGGAAGAGGTGCTGGGGCAACTGCGGCAGTTGCCGCCACTGGTGACCTCGTGGGAAATTCTCGCGCTCAAGCGGCAACTGGCTGAAGCGCAGGAGGGAGAGCGCTTCCTGCTGCAAGGGGGGGATTGCGCGGAGAACTTCGCCGATTGCGAATCGGCCACGATTTCCAACCGGCTCAAGGTGCTGCTGCAGATGAGCCTGGTGCTGGTGCACGGGCTGCGCAAGCCGGTGATCCGTGTTGGCCGTTTTGCCGGCCAGTACGCCAAGCCGCGTTCGCTCGATACCGAGACCCGCGACGGGCAGACGCTGCCCAGCTACCGTGGCGACGTCATCAATGCACCGGAATTCACCGCCGCCGCGCGCACGCCCGACCCGCAACGGATGATCTCCGCGCATTCGCGTTCGGCGCTGACGATGAATTTCGTGCGTGCGTTGATCGACGGCGGCTTTGCCGACCTGCACCACCCCGAATACTGGAACCTGAGCTGGATGGGCTGCTCGCCGCTGGCTGCCGAGTACCAGAAGATGGTCGGCTCCATCGGTGATGCGGTGCGCTTCATGGAAACCCTGTCCGGGTCGCAGGTGCACAACCTCAACCGGGTCGATTTCTACACCTCGCACGAGGCCTTGCTGCTGCCCTACGAACAGGCCTTGACCCGGCAGGTACCGCGCCAGCCGGGCTGGTTCAACCTGAGCACGCATTACCCGTGGATCGGCATGCGCACCGCTGCGCTGGATGGCGCGCACGTCGAGTACTTCCGTGGTATCCGCAACCCAATCGCGATCAAGGTGGGGCCGTCGGTGCAGCCGGACCAACTGCTGGGCTTGATCGACGTGTTGAACCCGGACGACGAGCCGGGGCGGTTGAGTTTCATCCACCGCATGGGCGCGGCGCAGATCGCCGACAAGTTGCCGCCGTTGCTGGATGCAGTGAAGCGCGACGGCCGCCGCGTGCTGTGGGTGTGCGATGCGATGCATGGCAATACCGAGAGCACCAGCAACGGCTACAAGACCCGCCGTTTCGACAACATCCGCCGCGAAGTGGAGTTGTCCTTCGACCTGCACGCCGCCGCCGGTACGCGGCTGGGCGGGGTGCATCTGGAGCTGACCGGCGAGGACGTCACCGAATGCACCGGCGGTGCGCGCGAGTTGACCGAGCGCGACCTGGAGCGCGCTTACCGCTCCAGCGTCGATCCGCGCTTGAACTACGAGCAGTCGCTGGAAATCGCGATGGCGATCGTGCGCAAGCAAGAGGCGTAGGAGCAGCTTGCTGCGCGATGAAGCTCCCAATCGCAATCGCGCAGCAAGGTGCGCCTACGGATTCGGTTTGCCGCTGACGAACGCCGGCGGCCTGCGCGCACGGGTGAGTTGCTCGTAGGCGTAGCCCAGTTCCAGCAGCCGCGGTTCGCTCCATGCGGTACCCATGAACAGCAGCCCCAGCGGCAGGCCGTCGGCGTGGCCCATCGGCACGCTCAGGCTCGGGTAGCCGGCCACGGCGGCCGCGCCGTAGCTGCCACCGGGGTAGTCGTCGCCTTCGCCGGGCGTAGTGCGCCAGGCCACCCCGGTGGTCGGTGCGATCAATGCATCCAGTTGGTCGGCGCGCAGCGCGGCGTCGATGCCTTCCGGGCCGGCCAGGCGCCGCGCGTTGTTGCGGGCGCTGATGTAGACCGGGTCGTTCAGTTCGCCGCTGGCTTCGGCCTGTTCGAACAACTCCTGGCCGAAGAATGGCATTTCCTGCGCGGCGTGCTCGCGGTTGAAGGCGATCAGCCCGGCCAGCGTCGTCACTGGCGCCTGCCATTGCTGCAGGTGGCGGGGTAGGCCGGCCTTGAATTCGTGCAGCAGCACGGTCAGTTCGTCCGGTTCCCATTGGCCTGCGGTTGGCAGCTCGGTTTCGATCACGATGGCACCGGCCTCGCGCAGTGTCGCGATGGCCTGGGCAATCACCGGCTTGATCTCCGGGCGTTCGGCCAGCGGGCTGCGCAGCAGGCCGATGCGTGCACCGCGCAGGGCGTCGCTGCGCAGGCGGGTGCTGTAGTCGTAGACGGCGCGGCCGGGCATTGCCGCGGTGGCCGGGTCGGCCTCGTCACGGCCGGCGATGGCGGCCAGCAGCAGGGCGGCGTCGGCGACGCTGCGGGTCATCGGCCCGGCGCTGTCTTGGCTGAAGGAGATGGGGATGATGCCGTCGCGACTGACCAGCCCGACGGTGGGCTTGAGTCCGACAATACCGTTGACCGCCGCCGGGCAGGTGATGCTGCCATCGGTTTCGGTACCGATGGCCACCACCGCGAAGTTGGCGGCCACCGCCACCGCGCTGCCCGAACTGGAGCCGCAGGGATTACGCTCCAGCGCATACGGGTTGCGGGTCTGCCCGCCGACCGCGCTCCAGCCGGAGTTGGCGTTGGTCGAACGGAAATTGGCCCATTCGCTCAAGTTGGTTTTACCGAGGATCACCGCGCCGGCCTGGCGCAGGCGTTGTACGAGGAAGGCGTCGCGGCCGGGGCGAAAGCCCTTCAATGCCAGCGAGCCGGCGGTGTTGTGCATGGGCGTGGCGGCAATGTTGTCCTTGAGCAGCACCGGCATGCCGTGCAGCGGCCCACGCACGTGGCCGGCGCGGCGTTCGGCGTCGCGCTCGGCGGCCTCGCGGCGTGCGGCGGGGTTGAGTTCGGTCACCGCGCGCAAGGTGGGGCCGCTGCGGTCCAGCTCGGCGATGCGGCGCAGGTAGGCGTCGGTGAGGGTGACGCTGTCCAGTTCGCCGGCGGCCATGCGTGCCTGCAGCCCGGCGATGTCGGCTTCCTGATAGGGGAAGGGGGCCTCGGTCGATTGAATGGCGGGGCGCTGGCAGGCGCAGCACAGGGCCAACACCAACAGTAGTGGCAGCAGGAAACTGGGGCGTATCGGGAATGGGCGCATCCGCGCAGGCTATTGCCCCGCGTTGCCCTTGGCAACGGCGTCAGGCCTTGCGCGGCGGGCGGCGCTTGCCGATGTCGCGGGCCAGCACCCAGACCACCAGCACGTTGACCGCCAGCAGCAGCCACGAGGCCCAGCCGGGGTGCCTGGCGATGGCGTAGACGTCCAGCGGCAGGTACAGCGCGGCGGAGATGCAGCCCAGCCACGAGGCCCAGGCCTTGGCGCGCCACAGGCCCCAGGCTTCCACCGCGCGCAGCAGGCCGTAGGCGACCAGCGCGATGACGCCGACGTGCACGGTGTCCGGCGTGATCAGGTCCAGCAGGTTGGAGAACGAGCCGTGCTCGGGGTCCGCGCCGACGCGGCGGACCAGCGCGTTGACGATGTTGCGCAACGGCGCGGGCCCGGAGATCTCCAGGCCCGCGGCGGCGAGGAACGCCAGCATCGCCTTGCCCGCTTCGAGCAGGGCGATGGCGGCCAGGCCCGGATGCGCATGGCGATCCGGGTCGTAGGGCTGGCGTTGCTGCAAGGCGGTCAGCCGGCGCGCGAGGCGCGCTTGCGCTCGTTCTCGGTCAGGTGCTTCTTGCGCAGGCGGATTTCCTTCGGGGTGATCTCCACCAGCTCGTCGTCGTCGATGAAGTCCAGCGCCTGTTCCAGCGAGAACTTGATCGCCGGGGTCAGCTGGATCGCGTCGTCCTTGCCCGAGGCGCGCATGTTGGTCAGCGGCTTGGTCTTGATGGCGTTGACGGTCAGGTCGTTGTCCTTGGAGTGGATGCCGATCAACTGGCCTTCGTAGACGTTGTCGCCTTCGGCGGCGAACAGCTTGCCGCGTTCCTGCAGCGGCCCCAGCGAATAGGCCGGGGTGGCACCGGGGGCATTGGCGATCATCACCCCGTTCAGGCGCTTGGCGATGGCGCCTTGCTCCTTCGGCCCGTAGCGGTCGAACACGTGGAACAGCAGGCCGGAACCGGAGGTCAGGGTCTTGAACTCGTTCTGGAAGCCGATCAAGCCGCGCGCCGGGATCTCGAAGTCCAGGCGCACGCGGCCCTTGCCGTCCGATTCCATGTTCTTGAGCTGCGCCTTGCGGGTGCCGAGCTTTTCCATCACACCACCCTGGTGCTGCTCCTCGATGTCCACCACCAACTGCTCGATCGGCTCCATCATCTGGCCGTCGATCTCCTTGATGATCACTTCCGGGCGCGACACGGCCAGTTCGTAGCCTTCACGACGCATGGTTTCGATCAGCACCGACAGGTGCAGTTCGCCACGGCCGGAAACCAAGAACTTGTCGGCGTCTTCCAACTGCTCGACCTTCAGCGCGACGTTGTGCACGGTCTCGCGCTCCAGCCGCTCCTTGAGCTGGCGGCTGGTCAGGAACTTGCCGCCGGACAGGTCCTTGCTGCCGGCAAACGGCGAGTTGTTGACCTGGAAGGTCATCGAGATGGTCGGCTCATCCACGGTCAGCGCCGGCAGCGCCTCGGGGGTGTCCAGCGCGCAGACGGTGTCGGAGATGGTCAGCTCGGAGATGCCGGAGATGGCGACGATGTCGCCGGCTTGCGCTTCCTCGACCTCGATCCGCTCCAGGCCCATGAAGCCCAGCACCTGCAGCACCTTGCCCTGGCGCTTCTTGCCTTCGCGGTCGATCACGACCACCGGCTGGTTCTTCTTGACCTTGCCGCGCTGGATGCGGCCGATGCCGATCACGCCGACGAAGTTGTTGTAGTCCAACTGGCTGATGCGCATCTGGAACGGGCCTTCGGTCTCGACCTCCGGTGCTGGCACGTACTGCATGATCGCTTCGTACAGCGGGGTCATGTCGCCGTCGCGCACGGTGTCTTCCAGGCCCGCATAGCCGTTCAGGCCGGAGGCGTAGACGATCGGGAAATCCAACTGTTCGTTGGTGGCGCCGAGCTTGTCGAACAGGTCGAACACCTGGTCGATCACCCAGTCCGGGCGCGCGCCGGGGCGGTCGACCTTGTTGACAACCACAATGGGCTTGAAGCCCATCGCGAAGGCCTTCTGGGTGACGAAGCGGGTCTGCGGCATCGGCCCGTCCATCGCATCGACCAGGATCAGCACCGAGTCGACCATCGACAGCACGCGCTCCACCTCGCCGCCGAAGTCGGCGTGTCCGGGGGTGTCGACGATGTTGATGCGGTTGCCATTCCACCGGATGGCGGTGTTCTTGGCCAGGATGGTGATGCCGCGTTCCTTTTCCTGGTCGTTGCTGTCCATCACGCGCTCGGCCAGCACCGTGCGCTCGGACAGGGTGCCAGATTGCTTCAGCAACTGGTCGACGAGGGTGGTCTTGCCGTGGTCGACGTGGGCGACGATGGCGATGTTGCGAAGATTTTCGATGGACATGCGAAAGACGGCCAGCAGGTGCCGTGAATTGGGAAAAGAAGTCCAACATTATACGGCCAGGTGGGGCCTGCGCGGAAAGTGTCCGTGATGACGCCCGATGGCGCCCATTCAGTTCAGCTAGCCGGCGCTGGACGCGGCGACCGGGGCGCTGGCGGATTCGGGGCGGGTGTATCCTATGCGGCTGGCAAAACCGTCTTTCTCCCTGAGGAATCCCATGTCCCTGATCGCCAATTTCGACACCTCCCGCGGCCTGATCAAGGTCGAGCTGTTCGCCGACAAGGCGCCGCTGACCGTGGCCAACTTCGTCAACCTGGCCAAGCGCGGGTTCTACGACGGACTGAGCTTCCACCGCGTGATCGCCGACTTCATGGTCCAGGGTGGTTGCCCCGAAGGCTCCGGCCGCGGCGGCCCGGGCTACCGTTTCGAGGACGAGACCAACAACGGCGTGCGCCACGAGCGCGGCGTGCTGTCGATGGCCAACGCCGGCCCGAACACCAACGGCAGCCAATTCTTCATCACCCACATCAAGACCGACTGGCTGGACGGCAAGCACACCGTGTTCGGCAAGGTGCTCGAAGGCCTGGACGTGGTTGATGCAATCCAGCAGGGCGATGCGATCAACAAGATCACCCTGGAAGGTGATACCGACGCCGTGCTGGCCGCCAAGGCCGACCGCGTTGCCGAGTGGAACAAGACCCTCGCCGCCTGACATGCAACGACGGCCACCTAGCAGGTGGCCGTTTGCGATCAAGGCCCCGGTGACATCACGCCCGGGGCACCCCCACGATTCGTTTCTTGACAGAGGAAACCCCCATGAAAGCACCTGTTCGTGTTGCCGTGACCGGCGCTGCCGGCAATATCGGTTATGCCCTGCTGTTCCGCATCGCTTCCGGTGAAATGCTGGGCAAGGACCAGCCGGTCATCCTGCAACTGCTCGAAATCGACAACGAAAAGGCCCAGGCCGCGCTGGCCGGCGTGGTCATGGAGCTGGAAGACTGCGCATTCCCGTTGCTGGCCGGCGTGGTGACCACCGCCGACCCGCTGGTGGCGTTCAAGGATGTCGACGTCGCCCTGCTGGTCGGTGCGCGTCCGCGCGGCCCGGGCATGGAGCGCAAGGACCTGCTGCTGGAAAACGCCAAGATCTTCACTGTGCAGGGCAAGGCCCTGAACGCCGTCGCCAAGCGCGACGTCAAGGTGCTGGTGGTCGGCAACCCGGCCAACACCAACGCCTACATCGCGATGAAGTCGGCACCGGACCTGAACCCGAAGAATTTCACCGCGATGCTGCGCCTGGACCACAACCGCGCGCTGAGCCAGTTGGCCGCCAAGACCGGCAAGACCGTGGAGAGCTTCGAGCACTTCACCGTATGGGGCAACCACAGCCCGACCATGTACCCGGACTACCGCTTCGCCACCACCGGCGGCGCCAAGGTGGCCGAGCTGATCAACGACCAGGAATGGAACGCCAACACCTTCATTCCCACCGTTGGCAAGCGCGGCGCGGCGATCATCGCTGCCCGTGGCCTGTCCTCGGCTGCCTCGGCTGCCAACGCCGCCATCGACCACGTGCATGACTGGGTGCTGGGCACCGGCGGCAAGTGGGTGACGATGGGTGTGCCGTCCGACGGCTCCTACGGCATCCCGGAAGGCGTGGTGTTCGGCTTCCCGGTGACCACCGAGAACGGCCAGTACAGCATCGTCAAGGACCTGCCGATCGACGATTTCTCGAAGAAGTACATCGACATCACCTTGGGTGAGCTGGAAGAAGAGCGCGCCGGCGTGGCCGACCTGCTGTAACTTCCGGCACCTGCCGCGAGCTGACGAACGGGGAAGCTTCGGCTTCCCCGTTTTGCTTTGGATGATTTGCTCTGGATAGTGCCGGGCACCCTCCAGCACCAACCACCGCCCGACCAGATGAATACCGACCTCGTCCTGCACTACATCGACGACGACCTGCTGCTGGCGGAAAAGCCGGCCGGGCTGCTGTCGGTGCCGGGGCGTGCCGAGGAAAACCGGGATTGCGTGGTCGCACGGCTTCAGGCGCGTTACCCGGATGCGCTCACCGTGCACCGCTTGGACCAGGTCACCTCCGGGCTGCTGCTGCATGCGCGCGGCAAGCCGATGCAGGCGGCGTTGTCGGCGCAGTTCGAGCAGCGCCGGGTCGGCAAGCGCTACGAGGCATTGGTGCAGGGGCTGGTTGAAGGCGAGAGTGGCGAGATCGCGCTGCCCTTGATCTGCGATTGGCCGAACCGGCCGAAGCAGAAGGTGGATTTCGAACTGGGCAAACCGGCATTGACCCGTTGGCAGGTCATGGCGCGCGATGCCGGTGCGCAGCGCACGCGGCTGGCGCTGGAGCCGGTGACCGGCCGCAGCCATCAACTGCGGCTGCATCTGGCCAGCATCGGCCATCCCATCGTGGGTGATGTGTTCTACGGGGCTGCGCCCGCGCCACGGGTGTGCCTGCATGCGCGCGCGCTGACGTTCGTGCATCCGCGCAGCGGGCAGACGATGGCGTTCGAGTCGCCGGTGCGGTTCTGAAACGCGCTACCGGTGCCGGGTTCGCCCGGCGGCACACGGTTGCGGGGCAAATGCCGGAAACAGCACTACCGGCCACGGGGCCGGCAGCGCTCTGTTCATTTCAAGGCTTAGCTCAGCCCTTCGGTCATTTCAAGGCTTAGCTCAGCCCTTCGGCCTTCAGCACGGCTTGCACGCCGGCGTCGGCTTCCATCCGTGCCTTGAACGCGGCCAGGTTGTCCAGCCCCGACAGGTCCACGCCCACCGCGCCGGCCCAGCGCAGGGTGATGTAGAAATAGGGGTCGGCGAAGCTGCGGAAGCCGGCCAGCCAATCCTTGTCGGCCAGTTGCCGTTCGGCCTGCTCGTAGATGCCGCGCAGGCGGGTGCGGGCGCTGGCTTTCAGGGCGTCATGCTGGCTGGCGTCGGCCAGGAACTTGGCCGGGGAGAACAGCGGCACGAAGGCCGGGTGCAGGTCGGAATTGACGTAGCTCAGCCAGCGCGCTGCTTCCGCGCGTTGGCGCGGGCTGCCGTCACCGGCGAGCCTGGCTTGCGGGTAGCTGTCGGCGATGTAACCCATGATTGCCGCGTTCTGGGTCAGCACGAAATCGCCATCCACCAGCGCCGGCACCGAGCCGGTCGGGTTGACCTTCAGGAACTCCGGCGCCTTCATGCGCTCGGCGGTCAGCAGTTCGACCTCGAATGGCTGGCCGGTCCATTGCAGGGCGATGTGGTCGGCGGTGGAGCAGGCACCGGGCTTGCTGTACAGCTTCATGGGGACTCCGGGGTTGGGTGGGAAGCCCTCGAACTATCCCAGAGCCGGTTGCCGCCGCACAGCGGCATGGCGGCAACAGACCGTTACGACTGCCGCGGCTTGAGCGATTGCACCTTGTAAAAGGTGTGTCCGCCGATGGTCGCCACCTGGTAGGCATTGCGCCAACTCGGGCTGGCGATGGCGTGGGCGGCGAAGTGGCTGGCGCCGGGTACGATTTCCTGGCGCTCACCGGTCGGCAACGCCCAGTTGCGCTCGGCGGCAAAGGCCACGCCCACCGCTTCGGCCCAGGCATCGTTGTTGCGCAGACGGGTGCCGGGGGCGACGAAAGCCGGGGCGAATTGCTTGCGCGCGGTGACCACCTCGCACATCGAGTCGCCCCACAGGCCGCTGTCGAGACGGCGCAATGCGACCTCGGCCACGGCTTGCTGGCCGCGCAGGGTCTGATCGCGGGCTTCCAGGTAAACGGTCGTGCTCAGGCACAGCGAATCGGCGGCTGGCTGCGGCAACAGTTGCGACAGCCAGAGTATCCAGGCCAGTTTCATGATGTCTCCTTGCTCCGTATGGGCAGCAGCACCTGCTCTGGAATGAACCTGGAGCCTGGCAACCGCAGCTTGGCGTCATGGGGAGGCGGCCGTGGCATCGGGGCCGCCCCGTGGGCGGCCTCCAAGTCACTCGAAGGAGGTCCGCGCCGTGCTCACCTGAACTGGGGGGTGAGCGGAAAGTTGGCGCAAGGTAGGGGGGCAATCCAAAACCCGTCCTGAATGAAGTTTCTTGACATTCAGGTTAATTGCTGGGTGGATTTGCGGCCGGCGTCACACTCCCGGATGACCGCCAGGCGCTTCAAAGCCCGGCGGCGAGGCGGCTGCCCTGGTCGATGGCGCGCTTGGCATCCAGCTCGGCGGCCACGTCGGCACCGCCGATGACATGTACGCTGCGGCCGGCCGCATGCAGTGCAGCGGCGAGTTCGCGGCGTGGTTCCTGCCCGGCGCAGACCACCACGGTGCCGACGTCGAGCACTTGCTCGCTGCCGTCCACACGGATGCGCAGGCCGCCATCGTCCACGCCGAGGTACTCGACCCCACCCAGCATCTTCACGCCCTTGGCCTTGAGCGTTGCGCGGTGGATCCAGCCGGTGGTCTTGCCCAGCCGCGCGCCGGGCTTGCCGGGGCTGCGTTGCAGCAGCCAGACCTGGCGGGCGGGGCGCTCGGGCTGCGGTTTTGCCAGCGAGCCGCGGGTTTCGAAGCTCGGGTCCACGCCCCATTCGGCCATCCAGCGGGCCGGGTCCAGCGACGGTGACTCGCCTTCATGAACGAGGAATTCGCCAACATCGAAGCCGATGCCACCGGCACCGATGATCGCCACCTTGTCGGCGGCCCGTACCCGGCCCAGCAGCACGTCCAGATAGCTGACCACCATCGGGTGCTCGGCGCCGGGGAAGGCGGCCTTGCGCGGGACGATGCCGGTGGCTATCACTACCTCGTCGAAGCCGGCCAGGTTTTCCGCGTCGGCGACCGTGCCCAGCCGCAGTTTCACCCCGGTTTCGACCAGCTTGTGGCGGAAGTAGCGCAGCGTCTCGTGGAATTCCTCCTTGCCGGGAATGCGCTTGGCGACGTTGAACTGGCCACCTATCTCGCTGGCGGCATCGAACAGGGTCACCCGGTGGCCGCGCTCGGCCGCCACCGTGGCGCAGGCCAGCCCGGCCGGGCCGGCGCCGACCACGGCGATGGATTTGGGCGCGGTGGTCGGGCGGTAGACCAGTTCGGTCTCGTGCGCCGCACGCGGGTTGACCAGGCAACTGGCGCGCTTGTTCTGGAATACGTGGTCCAGGCAGGCCTGGTTGCAGGCGATGCAGGTGTTGATCGCCTCGGCCTTGCCGGCGCGCGCCTTGTTCGGCCACTGCGGGTCGGCCAGCAGCGGCCGCGCCAGCGACACCATGTCCGCGCCGCCGCTGGCGAGGATGCCTTCGGCCACCTCCGGCATGTTGATGCGGTTGGTGGCAATAAGCGGAATACCGACGTGCGGCTTGAGCTTGGCGGTGACGCCGGCAAATGCCGCGCGCGGCACCGAGGTGGCGATGGTCGGCACACGCGACTCGTGCCAGCCGATGCCGGAGTTGATGATGGTCGCCCCGGCCGCCTCGATGGCGCGGGCCTGCTGCACGATCTCCTGCCAGTCGCTGCCGCCTTCGACCAGGTCCAGCAGCGAAAGCCGGTAGATGATGATGAAATCCGGCCCGCAGGCCTCGCGGATGCGGCGCACGATTTCCACCGCAAAGCGCATGCGCTTGCCCGCATCGCCACCCCATTGGTCGCTGCGCTGGTTGCTGCGCGGGGCGATGAATTCGTTGATCAGGTAGCCTTCCGAGCCCATCACTTCGACGCCGTCGTAACCGGCCTCGCGCGCCAGCCTTGCGGCGCGGGCGTAGTCGGCGATGTGCCGCTCCACGCCTCGCGCGCTGAGGGCGCGCGGGGTGAACGGGTTGATCGGCGCCTTCAGCTTCGACGGTGCCACTTGCAGCGGGTGGTAGCCGTAGCGGCCGGCGTGCAGCAACTGCAGGCAGATCTTCGCGCCATGCTCGTGCACGGCGGCGGTGACTTGCCGGTGCCGACGCACTTCCCACGGCCACGACAGCTTGCTGCCGAATGGCGTCAGCCAGCCGACCACGTTCGGCGCGAAACCACCGGTCACCAGCAGCGCCGCGCCCCCTTCGGCACGCTCGGCGAAATAGGCGGCCAGTTTCGGGAAATCGCGGGCGTGGTCCTCCAGCCCGGTATGCATCGAGCCCATCAGAACGCGGTTGCGCAGCGTGGTGAAGCCCAGGTCCAGCGGGGCGAGCAGGTGGGGGTAGGCGGTGTCGGTGGCTGGCGTCATCGTGGATACGCTTGCGTATGGATTGCGCCAGCGTGCCGTGAAACCGCGTCAGCGGCAAGTGCGCGGGGGCAGAAGCGAGTGAAGAGGAGTGAGGGAAGGCAGGAGCGACCTCCGCCTGCGCGGAGATGACGGTTGCTTTTGCCTTCCCTCACTCCTCACTCCTCTTCGTTCTCTCACTCCTGCTCCTCAGCTCCAGCCTTCCAGTGCCAGCTTGCCGATGCTGCGGCCCGATTCCAGCAATCGGTGCGCCTCGCGCAGGCTGGCGGCGCTGATCGGCCCCAGCCGCCGGTTCAGCGGGCTGCGCAGCACGCCGGCATCGATCAGGCTGGCCGCGCGGGTCAGGATGCGGTGCTGTTCGATCATGTCGTCGGTACGGAAGCGGGCGCGGGCGAACATGAATTCCCAGTGGATGCCGATGCACTTGGCCTTGTAGGGGTCGCCGATGCGCAACTCGCCGCGTGGCTCGACGACCAATCCCACGTGACCCTGCGGGGCCAGCAGTTCGCCCAGTTGCTGCCAGTACGCATCGGTATCGGCCAGGTTCAGGGCCGCATCCACCTCGACAATGCCCAGCGCCCGCAATTGCGGGGCCAAGGGCTGCTGGTGGTCGATCACGTGCGCGGCGCCCATTTGCCGGCACCATGCCGCGGTTTCCTCGCGCGAAGCGGTCGCCACCACGGTGAAGCCGGCATGGCGGCCGAGCTGGATGGCCATCGAACCGACGCCGCCGGCGCCGCCGATGACCAGCAGGATCTGCCCGGCATGGCGGTGCCCATCCAGTTGGCAGGGCATGCGCTGGAACAGCAGTTCCCAGGCGGTGAGGGTGGTCAGCGGCAGCGCTGCGGCCTCGGCGAAATCCAGCGTGGCCGGCTTGCGCCCGGCCAGCCGCTCATCCACCAGTTGCAACTGCGCGTTGCAGCCGGTGCGGGTGACGTCGCCGGCGTAATAGACCTCGTCGCCAATCTCGAATGCCGTCACCTCCGGCCCGACCGCCAGCACAGTGCCGGCGGCGTCGAAGCCGAGCACGCGCGGCAGGTTCTGTTCGCCGCTGCCGGAGCGGCGCAGCTTGGTGTCCACCGGGTTCACCGATACCGCCTGCACGCCGACCAACAGGTCCCGGCCGTGGGGCCCGGGCGGCTCGGGGAGGTCGAAATCCTGCAGTGAATGCGGATCGTCGATGGGCAGATAGCGGGTCAGGGCGACGGCTTTCATGGGGACGTTCCCTTGCTGGAAGAAGACGGGAGCATCATACGCAGCAGGTTCGGGCGGTGGCGCGGCAACCGGGCCGGAGGGCCGGGCAACGATGCGCACGTCTGGCGATATCGGTGTGGTCCCGTCATGCTGCGTGGGCTTGCATGAGCGTCCGCGACGGGGTCAGCCCGTATCAGCATTTGTTATATCGCCGTTAACACGGTCTTCACAGTTCCGCAGATAATGTTCATCGCGTTGGCGTGCGGAAACGGCCGTCTCTGAACGCGACGAACCAAATCGCTGGACCATGCCATTACCCGGTTTCACACCCTCGAAACAAGGAGTTGTATTCATGAACAAGAAGATTCTTACCGCCGCACTGCTGGGCGGCCTGGTGTTTGCCCAGGCTGCCTCGGCTCAGGAATTCGACGATCGTTGGTACCTGACCGGTTCGGCTGGCTTCAACCTCCAGGACGATGATCGTGGTACCAACGATGCTCCGTTCGTCACCCTCGGCCTGGGCAAGTTCATCAGCCCGAACTGGTCGCTGGACGGCGAGCTGAACTACCAGAACCCGAATTTAGAGAGCAACCAGAACCTGAACTGGTCGCAGTACGGCGCCTCGCTGGACCTGCGTCGCCACTTCATCCAGGACGGCCGTGGCTGGAACCCGTACCTGCTGTTCGGTCTGGGCTACCAGAAGGCCGAAGAGGAATACGCCATTCTCTCGCCGAATTCCCCGGCGCAGCGTGAGGACGGCAACCTGGCCGCCAAGGTCGGTGTCGGCCTGCAGACCACCTTCGACAAGCGCGTCGCCGTGCGTGCCGAGCTGGCCTACCGTGCCGACTTCGACGACCAGAGCGTGAACCCGCGCCTGGCCGGCAACGACAATGACTGGTTCGGTGACGTGCTGGCCTCGATCGGTGTCGTGATCCCGCTGGGGCCGGCCCCGGTGGCCGCCGCTCCGGAACCGGCCCCGGCTCCGGTCGCACCGAGCTGCGCCGATCTGGACGACGATGGTGACGGCGTCAACAACTGCGACGACAAGTGCCCGAACTCGCAGGCCGGCCAGATCATCGGTCCGGATGGTTGCCCGGTGCCGGTGTCGATCGACCTGAAGGGTGTCAACTTCGACTTCGACAAGGCTACCCTGCGTCCGGACGCCGTTGCGGTCCTGAGCGAAGCAGCCGAGATCCTGAAGCGTTACCCGGAGCTGCGTGTCGAAGTCGCCGGTCATACCGACTCCAAGGGTACCGACGCCTACAACCAGAAGCTGTCCGAGCGTCGTGCCACCACCGTGTATGACTACCTGACCGGCAATGGCGTCGATGCGTCGCGCCTGATCGGCCCGGTGGGTTACGGCGAGAGCCGTCCGATTGCCCCGAACACCAATGAAGATGGTTCGGACAATCCGGAAGGCCGCGCCAAGAACCGCCGCACCGAGCTGAACGTCCAGAATTAATTCGGACGCTCCGGTTGAAACAAAACAAGGCCCGGCATTGCCGGGCCTTGTTTTTTGTGACTGCGGCCCGGAATGGGCGGGATCTCCGGGATGCCATGTGCAATCGGGCGCATGCCGCGGTTGATTGCGTACCGGGGGCTGCCTACACTCGCCGCGTTCTTCTTTCGATGGAAATCCGATGCTGCGTATTGCATTGGCCGGTGCCTTCGCACTGGCTCTCGTCCCGGTCGCCAACGCTGCCGTCGATTGCTCGGCCAGCGCCATCCCGGCGCCGCTGGCGGCCACGGTGGTGGCTCCGGTGGCGGCCGAGCTGCATGTGCGCCAAGGCCGGTTGGGCATGCCGTCGGGCGTGCTGAGTTCGAATTTCGGCGAAGAGCAGTCGCTGGACCTGGTGCTGATGCGCCTGCGGGTGGAGAGCTGCAACAACGTCGCCAATGCGGTGCCGGCTGCCGCCGCGGTCAACGCCAATGATCCGGCCGCCTACAAGCCGCAGACCGAATTCGACAACACCCCGTGGCGTTTCGACATGAGCCAGAACGGCAAGCGCATGACCGCCGCGGAGTTCGATGCCTGGATGAAGGCGCGCGGGGTGCGCGTGGTCAAGGCGCGGGAACCCGCCGCCGAGGCGCAACCGGCTCCCGAGGCCAAGTAACCGGCACAAGGCCACATGCCTTCCCGCCGAATACCTTCAAGGCGCGCCCGTCCTGGTCATCAGGACGGGCGTTGCGTTTTGGGCCCGGCGGTAGCGGCCGGGGAGGCGCGGCACGGCTTGGCGCGGGTACTGTCCAAGGCCGGGCTGTGCTCGCGCAGCGAGGCGGCGCGGCGCGTGCAGGAAGGGCGGGTGAGCGTGGGCGGGCGGGTGGTTCGCGACCCGGAGTTCCCGGTGGTCCCGACCCGCCAGCAGGTACGGGTGGATGGTGTGCCGTTGGCGTCGTCACGGCGCTGGTATGTGGCCTTGAACAAACCGCGCGGGTTGGTCACCACGGTGCGCGACGAGCAGGGGCGCGACACCGTGTACCGCTGTTTCGATGGCAGCGGCCTGCCGTGGTTGGCGCCGGCCGGGCGGTTGGACAAGGCCAGCGAGGGTTTGCTGTTTTTCAGCAACGACCCGGAATGGGCGGCACGGTTGATCGACCCGGCAACCGGGCCGTTGAAGACCTACCGGGTGCAGGTCGATGGCCTGCCTGATGCGGCACAGTTGGCGCGCATGCGCGAGGGGGTCGATGACGCTGGCGACCACCTGGCCGCGCACGCGGTACAGGTGCTGCGCCACGGCGAGCGCACCGCGTGGCTGGAAGTGGTGCTGGCCGAAGGCCGCAACCGCCATATCCGGCGCTTGTTGCGGGTGTTGGGGTTCGAGGTGCTGCGGCTGATGCGGGTGGCGATCGGGCCGGTGCAATTGGGGACGCTGGGCAAGGGCCAGTGGCGCGAGCTGGATGCCGAGGAGCTGCAGGCATTGCTGCATCCCTTGGCTGGATGAATGCGGGTTGGTCCGCATTTATTCAATGAATTCAATGAAATGGCTTGAGTTCCTTGCATGCCTGATTAGGCTGGGTCCTCGATTCGAACGAAGGTGCATGTGCCATGCAGGGAGTGATTCGCGTATCCGGGGTGTCGCTGTGCTTGGCGACGGTTGCGGTGTTGGCTGGTTGCGCCTCGGGCGGTACGCGGGCGACGTCGGCCAAACCGGTCACGGTGACGCTGGAAACTCCAGTAGCGCAGAAGGACGCGCTGGGCAATTACCGCTTCCTGATGCAGCAGGACGGCGCCAACATGAGCGCCGACCAGTTCGATGCATGGATGAAGGCCAACGGCATCCGCGTGGCGCAGGGGGCGCCGGCGTCTTCGGCGGCCGTGGCCCGGGATGCAGCGGCCAAGAGCAAGCAGGAGCGCAAGCGCTGACAATCCCGGACGTGGCGCCATGCCTGCCATCGGCCTGCATGGCGCGGCGCAGGTGCCCGGCTGCGGGCCGGGCACTTCCCCTCACTTGATGACGCCCAACTCCTTGCCGATGCGGATGAAGGCGTCGATGGCGCGATCCAGGTGTTCGCGGCTGTGCGCGGCGCTCATCTGGGTGCGGATGCGGGCTTGGCCCTTCGGCACCACCGGGAAGAAGAAGCCGATGGCATAGATGCCTTCTTCCAGCAGCCGCTCGGCAAATTTCTGCGCCAGCGGCGCGTCGTACAGCATCACCGGGCTGATCGGGTGCACGCCCGGCTTCACGTCGAAACCGGCGGCGGTCATTTTTTCGCGAAAGTACGCAGTGTTTTCGGCCAATTTCTCGCGCAGGTCGCCGGCGGCGTCGAGCATTGCGAACGCCTTGATGCCGGCGGCCACCACGTGCGGCGGCAGCGAGTTGGAGAACAGGTAGGGACGCGAGCGCTGGCGCAGCAGCTCGATGACCTCGGCGCTGGCGCAGGTGAAGCCGCCCAGCGCGCCGCCCATCGCCTTGCCGAGGGTGCCGGTGATGATGTCGATCTTCTCCAGCACGCCCTTGACCTCGGCCGAGCCGCGGCCGGTGGCGCCGAGGAAGCCGGTGGCGTGGCATTCGTCGATGTGCACCAGCGCGCCATACTTCTTTGCCACGGCGGTGATTTCGTCGAGCGGGGCGATGAAGCCGTCCATCGAGAACACGCCGTCGGTGGTGATCAGCTTGGTTCTGCAGCCGGCGGCGTCGGCGGCCTGCAACTGCGCTTCCAGGTCGGCCATGTCGCAGTTGGCGTAGCGGAAGCGCTTGGCCTTGCACAGGCGCACGCCGTCGATGATGGAGGCGTGGTTGAGCGCGTCGGAGATGATGGCGTCGTTCTCGCCCAGCAGCGGCTCGAACAGGCCGCCGTTGGCGTCGAAGCAGGCCGCATACAGGATGGTGTCGTCCTTGCCGAAGAAGTGCGCGATCTGCGCTTCCAGTTGCTTGTGCAGATCCTGGGTGCCGCAGATGAAGCGCACCGAAGCCATGCCGAAACCGTGGCTGTCCAGCGCGTCCTTGGCGGCCTGGATCAGCGCCGGGTGGTCGGCCAGCCCGAGGTAGTTGTTGGCGCAGAAGTTCAGCACGCTGCGGCCGTCGTCCAGGGTGATTTCGGCCGATTGCGGGCTGGTGATGATGCGTTCGGACTTGAACAGCCCCTGCGCGCGGATGCTGTCCAGTTCATCGGCATAGTGCCGGGTGAGCGGGGAGGCGTTCGTGGTGGAAGTCATGGCGGGGTCTTGCGGTGAATGCGGAACCCGGATTGTAGTGCCGGCCGCTGGCCGGCAGCCTCGCAGCTTCGACATTTCCGGGGTTGCCGGCCAGCGGCCGGCACTACCGGGGCCCCGATCGGCCAACCTCGGGGCGAAGGTCATGGAGAATGGCTATAAGCGCCGCGGGGGAAGTCATTTCTCTGCCCGGGTGCGCGCACGCAGCATCGGTGCCCTGTCCCCCCCCACAGGAGTCCACCGATGACCGCGTCCCTTCTCCCGTCCGCCCCCTCGACCAGGATGCTGTTGCTGTCCAGCCTGGCCGGGCTGGCATGTGGAGCATGGTCGCCGGTGCAGGCGCAGCAGTTGACGCTGGAGCAGTTGCAGCAACGGCTGGAGCAACTGGAGCGCCATGCCGGCGTGGTGGCCGATGACGGTGGTGCAGGTACCGGCCTGGCCGCACTGGACCAGCGCCTGCGCATCCTCGAACGCCGCCTCGAGCTGCAGGAAGAAGAGCGCGCAGCCGCGGCGAAGGCCGCGCCGAAGATCGCCATCGACCAGAAGGGCGCTTCGTTCAAGTCCGGCGATGGCGCCTACGAGCTGAAGCTGCGCGGCCTGCTGCAGGGCGATGCGCGGGTGTTCCTCGGCAGCGACGCCAACCAGAACGACACCTTCCTGCTGCGCACCGCGCGGCCGACGCTGGAAGGCAGCCTCGGCAAGCTGGTGGCCTACCGCTTCACCCCGGAACTGGCCGGCGACAGCGCCAGCGTCGTCGATGCGTATGCCGACCTGCGCTTCAACCCCGCCTGGACGCTGCGGGTGGGCAAGTTCACCTCGCCGGTGGGGCTGGAGCGCCTGCAGTCCTCCGCGGCACTGGCCGACGTGGAGCGCGCGCTGGCCAGCGAACTGGCGCCCAACCGCGACCTCGGCGTGCAGGTGCAGGGCGAAGTGGCCGAAGGCAGGTTCAGCTATGCGCTGGGCGTGTTCAACGGCGCGGTCGATGGCCGCGATGCCGTCACCAGCAACCCGGACGACGATTTCGAACTGGCCGGGCGCGTGTTCTTCGAGCCGCTCAAGGGCAGCGACAGCGCCTGGGCCGGGCTGGGCTTCGGCCTCGGTGCTAGCAGCGGCGACAAGCACGGCGCCGGCAGCAATTTCCTGCCGCGCTATCGCACGCCGGGGCAGGCCACCTTCTTCGGTTACCGCGGCACGGTGCTGGCCGATGGCAGCCACCGCCGCTGGTCGCCGCAGGGCTGGTTCTACCGCAACGGCTTCGGCCTGCAGGGCGAATACATCGTCTCGCGGCAGGAAGTGGCCCAGGGCGACCAGCGCGCCGAGCTGGAGCACCGCGCCTGGCAGGCCACGGCCAGCTATGTGCTGAGCGGCGAGGATGCCAGCTACCGCGGGGTGACGCCGGCACGGCCGTTCGGCAGCAACGGCGGCCACGGCGCACTGGAACTGACCGCCCGCTATGGTGTACTGGACATCGACGATGCCGCCTTCCCACTGTATGCCGACCCCTCCACCTCGGCCCTGCGCGCCCGTGCCTGGGCGCTGGGTGCAAACTGGTACCTCACCGCCAACCTGAAACTGGTGACCAACTACACGCACACCCGTTTCGACGCAGCCGACGGCGCCAGCGCGTTGCCCGACGAAAAAGCCGTTTTCTCGCGCCTGCAAGTGTCCTTCTGACGGAGAGCCCCCATGAAGACTTCCTCCCTTGTCCGCCGCACCGGCATTGCCACGCTGGCCTTCCTGCTGGCCCTGGGTGCCGGCAGTGCCTTCGCCCGCGACGTGCAGCTGCTGAATGTTTCCTACGACCCCACCCGCGAGCTGTATCGCGACTTCAACGCCGCCTTCGCCAAGCACTGGAAGGAAACCACCGGCGACACGGTCACCATCGAAACCTCGCACGGCGGCTCCGGCAAGCAGGCGCGCGCGGTGATCGACGGCATTGAAGCCGACGTGGTGACGCTGGCGCTGGCCTACGACGTGGATGCGATTGCCGAAAAGGCCAGGCTGCTGCCGGCGGATTGGGAAAGCCGCCTGCCCGACAACAGCGCGCCGTATACCTCGACGATCGTGTTCCTGGTACGCAAGGGCAACCCCAAGGGCATCCGCGACTGGCCGGACCTGTTGCGCGAGGGCGTGTCGGTCATCACCCCCAACCCCAAGACCTCCGGTGGTGCGCGCTGGAACTACCTGGCGGCCTGGGCCTATGGCGACTACATCTTCAAGGGCGACCGCGAGAAGATCCTGCGCTACATGCGCACGTTGTTCCGCAACGTGCCGGTGCTGGACACCGGCGCGCGCGGCGCCACCACCACCTTCGTCCAGCGCGGCATCGGCGACGTGCTGCTGGCGTGGGAGAACGAGGCCTTCCTCGCGCAGGAGGAACTGGGGCCGGACAAGTTCGAGATCGTGGTGCCGAGGCTGTCGATCCTGGCCGAGCCGTCGGTGGCGCTGGTTGAGCGCAACGTCGACCGCCACGGCACCGGCGAAGTGGCGCAAGCCTACCTGCGCTACCTGTATTCGCCCGAAGGCCAGCGTATCGCCGCGCGCCACTACTACCGCCCGCGCCACCCCGAGCATGCCGCCCCGGCCGACGTGGCGCGCTTCCCGCAGGTGCGTCTGGTCACCATCCGCGAGGCGTTCGGCTCGTGGCAAAAGGCGCAGGCCGAGCACTTCGCCGACGGTGGCGTGTTCGACCAGCTCCAGGCGAGCAAGTAAGTGAATGCAAGCGTGCAACCGCTGCCGCGCGCGCGGCGCCAACGCCGGGTCCTGCCCGGCTTTGGCGTCGGCATGGGCGTCACCGTGTTCTGGTTGTGCCTGATCGTGCTGATCCCGCTGGCCGGCGTGTTCCTGCGCGCTGGCGGGCTGGGCGTGGAGGGCGTCTGGCGGATATGGAGCGAGCCGCGGGTGTTGTCAGCGCTGCGCCTGAGCTTCGGTACCGCGCTGGCGGCGGCCGCGTTCAACACGCTGATGGGTACCTGGGTGGCGTGGGTGTTCGTGCGCTACCGCTTCCCCGGCCGGCGCCTGTTCGACGCGGTGATCGACTTGCCGTTCGCGCTGCCCACCGCGGTGGCGGGCATCGCCCTGACCGCGCTGTACGGCGGCCAGGGCTGGATCGGGCGCTGGCTGGAGCCGTTGGGCCTGAAGATCGCCTACACCCCGCTGGGGATCATCGTTGCGCTGGTGTTCGTGGGCCTGCCGTTCGTGGTGCGCATCGTGCAACCGGTGCTGGCCGAGGCCGAGCGCGAACTGGAGGAAGCGGCGGCGACGTTGGGCGCCAGCCGCTGGCAGACCATCGCCCGCATCGTCGTGCCCGGCCTGTGGCCGGCAATGCTGACCGGTTTCGCGCTGGCATTCGCGCGTGGCGTGGGCGAGTACGGCTCGGTGATCTTCATCGCCGGCAACCTGCCCAATGCCACCGAGATTGCACCGCTGCTGATCACCATCCGCCTGGAGGAATTCGACTACGCCGGCGCCACCGCGATTGCCGCGGCGATGCTGCTGCTGTCCTTCGCGGTGTTGCTGCTGGTCAACAGCCTGCAGGGCCGGCTGCAACGCAGGGGCGGGCGATGAACGAGATGGTGTCGGAGTTGCCGGTGCAGGCCGCGCATGAAACGGCGGTACGTGCGCCGCGCAAGGTCACCACCGAGCCGGGTTGGGTGCAGGCGTTGCTGATCCTCGGTGCGCTGGGATTCTTGCTGTCGTTCCTGCTGCTGCCGCTGCTGCTGGTGTTCACCGAGGCGTTGCGCGGCGGCGCGCTCGCGTTCTGGCATGCGGTGCGCGAGCCGGATGCGCTGGCCGCGGTGCGCTTGACGCTGTGGGTCACCGCCATCGTTATTCCGCTGAACCTGGTGTTCGGCATTGCTGCGGCGTGGGTGGTCAGCAAGCACCAGTTCCCCGGCAAGCGCTGGCTGGTGACGCTGATCGACCTGCCATTCTCGGTGTCGCCGGTGGTGGCCGGGCTGGTGTTCATCCTGCTGTTCGGCCGCGATGGCTGGCTGTGGCCGCTGATCGAGGACGGCCTGCGCCTGCACCTGCCGGTGCTGGGCGAAGTGGTGCTGCAACTGCCGCGCATCGTGTTCGCCATTCCCGGCATCGTGCTGGCCACCACCTTCGTCACCCTGCCGTTCATCGCCCGCGAGCTGATGCCGCTGATGGAGCAGCAGGGCAGCGACGAGGAACTGGCCGCGCTCACCCTGGGCGCCAACGCCTGGCAGATGTTCTGGAAGGTGACCCTGCCCAACATCCGCTGGGGCCTGTTGTACGGCGTGCTGCTGTGCAGTGCGCGGGCGATGGGCGAATTCGGCGCGGTATCGGTGGTGTCCGGGCACATCCGCGGGCGCACCAACACGCTGCCGCTGCACGTGGAGATCCTCTACAACGAATACGCTTACAGCGCCGCGTTCGCCTGCGCCTCGCTGCTGGCCGGCACCGCGCTGCTGACGCTGGTGCTCAAGACTTTCCTGGAATGGCGCCACGGCCAGTCGCTGGCCGCCGCGCACCACCGCTGAGGTGACGATGAACATCCGCATACACCACCTGGGCAAGCGCTTCGGCACGTTCCCCGCGCTCGACGGCGTCAGCCTGGACATCCGCAGCGGCGAGCTGCTGGCGCTGCTGGGGCCGTCCGGCTCGGGCAAGACCACGTTGCTGCGCGCCATCGCCGGGCTGGAGCAGCCCGAGCAGGGCCGCATCCTGTTCGACGGCGAGGACGCCACCGGGCTGAGCGTGCAGGCGCGCCGCGCCGGCTTCGTGTTCCAGCATTACGCGCTGTTCAAGCACATGGACGTCCGCCGCAACATCGCCTTCGGCCTCGAAGTACGGCGCGGCGGCGAACGCTGGCCGAAGGCGCGCATCGCCGCCCGGGTCGAGGAACTGCTGGCGCTGGTGCAACTGGACGGGTTGGGCGGGCGCTACCCGACGCAGTTGTCCGGCGGCCAGCGCCAGCGCGTGGCGCTGGCACGCGCGCTGGCGATCGAGCCGCGCGTGCTGCTGCTGGACGAGCCGTTCGGCGCACTCGACGCGCAGGTACGTCGCGATTTGCGCCGTTGGTTGCGCGAACTGCACGACCGCACCGGGCTGACCACGGTATTCGTCACCCACGACCAGGAAGAAGCGCTGGAACTGGCCGACCGCGTGGCCATCCTCAACCGCGGCCGCATCGAGCAGGTCGGCACCCCGGCCGAGGTCTACGACCGCCCGGCCTCGCCATTCGTGTATGGCTTCGTCGGCGAGGCCAACCGGCTGCCGGCGCGGGTGCGTGGCGGCGGGCTGGAAGTGGCTGGCGCGC
The DNA here is from genome assembly GCA_049650985.1 of Stenotrophomonas sp. GTDB lineage: Bacteria > Pseudomonadota > Gammaproteobacteria > Xanthomonadales > Xanthomonadaceae > Stenotrophomonas. The sequence continues at coordinate 144,456 of JBASBF010000046.1, read as the reverse complement.
AGTGGCCGCTGCCGGCAACCCTGCCGGCGGCGGCCGAACTGGAGGTCTACGTGCGGCCGGAGGACATGCGCGCCGACGCCGCCGGCGACTGGGCCGGCACCGTGCTGTCGGTGCAGCGCAGCGGCGCCCGTACCCGGCTGCGCGCGCGCCTGCACGCTGCCGCCGTGGACGTGGAGGTTGAACTGCCGCCGGACGCCCCGGCCTATGCCGCCGGCCAGTCCATCACCCTGGCTGCGCGGCGGCACGGCGTGTTTCCGGCTGCGTAAAAACATGCGGGTGCGGGGCAGGGGACAGCCGTTGCACGAGCGGCGGGCGGCTCTTGGGTGAATTTTCTCTGGCGCTGCCCGGCCATTGTGGTTAAAAATTCGTGAACCCGCGCCTTGGCCGCGCAGGTCCCCCACTACCGGAGAACCGCAATGACCCTCAGCAAGCGCCTTGCCGCCGTTGCCTGCGCCGCCCTGCTTTCCGCCCCGTTGGTGGCCGCTGCCGACGACGCGGCCGATTCACCCATCAGTTGGGAAGTCGGCGCGGTATCGGACTACCTGTTCCGCGCGGCCTCGCAGACCGACGAAAAGCCCACCGTGCAGGCCGGCCTGACCTGGACCTCGCCGGTCGGCCTGTACGTCGGCACCTGGGGCTCGGGCGTGGATTTCGGCCCCGGCGATCCCGACGTGGAAGTGGACTTCTTCGTTGGCTACGGCTTCGACGTCAGCGAGCAGGTCAACTTCGACGTGCTGCTCAACCGCTACACCTATCCGGGCGCCAGCGAGCTGGCCTACAACGAGCTGGTCACCACCACCACCATCGCCGAGACCTGGGCGGTCAACGTCAGCTACAGCAACGACGTATGGAACAGCGGCACCGATGGCTGGTACTACGGCGTGGGCGGCGAGTGGGGCCTGCCCGGCGATTTCAGCCTGAGCGCCAACGTCGGCCGCAGTACCTTCGAGAGCGGCGTCGCCGAGGATTACACCGACTGGGGCGTGGGCGTGAGCCGCGGCTTCGGCATCGCCAACGTGTCGCTGGGCTACTACGGCGCCGATGGCAACGGCCGCGACAACTTCGGCAAGCAGGCCGACAACCGCGTGGTGCTGGCGGTGAAGATCGCGCGCTGAGCGCGGGCAACACCGCTGCAATGAGTAAAGGCGCCGCAAGGCGCCTTTCTCATATGCGGGAACACGCCCTGGCGCGCCTTCTGCGGAACTCAGTTCCAGCTCAACACCACCTTGCCGGCCTTGCCCTGTTCCATCAGGTCGAAGCCTTCCTGGAAGCGATCCACCGGCAGTTGGTGGGTCAGCACCTTGCCGAGGGGGAAGCCGCCCAGGACGAGCTGCGTCATCTTGTACCAGGTCTCGTACATCTTGCGGCCGTAGATGCCCTGCACGGTCAGGCCCTTGAAGATGATCTTGTCCCAGTCGCAGCCGGCACCCCTGGGCATGATGCCGAGCATGGCGATCTTGCCGCCGTGGTACATGCAATCGAGCATGTCGTTGAACGCGCGCGGGTTGCCGCTCATCTCCAGGCCCACGTCGAAGCCTTCCATGTGCAGGTCGGCCATCACGTCCTTCAGCGACTGGTTGGCGACGTTGACCACGCGGGTGGCGCCCATGTCGGCGGCCAGTTTCAGGCGGAAGTCGTTGACGTCGGTGACCACCACGTTGCGCGCGCCGATGTGCTTGCAGATGCCGGCGGCGATGATGCCGATCGGGCCGGCGCCGGTGATCAGCACGTCCTCGCCGATCACGTCGAACTCCAGCGCGCAGTGCGCGGCGTTGCCGTAGGGGTCGAAGAACGCGGCCAGCTCGCTCGGGATCTGGTCCGGGATCGGCCACAGGTTGCTGGCCGGCATCGCCATGTACTCGGCGAACGCGCCGTTGACGTTGACGCCGATGCCCACCGTGTTCGGGCACAGGTGCGGGCGGCCGCCGCGGCAGTTGCGGCAGTGGCCGCAGACGATGTGGCCCTCGGCCGAGACGCGCTGGCCGACCTCGTAGCCAGTGACCGCCGAGCCGAGCGCGGCGATGCGGCCGACGAACTCGTGGCCGATGGTCAGGCCCGGCTTGATCGTGCGCTGGCTCCACTCGTCCCACAGGTAGATGTGCAGGTCGGTGCCGCAGATCGCGGTCTTTTCCAGCTTGACCAGCACCTCGTTCGGGCCGGGCACCGGCACCGGCACCTCTTCCATCCAGATGCCCTTGGCCGCTTCGCGCTTCACCAGCGCGCGCATCGTGTTCTGTGTCATTGCCGGAAAACCACGGTGGGAAAGAGCGCCGATTATATGCTTTCAGCCGCAACTGCCGGCCTGCGGCACCGACCGGGCCAATCGGTGGCCGGCGCGCGGTACAGGTGCGTTATGCGTAAAATCGTGCGGCACATCACGGTGCGGGGAGACAGCACACATGGCCACCCAGGCGGATTCGGGCAAAACGGTACTGGTCGTCGACGACAGCAAGGTATCGCGCATGGTGATCAAGGCGCACATCCTGGAGGTCCGCCCGCAGTGGCAGGTGATCGAGGCCGGCACCGGCGAGGAGGCCGTCGCGCTGGTCGCCAAGGCGGTGCCCGACTACTGCACCGTGGACGTCAACATGCCCGGCATGCCCGGCACCGATGCGGCGGCCCTGATCCTGCAGGCGCATCCGCAGGTGCGCATCGCCATCTTCTCGGCAAACATCCAGGAAGCGGTGCAGACGCGCGCGCAGCAACTGGGCGCGGTATTCGTGGCCAAGCCGGTGACCGAGAAGTCGATCGCGCAGGCCTTGCAGCATTTCGCGGGGTAGGCCATGAGCGTCCTGACCGACATCGAAACCGATGCGCTCACCGAAATCTTCAACATCGGCGCCGGGCGCGCCGCGTTGAGCCTGTCCGAGATCGTGGGCGACGAGGTGCGCCTGTCGGTGCCGTCGCTGGAGGTGCTGCGCACACGCGAGATCGACGAGCGGGTGCTGCTCCTGGCCAATACGCGCTTCGCCGCGGTCAGCCAGGTGTTCGACGGCCCGTTCGACGCCGAGGCGGTGCTGCTGTTCGCCGAGGCCCATGCGCTGGAAATCGTGCGCGACATGATGGGCTCGCAGATCAGCCTGGAGGACCTGGCCGAGTTCGAGCAGGAGGCCATGTGCGAGCTGGGCAACATCATCCTCAACGCCTGCCTGTCGGCGATGGCCGACATGCTCGGCATCACCCTGAACAGCTCGCTGCCCGAATACGCGGTGTCCTCGCCGGAGGAAATCTCCGCGCGCCTGGCCTCCGGCGAGAACGACGACACCTACGTGCTGGTCCTGCACATCGACCTGCTGATCGAGAAACACCACGCCTCGGGCCACCTGATCTTCCTGCTCAGCTCGACCTCGCTCAACCGGCTGGTGGCGCACATCCAACGTTATCTGAACGCCATTTCATGAGTCGTTTCGTTTCGGACGGCATCAGTGCCGATGCGGTGCTCGGCAACCTCAACCTGGGGTTGGTCGTGCTGGACAAGGATTTCAACATCCTGCTGTGGAATGGCTGGATGGAGCGGCACGGCGGGATCGACGCCGGGCGCGCGCTCAACGCCAATTTCGTCACCCTGTTCCAGCAACAACTGACCCCCGGCTTCCTGCGCGCGCTGTCCAATACCCTCAGCTACGGCCTGCCGGCGATGCTGTCCAGTGCCTTGCACCGCTCGCCGTTGCCGCTGTACCACACCCATGCCGGCAACGATGGCAGTGCGCCGGTGCGCATGGTGCAGTCGGTGGTGATGACGCCGGTCACCGCCGCCGATGGCAGCCGCGCCTGCATGATCCAGGTCAGCGATGCCAGCCATTCGATCAGGCGCGAGAAGATATTGATGTCGCACTCCGAGGCGCTGAAGCGCCAGGTGGTGACCGATGGCTTGACCGGCGTCTACAACCGCCGCTTCTTCGACGAAAGCTTCGCGCTGCTGCTGCAACGTGCCCGGCGCAATCACCAGACGCTGTCGCTGTTGATGATCGACGTCGACCATTTCAAGCAATACAACGACCACTACGGGCACGTGGCGGGCGACCGCGTGCTCAAGCGCGTGGCCGCCGCGCTCAAGGCGCAGTTGCGCTCGTCGGCCGACATCTTTGCCCGCTATGGCGGCGAGGAATTCATCATGCTGGTCGATGGCGTCGATGCCGCCACCGCTGGCGAGATTGCCGAGCGCCTGCGTGAAAGCGTGCGCGCACTGGAAGAGCCGCATGCAAAGTCGTCGTCGGCACCCTGGGTGACCGTCAGCGTCGGGGTGTGCACCGGCGTGCCGCAGGAAGAAGCCGATGGACGAAGCCTGCTGGATGCGGCCGATGCGGCGCTGTACCGCGCCAAGCTGGGCGGGCGCGACCGGGTGGTGCTGGGCTGAGCTGCCCACGCTGGCGGCAATGGCCGCCGCAGGTACCGCCCCCGCCGTGGTTGCAGCCGTTACAATCGGGGCTTCCATTCCCGGGGGTAGCTCCATGCGTCTGAATCTTCTCGCTTTTTCCGTCGTCGCCGGGCTCGGCCTGGCGCAAGCTGCGCAGGCCGCCGAAGGCATGTGGGTGCCGCAGCAGCTCCCCGAGATTGCCGGGCCGTTGAAGCAGGCCGGGTTGAAGCTGGACCCGCAGCAACTGGCCAACCTCACCGGTGACCCGATGGGTGCGGTGGTCGCGCTGGGTGGTTGCACCGCCAGCTTCGTTTCGCCGCAGGGCCTGGTGGTCACCAACCACCACTGCGCCTACGGTGCCATCCAGCTCAATTCCACCGCCGAGAACAACCTGATCAAGGACGGCTTCAACGCGCCGGTCCTGAAGGACGAATTGAGCGCCGGCCCCAACGCGCGCATCTACGTGCTGGACGACATCACCGACGTCACCGCGCAGGCACGCGCGGCCATCGTCGCGGCCGGTGCCGACCCGCTCAAGCGCACCGAGGCGCTGGAAGTGTTCGAGAAGCAGGCCGTCGCCGATTGCGAGGCCGACGAGGCCTATAGCTGCCGGCTGTACAGCTTCTCCGGTGGCAACACCTACCGCCTGTTCAAGAATCTGGAAATCAAGGACGTGCGCCTGGCCTATGCACCGCCGGGCAGCGTCGGCAAGTTCGGTGGCGACATCGACAACTGGATGTGGCCGCGCCACACCGGCGACTTCGCGTTCTACCGCGCCTACGTCGGCAAGGACGGCAAGCCGGCCGCGTTCTCGGCCGACAACGTGCCGTACCAGCCGAAGCACTGGCTGAAGCTGGCCGACCAGCCGCTGGGCGAGGGCGACTTCGTGATGGTGGCCGGCTATCCGGGCCGCACCGACCGCTATGCGCTGGTCAGCGAATTCGAAAACACCGCCAACTGGATGTACCCGACCATCGCCAAGGCCTACAAGGAGCAGATCGCGCTGGTGGAGGCGGCCGGCAAGGACGACAAGGACATCGCGGTGAAGTACGCGGCCAACATGGCTGGCTGGAACAACACAAGCAAGAATTTCGACGGCCAGTTGGACGGCTTCAAGCGCAACGACGTGCTGGCACACAAGCAGAAGGAAGAGGCCGCGGTGCTGGAATGGTTGCGCGCGCAGGGCGAGGCCGGGCGGCCGGCGCTGCACGCCTACGACCGCCTGCAGAACCTGGGCACGATGGCACGCACCACCCAGCAGCGGGATTTCGTGCTGGGCATGTTCAACCGCACCGGCACCCTGGGCACCGCCGTGCGCCTGTACCGGCTGGCGATCGAGAAGGCCAGGCCGGATGCCGAGCGTGAAGAGGGCTACCAGGAACGCGACCTGCCGGCCATCGAAGGCGGCTTGAAGCAGATGGACCGCCGCTACGTGGCGTCGATGGACCACCAGTTCCAGCAGTACTGGCTGCAGCAGTACCTGCAATTGCCGGCGGGCAAGGGCCTGCCGGCACTGGACAGTTGGCTGGGCGGCAAGGATGCGGCGGCGGTGGATGCGGCGCTGGCGCGCCTTGACGGTTCCAAGCTGGGCGAGCTGGACGAGCGCCTGAAGTGGTTCAACGCCGACAAGGCCGCGTTCGAAGCCAGCAGCGACCCGGCCATCCAGTACGCGGTGGCGGTGATGCCGGCGCTGCTGGAGCTGGAGCACCAGCGCAAGGTGCGCATGGGCGAGGAACTGGTGGCACGGCCGCTGTTCCTGCAAGCCATTGCCGACTACAAGCAGAGCAAGGGCGAGTTCGTCTACCCGGATGCCAACCTGTCGTTGCGCATCACCTTCGGCAACGTGAAGGGCTACACCGGGCTGGACGGCAAGGTGCAGCAGTCGTTCACCGACCTTGAAGGCGTGGTCGCCAAGGAAACCGGCGCCGATCCGTTCGACTCGCCCAAGGCGCTGCTCGACGCGGTCAAGGCCAAGCGCTATGGCGGGCTTGAGGACAAGCGCATCGGCAGCGTGCCGGTGAACTTCCTGTCCGACCTGGACATCACCGGCGGCAACTCCGGATCGCCGGTGCTGGACGCGCATGGCCGGTTGGTGGGCCTGGCGTTCGACGGCATCTGGGAAGCGGTGGCCAGCAACTGGGTGTTCGACCCGGTGATGACCCGCATGATCTCGGTGGACCAGCGCTACATGCGCTGGATCATGCAGGAAGTGGCCCCGGCGCCGCAGCTGCTGAAGGAAATGGAAGCCGCCTCGAAGTAAGCGGCGGTTGCATCGAAGCGAAAGCCCCGGACGGGAAACCGCCCGGGGCTACTCGTGCAATGCATCGTGATCTGTTGTCCCTTCTCCCTTCGGGAGACAACCCGGCAGGATTGCCGGGTTGCACGGCGAAGCCGCCCGAAGGGGCGGCACAGGGATGTGCCGCATGCAGGTGGCGCGAAGCGCCGGATGAGGGTACGGGCGAAGCCTCGCGATATCCGACTGCACGAGGTTTGCCCGGACCCTCACCCCAACCCCCGCTCCGCGCGCCGGCCCACGCCAGCGGCGTGGGCGCTCAATCACACGCGCGCCAGTGGCGCGCAAGCCGTGTGATTTCGCCCCGCAGGGAGGGGGGCTCATATCACCTATACGGCCCCGGCCCGCGCCAGACCAGTTCCCCCTGCCGGTACACGGACATCACCGTGACCACTTCGCGAGCGTCGCCGATGCCCTGCAGCTCCGGCGAGTCGGGGGCAAGCAGGCGGCACTTGCTGGACTCGCGCCTGAGCGCGACCTCGGCCGGGCAGACCATCAGGTAGCTGGTGCCGGGCAGCGGGATCGACAGCTCCTTCATGCCCTGTTCCATCCAGTTACGCAGTTGGGTTTCGCGCAACAGGTCATAGACGATCTGGTAGCCGCCCACCTGCATCGCCGGTTCGCCGGCCGCCATGTCGTTGCGGTTGCCGTTGCGATTGGCCCGCCCACGGTAGCGGCCATCGTCGTCGGCAGCGGTCTCCTTTTCCAGCCAGCCCGGCGGACGCCCGCTCCAGCGTTGCCGCTGAGCGGTTCCCGATGGGCTGGAGGCGGGCGCTTGTGCCGGCTGCTGTGCGGGCGGCTCAGCAGCGTCGGCCAGCTCCGGCTCGGCCGGTGGTTCGATGAACCGGGCTTCGACCACCGGCTTGCGCGGCTCGGTCTTCCGGCGTGCGCTTGGTTTGGGTTGCGGCTTGGGCGCGTCGGCCGGCTTCGGGCTTGGCGGGGTAAGCGTGGGCTGTGGAGAGGGTGGTGCTTCGCCGATGAAATCCACCTTCACCCGACCACCGCTGGATGCGCCTTGCGGCGTGGTCACCAGTGGCAGATCGGAGTGCAGCAGGAGCAGCAGCATCAGCAGGTGCAGCAGCGCGCTCGACAACGCCGCCGCCCACGGTTGCAGGCGGACGTTCCAGGGTTCGGGGGCGGGTGTCGGGGAAGTCGGGAGGTTGCTCATGCCGCGTCGGGGGCGTGGGAGGTGCTGGCCCTCATGCGCAAGTCACATCAGGCAACCCAGGGAGGGCCGGTATGGTAACGCCTGCCGTTGCTGCTCCACATGCAAACACCGTCGCCGATTTCGTAACGCGGGTAACCGACCCCGGCCCCTTCGCAGCGGCAAGCTATGATGCGGGCCCCTCCACGGACATCCCACTGCATGCGCATCCTGCTTGCCCGTCACGGCGAAACGCCGTGGAACGCCGAAGGCCGCTACCAGGGCCAGATCGACATTCCCCTTTCGCCGGTGGGCCAGGCCCAGGCCGCCGCGCTCGGCGAGCGCCTGCGGGACGTGCAGATCACCCGTGCCGTGGCCTCGCCGCTGTCGCGCGCGCAGAGCACCGCCAGGGCCGCGCTGGGCGCGGCGCGCGAAGCCATGCTGCTGACCGAGCTGGACCTGCAGGAAATCGCCCACGGCGAGTGGGAAGGCCTGCTCGCCAGCGAGATCGATGAAAAAGACCCGGCGCGGCTGCGTGCCTGGCGCGAGGAGCCGGACACGGTGCTGATGCCCGGTGGCGAATCGCTGCGGCAGGTGCTTGACCGCAGTTGGCGCGGGTTGGCCAAGGCCACCGAAGGGCTGGGCGATGACGACACCCTGCTGGTGGTCGCGCACGACGCGGTCAACCGCGTGATCCTGTGCAAGGTGCTGGGCCTGCCGATCAGCAAGCTGTGGAGCTTCCGCCAGGCACCGACCACGCTCAACCTGCTCGAAGGCCCGGACGTGGAGCATCTGGAAGTGGTGCGCCTGAACGACTGCGCCCACCACACCCCTTTCTTCGGCGAAGCCAGGCACCGCGCGCTGTGAAAGCCCACCGCGCCCGGTAGCCCCGCGCGTTGCCCGGGCTGCGCGCAGTGCCGGCGTTTCAGCCACCGCCGTTATCATGTGCGGCTTCCCGCGTCAGCCGAGAAATCGCGCATGTCCCCCGCCCGTCCCGCCACGCTTGAACAGTGGCTCGTCCATATCGAACAGCAGCACCCACAGCCGATCGCGATGGGGCTGGAGCGCGTGCGCGAAGTGGCCGCGCGGATGCGGTTGGAGCGGCCGGGCAAGCATTGCATCGTGGTCGGCGGCACCAACGGCAAGGGCTCGACGGTGGCCTTCATCGAGGCCATCGCCCGTGCCGCCGGCTGGAAGGTGGGCGCCTACACCTCGCCGCACCTGCTGGCCTGGAACGAGCGTGTGCGCATCGACGGCAGCGATGCCGACGACGCCACGCTGGTGGCCGGCTTCAACGCGGTCGAGGACGCGCGCGGCGACACCGCGCTGACCTATTTCGAATACGGGACCTTGTGCGCGCTGTGGGTGTTCCAGCAGGCCGGGCTGGAGCTGGCGGTGCTGGAAGTGGGCCTTGGCGGGCGGCTGGACGCGGTCAACATCGTCGATGCCGACGTGTCGGTCATCACCACCGTGGACATTGACCACGCCGACTGGCTGGGCAGCGAGCGCGAAGCCATCGGCGAGGAGAAGGCTGGCATCATCCGCGGCTGGAAACCGGTGATCCTCGGCGAGATCGACCCGCCATCGAGCGTGCTGCGCCGGGCTTATGTGCTGGGTGCCAACGCGATCCGCTTCGGCAGCGATTTCTTCGCCGAGGCCATCGACGTCGAACGCTGGCGCTGGCGCGACGTGTCCTTCCGCATTGAGCTGCCGCAGCCGGCGCTGTGGGCACCGGTGCAGCGCGACAATGCCGCCACCGCCATCGCCGCGTTGCGCGCATTGGACAAGCCGGTGCCGCGCGCGGCGTGGGCGCAGGGCGTGGCCGCCGCGCAGGTTGCCGGGCGCTTGCAGCGTTTCGAGCGCGATGGCGTGGAAGTGCTGGTCGATGTCGGCCACAACCCGCAGGCCGCCGCGGTGCTGGCCGCGGCGTTGCAGGCCCGCCCCGCCGCCGGGCGCACGCTGGCGGTGTACGCGGCGCTGGCCGACAAGGACGCGCCCGGCGTGGTCGCCGCATTGCAGGGGCGCATCGACCGCTGGTACCTGGCCGGGCTGGAAGGCGCGCGCGGGCAGGATGCCGGGCAACTGCGCCAGCGCCTGGCCGGAACCGCCGCTGCCAATGCGGCGCTGTCCGTCGACGTCGGGCAAGCCTTGGCCAGCGCCCTGCAACAGGCCCGGCGTGGCGACCGCGTGCTGGTGTTCGGCTCCTTCCATACCGTGGCCGAAGCCTTGCCGCTGCTGCACGGGTAGGCCCGACATACGGGGGCACCCGCAGGTGTTCAGCCAGCGGCCGTCGTGCCCGCAGGCACCCGCATATAATCGGCGGACACTCGCATGCCGCCGGACCCGCCTTCCGTGGATACCCCCCTGAAACAGCGACTGATTGGTGCCATCGTGCTGGTGGCGTTGGCCGTGATCTTCCTGCCCATGCTGGTCAAGGACCCGGCGCCGGACAGCGGCAGCGCGCAGGACGTGCCGCTGCGCGCTCCCGAAGCGCCTGCCGACGGCCAGTTCGAAACCCGCGAGCTGCCGTTGCTGGCGCCCAATGCGCCCGCGTCAGGCAGCGCCACCGGCATGCCGGTGGCGCAAGCCGAACCCGATGCGGCCGCGCCGGCAACGGGCGAGGAAGGCGCGTTGCCGCCGGCCGTCGCCGCCGGCAATTACGCGGTCAACTTCGGTGCCTATGCGACCCAGGCCGATGCCGATGCGGTGATCGCGCACCTGAAGAAATCCGGGCTGCCCGGCTTCCGCCAGCCGGACACCATCAATGGCCGCCAGGCCTGGCGGGTGCGCATTGGCCCCTATGCCGACCGTGCGCAGGCCGAACTGGTGCGGCTGGAAGCAGGCAAGGTACGCAGCGACGTGAACGCGCAGGTGGTGGTGCTCGACGCCGACAAGGACGCGCCGGCCGCGACCCAGGTACGGAGCGAGGCATTGCCGCCGGAAGCAACGCCGGTGGCGGCCGCAAAGCCGGAAACCCGCCCCGAACCCAAGCCCGCCGCGCCGAAGCCGGAAGCCGCCAAGCCGGCGGTGCCCGAGCGCAGCACCACCACGGTGAGCACCGCCCCGGCCGCCAGCAGCGTCGGGTTTGCGGTGCAGTTGGGCGCGTTCACCCAGCCCGCGGGTGCCAATGCGTTGCGCGACAAGGTGCGCGCGGCCGGCTTCAGTGCCTTCACCGATCAGGTACGCAAGGGCGATGGCGTCTTGCTGCATCGTGTCCGCGTCGGCCCGGTGGCCAACCGCGCCGAAGCCGAGCAGCTCAAGGCGCAGGTGGCGGCGAAGGTCGGCATTCCCGGCATCGTCAGCCCGCATCCCTGATGCAATCCGCACCGCGGCTCCCTCGCCACCGAGCTGACGCATGATCGACATGGTGTTGCTGGCCGTGATCGGCTTGTCGGCGTTGCTGGGCCTGATGAAGGGTTTCGTCGGCATCGTCGTGGGCACCCTGTCGTGGCTGCTGTCGGGCTGGGCCGCGTTCCGCTTCGGCGGGGATGCGGCGCGCTGGCTCGCCGAAGGCGCGGAACCGTCGCTGACCCACTACCTGGGCGGCTATGCGCTGGTTTTCGTCGGTGTGCTGGTGCTGGTGGCGGTGATCGGCATGCTGCTGCGCGGCGCGGTCGATGCCACCCGGCTCAACGGCGCCGACCGCGCGTTGGGCTTCGGCCTGGGCGTGCTGCGTGGCGGATTGCTGGCCTGCGTGCTGGTGCTGCTGATGGGTTTCACCCCCTTGCCGCGCGAGGCGCAGTGGAGCCAGTCCAGGGTGCTGCCACTGCTGTTGCCCGGCGCCGACTGGATGCGCGCGCAGTTGCCGGAGCTGTCGGTGCCGGACGTGGGCCTGGACGCATTGGCGCCGGCGGACGTGGGCAAGCTGCCGGTGACAGGCGATAATGCCGCGCTCAACGACATGATGAAGGGCAGTGGGCTGCCGGGAATGGTGACCCGGGCGCTGGAGAAACCGGCGCCGGACGCCACCGATGCTGCCCACCGGCAGGACCCTGCGAGGGCGTTGCCCTCCAACATCGACCCCGCGCAGGTGCGCCCGGGTCAACCCGATCCGGCACGGGTCGCGGCACCGGGCCAGGCACGGCCACCTTCACGTTAACCGGGCCCAAGCGCCCAGCGGAGATCGCGCAACATGTGTGGCATCGTCGGAATCGTCGGCAACCAGAACGTCGCCGGGCAGCTCTATGACGGCTTGACCGTCCTCCAGCATCGTGGCCAGGATGCGGCCGGTATCGCCACCGCGCACGGCACCCGCCTGCGGGTGGAAAAGGCCAACGGGCTGGTGCGGGACGTGTTCGACGAGCGCCGCATGGCCTTGTTGCAGGGGCGCATGGGCATCGCCCACGTGCGCTACCCCACCGCCGGCTCGGAGGGCACCGACGAGGCGCAGCCGTTCTACGTCAACTCGCCCTACGGCATCGCGCTGGCGCACAACGGCAACCTGATCAACACCGAGGCGTTGCGCCGGCAGGTGTTCGAGGCCGACCGCCGCAACATCAACACCGATTCGGACAGCGAAGTGCTGCTGAACGTGTTCGCCTACGAGCTGGACGCGCAGCGCATGCTCACCCCGGAGGCGGCAATCCGCGCGGTGGCCGGCGTGCATCGCCGCTGCAAGGGCGGCTACGCGGTGGTCAGCCTGGTGCTGGGGCTGGGGCTGGTGGCATTCCGCGACCCGCACGGCATCCGCCCGCTGGTGCTGGGCAAGCGCCGCCATGCCGAAGGCGAGGAATACATCGTCGCCTCCGAGTCGGTGGCGCTGGACGTGCTCGGCTTCGAGCGCGTGCGCGACGTGTTGCCGGGCGAGGCGGTGGTCATCACCGAGCGTGGCGAACTGTTCGCCGAGGTCTGCGCACCCAACACCCAGCAGACCCCGTGCATCTTCGAATACGTGTATTTCGCGCGCCCGGATTCGATGATCGACAACGTCTCGGTGCACAAGGCGCGCATGCGCATGGGCCAGAAACTGGGCGAGAAGATCCTGCGCCTGCGCCCGGAGCACGACATCGACACCATCATCCCGATCCCCGACACCTCGCGTGACGCGGCGCTGGAAATGTCCAACGTGCTCGGCGTGAAGTACCGCGAAGGCTTCGTCAAGAACCGCTACGTCGGCCGCACCTTCATCATGCCGGGGCAGGGCGAGCGGGTGAAATCGGTGCGCCGCAAGCTCAACCCGATCCACCTGGAATTCCGCAACCGCGTGGTACTGCTGGTGGACGACTCGATCGTGCGCGGTACCACCAGCCAGCAGATCGTGCAGATGGCGCGCGATGCCGGCGCACGCAAGGTCTACCTGGCCAGCGCCGCGCCGCCGGTACGCCACCCCAACATCTACGGCATCGACATGCCGGCGGCCGAGGAACTGGTGGCGCATGACCGCAGCATCGAGGACATCGAACGGCACCTGGGCTGCGACTGGCTGGTCTACCAGGACCTGGAAGACCTGGAAGCGGCGGTGCGCGAAGGCAACCCGGAGCTGAAGGGGTTCGACTCGTCCTGCTTCAACGGTCATTACGTCACCGGCATCGAGCCGGGATATTTCGAGCGCATCCAGCAATTGCGTTCGGACGAAGCCAAGAACAAGCGCCGCGCGTGAAACCGTGAAGCACTAGAAGCCCTCTCCCTGCGGGGCGAAATCACACGGCTTGCGCGCCACTGGCGCGCGTGTGGTTGAGCGCCCACGCCGCTGGCGTGGGCCGGGGCGCGGAGCAGGGGTCGGGGTGAGGGGCGAACGAAGTGGCCATGCTTGGATGCCGATGAAGATGCAACAAGCAGGCTCCTGTTCTGTTGCCATGTCTCATGCACGCCCAGCGAGAAGGTGCTTTAGAGGTACGGAAGAAGGCATGTCGCAGCATGAATAACCCAGCCATCACCCCGCTGTCCGTCCCTCACCCCAACCCCTCTCCCGCAGGGAGAAGGGCTGCAGGAACCGACCTCCTTGAAGCCGCCAGCATCTGCCTGGCTGAAGCCGACCCGCTCGAAAAAGTCGCCCTCACCCAGCACTACGCCGCACAGTTCCGCGCCGGCAAACTCAAGCTGCCAGCGCATGCGCCCGACCCCGAGCCGATCCGCTCGCCCGGTCGCCCGGCCAACCTCGTGCTGGTGCACCCGCGCGAGCTGCCGCGCCGTGGCCTCGGCAGTCCGGAAGGTCGCGCCGCCTTCATCCACGCCATCGCCCACATCGAACTGAACGCCATCGACCTGGCTTGGGATGCGGTGTACCGCTTCCGTGGCCTGCCCTCGTCGTTCCATGCCGACTGGGTGAGCTGCGCCGACGACGAATCACGCCACTTCATGCTGCTGCGCGAGCGTCTGCTCGCGCACGGCCATGACTACGCCGATTTCCCCGCCCACAACGGCCTGTGGGAAATGTGCGAGAAGACCGCGCACGACGGCTTGGCGCGCATGGCGCTGGTGCCGCGCGTGCTGGAAGCGCGTGGGCTAGACGTGACCCCGGCGATGATCACCAAGCTGCGTGCGCTCGGCGACGACGACACCGCCGATGTGCTGGAGGTGATCCTGCGCGAGGAAGTGGCGCACGTCGCCGCCGGCTCGCGCTGGTACCGCTGGTACTGCGAGCGCGCCGGCGTCGAGCCACGCGCCCGCTTCAGGGAACTGCTGCGCGAATACGCCGGCGGCTACCTGCATGGCCCGTTCAACATCGAAGCGCGGCTGCTGGCCGGCTTCGACGAGGACGAACTGGCGAACCTGGTCGAGCAGGCGGGCTGAACGCCGCATTCGCGGTGGGCCTGGAGTCGGCACCGCCTCTGCATGCGCCGCTAACATCGGAACTCTCCGTGAGATCGTGAGGACATTCCGATGAAACCATTGCATTCATTGCTCTGCGCGATACCGATGGCGGTATTGCTGGCATGCAGCCCGTCGCCGGGGACGACGGATGCTGAGGCATTGCCGGCTGCCGGGCCATCGGCACGCAACGAGCCTGCCGCGGATTTCCCGGCAACCTTGCAGGCCATCGGCACCGAACCATTCTGGAGCGTGAAGGTGGAGGGCGATGTGCTGGTCCACACCACGCCGGAAACGATGGATGCGCCACGCCAGTTGCAGGCCACGCGCAGCAGCGATGTCGAAGGACTGCATCTGGCCGGTGGTAATGGCGATGCCGGATTCCGTCTGGACGTGCGCCGCGAGGCCTGCTCGGATGGCATGTCCGACCGGGAATACCCGTTCGGCGTGTCGTTGCTGCTGGACGGGAAAACCGCAAGGGGCTGCGCCTTCGACCCGGCTTTGCCACCGCCGCCGCAGTGAACCGTCGGCGGCGGTTCCGGTGGGAGGGACGAGGCTGCGGATGGGGTGTGGTCACGCCATCGATGACAAGGAGGGGATACATGTGCGCTGGCCGCCGCCGAAATCGAACGGGCCAAGGGCGTGGCCGAAGCCAACCGCATCATTGGCGACAGCCTCAAGGGCAACGAGGGCTACCTGCGCTACCTCTACATCGATGCGCTGAAGACCACGCCGAACCAGACCATCTACATCCCTACCGAGGCGGGCCTGCCCATCCTCGAAGCCCAGCGCAAGGCGTTGCCGGCGCAATAGTCATCCGGACGCGGCTGCCGGGCTTGCCCGGCAGGTTGCGGCATGCTCAGCCCAGGGTCTCCAGCCGGAAGCCCTCGGCGTCCACGCGCAGCACCGAACCCTGTTCGTACCAGTCGCCGAGCACGATGCGGGTGCAGTGCCGGTCACCGACTTGCACGTCATGTACTGCCGGGCGGTGGGTGTGGCCGTGGATCATCGTGTCCACGCCATAGCGGCCGAAGGTGGCGGCGACTTCCGCCGGGGCCACGTCGGTGACAGTTTCGAACTGTGCGCGGTCGCCCTGCTTCATTTCCGACTGATGCGCCTGGCTGGCGGCGCGCGCCTTTTGTGCGAAGGCGATGCGCGCCTCCAGCGACTGCGACAGGAACTGGGCGATGAAGGCCGGATTGCGGGTCTGCGCGCGGAAGGTTTGATAGGCAGTGTCGTCGGTGCACAGCAGGTCGCCGTGTTGCAGCAGTACCGGCTTGCCGTACAACGGGATCACGCAGGGGTCGGGCAGGATCTGCATGCCGGCACGCTTGGCGTAATCCTGCCCGAGCAGGAAGTCGCGGTTGCCGCGGATGAAGAACACCGGCACGCCGGCATCAACCAGTTCGTGCAGCGCCACGGCCACCATGTCGGCAGCCGGCGAGGGCGTGTCGTCGCCAATCCATGCTTCGAACAGGTCGCCGAGGATGTACAGCGCCTCGGCCTGGCGCGCTTCACCACGCAGGAAGGCAAGGAACAGCTCGGTGATGGCCGGACGGCTGGGGTCCAGGTGCAGGTCGGAAATGAACAGCGTGGTCATGCCGGGCATTGTAGGGGCAACGCCACCTTCCACCACTTCAGTGCGCGATGCGGCTTTCCCGGCAACCCATCGCGCACTGAAGTGCTCCTACGGGAGGGGCCACAGTTGCAGCGAGGCCAGGCCCAGCCCCAAGGCGATGCCGGTCGCGGCCAGCACGTCGCTGGGGTAATGCAGGCCGAGCACCACACGCGACAGCGCCACGCCGGCGGTGAACGGCAGCAGCAGCGGTGCCAACCACGGGTAGTAAGCCAGCGCCACCACGGTGAACGCCACCGCGTGCAGGGTGTGCCCGGAGGGGAAGCTGTATTCGTCCAGCGGTGCCACCCAGGCGCGGATGCGCAGGTCGGCGGCGAACGGGCGCGGGCGCCGGGTCCAGCGCTTGAGCGCTTTGTACAGCGTCAATGCGACTACGCCGGTGGCGGCCATGTGCGCCGAGGCACGCAGGCCGTCCATGCCGTCGGCCAGTACCAGCGCGCCCATCAGCAGGTACCAGGACACGCCGTCGCCGAGGCGGCTGAGCACGGCGAACAGGGTGCGGATGCCGCGGCGGCGGCAGTAGTGGTTGGCCTGCCGGCACCAGCGGGTTTCGCGGGCGCGCAGGCCGTCAGGCGGCGGCAAGCGCATGACCCCGCCTCCGTTCGGCAAGCTCCTGCAGCAGCGCCTCGAATTCGGCAACCACGTGCTCCGGGTGCAGCCGTTGCATCGCGCGAGCGGCATTGGCACCGAGTAGCGCGCGGAGATCGTCGTCGCCGGCCAGGTGCAGGGCGGCGTTGATGAATTGCTCGTCGCTGTTGGCGCTCATGCCGCTGTGTCCGCTTTGCAGGTGTTCGCGCGCCGCGCCGTAGTCGAAGGCGACCGTGGCCACGCCGCTGGCCATCGCTTCCAGGGTGACGTTGCCGAAGGTTTCGCTGCGGCTGGGGAACAGGAACAGGTCGCCGCTGGCGAAATGCCGGGCCAATGCCTCGCCGCGCTGGATGCCGCAGAAGATGAAGTCGGGGTTCTCCTGCGCGATACGCTCGCGCAGCGGCCCGTCGCCGACCCAGATGAAGCGCGCGTCCGGCCGTTGCTGCTGGAGGCGACGGAAAGCCTGCACCGCCAGCCCGAGGTTTTTTTCCGCGGCGATGCGGCCGACGTGGATCACCGCCAGCGCGTGTTCTTCCAGCCCCCATTCCCGGCGCAACGCCGGGTCGCGCCGTTGCGGCGAGAACCGCGAGGTATCCACCGCCCGCGCCAGCAGCCGTGGCTGGCGGAAGCCGTGGTCGCGCAGGAAATCGTGCAGTTCGCGGGTGGGGACCAGGGTGGTCTGGCCGCGGTTGTGGAAGCGGCGCATCCAGCCCAGTGCCAGTGGTTGCAGCCAGGCCGCACCGTAATCGGGCAGGTAGCTGTCGAAGCGGGTGTGCAGGCCGGTGGCGACCGGGATGCCGAGCCGGCGCGCGCTGCGCAGCGCCGACCAGCCCAGCGGTCCCTCGGTGGCGACATAGATCGCATCGGGGCGGTGCCGGCGCCAGTGTCGTGTCAGTTGGTACGGCGTTGGCAGGCCGAAGTGCAGGCCGGGGTAGCGCGGCAACGCCACGCCGCGCACCAGCAGCCCATGCGGTTGGGCGGTGTCCTGGGGCTGGCGCGGGCGGATCACGTCCACCTCGTTGCCGCGGGCGCGCAGGCCGCGCTCCAGGCTCTGCACGGTCAGGGCGACGCCGTTGACTTCCGGCGGATAGGTCTCGGTGACGATGGCGTAGCGCATGGCCGTTCTCCCGTTTGCGTCAGCTTGGGGATGGGCGGTGGCAGCGATGTTGCCGGGAGATGTCGGCGCGATGACAGCGCTTGAAGCAGGGAACAGGGAAGGGTGGAGCGGGAATGGGATACATCAGGACGTCACGTTTCCGTACGCCTCCGTAAACAATCACTCCCTGTTCCCTGTTCCCTGCCCTCAAGCCACGAATGGCCGGAAGCTGATGCCCAGCCCGGCCATGCCCTCGGTTTCGCCGACCAGGTCGGCGCGCAGCAGCGGGCGGGCGTCGATGAAGGCCGTGTCCAGCACCAGTGACAACGCATTGCCGTCGATCGACAGTTCCAGCGTAGGAATCGGCTCGTCCTCGCGTGCGCGGTGCAGCAGCACGGCCAGCCGCAGCAGCGCGGCGGTGCGCTTGGCTGGCAGCAGCAGGCGCTCGGGCAGGGCGTCGAATGCGGCCCTGGACACGTTGCGACGGTGGTTGCGGACCAGCGCCGCCAGCATCTGCTGCTCCTGCCGCGAAAAACCGGCGATGTCCGAGTGCTCGATCACGTAGCTGCCGTGGGTGTGGTAGCCGCTGTGGGCGATCATCAACCCCAGCTCATGCAGGCGCGCGGCCCAGCCGAGCATGCGGGCATCGTCCGAATCCAGTTTCCAGTTTGCGGCCACCTGCTCGAACAGGCGCAGTGCCGTGGCCTCCACGCGCTGTGCCTGGGCTTCGTCGATGTCGTAGCGTCGGGTCAGCGCCGCCACCGATTCGTCGCGCGGGTCGTTGTCGCCAGCGCGGCCGACGATGTCGTGGAGAATGCCTTCGCGCATCGCCGCCTTGCTGACCAGCAGTTTCTGCAGGCCCAGCGACTGGAATGCCGCTTCCAGCACCAGCACGCCGCCGGCGATGATCGGCCGCCGTTCGCTGGCCAGCGTCGGCAGGTTGATGTCGTCGATGTGCTTGGCGCGCAGCAGTTCCTCGCGCAGTTGCGGCAGCGCTTCGGCGGTGATCGCGCCCTTGCTCAGCTTCATCGCCGCGCAGATCTCGCTGATCGCCTTGTGGGTGCCGGACGAGCCCAGCGCCTCGTCCCAGCCCAGTGCCCGGAACCTGGCGGAAAACGGCTGGAAGTCGGCGCCGATTTCGGTCAGGGCGTCCTTCCAGCGCTTCTTGCTCAGCTTGCCGCCGGGGAAGAAACGGCGGGTGCTGGCGATGCAGCCGGCCTGCAGGCTTTCACGTTCCAGCGGTTGCATGCCGCTGCCGATGATGAACTCGGTGGAACCACCGCCGATGTCGATCACCAGCCGCCGCTGCCCGGGTTTTGGCGGCTGTGCGTGGGCCACGCCGAGGTAGATCAGGCGTGCCTCTTCGCGGCCATTGACCACTTCGATGGCGTGGCCCAGCGCGGTCTCGGCCGGCATCAGGAACGACAGCGGCGAGTGCAACTGGCGCACGGTGTTGGTGGCCAGTGCGCGCACCCGGTACGGCGGGATGTTGCGGATGCGCTGACCGAAGCGGGCCAGGCATTCCAGCGCACGCTGCCGCGCCTCGGCCGACAGCCCGCCCTTGCCGTCCAGCCCATCGGCCATGCGCACGGTTTCACGCAGGCGGTCCACCACCCGCAACTGCCCGAGCAGGTAGCGGGCGATGACCATGTGGAAGCTGTTGGACCCCAGGTCGATGGCGGCCAGCAGATCGCCGTCCTGCAATGGGGGGAAGGTCGGGGAGGACTGGGGCATGGCGGAATGGTAGCGGATGGCCGGGACGGGTGCGTAGGAGCGCACCTCGGTGCGCGAGAGGCTTTCCCGGCAAAGCGCCATCGCGCAGCAAGCTGCGCTCCTACAGCGCTTCCAGCAGCGCCTGCTGCGCCGAATGCGGCGCCTGCCCCGGCTGCGGTTCGCACTTGCGGTAGTGGCCATCGGCCTGCAGTTCCCAGGCGTTGAGGTTGTCGTCCAGGTAGTTCTGCAGCACTTCGCGGTGGATGCGCTGGGCCAGGTTGTCGTCCAGCACCGGGAAGCAGGTTTCCACGCGCCGCAGCAGGTTGCGTTCCAGCCAGTCGGCGCTGGCGCAGAACAGTTCCGGCTTGCCATCGTTGCCGAACCAGTAGACGCGGCTGTGTTCGAGGAAGCGGCCGACGATCGAGCGCACCCGGATGTTGTCGGAAATGCCTTCCACGCCGGGGCGCAGGGTGCAGGCACCACGCACGATCAGGTCGATCTGCACGCCGGCCTGCGAAGCGGCGTACAGGGCGCGGATCACCTGCGCTTCGTTGAGCGCGTTCATCTTGGCGATGATCCGCCCCGGCCTGCCCTCCAGCGCCAGCCGCGTCTCGCGCTCGATCCGCTGCAGCAGCCCCCTGTGCAGGGTGAACGGCGATTGCAGCAGGCGTTCCAGGGTCGTGTTCGAGGCCAGCCCGGAGAGTTGCTGGAACAACTGGTGCACGTCGTTGCCGATGTCGACGTTGGCGGTGATCAGGCTCAGGTCGGTATAGGCGCGCGCGGTGCCGCTGTGATAATTGCCGGTGCCCAGGTGCACGTAGCGACGCAGCTTGCGGCCTTCGCGGCGCACGATCAGCAGCATCTTGGCGTGGGTCTTGTAGCCGACCACGCCGTAGACCACCTGCACGCCGGCATCCTGCAAGCGGTCGGCCAGGCCGAGGTTGGCCTCCTCGTCGAAGCGCGCACGCAGTTCCACCACGACGGTCACGTCCTTGCCGTTGCGCGCGGCCAGGATCAGCGCGTCGACGATGCCGGAGTCCTTGCCGGTGCGGTACAGGGTCTGCTTGATCGCCAGCACGTTCGGGTCCACCGCCGCTTCGCGGATCAGTTCCAGCACGGTGCCGAACGAATCGAACGGGTGGTGCAGCAGCACGTCGTTGCGCGCCACCGCGGTGAAGATGCCGCCGGCCGCCTTGAACACGCGCGGGGTCATCGGCGGGTATTTCAGGTCCGGGCGCTGCACCAGGTCATACACCTGGATCACGCGGTTGAGGTTGACCGAGCCATCGATGCGGTAGACCGCGTTCTCGGGCAGGCCGAAGTTCTGCAACAGCGTGCGCATGATGGGCTTGGGGCAGTCGTGGGCGATTTCCAGCCGCACCGCCGGCCGGTAGCCGCGGTCCACCAGTTCATCGCGCAGCGCCAGCGCCAGGTTCTCCACTTCCTCCTCGTCCACCACCAGTTCGGAGTTGCGGGTGACGCGGAACTGGTAGGCACCGCGCACGTCCATGCCGGGGAACAGCTCGTCGACGAAGGCCGACAGCACTGCCGACAGCAGCACGAAGTTCTGCGCGCCACCCAGCGATTCGGGTAACTGGATGATGCGCGGCAGCGAGCGCGGCGCGCGCACCACCGCCAGGTGCCCGGCGCGGCCGAAGGCGTCGGTGCCCTTGAGCACCACGATGATGTTCAGCGATTTGTTGAGGATTTTCGGGAACGGGTGCGAGGGGTCCAGCCCCAGCGGCGACAGCACCGGCATGATCTCGTTGCGGAAATACGCGCGCAGCCAGCGGCGCTGGCGCGAGGTCCATGTCGACGGCGACAGGATGCCGATCCCGGCCTCCTGCAGCGCCGGGCGCAGCACCTCGTTCCAGCAGCGGTACTGCTGGTCCACCAGTTCAGCGGCGCGGTCGTGGATGGCCGACAGGATCTGCTGCGGGCTCAGCCCGTCCGGTGCTGGTGGCAGGCCGAATTCCTGCGCGTGGCGTACCGCGGCGGCGCGGATTTCGAAGAATTCGTCGAGGTTGGTGCAGGAAATGCACAGGAAGCGCAGCCGTTCCAGCAGCGGCACCTGCGCGTCCATTGCTTGTGCCAGCACGCGGAAGTTGAAATCCAGTTGCGACAGTTCGCGGTTGACGTACAGCGCCGGGTCGCGCAAGGGATCGTTGCCGGTGGTCATTGCCGCGGCAGGTTGGAGCGGTGGGTTCATGCCGTGGGGTCTTCGATGGAGGCGAGGGTGGTATCGCGCGGGCGCACGTGCTCGGCGTCGAAATGGCAGGCGAACACGCTGCCCTGGCCCACTTCGCTGCGGATTTCCAGCCGTGCCTGGTGCAGGCCGAGGATGTGCTTGACGATGGACAGGCCCAGCCCGGTGCCGCCGCTCTCGCGCGAGCGGCTGCTGGACACGCGGTAGAAGCGCTCGGTAAGCCGTGGCAGGTGGCTGGCGGGAATGCCGTAGCCGGTGTCGCTCACCGCCAGCACCGCGCCGCTGCCCTCGCGGATGAAGCGCAAGGCGATGTGGCCGCCGGCCGGGGTATAGCGCACTGCGTTGGTCACCAGGTTGGAGAACGCGCTGTGCAGCTCCTTGTTGGAGCCGGCAAGGTCCACGCCGGCGCTGTCCTCGACGCTGATTTCATGGCGGCCCTGGCTGTGCGCCTCGGCTTCGCGCCGCAACGAGGCCAGCATCGAGGTCATCGCCACGGTTTCCAGCTCGGTGTGCTGTTGTGACTCCAGCCGCGACAGGGTGAGCAGGTCTTCCACCAGTTGCGCCATGCGCTGGCTCTGCTTGCGCATCTCCGCCAGCATCGGCCCGGTATCGGGGAAATCCTCCGGGTCCATCATGTCCAGATAGCCATGGACCACGGTCAGTGGCGTACGCAGTTCGTGCGAGACGTTGGCGACGAAGTCGCGGCGCACCTGTTCCAGGTGCAGCAGCTTGGTGACGTCGCGCGCCACCAGCAGCCAGTGGTGGTCCGAATACGGGATCAACCGCAGGTGCAGGCGGGTGCCGGCATCGACCGGCGAGCTGGCGTCGAGGATCGGCTCGGCATTGCGGCCGCCGGCCAGCCAATGTGCCAGCGGCAGCGGTTGCAGGCGTTCGACCAGCGGCGCGTCCATGTCGGCCGGATGTTGCAGGCCGAGCAGGCTGGTGGCCGCTTCGTTGAACCATTGGATGCGCTGGGTGGTGCGGTCAACCACGACCACCGCGTCGGGCAATGCGGCGGCGGCGGCGCGATAGCTGCGCAGCATGTCCAGCAGGCGGCGTTTGCGTGCGCGCATTTCCTGCTGGTTGCGGCACAGCAGCCGGTCCAGCTCGTTCCACACGCCGGTGCCGTCGCGGGTTTCCCAGCGCTGGCGTGCAGTCAGCCGCATCAGCACCTGGCGCAGCCGCCAGTAATGCCAGGCCAGGATGCCCAGCGCGGCCAGCACCAGCACCCATGCCGGTTTGCCGAGCAGTGCGCCGATCAACCCGGCCAGCAACAACAGCGCAGCCACGGTGGCCAGCGTCTTCAACCAGGCGGATCGGAATTGGCGGGGCATTGCGCTCTCGGGTGGTGCCGGTGGAACCGTTGTGACTGCGTTCGGTTATAGCAGGAAGCACGCGGACCGGCTGGCGGACGCGGGCTTTCAGGTGGACGCCGAGAAACGGTAGCCGGCACCGCGCACGGTCTGCACCATGTTCTCGGCGCCGAACGGCTCCAGCGTCTTGCGCAGGCGGCGGATGTGCACGTCGATGGTGCGTTCTTCCACGTAGACGCTGCCGCCCCAAACATGGTCCAGCAGTTGCGAGCGGGTGTAGACGCGCTCGGGGTGGGTCATGAAGAAGTGCAGCAGGCGATATTCGGTGGGGCCGATGGACACCGGTGCATCGTTGGCGAATACGCGATGGGCAGCACCGTCGATGCGGATCGGGCCGATGCCGACGCTGCCGTCCTCGTCGTCGTCGCGGGTGCGGCGCAGCACCGCACGGATGCGGGCCAGCAATTCGCGCGCCGAAAACGGCTTGACCACGTAATCGTCCACGCCCGCTTCCAGCCCGCCGACGCGGTCGTTCTCCTCGCCGCGCGCGGTGAGCATGATGATCGGCACCTCGCGGGTCAGGGCTTCCTTGCGCCAGCGCCGGGCCAACTCCAGGCCGCTGGTGCCGGGCAGCATCCAGTCCAGCAGGATCAGGTCCGGCACATGGTCGGCGATGGCGGTCTGCGCCTCCAGCGCGTCACCGGCATGCACCGGCTCGTACTCGCCCTTGCGCAGGGCGAAGGCGACCATGTCGCGGATCGCCGGTTCGTCGTCGACTATCAGGATGCGTTTGAGCACGTTTTGCCTGTCATGAAACCTGTTCAGTCGCGATTAGACTACGGTTTGATGACGGGTTTGTGACATCGCGCAACAGGCACGCAGGCTGGGGCCACGCCCCTGACCCTTCCTCCGCGTTTAGACGAACGACCGTCTTACCGCCGTTCCATGTCCGGGTCCTTCACGCCCAGCCGCCGCATCTCCAGCACCGTGGGCATGATCGCCTCGATGCGGGCATCGACGCGGGCGCGACTGACGTAGCCCAGCTCCGGTTGCTTGAGCAAGGCCTGGAATTGCAGCAGTGCCTGCTCGGGGCGGCCGTTCAGGTAAGCGGCTTCGGCATAGGCCTCGCTGGCGCGGGCGGTGTCGCCGGCCAGTTCGCAGGCGCGGGCGAAGGTGCGCTGGAACACCGGGTCGTCACCGGCACGCGCCAGCAGCGGGCGCAGCATCGCCTGGGCGCGCTTGCCAGCTTCCGTGCCGCCCTGTTCATTGAGTACCTGTGCATAGGTCAGCGCCACCGGGCGACTTTGCGGCAGTTGCCGCAGCAGCGCGTCGAAACGGCGGTTGGCGTCGTCGTGGCGGCCGCTGCGCGATTCGGCCTCGCCCAGCGCCAGGCTCACCCACAGGTTGTCCGGGTAGTCGGCATGCAGTTGTTGCAGATCCTGCAAGGCCAGTTGCACCGCCTTGCCGCCATCACGCAGTTGGGCAATGGCCACGCCGTAGCGCTGCGGGTCGCTCAGGCCGTTCTTCTGGCTGCGGCGCAGGTCCTGGTATTCGCGCACCAACTGCGATGGCGTGGGCGCGCTGAGCACGCGCAGGCGCTCGCGCGCCCAGTCGAACTGGCCGCTGGCACCGCGCGGCAGGTCCAGTGCCGGCAACGACAACTGCATCGAGCCGGGCAGCAGCGGGTTGCCCAGGGGAGTATGCGGGTCGATGGCCGGATCGGAAGGGTCCACCCGCTCCTGGCGCACGCCGGTAGGCGTGGCCGTGGTCAGCAGCACCGTGTCCTTCTTCATCTGCTCGGCGCGGGCCTTGGCCTCGCTGACGCGGGTGACGGTGACCGGGTGGGTGCGCAGGAAATCCGGTGTGGAGTAGCCGCCCTCATTGCCGCGCATCGCTGCCGACATGCGTTCGAAGAAACCGGCCATCGCATCGACGTCGTAACCGCTGCGTGCCAGCGTGCGGATGCCCAGGCGGTCGGCCTCCGATTCGTTGGAGCGGGTGAAGTTGATCTGCAACTGCTGCATCAGCCCCATGCCGGAAGTGATCGCGGCCATCGTCGCATCGCCCGAGGAGTTGCCGCCGGCCTGCTGCGCGGCAACCACCGCCGCCAGCATGCCCAGCAGGATCGGGATCTGGTCGCGCTGCGCTTTTTCGACGCTGCGCAGCACGTGCTGCTGGGTGACGTGCGAAATTTCGTGCGAAAGCACTGCCGCCACTTCGTCCTCGCGCTCGGCAGTCAGCACCAGCCCCGCATTCATGCCGATGTAGCCGCCCAGCGTGGCGAAGGCGTTGATCTGCCGGTCCTTGAGCATGAAGAATGTGAAGGCCTGCTGTGGTTGCGCGCTGTTGGAACCGAGTCGGGTGCCCATGCGTTGCAGCCAGTCGTCCACCAGCGGGTCGTCCAGCAGGTAGCCGTAGTTGCGCAGCTCGCGCAGCATCATGCCGCCGTACTCGGCCTGCCGTGCCGGCGTGAGCAGCTCGCCGGCGGACGAGCCGATGTCCGGCAACTTGTTTTCCTGGGCGAAGGACAGCGGAGTGGCCAGGGCCAGGGTGACGGCGGTGGCGAGCAGCAGCGTGCGCAAGGAGAAGCTCCGGTGGGGCTGGGCGGAGGATGACCGGGAAACGGCGGGGCGGGGTGAAGCACAGGTTAACCCGCAGTGTTCCAGCGACGGCCAGTGCAATCGGCCGGGACCGCTACCATATGGAGACAACATTCCCCGCGTGGAGTTTCCCGTGAGCAACCAGACCCCCGAGATCACCATTTATTCCACCGCCGTGTGCCCGTACTGCGTGGCGGCCAAGAACTTCCTCAAGAGCAAGGGGCAGTCGTGGACCGAAGTGCGCATCGACCTGGACCCGGTCGCGCGCGAGAAGATGATGGCGCAGACCCGCCGCACCAGCGTGCCGCAGATCTTCGTCGGCGACGTCCACGTGGGCGGTTACGACGACATGATGGCACTGCACCGCGAGGGCAAGCTCGAACCGCTGCTGGCGGGGCAGGGCGCATGAGCGACGGCGAAAAGGACCGCCTGGCCGAATTCACCGAATTCCGCCAGCGCATGAACCAGCGCATCCTCGCCGAACCCAACCAGGTGGTGCGGCGCTTCTTCGCGCTGGACACCCAGACCTACCAGGCCGGCGCGCTGGACGTGAAGACCAAGGAACTGCTCGGCCTGGTCGCCTCGCTGGTACTGCGCTGTGACGACTGCATCAGCTACCACGTGGCCCAGTGCAAGGATGCCGGCGCCAGCCGCGAGGAGCTGTTCGAGACCTTCTCGGTGGGGTTGGTGGTCGGCGGCTCCATCGTCATCCCGCACCTGCGGCGGGCGGTGGATTTCCTCGACCGGCTCGAATCCGGGGCCGCCGAAGTCCCGGCCGGACATGACCACGGCTGAACCCGCGACCTTGGTCCAGTTGGGGCAGGGGGTGGGGATCGGGCATAATTGACAGTTGAAACTTTCTGATGCGCCTGATAGCGGGCAACCGGCCGGCGCGCACCCCCCTCATCTGTTCGGAACCCCAAAACATGACGCAGACAATCACCGTCATCCGCGGCGATGGCATCGGCCCGGAAATCATGGACGCCACCCTGTTCGTGCTGGACAAGCTCGGCGCCGGGCTGTCCTACGAGTTCGCCGACGCCGGCCTGGCCGCGCTGGAAAAGCACGGTGAGCTGATTCCGGCTTCCACGCTGGAGTCGATCAAGAAGAACAAGGTCGCGCTGAAAAGCCCGCTGACCACCCCGGTCGGCGGCGGCTTCAGCTCGATCAACGTGGCCCTGCGCCGCCAGTTCGACCTGTACGCCAACGTGCGCCCGGCGATCTCGTTCCCGAACACCAAGGCGCGCTACGACAACATCAACCTGATCACCGTGCGCGAGAACACCGAAGGCGCCTACCTCAGCGAAGGCCAGGAAGTATCGGCCGACGGCGAGACCGCATTCTCCGGCACCCGCATCACCCGCAAGGGCTCCGAGCGCATCGTGCGCTACGCCTTCGAACTGGCCCGCAACACCGGCCGCAAGAAGGTCACCGCCGTACACAAGGCCAACATCATCAAATCCACCTCGGGCCTGTTCCTGAACATCGCCCGCGAAGTGGCCGCGAACTATCCGGAAATCGAATTCCAGGAAATGATCGTGGACAACACCTGCATGCAGTTGGTGATGCGCCCGGAACAGTTCGACGTCATCGTCACCACCAACCTGTTCGGCGACATCATTTCCGACCTGTGCGCCGGCCTGGTCGGCGGCCTGGGCCTGGCGCCGGGTGCCAACATCGGCGCTGACGCGGCCATCTTCGAAGCCGTGCACGGCACCGCGCCGGACATCGCCGGCAAGGGCATCGCCAACCCCTGCGCATTGCTGCTGGGTGCGGCGCAGATGCTGGACCACCTCGGCCAGCCGCAGAATGCCGAGCGCCTGCGCAACGCCATCGTCGCGACGATGGAAGCGAAGGATTCGCTGACCGGCGACCTCGGTGGCAACGGTGGCACGATGGATTTCGCCAAGGCAATTGCCAGCCGGCTGTAAGCAGGCGGCAACGGGTAGCGAAGAAGGGCGCCGGTGGCGCCCTTCTTTGTTCATTCAGTTCGGTGCTTTCGGCTTGCGCTCAGTTACGCGATTGCAGCTTGGACAGCAGACGCAGGAATTCGAGATACAGCCACACCAGCGTCACCATCAGGCCAAATGCGCCGTACCACTCCATGTACTTTGGTGCGCCGGCTTCCACGCCGCTTTCGATGAAGTCGAAATCCAGCACCAGGTTCAGCGCTGCGATCACCACCACGAACAGGCTGAAGCCGATGCCGATCAGGCCCGAGTCGTGGATGAAGGGAATGCTGATGTTGAAAAACCCCAGCACGATGGTCGCCAGGTACACCAATGCAATGCCGCCGGTGGCTGCGACCACACCGAGCTTGAAGTTCTCGGTGGCCTTGATCAGCCCGCTGCGGTAGGCGAACAACAGCGCGAACAGCGTGCCGAAGGTCAGCAGCACCGCCTGGAACACGATGCCCTGGAGGCGCGCTTCGTAGATGGCCGAGATCGCGCCGAGGAACAGGCCTTCGGCCAGCGCGTAGAGCGGTGCGCTGACCGGTGCCCAGTTCTTCTTGAAGATGGTGACCAGCGCCAGTACGAAGCCGCCGATCAACCCGCCCCACAGGTACAACTGCGCGCCGGCGGCGAGTTCGCCATTGGCGGTGAAGGTGTGGTTCCAGGTGAAGGCCGCGGTGAGCACGGCCAGCAACAACAGGATGCCGGTGCGGTTGACCGTGCCGTTGAGGGTCATGGTCCGGCCATCGCGCGTCACCACGGCACCGCTGCCCAGGTCGAGGAAGGTGGAGTCGGAGAGGGCGGGGTTGCCGCTGCGCATGTGGGGCTCCGGAGCAGAGGGGGAATGTCCGAGCATAACCAAACTCGTCGCAGTGCAATCTGTCGTTGACAGACTGCCGCGCAGTTCCGACAATAGCCGACCTTTCGGGGGGAACCTCGGGAGATTCACCGCCGGGGTATAGCGCAGTCTGGTAGCGCGCCTGCTTTGGGAGCAGGATGTCGGGGGTTCGAATCCCTCTACCCCGACCATCCAACGCGCCTGTCGTGTTGGAATGCGACGATCCGGTCAGAGCGCCCGTAGCTCAACTGGATAGAGCACCGGCCTTCTAAGCCGGCGGTTACAGGTTCGATTCCTGTCGGGCGCGCCAATCGGTGCAAGCGGTGGGTTGTTGTTTTCAGTGGTGGCTGTAGCTCAGTTGGTTAGAGTACCGGATTGTGATTCCGGTGGTCGGGGGTTCGAATCCCCTCAGCCACCCCATTGAACAGGGCGCCGGGTTGCATGCATCTCGGGGTTGTAAAGAAGCAAAGGGTGCGGGTACCATGTGCACCCTGATTTTTCAGGGCCGTTAGCTCAGTTGGTAGAGCAGTTGACTCTTAATCAATAGGTCCAAGGTTCGAATCCTTGACGGCCCACCAATTGCGACAGCCATCCAGAAGTTTCGGGTGGCTGTTTTGTTGAAAGATGCGGTTTCGCGCTTCAGGCGCGATCCGTACAAGGCGAGGGAGATCTCTCGCCGCCGGTTTTACGGGCTGTTAGCTCAGTTGGTAGAGCAGTTGACTCTTAATCAATAGGTCCAAGGTTCGAATCCTTGACAGCCCACCAGATCCAGGCACCCGCTACCACGGGTGCCTTTTTCTTTGTCGCCGCCTCCTTGGCGGCAACCCTTCGGGTCGGGCGTTTTTTGCCCGCCGGCCTGCGATAATGCCGGCCGCATGCGAAAGTGGCGGAATTGGTAGACGCCCTGGATTTAGGTTCCAGTGCCGCAAGGCGTGGGGGTTCGAGTCCCCCCTTTCGCACCATCCGTGGGTCATCCGGATGCCCCGCCCGTCCCGCGTGCCGGGCAATGCACTGGCAGCCAAGGCCGGAATCGGCCAAACTACAGGGCTGCGGCGGGGACAGGTGCCTGCCGGAAGTCCACTCATTTCAGTCCACATTCGTGCCGGGGCCCGGGGCCGCCGGTGGCAGGAGTCCACATGCAAGCTTCGATCGAATCCACCGGCAATCTGGAACGCCGCCTGACCTTCTCCTTGCCGGAGGAGCGCCTGCAGAGCCACATCAATGGCCGCCTTGGCGAGATCGCGCGCACCGTGCGCATCAAGGGCTTCCGTCCGGGCAAGGTGCCGGCCAAGGTGGTCGAGCAGCGCTTCGGGCCGCAGGTGCGTGCCGAGGCGATGGATGGCCTGCTGCGTGAAACCTTCGACGCCGCGCTGCGCGAGCACGAGCTGCGCATTGCCGGCAACCCGCGTATCGACAAGGCGGGCGAGGGCGAGTTCGATTTCGTCGCCACCGTCGAACTGGTGCCGGATTTCGGCGACGTCGACATCACCAAGCTGACCGTGGTGCGCCACGGTGCCGAAGTCGCCGATGCCGACATCGACCAGATGATCGAGAACCTGCGCCAGCAGCGTCGCAGTTGGAAGGCGGTCGAGCGCGCTGCGCAGGAAGGTGACCTGGTCGCGCTGGAAACCTGGTCGCAGGCCGGTGACGAGCGCCTGCCGGCCGAAGGTGTCGAAAAGGGCACCGTCATCATCGGCCAGGGCATGATGTTCGAGCAGATCGAGCAGGGCCTGGTCGGCTTGGCCAAGGGCGAGGAAAAGACCCTGGACGTCGAATTCCCGGCCGACTGGCGGGTGCCGGCGCTGGCTGGCAAGCAGGTCAAGGTCACGGTCAAGGCCACCGACGTGTCCGCGCCGGTGGTGCCGGACGTCGATGCCGCCTTCATCAAGAGCTTCGGCGTCAAGAACGGCGGGATGGAGCAGTTCCGCGCCGACATCCGCTCCAACCTGGAGCGCGAGCTGAAGGGCGCGCTGATGAACCGTCTGCGTCGCGAGGTCGGTGAGCAGTTGATCGCCGCCTATGCCCACGTCGAGCTGCCGCCGCGCCTGGTCGAGAACGAAGCCCGCGCGATGCTGGCCCAGCAGGTTGATGCGATCCGCCGCCAGGGCGGCAACCCCGGCAACGTGCCGGCCGATGCCCATGAAGGCTTCAAGGATGCCGCCACCAAGCGCGTGCTGGTCGGCCTGCTGGTCGGTGAGGTCGCGCGCAAGAACGAGCTGCGTCTGGACCCGAAGCGTCTGAACGAAACCATGCGCCTGATTGCCTCGACCTACGAGGAGCCGGAGCAGGTCATTGAGATGTACCGCAACGATCCCCAGATGATGAGTGGTCTGCAGAACCGGGTGATGGAAGAGCAGGTGATCGACTGGATCGCCGAGCGCGCCCAGCACACCGAGCAGTCGCTGTCGTTCCAGGAAGCGATCCGCCCGTAAGCGCAAGCCCCGCAACGTCCCGCGCATCCGTGCGCGGGGATTCAACCGACATCAGGAGATTCTCGCGTGGACAACCGAACCAAAGCCTTGAACATGGTTCCGATGGTGGTCGAGCAGACCAGCCGCGGCGAGCGTGCCTACGATATCTATTCGCGCCTGCTCAAGGAGCGGATCATCTTCCTGGTCGGCCCGATCGACGACCACGTCGCCAACCTGGTGGTCGCGCAGATGCTGTTCCTCGAGGCAGAAAACCCGGAGAAGGACATCAGCCTGTACATCAACTCGCCCGGTGGCGTGGTGACCGCGGGCCTGGCGATCTACGACACCATGCAGTTCATCAAGCCCGACGTCAGCACCATGTGCATCGGCCAGGCCGCCAGTGCCGGTTCGCTGCTGTTGATGGCCGGCGCCAAGGGCAAGCGTTTTGCGCTGCCGAATTCGCGGGTGATGATCCACCAGCCGTCCGGCGGCGCGCAGGGCCAGGCGACCGACATCGAAATCCAGGCGCGGGAAATCCTCTACCTGCGCCAGCGCCTGAACGGGCTGTACGCCCACCACACCGGGCAGCCGATCGAGCAGATCGAGCGCGACATGGAGCGCGACCGCTTCCTCAGCGCGGAAGGCGCGAAGGAATACGGGCTGATCGACGAGGTCGTGGACCGCCGCGCGGAGGAGTCGATCCAGCCGGCATGATGGGCGGCAAGTAGCCGAAAACACGGCAATTCTGCAGGGTCGGAACTGGACTGGCGTCCATCCGGCCCTGTGCTATTCTCGAAATCGAATCCCCTGTTCACGGGGGAGGGCAACTGGGTAAGCGAAGCATGAGCGAAGACCGGCAAGGTCGTTCCGGGGACGGTGGCAAGATTCTTTACTGCTCGTTCTGCGGCAAGAGTCAGCATGAAGTACGCAAGCTGATCGCGGGTCCGAGTGTGTTCATCTGCGATGAATGCGTGGAACTGTGCAACGACATCATCCGTGAGGAGCTTGAGGAAAAGGCGCAGTCGGCGCGCAGCTCGCTGCCCAAGCCGCGTGAAATCCTCGAAGTCCTGGACCAGTACGTGATCGGCCAGAACCGTGCCAAGCGCACGCTGGCGGTGGCCGTGTACAACCACTACAAGCGCATCGAGAGTCGGCAGAAGAGCGACGACATCGAGCTGTCCAAGTCCAACATCCTGCTGGTCGGTCCGACCGGTTCGGGCAAGACGCTGCTGGCCGAGACACTGGCGCGGCTGCTCAACGTGCCGTTCACGATGGCTGATGCAACCACGCTGACCGAGGCCGGCTACGTCGGCGAGGACGTGGAGAACATCATCCAGAAGTTGCTGCAGAAGTGCGATTACGACGTCGACAAGGCGCAGCAGGGCATCGTCTACATCGATGAAATCGACAAGATCTCGCGCAAGAGCGAGAACCCGTCGATCACCCGCGACGTGTCCGGCGAAGGCGTGCAGCAGGCACTGTTGAAGCTGATCGAGGGCACCGTCGCCAGCGTGCCGCCGCAGGGCGGGCGCAAGCATCCGCAGCAGGAATTCCTGCAGGTGGACACCAAGAACATCCTGTTTATCTGCGGCGGCGCGTTTGCCGGGCTGGACAAGGTGATCCAGGCCCGTTCCACCGACACCAGCAGCATCGGTTTCGGTGCCAAGGTGAAGAGCGCCGAGCGCAAGCAGGAAGTCGGCAAGGTGCTGGCCGAGGTGGAACCGGAGGACCTGATCAAGTTCGGTTTGATCCCCGAGTTCGTCGGCCGCCTGCCGGTGGTGGCGACGCTGGAAGAGCTGGACGAGACGGCGCTGGTCAGGATTCTGACCGAGCCGAAGAACGCCATCACCAAGCAGTTCAAGAAGCTGTTCGAGATGGAGAACGTCGAGCTGGAATTCCGCCCGGACGCGCTGACGGCGATTGCCAAGAAGGCGATCAAGCGCAAGACCGGTGCGCGCGGCCTGCGCACCATCGTCGAATCGGTGCTGCTGGACACCATGTACGACCTGCCGTCGCAGGAGAACGTGAGCAAGGTGGTGGTCGATGAATCGGTCATCGAGCACAAATCCGAGCCCTACGTGATCTACGAGGCGCCACCGGCCAAGGCTGCATCCGGCGACTGAGCCGGCAGGTCTTCTGGCCTCTTGCAAGCCCAAGCCGATGGCCCCATAACGGGGCCATCGGCTTTTTTCATGACGCACATCGGCGTGCGTCACCCTCCGGGCGGCTTTGCCGTGAAAACGGCTGCCCTGCCGGTTTTTCATGGCAGCCCTCCCAATTCATGTTTCCAGTGGAGCCCTCATGGCCCAGCACAAACCCGAAATCCTCGACCTGCCGGTCCTGCCGCTGCGCGACGTGGTGGTGTTCCCGCACATGGTCATCCCGTTGTTCGTTGGCCGCGACAAATCGATGCAGGCGCTCGAACGGGCGATGGAGGCGGACAAGCGCATCCTGCTGGTGGCGCAGAAGTCGGCCGAAACCGACGACCCGGCCGCGCCGGACCTCTACGCGGTGGGCACGCTGGCGCAGGTGCTGCAACTGCTGAAGCTGCCTGATGGCACCATCAAGGTGCTGGTCGAGGGCCTGTCGCGCGTGGCGGTGGAGAAGATCCACGAGCATGAAGGCTCGTTGCAGGGCACCGGCGTGGAGCTGGAATCGGACGAATCGCGCGAGCCGCGCGAAATCGAGGCCATCGCCCGCTCGCTGATGTCGTTGTTCGAGCAGTACGTCAAGACCAACCGCAAGCTGCCGCCGGAGCTGTTGCAGACCCTGGCCGGGATCGAGGAGCCGGCGCGGTTGGCCGACACCATCGCCGCGCACATCGGCGTACGCCTGGCCGACAAGCAGAAGCTGCTGGAAATCCTGCAGGTGGGCGAGCGGCTGGAAATGCTGGTGGGCCTGGTCGATGGCGAGATCGACGTGCAGCAACTGGAAAAGCGCATCCGCGGCCGGGTCAAGTCGCAGATGGAGAAGAGCCAGCGCGAGTACTACCTCAACGAACAGATGAAGGCGATCCAGAAGGAACTGGGCGACCTGGACGAGGCCCCCGGCGAGCTGGAGGAGCTGGCGCGCAAGATTGCCGAGGCCGGCATGCCCAAGGCGGTGGAGGCCAAGGCGAAGAACGAGCTGAACAAGCTCAAGCAGATGTCGCCGATGTCGGCCGAGGCCGCGGTGGTGCGCAACTACCTGGAGTGGTTGCTGGGCGTGCCGTGGAAGAAGCGCAGCAAGGTGCGCAAGGACCTGAAGGCCGCGCAGGACACGCTCGATGCCGATCACTACGGCCTGGACAAGGTCAAGGAGCGCATCCTCGAATACCTCGCTGTGCAGTCGCGGGTGAAGCAGATGAAGGGCCCGATCCTGTGCCTGGTCGGCCCGCCGGGCGTGGGCAAGACCTCGCTGGGCCAGTCCATCGCCAAGGCGACCAACCGCAAGTTCGTGCGCATGAGCCTTGGCGGCGTGCGCGACGAGGCCGAGATCCGCGGCCACCGCCGCACCTACGTCGGCTCGATGCCGGGCCGCATCGTGCAGAACCTCAACAAGGTCGGCAGCAAGAACCCGCTGTTCGTGCTCGACGAGATCGACAAGATGTCGATGGACTTCCGCGGCGACCCGTCCTCGGCGCTGCTGGAAGTGCTCGACCCGGAGCAGAACAACGCCTTCAACGACCACTACCTCGAAGTGGACCTGGACCTGTCGGAAGTGATGTTCGTGGCGACCTCCAACTCGCTGAACATCCCCGGCCCGCTGCTGGACCGCATGGAGGTCATCCGCATCCCCGGCTACACCGAGGACGAGAAGCTCAACATCGCCCTGCGCTACCTGGTGCCCAAGCAGCTCAAGGCCAACGGCCTGAAGCCGGAGGAACTGGCGATCGAAGAGAGCCCTATCCGCGACATCGTGCGCTACTACACGCGCGAATCCGGCGTGCGCAATCTGGAGCGCGAGATCGCCAAGATCTGCCGCAAGGTGGTCAGGGAGATTGCGCTGGCCGGTCCGCAACCGCAGAAGCCGGCAAGGAAGTCCGCGAAGAAGGCCAAGGCCCTGGTCGTGGTCGATTCGGCCAACCTCGACAAGTATCTGGGCGTGCGCCGTTTCGACTTCGGCTGCGCCGAGGAACAGAACGAAATCGGGCTGGTCACCGGCCTGGCCTGGACCGAGGTTGGCGGCGACCTGCTGCAGATCGAGTCGACGCTGATCCCCGGCAAGGGCGCGGTGACGCTGACCGGCCAGCTCGGCAACGTGATGAAGGAATCGGCCACCGCCGCGTTGTCGGTGGTGCGCGCGCGCGCCGAGGCGCTGGGCATTGACGTGGACTTCCTGCAGAAACACGACGTGCACCTGCACGTGCCCGATGGCGCCACGCCCAAGGACGGCCCCAGCGCCGGCATCGCGATGGTCACCTCGCTGGTGTCCACGCTGAGCAAGGTGCCGGTGAAGGCCGACGTGGCGATGACCGGCGAGATCACCCTGCGCGGTCGTGTCACCGCGATCGGCGGGCTGAAGGAGAAGCTGCTGGCCGCGCTGCGCGGCGGCATCCGCACCGTCATCATCCCCGACGAGAACCGCAAGGATCTGGCCGACATCCCGGCCAACGTCACCCGCGACCTGGACATCGTGCCGGTGAAGTGGATCGACGAGGTGCTGGACCTCGCGCTGGAGACGCCGCTGTCGCCGAAGAAGGCGCGTGGCAAGGCCCAGCGGGTGGCGGTGCGCGGCAAGTCCAAGCCGGCCCCGAGTGTGCGCGTCAAGCATTGAAGATGAACGTGAAATGCCCTGAAACCCGCGCCATTGCTGGCTTTTCGGCTTGCGTGGGTAGGGGGGCGCTGGTATAAAAGCTCGACCCACCTGCCCGCATAAAAGCGGGCAGCGTGTTTGCAGGATCTTCCGGTTGCCGCCGCTGCCGTCATGGGCGGGGACCAACCCAATCTATTCCGCGGGATCGCCCGCATAGGGAGTTTTACGTAAATGAACAAGACCGAATTGATTGATGGCGTTGCCACTGCTGCCGACCTTTCCAAGGCCGAAGCCGGCCGTGCGGTCGATGCCGTCGTTGCCGAAATCACCAAGGCGCTGAAGAAGGGCGATGCGGTGACGCTGGTCGGCTTTGGCACCTTCCAGGTCCGCGAGCGCGCCGAGCGTACCGGCCGCAACCCGAAGACCGGCGACACCATCAAGATTGCCGCCTCGAAGAATCCCTCGTTCAAGGCTGGCAAAGCCCTGAAGGATGCCGTAAACTAAGCGGCTCACCGGGGGTGCTTAGCTCAGCGGTAGAGCGTCTCCCTTACACGGAGAGGGTCGGGGGTTCGAAACCCTCAGCACCCACCACAAAGCACCATCAGTAAGCAGTTTTGAAATGTGGAGCGGTAGTTCAGCTGGTTAGAATGCTGGCCTGTCACGCCGGAGGTCGCGGGTTCGAGTCCCGTCCGCTCCGCCAGTTTCAAGAAGGCCCCTGAGCAATCGGGGGCCTTGTTTTCTCCGCCGCCGGCAAGGGTGCGGGAAGACGAAGGGTCAAAGTGCGGAGCGGTAGTTCAGCTGGTTAGAATGCTGGCCTGTCACGCCGGAGGTCGCGGGTTCGAGTCCCGTCCGCTCCGCCAGTTTCCCAATGCCGTTGCCTTGCAATGGCTGCCCGTCGCAGTGTCGGCAGGGCGAAGCAGCACAACGCGGAGCGGTAGTTCAGCTGGTTAGAATGCTGGCCTGTCACGCCGGAGGTCGCGGGTTCGAGTCCCGTCCGCTCCGCCATTGATTGCAAAGCCCCCGGCGCAGGCCGGGGGCTTTTTCGTTGGCTGCCCGCAATGGCGGCAAGGCCCGCCGTTTGGGCGTCGGGCGGGAAGCGGGTTACACTGCCGGGCTCGCCATCAGGCCCCGATTTTCCCATGCTGCAGAAACTACGCGACAAGACCTCAGGCTGGATCGTTACCGTGATCATGGGCCTGCTGATGCTCCCGTTCCTACTTGTGGTCGATACGGGCTTTGGTGGCGTCGGCAGGCAGAACGTGGCCAAGGTGTCGGCGCCGCCGTCGTGGTGGCATTCGGCACCGTCGTGGTGGCCGATGTCGTCCCTGTGGAGCCACCACGAGATCAGCACGGATGATTTCCGCACCCGCTTCGAGCAGGCGCGCATGCAAGCGCGCGAGCAGCAGGGCGACGATTTCGACCCGCGCCAGTTCGAGACCACCGAGAGCAAGCTGGCCGTGCTCGACCAGATGATCGACGAGCAGGTGGTGCGCATGGCCGCGGACGAGGCGCGCATCGTCATCGGCGATGCCACCGTGCGCGACTACATCGCCAGCATCCCGGCCTTCCAGCGCGACGGCAAGTTCAACGCCGAGCAGTACCGGCTGACGCTGGCGCAGAGCATGCCGCCGCGTACGCCGGCGATGTTCGACCAGGTGGTGCGCACCAGCCTGCAGCAGTCGATCATCCCGACCGCGCTGGCGCAGTCGGGGTTCGTGACCAAGGGCGAGGGCGAGCGCCTGCTGAAGCTGCTGGGCGAAACCCGTGACGTCGAGTTCGCGATCCTGCCGGTGCCGGAAGCGGACACCACGGCGGTGGACGATGCGCAGATCAAGCAATGGTACGAGGCGCACCCGAGCGACTTCCGCCAGCCCGAGAGCGTGGCCATCGAATACGTCGAGTTGAATGCAGCCAGCATGCCGGCCGCGGCGGTGGCCGATGAAGCCACGCTGCGCCAGCGTTACGGGGAGGAGAAGGCGCGTTTCGTCACCCCGGAAGAGCGCTTGGCCTCGCACATCCTGATCGGCAACGGCGATGGCGCCGAGGCCAAGGCGGCCAGGCTGGCCGAAGAGGCAAAGCAGCCGGGCGCCGATTTTGCCGCGCTGGCCACGGCCAACTCCGATGATCCGGGCTCGAAGGCGGCCGGTGGCGACCTGGGCTGGGTCGAGCATGGGGTAATGGTCAAGCCGTTCGAGGACGCGCTGTTTGCAATGCAGCCGGGTGAAATCAGTGGCCCGGTGAAGACCGAATTCGGCTACCACGTGTTGCAGTTGCGCGAGACCAAGGGCGGCGAAGGCCGGCCGTTCGAGGAGGTACGTGAGCAACTGGCGGCCGAGCAAATGCAGGCCGACACCGAGCGCACCTTCAACGAACTCAGCGGCAAGCTGGTGGACCTGGTCTACAAGAACCCGACCGTGCTGGATTCGGCCGCGGAGGAACTGAAGTTGCCGGTGCAGACGCTGGGGCCGTTCAATCGCGCCACCGCCAGCGGCATCGCCGCCAACCCGGCGGTGCTGCGTGCGGCATTCTCCGATGCGCTGAAGGAAGACGGTACGGTCAGCGACCCGATCGAGCTGGGGCCGAACCACACCGCGATGATTCGTGTTACCGAACACACGCCGGAGCAGGCCATTCCGCTGGAACAGGCTCGCGAGCAGGTGATTGCGGCGGTGCGCGCGGATCGTGCCGAACAAGCCTCGAACAAGGCTGCCGACGCGCTGCTGGCCAAGCTGGAAGGTGGGCAGACGCTGCAGGCACTGGCCGAAGGCGAACACCTGCAGTTGTTGCCGATCCCCGGCCTGCCGCGCTCGGCGCCGATGCCGACGGCGGCCGCCAACCGCGCGGTGTTCACCGCCACCCCACCCGCTGGCGACAAGCCCAGCTACGGCAAGGTGGAGCTGGACGACGGCCGCTATGCGGTGTTCGCGCTGACCAAGGTAACGCCGGGCAACCTCGACGAAGTGCCGGAGCAGCAGCGGACAATGCTGAATCAGCAGTTGAGCCAGATCGACGGCGCGGCGGCGGCCAAGGCCTATGTGGAAAGCATGCGCAAGCGCTTCAAAGTACAGGTGCAGGAATCCCAGCTTTGAGTGCAACTCGCCGCTGAAACGAAAAGCCCGGCCATTGGCCGGGCTTTTTTGTGGGACAGAGGCGGCTTGCCCGTGGGCTGCAATCAGCGCGGGTCGTCGAAGCGCAGCACCATGCCCGGCTTGAGTACGGCGTTGGCATCCAGGTTGTTGCGCGACAACAGTACCTTCAGCGGAATGCCGTGGCGGCGAGCAATTGACCAGGCGTTCTCGCCACGGCGGACGGTATGCCGCTTGCTGCCCGCCACGGCTGGCGTGGTGGTGGCAGCCGTCGTGGTGGATGCGACGGCGACGGTTGCAGGTGCCCTGTCCGGCCCCGGTTCGGGCAGGGTCGGGGCCAGCACCTGGGTGCCGCCACGCTTGCCGGTGAGCGCCGGGTTGAGGCGGGCGATGCGGGTGGCGTCCAATGCATTCGCTGCCGACCATTCGGCCAGCGTGGTGCCGGCCGGCAAGCTGTGCCCGCGCAGGATCGGTACCGGCCGGTCCAGCGCCGCCATCAGCTCCGGCTCCTTTTCCGCCTGTTCCAGCACGCAGGCCAGTGCGTGCAGCTTTTCGACATAGGCATGGGTGATTGGTGACAGTCCCGGCAATTCGGCCGGGCGTGCGTTCTGCGCATTCATGCCGCCGCGGCGCAGGGCCTGCAGGATGCGGTATTCGCCGGCGTTGTAGGCCATCACCGCCAACTGCCAGTCGCCGCCGAACATGCCGTACAGGGTCTTGAGATAGCGCACCGCCGCACGTGTGGACTCCACCGCCGAAAGCCGGCCGTCATAGCCCTTTTCCATCGGCACGCGGTGGTTGCGGGCGGTAGTGGCGATGAACTGCCACAACCCGGCCGGCCCGTTGGCGTTGCGCGCGCCGGGGCGGTAGCCGCTTTCGACGAAGGGAATCAGTGCGAACTCGGTGGGCAGCCCGGCGGCGCGCAATTCGTCGACCACGTAGCCGAACAAGAGCAGGGCGTCGTCCTCCGCATTGCCCAGCCGTGCTGGTGCATGCGCGAAATGCTTGCGCCAGCGCGGGCTGGTCGCATCGGCATTGCATTGCGCCGTCGCCAGGCCATCGCGGAAATCGGCAAAGATCTGGTGGCCGTTGCGTATCCGGGGCGCCGGCAGTGTGGCCGGGTCGAGAGGCAGGTTGTTCAGCGTCGCGACGTTCTGCGCCAGCCCTGCGCCGGCCGGAAACGATTGCGTGGCGGCAATGCCGCTGCCAGTGCCGAGCAGCAAGCCCAGCGCCATCGGCAGATGCCGCTTCACGCGCGGAAACCGTCTTTCCACCGCCGCAGTTCGGCAAATACCTCCACTTCGTCCACCGGCGCGCGCCCCAGCCGCGTGGCTACCGCTTCGACAACGGGCGTGGCGCAGGTGCGCAGGAACGGATTGCAGGCCAGTTCGTCGGCCAGCAGCGAGGGAACAGTGGGAAACGAGCGGCTGCGCATGTCCAGGGCTTCCTTCTGGCGGCGTTGTAATGCCGCGTTGGTGGGGTCGACATGCCGCGCGAACACGGCATTGCCCAGCGTGTATTCGTGCCCGCAACAGACCAGCGTCCGCGCCGGCAGCGCCGCCAGCCGTTGCAGCGAGGCCAGCATTTGCGCGGGCGTACCTTCGAACATGCGGCCACAGCCCAGACTGAACAGCGTGTCGCCGCAGAACAGGTGGCCGTGGCCGTGGTAGGCGACGTGGCTGCGCGTGTGGCCGGGAACGGCCAGTACCGTGAAATCGAAGCCGGGCAATTGTACCGGGCTGCCATCGCCGATCCGTTCGCACTGCAGCCGGATTCGTTCATCTTCCGGCGCGAACACAGGCAACTGCGGCCACTGCCGGCGCAGTTCGGCGACGCCGCCGATGTGGTCGTCATGGTGATGGGTGAGCAGGATTGCCGCCGGCTGCATGCCTTGGGCTGCCGCCTCCAGTACCGGCTGCGCCTGGCCCGGATCGACGAACAGCGTGTGCGAATCCGGCGCCTGCAGCGCCCAGATGTAGTTGTCCTGGAATGCGGGCAAGGCGGTCAGTCGCATAGAATCGGGACCATGCCTGCCGCCCCGTTCCCCCGTCAAGCTGCAGTCTCCACCTGGTTCGAGAAAACAGGTGCGGAAACGGTGAGGGCGATGGAACACCACCATCTGCTCGAACAATTGCAGGGGGTTCCCGCGCAACCCTGGTTGTGGCTGGCGCCGTGCGGCGCATGGCGCCCGGAACCGGCTCCTGTCGGGCGTGGCCTGCGCCTGCAACGGTCGTCGCAGGGCGCGGGCTGGGAGGGTGACGTGCACTGTGCGCTGCCACTGCCGCTGCCGTCCGAGGCGGTCAATGTCATCGTGCTGCAGCACCCGGCGACGATGGAGCTGGAACCCTTGCTGGCCGAATGCGCGCGGGTGCTGATGCCGGGCGGGCGCCTGTGGCTGACCTTGCTCAACCGTCA
This sequence comes from Stenotrophomonas sp., assembly GCA_049650985.1. Lineage (GTDB taxonomy): Bacteria > Pseudomonadota > Gammaproteobacteria > Xanthomonadales > Xanthomonadaceae > Stenotrophomonas. The sequence goes on along the minus strand of JBASBF010000046.1, from coordinate 103,324 downwards.
CAGCCTGTATCGCGGGCGCTGGCAATGGCGCGGCATGCGTCCACCCACGGCGATGCGCTGCCGCGCCGGCCTGCAGCGCGAAGGGCTGCGCATCCACGCGACGCACCACGTCGGCCCGCTGTGGAACGATGCGACCGCACCCGCCGGCAAGGCGTTGCCGGCATTGCGCGCGGTATGCGTGCTGGAATTCGAGAAACGTACGCTAGCCTTCGTCGGCCCGGAAAACGTGCAGCCACTGGGCTGGCACCGGCCGGTGGCGACCTGAACAACGGAAGAAAATGAAAGAGATCGAGATACACACCGACGGCGCCTGTCTCGGCAACCCCGGCCCGGGCGGCTGGGCGGCGCTGCTGCGTTACAAGGGCCACGAGCGCGAACTGGCCGGAGGCGAGGGCCACACCACCAACAACCGCATGGAACTGATGGCCGCGATCATGGGGCTGGAAACGCTGACCGAACCGTGCCGGATCATGCTGCAAACCGATTCGCAATATGTGCGCCAGGGCATCACTGAATGGATGCCGGGCTGGGTGCGGCGGCAGTGGAAAACCGCCGGCGGCGATCCGGTGAAGAACCGCGACCTGTGGGAGCGCCTGCACGCGGCCAGCGGCCGCCACAGCATCGACTGGCGCTGGGTCAAGGGCCATGCCGGCGACCCCGACAACGAGCGCGTGGACCAATTGGCCCGCGATGCCGCAATCCGCGTGCGCAATGGCGCCGCAAGCAACTGAGGTGGGCCATGCGCCAGATCGTCCTTGATACCGAAACCACCGGCCTGGAATGGAAGAAGGGCAACCGCGTGGTCGAAATCGGCTGCGTGGAATTGCTCGAACGCCGCCCCAGTGGCAACAACTTCCACCGCTACCTGAAGCCGGATTGCCAGTTCGAGGCCGGCGCCCAGGAAGTGACCGGCCTGAGCCTGGAATTCCTTGCCGACAAGCCGCGCTTCGAGGCGGTGGTCGATGAATTCCTCGCCTACGTCGATGGCGCCGAGTTGATCATCCACAACGCCGCGTTCGACATGGGCTTCCTCGAGAACGAGATGTTGCTCGCGGGCAAGGGCCGGCTGGGCGAGCGGGTGACGGTGACCGACACCCTGGCGATGGCGCGCGAGCGCTACCCCGGGCAGCGCAATTCGCTGGATGCGCTGTGCAGGCGGCTGGGCGTGGACAACTCGCACCGGCAACTGCATGGCGGCCTGCTCGATGCGCAAATCCTGGCCGACGTCTACATCGCGCTGACCTCGGGGCAGGAGGAAATCGGCTTCGGCCTGCCGGTGGCGGAACCGGCAAATGCCGGTGGCGCGGTGCAGGCATTCGACGCCGCCGTGTTGCTGCCGCGCCCGCGGGTGCTGGTCACCGCTTCGGAACTGGAAGCGCATGCGGCACGGCTGGAGCGCCTGCGCAAGAAGGCCGGCCACGCGCTGTGGGATGGCGCGAAGCAGGAGGAAGAAGCCGCTTCGTCATCGCATTCGCACTGACGCCCACGGGTTGGGCGAGGCGGCCAGTGGCCGGCATGGGCTCGCTCAGTGGCAGCGCACGAGGATGGCGGTGATGTTGTCCGACCCGCCGCCGTCCAGCGCCGCAGCGACCAGCATGTCCACGCATTCCTGCGCGCTGCAGTCGTGCTGGGCGAGGGTCTCGGCGAGGCCGGCGTCGTCCACTTCCTCGGTCAGGCCGTCGCTGCACAGCAGCAGTTGCATGCCCGGCCGCAACTCGCCGGTCATCGTCGCCACGTTCAGGTGCGCCGGGTCGGTCACCCCCAGCGCCTGGGTGACGACGTTGCGGTGCGGGTGGGCGCGGGCCTGTTCGGCGGTCAGCGAGCCCTGCGCGATCAATTCCTGCACGTAACTGTGGTCCTGGCTGAGCTGGGCCAGCTTGCCGTCGCGCCACAGATAGGCACGGCTGTCGCCGACCCAGGCGACCTCGAAGCGGTTGCCGAGTACGCGCGTGGCGACCACCGTGGTGCCCATCGGCAGGCTGTCGTTGCGATGGCGCGAGGCGCGGATGATGTCCTCGTCGGCGATGCGGATCGCTTGCGGCAGCGCGGTACCGTTGCGGACCTCACGGACGATGGTCTCGCGCGCCAGTGCGCTGGCAACCTCGCCGCAGGCGTGGCCTCCCATGCCGTCGGCCACCAGCCACAGCCCCAGTTCGCTGTCACCGTGATAGGTGTCCTCGTTGAGCTGGCGGCGCAGGCCGACGTGGCTGAGGTGTCCGAATTCGATCATGGGCGCCGGCAGGGGCGGTTTTCAGCTAGAACGGTTTGCATCATCGCGTCCGTGGCCGGTACACGGCAAGCGCTTTGCCGGGGTGGAAGGACAAAAACAGCTTGTCCACGCCGCCCGCGCCCCTTATCATTCGCAGCCCGGTTCGCCGGGAACCACCGGGAAGGTGGCAGAGTGGTTGAATGTACCTGACTCGAAATCAGGCATACGTGTGAGCGTATCGGGGGTTCGAATCCCCCCCTTCCCGCCAGATACGCGAAACTTCGCAACGCTGCGCATATCCTGCGCGGAGCATGAAAACCGGGCCGCGCATTGCGCGGCCCGCATCTATGGTGGCCCTGTCGGCCCCTCGCGACGCTAGGTCGAAAATCCCGCCAGGGCCGGAAGGCAGCAACGGTATCGACTGACGCGGGCGCCGAGGTCAGCCGGCGGGGCCGCCACCTTTTCGGGCCTGCAACACGCCGCTTCCGTGGATGCGGGGCTTGCCCTGCATGCGGCTTTCCCGATGCAATTCATGCCGGACAAGCGCGGCCCCTACTGGGTTACGAATGGCTCCGCCTGTGGCGCGGTAGGCGTGGCCAGCGCCACGCCCTGCCCCGGCTCGGCCACGCGGTGCCCGCGTGCGCGCAGGGCGGCGCCGTCGGCGGCGCTGGCATAGTGGTAGAGCATCATCCGTGCGCGCAGTTCCGGTGGGTATTCGCGTTCGAGATCATCGACGCCGGTATGCGATGGGTTGCCGTGCAAACCGCAGTCGTGCGCGATCAATTCGCCATCATTCGCGTAGCGGGCCAGCATTTCGGGAATGGGCCGGGTGTCGCCACTCCATGTCAGCGCACCTTGCAGGCGCAGGCCCCACGCGGTTTCCGGCCAGTGGTGGCGCACCGGGAATACCTCCAGGCGCAGGCCGTCATGCCAGAATGCCTCGCCGACCACGACCAACTGGAATGCATCCCAGAAATTGGCGCCGCCTTCGGCCAGCACGTTCGGGTAGTCGGCCACGCGCCGGTGCAGCAGCGGCACCATCGGCGCGGGCACGTAGATGCGGATCTTGCCGCGCCGCTGCGGGTTGAAATACGCAGCGACGAACAGCCGCTCGAACCCGGCCACGTGGTCCAGGTGCACGTGGGTGACGAACACGGCATCGGGCATCGCGCCGTAGTGCGCTTGGTAGGCGGTCAGGCCCTCGCCGCCACAGTCGATGGTCAACCACGGCCGGCCGTCGCGTTCGATCACCGCCATCGGCGAGCCGAGTTCGACCGCCGATGCGTTGCCGACGCCAAGGAAACGCAGTGCCCAGCTCACCTCACACGCCCCGGTCCCAGGCCAGGTCGTAGGCGCGGCGCAGGCGTGCGAAATCCTTCTCCACGTCCTCGCGGCTGCGTTCGCCGCGCAGCTTGAGCAATGAGCGCAGCAGACGCTTGAGGTTGCGCTCGCGCCAGCGCGTGGCCGGTATGCGCAGCACGCCACGGTCGAAATCGATCAGCCAGCCACGGCCGTTGGCATCGAACAGGATGTTGTGGGCGTTGAGGTCGGCATGGTCCAGCCCGACGCGGTGGAAGCGCGCAATCAAGCGCCCGGTCTCCTCCCACGGTGCACCGCGCCCGGCAACCAGCGCGCGGTCGGCCAGTGAGCGCACGTCGTCCAGCCGCTCCATCAGGATGGCCGCGCGATAGCGCAGCCCGTCACGCATGTAGAACGCCGCCACCGGCCGCGGCACCGGCAGCTTCTGCGCGACCAGCTTCCGCATCAGGCGGAATTCGGCAAAACTGCGGGTGCGGTTGGCGCCATGCCACAGGTAATGCTCGCGGCTGAGCTTGGCAGCGAGCCCGCCGCGCAGGTAACGGCGCAACATGCAGCGGCCGAACGGCGCATCGACGAACCATGCGCCGCCGCGGCCGCCCGTGCCCACCGGCCGCGCCTTGTCACCCCACCAGGGGGGCGAAAACATCGTGGCTTCTGCTTGCCGCAGATATTGGCGGTCGAACAGAATGGCGCCATAGCCGCGGCCTTCGCGGCAAGGCGTCAGCGCTTCAGTGGCGTCGAAAGCGACCATTCCGGCGAGTCTAACAACACCATGCCTGCAACGTCCTCTCCATTGTGCCTGTTGCGCCTGTCGGCGCTGGGCGACGTGACCCATGTGCTGCCGCTGGTGCGCACGCTGCAACGCGGCTTGCCGGGTGTCGAGCTGCATTGGGTGATCGACAAGGCCGGGCACAAGCTGCTCGACGGTCTGGTGGGCGTCCGCTTCCACGTCTACGACAAGAACAGCGGGCTGGCCGGCATGCGCGCGCTGCGCCACGCTTTGCCGCCGGCAGGTTTTGCCGCGTTGTTGCAGATGCAGGTGGCGTTCCGCGCCAACGTGCTGTCGGCCTTCATCCCGGCGCGGCGGCGCATCGGCTACGACAAGACGCGCTCGAAAGACCTGCACGGCCTTTTCATCAACGAGCGCATTTCCGACCGTCGCGGCATCCATGTACTCGATGCCATCGGCAGCTTCTGCGAACCGCTGGGCCTGAAACAGACCGAGGTCGCATGGGATCTGGCAACGCCGCCGGAAGCGCATGCATGGGCACGCGCGCAGTGGCAGGACGACGGCCGCCCGGTGTTGATGATTTCCCCTTGCTCCAGCCATGCGCGCCGCAACTGGCGTGCCGACCGCTACGCCGCCGTGGCCGACCATGCCGCCGCGCGTGGCTGGCGGGTGGTGCTGTGCGGTGGACGCAGCGAGCTGGAGCGCAGCACCACTGATGCGATCCTCGCGGCGATGCGCGAGCCGGCGCTGGACTTGGTCGGCAAGGACACGCTCAAGCAACTGCCGGCGCTGCTGGCCCGCGCCAAGCTGCTGCTGACGCCCGATTCGGGGCCGATGCACATCGCCAACGCCGTCGGCACCAAGGTGCTGGGCCTGCACGCGGCCAGCAACCCCGAGCGTAGCGGCCCGTACTCGGACCGCCGCTATTGCGTGGACCGCTACGACGACGCGGCGCGTTGTTTCCTGCACAAGCCGGCCAGCGCATTGAAGTGGGGCGCCAAGGTTGAATTCGACGGGGTGATGGATCTGGTGACGGTGGACGACGTCATCGCCGCGTTCGAGCGTTACGTGGCCGACCACTCGTGTTGAAAGCTCCGCAGGAGCGAGTGGTTCAGCGCGTGCCGTAGTCGGCGTAGGACTTCTCTTCGACGTAGCCTGAGCCCAGCGCGAGGTTGATGGCCTTCTTGATCCGCGCGCGCTCGTCGTTGCGGAAGTACACGCTGCGCGCCAGCTCGACGAAACTCGGGTCGAACGCCTGCGCCTTGTCCTTCAGGCGGATGTCGTCTTCGATGTCCCACAACTGCTCGTTCACCGCCTTCAATTGCGCATGCAGGGCACTGATGTCCACGGTTGCAGCCGGGTGCGCGGACCAGGTGGCTTGCAGCGCGGCCAGCTCCTTGCCCACGTTGGCCAGCTTGCCCGCGTCGCTGATGCGCTCGGACTTGATCTGGAGGATCGTGATCTTGTCGAGCAGCTCGCCGAAGGAGACGGGGACCAGGATTTCGGACATGACGGACACCATTGGAACGATGGCGGGAAGTGTAGCGGCCCGATGCGTCGGGTCGATGGTTCGCGATGATCGGGATGTGCCCCGGTTCGTGCCCTGCACGGGCCGAACGCCGCGCAAAGAAAAACCCCTGACGAGTCAGGGGTTTTGCATGATCTGGCGGAGAGAGGGGGATCGAGTCAACCCGGCCCTAAGCCCTTGATTCTCCTACAGGACGCAAACCAGGAGTGTGTCCTGTTTTGTGTCCCTCCATTGTAGCGAATCAAGGGGGCCGGCCGCTAGTCTATGCCAGTAGGGTTGTTCGGTGCGTCGGGTCCCAATAGGACGTCCGATCCGCAGCAGCGCCTATGATCGAGCGTTAAGACAGCCATCTGTGCATCCATGGAGGACGCTGCATGAGCCGTGTGTGGGAAGACACCATCGTCACCGCGCTTCGAGACGCGCAATGGTTAAATTGTCGAAAGGACGGACTGGTTCCAGCATCTCTTGTTCCCTCCGGCTTCCTGAAGCTTGATGGCCCACCGGAATCAGGCTTGGGCGATGTTCTCTATTCTGCAGCCGAGCGCTATTACCTTATTGAGGTGAAAGGGCGTAGGGCTGCCATATCTTCTGAGTGGCGAGGGGCAAATGGTCCACTCAAGAAGCTTGCCTATAAGCGACTTTCGGCATTGTGGACCAAACTAGAGATTCTCAGCTCAGGAAGTGCTAGCCAAAATCCAAAAGACGATCGCGAAAAATTAAGTCAGTTTTTCGTCAGCTCTTTTGCCGCCCATCATTTTGCATACTGGGATGAATGGGATTCCGGCCAAAGCAGGTATGGGGAAATAGTCCTTGAGTCATATGTTCCCGCTTGTGCGAGATTTTGCGAAGAGAGAAAAATTGATGGCGAAGGCCTTATACGTTTGTGGCCGAAGAATTACTTTGGCTTCCTGCACGGGAATTCTGCCGATGGACTCACTTCGGAGGTCATTGGGCTGTCTGATATTTTTCTGCAGAAGAGGCCCAGGGTTTGCCTTTCCCCTAGCTCAGACAGTGTGGGGTCAACAAAGCCAATCGGTTTGAGGCTTGAAGCCTTTCAGGGCTATGTGAATACATTGCTGAAGAACTGGGAAGGTAAGGACGAGTCGTTGTTCGCTGTTGTCCTCTCCGATAGCGGTAGTTTTTTCAGGGTCGTAGGGTCAGCGAAAGAGCTGAAGCTGCTTATGGATCCGAGAAGTGAGCTTTATTCGTCGCCTAGAAAGAAGCACAAGAAATTCAAGAGTTATTCCGTTGGCAAGAGGCCGCGATAAGGTGCGGATCTAGATATCTATTCTTCTTGTTGGAAAGCAGCTAAAGATTCTCTTTCCTCTTCAGTGAGCAACCCCCACTTTTCTACGTAGATAGATATGGCTCGGTTAGCAGCCTCGCAAGCCGCAACTGGATCCATGCTTTCCAGAGCATGTATGTAACCCGTGAGCCAGATCTTTCTCACAATTTGTTGTTGGTCGAATGTTGTGAGTGGGTCGATGCTCATCGCTGTCGGCTGTTGAGGGGCGACGTAACCTATCCGACAGCGGGCCAGTGTCAAGAGGCATTGATTGCATAAATTTTTCTGGTGGGCGTTAGGAAATTAATTCACTCTGAAGAGGTCCCGGGCTGTCACGATGGGCGCGACCTGCGCCTTATGGCCCCAACGCTTCACCAAGAGTCTGACCTCGTCACGCGATTTCTTAGCCAACTATCACGGTGTGAAGGACGCGCTTCTGTTCCGCTGTCCCTATCACGATTTGCCACCTGCTAAAACCTGCGCTCTCGCCCGATGTCTCTTCCAACGCATCCTCAAGGATGATCGGATCGAGGCCGCTGAACGCCCGAGGACCTTTGGCTTGAGCAACTAGCTGGGGCCCCCGGCGAATGGCAGTTCCGGCCCTTGCTTCTATGCGGCTGGGATCGAAGACGGTGGTCTCATCTACTTCGATGCGAACGTTAGGAACAATTAGGCCATGCCAGTGGTTGTTGCCTGACGACTCGAACCACTTGAACCGCTGTCCTTCACTCAGGAAAAAGGCCGCAGGGCCACCCTGACATTGAGCGATCAAGATGGTCTCCTCATGCTCATGGCGGGGGAGAACCAAGGACAGTGGGGTTGCGTGCCCGATGCTGCCGACGGTGAATTCGCTTGCTGAGAGCATTTCCACGCCTACCAGTTCTGGCGTTGTTGAAGTGGATCTATGACCAAGCCCCACAAGAGCTCCGCCGCCCCCTCCTGCGTCAGCTTCTGTTCCTGCTCTCGCCCGAACGATGACATACCCATGCTGGTCAGGAAGAGTATTTGGTCGTCAGCATGCACTGTTAGGGACTCGTTGAGTGTGTTGCTTTCGCTCGTCTCGCCCTGAACATAGTTGATGCCGTTCCCGAACGCTCCACCCGTGTAGACGGTGGCTTGGGCCATCCTGGTGCCGTATCGGTAGATGGTCGCAAAAAAGCGGTTGGCATCCACGCGGCGAAAAACTCCTTCACATCCCTCGTTACGTGCTGCCAACTCTGTCAGTGAGTTCTCGAAGTAGCGCGCGATGTATTCGAACGTGTCGGCCTTGAACTGGTCCTTGTCCCGTTGGGTGAACGTCTTGGATAGCCGTAAGTTGCTCGAGCGAGGGCCAGGTCTCAACGGAGTGACCTCGCGATGTGTGATGGTTGCCTTTGAGGGGGAAGCGGCTGGAGCCTTGGTTCCTGAAAGGCGTCCGGCGGCGTCCCGAACCGCTCTGGCGACTTGAAGAAAAGCCTCATCCCGATCCGACCATTGGGTGACAGGCTTTCCGTCCTTGGGGGTGCCGAGCAGCTTGCCGAAGGGCGCATGGTGCCAATCGCAGGCCCGCAGGATGACGGGAATCACGATGGCTTCGCCAGCGTCGTGACGCTCCATCGCCCGCTTCATCTCGATGTCGTAACAGTAATCCGACGCGATGAAGTCCGGGCTTACCAAAAGCAGAATGATGTCGTCGGTGTTGATGTGGTCATCGATGACCTGCCCGAGCTCCTGACCCGCGCCGATACGGCGATCGTGCCAAGTCTCAATTACCCCCTGGCGCTTGAGCATAGCCAGCTGTTTCTCCAGCTGGTCGCGCAGGTCCTCGTCGGCATGAGAGTAGGAGAAGAAGACGGTTGGCAAGAGATACCCCATGTCGGCTGGGCGCCCCGGCCCGTTAGGGTTGATTCTAGCCAAGCCTTGGGGAGGCCGCTTTGCGACCCCGATGAGAAGTTCTCTAATTTTCCGGGAAGTGCGGAAGCCGTGTTCAAGAAGCCACAGATGGGGCCCTTCTCATTGAAAGCCCCGTGCGCGATGTTCGTCTCAACCTCTGCGACGGCTACCCGCTCTAATCCATACTGACCCTGACAGATGGCCTGGATAGGGATCGATCCATCACGGGAGAGGGTTATGGCAGGGATTGGGTTTGACGGAACCAGCTTCTTTAACAGTGTGTTGGCGTCCATCGCGCTCGCAGTCACTTGGTGGGCACTGAGTTGGGCGCGGACAAAGGTTGGCTTGTTGAATGACCGTATGACCCTACGGCTCTACTGCGCAGAACTTGAAAGGGTTGAGGCCCTGAGGCGGGATCCTTCCCAGGTGGCAGTCTTCCTGTTGACCTGGGTTGTGATCTGCTTTGCGATGTTGGGCATTGGCATCGCTTACGCCCCGATTGCATTCATGGACGGTGGGGCCAAGTGGGTCGGACCTTTTCTGGCCGTAGTAGGGTTGGCGATCTATACGTGCGCTGTCTATGTGCTAGGTATCCTTCACCGCCTGAAGAAGGGGGATGCCTACTTGGAAAAACAGCGGGGGAAGATCGACGCTTTGCAGCGGAAACTTGGGGAGCTGGCCTCTAGCCCGCCGGAGGCGAGCTAGAGGCCGGTGGCCGATTGCTGCTTGGATCAGCCGAACATCCCAAGGAGCACGAAAAAAACCGTCGGCAGCATGACAATCGCTCCGACCAGCCCCATCAGGCCGCACGCCGTGATGGCCCAGATCTGGCCGACGTTGAAGTGGCCGGCGCTCCTCTGCTGAGCCTGGGCAGCAGCGAAGGGATGGAGGCGCTCCGCGCGCCTCCGAATAAGCCGAGAAAGAACGGGCCCGATGACGAGGCCAAACGGCCCCGTCAGCAGGACAGCGGCACAGAAGCACAGCGTGAACCGGGCTTGCGGGGTCATCACCGAAACGGTGGGTGCGGGGGCGTAGTAGGTCATGGGCGGATCAGGGCCTGTGCGCCGTCCAGGTGCCCGACGTTTTGGAGAACCGGACCGGCTCGGTGAACGGCCGAACCTGGGAAGTCCCGGCGATGTCCAGCACGATGGAGCCGCCCACATCGCAGACGACGCCGTCTGCCGTCTCCGATTGGCGGCAGCCGTTCAAACTGAAATCGCGGTATTCCGTGACATGGACGGCGCTCCCCATGGCCCCTTCGAACTTTGCAGTGATGGCTTTCTGGGCGTCGCTTTCAGAGGGCTGGTTGCTGCCGCAGGCGGTCAACGCCAAGGCAGCAGAGAGGGCAAGGGCGATGTTGCGAAGAATGGTCATGAATTGGTCCTGGTTGAAGATTGGGCAGGGAGGGCGTGCTCACTTGTCGCGGTTGCCGGCGGGGTCAAATCCACCGATCCACATGCGGGTATCCCGGAACGGCGTGAGGATTCCCGAGGGGCCGGGATAAAGGTCTTCTGCTCGCAGGTAGCCGGACACCCACGCGACGCTCAAGGCGACCTTCCGAGCTTGCTCGGCAACGCCATCGCGGGACGTAGTGACGTTGAAAGGTTCCCTAGGAAGATTGGGTCCCGAGGTCCGCTGATCGCCCGTGTTCGGTTTCCCGGGACGCACCCGCAGGCCCACCATGAGATCAGTCGTCGCCTTGGTCTGCGCGTTGTCGTTGAGCTCGGCCTCCTCGCCGAGGTCGTCCTTGATCGTCAGAGCGGCGTCCGCGCAAGCCTGGAAGGTCTCCGAGGTCGACGCGGTGGCGCTGGTCCAGATCCGGGATTCCACGGTCCAGCAAGGCACGGATGCTCCCCATTCTTTGAAGGTCAAGGCGACCCGCGGCCAATCCAGACGGCCCATTTGGGCTTGCTGGTGATCCTCGTTCTTGTAGAGCCCATCGATGCGGCCGGCGCCGCTGATGGGGGTGTAGAGCGGGCGTGCCTGGGTTCGGGTGCCGGAGCGGGGCTTGGCCCCGACCATCTCCTGGCCGGCGTTCTTGAGGCTTGTGCCGAGCTGTCGAAAGAAGCCGGGCTTTCGTGCGGGCTGGTCTTGGGCAAAGGCCAGCGGAGTGGCCAGAAGCAATGCAGCAGCCATGCTGGCCGCCATCCCGTTCAAGCGTTTCATCATGAAATCCCCTGTGGTCTGTCTGGAGGGTGCTACATTTCATGAAGAGTCTGCCATGCATTGAGGGACCGGGTCATGCTGTCGAACCGACTTTTCAACCGCCGTTCACGTGCCAGAAGCCTCCCCCCGATCATTGTTTGCCGCCCGGCTCAAACAGGCGCGAGATCTCCGTGGCATCGCCAGCCAACGAGCGCTGGGGGTCCTCATGGGACTCGATAAGAAGCTGGCCAGCAGTCGGGTCAATCGTTACGAGACGGAGGTCAGCGGGATTGACCTAGATGGTTTGGGGCGGCTCGCAGAGGTGCTGGAGGTTCCGATGGCCTATCTGGTCGCCGAAGACGAAGTCATTGCGAACGCGATTCTGGTCTTGTCCCGGATGAACCATGAGGAGCGAATGCGCGCCCTCGGAGCATTGATTGATGCGGACGATCCTTCCGACCAAGGCTGACTCAACTCCTTGGGCACGGTGAATGCTCTCAAGAAGGGCCGGGGCTGGTGGCCCCCAACATGGTTCACGGGAGCAGCCAACATGGAGTCTCCCATGAACCATTTTTTACGCCGTAATATCTTGGTTTAATTTCTTGTGAGTCAATGACTTATGGCGCACAAATGGCTTCTCACAGGGTGTAGCTATATCTAGATACTGGTGCGAGGGATAAGAAAAACTTCCAGCATCGATCCCTTGAGCGGCAAGTTATGGCACTCATTCAGTCCGTCCTCGATTTTTTTGAACGCATGGCCTCCCAGACGGACCCAGTCTTCGCTGCGGCGTTGCTCCTCGTTGTGATGGCTCTCGCCTTGGTGGGGATGTCCCTTTACGTGGTTTTGGCCGCGATCCGGAGGAGGAAGGAATGAGCACGAAGTGGGGAAGCTTCCCGAAGGCAGCTGTGGACTCCGGAAAGTTGGCCTCCCTCACTGGCGCCAATGGAGAGGTAGGCGCCCACATCGCCGCCCATAAGGTCTATCTGGCGTTGGCGCTCGAAGTGGATTTCCATACTCGTCAGGTCGAGATGGGCATGTCGTTCCTGCAGGAGCGCACGGCACTCGCTAGGCCAATGTTGGGCAGGGCCTTGGGAGCTTTGGAGCAGGCTGGAGTGTTGCAGGTAGAGCGCGATGGTTATCGAAACCGATATACACAGCTTCTGCATGCGCCGAACGCCTTTCGGCAGGTCCCAAGCTATGTAACCCGCCAGGCGCTCAAGTTGAAACTCAACCGGGGGGTGTCCGTTCTGGCGGCGTGGAAATTGCTGCCCGTGCTGCTTTACTTGCGTGATGGAAAAACGGGAGACGCGCTTGCCATGCATGAAACGTTGCAGCGCTACTCACGGGTGCGGCCCGAGCACGTCAGCGCAGGTATCTCGCAGTTAGTAGAGTGGGGGTTGGTTAGGCATCGTCCTACGGAGAGCAACCGGAACGGCCACCCCAGCTTTGTCTATCGGCTAGCGGGAGACTTTGGTGGCGGCGCGCCTGACGGTGGGTTGCCAACCACTCCAGTGCTGAAGCCTAACAGGCTTCCCTTCTGAGAAGCCGCCTGTCGACATGGTGAGAAGTTCTCTCCTGCGTGCTACTAAAAATTGCGGTTGTTGCGACAAACACAGCCCAGAAATCAACCCGAGTGGGTAGGGCCTTTGCTCGGTGAGCGTCAACAGGTCTGGCAACGGCTATTGCTTGAATGGAGGTGCGTCCAGCTGCCTCAGTGCTTGCACAAGCACAAGGCACTCCTCCTTTGCCCGAGTAACAGCGTTGTAGAGCAGGCGGCGCTTCTGCTCGCTGTCTCCTGACGTCGCCGCGGGCCAAAGAACCACCACGTGATCGAACTCCCTGTTCTTTGCTCTATGCACTGACATAGCCTTGTAACCGAGGTCGGAAGAGCGTTGAAACTTCGCACGGTTGGCGCAAATCCGTTTGACAGTGTCTGAAAGCATTTGTCGAGAGATAGCCACATCGCGCCTGGTTCGAATCAGGCGATTGAGCCAGTTGGAAATCTCACCATAGAGTGCAGAATCCCCCAAAGCTCTCACCGCGTCCAAGGCGGCACTAGGGGTGGTGGTGTCAGGAACAACTATTCGCGCCAAGAGTGAATCCACGACCTTTGCCTCGGCCTGTTCCCAGGGTATTCGATAAGGGCCGTTGCCACCCCTTGTGGCTCTATTCCCAGAGATCTCCACAACGTCTTCAGCGAAGTCCTTCACTACGGGGGATATCACCGCCAAGGTCTTTCCCCTCACCCTCCATCCGATCTGATTGCTCAAGAACGTAGCGGCCAGCGGAGCGTTAGCTGTTGCTCGGAACGAGAACCCGGGGCCAATGGCGAGTTCTAGGCCAGACCTGAGGGCTGCGGCGGCATTCAGCAAAGAGCCCACATTGGTCCGCATTGTCCGCTCCAGCCTCACGTGGTCCTCCTGAAGTTGCAGCCACTCCCATGCCGGATTGGGTCGGAGGGCGGGATCCAGGCACTGGAACTCATCTGCGGCAATGAGCGTCGTGAGTTCCGCTGAAAGATGGCGGACGACATTAAGGCGGTTTTCCGAGAGATCCTGAGCCTCGTCGATGATCAAGATGGGGTGAGATGCCTTTACCCAAAGCACAACATGGCGGTGGGTGAGAAGGGCTGCAGCTACCCGGCATGTCTCTTCGTATTCAGATTCATGCGGCTCGCCGTATTGTTGCTGAGTTGCCAGAGACTGCCAGCGACGAACAATCCGGGCAGCGAAGCTATCCAGCGTGGTGCATTCATACCGGCGCGCCAGACCTGGGACAGCGATGAGCCGGTCATCTAAGCGCCGCCGGGCACCGTGCATGAAAGTGAGTGCCAGAACCTTCCGTCCATCTTCCATCGGCTCCCGGGCAATGACATCTGCCAGCTTCCGCATCAGTTGGTATGTCTTTCCGCTACCCGCCCCGCCTGAAAAGACAGTGACAGTCATGACTGAAAGATCCATACGTTGTCAATCAGCTCAAACCGATCGTTCTCCAGGTCAGAGCAGGCCATAGCCATGCCGTTGAACAGCTCAGACGCTCGGCTCCTACATGCCTCGTTATCGACGATGGCCTCGGCAAGCGCTTCATAAAGCACTAGGTCACACTTCTTTGTCTTCGCATAGGCAACTACTTGCGACACGCTAGCATTCGCCAGCGCTGGGATTTCTCGTCCAACTGCTGCAATCGCTGCGGGTTCAACAGAGAAAATCCAAGCCAAGACATCCTCGAGCATCTGGCCAGCGGGCCATCTGATGATAGAGCCAGGTCGAGCGCCCGCCCTTGTCAGCTCTGCGGTGTATCGAACTCCCTCTGCATCGCCATCCACAAGGCAGCACACGCGCGGATGGATCCGCTGAAGGTCGGTCCAAGTCTCTACGACCTTGGCATCTTCTGTAGGGACAAGGCCCACTTCCAAGCCGAAAGAGTGGGCATGCTCGCCACCCCAGCCTTGCCTAAGCATCAGGGGCTTTAGGAGCGTCTGCAGCAATAGATGATCTGAACGCCCCTCCGGAACCAGCACAAATGAGTGCATGAGGGCATTGATGACTTCCGACCGGTTGTGCTGATAGAACTTTCGCTGCCAGTTAGCGGCTTGGTCGTCGAGCTTCTTTTCCAAGAAAGGCTTGGCTGTCAGAACGCCGTCTGTGTTCCTGAGCAGCAAGACCGACGTTGGGTCCGCCATTGCCGCGATGGTAGGAGAGTGGGTAGTAACGAATGTTTGCGACGACAGGGCCTGAACCCTCAGCACAATCTGTTGTTGAGTTGCCGGAGGCAGATGAAGCTCAGGTTCCTCCAATGCCATGGTGAACCCCTCGCCACCTTGCGAACGTAACCGCCCCAGCTCCAAAAGTAAGAAAAGCCCTTGTAGAGAAATCAGACCATTGCCTTGGCGGCCCGCAGGCACACTCGGACCGTTGGCCTTGGCATAGTGGGGTGCCACGGCGTCCAACACAGAGCGGCTATCTGTGCTGGTGACCCGAAGCTTCAGCTTGGGAGAGCCGGCGATGCACCGTGCGACTTCGTCGTTAACGCTGTTGATGAGGGGCGAAATCTGCTCGTCGTCCTCAATGGTCACTTCGGGGGACCGCAGCTGGTCGCGTTGAGCGAGGATAGCGCCTGCTGGCTGAGCAGCAGCGGTATGGATGGTCCTCCGGAATAGTTCGCTACCCCACGAAAGAACTCGGTCCCACGTCCGGCTAGCTCTTACGAGGAAGAAACCAAACTGCTGTATAAGCCGGCTGGGCACCGCAATAGGTGAGTCTTCATCGAATGGATCGATTTCGCCGTCGTGATCGTGGAAGTAGCGGACTACTTCCACGGTGAGTGACAACCGGTCGAAGTAGGCCTGGACGCCAATCTGGCAACACAGATGTGTGGCGGTTTCGGTTGGTAACGGATTAACCGTGCCAGTTGTCTCGTCTAGCCACTTAGGGACAGCACGCCCATCTCTGAACCATTCGGAGTGTTGGCTCGGGTCGTCGCCATCAAAGCCGGTGATCGTAGCAATCAGCTTGATGCGATCATCTGGCATCGGATCCGAGCCAAAGAAATCATGCTCAGTCAGATCCCGTATGAGGCGGTCCCTGCCCAGAAGCAGAGTAAGCGCCTCGATGACCGTGGTTTTGCCAGTATTGTTGCTACCGACCAGCACCACGTGTTTATTGAAGCGTAAGTAGCCATCACTCACGCCACGAAATTTATGGATGGAAAGATCTGCAACTCGCATGATTTTCCTAGGTATTTTCGGACGAGGACTTTCCCGCGAAATGCGGCCGTCTCATGATTGTCTAGCGGTCTCGCTCCTTCTCTGCGACATAGCGGTGATATGAGCAGATTGTTTCGCCATACTCTTCTAGTCCAAGTGGCTCTGAACAAACAGCGCACTCGCTAGGCTCAAATTCAAAGCCGCAGGCGAGGCACATCTCTTCCTCATGAACATATGCTTCTTCGCTACACTCAGGGCAGGTATCCAATGGGTCATGGCCGCCGTCTTTTGCAGCTAAGAAGCTTGCGCCAGCGAAGTAGTTTGGAAGTATGCGACCGATCCACTCCTGATTAGATCTGGTATGACCGCAAGATCTACACGCCCACCGTGCGTCAAACGGATTGATGTTCTCTGGCTGGGTCTGTCTGACAAGCTGCGAACTGCACTCAGGACATCCTTCGCGCTCAATGGCAGCCATCAGCACACTAGGGCCATCGATCTTTGCGTAAGAAGCCATGCACTCCGCTCTGAGGCGATCTTCGATCTCCTTCTCTTCCACAAGCAGGGCCCATGAGTCCTCGTCTATCTCCTCTTGAGGATCGACCCCCAGATGCTTTGGCATAAACTGAGATAGAAAGAGGAGGCCATCAGCGAAAGCGCCTCGGATCTGGCTAACATCATCAACGTGGTGGTGCTCAACCCGGTTCCGGACTCGAGTGATCCGATCTAAGAGGTTTCCGTCAGCTTCAATGCCGAGCGACTTAAAGCGTGAAATGATCTCAGAGACGTCAACTGTCGTCTTTCCAGAGCCCTCAAAGACCACCTTCCCATCGTCATCCAAAGAGGGGGTGATTTGCTTCCAGATCAGTATCTCGTCTTCGGGAGATAAGCGGCGAAGCTTCTCTTTACAGAGAAGCAAGATGCCGGCAGTCAGATTTCGGACGGCTGATGAGAGGCGGGGTGGGGAGCCTTCGTTGAAATCCTCTACGCCAACTTGTATCGCGTTCAGCGCGTTACGGTATATCGGATGCTCCGTCATGTTCTGTCCGTCCTTTCAGTCTCATCAAGGATAGAACTTCTTGGGGTCCGAAAGGGAGTTCCTAAACTGCCCTTGCTGGTAGACCGGCAGTTCGACCGGAGGCTGGTAGCTCGCCAGGGCTTTGATCTGCTTAGATCGGGCCACCGCCGGCTTCTTATGGAAGTAGGCCTCATGCAGCACCGGCACTTTCTTGGAGACGGAGTGACCGGTGACCAGCGCGATGTCTTCTTCGGGAACGCCCAGGTGGTGTAGCTCAGTGGCGAAGGTGTGCCGGAAGGCGTGGAACCCTACGCCCTTCGGGAAGCCGAGGTCCCTAAGATAGCGCCCGAACTGGTTCAAAATGCCTTGGCTGTAGCGGGCATTAGTGTCTCCGGTCTTCCGGTTAACGCCTGCGGAAAGGTGAGGAAAGAGGCGAGGGTGCCCGCATGCGCGCATGTCTTCGATAAACTCGATGAAGCCTGCGTCCAGGAGCGGCTTGGGGATGGGCAGGGTCCGAACTGCAGCTTTGCCTTTGAGACTCTGGCGGCTCCGGCCGGTCGCCTTGTGTGCCAAGTCGGCGTCGATCGTCTTCTGGATGCGGATGCACCATACGCCGCTCTCTTGAACGATGTCAGCCAACTTGAGCTGAGCCACTTCGTTGATGCGAGCACCTGTGTAGAGGCCAATCATCGGGGCCCACCAGCGGTGCGGATGGCACTTGGCCCAGGGGATGAACGTGGAGGGGGCGAAGATTCGCTTCAAATCCTCGTCATCGAACAGCCGCTCCGGCCTGTTCGGGTCGATCGCCAGATCTTTCTTGACCTCCGCAAACGGTGCCATGGGGGAGGCAGGAATGGCGCGGGTGCGAACCAGCTGATTGAAGAAGGCAACTAGGAACCGCCGGTGCCTTTCCATGGTCGCCGGTGCGGGCGCTTTAACACCCTCCTTCTTACCCAAGGCAATCGCCCTGTCAGGCGGCAGCGATGTGAAGTTTGGGAAGGCCATTAGGCCGGTGGGTGCCCAGCGGATGACATCCCACAACTGGTAGATGTGCTTGTGGTCGATGCGGGACACCGGGATATCGCCGCAAGTTAGCTTCAGCAGCTTCAGGGTGCGTTCGGTTGCTTCGATGGTCCGGGGTTGGAGGTTTCGCCGGGCCATGTCGTTGAGATGGTCTTGCATCTCGATCGAAAGAAGGCGAGCGGGGGAGGCCACGGGCAGCGGCTCTGGATAGCGAGTTCCGTTCTTGCTGATCCGAAGTCGCTTCGTCTTGTCGCAGGCCATCAGGAAGATTTCTTGGAGATTGATGGCGGCTTCGCGGCCCGCGATAGCGACTTCCTCAATGACAACCCGCCCGATACGGACGCCTTTCATTGTGAGCAAGCCGAAGGGACTGTTGATGTAGTTCTGAAGTGTTTTGTTTGTTACGTGGGGTTGGTTCGACATGGTTTCACTTCCATCTGAAGATGGAAGTAAGTTCAATCAGGAAAGAAATTCGTCAACCCGTGTAAGACATTTTTCTGCAAGGCGAGTTATGGCCTTAGGCATTGAGATCTTGCTGGGATCAAATGGCATGGATGCGACGCGCATTATCAATGCTGTCTTCTATGCAAACTATTCTGGATCAATGGCTTGCATTTTTAGCTCATGCTCGATTTCGGAGTCATGACCGTACTGTTTAACGAAACAAGCTAACTTGATGGTGGGTAAGTTGTTAGGGAAGATCTGTACGTTTGATAAACGGAGATGTTCTACGCAAGTCAGTATTGAGGAGCGGAACTCTATGGCATGACGCTTTGGATGGCGGAAGGAGTTTTTTCTAAGGTTTCTGCGACAAGTGTTCCATGTCGCTCGGCACACCTTTTGATGATCGGTGCCATATATCTATCGGCCCTAAAGACGTGCACATAAGGGGCATACATCGCGTGCATTGCGTCTACAAAGTCGCTGCGGGCCAGCTTCCTCGCGTTTGGTCCGAAAGAGTTCTTTAGTGACGCATGCGCCACGCCAACGAGGCTCGAAATCCCCGGGCAATACCGGTTGATGGCCACGATGTCGTCGCAGGATGGAGTGCCGGGATGCTCGCTCTGAAGTAAGCGGTTCACTACCGAGCGTATCAACTGTTCGGATTGGGCCTGCCAGCGGGCCGCGTCGAGGAAGTCCACCCCAGTCTGAATTCCGGTCTCTTTCTCGAAGTGGAGCAGACGGTTGCCGGCCTCGACCATCTCCGAGAGCGCGGCCATCATCTTGATGGCGGGCGCCCTCGCCCAATCGCCGACAGGCCCCAGCCTGTCGTGGTGCTCGTGAAACCAGCGCATCATCCAGCGGGGGTCGCGCAGGCTTTCCAGAAATGCCGCATCGGCCTGTTTCGCGTCCGCTTTGCCTAGGACGTAGTCCGTGATGACATGAGCGTCTTGGGGGCGCATGGGGTAACGATCAAGGATCTCAGTCAAATCGAAACCCCCCATGCCTTTGACGAACTGAGACCGGAATTTACCGTGTCGGCTGGCCTTGCTCTTGAGGAGCCGGCGCTGTTGTCTGTTCAGACCCAACTCGACGCCTTTCTCATCGATGGCGGCGGTGGCGTCAATGACTTGTGCCGGTGTGCTGATGCCACCAAGGTCTGGAAACCACGTTCCATCGTGCGTAAGCGCGTGGGCACTCGTCCCGTCTCCAGCAAGCAAGCGGCCGAGTTCAAGTTTGAAGAGCCTGTCGTGGGAAAGAAACGTGTTTCGGCCACACAATTGAACCATCAGATCCGTTCGGGCGGCTGCCGCATCCGTGTATTTCGGTTCCAGCGGCGCCATCTCGCTGATGTGTATCCCTGAAAAGGCAAAAATCACGCCTCGCGCCGCCGCCAGTTCGACGAGCTGTGCTCGAATTTCGTCGGTTCTGGACGAACGCTTCGGATCGGAAAGAGCGGAGTAATCGCTGCTATCCAAGTAGACGACGATGGGATCAACTTCTTCCATGACTTGATGGTTCAGCGGTGCTATCCAGTCCAATTGTAGGCTTGCAACGTGCCTTCAACGCATTAGTAGTGCCGCATTGCGAAGTTTGATTAGCCACCTCAACTGCCAATCGCGCAGGCTCTTAGTAGGCAGAAACTTGCGTTGATGGTGCAATAGAACTCCCATGATCGGGGTTGTTAACTGTCGCGGTCACCATCTAAAAGAGTTCGTCGTATAAGCGGCAGATATCTCCGGACTTGCTCTCTATCAGCGGCCTTTTCGTCGTGCGAAAGATGCTCATATGGGGTCGAGATCTGACGATCCCATCTGGCGACTAAGGGAGCAGGAAGGATGATGCTCCCATCATCTTGGCGTTTTCCTTGACTGTGCACATATGACTGCCAGTGCGCCCATCTCGCATGCTCAATCGATGCAAGTTCGTCGATCAGGCTGTCGAGAAGACTGTCGAGAAGACTGTCGGCTTTTTCTGGACTTAGCCGGCTCATATGCGTCCTTGGGCAGCCAATGCCCGGTAATGCTCACCCAACGCTGTTAGACGAACAGTTTTGGATTCCATTGCGGCATGCCACATGTGTGGAGCTCCTTCTGGAACTAGCAGGCCCACTCTGTTGTATTTCTGCAGGATCGAAAAGATGGCGGTCTTATCCGGATCGGGCGGTGGGATGTCGCCTGGATCTTGCTCCCACGCTGCTGATCGCTCCGGCTCATAGGATGGGTCCAGCTGTTTCGACATGCCCTTGGTGGGGAACAGCTCCGCAATTCTCCTGAGATCAGACAATTCCAAAGGCGGCTGGACTTTGCGCAGAGACACAAACGTCTTGACGTTAGTTTTGAACACAGGTCGCTGCGCCCAAGGGCCCAGAGATTGATCTACGTGAGCGTAAACGCCTCCGGGAGTAACTTCGCCGACCAAATTGGACGCTGCTCCACCTAGGGCGTCGACCAGAAGCGAGGTGAAAACCCCGGCCCCTCTCTCCTCGGACGCATACTGTTCGTCGGTCGAAGCGGTGAGGATGGTCACACCATCATTGATCTCAGCGACTCGATTGTTGAGTGCGCTACCGCCTGCTACGCCGCTATGGCAGCTGTCCAGAATGATGACTCGATTGGCCATCTTAGACCTATTAGCCATCACCATTATTTCAGACAGCGGGACGCCGTCGTGGCCGCTCTTGATCTCGGAAGAGCAGAGGTAGCCGCCAGTCTCCTCAATGTGTCCGTGGCCTGCAAAATATAGTAAGGCCACTTCACCTTCGCCAGAGAAGAGCTCTTCTACAGCGCTGCGTAGTTCCTCTCGCGTTACTGGATCGTGGGGCCCAGTGGCCGTTAGATGCAAAACGCCAAAATTTGGCGAGCCATCCGCGTGCCTATCCAGCATCGCCTTGACGGCGAAGGAGTCGTTGACGCAGCCATAAAGAGGAGAGACGTGCTCGTAGAAATCGATGCCAACAACTAGAGCCCGACGTGTCACAGGCTATCGATCCAATCCGCGATGTTCTGCCATGTCCATGTCATCGTGCTAACCCCGGTTAGGTCTGTTCGGTCGTCCTTATATCCCCAGATCCCCTTTATGGGCACTCCCTCCTCCTTGGCACAGGCTATTTCCCACTTCTGGCCGCTTGATTTCAGGGAATTCTTAGTGACGACTACGAGCACGCCATCGGACCGAAGAATTCTGGTGCGGACCTTCTTCTTCCACTCCTCGTCGTAGGCTTCCTTCACCGACATGTCGATGTATTCGAAGGGTGACTTGGTGTTAAGGGATTGCCCCTTAATCATGTCGCGGATCGCGACGTCCTCTATCGCAAACGCGACAAAAACAACCTTGTTGGCCATGTTCGTCATCCTTAATGTATGATGTGACTGCTGTCACATTTTGCGTTTTAGCACGGCAAAGCTGAAGCGGTCATTGCGCGCTGCAGCACTAGTCCTTGTTCGACTGAGACAATCAAAGCAAGGTGTCCCACGGGTTTCATGCCCAGTGAGAATGTGGTTTTAGCGACTTATTTGCTGACTAGCATTGGCTCGGCATAAAGAGAAGTCAAAATCGCTGCTGCGCGGCGGGTGTCGGATTCGGTTAACCGTATCCTCTGAAGCATTTTCCATGGCATGAGCGACGGATGCCGGCGATTCATGTGGCCACCTGACTTGGCTGTCAACGCATTGCGCGAGGCGCGGACGATACTGCGGATGACTTTGCTAGCTAAGCCTTTCCAGTCCGGCATTCTTGGCGTTTTCTGCCACACCGGAATCTGCACGACTTTTCTGATAAATAAGAAGTGCGCCTAGGAGCTCGGCGTCTTGTAGAGCTTCAGTGCCTGAAAGGAACACAAGCTCCGCTACACGAGCTCGCCGTCGCATTTCTTCCTGCTTCGCTTTCGCCTTTGCTCTGGACTCGCGGCGTTGGCTTGCTAGGAGCTCACGAGCCTGGAGCTGAGCAAGCTGCTGCGTGGCTCGCTGGATTCGGTCATGGTAGTGATTTGGTGGCGCCATGCTGATCTCCGTTTTTGAGTGTTTTGAGTGAAGCAAAGAAATGTGCCGCGTCAAGATCAACGGGCACGTTGAATCGACCAGTCATTTGATTTCTCCAGGGCTGAGAATTAAGGCCAAAGCTGGAAGAGCAAGAGCGCACTTAGGCGTCACTCCGTGACGCGTGCGCCATGGGCTTCGCCCCTGGAACCCCAAGCCGCAAGCGGCTTGCGAAAATCTGAACCCAAGGCATAAAGAGCGGAGCACAAGCAGGAGCTCCCATGGCCATCTACCACGCTCGCGTCAAAACCTTCAGCCGCGCCAAAGGCCATTCGTCGGTCGCCGCAGCCGCCTACCGCGCCGGCCTGCTTCTCATCGACGAAAAGACAGGCTCGCGGCATGACTACCGCCGGCGCGGTGGTGTCGTGGAGACCCGCTGTGTGGTCCCTGACGACGCGCCTGAGTGGTCCATGGTTCCGGCGCAGCTGTGGTCGGCTGCTGAACACGCCGAACGCCGAAAGGATGCGACGGTGGCAAGGGAGTTCGAGATGGCGTTGCCGCACGAACTCAATGACGGCCAAAGGTCGGCCCTTGCTGCCGAGATCAGCCGAGCACTGGTGCAACGCTACCGGTTCGCCGCCCAAGCAAGTATCCACTCCCCGGATACCAGAGACGGTTTGAACTGGCATCTGCACGTCCTCGCCACCACGCGCCGCCTGGATACCGAAGGCTTGGCAGACAAGACCCGCGAATTGGATGGTGGCCCCTCGGGGAAGTCAGAGGTCGAATGGGTGCGGGAAATGGTGGCTAGGGTGACCAATGCCCACCTTGCTGCTGCGGAGGTAGGTGCCCAGGTCGACCACCGAAGTCTTGAGGCCCAAGCCGCTGACGCGATGGCGCGGGGCGATCTGGCAGCTGCCGTGCTTTTGACCCGGGAGCCTACCCGGCACGTGGGCAAGAATGCATCCGCCTTGGCTCGTCGGGGAGAAGACTCCGAGCGTGCCGAACGCAATGCAGCAATCCATGGAGAGAACGACGAGCAGTTTGAGAAGCTCCTCGAAACCTTTGAGCGGAAGGGTCGAGCGATGGCGCCGACAGACGGCCATGGCACGGAGCAGGCCCGCCGCGATCGCCAGAAAGCGAACCGCCGTGGTGTCGACCTGGCGCTGTCCGGCGGCGGGCAGATGCGCGGAGTCCAAGGGATCGCGGGTCTGACCGTCGGACAGATCGCGGTGCCTCCCCGGTCGCCAGGTCCTTCGGCACGGGACCTTTTCGGTGAGGCGGTCCAGCTATGGCTCGATGACACACTGGCGGCGGTCATCGATCTGCTCAAGAACACCCGCCGTTTCTTGGAAGATCACGCCGGCCGCCTTGCCACCTTTGCTGAGCATTCGAGATTGCGCACCGACTTGCGGGAACTCGTGAAGCGGCTCAGGACCCTGAAAAGGTGGGCGACGGAATGGAAGCGGCGGCAACTCGCCGAGCGCCACGCGTTGAAGTTGCTTCACCGCGCGGAGCACGCTCTGGAAGAGTTCGTCGAATCCAACCCGAAGCCGGCGGATGGTAATGAAAAGGAATGGGCAAGACGGCGCGGTCGCAGGCTGGCCGCCATTGAGCAGCGCTTGGTGTCGCTAAAGGCCGCCAGGGAGGCCCGGTCACCCGAGGCCGAAGCCGCGTGCGAACAGCGGTTGGTGAGCGCTGTAGAAGCAGTGGAGAAGTGGAGCGGGCAGATGCTGAAGAGCTATCCCATCGAGTCCGATGCCCTCGCGCCCGCCTTCGGACCCCTCGATGCGTCCAAGCTCAAGGCGATCCAGAAGATGCATCCACCACGTTCGCCTCGGTTACATTGAATGACAACGCCCCGCTTAGCGGGGCGTCCTTATGGAGAAGGGCGCAGCGAGCTCAGTGGAGCGTGGGTCCTTTGCGCCCTGGCTTCTCAGGGCCCTTGAGCGCTCGCCCACGGCGGTTAGCGAGAAGCGTATCGAGGGGGGCGAGCGGCTCGCGTTCGATGACGCGCTCTTTCGTTGATGAGAGCCTGGGACCGAGTTCGGACGTGGGCGGTGAGTTCTCGAAAGTCGGAACGCCGTGCCCGCGTTGCCGAAGGAGCTCCTCTGCCAGTTCAAGTGCGAGTCGAAGATCTTCAGATCGCTCATCTGCGCTGAGGCCCCTTACTCGGTGGAGGCTTCCGCTTAAGAGTTGAGCAGCGATACGGATTTGTGCGTCTGGCATGGGCAGTCCTGTTGCGGGGAGGGACTCGTAGCCAAACAGCATTTACGATTTGCGCAAGCTTGTGCTCCGGAACTTTTTCACACTTTTTCTCTTTAGTCCGGAGGTTCAACTATTTACCAAGCGTTTGCGTCCAGCACGCGGCTTCGGCGCGATGTCGAGTAACAGTTGAGCGAGCGCGGGAAGATTCAATCCAAAGTTCAGCGCATCGAGTCCTGGAGTCGTGGGGCCGGGGCCGTGAAGCTTTTCTCGCACGGTGAAATCGCGGCTATACGTCGAGTGGTGCTCGTCGTCGAGCTCGTGCCCCACCAGTTGAGCGCGCAGCTCGGAAGGCACACCCGCGCCTTGCAAGGATTGGATGACGGTTTTCCGGAGCGAGTGAAAGCCACGCTTGCCCGCGGGCCAGCTCTTTCCCACTTGTTCCAAGTGGCGGCCGAAAAATTTGGTAATCCAATTTCCGGCCCCGTTCTTCGCGTTGGCCTTAGCGGCTGGAAACAACCGCTCGGTGCCAGCCGCCCGGAGGCTATCGATCCACTCCCGGAAACCTAGTGCGAGCAAGTCCGGATGCACAGGCACGGTGCGAAGACTGACTTCCGTTTTCACTTTCTGGTGCTCGCCCTCATCCGAGATGCGGACGCAGAGCACGCCGTCCTCTTCAATGACGTCGTTGACCAGCATTTGGCCGACCTCCGACGCCCGAGCGCCGGTGTAGAGCCCTATGACGGCCGCCCATCTGCCAGACAGCGCCAAGCTCTCGAAGGCCGCCGGGGCGAGCAGGGCTTGGACTTGGTGTGCGTCATAGGCCTTGAAGCCGAACTTGCGCCTGGCCCGCTTCTCCCGAATTGAATACGAGACATGGCCGGTAGCTGGATTGTCGCCCTTGGGGTAGTAGCCGGAGGCCATGGCCCATTCGAAAAAGCCACCTTTGCCGCCTACGTAGCTCTGCTTGTTGGTCAGCGTAGGGGTAGAGGCCCCCTCATCCCGCATGTGCTGATACCAGCGAGCGAGATCCGTCCGAGTGACCGTGTGCAGCTTGGTCTTGCTTCCCAGGAAGCGGACCAGGGCCTCCACGGCGGTCTTCTTGATCACGAGGGTCTTAGGGAGCGTGCTGCCCTGCAAGCTGGCCAGCCACCCGTCCCGAGCGTCCGCCAGATTGATGGGGGTGATCTTCGCCCTGGCCGCTGCGAAGTCGCGCGGTGACAGGGGAGAGTTGACCGCATCCAGCAAAGGATCGTTCGACTGGCGTTGGGCTTGCTGGAAAAGCCGCAGGTCCTCGTCGGTGTCGATCTGCCAGCGCTCGGTGACGCTCCCGTCAGGAGCTCGCGTCCGATGGAGCGTGAGGTCCTTGAGGCCCTCGGTCTGCGTCAGCCGGGCGATCAGCTCATCGGCCTCTTTCTTCCCCAGCTTGTCCATCCGCCGCTCCCTCAGCGTTGAGAAGGCTTGAGCATAGCGGGACGCCAACACCAGCGCGCGTAGCCGGGCCTCGGACAAGTCATTCGTGCGCAGGGTGCGCTTGAGCAGCCGGCGGCCAACTAGGTCCTGGAGATCCGTGGGAACGCGCTGACGAAACGACCAGAGCCCTGAAGAGGAACGAACCAGATGATGGGGAATGCGCATCGGGAGATGTGTCCCGATTTGTGTCCTGCACCCGGTCGGGGCCAGAAACGAAAAACCCCTGACGAGTCAGGGGTTTGCGTGATCTGGCGGAGAGAGGGGGATTCGAACCCCCGAAGCGCGGTTTAGACGCTTACACACTTTCCAGGCGTGCTCCTTCAACCACTCGGACACCTCTCCGGGACTTGCCGCCACTTTGGGCGGCGGCAAGGGCGGGAATTCTATAGGGGAGGGGCGGCGGCCACAAGTCGGGAAGGCGGAGTCGGGCGGCAGGCCGCCGCCGTGCGCCGCCCGGTGGCGCTGGCCCGTTCAGGCCAGCCGGAACACCGCCACCATCCGCGCCAGTTCGTCGGCCTGCTCCTGCAGGGAGCGGGCCGCGGCGCTGGCTTCCTCCACCATCGCCGCGTTCTGCTGGGTGGCGCCGTCCATCTGCACGATGGTCTGGTTGACCTGCTCGATGCCGGCGCTCTGTTCCTGGGAGGCGGCGGCGATCTCGGCCATCAGGTCGCTGACGCGCTGCACCGAGGAGATGATCTCGCGCATGGTGTCGCCGGCGTCGCCGACCAGCGCCGCCCCCTGGCCCACGCGCTGCACCGAGTCGCCGATCAGGCCCTTGATCTGCCGCGCGGCCTCGCCCGAGCGCTGCGCCAGCAGGCGCACTTCGCTGGCGACCACGGCGAAGCCACGGCCCTGTTCGCCGGCGCGTGCCGCTTCCACTGCGGCGTTGAGCGCAAGGATGTTGGTCTGGAAGGCGATGCCGTCGATCACGCCGATGATGCTTTCGATCTGCCGCGAGGCGTGGCTGATGCCGTCCATCTGCTCGACCACCTGGCCGACCAGCGCGCCGCCGCGGCCGGCGATGTCGGCCGCGCCGGTGGCCAGCTGCCGCGCCTGCTGCGAGGTGGTGGCGTTGTTGCGCACGGTGGAGGTGAGTTCCTCCATCGATGCGGCGGTTTCTTCGAGGTTGGCGGCCTGTTGTTCGGAGCGGGCGGCAAGGTCGTTGTTGCCGGCGGTGATGTCGTGCGCGGCGTTGCCGATGGCGTCCACCGCACCGCGCACGCCCTGCATGATGCCGGTCAGGCGCTCCACGGTGGCGTTGGTGTCGTCGCGCATCTGCCCGAACACGCCGCGGTAGTCGGCGGTGATGCGCTGGGTGAGGTCGCCTTGCGCCAGTGCGCCGAGCACGCGCTGCACGTCGCCAATGGTGCCGGCGTTGGCGTCGAGCATGCCGTTGACGCCATCGGCCAGACGCAGGAAGAAGCCGGTCTTGCCGTCACGGCCGATGCGCCGGGAGAGATCGCCGCCGGCCGCGGCGTCGATGACGTGGCCCACTTCCGCTTCCACCGCCACTTCCTGGCTGCGATCGCGCCATTCCACCACCACGCCCAAGCGTTGGCCGTCGCCGGAAACCACTGGTGCGGCGGTCTGTGCGAACACGGCGCTGCCGAAGTCCAACTCGCGTTGCACGAGGCTTTCGATGTGGGCCAGTGCGTCGCCGCCATCGGGCTGCAACTGCGTCAGCGGCTGTTGTTCGAGCTGGTCGAAATCGGCATCGGGCAGGTGCCGGGCGAGCTCGGCGCGGTGTTGTGCCAGCAGTTGCCGCAGCGCTGGGTTGGCATAGGCGATGAGACCGCCGGCGTCGGCAATCAACATGGCGGTGCCGGCGTTGTCCAAGGCGATGCGCACGCGCAGGTTTTCGGCGGCGATACGGCGTTCGGCGTCCAGCCGCGCCTTCAGGTCGGCCTGCATCTTGCGTAATGCGCGCGAGACCTGACCAACTTCATCGTCGCCACCGGCGGCGATGGGGTAGTCCAGTTGTCCGGCGGCCACCGCGTCCACACCCTGCACAATGCCGCGCAACGGCGTGCCGACCAGCCGCCGCAGCAGCAGCACGACCACCACCACCAGCGCCAGCACGCTGGCCACGCCGACCCAGACCACCCGGTTGCGGATCTGCACCACGCCGGCCATCACCGCATCGACCGGGGCCGACACCATCAGTGCGAAGGCATCCGGGGCATGGCCGATGGTGATCGGCACGTAGACGCGGAAGACTTCGCCGCCGACGCTGGCGTCATGGATGCGCTGGTGGACGATTTCACCCTTGGCCAGCCGCGCCAGCAACGGCGCCAGGTCCGGTGCGAACGGTTTGCCCAGGCTTTGCGCTTCCGGTGCGGCGAGCACGGCGCCGGTGGGCGAGAGCAGGCGCACCACGCCGCGCTGGTAGGGGCGCACCTTGGCCAGGTTGGCCTGGATGGCGGACAGGGCGATGTCGGCACCGGCCACGCCACGGAACTGGCCGTCCTGCTTGAGCGGTACCATCAGGCTGGTCATCAGCACCTTGGTGGTGCCGACGTCGTCCAGATACGGCTCGAACATCAGCTCGTCGCCGCGTTCCTTCACCGCCACGTAGTACTTCTCGGCGTCGGGGCCTTCGATCTTGAGCTCGTTGCTGCTGCCGACGGTGTCCTGCAAAGCCGGCTCCGCGCCGTCCTGGCGGGTCCAGTAAATGGAAATGCGTCCGGAATCGCTGCTGATCTGCTCACCGGGGCTCAACCCGGCGATGAAGGCCTGCAATTGCTCGCCTTCCGGTTCGGGTTCACTCTCGGGCCAACTGCGGGCGAACTCGGCGTCGCGGCCGTCATAGCCGTCCGGTTCGAATTCCAGCCAGTAGCCCAGCACCGCCGCGTCCGAGGCGGTGAAGCGCCGGGTGAGCGCGGAGACCTCGTCGCGGCTGGCATCGCCGCGGGCCATCAGCGCCTCGGTGGCGTCGGCCAGGCCGCGCACGCGCGACAGGGTTTCGGTGGCGTCGCCGCGCATCTTCGCGGCCTCGGCCTGGGCCAGGTGTTCCAGCTCGTTCAGGGCGGCCGCTTCCTGCACCGCCGCCGCCTTCTGCTGGATCAGCCACGCCGCGCCGGCAAAGCAGGCGACAGCCACCAGCCCCAGCCCCAGCGCGGTGCGCGCCACCACCGATTTCAATCCCGTTCCACGAACTTGCATTGGTCCAACCCCTGGAAAGTTGCCGGAGCACGGTCAGCGCAAGGCCGAGCGGCAATGGCGGCCCCGTTGTTGAAACTATCGCCCCCGATGGCCGGATCTTTAACCGGGCCGGCGGTACGGGTGTGGCACCGGCCGGCCGGCACCGGCACAATGACGGTCCAGATGAAGCCGGTTGCCTGATGTCCTACCTCGTCCTCGCCCGCAAGTGGCGGCCCAAGCGTTTTGCCGAGCTGGTGGGCCAGGAACACGTGGTTCGCGCACTGAGCAACGCGCTGGACAGTGGCCGCGTCCACCATGCCTTCCTGTTCACCGGCACCCGCGGCGTCGGCAAGACCACCATCGCCCGCATCTTCGCCAAGTCGCTGAACTGCGAGCACGGCACCAGCGCCGACCCCTGCGGCCAGTGCCCGGCCTGCCTGGACATCGATTCGGGCCGCTACATCGACTTGCTGGAGATCGACGCCGCCTCCAACACCGGCGTGGACGACGTGCGCGAGGTGATCGAGAACGCGCAGTACATGCCCTCGCGGGGCAAGTACAAGGTCTACCTGATCGACGAAGTGCACATGCTGTCCAAGGCGGCGTTCAACGCGCTGCTGAAGACGCTGGAGGAGCCGCCGGAGCACGTGAAGTTCCTGCTGGCCACCACCGACCCGCAGAAGCTGCCGGTGACGGTGCTGTCGCGCTGCCTGCAGTTCAACCTGAAGCGGCTGGACGAGGAACAGATCCGCGGGCAGATGACCCGCATCCTCACTGCCGAGCAGATCGAATTCGAGCAGGGCGCCATCGCGCAACTGGCGCATGGGGCCGACGGCTCGCTGCGCGACGGCTTGTCGCTGCTGGACCAGGCCATCGCCTATGCCGGCGGCGTGCTGGGCGAGGAGGTGGTGCGCACGATGCTGGGCACGGTGGATCGCACCCAGGTGGCGGCGATGCTCGATGCGCTGGCCACGGGCGATGGCGCGCGGCTGCTGCAGGTGGTGGCTGCGCTGGCCGAGTTCTCGCCGGACTGGAGTGGCGTGCTCGACGCGCTCTCCGAGGCATTGCATCGCATCCAGGTACAGCAGTTGGTGCCGGGCGCAGCGGTGCCGGGTGACGGCATCGATGCGCTGGCGTTTGCACCGCGGCTGCGCCCGGAAGTGGTGCAACTGTGGTACCAGATGGCGCTGGGTGGCCGCCGCGACCTGCACCTTGCGCCCAGCCCGCGTGCCGGGTTCGAAATGACCGTGCTGCGCATGCTCGCCTTCCGCCCGGCCGGCAGTGTGCCGGCAGTACCGGAAGGCGCCGGGCCGGAGGCGGGAGCGAGGTCGCCATCGGCAAGTGGCTCCACGCCTGCGGTATCGGCGGCTGCCATCGTTGCGCCGGTGCCCGAACCCGCCCATGCCTACGCGGCAAGGGAGCGGGTAACTGCTGCGTCGGAAGCCTTGGCGGTACGCGAACCGCAAGGCGGACCCGAACCGGCTCCAGTGCCCGCGTCGCAACCCGCGCAAGCGCGCAGCGACGACGACCTGCCGCCGTGGATGCAGGAAACCGCCGCGATACAGGCGCGCGACGAAGCGGCTGAGACTGTGCCGGCCCCGGTTCGGCAGGCACCGCCTTCGCCGTTCCGTGCAGAAGGCATTGCCATCAGCCCCCCGGCTCCCGTCGTGGCGCACGGCGACCGCAGCGCACGCACGCTGGAAACCGTCGAACAATGGCTGGACCTGGTCGCGGCCAGCGGCCTGTCCGGGCCGTCGCGCGAGCTGGCGGCCAACGCCGCCTTCGTCAGCTACCGCAATGGCGTGCTGCGTCTGGCGCTGCCGCCGGGCTTCGAATACCTGCAGTCCGAGCGTTCGCTGGCAGCGCTGGCGCAAACCCTGGCGCAGGCGCTGGGCAGCGCGCCGAAGATCGTGGTCGAGGCCGGCGAAGCACAGGCCGAAACCCTGCACGCACGCGCCGACCGCCAGCGTGGCGAGCGACAGACCGCGGCCGAGGCCGCCTTCATGGCCGACCCGCAGGTGCAGCACCTGCTCGCGCAGGGCGCACGGGTCGTGGCCGATTCCATCCGTCCCTTTGAAGAGTAAGCAAACATGCGCGGCAATATCGCCCAGATGATGCAACAGGCCCAGAAGATGCAGGAAAACCTGCAGAAGGCCCAGGAAGAAATTGCCAAGCTGGAAGTCACCGGCAGCGCCGGCGGCGGCATGGTCAACGTGACCCTCACCGGCACCAAGGAGTGCCGCAAGGTGCGCATCGATCCGAGCATCCTGTCCGACCAGGAAATGGTCGAGGACCTGATCGCGGCGGCGTTCAACGATGCCTCCAACAAGATCGACAGTGAGTCGCAGGCGCGCATGGGCTCGGCCACCGCCGGCATGAAGCTGCCGCCGGGCATGAAGCTGCCGTTCTGACGACAGCGGACGCCAGCCATCAAGCCCCTCTCCCTCCGGGAGAGGGGTTGGGGTGAGGCTTCGCCCGTACCCTCATCCGCCCCTGCGGGGCACCTTCTCCCGGAGGGAGAAGGAAACAGCCGGCATTCGACGCCAATCACGTCCAGCCAAGCCTTCTCGACTCCCCGTGTCCTCACTCCTCGAACAATTGATCGACGCCTTCCGGGTGTTGCCCGGCGTTGGCCAGAAGACCGCCCAGCGCATGGCCTACCACGTGCTCGAACGCGCGCGCGAGGGTGGTCTGCGCCTTTCCACGGTGCTGGGCGAGGCAATCGAAAAGATCGGCCATTGCACGCAGTGCCGCGATTTCAGCGAAACCGAACTGTGCCCGGTGTGTGCCAGCGCCAGCCGCGAGCGGCAGTTGCTGTGCGTGGTGGAGTCGCCGGCCGACCGTCTGGCGATCGAACATGCCACCAGCTACCGCGGCCTTTACTACGTGCTGCAGGGGCGCTTGTCGCCGCTGGATGGCATCGGCCCGCGTGAACTCGGCCTGGACCAGTTGGAGGCACGGCTGGCGCAGGGCGAGGTTGGCGAGCTGATCATCGCCACCAATTCCACCGTCGAAGGCGAGGCCACCGCGCACTACCTGGTGCAACTGGCGCGCCGCCACGGCGTGCGCCCGAGCCGGCTGGCGCAGGGCCTGCCGCTGGGCGGCGAGCTGGAATACGTGGATCGCGGCACGCTGTCGCACGCATTCGGCAGCCGCAGCGAAGTTTTCGATTGACGGCGGTGGCGGTGCATACAATGCGGGGAATATTCCGCCGAGGCAGACCATGAGCAACGACACCCTTTTCGGCAAGATCATCCGCCGTGAAATCCCCGCCACCATCGTCTACGAGGACGAGGAGGTGCTGGGTTTCAAGGACATCGCCCCGCAGGCACCGGTGCACGTACTGTTCATTCCGAAGCACGAGCTGATCCCGACCTTGGACGATCTGCAACCGGCGCAGGCGCATCTGATCGGCAAGCTGGCGTTGGCCGCGGCCGAGTACGCGCGTGGTGAAGGTTTCGCCGAAAACGGCTACCGCATCGTGATGAACTGCCGCGAGGATGCCGGGCAGACGGTGTTCCACATCCACCTGCACCTGCTGGCCGGTGCGCCGCTGGGACAGTTCGGCACCGCTTGAGCTGCGGTTTTCCGCACGGGTTGGGGAAACGAAAACGCCGCCCGTTGGGCGGCGTTTTCATGCCAGCGTGCTCATGCAAGGGCGATGTCGGTTCTCACCACCAGCCGCGGTAGTAGCCCCAGCCCCAGCGAGGGCTCGGGCCCCACGGGCCGTAGGGGTAGGCCGGCACCACTTCCACTTCGCGCTGCAGCGGCCACAGGTAGACCACGTCGGCGGCGATCTTCGGCAGCGGGTAGTCGTAGTCGCCTATCTTGGTGGACTGGTAGCCGTCGATGCGGCCGATGAAGGTCACGTCGCGGCCCGGTTCGAACACCGCCGGGTCGTAGAAACCGGCGCGGCAGGCCAGGAAGCGGCCGTCGCTGGCGTCGGCGGCGGTGGTGCTCGGGCGGCCGTTGCCGTTGAGCGGGCGGGCGATCATCTGGAAGCAGGTTTCGCCCTGGCCGGGCAGGGTTTCGATGATGCGGCCACCCCAGCGCACCGGGGTGCCGGTCTGCTGTTGCGCAACCGAGTCACGCGGCGAAACGGTGTTGAACTGCCCCTGCAACGGCTTGGGGGCGGTGGCACAGGCGGCCAGTACGAGGCTGGCACCGAGGGTCAGGAAAATGCGGATGTTCATGTTCATGCTCCGGTTCGTGCTCCGCGTTGGGGGCGATGCCTGCGCAGGTCAGACAATAATGCGCTGTCCAGACCTGCGCCAGCGTAGCGTGCATCGCTGAAACGGCGGCTGAGTGCGGGCAGGCCACTGCCGGGCTGCGCCGCTTCCACGCGCGTGGCCCAATGGCCGGCGGTTTCGTGCGGCAGGCGACCCAGGCCGAGGCCGGCATAGCGGCGGTCCAGCCGGTGCCAGGCGCGCAGCAGCGGGTCGCGCTCGCGTTCGCCGCGTGCCAGCAGCCAGGTCATCAGGCCAATGGCGAGCAGCGCGAAAGTGGCGAACAGGCCGACCAGTTGCGCCGGTTGCAGTTGCTCGACGCCGAACGAGCGCAGCAACTGCCGTTGGCGGCGGGCATCGAAGGACAACACCATGCCGTTCCAGTTGCGGCGCAGCCAGTCGCCCATCTGCGCCGCTTGCAACCAGCGCGTGCCGAGGTCGAAGGTGCCGCCACTAGCGCGGGCCTGCGCCAGCCGGTCTTCCAGCGTGTCGCGGATGCGCTCGGGCGCTACTGCGGCGGTGGGGTCGACGCGGGTCCAGCCGCGTTCGGGCAACCACACTTCGGCCCAGGCATGCGCGTCCATCTTGCGCACCAGCCAGTAGCCGCCATAGGGGTTGCGGGTGCCGCCGGCATAGCCGGTGACCACGCGCGCGGGGATGCCGGCGGCGCGCATCAGCACCACGAAGGCCGAGCTGAAATGCTCGCAGAAGCCTTCCTTCCAGTCGAACAGGAATTCGTCGGCGCCGTGCCGGCCCGGCAGCGGCGTGCTCAGGGTGTAGCTGAAATCGCGGCGGATCCATTGCAGGGCGCGGTTGACGATGGCCGCATCGTCGCCGCCGGCGTCGTGACGCCATTGCCGGGCCAGTGCCTGGGTGCGCGGGTTGAAGCCCGGCGGCAGGTGCAATGCCTGCTGCCGCAGCAGGGTGGGCAGTTCCGGCTGGAACCGTGCCGGGGCCGCCGAACGCAGCCGCAGGCGGGTCAGTGCGGTCAGCGGGCGGTTGCTGGTCAGGGTGTGGTCGGCGTCCAGCCGGGTGTCGTCCGGTGCGGCCAGCGGCAGATCCAGCGCGACCAGTTCGCGGCGTTCGCTGGCTTCGTATTCGACCTGGTAGTCCCACTGCGTCGCGCCGGGGGTGACGGCCGCTGGTGGCGCGCCACGCGGGTAGTCCAGCCGGCTCCAGCGGCGGCCGTCGAAGCGGGTCAGTACCGGGCCGCGCCAGTAGCGCTGCTCCGGCGCGGGGGCGGCGCCGAAGAACTGCACGCGCAGCGCCGGGCTGTCGTCGGTCATCAGGTCCAGCCATTGCCCCGGCTGCATGGTGTCCGACAACCCCGGCAGCGCCACCGCGCGCTGCGGAATGCCCCATAACGGCGTGGGCAGGCGCGGCACCAGCCAGAATGCGGACAACGCCAGCGGCAACGCCACCAGCATCAAGCGGCCGACCACGTGCAGTTGCCGCGGCGGCGGCAGCGGCGCGGTGCCGGTATCGGCATCGGCCAAGCGCTGCAGCGCAAGCAGGGCGGCGACCACTGCGGCCACGGCCAACAGCAGGGAGCCCGGCCCCTGGTCGAGCAGGAAGGCGGCGAATGGGGCGAACAGGGCAAAGCCGAGCAGGCTGCGGGCATCGCGCAGGGTGCGCAACTCGCCGGGTTTGAGCGCCAGCATTGCCGCCAGCAGCGCGCAGCCGCTGTCGCGGCCGGGGGTGGCACCCATTTGCCAGTAGATGACAGCCAGCAGCGCGGCCACCAGCAGCATCCGCAAGGGCGCAGCAAGCGTGCGCCGCCATGACAATGCGCCGACCGCGAGCGCGGTGGCGGCGACCACGGCGGCCAGTACGCGCGGCAGTTGCAGCAGCAGCGGCAGCAGCGCCAGCGCGGTGGCCAGCAGCAGCCAGCCGCGCGTGGCCGTTGGCAGGATGGTGGACTTGCTCATGGCGCACATCCTTGGGCACCACCCTTCGGGCGGTTTCGCCGTGAAGAATGACTGCCCTGTGGTTTTTTCATGGCGCACATCCCTGTGCGCCACCCTTCGGACGGCTTCGCCGTGAAGAATGACTGCCCTGTGGTTTTTTCATGGCGCACATCCCTGTGCGCCACCCTTCGGGCGGCTTCGCCGTGAAAAACGACTGTCCTGTCGTTTTTTCATGCGGTGGGCATCAGTGCCAGCGCGCGCAGGCACTGGTGGCGGTGGGCGTCGCCGATGGACGGGCCGAGCGTCGGTTGCCCCGGCAGCAGCAGGCGGTAGCGCCGGCCCTCGCGTTCGGCGTCGTCGACCCAGCGCGCCAGCCGCGCGATGCGGCGTTCGTGCGGCAACGGCCCGAGGGTATGCCAGTCCAGCAGCAACTCGCTGCCGGCAGCGCGTTCGTGCTCGCGCACCAGCAGGCTGTCGCGGCGGGCGGAGTGTTTCCAGGCGATGGCGCGACGGGCGTCGCCGTGGCGGTAGGGGCGCAACTGTTGCAGTTCGTCACCGAGGGGATCGGGACGGGTGCGAGTGGCGGCATCGCCGGCATCGGGCAACGGCGGGGGATTGCGCTCGGGGGTGGGGTAGACCAGCACCGGCGTGGCCGGCCAGACCCAGCTCCAGGCGCGTACCAGCCCCAGCGGTTGCAGGGTGGACAGGCGGATGCGCTGCAGCGGCAGCCAGCCACGGCGCTCGGTGGGCAGCCAGAGGTCAGCTTCCACCTGTTCGCTCTGCAGCAGGTCCACACAGGCGCTGGCCGCCCCGTAGGACAACTGCAGGCCGCGGCGCGGGCGGTGGTCGTCGCGGGCGAGGGCCAGCCGCAGCCGCAGCGGCTGGCCGGCGGCCACCGGTTCGGAGGACAAGGCGCTCAGGCGCAAGCCGGACAACTGCAGGTGCGCATACAGCGCACTGGCCAGGGCGCTGGCGGCCAACGCCAGCGCCAGCAGCAGCGCCGGGTTGTTGTTGTAGTTCAGCGCGCCGAGCAGCATCACCGCCAGCAGGGCGCCGAGGAACAGGCCGAAACCGGTGGGCAGCACGTAGATGCGGTGGCGGTCGAGCGTGACCGGCAGTGCTTCCGGCCGCCGCGGTCGCGCCAACTGTTGCAGCTTCTGCAAACGCGCATGCAGCCAGCCGCGCATCTCAATCGACCTGCACGCCGTGCAGGATGGCTTCGGCCAGTGCCAGCGCGGCGGTGGCCTCGGCTTCGGCCACCAGCCGGTGCGCGGCGACGGCGACGAACAACGCCTGCACGTCTTCGGGCAGTACGTGATTCCTGCCGGCCAGTAGCGCATGCGCCCTGGCCGCGCGCAGCAATGCGATGCCTGCCCGTGGCGACAGGCCCACGCGGATGCCGGGGTGCTGGCGGCTGCGCGCGAGCAGCCGCTGCACGTAATCGACCAGTGCGTCGCTGGCGTGCATGTGCTCCACCGCCGTGCGCAGCGTGCGGATGTCCTGCTCGGACAGGCACGGCAGCGTTTGCGCGATCAGTTCGCGGCGGCTGCTGCCGGCCAGCAGGGTGCGCTCGGTGGCGGCGTCGGGATAGCCGAGGGTGAGCCGCAGCAGGAAGCGGTCCAGTTGCGAGTCGGGCAACGGGAAGGTGCCGGACAGGTCCACCGGGTTCTGCGTGGCGATGACGAAGAACGGGTCGGGCAGGGCGTGGGTGGTACCGTCCAGAGTGACTTGTTGTTCGGCCATCGCTTCCAGCAGCGCGCTCTGCGTGCGCGGTGGTGCGCGGTTGATTTCGTCGGCCAACAGCACGTTGCTGAACACCGGGCCGGGATGGAAGCGGAAGCTGCGGCTGTCCGCTTCATAGATGGACACGCCCAGCACGTCTGCCGGCAGCAGGTCGGAAGTGAACTGCACGCGCTGGAACTGCAGCCCGAGCGTGGAGGCCATTGCATGGGCCAGGGTGGTCTTGCCCAGCCCCGGCAGGTCTTCGATCAGCAGGTGGCCGCCGCAGAGCAGGGCGACGAAGGCCAGCCGCACCTCGTTGCTCTTGCCGAGCAGCAAGGCGTTGACCTGTGCCTGCGCGCGCTGCAATGCCTGCAACGTGACTTCGGGTAGCATTTCGTTTGACGCCGGAGGCATGGGGTGTCTCGCAGGAAATATCCGGGGGAAGTGTAAGTGGCAATGCAGGGCGAACAGCGGGCGCGGGTGATCTTCCTGTCGTTGTGGGTGATTGTCACGGCCATCAAGGCATTCGTGGCCTGGCGGCTGCCGTTGTTCGTCGACGAGGCGTTCTATTGGCAGGAAGGGCAGCATCTGGCGGCCGCCTATTCGGACCTGCCGGGGTTGACCGCATGGCTGGCGCGGCTGGGCGTGGAAATCGGCGGCGGCCACCGGCTTGGCCTGCGCCTGCCGTTCCTGCTGCTGGGTGCAATGCTGCCGTGGATGGTGGTGCGCATTTCCGCACGCTGGTTCGGCGGCAGGATCGGCTGGCTGGCCGGTTCGTTGACCTTGCTGATGCCGTTGTCGGCAACGCTGGGCATCCTCGCAGTGCCGGACGTGCCGATGGCGTTCGCCTCGGTGCTATGCCTGGGAGCCGGGGCGAAGCTGCTGCGCAACGTTGATGCCGGTGGCGCGTTGCTGCTGGCCGCCGGGCTGCTGGTCGGGGCGTTGAGCCATTACCGCTTCATTGGCGTGATCGGCTTCGGTTTCATCGCCCTGCTGTTGCTGCCGGAAGGGCGGCGGATGCTGCGCGATGCACGGGTGTGGATGGCGCTGACGGTCGGCATCGTCGCCTGGCTGCCGCTGCTGGCCTGGAACCTGGGCAATCAGGATGCCGGCCTGCGCTTCCAGTTGGTCGAGCGCCACCCGTGGTCCTTCCAGCTCACCGGGCTGTGGTTCCTGGTGATCCAGCCCTTGCTGGTGACGCCGTTGCTGTATCTGGCGATGTGGCAGGTGGGCGGGGCCGGGTTTCGCCCGAATCATGGTGACCGCTACCGGGTGCAATGGCGCTATTTCGCATTGGTGGGCGGCGTTTCCACGCTGGCGATCTTCCTGTTCGGTTTTTTCACCGACGTGGAGCGCATCAGCTTCCACTGGACGTTGCCGGGCTACTTCGCCTTGCTGGTGGCCGCGCCGGTGGTGCTGAGCCGCTGGCCACGGCATTGGCGTCGCATCACCTGGGGGCTGGCTTCGACCGGCCTGCTGCTGGCGTTTGCCTACTACCTGATGGCGGCGACGCCGGCGCTGCGCGAAGAGTTGGCCGGCAACAAGTTCTACCCGCGCAATTTCGCGGGCTGGCGTCCGCTGGCGGTGGCGGTGCGCGAGGAGCTGGCGGACATGCCCGCCGACGCCAAAGTGCTGGCGGGCAATTTCAAGATCGGCGCGGAACTCGGTTTCCAACTGGGCGATGCCTCCATTGAAGTGCTGCCGCATGCGCTGAACGACAAGCACGGACGCACCGC
Organism: Stenotrophomonas sp.; assembly: GCA_049650985.1. Taxonomy (GTDB): domain Bacteria; phylum Pseudomonadota; class Gammaproteobacteria; order Xanthomonadales; family Xanthomonadaceae; genus Stenotrophomonas. The sequence continues at coordinate 64,658 of JBASBF010000046.1, read as the reverse complement.
GCAACTGGCGTTGTGGGAACTGGTCAGTGACGGCAGTCGTTCGACGTCGCAGTTGCTGGTGCTCGCCCCGGGCGACCAGCGCTACCGCGACCTGCTCCAGCGCTATCACCAGGTCTGCGACCTGGTCGGGCCGCTGCCGCCGCCGCGGGTGGTGTCCCTCGACCACGGCAACCAGCGTTTCCTGCTGTTCCGGCTGCCGGCCGAAAAGCAGCCCGGCCCCTGCGTGACGCCAGCGATGGCGTGGATCAACACCCCGTTGCCGCATGCGCTGGCGAGCGGATTCGTCGAGGTCCAGGGTTGGGCCTTCAAGGACGGGGTGGGCCTGAGAGGCGTCGAAGTGCTGGTGGATGGCCAGGTCGTGGCCACGGCCGATTACGGCGCCCGTTACGACGTCACTGGTTACTGGAAGATATCCACCGACCCGAACCACCCGAAGGCCGGCTTCACAGCCCGTTTCGATGCTGACGCGCTGACGCCCGGCCGCCACTGGCTCGGGTTGCGCCTGCATGGGCGCGACGGCAGCGTGGAGGATTGGGAAGAGCAGCCGTTCGATGTCCCGGCGCGCTGATTTGAAGATGATGCGCCCGTCATGTGCGGGCTGACTGACTTGTGGAAGGAGTGGAAATGGATGCCATGCACCGAGGCGGGGCAATGAACCGGCAAGCGAGGGTATTCACCGTGCTGGCGATGGTGCTGCTGGTGGGTGCCACGCTGGCATTGCATATCGGCTTGCCGCTGTGGGACCACATCGACCTGGTGCCGATCTATCACGCATTGCAGGAAGGCGACGTATCCGCGTCGGGGTTCTGGCGGGTGCACGATGGCAGCCACCTGCATGTTTCCGCCTATGCGGTATTGCTGCTGACGACGTGGCTGTCGCATGGGCGGCCGTGGCTGGATTGCCTGGTCAGCGCGTTGTTGATGGCGGGTGTGGCGGTGCTGCTGCTGCGGCTGGCGCGACGGGTGCTGCCGCAGGGGTTGGCGCGCGGTTGGTGGTTCGTCATCGGGCTGCTCGCGTTCTATCCCGGGCATCTGGTCAACCTGCAATGGGGTTGGCAGGTGGCAGTCTTCATCAGTCTGTTGGGCATGGTGGCCCCGGTTTTCCTGCTGACCGCGCCGGGCCTGCGCTGGGGCGGGCTGGGGGCAGGCTTGCTGGCTGCGGTGCTCGGCGTCATGTCCTTCAGCACCACGCTGGTGGTGTTCCCGGTTGCGGTGGTGTTGCTGTTGCTGCGTCCTGACTGGAGCCTGCCGCGGCGGATTGCCGGCGTCTTGCCGTGGTTGCTGGCGCTGGCGGGGCTGGTGGCATGGCTGCGCTGGGACCATGCCGGTGCTGCGGTTGCTCGTCCGCAATGGGAAGCGATGCTGCTGTATGCCGGCAATTATCTGGCCAGTGGCGTCCTGCATTTTTCGCAACCATTGGCCTTGCCATGGCTGGGGCTGGCACTCGTGCTTGCCATACCCGCGGCATGCAAGGCGCCCAGGCAGCGCATGTTGCCCTGCCTGGCGCTGATGGTCTGTGCCGCGGGTGCGGCATTGCTGACGGCGTTGGGGCGTGCGGCGCCCTTCGGGCCGGAGCATGGTTTCGTGACCCGCTACGTGAGTTATTCGATTCTGTTCTGGTTCGGGTGGTTTGTATTGGTGCTGGGAGCCTTCGCCGAGCAACCGGGCTGGCGTCGTTGGCTGCGCCCGCTGTTGCTGCTGGCGGCGGTCGTGGGCACGTTCAATGCGCTGCACATGGCCAAGAAGGCGGTCGTCGTGTCACGCAATGCCGATGCCTACGCCCGGCAGATCGTCAGCCAGTACCCCAATTACGACCCGCAATTGCTGGAACGCGCCTACGGCCCCGGCCGGGACCGGACCGCCCCCGAATTGCTTGGCATCTGGCGGCAATACGGCTTCGCGCCGTTCGAGCGCGAGACTGAGTAAGTGGCAGCGGGCGACCGGCAGGATCAGGGCAGGCTGAAGCCGGCTTCGCGCAACAACGCGGCGGTGGCGATCAATGGCAGCCCGACCAGTGCGGTGGGGTCCTGGCTGTGGATCGCTTCGAACAGGGTGATGCCCAGCCCTTCACACTTGAAGCTGCCGGCGCAGTCCAGCGGCAACTCGGCATCGACGTAGCGTTCGATCTCCTCACGCCGCAATCGGCGGAATGCCACCCGTGTCAGGTCGCATGCTTGCCGTTGGGTGTCCGTATTGTCCACGCACACGGCGGTATGGAAGAACACATCGCGGCCGGACATTGCCGTCAGTTGCGCGCAGGCAGCGTCACGGCTGCCGGGTTTGCCGAGGGGCTGGCCATCCAGCTCGGCGACCTGGTCCGAGCCGATGACCCAGGCGCCGGGGTACCGCGCAGCCACCGCCACCGCCTTGGCGCGGGCCAGGCGAATGGCCAGGGCGCGGGGCGCTTCGCCTGGCAGCGGGGTTTCATCCACGTCGGGTTTTGCGCAGTCGAACACCAGCCGCAGCCGTGCCAGCAATTCGGCCCGGTAACGGGAAGTGGAGGCGAGAACGATGGTGGACATGCGAAAATCCAAGCGTGGAGGCCACCTCCGAGTCTGCGGCCCGGTTGCCGGCATGGCAACGGCGGCAGAAGGCAGGTTTGACAGCAACGGGGGCTGGCCCTAACATTCGGCGGCTTATGTCCGCGAACGTACCCGAATTGCTGGATGCTTGGCGCATGGTCGCAGCGCGCAGGTGCTTCGATGGCCAGGTGCCGTTGTCCGGGCTGGAGCGTTTGCGGGGGCTGGTTGCCGATACCGAAGGGGAGTGCAGGTATGCACTGGAATTCGGTCGCGACGAGGCTTTGCAGGTACCCTATGTTGAACTGACCATCGAAACCGCGCTGCCGTTGGTTTGCCAGCGCAGCATGCAGCGTTTCCTGCTGCCGGTGTCGCTGGTGCAGCGGTTGGGCCTGATCCGTGACGAAGCCGAGGAGCAGGCGCTGCCGCCGGAATACGAAGCGCTGCAGGTGCCCGAAGACGGCAACCTGCGGCCGCTGGATCTGGTGGAAGACGAGTTGGTGTTGGCGGTGCCGGTGGTGCCGTTGGCGCCGGGAAGCGAAGCGGTCGAGCGCGACTTCTCCGCAACCAGTGAAGAGTTGGACAAGGCCAACCCGTTTGCGGCGTTGGCGGCGTTGAAGAAACAATAGCGGCCGGTTGTCGTCGGCGGCTGCGGCGAAAGCGATAAACGGTGCCGGACACTGCGTCCGAGTGCACTGCAACGACGAAACGAACGAACCGAGTTTGGAGCAACCCCATGGCTGTGCAGAAATCCCGTGTTACCCCGTCCCGCCGCGGCCAGCGCCGTGCACATGACGCCCTGAGCGCCAAGCAGTTGTCCACCGATCCGACCACCGGTGAAGTGCACCTGCGTCACCACATCACCGCCGACGGCTTCTACCGTGGCAAGAAGGTGATCACGACCAAGTCCTCGGTCGTCGAAGAAGATTGATTCGGTGAAAGCCGCCATCCGCAAGGGTGGCGGCTTCACTCGTTATCTTCAGGGCCGCCGCATGTGGCGGCCCGCGCAACAGGAACCAGCATGAGCAAGCGGATCTACTCGAGGATCGCGGGCACCGGCAGCTATTTGCCCGAGAAGGTGTTGACCAATGACGATCTGACCAGGATCGTCGACACCAGTGACGAGTGGATCCAGTCGCGTACCGGCATTCGCGAGCGGCACATCGCCGCCGAGGGTGAAACCACTGGTGATCTCGGCTACCACGCCGCCTTGCATGCGTTGGAAGCGGCCGGTATCGAGCCGACGCAGTTGGACATGATCATCGTGGGCACCACCACGCCGGATCTGATTTTCCCGTCCACCGCTTGCCTGATCCAGGCGCGCCTTGGCGCGACCGGCGCGGCAGCGTTCGATGTCAACGCGGCATGCTCGGGCTTCCTGTTCGCGCTGAGTACGGCCGACAAATTCATCCGCTCCGGTGATTGCAGGCATGTGCTGGTGATCGGAGCGGAAACCCTGACCCGCATCGTCGATTGGAATGACCGCACCACGTGCGTGTTGTTCGGCGATGGTGCTGGTGCCGTCGTGCTCAAGGCCGACGAGGAAACCGGCATCCTCAGCACCCACTTGCATGCCGACGGCAGCAAGAAGGAACTGCTGTGGAACCCGGCCGGCATCTCCCGCGGCCTGGACGGGCCCGGCAAGATCCTGATGAAGGGCAACGACGTGTTCAGGTATGCCGTCAAGGCGTTGGACGCAGTTGTCGATGAAGCACTGCAGGCCAATGGCCTGGACAAATCCGACCTGGATTGGCTGGTCCCGCATCAGGCCAACCTGCGCATCATCGAAGCCACCGCCAGGCGGCTGGAAATGCCGATGGAGCAGGTGGTGGTGACCGTGGACAAGCATGGCAACACTTCGTCCGGCTCGGTGCCGCTGGCGCTGGATGCGGCAGTCCGCTCCGGGCGCGTCGAGCGTGGCCAGTTGCTGCTGCTGGAAGCTTTCGGTGGTGGCTTCACCTGGGGTTCGGCACTGCTTCGCTACTGAGCCGGCCATCGGCAGGTGTCTCCCGGAAGGCCGCGCATTGCGCGGCTTTCCTCGTTTCGGGGGCGGCACACGCGGTCATGCACATACGCGCCAGTACAGACGGGTGGCGGCATTCGCGATTATCATAAGCGGTCTTGATTCATGCAGTGAATGACCGCGTGACCGATTCCCGACTCGCTTTCGTATTCCCCGGCCAGGGCTCCCAGTCGCTGGGCATGCTGGCCGAGCTGGCCGAGCTGCATCCGCAGGTCCGCGAGACCTTTGTCGAGGCCTCCGACGGTGCCGGCGTTGATTTGTGGGCGCTGTCGCAGGGCGGCCCGGAAGAGCAGCTCAATCGGACCGAATACACCCAGCCGGCGCTGCTGGCCGCGGGTGTCGCAGCGTGGCGGTTGTGGAATGCGCAGGGTGGCGCGAAGCCCGCGTTGCTGGCCGGGCACAGCTTGGGTGAATACACCGCGCTGGTCGCGGCCGGCGCGTTGTCGCTGCGCGAGGGCGCGCACCTGGTGCGCTTGCGCGGGCAATTGATGCAGGCGGCCGCACCGGCCGGCGTCGGCGCGATGGCGGCGGTGCTTGGTGCCGAGGATGCGTTGGTGCAGGAGGTCTGCGAGCAGGCGTCCGGCAGCCAGGTGGTGGTGCCGGCCAACTACAATTCGCCCGGGCAGATCGTCATCGGTGGCGATGCGGCAGCGGTTGATCGCGCGCTGGCGTTGCTGGCCGAAAAGGGCGTGCGCAAGGCGGTCAAGCTGGCCGTCAGCGTGCCCTCGCACACCCCGCTGATGCGCGAGGCCGCCAATCGCCTCGCCGGGGTGATGGCCGGTCTGGACTGGCGCATGCCGGCGCTGCCGGTGGTGCAGAACGTCGATGCGCAGGTGCATGAAAGCGTCGAGGCCATCCGTGATGCGCTGGTGCGCCAGCTGTACCTGCCGGTGCGTTGGAGCGAATGCGTGCAGGCCCTGGCCGCGCGCGGCGTCACCCGGGTGGCCGAATGCGGCCCCGGCAAGGTGCTGGCCGGGCTGGCCAAGCGCATCGACAAAACGCTGGAAGCGCGTCCGCTGGGCACGCCGGCCGATTTCGATGCCGCGCTGGACGAGTGGACCCACTGAAACAATGCGAGCCGCGATGGGGCACGAGCCGTGCCGCATCGCCTCCGGTGGCCATTCGGCCGCCCGCCATCGAGGAAAATGCATGAGCAAGCCATTGCAGGGTGAAATCGCGCTCGTTACCGGTGCCAGCCGCGGCATCGGTGCGGCCATTGCCGACGAACTGGCCGCGCAGGGCGCGATCGTCATCGGCACCGCCACCACCGAATCCGGTGCTGCCGCCATCGGCGAACGCCTGGCCGCGCAGGGTGGCCACGGCCGCGCGCTGAACGTCACCGAGCCCGGTGCGATCGAAGCCTTGATCGACGCCATCGGCAAGGAATTCGGCGCCATCGGCATCCTGGTCAACAACGCCGGCATCACCCGCGACAACCTGCTGATGCGGATGAAGGACGAGGACTGGCAGGCCATCCTCGACACCAACCTGACCAGCGTCTACCGCACCTCCAAAGCAGTGATGCGCGGCATGATGAAGGCGCGCAAGGGCCGCATCATCAACATCGCTTCCGTCATTGGCGTCACCGGCAATGCCGGCCAGGCCAACTATGCCGCCGCCAAGGCCGGCATCATTGCGTTTTCCAAGTCACTGGCCAAGGAAATCGGTAGTCGCGGCGTGACCGTGAATGTGGTTGCGCCCGGTTTCATCAACACCGACATGACCCGTGACCTGCCCGAGGACGCCAAGACCGCGATGCTCGGCCAGATCGCGCTGGGCCGCCTCGGTGAGCCGGCCGACATCGCGCGTGCGGTGGCGTTTCTGGCCGGCCCGTCGGCCAGCTACATCACCGGCGAAACCCTTCACGTGAACGGCGGCATGTACATGCCGTAAGCGTGCGGCGCAGGGACTGCGCCCAAGTGGTTGATCGTCGTGACTTTTTGCCGGAATGCATGGGTCCGGCGGTTTCCACTACACTATCCCACGGCCATCAATCCGATGGCGCCTTTTGAACCACTACTCCATCTGGAGCGATATCCAATGAGCACCATCGAAGAACGCGTCAAGAAAATCGTCGTCGAACAGCTTGGCGTCAAGGAAGAGGAAGTTACCAACAGCGCATCGTTCGTCGATGACCTGGGCGCAGACTCGCTGGACACCGTTGAACTGGTGATGGCGCTGGAAGAAGAGTTCGAGTGCGAAATTCCGGACGAAGAAGCCGAGAAGATCAGCACCGTGCAGGCTGCCATCGATTACATCAAGGCCCACGTCAAGGCCTGATTCATGCCTGACGCAGGCGTGGCCGGGCCTTGGGCCGGGCCGCGCCGCACTTCATGGGGCCGCGAAATGCGGCCCCGTGTATTTCCGTTTCAATCCCCAATCTCCGGGAACGCCCCCGGGAACGTCCCCGTGAACGGGACCAGGAGAATCCGCAATGAGTCGTCGTGTCGTCGTTACCGGCCTGGGCATGGTGTCGCCGCTGGGCAATGACCTGACCCGCAGTTGGGAAGGCATCATCAATGGCCGCTCGGGCATTGGCCCGCTGACGCATGTTGCAGATACTTATCTGGAACGTTTCACCACCAAAATTGCAGGTGAGGTCAAGGATTTCGACATCACCGCCGACAACGCGCAGTTCGGCAAGTACCGGGTCAGCGGCAAGGATGCCAGGAAGATGGACCCGTTCATTCATTACGGCCTGGGCGCGGCATTCATGGCGCTGCACGACTCCGGGCTGGAAATCACCGAGGCCAATGCCGAGCGCATCGGCGCCATCGTCGGCGCCGGCATCGGTGGCCTGCTGGGCATCGAGGAACAGGCCATCGAGTTCCACGAGGGCAAGAAGATTTCGCCCTTCTACGTGCCCAAGACCATCATCAACATGCTGCCGGGGCAGTTGAGCATCATCGCCGGGTTGAAGGGGCCGTCGTTCTCGGCGGTGTCCGCCTGTGCCACCTCGAACCATTCCATCGGCACCGCGATGCGCATGATCCAGTATGGCGATGCCGACGTGATGGTCGCCGGCGGCGCCGAGCGTGGTTCCTCGCCGACCGCGTTGGGCGGCTTCTGCGCGATGAAGGCCATGTCCACCCGCAACGACGCGCCGGAACAGGCGTCGCGGCCGTGGGACAAGGACCGCGACGGCTTCGTGCTGGGTGACGGCGCCGGCATCCTGATCCTTGAGGAATACGAACACGCCAAGGCGCGCGGTGCGAAGATCTATTGCGAATTGGCCGGCTTCGGCGCCAGCTCCGACGCTTACCACATGACCGCGCCGAGCGAGAACGGCGAGGGTGCCGCGCGCTGCATGGTCGCGGCGCTGAAGGACGCTGGCGTGACCCCGGAACAAGTGGGCTACCTCAACGCCCACGGTACCTCCACGCCGCTGGGCGACCTCGGCGAGACGATGGCGATGAAGGCCGCCTTCGGCGATCACGCCTGGAAGATGATGGTCAGCTCGACCAAGTCGATGACCGGCCACCTGCTCGGTGCGGCCGGCGGCGTGGAGGCGATCTTCTCGGTGCTGGCGCTGCGTGACGGCGTCATTCCGCCGACCATCAACCTCGACCAGCCGGGCGAAGGCTGCGACCTGGACTACGTGCCGAACGTCGCCCGCCAGGCGAAGGTGGACGTGGTGATGTCCAACGGCTTCGGCTTTGGCGGCACCAACGGCACGCTGGTGTTCAAGCGCGTTTGATGCTCGCTTGAACCCTCTCCCGGCGGGAGAAGGAAACCTCAGTCCCATGCCGATGACCCGCCTGATCCCCCTCGCCGACACCGACCTGCTGGCGCTGCACCGGCTCGCCCCGCAGCGTTATCCGCTGTTGCTCGAATCCACCGCTGCCGGCCGCCAGGGCCGCTGGGACATGCTGCTGATGGCCGATGGCGGGCAACTGCGGCTGGAGGCCGATGGCCGGGTGCGGCGCGAGGATGGCATCTTGCTTGAAGGCGACTTCCTCGCCGCGCTGGATCGCGAATGGCAGGTGCTGCGCCTGCCGCGTGAAGCGGACGCGGACGACGTCCCGTTCCGCGGCGGCTGGGCGCTGATGCTGGATTACGAGCTGGCCGCGCAGGTCGAACCGGTACTGGCGTTGCCGATGCGCGGCGACGGCCTGCCGCAGGCGCTGGCGCTGCGCTGCCCGGCGGCGGTGCTGCGCGATCGCGACAATGGCCGCTGCTTCGCGGTGCTGGAAGATGCCGCCGCCGCGCTGCTGGAACAATTGCAACGCGACCTGCATGACGCGGCCGCACTACCGGCGCTGCCGGCATGGCAGCCACCGGTACGGATCGACGAGGACGATGGCATGCGCTTCGTCGATGGTGTGGCCCGCATCATTGATTACCTGCGCGCCGGCGACGTGTTCCAGGTCAACCTGTCGCGCGGCTGGCAGGCCCGTTTCGGGCAGCCGCTGGACCCGGCCGCGCTGTATGCGCGGCTGCGCCAGGCCAACCCGGCACCATTCGCCGGCCTGTTCCATGCCGCCGGGCGCGCGGTGGTCAGTTCCTCGCCGGAACGGCTGGTGTCGGTCTGCGGCGAGGTGGTGCAGACCCGGCCGATCGCCGGCACCCGCCCACGCTTCGATGGTGACGACGATGCCGCGCGCATCGGCGAGTTGGTCGGGCATCCCAAGGAACGCGCCGAGCACGTGATGCTGATCGACCTGGAGCGCAATGACCTGGGCCGCATTGCCGCGCCCGGCAGCGTCGAGGTCGATGAATTGATGACGGTGGAAAGCTACGCCCACGTCCACCACATCGTCAGCAACGTGCGCGCGCGGCTGCGGCCGGAAGTGACGCCAGGGCAGGTGATTGCCGCCACGTTCCCTGGCGGCACCATCACCGGCTGCCCCAAGGTGCGCTGCATGCAGATCATCGCCGAGCTGGAACGCACTGCGCGTGGCGCTTATACCGGTGCGTTCGGCTGGTTGAACCGCGATGGCGACATGGACCTGAACATCCTGATCCGCAGTGCCGAAGTGCAGGGTGAGTGCGCCAGTTTCCGCACCGGTGCCGGCATCGTCGCCGACTCCGACCCGCATACGGAACTGGACGAAACCCGCGCCAAGGCGCGCGGGTTGTTGCGTGCGCTGGAAAGCTAGCGCCGGCCGCTGCTCGGCACGACCTGCACGGCATGATTCCGGTCGGTTAATGAAGGGCACCTCGCCGAGGTGCCCTTCGTCGTGCATGCGCCGTGTGCTTACGGTGTCGCCGGCCCGGCAGGTTGCGTGGCGGTCGCGGCGGTCGCCTGCCAGCCGCACATCTGGCCTTCGTTCTGCTGCTTCAACCAATCCTGCAACGGGGCGAAGTATTCCAGCATCGGTGCGGCGTCGAGCTTCTCGGTGCCGGTCAGTTCCTTGAGGGTGGCCTGCCACGGCTGGCTGGCGCCCTTGCTCAGCATCGCCCAGAACTTCTGCCCGGCTTCCTTGTTGCCATAGAAGCTGCACTCGTTGAGCGGGCCGGTATGGCCGGCGGCGTCGCACAGGCCCTTGTAGAACTGGTATTGCAGGATGCGCGCCAGGAAGTAGCGCAGGTACGGGGTGTTGCTTGGCACGTGGTACTTGGCACCGGCGTCGAAGAACTCCTCGCCGCGCGCACTGGCCGGGGCCACGCCCTGGTACTGCGCCTTCAGCTCCCACCACTTCTGGTTGTACTGCTCCGGGGTGATCGAACCGTCGAACACGCCCCAGCGCCAGCGGTCGATCATCAGCCCGAACGGCAGGAACGACACGCCCGACATCGCCATGCGCATCTGCGCGTTGATGGTGGCCTCGCGGCTTTCCTGCGGCTGCCCGACCAGGCCGATGGAGTTGAGGTACTTCGGCGTCATCGCCAGCACGATGGTGTCGCCGATGGCCTCGTGGAAGCCGTCGTTGGCACCGCCCTGGAACAGCGGCGGCAGCGGGTTGTAGGCCAGGTCGTAATAGATGTGGCCCAGTTCGTGGTAGATGGTGGTGAAGGTCTCCTCGGTCGGGGTGATGCACATCTTGGTGCGCACGTCCGCGCCCGCGTCCTTGCCGTCACCGCCCATGTTCATGTCCCAGGCGCTCGCATGGCAGACCACGTTGCGGTCCAGCGGCTTGATGAACTGGGTGTTCTGCCAATAGCTCGGCGGCAGCTTGGGCATGCCCAGCGAGACGTAGAAATCCTGCGCGCGCTCGGTCATCTGCCGGGCGGTGGCCAGCTCGGCCTCGCGCCGGGCCTTGAAGCGGGCGGCGACGTCGGCGTTGCCGTCGAGTTTGCGCAGTGCCGCGCTCAGGTTGTCCTGGTACTGCTTTTCCAGTGCGGCAGTGATGTCCAGGCTGCCGGCGCCGGGGTAGGGCTCGGTCATGTCCCACAGGTTGCTCCAGTCCTGCTGCCACATGTTGCCGGTCAGGTGCGCGGCGATCATGCCGCCGCCCACTTCGGCCTTGTCCTTGCCGTAGCTCTTGTCGAGTTTGGCGCGGGTGTAGCAATGCAGTTGTTCGTACAGCGGCTTGACCTGCTCCCACAGGCGATCGGTTTCCGGCCCGACGTCCTCGGCCGGCATGTCATAGCCGCTGCGCCACATCTGCCCGGCATCGCTGTAGCCAAGCTCGCGGGCGCCTTCGTTGACCAGTTCGACGAAGCGCTGGTAGTTGGCGCGCGACGGCACCGCGGTGGAGTGCCAGCCCTGCCAGGCGTCGAGTTGCTTGTCGTAGTCGCGCGAACTGGCGAGCACCTGTTCCAGGTCACCGATCTGGCGGCAGTTCTGCTTGTCGCCTTCGCCAGTGCAGTAGGTGCCGGCACCGTAATCGCCTTCCAGCTTGGTGGCGATGCCGGCCAGTTCGGCCAGCTTGGCCGGGTCGCGCGGGGCGGGCATCGAGGTCATCAGCTTGAGCAGGCTGATGGCGCGGGCGGTGTCGGCGCTCATCGGCTGCCCATCGTATTTGCCGGCCTGTTCGATCCAGCCATTGAGCGTGGTCAGCCAGCGCTCGTTGGCCTTGGCCGCCACGCGCGCGGAGTCGTCGTTGATGTAGGTGGACGACAGCCATTGCGCCGAGGTCATCTCCGGGTACATCGCCTTGTATTCGGCGTTGACGCGGGCGATGAACTGGTCGGCGCTTTCGGCCGGCGTGGCGTGGGCGGCGGCCGGCTGGCCGGCGTCGGGTGCGGCGTCTTTGTTGCAGGCAGCCAGCGACAGTACGGCCGCGCCGACGGCGAGGGCCAGAACCAGATGACGGTTTTTCACGAAAATCCCTGGAAAAGTTTCAAGTCCGGCGAAGGTAGAGGGGCCGCGCGAGGGCCGCAAGTGGGGAGGGTCAGCGCTTGAACGCCATCAGCGCAGCGCCGCCGCCGACAACAGTGCCAACGGTAGCCATTGCGGCAACATCGTCATGTCACGCTCTCCTTCGGGGAAGCCGGCAGGATCAGCTTTCGCACCCGGCGAATATGTCACGCGAACGGTCGTACAGCGATGTTTTCACCTGCATCAGGCCCAGGACCGATGGGAACAGGTTGTCGTGATCGGCACGCTGCTGAGCGCGCTGTTGCAGGCAACCCATGCCGATGCCGCGGTCGCTGGCAAAGCCCGGTGACAGCCACATCAGCATCGGCACCCGGGTCTGCTCTTCCGGGGCGATGGCGTAGGGCATGCCGTGCAGGTACAGGCCTTTTTCGCCGAGCGATTCGCCGTGGTCGGACAGGTAGATCATTGCCGTGTCGTAGTCATCGATGCCGCGCAGGGTGGCGATGGTGCGGCTGAGAAAATGGTCGGTGTAGCGAATCGCGTTGTCGTAGCTGTTGACGATTTGCTCGCGGCTGCATTTGCCCAGGTCCGGGGTGTCGCAGGTGGGCGTGAACTGGCGGAATTGCGCCGGGTAGCGCTGGAAATAGCTCGGCCCGTGGTTGCCCAGTTGGTGCAGCACCACGACGCGGTCGCCGGGTTTGGCGCGTACCTGCGTGGCCAGGTCGTCGAGCAGGATTTCGTCCATGCAGCGGCCGTCGGCGCACAGGCCGGGCTTTTTCGCATCGTCCAGACGCTGGATGTCCAAGCCTTCGCACACGCCCTTGCAACCGGACTGGTTGTCGCGCCACAGCGTGCCGATGCCGGCATGTTCGAGCACGTGCAGCAGCGATTGCTGCGCGCGGATCTTCTTTTCGTCGTAATCGTGGCGGCCGAGTGCGGAGAACATGCACGGCAGCGACACCTCGGTGCTGGTGCCACATGAGTGCATGTCGCGGAAGTTGATCGAGCTGGTCTGCGCCAGCTCCGGGGTGGTCTGGCGCTCGTAACCGTTCAGGCCCCAGTTCTGCGCGCGCACGGTTTCGCCGACCACCAACACCAGCAGGCGCGGCTTGCTGCCGGCCGCGCGTGGCGTCGCCTTGGCATCGGTGCCGAGTGGCAGTTTGGGCTGGTTGCGGATCGGGTTGGAGCTGGACAGGTTCTGCTTCAGCGCGACCAGGTAGTTGATCGGCGTGGCGAGATAGCGCACTTCGCGGTGGTTGCGCATCAGCGCGGAGATGTTCTGGAACGAGACCAGTGCACCGGCGGTGGTCGCCACGGCCACGCCAAGCAGGAACAATGCACGCCACAGCAACGCGCGGCCCCACGAGCGCTTGCGCAGCCGCAGGCGCCACAGCAGCAGGCACGGCAGCACTGCGTAACCGAGCAGTGGCAGCAGCAGCGCGGGCGTCATCAACTCGCGCGATTCCTTGTGGTCGGTGGCCAGCACGTTGCGCAGCATGTCCGCATCGAGATAGACGTTGAAGCTGTTCATGTAGTGCGCGGCGAAGGCGGTGGCGACCAGCAGCAGCGTCAGCAGCAGCTTGGCGTTCCAGCGCCACAGCAGCAGGCCGAACAGGAAGGCGTGCACTCCCGTCAGCAGCATGAACAGGGACAGCGCGAACAGCAGGCTGCCGGGATTGGTTGCCATTGCACTGCGCCAGAACAGGCCATTGCAGGCCAGCGCGAAGAACACGCTGGCAAGCAGCACCAGCGTTTCGGTGCTGAGCTGCGGGCGCCAGTGGCGCAGGCCCGCAAGCAACGTGGCCGCAGTGGACCCCGGCCCTGCTGCGGGGATGGCGCTCAGGCTCGCTGCCCCGGCATCGCGGGCCAGGGCTTTTGCCGGTGCAAACATCAGCAGGTACAGCAGCACCGCTACCGTCCAACTGATTGCCAATGACCACAGGTCGTGGGAAAGGAAATGCGCGCCGCGCAATTGCTGGGCGAACCCGAACACCGCTCCGGTTGCCAGCGCCAGTGCAAGCGCCGGCCAGCGCCATTGCGGGCGCAGTTGCAGGGCGAAGAAGTAGAGCGCCACCCAGCCATAGCCGGCACTGGCATGGCCGGCGGGAAAGCATGCGGCATGGCCGAGCGCGACCGGACGCGGCTGGAACAGGCCGATGAACGGACGCAGGCCGCCATAGCGCTGCAGGTCCCACGGGCAATCCATCTGCGTCCATGACTTGAACAGGGCGATGAGGCCGGTGGACAGGCCCACCGCCAGCAGCAGGTACAGCAATGGCTGCCGCCGCGACTTCCAGCGGGTGTCGAAGCACGCGCGCAGCAGCGCCAGCATCACCAGCAGGGCGGCGAAGGTGCTCAGGTGCTTGCCGCCGCGATGGATCACGCTGCTGGTCCACCACGCATCCCGCAGTGCCCATTGGCCACCTTCGGCGCGGTAGAGCAGGTCGGCCAGCCATTGGTCGCCGTTGCCGGCCATCAACAACAGGCTGGAGGCGATCACCGCGAGGGCGGGAAACAGCAGGTGGCGAGCGAGAAAGTCGCGGCGCTGGAGGGGGCCGACGACGATGGGCAACGCTTGCAGGGAGGAAGACGAAACGGACACGGAACGGATACGCCGACGGAGAGTGGGCGCATCGTCGTGATGCCGCTGTCGGAGCCGGGTCGGAGCGATGTCCGAACCGTGTTAACGGTTCAGCCGCTGCATCTGCGTGAGGGTGTCGGCGGGCCTTCGTGCCGTGGCCTGCGCTCAGTCAGCGTCGTCCGCGTCCGCGGGCTCCGCATCGGCCACGCCGCCGTGGCTGCGCGCCACGCAGGCGGTATCCAGTGCGCTGCCGGGCAGCAGTTGCCAGTTGTTGCGGTTGGCACTGCCGATGTCGATCACCTGCGTGCGGTCGGCGCAGGTGGTCATCGCCTTGTCGAGTACCAGCAGCCAACGCTGCGAGGGCGCGGCAGCCACCCAGTGCGCGGCTTGCCGCCACTGTTCGGCGACGGGGCGCTTGAAGCCGAAATCCGTCGCCTGCGGCCGGGTCTGCAACAGGTTCTGTTCGCGCCAGGCGACCATGCCCAGCTCGGCGTCGCCGATGCGCTGGCGCACCTTGTCCATCACCGCCGATGCCGAGCTGTACGGGTCCAGCGCCGGCATCAGCCCGAAACCGTACATCGCCCACAGCAGCACGCTGGCCAGCACCACCGCCAGACCGGCGCGGCGCAGCCGCAGCCATGCCGCAAGGGCCAGCGTGGCGATGCCGAAACCCAGCAACCATGCCCCGATCTGCGGCAGCACCCACGCATCGATCGCGCGCCTGGCGGCATTGCGCTGCGCCCAGCCGTCACCATGCAGCGCGCCGTAGCCGATGGCCAGCGTCGCCACGGCCAGCAGCAGCACGTACAGCAGCAATACCCGGCGCACGCCGGTACGCCGCAGCAGGCCCGCCAGCAGCGGTGCGGCGGCCACCGCCAGCGCCGGCAGCATCGGCAGGAGGTAGACCTCGCGCTTGCCGGGGCTGGCGCTGAAGAACAGCAACACCAGCAGCGCCCAGCCCAGCAACAGCACATGGCGCGGGTCGGCACGGCGCAGGCGCCGCCACCACGCCGGCAGCAGCCACGGCAGCAGCAGGCTGCCCGGCAGCCACAGCGTGGCCATCACCTGCAGGTAGTACCAAGCCGGCTTGTGGTGGTGCCAGGCGTTGGCGTAGCGGGTGCCGGTCTGCTTGAACAGCAATTCATGGGCATAGCTTTGCAGTTGCGGGTCCGGGTTGCGCAGCAGTGCGATGCCCAGCGGTGCCAGCCATACCGCCGCGCCGGCGACGAACAACGGCAGGATCAGCCACCAGTTCCAACTGCGCCCCGGCCCGGCCGCGGCGGGGTGGCGCCAGCGCCATGCCAGCCACGGCAGCAGCACCAGCAGCGGCAGGAAGCCCACGCCCTTGGTCACGGTGCCGAGGCCGGCGGCGAATGCGCCCAGCGCCAGCAGCTTCCAGTCCGGCCCCAGCAGCAGGTGCCGCAGCAGCGCCCACAGCGACAGCGTGGTCATGCCCACCAGCACCATGTCGATCTGCGCGCGCTTGGCCATCAGCCCGAACTGGATGATGACGAACAGCGCCAGCACCGCGTAACGGGCTACCCGTCGGTTCCACAGCCGTCGCGCCAGGTCCCAGGTCAGCCACAGGGTCAGCAGTGCCGCCAGCAGCGACGGCAGCAGGAAGGCAATATTCCAGTTGCCCACCCCCTTGTAGGTGGCGGCCTGGATCCACATGAAAGTCGGCGGTTTTTCCGCATACAACTCACTGCCCCGGTGCGGCAGCAGCCACTGCCCGGTTTCCACCATCTGCCGTGCGGCCAGCACGAAGCGCGGCTCGTCCGGCGGCGAAGGTCCGCGCATGCCCAGCCCTGCCATCAGGCTCAACGCGACCAATGCCAGCAGCAGCGGGAACCACGGGGACTTGATCGAAAGGCGATGGCTGGGTGGGCGCATGCGCGGCTCGCTTGAAAAAGAGGAAATCATTGCATCCGTACCGTGGGAAGCATGTCGTAATGCGAATCTCCGGTGTTTTCGACGTTTCTGCGACGTCCGCGTCGTTATCATGACCACCGGACGGCTTCCATCCGGGAGATCGGACGGGAGTACTGCATGCGCCTGCTGGTGGTCGAGGACAATCGCAACCTGGTCGCCAACCTCTTCGATTATTTCGAGGCACGTGGCCATGTGCTCGATGTCGCGCCCGACGGCGTGACCGGGCTGCACCTGGCCGCCAGCCAGACCCATGACGTGGTGCTGCTGGACTGGATGCTGCCACGCATGGAAGGCCCGGAGGTGTTGCGGCGGCTGCGCGAGGAGCACCGCAGCGAGGTGCCGGTGATCATGCTTACCGCGCGCGACGAGTTGCCCGACAAGATCGCCGGCTTCCGCGCCGGTGCCGACGACTACCTGACCAAGCCCTTCGCCCTGCCCGAACTGGAAGTGCGGCTGGAGGCGGTGCTGGCGCGCACGCATGGGCGCAACCCGCACAAGCTGCTGGAAGTGCATGACCTGCGGCTGGACCTGGCCACGCTGGAGGCGCAGCGGGCCGACAAGCCGCTGCACCTGTACCCTGCCTGCCGCAAGCTGCTGGAGGTGTTGATGCGTGCCAGCCCGGCGGCGGTGCCGCGCAACCAGCTCGAATATGCGCTGTGGGGAGACGAGCTGCCCGATGGCGACATGTTGCGTTCCCACATCTACGAATTGCGCCGCAGCATCGACGGCCCGTTCGAAGAAAAGCTGTTGCATACCCTGCCGCGCGTGGGCTACCGCCTGTGTGCGCCGGATACGATGGGCAAGCGATGAAACGGCGGACCTTGCGGCGCAAAATGCTGGGCTGGTTGGCCAGTTATCTGGCGCTGTTGACGCTGGTGGTGTTCAGCGCCGCCAACTACGTGCATGAGCATGCCGAGCATTCGGTCTGGCGCGCGCTGCTCAACTCCGAATTGGACAGCGTGATCGCGAACAAGCGCACCGATCCCGAATATCGCTGGCAGGACTCGGATACCCTGCATTTCTTCAGTGAAAAGGACGTGCGCGGGATTCCCGACAGGCTGGCGGATCTGAAACCGGGATTGCGCGACGGTGCGCAGCTGGACGGCCACAGGAGCGCGATCATGGTGCGCGACACCAGTGATTTCGGGCGGGTGATGTTGGAGCTGGATATCACCGATTTCGCGGAGCTGGAGCATTTCATCACTCGCTGGGCGGTGCTGGCCGGCATCGCGATGGCGGTCGTCACCCTGGTGATGGCCTGGATAGGCATGAACCGGCTGGTGCACCCGCTGGTCGGGCTGGCCGCTGACATCGCCGGGCTGCAGCCGGAGCGCAGCGGCCAGCGGGTGCGGGTCACCGCGCGCGGCAGCACCGAGATGGAGGTGATTGCCGGTTCGGTGAACGACTATCTGGAGCGCAACGAACGTTTCGTCGAGCGCGAGCGCGCCTTCATCAGTACCGCCAGTCACGAACTGCGCACGCCGATCGCGGTGATTACCGGCGCGACCGAACTGGCGCTGGAACAACCGGACTTGCCGGCGCGCGCGTACCAGCAACTGCAACGGGTGCGCAGCACCGCCTCCGGCGTGGAGCAGTTGATCCAGTTGCTGCTGGTGTTGGCGCGCGATCCGGCACGGCTGGTGGCGTTGAGCGAACCGTTGGCGCTGGAGCAACTGCTGCCGGAGATCGTGGCCGACCATGAGCACCTGGTCACCGGCAAGGAGCTCTCGGTCGAGGCGACGCAACTGGCGCCCTGCACGATCCTGGCGCCGATAGGCGTGGTACAGGCGACGGTGGGCAACCTGCTGCGCAACGCGATGGAGAACAGCGACCGCGGGGCGATCCGTATTTCGCTTTCGGAACGGGCGGTGGTGCGGATCGATGACCCCGGGCACGGCATGAGCCCGGAGGAGGTGGCCGCAGCCTACGCCAAGATCGCCCGAGGCGAACGCAACATGCGTACCGGCATCGGCCTGGATCTGATTGGCCGTCTCTACGAGCACCTGGGCTGGAAGCTGGACATCCACTCGGGACGGGAGCGGGGAACCCGGATCACGCTGGACATGAGCGCTTCGCTGCCAACCACATGAAGCCCCGGGCGGTGGCATGGCGGTAGGGCGCTGCCGACGGCTCGGTACTGCAGTGGACCTGCCGGTGCTTCGCATCGCCGCCCGCCCGGCGGCCAGGCGCTACCCTCACCCCGGCAGCAACCCGCGCTCGACCAGCCATCGCCGTGCGTCGTCTGCGTCCTGCTCGAACCACGCCTGCGTGGAGCCGAGCCGGTAGCTGTAACCCCACGCATCCATGTCGGCCATCAGCCGCGCGCTGCCGACGCCGGGCAGTTGCCTGGCCAGCACGATCTGCAGATAGCAGGTGGCGTCCTCTTCCGGCACCGAGTCGGTGGCATCGGTATGCACCTGCGCGCGCCGCTCGGGTGGCAGCACGATCAAGTGGCAGGCCTCGTGCAGCATCGAATGCAGCGGCGTGTCGGCGCGCACGTAGACGTCGCTGGCGATGATGCCGGCCTCCGGTTCGCCCCAGTAGCTGCCGGGAATCTTGCCGCCATCCTCGACCCGGTTCAGGCGCAGGCCGTGGTGGGCGAGCAGGGCGGCTGCGTCGTCCCAGGCAATATCGCCCACGCACATCACGGTGGGGGCAGCGTCGGTGGTGGTGGAGGAAGGCATGGTGGAAACGTCCGGGGCCGCGTTGGCGGCCCCGGTGGGATCATCAGCTCTGCGGGCCTTCGGGCAAGGCCACGGAAATGTCGAGCACGTCATGCTCGCCGTCCTTGACCAGGTCCACCTTGACCGCGTCGGCGTCGATGTTGACGTACTTCTTGATCACTTCCAGCAGCTCGCGTTGCAGCAGCGGCAGGTAATCCGGGCCGCCACGGGTGCTGCGCTCCTGCGCGATGATGATCTGCAGGCGGTTCTTGGCGGTTTCCGCAGTGGTTTTCTTGCTTTTGAACAGGTCGGAGAAAATGCCCATCGTCACCCTCCGAACAGCTTGCTGAAGAAGCCCTTCTTCTCCACGGTGGTGAAGCGCATCGGGCGTTCCTCGCCGAGGATGCGGCCCACGGCGTCTTCATAGGCCTGGCCGGCCGGCGATTCGGCGTCCAGGATCACCGGCTCGCCCTTGTTGGAGGCGTTGAGCACGTCGCCGGATTCGGGGACCACGCCGATGGCCTTCAGCCCCAGCACTTCCTCGACGTCGGTGATGCTCAGCATCTCGCCGCTTTCAACCCGCACCGGGCTGTAGCGGGTCAGCAGCAGGAAGGCCGGTACGGCCTTGCCGGCCTCGGCGTTGGCGGTCTTGGAATCGAGCAGGCCGATGATGCGGTCCGAGTCGCGCACCGAGGACACTTCCGGGTTGACCACCACCACCGCACGGTCGGCGAAGTACATCGCCAGGAACGCACCTTTCTCGATGCCGGCCGGCGAGTCGCAGATGATGAAATCGAAGCCGTCGGCGACCAGGTCCTTGAGCACCTTCTCCACGCCTTCCTTGTTCAGCGCGTCCTTGTCGCGGGTCTGCGAGGCCGCCAGCACAAACAGGTTGTCGAAGCGCTTGTCCTTGATCAGGGCCTGCTTCAGCGTGGCCTCGCCGTGGACGACGTTGACGAAGTCGTACACCACCCGGCGCTCGCAGCCCATGATCAGGTCGAGGTTGCGCAGGCCGACGTCGAAGTCGATGACGGCAACTTTCTTGCCTCGGCGCGCAAGGCCGCAGGCGATGCTGGCGCTGGAGGTGGTCTTGCCCACGCCGCCCTTGCCGGAGGTGACTACGATGATTTCAGCCAAAGGATTTCTCCTGAATGTTTCGGTTGGGCCGCGTCAATCCTGCGCGGCGATCATGATCTGGTCCTGCTCCAGCCACACCTGCACGGCCTTGCCGCGCAGGTTGTCGGGAATATCGTCCAGTACCTTGTAACGCCCCGCAATGGCGACCAGTTCGGCATGGAAGTCGCGGCAGAAGATGCGCGCGCCTTCGTTGCCCTTGGCGCCGGCCAGGGCGCGGCCCCGCAGGGTACCGTAGATGTGGATGCTGCCATCGGCGATGACCTCGGCCCCGGCGCCCACCGTTGAGATGACAGTCAGGTCGCAGTTCTCGGCATACAATTGCTGGCCCGAGCGCACCGTGGCCAGTTGCATGCGGCCGGGCTGTGCCGGCGTGGCGGCTGCGACGGGCGCAGGCGGTGCCGGTTCGGCAGCGCGGCGCGGTGCGGGTGGCGCGGCTGCGGCCACCGGTTCGTACTGGGCACGGAATTTCGCCAGCAGCGGCAGGCCCAACTGCAGCGAGAGGTTCTCGATTTCCGGGGTGCCGTAGGCCAGCGCCACCGGCAACACCCCCGCTTCGCGCAGGCCGTCCAGCAGGGCCTGCGCGGTGGCGGTGTCCGGGACCTGGCTGAGGCCGCCGAAATCGAGGATCACCGCCGCGCGCCCGAACAGCTTGGGCGCACGCGCCACACGTTCGCGCATTTCCTGGACCAGCCGCGCCACGTCGAGGGTGCGGATGCGCAGGTTGGCCACGCCCACCTGGCCGATCTTCAGTTCGCCTGCCTGTTCGTAATCCGGATTCGCTGCCATTTCAGGTTCCCGTCGGCCGCTGTTGCAGGGGCCGGCGTGCATGGCCCACCCACGGGACGTCGGGCAGGTTGTCGCCATAGGTTTCCTTCACCCATTCGTGGCTGCACAGGTCCTTGAGCAGCATGCTGGTGCGTACGTCGACTTCCGGCATGGTGTTCTGCCCGACTTCGCGGAAACCGAAGCTGCCGTGGAACAGCAGGGCGGCGTCGGCGCCGTGGTCGAGGAACACCTCGCAGGCCATCTGCGGGTAGCGCAGCTCGGCGTAGCTCTGCACGTCGGCATAGAACGCGCGGCCGACGCCGCCACCGCGGCGGCGGCTGGCGACCACGATGCGGTCGATGTAGAAGAAGCTGGGGTAGCGCTGCCGGAACCAGGCGAAGTTGCAGCTATCGTGCGCGCTGTCGCTGCCGTAGCCGACCAGGAAGCCGGCCATGTTGCCGTCGCGCTCGGCGACGCGGAAATACTCGGCGGTTTCATGGAAGCGGCGGATCTTGGCGGCATCCATCGGCAGGATGGCCTGGCCGGCGTTGTTGTTCAGTGCCAGGACGGAATCGAGCTCGTGCTCGCGCACGTCGCGGATGACGATCGACATTGTGACTCCGTGGGGTGAAACAGTCGGCCCCGGATGGGGCGGGGGCAGGGCGGCGATTATCGCATGGCCGGCCGGAGCCCGGCGAGCCATGACTTCCGTGGGAGGGCGCATGCGCGCCGCGCTCCTTACCATGCACGCATGTTGGGAAAACTCAGCCATACCCGCGTCCTCCGCCTGGCCGGCCTGTTCACCTGGGCCATCGTCAGCCTGCCGCTGATCTACAGCCAGTACGCACTGGACGAAGAAACCGTCCCCGGCCTGCCAGGCGAGCGGTTGTGGCTGTTCGCGGTCTACATGGCCTTCGGTGGCTGCTATTTCTGGCTGACCCGGCGACTCAACAGCGGCGGCCACGCGCACTGGTACGACCGCCTGCTGCTGCTGGTGCTGACGATCTGCGCGGTGGCGGTCAGCTTCCTCAATGGCTCGGGGCTGGGCAGCATCCTGATGATGGTCGCGGCCGGGGTGATCCCGTGGCTGCTGCCGGTGCGGCTGGGGGTGTTCTGGCTGCTGGTGAGCCAGCTGACGGTACTGCCGGTGTACCTGATGCTGGGTTTTTCGTTGTTCGAGGCGCTGATGCAGTCGCTGCTGTATGGCGGCTTCTCGATGTTCATCTTCGTGACCAGCCTGGTGGCGCGGCAGCAGACCCAGGCCCGCGAGGAACAGCGCCGGCTCAACGCCGAGCTGCGCGCCACCCGCCTGCTGCTGGCCGAGAGTGCCCGCGTCAACGAGCGCACCCGCATCTCGCGCGAGCTGCACGATCTGCTCGGCCACCACCTGACCGCGCTGAGCCTGAACCTGGAAGTGGCTGGCCACATCACCGAGGGGCGGGCGCAGGAGCACGTGAGGCAGGCGCACACGCTGGCCAAACTGCTGCTCACCGACGTGCGCGAGGCGGTCAGCCAACTGCGCGAGAGCGGCGCGATCGACCTGGCCGCGGCGCTGCGGCCGCTGGCCGAGCGGGTGCCCTCGCTGCACATCCACCTGGACATGGACGACCCGCTCAGCGTGGAAGACCCCGAGCGCGCCCACGTGCTGCTGCGCTGTACCCAGGAGATCATCACCAATGCGGTGCGCCACGCCGGCGCCCGCAACCTGTGGATAAAGGTGGGGCGGGAGCGCGAGTGCATCGTCATCGACGCACATGACGATGGCATTGGTGGCGAGGTGGAGCGGATACTGCCCGGCAACGGGCTGCGTGGCATGCGCGAACGGCTGGCCCAGCACGGCGGTGACCTGGACGTGTCGACGCAGCGCGGCGAGGGCTTCCGCCTTCGCCTGTGGCTGCCGGTGGCAACCAACATGATGCTGGCCTCCGGGCCACAAGGAGTGAACCGATGATCCGCGTCTGTCTGGTCGATGACCAAACCCTGGTACGGCAGGGCATCCGCTCGTTGCTGGCGCTTGATGACGGCATTGAAGTGGTGGCCGAGGCCATTGATGGCCGCCAGGCGGTGGAGGTGATCCCCGAGGTGGCGCCGGACGTGGTGCTGATGGACATGCGCATGCCGGTGATGTCGGGGCTGGAGGCGCTGCAGACCCTGTCCCAGCGCGGCCAGTTGCCACCGTCGATCATCCTCACCACCTTCGACGACGACCAACTGGTGCTGGCCGGGCTCAAGGCCGGGGCCAAGGGCTACCTGCTCAAGGACGTGACCCTGGAGCAACTGGTCGGCGCCATCCGCACCGTGGCCGATGGCGGCTCGCTGGTGCAGCCGGCGGTGACCCAGCGCCTGCTGTCCGGGCTGGAGCACATGCGCAACGAGTTCGTCAGCCTCGATCGCCCGGACCCGTTGACCGAGCGCGAGACCGAAATCCTGCGGTTGATGGCCTCGGGCTTCTCCAACAAGGAGATCGCCAACTCGCTGGGCGTGGCCGAGGGCACCATCAAGAACCACGTCTCCAACATATTGAGCAAGCTGGGCGTGCGCGACCGCACCCGCGCGGTGCTCAAGGCGTTCGAATTGCAACTGGTCTGAACCGCCGGCCACCGGCAAAAATCGCGGCGGCCGCACTGTCGGGGCCGGGGTGATGCGTTACCCTTGGAACCCATCGCGGAAATTTTGCATCCGGCAAGGAAACCGGTGCGCCAATCCCTGTCAACAACCCGCGCAAAGCCTGATAGGATGGGGGCTTCGCTTCAACCAACCCGGCCGTGGGATCGGCCCCGGAGACTCCTGAATGACCCGTATTATCGAGTTCCTGATCGCCCTGGGGATCGTGGCTGGCCTGTTCGTCCTCATCGGCGTGCTGCTGCCGGGCGAGCGTCACATCACCGAGAGTATCGAGACCAACCGCAAGATGACGATCGTGTACGACACGGTCAACAGCCTGCGCCGCTTCAAGGATTGGAATCCGCTGGTGCTGCGTGATCCCGCCGTCGGGCTGACCTTCAGTGGCCCGGATGCGGGCAAGGGCGCGCGCCTGGCTTTCGATTCGAAGAACGGGCTGGGCCAGGGTAGCTGGGAAATCACCGAAAGCGAGGAGAACCGTCGCGTCGCCATCGCCATCGACGACCAGACCCGCGGCCATGACAAGGTGACCACCTTCACCTTGCAGCCGACCGGCAAGAACGACCGCAACGTCAAGATCACCCAGGACTACACCGTCAAGTACGGCTTCGACCTGTTCGGTCGCTACGCCGGCCTGTACGTCAGCCGCCACATCGGCGACGACCTGAAGCTGGGCTTGTCGCGCATGGCCAACATGCTGGCCTCGGTGCCGAACGTGGACTACCGCGCCGCCGAAGCGCCGCTGACCGACCTGAAGGTCGTGGATGTGGCCGCCGAGGACCTGCTGGTCGTCAACGCCGGCAACATCGACCGCAGCAACGAGACCATCCGCAAGTCGATCCAGGACAACCAGGAGTGGATCAAGCGTGCGATGGACGCCAACGGCCTGGAAGCCGCCGGCCCGGTGCGCATCGTCACCACCGACTTCGGTGCCGAGAAGTACGCCTTCGACGTGGCCCAGCCGGTCCGCAAGAAGAGTGCCGCTGCCGACGACAAGGACAAGAAGGACGCCGACAAGGCCGATGCTGCTCCGGCCGTGGTGGCAAATGGCGAGCTGAAGGTGAAGATTCCGGAAGGCAACCCGGTCACCTACCACCACGTTGATGCACATCGTTCCGCGTTTGCTTCCTACACCGGCCACATGGCGGGTCTGGACTTGGCCCGCAATGCACTGCGTGCATGGGCGACCACCCACGGCAACGAGGTGATCGACCGCCCGTACGAGTCGTGGAAGGGTGGCGTGGACAATGCGTTCACCACCGACGGCAGCTACGACGTGTACTGGTCGGTCAAGTAAGCGACCGGTTGCGACGAATGCAGTGATTGACGAAAAACGCGCCGCCTTCTGCGGCGCGTTTTTCTTTGGCTGCGGCAAACTCGCGCGGGCCTTTCCGGCTCCCGCATAACCCGAGGGAAGACAATGCTGGGTCTGGAACGGCGTGTACGCAAACCTTCGTTTCTGGCGTTCTGCGGTGCGTTGCTGGCCGCCACCGCGGTGGCGTTGTCGGCCTATGCCGCGCATGGCGTCGGCGACCCCTTGCTGCAGTCCCGGCTGGAGGCCGCCGCGCTGCATGCCTTCGGCCACGGTGTGGTGCTGGCGGTGCTGGGCCCGGCTTCGTTGAACGGCCTCGGGCGGATGGCGCTGTACGTGCTGTTGCTGGGGGTGCTGCTGTTCTCCGGCAGCGTGGCCGGTGGCGTGTTGGCAGGCTGGCCGACGACGCTGGCCCCGGCCGGCGGCATGGCCATGATTGCCGGCTGGCTGCTGTTCGCGCTGGGATCGCTGCGGCGTTGACGCGGCGATCCCGCGCTACGGGCGCGGATTCGACTTCGAACAGCGTTGGCGCACGTGCAGCGCCGTGACCGGCACCTGTCGTTCTCGCGGAGGCCGGACTTTGCCCGATGCAGGGTTTCACCGCGAAAATTTGATGCGGGACACCGAAGCGCCTTGATTCAGCCCGGCCGGTGTTTCACAGCCGGTAGCGATGCAGGTAGTGCAGATGCTTCTTGCCGGGCGCGGACTGGGTGTATTCGCCCTTGCCGGCCCAGGATGCGGTATGGCCGATGCCACAGTCGGCCAGCAGGTATTCGAGCAGGCCGTCGTGCGGGCACAAATACCACTGTTGTGCATGCGGGAAGCACAGCCACAGCCCGCGGTGGCGGTACTTGCGCGCCACACCCATGCGGCTTTTCAGTTGTACGCGCAGGAAGCTGCGGCCGTCGATGTGCTGGGCGATGAAGTCGGCGCCCTGCCAGTCGTCGCTCAGGCGCAGGGTGACGTAGCCGTAGTCGGCCAGCCGTGCCGAGATTTTCTGGAAATTGTGGTTTTCGCGCTGGCGGCTGTTGAGTGCGGCGTAGGCCACCGGTTGCAGCGGCGTGTGCGCTTGCAGTTGTGCCATCGCCTCGGCGATGTGCGACAGGCGCTGCATCAGGCGTTGCAGGTGGCCATCGGCGAGCAGCGCGGCATGCTGGCCGGTATTGAAGCGTTCGCCACGCGCGCACCAGGTCAGCAGCGGACGCAGTTCGGCCAGGGTGGCGTCTTCGACCCGTTGCGGGTTGGCAATGGCGGTGGCTGCGGCGGCCGGGTCGTAGCCGGTGGCGCACCACGGCGGGTGCGCCAGCAGATCGAAGAAGGCGGTGCTTTCCCCGTCATGACGATGGTGGTCGTCATGGTGTGCACCGTGCAGTGCACGCCATGCCAGCAGCAGGGTTTCGATGTCGGCCAGCCGGGGCAGGCCGCCGTCAGCCACGGAAGCACCAGTGCCAGGGTTCGTGAACGATGCCGTGGGGGTTGTCGCGCGGGTAGCTCAGGTGGAAGCCGCAATCTCCCGCGCGGCGTTGCAGCCAGGCGAAGGCCGGGGTGTGCTCGAAGGATTCTTCCGCGGGCGGTTCACCCGGGGTGCCGATGTCCAGCGCGTTGCCGCCGTGGTGCTCGCTGTAGCCCGGCGCGGCATTGACGGTGAGGATTTCGGCCACGCTCAGGCCGCGGGCAAGCTTGCGTTCGAAGATGCCCAGTTGGTAAGCGTGGCTGCGGTAGCCGGAGATCGCATCCAGCGCGATGCCATCGGCGGCGGCGGCGCTGTGCAGGTGCCGCCATGCGCGCGCGCTGCCGCCGGTGAGCCATAGCGGGCGGCGGTAGCGGTCGAAACCGGCCAGTTGCAAATGCGCTGGTTCGGCGACCAGCGGCAGCCCGGTTTGGGTGGCGTAGGCGCTGGCGTCCAGGCCGAGCTGGTCCAGGCGTTGCTGCAGATTGTGCAGCGGCAAGGTGCCGGAGGGCGGGGGCATGCGCGGTGGCTGTGACAGCCGGGTTTCGAGCAACGCCAGTGCCTGTTCGATGCCGGGTTCTTCCGGCAGCCGCGTCACCAATGGCATCAGGCCGCCATGCAATTGCACGGCCAGGTAGCGGCCATCGTGCTTGCGTCGCAGCACGTGGCTGGCGCGGGCGAGCAGGCGCGCGTCGTGGTTGCTGCGTGCGCGCAGCAGGCCGCCGGGCCAGATTTCGATGTCGGGGGTGTTGAGCAGTAGCTGCGGGGCGTTGCGCATGGCGGCAGCTTAGGCGGCTGCGTGGATATCGGCCAGCCGCTTCAGTTCATCCAGCAATGCACGCGGCTGCTCCGGCGAAAGCAGCAGCATCGAGCCGTCGCGCAGGGGCAAGGCCAGCACCCGGCTGCGGTCGGTGAGCAGGCAGAACGCCTTGCCACCGCCGCGCATGCGGAAATGGCCGGACTGGAAGCCGGGCATGCCGAAGCCATTGGTTTTGAATGTGGGTTTCAGCTCGGTGTGTTCGGCCAGGTCCACGAGCCGCGCCTGCTCCATGCGCAGCGCGCTGATGCTGATGGTCTTGCGGTAGAAGGTGGAACGGATGTCCAACTGCGTGCCGTCCAGCGTGATCCGCTGGCGCAGGAAGGCCAGGTGCAGCACCGCGCCGGTCAGCAGCATGATCGCCGGCCCCAGCCATGCGCTCGGGTTGGCCAGCCCGGCGCTGCCGGATCTGTGGAACAGCAGTGCCGGCGACAGTGCCGCGGCCAGCAGCAGGATGGCCCACAGCAGCAACAGTGGCCTGCCGGTGGTGGTGGCGACGGGGTAATCGCGGTGTGGGGAGGTGGCGGTCGGCATCGGTGGTGGTTCCGTCAAGAGGTCAGGGCGCGCCACTGCCGAGCAGCGGTATCAGCACGTGCAACATGATGTCGGCGCTGAAGTGGGCAAGCATGGCCATCTCCAGCCCGCGTCGCCAGTACAGCCAGCCGCAGGCGATGCCGACCACCGCGTTGAGGGCGAGGGTGCGCAGCACGACGACCGCATCCAGCCCCCAGATGTGCGCCGCCGCCGGCAGGTGGCCAACGCCGAACAGCAGCGCGGCGAGCAGGATCGCCAGCCAGAACGTGACGTTGCCGGGCATGCGCCGGCGCACGCGGGCAAGCAGCCAGACCAGCAGCGTCATCAGGAACAGCCGCAGTTGCAGCTCTTCGGCAATGCCGCCGTAGAACGAGGCCAACAGGCCGTTCAATGCCGAGGCTGCGGCATCGGCATGCGCGGGCGGGTTGCGCATGGCCGGCAGCAGCGGATCGATCCACTGGCTTGCCAGCGCCACCAGCAGCGCGGTTGCCACCCCCAGTGCGACCGCCAGCCACGGTTGCAGGCGTGGCCGCGTCGCGGCCGGTGCGCCGCCCAGCCATGCCTGCAGCAACGGTGCGCCAAGGCCGACACGGTGCCCCATGCGCAGGCCCAGCAATGACAGCCCGCCGAGCAGTACCAGCGCCTGCAGCGACTGCGCCACGATCATCACCGGCAAGGGCGCTGGAAGTTGAGCCAACTTGTCCGGCATCAATTGCAGCAGGTAGGGGAACAGCGCGGCGGTGGCCAGCGCCGCGGCCAGCCCCAGCACACCGGCCGCTTTGAGGTCGGGTTTCCACGCTGCGGGCGGCAGATTCATTGCCGTTCCTTCACCCAATGAGCGATGTCGTCGAGCAAGGTGGCGTCAACGTGGCCGGGGCGTCCGTATTCCTCCGGCGTCGATTTGCCTTCGCCGGCGATGCCGAGGTGATTGAGCGCGGGGTAGTGATGGAAGCGGTAGCGCTCGCCCTGCAAACCTTTTTTCCAGCGTTGCCAGTCGGCATCGACCACCTGGAAGTCGCGACTGCCCTGCAGCAACAGGACCGGCAGGCCGCTGCTGCGGACATCGGCCACCGGGTCCACCTGTTCCAGTTGCTGCCAGAAGCGGCCGGGCAGGTTCATCAGCTTGGCTTCCGGGTCGCGGCGGACCTCGGTGATGGCCGCATCCAGTGCATCCAGGTGCGCTTGTTCCTCGGCGCTGATGCTGCCGTCGAGGCTGGCCATGTAGCGGTTTTGCTCGGCGAGGAGGTCGAGCAGCGGGCGCGCCGGTGCGGCCAGCAGTATCAGCCCGGCCAGCTTGCCGTTGGCGGCCTTGGCGATGCGCCCGGCCAGCAGCCCGCCCTGGCTGTGGCCGAGGACGAAGACCCGCTGGGGGTCGATGTTGTCCGCGCCGGCCAACGCGGTGGCCGCGGCAACCGCGTCGTCGGTGGTTTCATCGTCGATGCTGAAGGTGCCGGTGAAATCCTGTGGCCGCGCATGCGTGCGTTTCTCGTAGCGCAGCACCGCGATGCCCTGCGCGGCCAGCCCGCGCGCGATATCGAGGAAGGGACGATTCGGGCCGATGGTTTCGTCGCGGTCCTGCGGGCCGGAGCCATGCACCAGCACCACGGCGGGGAAGCGGCCATCGCCCTTGGGCAGGGCCAGGGTGCCGGGTAATGCGGCCTTGGCGGTGCCGCTGGCCGGCACGCTGAAATCCCGTTCGATGAAGCCGGCATCGGCGGCAGGTGCGCTCGCCGGAGGCGGCGGTGCGGGTTGCACGAGGAAGCCGGCGACCTGGTTGTCCTTGTCCAGCACGATGCGTGCCTGCAACCGGCCGTTGGCGTATTCCAGCGGAATCACCACGATGCGGAAGCCATCGGTTTCGCTGGTCGTCGCTTCACCGCGCGCGTCGGCAGCGCCCATCTGCGCCGGCAGCGATTCCCATACCGCCTGCAGCTTGTCGGCGGGGACCGCGGCTTTCATCTGCGGCGAGAACATGGCCTCGGCGGCGGCGTAGTGGCCGGCGTCGAGTTGGTCGAGCAGGCGCGTGGCCAGCGCGGTGGGGGTGTCGGCAGCGGCGGCCGTGGCCGAGAGCATCATCGCTGCGGCGGCAATCCATGCGTGCAGTGGCTTCATCTCAGGCTTCCTTCTTGAACAGCAGGGTGGGCGAGGAATAGCCGGGCATGGAGTGCACCACGTTGACCAGTTCCCAGCCGGCCCGGCCGTGCTTGTCCAACTCATCTTGCAGCGTTTCCATCTTGAAGCCGCCGAACACGCTGGTGTTCACTTTGACGACGAGGTACTTCCATTGCTTGTTCATGGCTTTTCCCGTGGCTCGGTTTTCGGTTTGGGCAGGCGCCCGGCCTTGCGCAGCGCGTCGCGCAGCACGTATTCGATCTGTGCGTTGAGGCTGCGCAGTTCGTCGTCGGCCCAGCGTTGCGCCGCCGCCAGCACGTCGGCATTGATGCGCAGCGGGTAGGCCTTTTTTTCGCTCACTTGCGCATCGCTCCGGTATCGCCGCGGCGCAGGTGCAGCACCATCGACACCGCCAGCACGTTGACCGCCACGGCGAAGCCGATGCCGATGGCCATCGCGGCGCTGTGGTTGCCGCCGAAGAAGTACAGCGCGATGGCGGCGATGAAGGCGCACAGCGCGATCAGCGCCCAGCGCAGCCCGGTGCCGCGCGCGTGGGCGCTGCCACCACGGCCGCTCCACGCGGCGATGAACAGCGCCGGCAGGCCGGTGGCGGCGAGAATCAGCGGGGCGATCACGTCATTCATCGTGGTGTCTTTCAGTACAGCGAACCGGTGTTGACCACCGGCTGGGTGCCGCGGTCCGAGCACAGCACGGTGAGCAGGTTGCTTACCATCTGCGCCTTGCGTTCCTCGTCCAACTGCACCACGCCGCTCTTCTGCAATTCGGCCAGCGCCATTTCGACCATGCCCACCGCACCGGCGACGATGCGCTGGCGCGCGGCGATCACCGCGTTGGCCTGCTGCCGCTGCAACATGGCGTGGGCGATTTCCGGTGCGTAGGCGAGGTGGCTGATGCGCGCGTCCAGCACCTGCACGCCGGCATCGGCCAGGCGCTCGGCCAACTCGTCCTTCAGGTGTTGGGAAATTTCGCTGGCGTGGCTGCGCAGCGCCAACTGGCCGTCCTCGTGCTGGTCATACGGATAGCTGGTGGCCATCGCACGCAGCGCCGACTCGGACTGGATGTGCACGAAGCTTTCGTAGTCGTCGACGTTGTAGACCGCTTCGGAGGCATCGACGACCTGCCACACGATCACCGCGGCGATCTCGATTGGCGAACCATCCAGCTCGTTGACCTTGAGCTTGCCGCTCTCGAAATTGCGCACCCGCTGGCTGACCTTCTTCTTGCTGAAGAACGGGTTGTTCCAGCGCAGGCCGTTGTCCTTGACTGTGCCCACGTACTTGCCGAACAGGCTCAGCACCGCCGCCTGGTTGGGCTGCACCATGTACAGGCCGGTGACGGTGAAGATGCCCAGCGCCACCAGCACGATACCGGCAATGGCCGGCAAGCCGCCGGCGCCGTTGGCGATGGTCAGGGCCAGGGTGCCGGCGCCGGCCAGCATCAGGACGATTGCGCCAAGCAGGGTGGGAATGCCGGGCAGGGAACCGAGGGCTTTCTCTTTCATCGCAGGTCTTCCGTGGTGGTTGCGATAAAAGATATCAAATTGATATCAAGTTGCAAGAGAAAGATGTGGCCGGGGCCGGCGGCTAGAATGTGCGGCCCCGTCCCTGCCCGGAACCGCCCGATGACTTCGCTTGGTACCCCGCTGTCGCCTTCCGCCACCCGCGTGCTGCTGCTCGGCTCGGGCGAACTGGGCAAGGAAGTGGCGATCGAACTGCAGCGCTTCGGCGTGGAAGTCATTGCCGCCGACCGCTATGCCAACGCACCGGCGATGCAGGTGGCGCACCGCAGCCACGTGCTCGACATGCTCGATGGCGCGGCGGTGCGCGCACTGATCGAACGCGAGCGCCCGCATATCGTGGTGCCGGAGATCGAGGCGATCAGCACCGCCACGCTGGAGGAGCTGGAGGCCGAGGGCGCAACCCGCGTCATCCCCACCGCGCGCGCGGCACGGTTGACGATGGACCGCGAGGGCATCCGCCGGCTCGCCGCCGAAACCCTGGGCGTGCCGACCTCGCCCTACCGCTTCGTCGATACCGAGGCCGAATACCGCGCAGCGGTGGCGGCCATCGGCCTGCCGTGCGTGGTCAAGCCGGTGATGTCGTCCTCGGGCAAGGGCCAGAGCACCGTGCGCGAGGCGGCCGACATCGGCCCGGCCTGGGCCTACGCGCAGACCGGCGGCCGCACCGGCGCCGGCCGCTGCATCGTCGAGGGCTTCATCGACTTCGACTACGAAATCACCTTGTTGACCGTGCGCCATCGTGCCGCTGGAGGGCAGGGCGACACCTCGTTCTGCGAACCCATCGGCCACCTGCAACGCGATGGCGACTACCGCGAGAGCTGGCAGCCGCAGCCGATGTCGGCCAAGGCGCTGCAACGTGCGCAGGCCGTGGCGCGCACCATCGCCGACGATCTCGGCGGCTGGGGCGTGTTCGGCATGGAGTTCTTCGTGAAAGGTGACGAGGTGTGGTTCAGCGAAGTCAGCCCGCGCCCGCACGACACCGGTTTGGTGACGCTGGCGTCGCAGGAGTTGAGCGAGTTCGCGCTGCATGCGCGCGCGATTCTCGGCCTGCCGATCCCGAACATTCGCCATCACGGGCCGTCGGCCTCATGCGCCTTGCTGGCGCACGGCCACGGCGTGCCGCACTTCAGCGGCATCGACGCCGCATTGCAGGCAGCGGACACCGCACTGCGCCTGTTCGGCAAACCGCGGGTTGAAGGCCAGCGCCGCGTCGGCGTCACCCTTGCGCGTGCGCCCGACGTCGAGCAGGCACGCGCGATTGCACGCGAGGCGGCCGCAGCCATCGGTATCGAGCTGCACTGACGGGGCGTGCCTTCGCATGACATGAAAACGCCGGCGAGTGCCGGCGTTTTCGTTGCGCCATCAAGCGCGGCTCAATCCACGTCCACCCATACCAGGTGGTGGTCGCTGCCGTCGGCGATCCTCGCTTCCGGGCTGCCATTGGCCGGCCAGAACACGCCGCTGCCGAGGTGGTTGAAGCCGGCGGACGGCAGCACGTAATCCAGCCGCATGGTGCCGGATTTCGGGCCGAAATCGCCGGTGGCATGCCGGGGTGCGCCACGCCGGACCACGCCCTTTTCCGCATAAGCCAGGCCGGTCTGTTCGGCGCCGATGCTGGCGGGTGTGGGATAACGCAGCACGCGCGGGTGTTCGAGCAGTTCGAGGATGGCCTCGTGGCGGCCATCGCCATCGACCGGGTCGTTGTTGAGGTCGCCGACGATGACGAAGCGCGCATCGGCGGCCAGCCCGCCGCAACGGCCCTGGTCGTCGCACAGCCACGGCTTGTCGCCGCCATCCAGGTATTCCTTCCACAGCCGTAGCTCGTCGTGGTTGCGCGCGACGTTGCGTTTTTCCGGGCCGTTGAAGGCCGGTGGGGTGGGGTGCGAGGCCAGCACGTGCACGGTGCCTTGCGGGGTTTGCACCGGTACGTCCCAATGCGATTTCGACGACAGCCGCAGTTGCGACCACAGCGCATCGCTCCAGAACGGCTGGCCGCTGGCCGGAGCGAGTGGGCGCATCGCGCCGGGCAGCGCGCTCCATTTCAGCAGTTGGAAGTTGCGCACCGCGGCATCGTCGATGGGGTAGCGCGACAGCAGCAGCATGCCGTACTGGCCGGGGTGCAAGCCGTAGCCCCAGGCGTCGTTGCCACGCGCGCGGCCTTCACCGCCGACCACGCCGTCGTTGTCGATGTCCAGCCCGCTCGGCACGCCGGTGTTGACCGGTGCCAGGTAGCGGTAGGCGTAGTACAGCGGTTCGCCGCCGCCGGCCTGCGCGGTTTCCAGATAGCGCTGCTGGAACAGGTCGGCGGCGCGGTGGGCGTCGTCATAGTCGAATTCGTTGAGCAGCACCAGGTCCGGGCGCACCTGCTGCAGCACCGCGGCGATCTTGCGCGCGTGCGCGCTGTCGCCCTGCAACTCGCGGATCAGGCCGCCAGCATCATCCGAATACAGCGAGGTGTTGTAGGTGGCCAGGCGCAGCCGGGGCGTGGCCGGGGTATCGCCCGCTGAAGCGGAGGGAGTGCTGGTGCAGGCGGCGCAGAGCATGGACAGGGCCAGGAGCAGGGTGTGTTTGTTCATGCCGGCATTTTCGCATCGTCACGATGAAACCGGTGTGGCAGCAGGCCGGAGGTGCGCCCGCGGTGTTTTCCGGCGGATGTCGGGGGCGTGACCCCGACCTTGATCTCGATCTACCGAGGTGCCGGGTCTTCGCGCCAGTGGCGGCCGTCGAAGTATTCCAGCGGCTGGTAGCGGCGCTTGTAGTCCATCTTGCGGTGGCCGTCGATCCAGTAGCCCAGGTACAGGTGCGGCAAGCCCGCGCGTTGCGCCCAGGCGATTTGTTGCAGGATCGCCAGCGTGCCCAGCCCGCGCGCCTGTTCGTCCGGGTCGAAAAAGGTGTAGACCGCCGACAGCCCCAGCGGGGTGACGTCGGTGACGGCCACCGCCAGCAAGCGGCCGGGCGCGCCGTGGCCGGCATGCGTGCGGATTTCGAGAAAGCGCCCCTGCGCCCAACGCCCGACCAGGAACTGGTCGAACTCGTGCGGGCCGTGGTCGTCCATGCCGCCGTTGGCATGGCGCGCGGCGAGGTAGCGGCGGTACAGCGCGAATTGCTCGTCGCTGCGCTCGGCCGGCAGTACGCGGCAGTCGAGGTCGGCGTTGCGGGCCAGACAGCGGCGCTGGCTGCGGTCGGGTGCGAAGCGCGCCACCGGGATGCGCACCGGCACGCAGGCGCGGCATTGCTGGCAGTGCGGGCGGTAGACCAGGTCACCGGAGCGGCGGAAGCCCCAGCCCAGCGCCATCGGGTACAGCTCGCCGAGGCGGCTGTCCTGCGGGTCGAGCACGAGGTCGCGCGCCTGCCGCTCGGGAAAATAGCCGCAAGGGTGTTCGCCGGTCTGGAACAGACGCAATTCTTCGTTGGAGTCGCCGTGCAAAGCCATGCGCGCAAGCATAGCCGGCCGTCGTCTCAACACCCGAGCCTGTCCGCTGGATGAATGCGCCCGCTGTGCGGTCAACGCCGGTGGCGGCCGCGCGTTGATGTCAACGAGGCGCAGGCACTGCGACCTTTCGTCCACTACAGGAGCCACCCCATGACCCACCGCAAACCCCTGATCCTGCTGGCCGTGCTGCTGGCCACCTCCACCACCGGCGTCGTGCTGGCCGCCACCGCGCCATCGCAGAAGCCCGCGCCGCAGCGGCTGGACACCAATGGCGACGGCGCGGTCGATCGCCAGGAGGCCGCCGCGCAGCCGCGGCTTGCACAGCGTTTCGAGCAACTGGACAAGAACAAGGACGGCAAGCTCTCGCGTGAGGAACTGCCGCGCTGGCATGCGCGTGGCGGCGACGGCCATCGCGGCGGCATGAAGGGACATCACCGCGGCCATCGCGGCGATGGCTTCCTGTCGATGATGGACAGCGATCACGACGGCCGCGTCAGTACCGCCGAGCATCAGGCGTTCTTCGCGCGCATGGATGTCAACAAGGACGGCTACATCGACCGTGCCGACCGCGAGGCCCGCGCCAAGCAGCGTCGTGACGAATGGTTCACCAATGCAGATACCGACAAGGACGGCAAGCTGAGCCAGGCCGAGCTGGAAGCGGCTCGCGCGAAGATGGGCCCGCGTGCGCTGCGTGTGCCGGCACCGGCTGCGAAGTAAGCGGGAGCAGAAGCCACGGCTTGCACGCTTTGGCTCCTCTCCTGCGGGAGAGAGGGGGTGAGGGGCAACGGAGTCCGGATGGTTCAACCCACATGGATTCCGTTCGCCTCTCATCCGCCCCCCGCCTACGCTGGGGCAGGCTCTTCTGGCACCTTTTCCCGAAGTGAAGAAGGGCGCGTGTTCTTCCCGACCTACAACCGCCCGGCGTTATGCAGCGCATGCAGCAGGCAGCCTCCGGCCACGAGGGTGCTGACCACCACCGCCGGCTTGCCGACCACCCAGGCGTATCCGCGCCGGCGATGGGCGTTGTCGGCTCGGGCGAGGATCAGGTCCATGATGCGCGGCAGCGTGACCAGGTACTGGTAGTTGACGGCAGTCATGCCGAGGGCGAATACCGCCAGCACGGCCATCCCGCCGGACGTCAATATCACCGCGAGCATCAGGCAGAACACCAGTGCCGAACCGGTGGCCGTGTTCAGGCGCATGAAGCGTTGTATCTGCGCGCGCTCGTGGGCATTGCCGCAGAAGCGTGCGAGGTACCACCAGGTCAGCGCATAGGCGAGCGTGCCGCCAAGCAGGCCGCCGGCCACGCCGCCGAGGATGGCCGGATGATCGGTGAGGTGCTGGACGATGGCCCCCAGCGAGCCGCCGGCAATGCTGCCGCCAAGGCTGCCGGTGCCGAGTTTGCCGAGGCCGCCGCCGAGCACGCCCGAGCCGATCACGGTGGCGGCGCTGGCCACCGGCACTGCACCGACCAGCCCGCCGACCACCACCAGCGCGAACGCCGCCGACGGCGCGCTGCCGCGGGCGAACTCGCCGAAGCGCTTGAGCATTTCCTCGCGCACGGTGGCGCGTGCGCGCGACAACCGCTTGCGCACCGCCGCGTCGCTCAATCCCAACAGTACGGCGACCTGCTGCGAACTTTGTCCTTCGCGGTAGAACAGCAGCAGTGTCTCGCGGCTGTCTTCGGGCAGGGCGGAAATGATTTCCACGGCGGCCAGTTCTTCCTCCACCCGCGCCATTGCCTCGGCAGCGCCGGGCGCGGGGTCGGCCGCCATGCCGATGGCGATTTCGGCCGCTTCGCCGCTGAGCGGGCGGTGGCGATTGGCGCGCAGCCAATCGCGGGCGAGGTTGCGGGTGATCTGCCGCAGCCACGGCAGGAAGCTGGCCGCGTTGTTGAGCTGGTTGAGCTGCTGCCAGGCCTTGATGAAGGCTTCCTGGGCGATGTCCTCGCTGGCCTGCACGTCGCGGGTGATGGCCAGCGCGATGGCGGTGACGGTGTTCTGGCAGGCCACGACGATGCGGCCGTAGGACTGCGTGCAGCCGCCGCGGGCGGCAGGCAGTTCGCGGTGCAGCATGGACTCGAGCGTGGTGGCGGTCATGGGGCGGCTCCGGTGTGGATGCAGGACATGACGGGGGCCGGGGGCGGATGTGACAGGGCGGGGAATGAAGAGGAGTGAGAGAAGGCAACAGCAGAAGCAGGCATCTGCTTTTTCTCACTCCTCACTCCTCACTCCTCATCACTCACTTCTCCACCGGCTGTATCCGCACCCGTATTTCTTCCTCGTCCTGCGGCGTCTGCGGTTGCGCCTGTTGTGCCGGCGTGACGGGCGGCGTGGGCGTGGCGCGGTGGCGCAGCACCATCACCAGTACCAGCGCGGCAATCACCACCAGCAGCGCGATGCGGATACGCCACGCCCAGCCGCGATTGTTGCCTTGTGCCGGGGCTTCGCGGAAGGCGTACTCGGCGACGGGGTGGTCGCGGCGGGTGGTGTCGAGCAGGCGTGCGTCGCGCAGGATCTGGCGGGCGCGGGTCTGGTCGTCGGCGCGCACCACCCAGACCGTCGGCAGCTTGGCCTCGTCTTTCTGGTCCAGATAGCTGAACTGGCCGCGGCGCTTGCTGTGGTACGAGCGGCCGTTGGTGACACGCACTTCGATGCCGGCATCGCGCAGCATCTGCGCCACGCTCTCGGCGTTCTCCACGCGCTGGCTGCTGAAGATCTTGCGCATGCCTCAACCCTTGTCGTCGGGGGTGACGCGGATCAGGCCTTCCTGCGCGGTACTGGCCACCAGCACACCGTCGCGGGTGAAGAACTGGCCGCGCGCCAACCCGCGCGAATCCTGCGCGCTGGGGCTGTCCAGCGAGTACAGCAGCCAGTCGTCCACGCGGAACGGGCGGTGGAACCAGATGGCGTGGTCGAGCGAGGCCATCTGCACGTGCGGCTGGTAGTAGCTGATGCCGTGCGGGAAGGTGGCCGTGCCGAGCAGGTGGAAGTCGGAGGCATAGGCCAGCAGCGCCTGGTGCAGCTCCGGCGCGTCGCCGATCCGCTCGCTGAGCCGCATCCACACCTGGTGGTAGGGCGGTCGCTTGGGCGGGTTGAGTTCATCGCGCGGGTAGACGTGGCGGAACTCGAACGGGCCGCCGCGCGAGAGCCAGCGCTGCACCTTCACCGGCAGCCGTTCCAGCACCTCGGGCGCCAGCGGACGGGTGGGCTCGATGTCCTCCGGCTGCGGCACCTCGGGCATCTTGTGCTGGTGTTCGGCACCGCGCTCGGCCTGCTGGAACGAGGCCGCGCAGAAGAAGATCACCTTGCCGTGCTGGATCGCGGTGACCCGGCGCACCGAGAAGCTGCCGCCGTCGCGGGTGCGGTCCACGTCGTAGACGATGGGGTGGTCGATGTTGCCGGCGCGCAGGAAATAGGCGTGCAGCGAATGCACGTGGCGGCCGTTGTCGACCGTGGCCTGGGCGGCGGCCAGCGCCTGCCCCAGCACCTGCCCGCCGAACACGTACTTGGTGCCGATGTCGCGGCTCTGGCCGCGGAACAGGTCGTCTTCCAGCCGCTCCAGCGTCAGCAGATCGATCAGTTCGGGGACCACGGGTTCGATGTTGGCGGACAAGAGCGCAGGCCTGGATTTCGACAGGCCGCGATTATAGCGGGCGGTGCCGGGCGGGCTGCTGCGATGTATGAAGCCCTGCCCGCAGGAGCACATCAAGGTGCTCCTGCGGAAATTCAGGCTTTCCCGAGTCTTGCCGCCAGCGCCTGCAGCGCGGCCTGCGCATCGGCCGAATACCAGGCCTCGACGAAGCGTTCCAACTGGATGTGCTGCGGCTGCATGGCTTCGTGCAGGTCGGCGCGGGCGATGGCGCGGGTCTGCAGCATCGGCTGGGGCGGCAGCTTCAACTGCGCCTGCAGCCAGGTGATGGCCTGTTCGACCACGCCGGCGGCGCCATCGGCCAGTTCGTCCACCAGGCCGATTTCCAGTGCGCGTTCGGCACTGACCAGTTGCCCGCCGGCCAGCAGCACGCCGGCGCGGTGCGTGCCGACGGTGCGCCGCAGCAGCCGCTGGATGCCCTCAGGTGCGACCAGCCCCACCTGCACTTCGTTCAGGCCGATCACATGGGGTTTGGCCGGATCGACGCTGCGCGCCATCACCCGGTAGTCGCAGCACAGCGCCAGCACGCAGCCGCCGGCAGGAGAGTGCCCGGTGAGCGCGGCCACCACCGGGATGCGGCTCTCGGCCAGCGTGCGTGCCGCACCGAAGAATGCCTGCCAGCTATCCAGCAGCCTGTGCTTGTCGTCGCCGTGGCGCAGCAGGTACGGCACGTCCATGCCGCCGGTGAAGACGCGCTCGCTGCCGGACAGCACCACGCCCTGCACGTCTTCGTTCATGGCCTGGTTCAAGGTGGAAATGAGTGCGCGGCACAATTCGGTGTCCAGCGCGTTGACTGGCGGCCGCGCCAGCCGCAATTCGCGGATGGGGCCGTGGTTGATCACCTCGATGAGCGTTGTCATGCTGCGGTTTCTCGTGCGGCAGGGAGTCGTGGCGTCGATGATAACCAAGCCCTGACGATGCAACGCCCTCCCTTTCATGCGCAGCATGAGGGGAGGGGCAGTTCATGCCTGCGGGGGCGTGGCCCCGGCCTACGCGGTAAAATGCGCCGATTCCCTTTTCCGGTTCCGCCATGACCTGCCGCACCCGCTTCGCCCCCAGTCCCACCGGCTACCTGCATATCGGTGGCGCCCGCACTGCGTTGTATTGCTGGCTGGAGGCCCGCCACCGCGGCGGCGAGTTCGTGCTGCGCATCGAGGACACCGACCGTGAGCGCAGTACCCAGGCGGCGATCGACGCCATCCTCGAAGCGATGGACTGGCTGGGCCTGAACTACGACGAAGGCCCGATCTACCAGACCGACCGGGTGGCCCGTTACAAAGAGGTTGCCGAGCAGTTGCTCGCCGCCGGCAAGGCGTATTACGCCTACGAGACGCGCGAGGAACTGGACGCCATGCGCGAAGCGGCGATGGCCAGGCAGGGAAAACCGCGCTACAACGGCGCCGCACGCGAACTGAACCTGCCATACAAGGACGACCCGAACCGCGTCATCCGCTTCAAGAACCCGCAGGGTGGCAGCGTGGTGTTCGACGACCTGATCAAGGGCCGCATCGAGATCGCCAACAGCGAGCTGGACGACATGGTCATCTTCCGCCCGGACGGCTACCCGACCTACAACTTCGCGGTGGTCGTCGATGACTGGGACATGGGCATCACCGAGGTCATCCGCGGCGACGACCACATCAACAACACCCCGCGTCAGATCAACATCTACGAAGCGCTGGGCGCGGCGGTGCCGAAGTTCGGGCACATGCCGATGATCCTCGACGAGGCCGGCGCCAAGCTGTCCAAGCGCACCGGCGCGGCCGACGTGATGCAGTACAAGGACGCCGGCTACCTGCCCGAGGCACTGCTGAGCTACCTGGCGCGGCTGGGCTGGTCGCATGGCGATCAGGAGATTTTCAGCCGGCAGGAGTTGATCGAGCTGTTCGACGTGACCCACTGCAACTCCAAGGCCTCGCGCCTGGACATGGCCAAGCTGGGCTGGGTCAACCAGCACTTCCTGAAGAACGAAGACCCGGCCACCATCGCGCCGCATCTGCTCTATCAACTGGAAAAGCTGGGCCTGGACGTGGCCGCCGGCCCGGCGCCGGCCGACGTGGTCATCGCCCTGCGCGAGCGGGTGCAGACGCTGAAGGAAATGGCCGAAAAGGCGGTGGTCTGGTACCAGCCGCTGAGCGAGTACGACGAAGCTGCCGTGGCCAAGCATTTCAAGGCCGGCGCCGAAGTGGCGCTGGGCAAGGCCCGCGAGCTGCTGGCCGCGCTGCCGCAGTGGACCGCCGAAGCGGTCGGCGTGGCGCTGCACGACACCGCCGCCGCACTGGAAATCGGCATGGGCAAGGTCGCCCAGCCGCTGCGCGTGGCGATCACCGGCACCCAGGTCAGCCCGGACATTTCCCATACCGTGTACCTGGCCGGGCGCGAGGAAGCCTTGAAACGCATCGACGCCGCACGCATCAAGATGGCGAACGCCTGATTGCCGGGAGGCCGCCATGACCGAGCACGAGCACGCCTGCACCGCCCCCCATCACCACGTCGACGACGCGGCGGATTTCATCGCGGTGGTCGAACGGGTGTGCCGCGAGCGCGGCCTGCGGCTGACGCCGATCCGCGCCAACGTGCTGCGGCTGATCGCCGAGGCCGGCAAGCCGGTCAAGGCCTACGAACTGCTGGAACTGGTGCGCGAGGGCAAGGGCGTCGGCGCCGACGCCCCGCCCACGGTGTACCGCGCGCTGGATTTCCTGATGGCCAACGGCTTCGTGCACAAGCTGTCGTCGGTGAACTCCTTCGTCGCCTGCCACCACCCCAGCAGCAACCAGCACTCGGTGCCGTTCCTGATCTGCGACCGCTGCCACAGCGCGGTGGAACTGGAAGACCGCGACATCGTCCGTCAACTCGAAACCCGTGCCCGCGAACTGGGTTTCAAGCCGCAGGCACAGACGCTGGAAGTGCACGGCCTGTGTGCGGAGTGCGCGGAGTAACAGGCACGCGCACCTCGCGGCCAACGATGCAGCCGGCGCGCCCTGCATGGCGCAGCGCAAGGGGCCGGTGCATCGCATTCACGGATAACCACCACCGGTTGGAGACGGTTTGCAGCCATGGCCATCGCTAAGAGGCATGACCTTTGGCATTGGAAACGGGCTGGATATGTTATAAATTAACTATTGTTACGAAGTAACAAATTGTCTCCCGGATTCCAGAACCTGCAAAGGCAAAACATGACCCTCCGACGCCATCCCCTCGGCAGCGCGCTGCACCTCATCCTCGGCACCCTGGTGATTTCCGCCCCTGCGCTGGCCGACGATCCGGCGGCGCAGAGCGCCCGTTCCGCAAGCGATGCCAAGACCCTGGACACCGTGCAGGTCGTCGCCATCGGTGAAGACCAGAACCGCATCGCGGCCCCCTACAGCGTGATATCCGGTGATGACCTGCGGGCCTCGGGCGCGGCCACGCTGGGCGAAGCCCTGAACGGCCTGCCCGGCGTACATGCCGACACCTTCGGTGGCGGTGCCAGCCGCCCGGTGATCCGTGGCCAGGCCGGGCCACGGGTGAAGGTACTGTCCGACAGTGCCTCGATCCTGGATGCTTCGGACATCTCGCCCGATCATGCGGTCACCGTCGATCCGCTGCTGGGCGAGCGGGTGGAGGTGCTGCGTGGGCCGGCCACCCTGCTGTACGGCGGCGGCGCGATCGGCGGCGTGGTCAATGTGCTGGACAACAAGATCCCGACCGAGTTGCCCGAAGGCGGCATCGATGGCCGCCTGGTGGTGCGCGGTAACAGTGTCGCCAACGAGCGTGCGGCGGCCGCCTCGGTCAGCGGCCAGGTCGGTTCCAACCTGGTACTGCATGCGGAAGGCTCCTGGCGCGATGCGAAGGATTACCGGGCGCCGGATTGGGATGAGTCGCGGGTGGACGGTACCTACGGCAAGTCGCGCAACGGCAGCGTCGGTGCCTCGTGGGTGAGCGACAAGGGCTACGTCGGCCTGGCCTATTCCTATCGCAACGACGAATACGGCCTGCCCGGCCACAGCCACGAATACGAGGGCTGCCATCCCCACGGCAGTGCGCTGCATTGCGGCAGCCATGACCACGACGACGGCGATGATCACGATCACGACCATGATCACGAGCATGAGGACGTGCCCTACATCGACCTGGTGAGCAAGCGCGTGGACCTGCGCGGCGAGTACCGTGACCCGTTTGCGGGGATCAAGCGCATCCGCTTCCGTGCCAGCCATACCGACTACCACCACGACGAAATCGACGATGGCGAAGTCTCCACCACCTTCGCCAACAAGGGCTACGAAGGGCGGGTGGAAGTCGAGCACAATCCCATTGGTCGCTGGCATGGCGTATTCGGGCTGCAGCACTCCGACTCCAGTTTCAGTGCGACGGGAGTCGAGGCGTTCCTGCCCGAGGTCGATACCCGTTCCACCGGCGTGTTCCTGGTCGAGCACTTCGAGGCTTCCGACCAGTGGCATTTCGAGCTGGGCGCGCGCCATGAGTGGGTTGAACACCAGCCGCGCAACGATGCGCGCAACCGCCCGCGCTTCGACGACACCGCCACTTCGTACTCCGGCGCGGCGATCTGGGAATTCCTGCCCGATACCACGCTGACCTTCTCGGCCGCGCATTCCGAGCGCCTCCCGCATGCCCAGGAGCTGTATGCACGCGGCATCCACATGGCCACCAATACCTACGAATGCGGCCTGTTGCCCAGTGCGCTGACCTGCGGTGGTGCAGCCAACGATGCGCCGTTCGGCAAGGAATCCTCGCGCAACTACGAACTGGTGCTGCGCAAGACGGCCGGTGACGCGACCTTCAGCGTCGGCGGCTTCCTCAACCGCATCGATGATTACATCTATGCACGCACGCTGGA
This sequence comes from Stenotrophomonas sp., assembly GCA_049650985.1. GTDB lineage: Bacteria > Pseudomonadota > Gammaproteobacteria > Xanthomonadales > Xanthomonadaceae > Stenotrophomonas. The sequence continues at coordinate 21,526 of JBASBF010000046.1, read as the reverse complement.
CCAGTACGAGGACTTCCGCCTGATCAAGTATTCGCAACGCGATGCCGACTTCCGCGGCTTCGAGGCGCAACTGGATTACAAGCTGTCCGAACTGCTGTCGGTCGGCGTGTTCGCCGATCGCGTCCGCGCCCGTTTCACCGATGGCGGCGGCAACGTGCCGCGTATCCCGGCCGGCCGCCTTGGCGGCCACCTGAACCTGACCGGCGCGGCTTGGGATGGCGAGCTGGAGCTGTACCGGGTGATGCGCCAGGACGATATCGCCGGGTTCGAGTCGGTGACGCCGGGCTACGACATGCTCAACCTGAGCGTGAACTATCGCTTCACCGACGGCCGTACCCGGTTGTTCCTGCGCGGCAACAACCTGCTCGACGAACAGGTCTGGAACCATGCCTCGTTCCTGGCCAGCACCATCCCGCTGCCGGGGCGCAACGTGAGCGTCGGGCTGTCGTATGACTTCTGAGCCGGCTGGCGGGCGCTGAAGGCATGTCGCTGTATGAACGCATCACCGCGCTCCATGGCAGTTCGTCATGGGGCGCGGTGCTCGATGCAGGTACCGGCCGCAGTTCGATGAAGTGGCTGCTGGGCCTGGAAAGCACGTGCTGGACCGCCGTGACCGGTTCGCCAGCCATGGCCGAGGCCACCCTGCGTGAGGCCGGTGAGCGCGTGCGCACGCGGGACCGGGTGGTCGTCGGTAACTGGATGGACCCCGCGCTGCTGCAGGGCGAGTGCTATGACACGGTGCTGGCCGATTATCTGCTCGGCGCCATCGAGGGTTTTGCGCCGTACTGGCAGGACCGGCTGTTCGAGCGGTTGCGCCCGCTGGTGGGGCGGCGGTTGTACGTGATCGGGCTGGAGCCTTACGTGACCACCACCCCCGCCGATGTGGACGGGCAACTGGTGGTGGAAATCGGCCGCCTGCGCGATGCCTGCCTGCTGATGGCCAATGACCGCCCCTATCGCGAATATCCGCTGGACTGGACCTTGCGCCAGTTGCAGCAGGCCGGCTTCCGCATCCTCGATGCCGAACGTATCGCAATCCGTTATGGCGAGCGTTTCGTCAACAGCCAGTTGGACATGTGCACCCAGGCGGCGGGGCGGTTCCGCGACCGCAGCTTGGCCGTGGCAATGCAGGCGGGCGTGGCCGACCTGCGCGCCCGGGCCTTGGCTCACGTGCGGCGGGAGGGCGGCTTGCGGCAGGGGCATGACTACATCGTGGTGGCTGAACCGGCCTGATGGCCGGGGGGCTGGCACTCTGTGGCACGCCCATGCTTTGTTATAAAATAACTGGACGAGCTCGGGCAGACGACCATGAAAGAACCCCACAACTCGCTACTGGATCGTTTCGGTGCCACCGGCTCATTGTTGTGCGCGGTGCACTGCGCAGTATTGCCGGCGCTGCTGGCGCTGGCGCCGTCGTTGGGCCTGTCGTTCTGGCTGAGCGACGGGTTGGAGCAGGCGGTGGTGATTTTCGTCACCTTCCTCGGCTTGTTCAGCCTGCTCTGGGGCTACCGCCGCCACCGTGCGGTGCACGCGCTGGCCCTGCTGGTGCCAGGGCTGGTGCTGCTCTGGGCCGGGCTGTTGCACGAAGGGCTGCACCACGCGCCGGTGCCGCATGCGCTGGTAATGACGTTGGGCGGGGTGCTGGTGGGGCTTGCCCATGTGCTGAACCTGCGCCTGAACCACCGCCACGTGCATGACGCTAGCTGCGCACATTGAGGGCCGCATGTTAGGCTTTGCGCTTCATGCGCGGGGGCGCTGTTGCAGCGGCCTCGTCGTACCCGTGTCGGCACGGGGCAATCTGAATTTCATACGTGAGGAGTTGGACATGGGTAAGGGTGACCGCAAGACCGCCAAGGGCAAGCGCTACAACGCCAGCTACGGCAACGCGCGCTCGCATTCGGTGAGCAAGGTGGCCGTGGGCGCAATTGCGCCGGTTGCCAAGAAGACCGTCGCCAAGGCGGCCAAGAAGGCCGTTGCCAAGAAGACGGTGGCCAAGGCCGGTTGATTCCGGTTTGGCCTCGGTGAAAAAGCGGCGCTTGCGCCGCTTTTTCGTTGCTGTCATCGGCTGACGCCGACAAAAACCGCTGCGGCGGTTTTTTTTCGTTGGGCGGTTTCCGGAATGCCCTACGGAGCGGGCTTGTCGCGCAGTGCCGGCAGCAGGGTCTGCGGGTTGCCGTCGTTGGCGGCCGGGGTGATGCCGGTCAGCCGCGCCAGCAGCGGGTAGACGTCGACATTGTCGAAGGCCGGCAATTGCGCGCCCTGCCGGAACGACGGGCCGCGGGCGATGAACACTGCCTGCATCGACGGCAAGGCTGGGTCGTAGCCGTGCGAGCCACGGGTGCCCGGCGTGCGCCGGGCGATCGCTGCGCGGGTCAGGGCGTCCCAGCCCTCGTGCATCTGGCAGACGATCGGCGGGATGCGCGGGTGAGTGCCGTAATGCCAGCGCGCTGGCAGTTGCTCCTTTTTCCAGCAGTCGTAATGCGGGTGTGCGCCCAGCAGCGCCTCTTCCGCTTCCCGTTCGCGGCCCGGCTCTGGGGCGAAGCCGATCGACTGGCCGACCGACACAGCGCGCGCGATCTCCGCGGCGACCATGTCCTCGGTGGCGATCACCTGGCCTTCCGGCACGTTGGCCATGCCGTGGTCGGACACCACGATCACGTTGGTCGCTTCGAGCAGGCCATCGCGGGCCATGCCATCCAGCAGTTGCCCGATGGCGCGGTCCACGGCCTGCAACGCAGCGGCGTATTCGGGCGAATCCGGGCCGTGGTGGTGGCCAGCCTTGTCCACGTGCTCCATGTAGGCGGCGACCAGGCGCGGCTTGCGGCCGTCGGGCGCGCCTTCCAGCCATGACAGCACCTGGCGCATGCGCTCGGGCAGGGACACGCTTTCATCGTAGGGGTGGCGCTGGTTGGCCTGCACCCCGCCGATGACGACCTCGCTGCCGGGCCATGACCAGGTGGCGCTCTTGTAGCCGGCCTTCTCCACGCCCACCCAGATCGGCTCGCCACCCCACCATGCCGGGTTGTTCACGACCTGGTTGTCGCCAAGGCGGAAGCTGCCCAGGTCCTCGGCATTCATGCTGTTGTGGATGATGCCGTGGTGGTCGGGGCGCAGGCCGGTGACCAGGGTGTAGTGGTTGGGAAAGGTCAGCGACGGATAGGACGGGTACATGCCGGTGGCCTGCACGCCCTCGCGCGCCAGCCGCGCCAGGTTCGGGCTGTGGCCGCGCTCGACCATGTCCGCGCGCAGGCCGTCGATGGACAGCAGCAGCACGGTCGGCGGTGCCGCTGGCGTGGCAGGCGGCGCGGGAGTGGAGGCGCATGCCGCGAGCAAGGCGCAGGCCAGGGCCGCGACGGGGAAACGGAAGGAGATCATCGAGCCATGATAGTGGCCGATCGTGACGTCACGAATACGACTTTTGGCAGGTGACGTGGCCGCATCAGCCAAACAGGTCGGCCACCCGCGCACCATCGTTGCCGATGCCTTCCAGCCGCAGCAGCGCGGCCTTGGTCGGCAGGCCGCCACCGAAGCCGGTCAGTGAGCCGTCGTTGCCGATCACCCGGTGGCAGGGCAGCACCAGTGGCAGCGGGTTGCGGCCGTTGGCGGCACCGACGGCGCGGGTGGCGCTGGGGCGGCCGATGCGCTGCGCCAACTGGCGGTAGCTCCAGGTACTGCCGAACGGGATTTCGACCAGTGCATGCCAGACCTGCAACTGGAAGGCGGTGCCGACCGGCGCCAGTTGCAGCTCGAACGTGCGGCGCTGGCCGTGCAGGTATTCCAGCAATTGCCGGCGCGGTTCGGCGACTGCGTCCGGAGCGTGCTGCCACTGCTCGCGACCCTTGGCATCGTGGCGGTTGTCGGCGAACAGGATGTGGCGCAGGCCGGCGGCGTCGGCGGCGATGGTGAGCGGGCCGATGGGAGTGTCGAAGCGGTCGTAGTAGAGGGTCGTCATGGTAGGAGCCTGTAGGTCGGGGGTACGTCCTCGACGCGGGGAAATGCGTGAGGTGGCGTGCAGTGCGCCGGGGGCTACGACAGGTGCCACAGGTGGAGAACGGCATACGCCCGCCACGGCCGCCACGCCTGCGAGCGGGCTTCGGTGGCGCGTTCGCTCAGGCGCTGGCCTTCGCCCAGCACCTGTTGCAGTACCAGGTCGCCGGCGGGGAAGGCGTCGGGCATGCCCAGCGCGCGCAGCGCCATGTAGTGCGCGGTCCACGGGCCGATGCCGGGCAGGGCGGTAGCGTGTTGCACGAACTGCTGCAGTGTCTGCGCGCGGCTGAAATCCAGCCGGCCTTCGGCGCAGGCGCGGGCCACCGCACGCAGCGTGGCGGCGCGGGTGCGCGGCAGGCCGATGCTTTCCAGCGGTGCGTCGGCGAGTACGGCGGGGGCGGGAAACTGCCGGTCCAGCCCTTCCGGCAGGCCGGGCAGGTGTGCGCCGAAACGGTCCACCAGCCGCTGCGCCAGGGTGGTGGCCGCAGCGACGCTGACCTGCTGGCCCAGCACCGCGCGCGCGGCGATTTCGAAACCGTCCCAGCCACCGGGAATGCGCAGGCCCGGACGCTGGGCGATGCCGCGCGCCAGCAGCGGCTCGTGGTTCAGGCAGGCATGGACGGTGGCCAGGTCGGCATCCAGGTCGAACATCCGCCGCACCCTGGCGACGATTGCCGGGATCGCGCGCGCTTCGCTGGTACCCAGTTGCAGGCGCAGCTCCGGCCGTTTCGGGTCGGCGCTGACGCGGATCAGGCTGGCGCGGCCATCGTTGACGATCACCCGCTGGTAGCTGCCGGCGTCGATGTGTTCGATGCCGGGAATGGCGCGCTTGCGCAGGAAAGCCAGCATCGCCCCGAAATCCAGCGGTGGCCGGTACGCCAGCCGCAGCACCGGCTCGCCGCCGGACACCGCGCCACGTTGCCGGCGCAGCGCGCTGGGCGGCATGCCGCAGCCTGCGAGGAAGGCGCTGTTGAACCGGCGCAGGCTGTTGAACCCGGCAGCCAGCGCGATGTCGGTGACCGGCAGTGCGGTTTCGGTCAGCAGTTGCTTGGCCAGCAGCAGGCGGCGGGTGGCGTGCAATTGCGCCGGGGTGGCGCCCAGCCTGGCCACGAACAGGCGTTGCAACTGGCGTGCGCTCAGACCCATTGCGTCGGCCAGCGCGGTGGCCGGCCGCTCCTGCAGGATGCCCTCGTCCAGCAGCGCCAGCGCGCGATGCAGGGTGTGGTCCTGCATGAAGTTCGCATCGTCCGGCGACAGCTCCGGCCGGCAGCGCAGGCAGGGGCGGTAGCCGGCGGCGGCAGCCGCAGCGGCGGTGGGGTAGTAGCTGACGTTCTCGCGCCGGGGCGGCGGCGCCGGGCACACCGGCCGGCAATAGATGCCGGTGCTGCGCACGGCGGTGAAGAACAGCCCGTCGAAGCGCGCATCGCGGGCCAGGCGCGCCTGTTCGCATTGGTCGTGGCTGGGCATGGAAGGAGCTTGCATGGGGTCAGTCTAGGCCGTGCCGGCAGCGTGCACTGGCCATTTCCGGACAGCAATGCCGCATGTGCAGGTGGCGTTCGGGTGGGCGGCGGCAAGGGGACTAGACTGGCAGCCCATTCAAACGATGGTTCCCCATGCTGCGCGGATTCTGCTGGTCACCGCTGTTGTGCCTCGGGCTGCTGGCCTGCCACCCCACTGACAAGGACATGCAGGCTGCGCCCGACCCGGCCGCGGTATTGGCGGCCGATGGCGACCACATGGTGTCGATCAACGCCGCCGACGCGCCGCCGCCGCCCGCGCCGGTGCAGCCGGCCAAGGACAAGCCGTGGCCGGAGGTGGTCCTGGAGAACGGCAGGGCGTGGATCGGCTGCGACACCGACTACACCGGCGAGGCCGGCGACGGCGCCGAGCTGGAGGCGCTGGACCGGCAGAGCCTGGAAGCCGCGCTGGAACCCTGCCGCGAACGCGGGCTGGTGCGGGTGCGCTACGCCGGCAAGATCAACCCCTCGTTCGCGGCGCTGATGACACGGTTGGCGATCGTGGCCGACGCGCTGGACATCGGCAAGCGCATCCTCGACCTGGATTCCAGCGGCGGCCAGGTGGAAGCGGCGATCGTCGCCGGCGACAACATCGGTGAATCCGGCTGGACCATCTGGGTGCGCGAAGGCTCCATCTGCCACAGCGCCTGCGTGTTCGTGCTGGCCGCCGGCGACAACCGGCTGATCTCCGGCAAGGTCGGTATCCACCGGATGATGCGCATCAGCTCCACCGCCACTTCGCGCGCCGAGTTGAACAAGGAACTGCAGCAGGTCTACGACAACGTCAAGGACTACCTGCAGCGCAACGGCGTGGCGGTGGGCGTGGCCGACCTGATGATGACCGTGCCCAACCGCAGCCTGCGCCTGCTCAGCAACGCCGAACTCAAGCAATACGGGCTGGACGGCACCAACGCGGTGCAGGATGACCTGGAGCGGATCAAGCAGATGCGCAAGTGCGGCGATGATTTCGTGCGCCGCAAGGATGCCTTCCTGGTCACCTTCGACCGCCAGTGCAAGCACGACGGTGCCGATCTGGAGGCGGTCACTACCTGCGGCCAGGCATTGAAGGAGCGGTACGGCTTCCCCGACGAAACCTGCCCCGACGAAAGCCCGTTGTCGGAAATCGGCAGTGCGCTGCTGGAGCCGCCGCCGGCCCCGGTTCCGGCCGAGCCGCCGGTGATCGCGCTGCCGGATGCTGCCGCCGTTGACCATGAAGCCGGTGCCTGAGTTCCTGACCCGGATCAAGGCCGCCGCTGCCACCGGTGCTTAGGCTGTGGCGATTACTGGATGAGGCGGGAGCCATGAAGATGCGCGATGTCGATGTAGTGATTGTGGGAGCCGGGCCGGCGGGGCTGAGCCTGGCGCGCGGGCTGGCGGGCAGCGGGCTGTCGGTGACGCTGGTCGAACAGCAACCGGTGGCCGCGCTGGCCGAGCCGGCGTTCGACGGCCGCGAGATCGCGCTGACCCACGCCTCGCGGCAGATCATGCAAGCGCTCGGCTTGTGGCAGCGCATCGACCCTGCGCAGATATCGCCGTTGCGCAGCGCCAAGGTGATGAATGGTGCCTCGCCGTTCGCGCTCGGCTTTGCCGCGGCCAAAGAAGGCGTGGAAGAGCTGGGCTGGCTGGTGCCCAACCACCTGATCCGCCGCGCCGCATGGGAAGCGGTGCAAGGACAGGCGGGGTTGGCGGTGATCGATGGCACCAAGGTGGCCGCGATCGAAACCGGCAGCGAGGCCAACACCGTGGTGCTCGACGATGGCCGCCGCCTTGCCGCGCGGCTGGTGGTGGCTGCCGACAGCCGCTTCTCGGCGACCCGGCGGATGATGGGCATCGGCGCGCAGATGCGCGATTTCGGCAAGTCGATGCTGGTGTGCCGGCTACGCCACGAGCGCCCGCACCAGCACGAAGCGTGGGAGTGGTTCGGCTACGGGCGCACGCTGGCGATGCTGCCGCTGCCCGGTGACCAGTGCTCGGTGGTGGTCACCCTGCCACCGCAGCAGATACAGGAGCTGATGGCGATGGACGAGGAGCGCTTCGGCGAGGCCATCGGCAGCTTCTTCGAGCAGCGCCTGGGCCGCATGCAGCCGGTAGGCACGCGCCACGTCTACCCGCTGGTGGGGGTGTATGCGCACCGTTTCGCCGGCCCACGCTACGTGCTGCTCGGCGATGCCGCGGTGGGCATGCACCCGGTCACCGCGCATGGCTTCAACTTCGGCCTGCAGAGCCAGCAGCGGCTGGCGAAGTTGCTGGAGGAGGCGGTCGCGCGCGGCGGCGACATCGGCGCGGCCCCGCTGCTGGCCCGCTACCAGCGCAGCCACCGGCTGGCGACGCGGCCGCTGTACGAGGCCACCAACGCCATCGCCGCGTTGTACAACGACGGCCGCCTGCCGGCACGGGTGCTGCGCAACGCCGCTCTGCGCGTGGCGCATGGCGTGGCGCCTTTCAGGAAAATGATTGCCGCGCACCTGACGCAGCGCGAAGCAATCTGAAACCGCCGCCGCGGGGCTTGCCCCGCAGGGGCCTTGCCGCTGAAGCTTCGGCGCCGGCGAGGTGCGGCGGTGATGTTTCAGCCCGCCGCCAGCACCCGGATGCGCACCTCGCCCAGCTCCACCTGCTGGCCTGCGCGGATCTTGCAGGCCTTGCGCAGCTCCACCGCGCCGTCCACGCGCACTTGGCCCTCGCCGATGATGGCCTTGGCCTCGCCGCCACTGCTGACCAAGTCGGTGAGCTTGAGCAACTGCTTCAGTTCGACGTAGTCGCGGTCCAGTTCGAAATCGAGGGTCTGCATGGGCGTGCCGGCGGCAAGGAAAGGGGGCAATTATCGCGCGCCGCCGCCCGGTCCTGCTCGAACCGGCGCGGTTCCCCGGTCACCGGTTGCCGGGTGATTGGCCGGCCCGGCCGGAATATCACACCTGAATGGACGCCATCGGCCTTTTCGACAGCCGGCCCGCAAGAGCGCACAATACCCCGCTTGCGCCCGCCCGATCGCGGCGGTGCCCCCGGAGTTCCCCAATGACCCAAGAATCCCCAGCGCCGCTGCTGTTTGCAGATCTCGGCCTCTCAGAGCCTGTGATGAAAGCCGTGGCCGCCGTCGGCTACGAAACCCCGTCGCCGATCCAGGCCGCCACCATCCCGGCGATGCTGCAAGGCCGCGACGTGCTCGGCCAGGCGCAGACCGGTACCGGCAAGACCGGTGCCTTCGCGCTGCCGGTGCTGTCCAACATCGACCTCAACGCCAGCAAGCCGCAGGTGCTGGTGCTGGCCCCGACCCGCGAGCTGGCCATCCAGGTTGCCGAGGCGTTCCAGAGCTATTCGGTGTCCATGCCCGGCTTCCGCGTGTTGCCGGTGTACGGCGGCCAGCCCTACGGCCAGCAGTTGTCGGCGCTGCGCCGTGGCGTGCACGTGGTGGTCGGCACCCCCGGCCGCGTCATCGACCATCTCGACCGCGGCACCCTGGACCTGTCCGAGCTGAAGACGCTGGTGCTGGACGAAGCCGACGAAATGCTGCGCATGGGCTTCATCGACGATGTCGAGGCGGTGCTCAAGAAGTTGCCGGAAACCCGCCAGGTGGCGCTGTTCTCGGCCACCATGCCGCCGCAGATCCGCCGCATCGCGCAAACCTACCTGCGCGAGCCGGTGGAAGTGACCATCGCCTCCAAGACCACCACCTCGGCCAACATCCGCCAGCGTTACTGGTGGGTGAGCGGCATGCACAAGCTCGACGCGCTGACCCGCATCCTGGAAGTGGAGCCCTTCGACGCGATGATCGTGTTCGCGCGCACCAAGGCGGCGACCGAAGAATTGGCGGCGAAATTGCAGGCGCGCGGCCTGGCCGCCGCCGCGATCAATGGCGACATGCAGCAGACCCAGCGCGAACGCACCATCGGCCAGCTCAAGGAAGGCAAGCTCGACATCCTCGTGGCCACCGACGTGGCCGCGCGCGGGCTGGACGTGGAGCGCATCAGCCACGTGCTGAACTACGACATTCCCTACGACACCGAAAGCTACGTGCACCGCATCGGTCGTACCGGCCGCGCCGGTCGCAGCGGTGATGCGATCCTGTTCGCAACCCCGCGCGAGAAGGGTATGTTGCGCCAGATCGAGCGTGCCACCCGTCAGCCGATCGAGGAAATGCAACTGCCGAGCGTGGATGCGGTCAACGACCACCGCGTGACCAAGTTCATGGAGCGCATCAGCCAGACCCTGGCCGATGGCGACACCGATTTCTACCGCGATCTGGTCCAGCGCTACGAGAACGAGAACAACGTGCCGGCGGTGGATGTCGCCGCGGCGTTGGCCAAGTTGCTGCAAGGTGATGCCCCGTTCCTGCTGGCCCCGCCGGTGCGCGAGCGCCGCGAAGCCCCGGCCGGCCGCAACGAGCGCCCGCAGCGCGATGGCGGTTTCCCGCGTCAGCGCGAGGAACGTGGCGAACGCCCGTCGCGTTTCGAGCCGCGTTTCGAGCGTGGCCCGCGCCATGACGAGGGTGAGCGCAGTGCGCATTCGCCGCGTGGCGAAGGCGAGTTCGGTGAGCGTCCGCGTCGCGAAATGCCGCCGCGCAGCGCGCCCGAGTTCGGCATGGAGACCTACCGCATCGAGGTTGGCCACACGCATGGCGTGAAGCCCGCCAACATCGTCGGCGCCATCGCCAACGAGGCCGGGCTGGAAAGCCGCTACATCGGCCGCATCGACATCCATGACGGCCACTCGGTGCTCGACCTGCCGGCCGACATGCCCGCCGATGTGCTGCAGCACCTGAAGAAGGTGTGGGTGTCGGGCCAGCAATTGCAGATGCGCAAGGTCGAGCCGGGCGAGGTGCAGAGCGCCCCGGCGTCGTTCAAGCCGCGCTTCGGCAATGGCCCCAAACCTGCCGGCCGCCCCGGTGGTCCGCGTGCGGGTGGCCCGGGCGGGCGACCGCCCCGCGACGGTTTCAAGCCGCGCGGTCCGCGCGGCGGCTGAGCATCACGGGCTTGCCACGGCAGGCCCGCGAATGGCCCGTACCCTGGGGTAGCGCAAGTGGCAAGCATCGCTTGCGTGATGCAGTGCCGAGTGGGGCGCCGGACAATGTGATAATCACCGGCTGACATGGGAGCAGCGGGTGGGGCAGATGCCGGAACGGCACGAAGGCGGGCGCGGTTGCGTGGGGCGGCGATGGGGAGCGTGGCTGCTGGCCGCGCTGCTGCTGTCGGTGATGCCCGCGCTGTCCGCATTGCCATTGCAGGCGGGCCAGGATTACCTGCTGTTCGGCCGCGCCACCGACCAACAGGCGCCGGTACGTGCCTGCACCCCCGAAATGCGCCAACACCTGCAGCGGCACATCGAAATCCCGCCGCCGGCAGGGGGCTGGTCGGGTGCGCCGCAGGCGGTGGAAGTGTTCAACGCCTTCCACGGCGAGGTGATGATCCACCAGGGCGAACGCACCGTATGCGGGCATGCGCAGGATGCGCGCACCCGTGATTCACGCTTCCGTGCCGGCACCGGCATGGTGACGGTGCCACCCACCGGCAGCATGGAGCCGATCGAGATAGCGTGGGAACGCCCACTCAAGCCCGGCTGGATTCCCGTCGTGCGGCTGGGTACACCCAGCGACGTGCAGCAGCGCGATACCCAGCGCTTGCTGGTGCGCAGCAGTTGCCTGGCCATCGCCTGGGTGCTGGCGTTGTCGGCGCTGATGGGGTTCCTCTCCACCCGCAGCCGCAATTTCCTGTTCTATGCGTTGCTCTGCTTGCTGATGATGTTGTGGCAGGCAATCTTCAGTGGTTTGAGCGGTTACCCCCGGCCGTGGCTGCCGGTGGGCAATGCCGCCTCGCAATGGCTGGTGTCGATGTCGGCGCTGGCCTACGCGGCGCTGGTCTGGCTGATGTGGTGGATCTGCGGCGGCTGGCGGCGCTTCCCGGCCCTGCGTGTCGGTTTGCGGGTGTTGTCGTTGCTGCTGCTGGGCGTTGCGCTGCTGGCGCCGTGGTTGCCGCTCGCCGCCTTGTCGGTGGTGGCGGTCTGGCTGGACCACGGCTTCGCGGTGGCCTGCCTGCTGTCCTTCGCAGTGGCCGTCTGGCTGCTGCGGCGGCGCGACTACAACACGATGGACGGCGTCGTCGCCCTGCCGCCGTTGCTGGCGATGGTGCTGGCCAACTGGCTCGATGCCGAATGGCTGGTGCGCTACCGCATCGAAGTCATCCAGTTGGCGGTGAGTTGGTTCCTGATCATCAGCGCCTTCAGCCTCAACCGCAGCCTGGACCTGCTGCGCCGGCAGCGCGACGAGATGCGCCAGCTCGCCGACACCGACATGCTGACCGGCCTGCCCAACCGCCGTGCCGGCCTGCGCCAGCTTGAGCGGCACCTGCAGCAGAGCCGGAAGGACGCGCAGCCGCTGGCCATCGGCTTCCTCGACATCGACCTGTTCAAGCAGATCAACGACCGCTTCGGCCACGACGTCGGCGACGAAGTGCTGGTGTCGGTGGCCAATGCCCTGCTCGGCGCGGTGCGCAACCGCGACGACGTGATCCGCATGGGCGGCGAGGAGTTCCTGGTGCTGCTGCCGGGCGCCAGTGTCGATGCCGCGCTGCTGCGGCTGGAACAACTGCGCGACCGGATTGGGCAATTGGCACCGGAGCTGCGCCACGACGGATTGGTGATCACCGCCAGCATCGGCCTGGCGCAAATGCAGCCGGGCGACGACGTGGCCGCGCTGTTGCGCCGTGCCGACAACGCCATGTACCAGGCCAAGCGCGGCGGCCGCAACCGGGTGGTGGATGCGCGCACCGAGCCGGACGTGGCCTGAGGCATGCACGCTGTCCGGCGCGGGGGCGATGGCGGATAATCCGCCGATGACGATTCGACTCAACAAGCACATCGCCGACACCGGCTTCTGTTCCCGCCGCGAGGCCGACCGACTGCTCGGCGCGCGCCGGGTCACCGTCAATGGCGTCGTCGCCGGCACCGGCGCGGTGGTGGGCGAGGGCGACGAGGTGCGCGTCGACGGCCAGCCGCTGCGCGCCCGCGCGGTGCAGAAAAGCACCGGCCGCAAGCACGTCTACATCGCGCTGAACAAGCCGGTGGGCGTCACCTGCACCACCGAGAGTGCAGTCAAGGGCAACATCGTCGATTTCATCGGCCATGAACAACGCATCTTCCCGATCGGCCGGCTGGACAAGGATTCGGAAGGACTGATCCTGCTGACCAGCAACGGCGACATCGTCAACCAGATCCTGCGTGCCGAGAACGGCCACCAGAAGGAATACCTGGTGGCAGTGAACAAGCCGGTCACCGACGAATTCCTGCGCGGCATGGCGCGCGGTGTGCGCATCCACGAGCAGACGACGCTGCCGTGCCGCGCCACCCGCATCGCCAAGTTCGGCTTCCGCATCGTGCTGCAGCAGGGCCTGAACCGGCAGATCCGCTTGATGGCCGCCGCCTTCGGCTACCGCGTCACCCAACTGCGCCGTGTGCGCATCGACAACATCAAGCTCGGCGCGCTCAAGCCGGGCCAGTGGCGCAACCTCACCGAACAGGAACTGCGCGGGCTGCTGCCGCAACAGCAGGAGTTCTGACGCAGGAATCTCCTGCGGTCAAGCCTGCTCCGGCTTTCGCCAGCGGTTGAGCAGCGGGTGCAGGAACACCGCGCCGATGATGACCACCACGCCGAGGTAGAACAGCGGCGTCAGCTCGTGCTGTTCGCCAAGGAACAGCATTGCCAGCACGATGGCGTACACCGGCTCCAGGTTGGTCACCAGTTGCACCGTGTAGGCGCTGAGGTGGCGCAGCGCCACCAGCGCCAGCGCAAACGGCAGCAGCGTGCACAGGCCCGACAGCACCAGCAGCAACAGGCCGTCGTGCAGGTCGGGAATCACCCACAAATCACTCGCCAGCACCGGCAGCAGCAAGGGCAGGGCTGGCGCCAGCAAGGTGAGAGTGAGCGTGCCGGCACCCAGTTCCAGCGCGGTGACGGTCAGCGGATCGGCATGGCTGACCAAGCGCTTGTTGAGCGAGCCGAACAAGGCCACCAGCAAGGCCGACGCCGCGCCTATCACCACCCCCAGGCGCATACCGTCGGGCACACCGCCGACCACCAGCACCACGCCCGGCAATACCGCCAGGCCGAAGGCCAGCTCGCGCAACTGGAACGGCCGCTTGGCAACCCACGGCTCGACGACGGCGGTGAACACCGGCGCCAGCGCGATGCAGGTGGCTGCCACCGAGGCGTTGGCCAGCTTCACCGCGCCGTAGAACGTGAGCCAGTGCAGCGCCACCAGCGCGCCGATGCCGCAATAACCCAGCACCAGCCGCAGGTTGAGCGCGGCCAGCCCGCGCCACACGCGCGGCAGCAGCGCCAGCATCGCCACCACCAGCAACATGCGCCACCACACCAACGGCAGCGCCGGCAGGGTGATGAGCTTGCCGAGGATGGCGGTCACGCCCCACAACAGCACGCAGAAATGGATTTGCAGCAGGGCGGTGCGGGTAGTGGAATTCGGCATGCGCGAATTGTCGCCGAACTCCCGGCGGCTGCGGCGGCGCAACCACGCCGGCGCGATGCTCGCGTTACCATCGGCCGCTATCGAACCGGAGGGGTATGCATTGAACAAGTGGCTGGGGAGTGGGTTGATGCTCGCAATGAGCGTGGCGGTGCAGGCAAACGCACAGGAGGCCGACGTGCCGGCGCAGTTGCAGCAACTGGACGCCACCGTGGAGCGCGTGCGGCAGCAGTTCGACGTGCCCGGCGTCGCCGTGGCCGTGGTCAAGGATGGCAAGGTGCTGCTGGAGCGCGGCTGGGGTGTGCGCGAACTCGGCAAGCCCGAACAGGTGCAGGCCGATACGCTCTTCGCCGTCGCCTCCAACACCAAGGCCTTCACCGCCACCTCGCTGAACCTGCTGGCCGAGGAGGGCAAGTTGAAGATGGACGACCGGGTGATCGACCACCTGCCGTCGTTCCGCATGTCCGACCCCTATGTCACCGCCGAAATGCGCATCCGTGACCTGCTCTCGCACCGCAGCGGGCTGAGCCTGGGCGCTGGCGACCTGCTGTTCTGGCCCACCACCACCTACAGCAACGCCGAGGTGGTGGCACGGCTGGCGCAGGTGCCGCTCAAGGGCGGCTTCCGCGACCGCTACGCCTACGACAACATCCTCTACGCGGTGGCGCAGCAGGTGATCGAAAAAGTGTCGGGCCTGAGCTATGCAGACTTCCTGCAGCAGCGCATCTTCGACAAGGTCGGCATGGCCGGCACCCGCTACAACGCCGACCACCTGCGGCCCGGCGACAACGCTGCCATCGGCCACGCCAGGTACGATCACACCGAACTGCGCACCGTCGCACCGCTGACCTGGTCCAACAACGCCGGCGCCGGCGGCATCTATTCCAGCGTGCGCGACCTCGCCAAGTGGATGAACGTGCAACTGGCCGAAGGCAGGCTCGCCGACGGCACGCCGCTATTCTCGGACAAGACCCAGCGGCAGATGTGGCAGATGCAGATCCCGCAGGTGGTGGCCAAGCCGTCGGTGCCGGAACTGGCCGACGCCATGCCCAACTTCGCCGGCTATGGCGAAGGCTGGAGCCTGAGCGACTACCGCGGGCAGAAGCTGGTGTGGCACACCGGCGGCTGGCCGGGGCAGGTGTCGCGCCTGACCCTGGTGCCCGGCCAGAACCTGGGCGTGGTGGTGCTGACCAACCAGGAAGTGGGTGCGGCGTTCAACGCCATCACCTTGAGCGTGCTCGATGCCATGCTGGGCGCGCCCGGGCACGACTGGGTGGTCGCCTACGCCGCCGCCGTCGCCAAGGCGCAGGACAACGCCGATGAAGGCTGGCAGAAGCACGTCGCCGCCCGCGACGCGAAGAGCAGGCCCTCGCTGCCGCTGTCCGGCTACGCCGGCACCTACCGCGACGCGTGGTATGGCGACGTGTTCGTCGAACCTGCCAAGGGCAAGCTGCGCCTGCGCTTCGGTGCCACCGCGGACCTGCAGGGCACGCTGGAGCACTGGCAGCACGACACCTTCATCGTGCGCTGGGACAACCGCTCGCTCAACGCCGACGCCTTCGTCAACTTCAGCCTCGACCCCGACGGCAAGGTGCGCGAGGTGCGCATGCAGGCGATTTCGTCGCTGACCGACTTCAGCTTCGACTTCCAGGACCTCCTGCTGTTGCCGGCGAAGGAATAGCAGGACCGGCAAAGGCAACCCTCGCACGGGTTGCCGGCGGTGCCTTCGCAGGAGCGCACTTCAGTGCGTGATGGAGCTTTCCTCGTGAAGCCCATCGCGCACTGAAGTGCGCTCCTGCAACCACATGCAGGACGACGCGCTCGCCTGCCACCTGACTGGCGCGCATACGCGACAATGGCAGCCCCGTCTGCTGGTTGCCTCCATGTTCCGCTGGTTTGAATCCCGCCTCGATCCGTTTCCCTGCGATCCGCCCGCGCAGCCGCCGCGCGGCCTGTATGCGTTCTGCCGCCATTACACGCGCGGCGCGGAGAAGTGGCTGCTGTTGATGGCGCTGACCACCGCCGGCATCGCGGTGGCCGAGTTGGCGCTCTATGCCTACGTCGGCTCGCTGGTGGACCGGCTCGGCACCACCACGCCGGCCACCTTCATCGCCGCCGAGGGCCCGCGCCTGCTGTGGATGGGCGCGCTGGTGTTGGTCGCGCTGCCGCTGCTGGTGCTGGTCAATGCGCTGGTGCAGCACCAGACCCTGCTCGGCAATTTCCCGATGCGCATCCGCTGGAGCGTGCACCGCTACCTGCTGCGGCAGTCGATGGGCTATTTCCAGGACGAGTTCGCCGGGCGCATCGCCACCAAGCTGATGCAGACCTCGCTGGCGGTGCGCGAGACGGTGGTCAAGCTGTTCGACATCGGCAACTACGTGCTGGTGTTCTTCATCGGCACGCTGGCGGTGGCAGGTTCCTCCGACTGGCGGATGATGCTGCCGTTCGTGGGGTGGCTGCTCGGCTATGCACTGTTGATGTGGCATTTCGTGCCGCGCATGGAGCGCATCTCGCGCGAGCAGGCCGATGCCCGCTCGGAGATGACCGGGCGCATCGTGGACAGCTACACCAACATCGCCACGGTCAAGCTGTTCTCGCATTCGCGGCGCGAGCAGGCCTATGCGCGCGAGGCGATGGCCGGCTTCCTCGACAAGGTGCATCCGCAGATGCGGCTGGCCACGCGCATCTACTCGCTGCTTTATGCGTTGAACATGCTGCTTCTGTTCTCGGTGGTGGCCGCGGGCCTGTGGCTGTGGCACGGCGGCGCGCTGAGTGCCGGCGCGGTGGCGGTGTCGGTGGCGCTGGTGTTGCGCATGCTGGGTATGTCGCAGTGGATCATGTGGGAACTGTCGGCGCTGTTCGAGAACATCGGCACCGTGCATGACGGCATCAACTCGATCTCGCTGCCGCCCACCGTGGACGACGCCTCCGGTGCCCCGGCATTGGCGGTGCAGGCCGGCGATATCCATTTCGAGAGCGTGTCGTTCCACTATGGCAAGGCCGGCGGCGTGATCGAAGGGCTGGACCTGCACGTGCGCCCCGGCGAGAAGATCGGCGTGGTCGGGCGCTCCGGCGCCGGCAAATCCACCCTGGTCAACCTGCTGCTGCGCTTCCACGACGTCGAGCGTGGCCGCATCCTCGTTGATGGCATCGACATTGCCGGCGTGCAGCAGGATTCGTTGCGCGCGCAGGTGGGCGTGGTCACCCAGGACACCTCGCTGCTGCATCGCTCGATCCGCGACAACCTGCTCTACGGCCGCCCCGATGCCAGCGAGGAACAGTTGCGCGCGGCGGTCGCCAAGGCGCGCGCCGACGGCTTCATCGCCGAACTGCGCGACAGCGCGGGCCGCAGCGGTTACGACGCCCACGTCGGCGAGCGCGGGGTGAAGTTGTCCGGCGGCCAGCGCCAGCGCATCGCCATTGCCCGGGTGCTGCTCAAGGACGCGCCGATCCTGGTGCTGGACGAGGCCACCTCGGCGCTGGATTCGGAAGTGGAGGCCGCCATCCAGGAAAGCCTAGACGGGCTGATGGCCGGCAAGACGGTGATCGCCATCGCCCACCGCCTGTCCACCATCGCGCGCATGGACCGGCTGCTGGTGATGGACCAGGGACGCATCGTCGAGAGCGGCACCCATGCCGAACTGATCGCCGCCAATGGCCTGTATGCGCGGCTGTGGGCACGCCAGACCGGCGGCTTCGTCGCCGCCGATGCGCACCACGAGCCGGCAATGCCCTGACGCAGACGCCGCCTTCGGGTGAGCAGGCCGGGCGTACCGTCATCCCCGCGCAGGCGGGGATCGCTCTTGCTCATGCCCTGTGAATGAGCCCATGAGTGATTGAGTAGCTCTTCGGGCTGTTGAAAAGCACTTCCGTCTGCGCGGGGATAACGATGGCGGCCGGTTGGGAGAGGGATTCGGGGCCGGGCTGGTAGAAGGCCGGCCAAGCCCTTCAATCGAACCTGCAGGTTCTCATGATCACGGCATGGGCCTCGTCGTTGTCATGCCATTGGTCCGTTGGTGGCAGCCGCGACTTCCAGCCGGTTTCAAGCAGGCTGCGGGCCAGGGCCATGTCGTCAAAGCGCCTGACCACGTTGGTCCCGGGGAAAACGACGCCAGCGACAGGCAGGGCGCCGGCGGGCGCTTCCGCATCCTCGCCTTGCACGCTCTCGCGCAGCGACTGCAGTACCCGGCCGAAGTCGAAAGCCTGCGCGGCCACCCGCACGGTTCGCGGAGCCGCGCCGTAATGGATGTTCGCGGAGCCGTCCGGGTGCACCAGCAACGTGCAGCCGCCCGGCGGCGACGATACCACCAGCCCGGCATTCGGTGCTTCCCCATCCGCCAGTGCCGTTGCCGTCGCAGCGAATGCGGCGAACAGCGGGATGACGGTGGCCAGCCGGAACATGCCTGCATTCATCCGGAGCGCTCCCTGTCGGGGCCGGGGCTGGCCCGGCCGGTCCGGACATGATGCCGGATTGCGGGCTCCCGCCGGCAACGTCGGCGGAACCAATCGTTGGATCGGCTGGCTCCGACAACGCGGCATCCACCCCGTGGGTTCCTAGCCGCGGCGCGTGCTGCGGTAGACCGCCACGACCTGCGACGTGCTGGGATTGGACATGCCCATGCCGTTGATGAAGACCGCCGGTGCGCCCTGCTTGAACACCGCGACGGTACGGTCCACCGCGTCCCGCTGCTCCCGGGAGGGATTTTCGAGATCGAAGGAGAAGGAACTGCCACGCTTCACCGGGATGCCGATATCGGTCAGTTCGCGGATGAGGGCCTCGGCCCGCTGCGCCTGCTCGGAAGGGCAGTTGGGCGGCGCCAGCACCAGCACCATGTTGCGCGGCGTGCCGCTCGGCATTTCCACCGGAATGAATCCACCGGCCTCTGCCGCCACCGTCAGGTCAGCGGCCGGTGCGCGTTTGCTCCACCAGTTGCAGGCGCCTGCCAGCCCTGCCGCGACGAGAAGTAGTGTCCACCAGCGCATTGCTGTCTCCGTTTTCGTGAAGGTTGATCCGGCGTTGTCCCCTCTTTTGCCAACAAGCTGCGCCGCGAAGCGGCGTCGGCTTGAATGAATTGTTAGCCCTCACGCGATGCTGTAGGTGACACGATCACTTGCATCAATTGTGAGAACTTTGCGACGGATGAGTTCTTTGACGATGGCCTCTTTGTCTTGGTCGGAAACGCCGCCCTGAAATTGGAACATGGCACCGATTGCATTGAGTACGCCAGACTTCTTGCCAGGGCGAAGTTTTATGATGCGCTCCGCCACATATCCGGCCATCTCTGAATCAGCCAGCTTCTTAGTTGGCGCGTCAACACGCTCTTGAGGATAGGTCTCTTCCTCTTCTTTCCGAGCAAGCTGAATTAAAAGTTGAGCCAAGCGGAGCTTGTTCCGATAGCTCAACTTCTCGGATTGTACGGCGATGCTTTGATAGAGGACTTCGTCAGGTTTTGTCATGAGGGCTAACGCCTGAATTAAGCCGAGCCGCGAAGCGGCTTCGGCTTGAATGAATTGTTAGGCCGCAGGCGCAGCCAGTCTCAGGAGGTCAGCTACAAGCATGTACGTGTACACGACATAGCGGTCTGCCTCATCTCGTGTGGATATGGTTGCATGCGACCCTTTCTGAGCAGCTCTAAACAGGGAGTCGAGGCGATCACCCAGGTACGTCAGTTGGGATCCTATGATCTCTTCAGAACGCTCTGAGGTGGAATTGTCCTCAGTGAAGCATGCGAGACGATTTATGTAGTTATCTGCCCTAAGAGAAATGCGAACTTCCTTACCATTTACCACTTTCGTGCGCGGCGTGTCCGTAGCCGGGAACAAGTGATCCGCCAAGTCTTGCAAGATGCGGCGGCAGCTATGGACGGCGTTTGACCAATCTTCCGGGTTGTCGGACTGCAGATTTTCGTAGATCGCAACAAATTTCTGTGCGGCCGACGGCACTGTAAGGCCGATGAGTTCATCAGCTACTAGACGAATTCTTGAAAATGCGTCCCCCGCGATTCCCGAGAATTTTAGCTCTAGGTTCTTTTGCAGAACGTACGAATAGACAAATGACCTGCGAGAGCTGAGTTTTGCAGATGCCTCGCTGATTGATTGTTGAAGCCTTTTTCGCTCTGCCCAGTTTCCGCTTCCCGAGCCCACGTACTGATTTGGATTGGCAGACGAGATTGAAACGTTCGGATCCCTAGCCGCGTCGATCCCGAGCTTTGAAGACTCTAGCAGAGCCTCCAATTGCTCAATCGATTCGATTCTTGCATATGTCTTGACTTCCTCCTTGTCCTTTTTCTGGTAGGTCCTTCCGGCAAGAACTGCAAGGCGCCAAACCTCTGGCGATACCCCGGTTGGGGAGGACGGATATCCACCGCTCTCATACTCAAAAATTTTCTGATGGTCGAAGTCGTTAAGGAGCCTAGCCAGACGAGCAGCCATCAAAGCGACGTTGGTCAGCGGAATTTGCGATAGCTCGATCGCTCGGAGTAGATCCTCCGACAAGCCCAAGGCCTCAGCCAAAGCTTTTGTGGATGGCTTTACTTCGACGTCCAAGGGTCTTTCTCCTGCGGCCTAACGCCTGAATTAAGCCGCGCCGCGAAGCGGCGTCGGCTTGAATGAATTGTTAGAAGGCACTTTCCTACAGTTTGGGTTCTGCACTTTCGCGTTCTCTCCGCTCCGCCGCCTGTGCGTTTTCTGCTTTGGGGGTGCTGGCAGAAACTATGCCCGTGTCAATGCTGCCAATGATCCCTGCGAAGGAGACGGTGAGATTTGTGAATTTCCATTCGGCAACGATGTTGCTGAACTCTGCGCCCATTCTATTCTGGGCTTTTGTCACTTCTCTAGTTGTGGGAGAACCGTATTTTTGCACAAGGCTTGCGTAGATCTTATCTTGGACACCCTCGCCGTAGGTGATCAGAGTGATGTCTTCGACTATGCCATCAATGAGCTTTACATTGATGTCCTTAACGCCAGGAAATTGATTTTCTGGAATTACAGAGACCTTCCCGCTGTTTGGGAGTGGCGTTGTGGGTTTGCTTGTATATGAATGCTTCCAGCATGGTTTATCTGGAGCCTTTATTTCGTACTCGGAGCGATAGGCGCGATAGTCTTTTGCAATTAGCTGGGATGGGCATTCTTGGATGGCGATAGGTTGCCCAAAAGAGACTCCCGCAAGGTCAAGGGAAGGGGAAGCCCTAATCGGCTCCGGGGCTTTGGGAGTCTTGTTCGCAGCGTTTGTTTGAAATGTAGAAGCTAGTATCGTGACAAAAAGGAAAGCAGCAAGTTTGCAAGTTTTCATCAGGAGTCTCCGAGTGAGAGCCGGTAGTGCCTTCTAACGCCGGAATTAAGCCGCGTGGCGATAGCCACGTCGGCTTGAATGAGTTGTTAGGCAGTCGTGGCCGATGAACGATCCGGTTGCCATAAGTGCCCACCTAGAACAACGAAAGCTGACGCTGCGTACTGCGACACCGAAGGTCGATGATGCCACAGCCGCAGGATCGGGGCTTGCTCGACAATGCCTGATGCGACCAACGCACCGAAGCAGAGAAGCTCCCAGTGTGG
>JBASBF010000045.1:0-14020 GCA_049650985.1 Stenotrophomonas sp. | reverse complement strand
GCGCTGGCCCAGTTCCAGCGCGGCGGCGATGGCGCAGGCGCGGGCCGGCCCCAGGCCCGGCAACTGCGCCAGTTCGCGCGCGCTGCGGTCCAGCAACAAACGTAATGGGCCGTGGTGTTGCAGCAGCTCGCGCGCGGTCTGCACCGCGTCACGGCCGCGCAGGCCGGAACCGAGGAAGATCGCCAGCAATTCGGCGTCGGAAAGGGCGCTGGCGCCGCGTGCCAGCAGCTTCTCGCGGGGACGTTCGGTGCTGGGCCAGTCGCGGATGTGCATGCCCGCAGCATGGCGGCGGCGTGCACCCGGAGTAATAAGCGGCGGCAGGGCCTTCGGGTAAGCTAAACGATCTTGTGCAGGTAGGAACTTTTCCCCCGTGACTGGCCCACTCTCCCATGCCCAGGCGCCTGCGCGGCCGCTGGAAGGACGCAAGCTGCTGCTGTGCGTCGGTGCCGGCATCGCCGCCTACAAATCGCTGGAGCTGGTGCGCCGGCTGCGTGATGCCGGCGCCCGCGTGCAGGTGGCGATGACCGATGGCGCGCAGCAGTTCGTGACCCCGTTGAGTTTCCAGGCGCTGTCCGGCCAGCCGGTGCGCACCACGCTGTGGGACAGCGCCGCCGAGCAGGCGATGGGCCATATCGAACTGGCGCGCTGGGCCGACCGCGTGGTCATTGCCCCGGCCACCGCCGACCTGCTGGCGCGGCTGGCCCAGGGCCATGCCGACGACCTGGTGACCACGCTGTGCCTGGCCACCACCGCACCGCTGACCGTGTGCCCGGCGATGAACCACCGCATGTGGCTGCACCCGGCCACCCAGACCAACATCAACCTGTTGCGCGAACGCGGCGTGCAGGTGATCGGGCCGGAGGACGGCCCGCTGGCCGAGGGTGAATCCGGCCCCGGCCGGCTCAGCGAACCGGACGCGATCGTCGCCGCGCTGGCCGCCAACCTCGCGCCCGCAGTCCCGGCCACGCCCGACCGCCTGCACGGCGTGCGCGTGCTGATCAGCGCCGGGCCGACCTACGAAGACCTCGACCCGGTGCGCTACGTCGGCAACCGCTCCAGCGGCAAGATGGGCTATGCGCTGGCCGCCGCCGCCGCCCGCCGTGGCGCGCAGGTGGTGCTGGTCAGCGGCCCGGTGCAGATCGCCACGCCGTCCGGCGTGCAGCGCATCGACGTGCGCTCGGCCGCGCAGATGCGCGCGGCGGTGCTGGCCGAGTTGCCGGCCGACATCTACATCGGCGCCGCCGCGGTGGCCGATTACACGCCGCAGCAGGTATCGCCGCAGAAACTGAAGAAGACCCCCGGCAGCCACACCCTGGTGCTGGAACTGATCCGCACCGCCGACATCCTGGCCGAGGTGGCGGCGCAGGAGGACGCGCTCAAGCTGGTGGTCGGCTTCGCCGCCGAAACCCACGACGTGGAGAAATACGCGCGCGGCAAGCTGGTCGACAAGCACCTGGACCTGATCATCGCCAACCAGGTCGGCGTCACCGGGGGCGGCTTCGAAAGCGACCAGAACGCCGCCATCGCCTACTGGGCCGAAGGCCAGCGCGCCTTTCCCGGCACCGCCAAGACGCAACTGGCCGAACAACTGCTGGATCTGATCACCGAGAGGTTGGACGCATGAGCACGGGCACCGCATCGCAGCCATTGCAGGTACAACTGCTCGACCCGCGCTTCGGCGATGTCTGGCCGCTGCCGGCCTACGCCACCGAAGCCAGCGCCGGGCTCGACCTGCGCGCGGCAACCGAGGCGCCGATGACGCTGCAACCGGGCGACACCGCGCTGCTGCCCAGCGGCATCGCCATCCACATCGCCGACCCCGGCCTGTGCGCGGTGGTGCTGCCGCGCTCGGGGCTGGGCCACCGCCACGGCATCGTGCTCGGCAACGGCACCGGGCTGATCGACGCCGACTACCAGGGGCCGCTGCTGATCAGCGTGTGGAACCGCGGCCGCGAGCCGTTCACCATCGAGCCGGGCGACCGCATCGCGCAGTTGGTGGTGCTGCCCATTGCCCGCGTGGCCTTGCAGGTGGTGGATACTTTCACGGACAGTGCACGGGGAACGGGTGGATTCGGCCATACCGGCGTGCGCTGACGGGGGAAATGCGCGATGAGCGAGGGGAATGAAAGCCGGCGTCCGGCTGCCGGGCTGGGGCGCTCGGCGCCGCTGCTGGCGGTGCTGCTGCTGTTGCTGGCCGGCTGGTTCGGCTGGAGTGCCTTCGACCAGTGGCACCAGTCCGACACCGGCACCGCGCTGGAGCTGGCCCGCGACCAGGCCGTGGCTGCCATCGGCAAGACCGTGGCCGAGCAGAACGCGCAGTTCACCCGCCAGCTTGAGCGCGAACCGGTAAGGGCCGCGCTGGCCGCGGGCGATGCCGAGGCCGCCGCCAGTGCGTTGCAGGAAACCTGGACCGGCGTGGACGAAGTGCAGGTGCTTGACGCCACCCTGGCCGCCGCCTACGCCGACCCGGCCGGCTTCGGCTATTCGCGGCTGGCGCTGCTGGAACTGGCCATGAGCGAAGGCAAGCCGGTGGCGCGCGTGGTACGCGATGGCAACGGCCCGCGGCTGGGACTGGCCGCACCGGTGCAGTTGCAGGACCGTGCGGCGGTGGCTTACGCGCGCCAGCCGCTGACCCGGCTGACGGCGGCGTTCGACATGCTGCAATCACCGGAAAGGGCCTTCCTCGGCCTGCGCCAGGGGGGCTTCACCATCACCCGGAAGGGCGATGGCAGCCTCGGCAGCGGCGCCGATGCGCTGGCCCGGCCGGTAGCCGATACCGGCCTGCGCGTGGTGGCCGAAATGCCCGACATCGCCGAAGGCCCGATGGGGCTGGGGACGGTGGCCTGCGCGGTGGTGGCCGCCTTGCTGGCACTGGTGGCGCTGTTGCTGCTGGTCGGGCGCAAGCGCCTGCCGCCGCTGCGCCGCCAGGCCGCCGCAGAGCCGGCCGATGGTGGCGTCACCTTGCAGCAGGCAATGGAGCAGGAACCGCTGCCGGCAGCGGCCGTGCCGGAAAGCGCGGACGAGGATGCCGGCGAAGCCGCCCCCGCCGCGCCGGAAGCCGATGCCGTGGTGCCGGGGATCTTCCGCGCCTACGACATCCGTGGCGTGGTCGGCAACGAGCTCAATGCCACCGTGGCCCGGCTGATCGGCCAGGCAATCGGTAGCCAGATGCAGGCGCAGGGGTTGCGCGACGTGGTGGTCGGCCGCGACGGCCGCCTGTCCGGCCCGGAACTGGCCAACGCGCTGATCGACGGCCTGCGCCGCGCCGGCTGCGAGGTCACCGACATCGGCATGGCGCCGACACCGGTGGTGTATTTCGCCGCCTACCACCTGCGTGCCGGTAGCTGCGTGGCGGTCACCGGCAGCCACAACCCGCCGGATTACAACGGTTTCAAGATCGTCATCGGTGGCGAAACCCTGTCCGGCGAGGCGGTCACCGCATTGTACGAGCGCATCCGCGACGGTCGCCTGCACCTGGCCGATGCGCCGGGCAGCCTGCAGCAGCGTGAGGTCATCGACGACTACGTGCAGCGCATCGGCGACGACGTGCAGTTGGACCGCCCGCTCAAGGTGGTGGCCGACGCCGGCAACGGCGTGGCCGGCGCGGTGGCGCCGCAACTGCTGGAAGCCATTGGCGCGGAGGTGATCCCGCTGTATTGCGAGGTCGATGGCGAGTTCCCCAACCACCACCCGGATCCGAGCGATCCGCGCAACCTCGACGACCTGGTGCAGATGGTCAAACGCTTCGACGCAGACCTCGGCGTGGCCTTCGACGGCGACGGCGACCGTCTCGGCGTGGTGACCAGGGACGGCAAGATCGTGTTTGCCGACCGTTTGCTGATGCTGTTTGCCGCCGACGTGCTGGTGCGCAACCCCGGCGCGCTGGTCATTTACGACGTCAAGTGCACCGGCAAGCTGCCCGGCTACATTCTGCGCAACGGCGGCAGCCCGATGATGTGGAAGACCGGGCACTCGCTGGTCAAGGCGAAGATGCGCGAAACCGACGCCGAGCTGGCTGGCGAGATGAGCGGCCACTTCTTCTTCAAGGAGCGCTGGTACGGTTTCGACGACGGCCTGTACGCCGCCGCGCGGCTACTGGAAATCCTCGCCCAGCGCGAGGAAGCCCCGGAGGAAGTGCTGGCCGAATTGCCCGACGCGGTTGCCACCCCGGAGTTGAAGGTGGCGGTGGCCGAAGGCACCCAGCATGCGCAGGTGGCGCTGGTCGTGGCCGCCGCGCAGGCCGAGGATTCGCCATTCGCCACTGCGCGTATTTCCACCATCGACGGCCTGCGCGTCGATTTCCCCGACGGCTGGGGCCTGGTGCGCGCCTCCAACACCACGCCGGTGCTGGTGTTGCGTTTCGAGGGCGATGACGAGGCCGCGCTGGAGCGGATCAAGGCGCTGTTCCGCGAGCAATTGCAGCGCGTGCTGCCCGAGGTCGAATTGCCGTTCTGATGGGCCGGCGGGAGCGCGGTTGGGTGCGCTCCCGCAGCAATACCGCTCAGCCCTGCGGCGTGGCGGCCCGGTCCGCCGGGGCAATCCCCTTAAGCGTGCGGTAGCGGGCCAGGGTTTCGTCGATTTCCACCTCCAGCGCCTTGCGCTGGCGCTCGAACGCGGCCTGCAGGCGCAAATGCGCCAGCAGCTCGCCGTGGCGCTGGCGGATCTCGCCGGCCTGCTTGTCGGCGATTTTCTGCCCCGACAGCTCCTTGTTGCCGGCCGCCTGCAACTGCGTGGCCAGTGCATCGCGCAGGCTGGCCACGTTGTAGGCGGCGGTCTTTATGTTGTTGTCGACGATGGCCGTGCGTTCGTTGAACACGCGGCGCAGCGCATCCTCGCTGCCATAGGTGGACAGCATCGCCTGCTCGGTGCGCTTGCGGGTCTCGATCGCGGCAGCGTCCACCTGCGCCTGTGCCGTGGCCAGTGCGGCGTCGGCCAGTTCCTCGGCGGTGAGCGCGCGCTGCACCTCGGCGCTGCGCAGGCCGCTGCGCGCGTTGAACTCCTCGCGCGCATTGTTCACCGCCTCGGCCGGCAGCGTGTCCGAGCAGATGCGGCGCCCGCCTTCGTCCCAGCAATACAGTTTCTTGCCGGCTTCAGGCTTGTTCTGCGCCAGCGCCGGCAAGGCCAGCGCGGCCAGCGCCAGCAGCGCCGTGGCGCCGGTCCTGGACGGATTTCGCATCATCGCAGCCCCCCTGCGGTCAGCTCGTTGGATTGCTTCCGTACTGGCCTCGGTAGGCCAGCAACGGTTCCCGGTAGCCGACAAGTTCCGGGTTCCCGGAGGCGAATGCAAGCAGGTCGGCCAGGTTGGCCACGGCGATCACCGGGATGCCGGTTTCGGCGGCCACTGCCTGCGCGGCGGAGCGGCGGTCGTCTTCGGAGGCGATCTCCTGGCGGTCCAGCGCGACGACAATGCCGGCCGGAATGCCGTTGGCGGCGCGGATGATGGCCAGCGCTTCGCGGATGGCGGTGCCGGCGGTGATCACGTCGTCGATGATCAGGATGCGGCGGCCGGCCATGTCCGCGCCGATCAGGCTGCCACCCTCACCGTGGTCCTTGGCTTCCTTGCGGTTGAAGGTCAGTGGCAGGTTGCGGCCACGGTGGGAGAATTCGCAGGCAATGGCGGTGGCCAGCGGGATGCCCTTGTAGGCCGGGCCGAACAACTGGTCGAAGGCAATGTCGGCGCTGTCGATGGCGTCGGCGTAGCAGTTGCCCAACTGGGCCAGCGCCAGGCCGGTGTCGAAGCGGCCGGCGTTGAAGAAGTACGGGCTGACGCGGCCGGACTTGAGGGTGAACTGGCCAAAGCGCAGGGCGTCCGCATTCAGCGCCAACTGCAGGAAACGGGAACGATGGTCACTCATGGTGCTGCGGTTTCTTGTCTTCTGATTAAGGTGACTAGGGTAAAGCATGGCTTCGGCGAATGCTGGCGCCGGCGGTATGCTGTGCCGTTCCCACAGGCCGCCAGCGGGTTTCCATGCGCATCATCAGCTTCAACGCCAACGGCATCCGTTCGGCCACCAGCAAGGGCTTTGGCGACTGGTTCGCCCGCCAACAGGCCGACGTGCTGTGCATCCAGGAGACCAAGGCGCAGGAAGCGCAACTGACCGATCGGTTGTTCCGTCCCGACGGCCACCACTGCTTCTACCGCGACGCCATCACCAAGAAAGGCTACAGCGGCGTGGCGATCTGGAGCCGGCGCGAGCCGGACGAGGTGCGCACCGCGCTGGGCTGGGTACCGTTCGACGACGAAGGCCGCTACATCGAGGCACGCTTCGGCAACCTGAGCGTGGTCTCGTTCTACATTCCTTCCGGGTCTTCGGGCGAGTTGCGCCAGGGCTTCAAGTTCGAGGTGATGGAGTGGCTGCGGCCGATCCTCGAACAGTGGCTGGCCAGCGGTCGCGACTACGTGCTGTGCGGGGATTGGAACATCGTCCGCAGCGCGCTGGACATCAAGAACTGGAAATCCAACCAGAAGAACTCCGGCTGCCTGCCTGCCGAGCGCGACTGGCTCAACGGCCTGTGCGCCGACCTGCCCGGCGACGCCGAGCCGGCCAGCGGCCGCGGCTGGGTCGACGCCTACCGCGCGCTGCACCCGCAGGGTCAGGACTACACGTGGTGGAGTAACCGCGGCGCGGCGCGCGCCAACAACGTCGGTTGGCGCATCGACTACCAACTCGCCACCCCCGGCCTGCGCGAACGCCTGCGTGGCTGCTCGATCCATCGCGACGAACGCTTCTCCGACCACGCCCCGTTCACCGTGGACTACGACACCGTGGGCTACGACCTGTGAGCGAAGCGGCGGTGAAGCGCCGCCAGGGCTGGCGCGAGGTACTCGCCAGCCTGCGCCAACGCAAGGTGCTGGCGATGCTGCTGCTGGGCTTCAGCTCCGGGCTGCCGATCTATCTGGTTGGCAACACGCTCGGCTTCTGGATGCGCAAGGAAGGAATCGAGCTGGACACCATCGGCTTCCTGTCGTGGGTCGGGCTGGCGTATTCGATGAAGTTCCTGTGGGCACCGATCGTCGACAAGACCGACGTGCCGGTGCTGGGGCGAATGTTCGGCCGGCGGCGTGGCTGGATGCTGCTGTCGCAACTGGTCGCGGCGCTGGCGCTGGTGGGCATGGCGCTGGTCCAGCCCAAGGGCGGCAGCGTGGTGGTGCTGGGCCTGTCGCTGCAACACCTGCTGGTATTCGGCGTGCTGGCCACGGTGGTCGCCTTCGCCTCGGCCACGCAGGACATCGTCATCGACGCCTGGCGTATCGAGAGCGCGGACAGCAGCGAGCAACTCGGCCTGCTGACGGCCTCCTCGGCACTAGGCTACCGCACCGCGCTGCTGGTCACCGATGCGCTGATCCTGATCATCGCCGCGCGCGTGGGCTGGCAGGTGTCCTATGAAATCATGGCGGTGCTGCTGGGGTTTGGCGTGGCCGCCGTGGCGCTGGCGCGCGAGCCGACGCGGGCAATGGTCGCCGCACATGAACAGGCGGCACGCCTGTGGACGCCACGCGGCCTGTTCGACGCGCTGGTCGGCCCGTTCCTGATGTTCTTCCGCGAGCATCGTAGCGGCGCACTGCTGATTCTCGCGGCGATCAGCATCTATCGCATGGCCGACTTCGTGATGGGGCCGATGGCCAACCCGTTTTATGTCGACCTGGGCATGGACGGGGACACGGTGGGCGCGGTACGCGGCTCGGTCGGGCTGGTTGCCACCTTCGTCGGCATTGCTCTGGCCGGGGTGGTATCGGTGCGCTGGGGGGTGATGGCGGCGCTGCTGGTGGGCGCCATCCTCGGCCCCTGCTCGAACCTGGCGTTCGCATGGCTGGCCCATGTCGGCCCCGGCAAGTTCGAATTCGCCATCGCGATGATGGTGGACAACCTGTCCAGCGGTTTTGCCGGCACCGCGTTGATCGCCTACATGTCCAGCCTGACCAGCATCGGCTACACCGCCACCCAGTACGCCCTGCTCAGCTCGTTCTATGCCATGCCGGGCAAGGCAGTGAAGGGCTTTTCCGGCATGCTGGTGCAGTATCTGGCGCAGGGCCGCACCCTGTTGGAAGGCTATGCGCTGTTCTTCATCGGCACCGCGCTGCTGGCGGTGCCGGTGGTGCTGTTGTGCCTGGCGCTGGCGGCGATGCAGGCCCGCAAACGGGTCACGCCGACATGAGCGGGACGTCGCAGCTTCACGCCGCGCCCGTTGAAACCGGCCACGGCCTCGTTGATGATCCGGGACGGGGGGATCGGCTGGCTGGCGGGCACGATGAAATGGCCGACGTGATCTTGCGGGATGTCGACCCGCTGCTGCTCGAACGCATCCGCCGCTTGGCGGTCGCGCGCGGCTGGACCCGTGAGCACACCTGTCTGGTGCTGCTCGAACAGGGGCTGTTCGCCGGCGAGCACGAAATGAGCCACGGCTTCGGGAATATCGAAGTGGACGCGCTGTCCGAGGCCATCCACGCCTTGCAGGCGCTGCCGGCCGGCAGCGAGTTCGGTTGAGTCGCACGCGCGAAACGGAGCGCGCGGCCTCACGCGAGGTGATCACGCCGGGTGAATCGCCCCGAGAATCCGCGGCCCGCGTGCGCCACTGACGGCCGGCAGGTTGCCGGGGCGCCCGGCCAGGGTTTCGCGCGCCAGCCATGCAAAACCCATCGCTTCCATGAAATCCGGGTCCAGGCCATGTTCGGCGCTGGACACCACCGCCACGCCGGGCAGCCGTGCACCGATACGCCGCAGCAACGGTGGGTTGCGCACGCCGCCGCCGCAGACCAGCAGCCGCTTCACCCCGGGCAGATGCGCCAGCAACGCATCGGCAACCGTGGCGGCGGTGAGCTCCAGCAGCGTGGCCTGCACGTCGGCTGGCGCCAGCGCTGGCTCGCCCAACTGCGCCTGCACCCAATCGAGGTGGAACTGCTCGCGTCCGGTGCTCTTGGGCGGCGGCAACGCAAACCACGGCTCGGCCAGCAGCCGCGCCAGCAATGCCGCATCGACCTGCCCGCCGGCGGCAAACGCGCCGTCGGCATCGAAAGGGGTGCCGAGGTGGCGCTGGCACCAGCCGTCCAGCAGCGCATTGGCCGGGCCGGTGTCGAACCCGCGCAGGCTGCTGTCGCGCGCGATCAGGCTCAAGTTGGCGATGCCGCCCAGGTTCAGCACCGCGCGGTCCTCGTCGCCGCTGCCGAGCATCGCCCGGTGGAAAGAGGGCATCAGCGGCGCGCCCTGTCCGCCGGCGGCGACGTCACGGCGGCGGAAGTCGGCCACGGTGGTGATGCCGGTCAGCTCGGAAATACGGTTGGCATCGCCGATTTGCCAAGTGAAGGCCGGCTCGGCCGCGGGGCGGTGGCGGATGGTCTGCCCGTGCGAGCCGATGGCGCATACCTGCGCGCGATCCACCCGCGCCTGCGCCAGCAGCCCGTTGGCGGCCTCGGCGAAAGCGATGCCGACCCGTGCATCCAGTTGCCCCAGTGCGTCCAGCGACGCCGGCTCGCGGCCCTGGCCAAGCGCAACCAGTTCGGCGCGCAGTGCCGGCGACCAGTCGAACGTGTGCCCGTGCACGAAGCGGCAACCGCCCTCGGCGGGGAACTGCACCAGCGCCGCATCAATGCCGTCGGCACTGGTGCCGGACATCAGGCCGAGGAACAACGGCAATCGTGGATTGGCGGCGGGCATCGGGAGTCCGGAAAGAAAACGGGCAGGGAAGCTTCAAGGCTCCCTGCCCGCATCGTCAATGCATGTCGTGGATCAGCCGCGCTTGCCGACCGTGCTGGTGCCGGGCTTGTCACCGGCCTTGGCGTAGAGCATTTCCTCCATGCCGCGGATGCGCGCCATCGCCGGTGCCGTCTGCGCGCGGAAGGCGACCAGTTCGGCGCCCTTGAGCGGCTCCGGCGGCGGCATCGTCACCGACAGCGGGTTGCGGTGCTGGCCGTTGACGCGGAATTCGTAATGCAGGTGCGGGCCGGTGGCCAGCCCGGTGGAACCGACGTAGCCGATCACCGTGCCCTGGCTCACGCGCTGCCCGGTCTTGATCTTGCCGAAGCGCGACATGTGCCCGTAAAGCGTGCTGTAGCCGCGGCCGTGGTCGAGGATCACCACGTTGCCGTAGCCGCGTTGCACCCCGGCAAACTGCACCCGGGCATCGCCGGCAGCCATGATCGGCGTGCCGGTGCGCGCGGCGTAGTCGATGCCCTTGTGGCCGCGGATCGTGCCCAGCACCGGGTGCCTGCGCACGCCGAAGGTGGAGCTGATGCGGGTATAACTCACCGGCATGCGCATGAAACTCTTCTTCAGCGGCCGGCCGTCGATGTCGAAGTATTCGAACTTGCCGCCGCGCTCGTAGCGGAAGCCGGTATAGGTCTTACCGCCGGTGATGAAGGTGGCCGCGAGGATCCTGCCGGTGTCGATGCGCTCGCCTTCGCGCCAGGTTTCGTCCAACACCACGCTGAAGCGGTCGCCGCGCTGCACTTCCCGGGAAAAATCGATGTCGTAGTTGAATATCTCGTCGGTCATCGTGGCGATGGCCGACGGGCTCAGCCCGGCCTTGCGCGCGGCGGCATACAGTGAACTGGTGATCTCGCCGCTGGTCACCACGGTGCGGGTGCTGGTGACGCGCTCGAGCACCTTCTCGCGAATCTGCCCGTCCTGCAGCGACAGTTGCACGCGGTGGTTGGCGTCGCGGTCGAAGCGCAGCGCCCGCAGTTCGCCGTTCACTGGCAGGTCGAAGGCGATCTCGGCGCCGGGACGCAGCCGGGTCAGTACCTCGCGGGTGCCGGGGTGCTCGAGCACCTGGTGCATCACCGTGGCCGGCACGCCCACCGCCGCGAACAGGCCGCTCAATGTCTGCCCCGGCTCCACCCGCAGCACCTGCCAGTTGTCACCGGGCATCGCGCTGCGTTGGGTGAGGGAAGGTGGCGGCAGCGGCAGCGCCAGTGTCGCCTGCGAAACCGGAAGCAGCGGTTCGATGGAATTGGAAAAACCCGGGACGATGGTCGCCGCCAGCGCGCCGATGGTCGCGAACAGGCTGGCGTGGATCCAGTGCCGGCGCGTCCAGCGTTCGTTGAACGCGGCCGGGAAGTGTTGCTTCAGCTTCCGATG
This sequence comes from Stenotrophomonas sp., assembly GCA_049650985.1. Classification (GTDB taxonomy): domain Bacteria; phylum Pseudomonadota; class Gammaproteobacteria; order Xanthomonadales; family Xanthomonadaceae; genus Stenotrophomonas. Next base: position 2,945 of record JBASBF010000045.1, on the reverse strand, counting down.
CAGGGCGGTGTCGTGCAGGACATGGAGTCGTTCCTGGAAGCGCTGTTTGCGTGCATGGCCGTGATCGGGTTGGGACATCTCGGGATTTCTCTGGCCGGCCCGGATCGTGGGCCCAAACAGCGGGTAACATAGACACCTGCAAATACCGCGTCAAACCCTTGAGCTGCATGGCTTTTTGATGAATTGGGCGGTTAACTTCCACTTAACACAATGCTGCTTTGCGGCGAAGCCGGAGTTCCGCGCGTGTCCTCGATTGATGAAGCCCTTGCCCAGATCGGCCGCGGAGCCGACGAAATCCTCAAGCTGGACGAACTGCGCCAGCGCCTGGAGAGCGGTCGTCCGCTCCGGGTCAAGGCCGGCTTCGACCCTACAGCCCCGGATCTGCACCTCGGTCACACGGTGCTGCTGAACAAGCTGCGCCAGTTCCAGGACCTGGGCCATCAGGTCATTTTCCTGATCGGCGACTTCACCGGCATGATCGGTGATCCCAGTGGCAAGAACGTCACCCGCAAGCCGCTTACCCGCGAGGATGTGCTGGCCAACGCCCGCACCTATGAAGAGCAGGTGTTCAAGGTGCTCGACCGTGACAAGACCGAAGTCCGCTTCAACTCGGAGTGGTTCGGAGAAATGGGCGCGGCCGACATGATCAAACTCGCCGGCCAGCACACCGTGGCGCGCATGCTCGAGCGCGACGACTTCGCCAAGCGCTACGCCGCCCAGCAATCCATCGCCATCCACGAATTCCTCTATCCACTGGTGCAGGGCTACGATTCGGTGGCGCTGGAGGCCGACGTCGAACTCGGCGGCACCGACCAGAAGTTCAACCTGTTGATGGGCCGCGGCTTGCAGGAGCATCACGGGCAGAAACCGCAGATCGTGTTGACCATGCCGCTGCTGGAAGGGCTGGACGGCGTCAACAAGATGTCCAAGTCGCTGGGCAACTACATCGGCATCAGCGAGCCGGCCATCGACATCGTCACCAAGACCATGAAGATCGACGACACCCTGATGTGGCGCTGGATCGACCTGCTCAGCTTCGACATCGCCATAGCCGAGGCCGCACAGCTTCGCGCCGACGTCGAGGCGGGCAAGATCAACCCGCGCGCAATCAAGTTGCGTTTGGCGCGTGAGTTGGCCACCCGTTTCCACGATGCTGCCACTGCCGAACAAGCCATCGCCGGCTGGAATGCGGCAGTGACCGGGCAGGGCGACATCACCCAACTGCCCTTGCAGGAAGTGGCGATCCCGGCCGAAGGCCTGCGCATCGGCGCATTGCTCACCGCCGCCGGCCTGACGCCAAGCAATTCGGAGGCCTCGCGCAAGCTCAGGGAGCGGGCGGTGAAGGTGGACGGCAACGTGGTGGAAGACCCGCAGGCCATACTGCAGCCGGGCTTCGAAGGCCTGTTGCAGGTAGGCAAGCGCAACTTCGCCCGGGTCCTGCTGATCGCGGAATGAAGCGGCTGCGGCGCGCAAGCTGAACTGCTGCGCGGCGGTGCATGGAAAATTTTCTTCACCCCCTTCACAAAGTTGCAACACAGGCACATACTTCCGCTCCCTCGCCGCCGGCCTCGCGGTCAACGGCGAAGGAAGTTGAAGTCAGCCTCGCTTGAGGTGTTGACGTCAGCAAAAAGCCGGTCATAATAGGCGGCTCGCTTCGGCAAGGTCTTCGGACGCCGGGGCGGACGAGTCGGGGCTTCGGGAACGAAGCATTGACGAGTCGGAAAGGTCGGCTATAATGGGCGGCTCGCTGGACGGAAACGTCAGGCACAGGGAAACGGCGCTGAGGCCACTCCCGAGTTCTTTGAAAGTATGCGCAGGTATCTTGTGAGGACGCCTGCAGGAATGGATGACTGTCCATCTTGCAGACGTTTGATCAAGCAATGAATAGTTTGTAAAGCAAGCGAAACGTTGCCAGTGGTTGAACATCTGCAGCTAAAGTTATTGTCTTCGGACATGTAGTTTTAAGTGAAGAGTTTGATCCTGGCTCAGAGTGAACGCTGGCGGTAGGCCTAACACATGCAAGTCGAACGGCAGCACAGGAGAGCTTGCTCTCTGGGTGGCGAGTGGCGGACGGGTGAGGAATACATCGGAATCTACTTTGTCGTGGGGGATAACGCAGGGAAACTTGCGCTAATACCGCATACGACCTACGGGTGAAAGCCGGGGACCTTCGGGCCTGGCGCGATTGAATGAGCCGATGTCGGATTAGCTAGTTGGCGGGGTAAAGGCCCACCAAGGCGACGATCCGTAGCTGGTCTGAGAGGATGATCAGCCACACTGGAACTGAGACACGGTCCAGACTCCTACGGGAGGCAGCAGTGGGGAATATTGGACAATGGGCGCAAGCCTGATCCAGCCATACCGCGTGGGTGAAGAAGGCCTTCGGGTTGTAAAGCCCTTTTGTTGGGAAAGAAAAGCAGCCGGTTAATACCTGGTTGTTCTGACGGTACCCAAAGAATAAGCACCGGCTAACTTCGTGCCAGCAGCCGCGGTAATACGAAGGGTGCAAGCGTTACTCGGAATTACTGGGCGTAAAGCGTGCGTAGGTGGTTGTTTAAGTCTGTCGTGAAAGCCCTGGGCTCAACCTGGGAATTGCGATGGAAACTGGGCGACTAGAGTGTGGCAGAGGGTAGTGGAATTCCTGGTGTAGCAGTGAAATGCGTAGAGATCAGGAGGAACATCCGTGGCGAAGGCGACTGCCTGGGCCAACACTGACACTGAGGCACGAAAGCGTGGGGAGCAAACAGGATTAGATACCCTGGTAGTCCACGCCCTAAACGATGCGAACTGGATGTTGGGTGCACTTTGGCACGCAGTATCGAAGCTAACGCGTTAAGTTCGCCGCCTGGGGAGTACGGTCGCAAGACTGAAACTCAAAGGAATTGACGGGGGCCCGCACAAGCGGTGGAGTATGTGGTTTAATTCGATGCAACGCGAAGAACCTT
>JBASBF010000044.1:0-290977 GCA_049650985.1 Stenotrophomonas sp. | reverse complement strand
CATCATCGCCGGCTGGCGCGCGTCGGCGGCCGCGTCGATGCGCTCCCAGCGCAGCGCGGGTGTCAGCCCACCGCGTTCGGCGAGCGTGGCGAACACCGGGTCGCAGGCATCGGGCAGCGATTTGCCGCTGCCGCGCCACAGCGCCTGCACGTCGCTGGTCCATTGCGCGTCGGCCTTGCCGGTGGCCAGCCGCGCGTCGAGTTCGGCGCATTGCAGCGCAGGATCGCGGTTGGGCCGCCAGTTGCCGAGCAGGGCCGGCCAGTCGCGGCGTCGCGCCAGCTCCGCCAGCCATGCATTGCGGAAGGTTTCGGCCACTGGCTGGCCTTGATGGCGCTGCAGGAAATCACTTGCGCGTGCTTTGTCGAGCGTGTCGATGTCACGACGCAGGGTGCTGTATTCGAGCCAGGCGTACAGCGGGTGGTCGCGCAGCGTGGCGGCGGCATTGGCGTCGAACTGGCCGCGTTCGGCGTTGTCGATGGCCATGCGCATCAGCGGGCGGCGGGCGTCCAGATCCTGTGCGCAGGCGCTGGTGGCAACCAGCAGCAGCGTTGCGGCCAGCAGCAGTGGGGTGCGTTGTTTCATCGGCAAAGCATAGCCGGGCCGCCGTCAACGCCGCGGTACAGGGCCGACCTGGAGATGAATGACGAATCTTGCCGCTGCGGGAGCCGGAAGCGCGCCTAGAATGCGCGCATGCAAACTTCCCGATTCGCACCGCTGCTGCCGGTGTTGGCGGTGCTGGGGTCGGTGACGTCGCTGGCCATCGGCACTTCCTATGCCAAACACCTGTTCCCGCTGATCGGCGCGCAGGGCACCAGCGCGTTGCGCGTGGGTTTTTCGGCGCTGTTCCTGCTGGCGCTGTGGCGGCCGTGGCGCTGGCATACCAGCCGCGCCGACGGCATCGCGATCCTGCGTTACGGCTTGACGCTGGGGTTGATGAACCTGCTGTTCTACATGGCCATCGACACGATTCCATTCGGCATCGCGGTGGCCATCGAATTCACCGGGCCGCTGACGGTGGCGATGCTGTCTTCGCGTCGGGGGATCGATTTCGTCTGGGTCGGCTGTGCGTTGGCCGGGTTGTTGCTGCTGCTGCCGATGGCGGGCGGGCCGGCGCTGGATACGGCGGGCGTGCTGTATGCGCTGGGCGCGGCGGCGTGCTGGGCGTTGTACATCGTGTTCGGCAAGCGTGCCGGGCACCTGCACGCCGGGCACAGTGTGTCGCTGGGGTTGCTGGCGGCATCGCTGGTGGTGGTGCCGGTGGGTGTGGCCCAGGCCGGCATGGCCTTGCTGGAACCACGGGTACTGCTGGCCGGGTTCGTGGTGGCGGTGGTGTCCAGTGCAATCCCGATGTCGCTGGAGATGATGGCGCTCAAGCGCTTGCGCAAGGAAACCTTCGGCATCCTGATCAGCATGGAACCGGCAGTGGTCGCGCTGTGGGCGCTGCTGTTGCTGCACGAGCGGCTTGGCGGCCTGCAATGGCTGGCCATTGGCTGCACGGTGCTGGCCTCGGCGGGCAGCACGCTTACCGCGCGGCGCTCGAAGGTGCCGGTTGCGGGGTGATCGGGAAGGCCCGAAGGCGCCAGTGTCAGCGCAGGGCGGTGACCGGTATTTCGATCGACATCGCCAGTGCGAGGTGGTCGGAGAATGCGGCCGGGACCGCTTCGATCGAACGCGGGCGCAGGCTGTCGCTGACCAGGATGTGGTCGATGGCGCGGTCCGGTTGCCAACTGGGGAAAGTGGGCACCGGGTCGGCGGGCGGTTGCAGCTTGGTCTTGCGGTACAGCACCTGCATTTCCGGGCGCTCGGGCATGCAGTTGAAATCCCCCATCAGCACGGCGTTGGGGTAGTCGGCGAGCAATTCAGAGATGAAAGCCAACTGCGACAGGCGCGAGCCGACGCCCAGTGACAGGTGCGCCACGGCCACGGCCAAGCCGTTGCGGCCATCGCCGAAGCGCGCCAGCAGCACGCCGCGCCCGCCGATGCGGCCGGGCAGGGCGTGGTCCTGCACTTCCACCGGCTCCAGCCGGCTGAGCAGGCCGTTGGCGCTGGAGGCCACGCCGCCCATGCGCCGGTTGGGCTGGTGGCTCCAGTAGTTGAAGCCGGCGCGTTCGGCCAGGTAATGGGTCTGGTTGGTGAAACCCGAGCGCAGGCTGCCGGGGTCGGCCTCCTGCAGGCCGACGATGTCGCGGCCGCTGGCGAGCCTGGCGATGGTGTCCAGGCTGGAGCGCTTGCTGCCGGCCGGCAGCGCGTGCGACCAACTGCGGGTCACGTAGTCGCTGTAGCGGCGCGTGCTGGAGCCGGCCTGGATGTTGGCCGTCAGCAGTCGCAGGGTGCGGGTGGGGGCGTTCACGGCATGCAGCCGGGCCTCGCGCAGGGCGAGGCCCGTGTCGGTTCTCGTCAGCGGGCGTTGCTGGCGCGCTCGCGGGCGATCAGGTGGTCGGCGATGCGCAGCATGTCCTCGTAGCTCCTGCCCTTGACCAGGTACTTGCCATTGACGATCAGCGATGGGGTGCCGGTGATCTTGCTGCGCTGGATGAACTGCTTGGCGCGGTTGGCCTTGGCGACCACCGAGAAGCTGCCCATCGTGTCGAGGAAGGTCCTGGCGTCGACGCCGTGCTTGCCATAGAAGTTGGCGATGTCCTGCGGCGAATCGTGGCTGCCCAGCTCGCCGTTGAGCGTGCGTTCGATGTGGATGGCCGCATACAGCGCGTCATGGGTCTTTTCCTGCACGCCCAGCGCCTCGGCGGCGTAGTAGGCGCGGGAATAATCGTCCCAGTAGCTGCCGAACATGGCCGGGACGTAGACGAAGTTCACGTCCGAGGGCAGGCCGGCCTTCCACGAGGCGACCAGCGGCTGGAAGCGGGCGCAGGCCGGGCAGACATAGCTGAAGACCTCGGCCACTTCGATCTTGCCTGAGGCCGGCTGGATCGGTTGGCCGCCTTCGATGGCCACGTAGTCGGTGCCGGCCACCGGTTCGGGGCCGACCAGACGTGCCTGCGCCGGTACCGGGACGTTGTCGTCGGCGGTTGCGGCGGGGGCTTCCGCGGTCTGCTCGGCGGCCGGGACGGCGCCTTCATCGGTTGCGGCGGCGGTATCGCTGGCCGGTGCAGTCTCGGCAGTGGCGGCAGCCGGCGTGGCTGCAGCGGTAGCGTCGGCCGAGCCGTCCTGCGGCGTGCAGGCGGCCATCAGCGGCAGCAGGGCGGTCAGGACCAGGGCGAGGCGGATCTTCATCGGGGGATCTCCAGCGGATTCGTCGGTATGGCGGCCACCGGTGGCCGCCGGTGCGGATGATGCCACTTTGCCCCGGCCCGGCTGAACCGGTGGCGCGCGGCAGGAGGCTCAGCGACGAGCGGCGGCGCGCTCGCGGGCGATCAGGGCATCGGCATTGCGCAGCATGTCCTCGAAACCGTTGCCCTTGACCAGGTACTTGCCGTTGACGATCAGCGCCGGTGTGCCCGGCACCCGCGTGCGCATGGCGAACTCGCGCGCGGCCTTGACCCTGGCCTCGACCTGTTCCCCGCGCAGGGCGTCGATGTAGGCCTGCGGCTCCACGCCGTAGGCGGCATGGAAGGTGGCCAGTTCCTGCGGCGACACGTTCTGCATCGGCAGGCTGTGCCGCTCGTGGAGTGCCTTGAACACCTCGGCATGGCTGCGCTTGAGCACGCCCACCTGCTCGGCGGCGTAATAGGCGTGGGCGTAGGCATCCCAATGGCCACCGAAAGCGGCCGGCACCGCGGTGAAGCGCACGTCACGCGGCAGCTTGGCGGTCCATGCCGCCAGCAGCGGCTCGAAATGGGCGCAGTGGATGCAGGGGTAGCCGAACACCTCCACCACCTCGATCTTGCCGGCCAGCGGCGTGAACGGACCGGGGCTGGCGATCACGTCGTAGTCCCGCCCTTCCAGCAGTTCGGCCGGGGCGGCGGCGCAGGCGGCCAGCGGCAGCAGGACCAGCAACAGGGACATCAGGCGCGAGACGAATTTCATCGAGGAGGCTCCAATGGAAATGGAAACGCCGGCCTTGGGGCCGGCGTCTCCGGGACGGCATCTGCACCGGTCGCGGTGACGACGGGGGCTCAGGGCTGCGCGGGCGCAGCGTCGACATCATCGGCGCGGGCGTGCAGGCCCTGCACGTAGCTCGACAATGCCTGGATTTCCTGTTCGGTCAGCGAATGGGCGACCTGCTCCATGATGCGGAAGTGGGTCGGGTCGGCTTCCTGCGTCTGCCCGGCCTGGTAGTGCTGCAGGCGCTGGGCGGTATAGGCCGCGTGCTGGCCGCCGATGTGCGGGTAGGCCGGGCCCGGGTTGCCGCCGCCATTGGGGCCGTGGCAAGCCATGCAGGCCGGGATGTTGCGGCTGGCGTCACCGCCGCGGTAGAGCGCCTGTCCGATTTCGTAGAACTTCATGCCGGCATACGCGCCGTCGGTGACGTCGGCATCGTCGGCGACGCCGGCGCCGGATTTCTGCGTGGCGAAAAAGGCACCGATGTCGCGCATGTCCTGGGCGGTCATGCCTTCGACGAACGGTGCCATGACCGCGACCATGCCTTCGGTGCGCTGGCCGCTGGCGATCAGCGCCAACTGCTGGGCGGTGTAGCGCTCGCTCTGGCCGGCCAGACGCGGGTACATCTCGATGGCCGAGTTGCCATCGGCGCCGTGGCAGGCGGCGCAGACCTGCGCCTTCTGCTCGCCCGCTGCGGCGTCGCCGGGCAGGGTCTTGCTCAGGTCGATTTCCAGCGGCGCAACCTGTACCGGCGCTTCTTCGGGCATGGGGGTGACCGAGCTTTGCGCATACGCGACGATGGCAATGAGTGGGGCTGCTATTGCGGTGATGGCAAGAGCGCGAACGTGGCGCATGCGGAAAACTCCGTGTGGACCGGGCCGGACGGGTTTCGACCAGCATCGCGGGGATTATCGGTGCCGACTCAGGGCAGGGTCAACGCAGCGTTGCAACAAAATCCCGCCAAGGCGACAAAAAACGGCTGAAAGCAGTCGATGGCAGGTGTCTTCAGGCCGACGAGTGGCGGCCCGGCATGCGATCCTATGCACATGTCACAGCTCCTCGAACGCGCCCGTTACCAGCTTTCCGCCCACAACGCCCGGCAGTTGCCGCCGGATGTGGGTGCCGAAGTGGCCTTCGCCGGCCGCTCCAACGCCGGCAAGTCCAGCGCGCTCAACGCGCTGACCCGCCAGAACGCGCTGGCCCGGGTTTCCAAGACCCCCGGCCGCACCCAGCAACTGGTGTTTTTCCAGGTCACCCCCGAGGCCCACCTCGTCGACCTGCCCGGCTACGGCTACGCCAAGGTGCCGCTGGAATTGCAGGCACATTGGCAGGCCTTCATCGACAACTACTTCCGCACCCGCGATGCGCTCAAGGGGCTGGTGGTGGTGATGGACATCCGCCACCCGTTGAAGGACTACGACCGGCAGATGCTGGCCTATGCAGTGCAGCGTGGCTTGCCGGCGCATGCGCTGTTGACCAAGGCTGACAAGCTCGGCCGCGGCCAGCAGTTGCAGACCTTGCAGAAGGTGCGCAAGGAGTTGTCCGCCGCGTTCGGCGACACGGTGGGCGTGCAGGCCTTCTCCGGCGAATCGAAGCTGGGCGTGGACGAAGCCCGCGCCGTGATCGGTGGCTGGCTCGGGCTGGAGTGACCCGGGGTAGCACCCAGCGCGCTGCGGGGGTGTCGTCAGGGTCAAGCCTGCGCCGATGGGACGCTGAAACCCGTGCCCGGCAACGTGGCGTACATGGCTGCGCGATATAGTTCGCGCTTGCGGTGAAGGGGCTGCAACCCCACATCAGGCCTCAACCGAATCCACGCGAGATCGCCCTTGTCCAGCCCCAGCCACGTCGCCGATACCCCCGTCACCGACCGCGACCAGTTGGTCCGGAACATCGCCTCGGGCGAGAAGCCCATAGGGCAGTGGCGCATCGGCACCGAGCACGAGAAGTTCGGTTTCAGGCTGGACGACCTGCGCCCGCCGACGTTCGAAGGCGAACGCGGCATCAACGCGCTGCTCGACGGCCTGACCCGCTTCGGCTGGGAGCCGGTGCAGGAAAGCATCGACCAAGGGCCGGACAACACCATCGCCCTGCTGCGTGACGGCGCATCGGTGACGCTGGAGCCGGCCGGGCAACTGGAGCTTTCCGGCGCGGCGCTGGAAAACATCCACCAGACCTGCATTGAAACCGGCACCCACCTCAATGAAGTGGCGCAGGTGGCCGGCGAATTGCAACTGGGTTTTCTCGGCATGGGTTTCCAGCCGAAGTGGACGCGCGCGGACATGCCGTGGATGCCCAAGGGCCGCTACAGGATCATGCGCTCGTACATGCCCAAGGTCGGTTCGCTGGGGCTGGACATGATGACCCGCACCTGCACGGTGCAGGTCAACCTCGATTACGCCAGCGAAGCGGACATGGTGAAGAAGTTCCGCGTATCGCTGGCCTTGCAGCCCATTGCCACTGCGCTGTTCGCCGACTCGCCGTTCACCGAAGGCCAGCCCAACGGCTACCTGAGCTACCGCTCGCACATCTGGACCGACACCGACGCCGACCGCACCGGCATGCTCGATTTCGTGTTCGAGGACGGCTTCGGCTACGAGCGTTACGTGGACTACCTGCTCGACGTGCCGATGTATTTTTCCTACCGCGATGGTGTCTATCACGATGCCAGCGGCAAGTCGTTCCGCAAGTTCATGCGTGGCGAGCTGGACGTATTGCCCGGCGCGCTGCCGACCCTGCGCGACTGGTCCGACCACATGACCACCGCGTTCCCGGAAGTGCGCTTGAAGAAGTATCTGGAAATGCGTGGTGCCGACAGCGGCCCGTGGAGCCGCATCTGCGCGCTGCCGGCGTTCTGGGTGGGCCTGCTGTACGACGACGTGGCGCTGGATGCGGCGTGGGATCTGGTGAAGGACTTCAGCATGGCCGAGCGCCATGCCCTGCGCGATGGCGTGCCGAAGCAGGCGATGAAGCTGCCGTTCCGTGGCGGCACGGTGCGCGAGCTTGCGCGGCGTGCGTTGGAAATCTCGCGCGAGGGCCTGCGTCGCCGCGCCGCGCTCAATGCCGACGGCCAGGACGAAACCCGTTTCCTCGACGTGTTGCAGGAGATCGTCGATTCCGGCAAGACCGCCGCCGAGCGCAAGCTGGAACTGTTCCACGGCGAGTGGCACGGCAGCGTCGATCCGTTGTTCTGCGAATACGCATACTGACCGGGGCGTCACCGGCCTGCGTGGCCGGAATGTCCAGCCTGATTCGTTTCCGCCTCGGGCAAGGCGACCCATGTCGCTGCCGATACATGTAACAACCGCTACAGGAGAACCCCATGAAATCCCGTGCCGCCGTCGCCTTCGCCGCTGGCGAACCGCTGCAGATCGTCGAGATCGACGTCGCCCCGCCCAAGGCCGGCGAAGTGCTGGTGAAGATCACCCACACCGGTATCTGCCACACCGATGCCTTCACCCTGTCCGGCGACGACCCGGAAGGGCTGTTCCCGTGCGTACTCGGCCATGAGGGCGCGGGCATCGTGGTCGAGGTTGGCGAGGGCGTGACCTCGGTGCAGCCGGGCGACCACGTGATCCCGCTGTACACCGCCGAGTGCGGGCAGTGCCTGTTCTGCAAGAGCGGCAAGACCAACCTGTGCACTGCCGTGCGCGCCACCCAGGGCAAGGGCGTGATGCCCGACGGCACCACGCGCTTCTCGTACAACGGCGAGCCGATCTACCACTACATGGGGTGTTCGACCTTCTCCGAATACACGGTGGTGGCCGAAGTTTCGCTGGCCAAGGTCAACCCGGAGGCGAACCCGGAGCAGGTGTGCCTGCTTGGTTGCGGCGTCACCACCGGCATCGGCGCGGTACACAACACCGCCAAGGTGGCCGAGGGCGATTCGGTGGCCGTGTTCGGCCTTGGCGGCATTGGCCTTGCCGTCATCCAGGGCGCGCGGCAGGCGAAGGCCGGGCGCATCATCGCCATCGACACCAACCCGTCCAAGTTCGAATTGGCGCGCCAGTTCGGTGCCACCGATTGTGTGAACCCGAAGGAACACGACAAGCCGATCCAGCAGGTGATCGTGGAAATGACCGGCTGGGGCGTGGACCACAGCTTCGAGTGCATTGGCAACGTCAACGTGATGCGCGCGGCGCTGGAATGCGCGCACCGCGGCTGGGGCCAGAGCGTGATCATCGGCGTGGCCGGCGCCGGACAGGAGATCAGCACCCGTCCGTTCCAGTTGGTCACCGGGCGCAAGTGGCTGGGCACCGCGTTCGGCGGGGTCAAGGGCCGCAGCCAGTTGCCGGGCATGGTCGAAGACGCGATGAAGGGTGAAATCGAGCTGGCACCGTTCGTCACCCACACGATGGAACTGGAGAAGATCAACGAAGCCTTCGAACTGATGCACGAAGGCAAGTCGATCCGCAGCGTCGTCCACTTCTGATTTGCCCCCTCCCTTTGGCCGCAGGCCAAGGGGAGGGATTGTTCCGCTTGCCGAGGAGACATCATGCAACGCATCGAACACCGCGCCTGTTTCGGCGGCTGGCAGGACGTGTACCGCCACCCTTCCGACGTGCTCGGCTGCGACATGACCGTGGGCGTCTACCTGCCGCCGCAGGCCGAGCACGGGCCGTGCCCGGTGCTGTACTGGCTGTCCGGGCTGACCTGCAACGAGCAGAATTTCATCACCAAGGCCGGTGCGCAGCGCTATGCCGCCGAGCACGGCATCATCCTGGTCGCGCCGGATACCAGCCCGCGCGGTGACGAGGTGGCCGATGCCGAAGGCTACGACCTCGGCAAGGGCGCCGGTTTCTACGTCAACGCCACGCAGCAGCCGTGGGCGAAGCACTACCGGATGCACGACTACGTCGCCGTGGAACTGCCGGCACTGATCGAAACCCGCTTTCCGGCCAGCGATGCGCGTGCGATCAGCGGGCATTCGATGGGCGGGCATGGCGCGCTGATCATTGCGCTGAAGCATCCCGGCCGCTATCGCAGCGTGTCGGCGTTCTCACCGATCGTGGCGCCGTCGCAGGTGCCGTGGGGCGAGAAGGCATTCGCCGCCTACCTGGGCGAAGACCGCGAGGTCTGGAAGCAGCACGACGCCTGCGTGCTGATTGCCGACGCGGCCGAGCGCTTGCCGCTGCTGGTCGAGCAGGGCGAGGGCGACGAGTTCCTCGACACCCAACTGCGCCCGCAACTGCTGCAGGCCGCCTGTGCCGCTGCCGGCCACCCGCTGCAACTGCGCCTGCGGCCGGGCTACGACCACAGTTACTACTTCATCGCCAGCTTTATCGGCGAGCACATCGCCCACCACGCCGCGGCCTTGCGCGGCTGATTCATTGCCTTGCGTCCAAGTGCAGGTGCGGGGCTTGCTCCGCACGTTGTTGCGCGGGGCAAGCCCCGCATCCACAAGGGGCGTTGCGGCCATCAGGGCGGGATGAAATCGGTATAGGCGTAGCGGTCGTCGCGCAGCAGGGTTTGGCCTTGTCGCAGTTGCAGCGGCACGCGGAACATCGGCCCGGCGCTGACGCAGGTGTGGAATTCACCATTCTCGCCGCAGGGGTCGGTGCCGGTGGGCAGGGCGTCGAGCAGGGCGTGGTTGAAGGCGTGACCGGCGAAGCCGGCATCCAGCACCTGCGTGTCCACGCAGCACAGGTGCGCGCGCAGGCCGCCGTCGATCATGCGCCGCGCCAGCGCGCCGGTGTCATCGCCGAACAACGGGAACCGGCAGTCCCAGTCCAGTTCGGCGAACTGCCGTTCGCGCCAGTGGCGGATGTCCTCCAGCAGCAGGTCGCCGAATGCCAGCGTGCGCACTGCCGGCCAGCGTTGCCGCGCCGCCGCCAGCGCCTGCGCCATGCGCTGCAGATAGACGGCGTTGTCGCAGGCCTGCGGTATCCACGCGCGCAGCAGCGGCAGCCCGGCGGCGTCGGCCTGCGCTTGCAGCACTTCCTCGCGTACGCCCTGCATCGAGGCACGGCCGTGGCCTTCGGTCAGCGTGCTCAGCAGCGCGATGACGTGGATGTCGTCGCGCTGGCGCAGTGTGTGCAGCGCCCATGCTGCGTCCTTGCCGCCGCTCCAGCACAACAGGACCGGTAGCATGGCTCAGCGCACGTCGCGCAGTTCCCAGTGGTGCCCGGCCAGCAGGCGCAGGCGCTGTTTGAGCACGTCGCCGGGAATGCGGGTGATGGCGACCAGATCGATGCGCAGGTCGGATTGCCTGCCGATCACGGTGGCGTCCGGGTCGGTGATTGCCAGCGCCGGGTCGACGTCGTCGGGCTCGTCCTGGGTGGCCTTCCAGCGCTCGAACAACGCCGGTGTGCGCAGCGCGTCCTGCAATTGCTCGGCAAAGCTGTCGGCGCCGTTGGCGGTGAATGCAAGGCGCGGGTCATTGCCGCGCGCGGTGGCCGGGTCGGGAAGCGAGATCGAGTAGTGCACGGGCATGTGGAGTTCTCCTGGAAAGCGTCGGGGCCGCGCCGCGTTGCGTGGTTCAGGCGTCGAATTCGTGCGGTTCGTCGGCGAAACCTACCGTCACCGCGCCCTTGCCGACGTTGACCATGCCGGTCAGGCTCATCACGCTTTCAAGCAGTTGCACGCCCTTGGCGCCGCAGGTGTCGCGCAGGCCGGCGTAGCCGGGCAGGGCGTGCAGTTCGTCCAGCGGGCCGCCGTAGCTGATGCACACCACCGGCGTCAGCAGCCCGTGGATCACGCGCCGGCTGGCGAAGTCGAACAAGCGCTGCACGGCGTTGTCGAAGCCCTTGATCTTGGCCACCGGCGCGGTTTCGCCACGGTGGCCATGCAGCACCGGCTTGATGTCCAGTGCGCTGCCCAGGGCGGCGCTGAACAGGCTGACGCTGCGGTCGCCCTTGTGCCGCCCGCGGGCGCGGATGTAGTACAGGTCGCGGGTGATCATGTAGCCGTGCACGTTGCCGGCGAGTTTTTCCAACTGCTCGCGCATCTGCGCCACGCCGACGCCCTCGTCGCGCAGCCGCACCGCTTCCACCGCGGTCACCGCCTGCGCGGCAAACAGGTTCTGGCTGTCGATCACGCGCAGCGCGAATGGTGAATTGTGACCGGCCGCCTGGCGGATCGGCCGGTATTCATTGAGGATGGCGAAGCTGGCTTGCAGCGCGCTGTCATGGATCGGGCTGCGGGTCTTGGTGATGGTCAGGCAGAACACGTGGTCGTAGTCGATGACCAGGTGGTCCAGGAACAGGTCGCGGATCTGGTTGACGCTGTAGGGGATGGTTTCGGCTTCGGCACCGCGCTCGGCCACGTGGGTATGCAGGAAGTTGAGGGTGGCGTCTTCCTCGCGGTGGTCGGCCAGTACGGCCTCACCGATGCGGACGGTGATCGGCAACAGCACGATGTTGTGTTCCCTGATGAAATCGGCCGGCAAGTCGCAGGCCGAATCCACGACGATCCCGATGCGCATGGCCGGTATTCCCCGATGGTTCGTATCTGCCGACAACCCTAACCGAAAACGGCGGTGGCGGTGCGTCCCGGCCCGGCGGCCTCACCCCGCCTTGCACCCCGCGCGGGTTAAGCTGCGCCGGCGCACCGGATGGCCGGAACCCTGCGACGAGAGGCATAGCGATGGAGGCAGCACAGGCGGTGGTGGAATTCTGGCGTTTGGCGGGGCCACGGCGGTGGTTTGCCCGCGATGACGCATTCGATGACGAATTCCGCCTGCGCTTCCTCGATGCCCATTTCACCGCCGCCGAGCGCGGTTGCGAGGGCTGGTTGCACGGCGGCGAGGGTGCGCTGGCATTGCAGATCCTGCTGGATCAATTTCCGCGCAATTGCTTCCGCGGCACCGCACATGCCTTCGCCACCGACGGGCTGGCTCGGCACTACGCCATGCGCACCATCGAGGAAGGGCTGGACCGCGAGTTGACGCCGCAGTTGCGCGCCTTCATCTACCTGCCGTTCGAGCATTCGGAGAACCTGCAGGATCAGGATCGCTCGGTGGCGATGTTCGAGGTACTCGGCGACCTGGAATACCTGCGTTTTGCCGAGCTGCACCGCGACATCATCCGTCGCTTCGGGCGTTTCCCGCATCGCAATGCGGTGCTGGGGCGGATACCGACGCCGGAGGAACTGCACTTTCTCGCCGAGGGCGGTTTCGCCGGGTAAGTCCGGGCCACGTCCCGAGGTCATGACTGCAGAGCGCCGGGGACGCAGCCTGGCCTGCTCTTTTTGTCGAAACGAAAACGCCGGCTTTTGCCGGCGCTTCCAGTGGTGCAGGAACGTATCCGCAATCAGTAACGTGGCACGCCGTTGTCCACGTCCTGTGCCCATGCGTCGATGCCGCCGGTGACGTTGGAAACATGGGTGAAGCCCAGCGTGCGGAATTCTTCGGCGGCCTGTGCGCTGCGTCCGCCCTTGTGGCACAGGAAGGCCAGCGGGGTGTCCTTGGGCAGGGCTTCCAGCCTGGCGCGGTTGTCGCCGTCGAAGGTCTCGAACGGGGCGTTGATGGCGGCGATGGCGCGCTCGTCGGCCGGGCGCACGTCCACCAGGGTCAGGCTGCCGGCGCGCAGTTGGTCGTCGGCGCTGCGCACGTCCAGTTCCTGCACCGGCTTGGGCGCATTGGGGTTGTTGATGGCCAGGCCCTTGCCGCGGATGTCGTCCACCCAGTCGATGGTGATGCCGTTGGCGCGGCGTGCGCTGGCGGTGTCGAACTGCACGCGCAGGCCGTTGGATTCGGCGGCGATGGCGTCGGCGTCGAACGGGGCCAACTGGAAGTTCGGCTGGTAGTTGGCGTCGATGCCCAGTTGCAGCGCGGCGCCGGGAGCGTCGGCCAACGCGCCCTTGAGCATTTCCACCGCGGCCGGGGTGATGGTGATGGCAGGCGGGGTACGGTCCGGGGCGGCGAGGCCGAGCAGCGTGCTCAGTTCACCGCTGCCGGCCATCTGCATGATGATGTCGCTGCCGCCGACCAGTTCGCCGTCCACGTACAACTGCGGAATGGTCGGCCAGTCGCCATAGAGCTTGATGCCTTCGCGGATCTCCTGGTCGGCCAGCACGTTGACGTGGGCGAAATCCACGCCCAGATCCTGAAGCGTGCCGACGGCCTTGGCCGAAAAACCGCACTGCGGCATGGACGGCTGGCCTTTCATGAACAGGACGGCGCGGTTGGCACCGAGGAGGGATTCGATGCGCGTGCGCAGGGCGGGATCCAGGGACATCGTGAACTCGCGGAAGTAGTCGAAGACAGAAGGCGATTCTACGCTGCATGGCATCATGGGGCATGACTGCCACGGGAACCCTGCATCGCATCCCTGTCCGCCCCTGGCGCTGGGTGCCGTGGTTGCTGTTGTCGCAATGGCTGGTGGCGCTGCTCTGGTGGTGGCTGGGCTGGAAGATGGGGTTGCCGCTGCTGCTGGCCAGCCACGCGCTGTTCCTGCTGCCGGTATTCCTGCCCAACAGCCGTTTCTATGCGCCGGTGCTGGCGCGGGTGGCCGGGCCGGCGGTGTGGCTGACCATCGACGATGGCCCTTCCGACGACACCCTCGGCATCCTCGATGCGCTCGACCGGCATGACGCTCGCGCCACGTTCTTCATGGTCGGTGCGCGCGCGGCGGCGCGGCCGGAGCTGGTGCGTGAGGTGTTGCGGCGCGGCCACGGGCTGGGCAATCACAGCCACTCGCATCCGCAGGCACGCTTTTGGGCATTGGGCCCGCAGGCGCTGGCGCGGGAAATCGGCGATTGCCAGCAGGCCTTGGCAGCCATCACCGGTGCGCCGCCGCGCTGGTACCGCTCGGTGGTCGGCATGACCAACCCATTCGTTGCCGCCGCGTTGCGCAGGCACGGGTTGACCCGGGTGGGTTGGAGTGCGCGCGGTTTCGACGGCGTACGCTGTATGCCCGAAACCGTGGTGGCGCGCATTGCCGGCGAACTTGGCCCCGGTGCCATCGTGCTGCTGCATGAAGGTGCCGGGCATGGGCACAACGTCGCCATCGTCGAGGCGGTACTGCGGGAAATGGCGGCACGTGGCCTGCGGGCGCGGCTGCCGCCGGAAACTGCGTAGACTCGCCCCGCCATGCCGGCGCCCCGGAGCCACGCGATGCCTTTTTCCACACTTGGCTTATCCCCCGGCGTGTTGCCCGCCTTGCAGCGCGGGTGGCAGCAGGCCGGCTACGGCGCGCCCACGCCGATCCAGCAGCAGGCGGTGCCGGTGTTGCTGGCGGGGCAGGACGTGGTGGTGCTGGCACCCACCGGCTCCGGCAAGACCGCGGCCTACGTGCTGCCGGCGCTGCAACGTTTTTCCGGTGCGCCGCCGCGCAAGCCGAGGCTGCTGCGACAACTGGTACTGGTGCCGACGCGCGAACTGGCACTGCAGGTGGCCGACGTGTTCGCCACGCTGGGCCGCGAGCTGCCACGGCAACCGCGGGTGGTGTGCGCGGTGGGCGGGGTGTCGATCAATCCGCAGATGATGGCGTTGCGTGGCGGAGCCGACACGGTGGTGGCCACGCCCGGGCGCCTGCTCGACCTGCTGGCGCACAACGCGCTGTCACTGCGGCAGGTACAACTGCTGGTGCTGGACGAAGCCGACCGCCTGCTGGAACTGGGCTTTGGCGAAGAGCTGCGGCGGATCTTCGCCGAGTTGCCCACGCAGCGGCAAACGGCCTTGTTTTCGGCCACTTTCCCCGAACAGGCCGAGGCGTTGGCCGCCGCCGGCCTGCGTGCACCGAGGCGTTTGCAGGTGGCCGCGCAGTCGCAGCCGGATATCGAGCAACGCGCCATCCGCGTGGATGCCGGCCACCGTGAGCAACTGCTGTTGTCGCTGCTGGATGATCCGCACTGGCGGCAGGTACTGGTGTTCGTCGGCAGCATCCGCGATGGCAACCGCCTGGCCGGCGTGCTGCGCAAGCGCGGCATCGACGTGCAGGCATTGCATGGCGAACTGTCGCAGGGCCGTCGGGTGCGCGCGCTGCAGGCATTCAAGGATGGCCAATTGCAGGTGCTGGTGGCGACCGACGTGGCGGCGCGCGGCATCGACATTGCCGGCTTGCCGGTGGTGGTGAACTACGAGTTGCCGCGCTCCGCCGCCGACTACCTGCATCGTATCGGCCGTACCGGCCGTACCGGCCGTGCCGGCGCGAAAGGCCTGGCGGTGAGTTTCATCGATGCCGCCGGGCTGGCGCACTGGCGGCTGATCTGCAAGCGGCATGGCCTGCAGCAGGAACCGGTGGTGCTTCCCGGTTTCGAACCGAAGGAAGGCAGCGTGCCGGCACTTGCGGCGGCCGATGGCAACGGCGGCATCAAGGGCCGCCGGCCAAGCAGGAAAGACCGGTTGCGTGCGGCCGCTGCGGCGGCGGCAGGCAACTGACCGTACCGGCCCTGCACGGCGCGGCCGGGATCAATCCTCGAAGTCACTCTCCGCAGGCACGGCCACTTCGGCCGCCGGGCGCGGGGCGCGCTTGCCGGGCTTGCGCAGCACTTCCACGTAGAACTGCTTGTTGCCGGCAGCGACCAGCACGTCCACCGCACGGATCAGTTCGGCCAACGGCAACGGCTGCGCACCGGCTTCGTCGATGCCAGCCTTGCTGTCGAAGTCCCAGAAATCGGCACCCGCCGGCAATGCTTTGCCGCGCTCGCGCTTGATGTATTTGCGGATGTCGTGCTTGCTGGCTTCCAGCAGGCGGTCAGGGTGCTTGCCTTCGATATCGAGGCGGTAGGTTTTTTTCACGGAACGCTCGTCATGGCGCCAGCCCGGGCGGGGCGGCAGAGGACACCATTATCGGCTCAGGGGCGAGCAGCAGCCAGCAGCAGTTCCGTCGCCACCGGCAACGCCTGCTCCATCCACAAGCGGTACATCGCCGCCGAAGGGTGCAGGCCGTCGTCCACCAGCATCGCCGCTGCGGCGCCGTGTTCGCGGCTGGCCGGGGTGATGTCGACGAAGGCGACGTTGTAGTCGCCGCAGCAGGCGCGGGCGGTGGCGTTGAAGTCGTCGATCTCGCGCGCGATGGTGGTGGCATCGCGCTCCTGTGCCTGCGCGAACGGGGTCACGCCCCAGTCGGGAATCGACAGCACCAGCACCCGCAGCGCGTTTTCGCCGGCCAGCGCGATCGCCCGTTGCAGCAATTGCTCGAATTGCTGCCGATACTCGGCCAGCGGCCGCCCGCGATACTGGTTGTTGACCCCGACCAGCAGGCTCACCAGCGCGAACGTCCCTTGCGGTGGATCGGCGTCGATGGCGGCGGCCAGCTCATCGGTGGTCCAGCCGGTGGTGGCGATCACTTGCGGGTCGTCCAGTGCGATGCCGCGCTCGCGCAGCGCTGCGGCCAGCAGGAACGGCCAGGTGCCTGCCGCCGGCACGCCTTCGCCGATGGTGTAGGAGTCGCCCAGTGCGAGATAGGAACGAGTGGAGAGCAACGAGGAACGGGTAGAAGCCGGAGCCTCGGCTGCTGCTGTTGCCTTTACTTGTTCCTCGTTGCTATTCACTGGTTCCTCGCTTCTCAGCCAACCGCGCTGCGGGGTTTCAGCGGCACCACCTTGGTCACCCGCTCGGCACGGCGCGCGAGCACGCGGTCGATGCGGCCGAATACGTCGCGCATGGTGCCGGCGTCGGGCAGCAGGGTCACGCGGAAGTGGTGGCGATAGGGCACGTTGAAGCTGGAACCGGGCACGACCAGCACGCCTTCGTCATTCATCAGCTCCAGTGCGAACTCGTGGTCGTCGAAACCCTGCGCAGCCGGCCCGACTACTGCCGGGAAGGCATACAGTGCGCCGGCCGGTGCGACCAGCTCCAGGTGTTCGCTGGCGGCGCAGGCGTCGATCACCGCGCGGCGGGTTTCGTACAGGCGGCCGCCGGGCGAACACAGCGCGGTGATGGTGTCCGGGCCGTTGACCGCCGCGTCGATGGCGTACTGGCCGGGCACGTTGGCGCACAGCCGCAGTGCGCTGAGCAGGTCCAGCGCGGCACGGAATTCGCCCAGTTGCGCGGCGTTGCCGGACAGCAGCATCCAGCCCACGCGCCAGCCGCAGGCGCGGTGCACCTTGCTCAGGCCGCTGAAGGTCAGGCACGGGTGGTCGCCGGCCAGCGGCGCCAGCGGCTGGAAGGCGGCGCCGTCGTAAAGAATCTGGTCGTAGATTTCATCGACCAGCAGCAGCAGGTTGTGGCGGCGGGCGACGGCGACGATCTTTTCCAGCAGCTCGCGCGGGTAGCTGGCGCCGCTGGGGTTGTTGGGGTTGATCAGCACGATGGCGCGGGTGCGTGAAGACACCAGCGTCTCGATTTCCACCGGGTCGGGCTGGAAGCCGTTCTCGGGGCGGCAGCGGTAATAGACCGGGCGGCCGTCGTTGAGGATGGTGGCGGCCGACCACAGCGGGTAGTCAGGCGAGGGCACCAGCACTTCGTCGCCGGGGTTGAGCAGGGCGCGCAGCGACAGGTCGATCAGCTCGGACACGCCGTTGCCGACGAACACGCGCTCGGCCTGCGCGTCAGGCATGCCGCGCCGGGCATAGGCCGCGGCGATGGCTTCGCGCGCCACCGGCAGGCCCTGTTGGTGGGTGTAGGGATCGGTGCGGCCCATGTCGTCGGCGATGGCGTGCTGCAGGTGTTCGGGCGCACGAAAGCCGAAATTGCCGGGGTTGCCGATGTTGAGCTTGATCAGCTTGCGCCCTTGCGCTTCCAGCTCGCGCGCTCGTCGGGCCAGCTCGCCACGGATTTCGTAGCGCACTTCGGACAGGCGTTCGCGGGTGGGTAGCGGTTGGGGGCTTGACATTTGCGCGGGGCCGTACAGGCGTGGAAGCCGCATGGTAGCGGAATTGCTGCGCTGCGGGGGAGGGGAGGCAAGGAACGAATGGAGGGGGAACGAGGAGCGAGTAAAGGCAGGAGCAAGGGCCGAAAATCCCGACTCTTGTCCTTCGCTTCTCTCTCGTTCCTCACGCCTCTTCACTCACTCCTTAGAATGCGCGGATGACCGACCCGATCGACTTCACTCTCCTGCGCCCCATCGGCTGGCCCTGGCCCGGCCCGGCGGAAGATGCGGCATGGCAGGCCGTCTTCGCCGCACATCCCTCGGCGCGGCCGGCGCGGGTGGTCGAGCAGCACCGCTCCGGCTACGTGGTGGCCGATGCCGCCGATGTCGCGCGCAAGGCCGAGTCGCTGCCGGAATGGCAGCGACCGCGCTTTCCCAGCCACGAACGCGCGGCGGTGGGCGACTGGGTGCTGCTGGAGGAGTCGCGCATCGTCGCGCTGTTGCCGCGGCGCAGCTCGATCAAGCGCGGTGCGGCCGGCGAGCATTACCATCAGCAGGTGATCGCGGCCAACATCGACACGGTGTTCATCGTCTGCGGGCTGGATGCGGACTTCAACCCGCGCCGCATCGAGCGCTACCTGATGCTGGCCGGCAGCGGTGGTGCCGCGCCGGTGGTGGTGCTGACCAAGGCCGACCAGACCGAGTACGGCGAAGATGCGCTGGCGGTGCTGGAGGACCTGGCGGTGCAGGGCATCCCGCTGCTGGCGATCAATGGCAAGGACCCGGCCAGTGCCGCCGCGCTGGCGCCGTGGCTGGGGCCGGGCCGGACCGTGGTGCTGGTGGGTTCCTCCGGCGCCGGCAAGTCCACCTTGACCAATACCCTGCTTGGGCACGACCGGATGAAGACCGGCGCGGTGCGCGGCAGCGATTCGCGCGGCCGCCACACCACCACCCACCGCGCGCTGTTGCCGCTGCCGGCCGGCGCCTGCCTGATCGACACCCCGGGGATGCGCGAGCTCAAGCCCACCGGCGAGGAAACCCTGGCCGAAGGCGGCTTCGCCGACATTGAGGCGCTGACCGAACAGTGCAAGTTCCGCGACTGTTCGCACCAGCACGAACCCGGCTGCGCGGTGCGTGCGGCGATCGAGCGCGACGAGATCGACGAAAGCCGCTTGCTGCACTACTTCAAGTTGCGCGAAGAAGTGGCCGCAGCCGCCGCCAAGCTGGCGCAGCGGCAGGCCGAACAGGCCGGTGAGCGCAAGACTGCCGGACGTGGCGCGCAGTGGCGGCCGGCGGGAAAATCGAAGCGGCGCTGAGCGGAGCAATGCCGGCCGGTAGCCGGCACTGCCGCTGATGTCGAAGCGGAGTTGTTAAGGTGCGTGGATGGTCACCCCTGCCCGCCTTCCCCTTGACCCTGCCATCGCCCACCACGCCGCGCTCGATGCCCGCTTGGTGCGGGCGGTGCGCGGCATCAAGCTGCTGACCCTGACCAGTTGGCCGGCATCGACCCAGGCACCGTTCCTCGAAAGTGTGGCGCGTGGCAACCCGGTGCTGCCGCAGGTGACGTACCCGAAGCACGATTTCACCGATGCGCGGCGCGAATTGGCTGCGATTGCCGATGCTGCCGATCCCTCGCATCCATTGGGGTGTTATTTGCGCGACTCGGTGCAGAGCTGGGAGCTGGCCGCGCGCTTGCTGGAAGCACTGGGGACGCAGCAGGTGGATGCGTTGTCGGCGCAGTTGTACGGCACCCCGCAGCAGCCGATGCCCGGCAACGGCCCGACCACGTGCGAGGCGGCGCGGCATTTCATCGACATCGCGCAGGAACTGGACCACGAGCTGCTGGCGCCGGAGGAACAGGTGCCGGTGTCGGCGGTGGCGCTGCAATTGCAGTTGCAGAACGACCTCGACGATTTCTTCGACGCCCGCATCATCAACGTGGAGCTGGACCCGGCGCTGGTGGCCAAGGCCGCTGCCGGCGCCACCCGCATCCGCCTGCGCAGCGGTGCCGGTTTCAGCGTCTATGACCGTGCGCAGTTGTTCCACCATGAGGCGCTGGTGCATTCGTTGACCGCGCTCAATGGCCGCGCACAGCAGGTACTGCCGAGCCTGGCGCTGTCCTCGCCGCGCACCACCGCTACCCAGGAAGGGCTGGCGACGTTTGCCGAGCAGATCACCGGCAGCATCGACATCCAGCGCCTGAAGCGCGTCAGCCTGCGCATCGAGGCCATCGCGATGGCGCGCGACGGTGCCGATTTCATCACGGTATTCCGCTATTTCCGCGAGGCCGGGCAGACTGCGGAGGAAAGCTTCGCTTCGTCCCAGCGCGTGTTCCGTGGCGTGCCTGTATGCGGTGGCGGTGCCTTCAACAAGGACACGGTGTACCTGTGTGGGCTGGTGTCGGTGCATACCTTTTTCCGGCAGATGCTGCGCGACGAGAAATTGAAGACCTGCCACTGGCTGTTCGCCGGCAAGATGACGCTGGGCGATGCGCAGGCACTGGCGCCGTTGTTCGAGGCCGGGGTGCTGGCGCCGCCGCGCTGGTTGCCGCCGTGGTTGCAGCGTGCCAACGGCCTGGCTGGCGCGCTGGCGTTCTCGCTGTTCGCCAACCGCATTCGCATGGACCGGGTGGGCATGGAGCCGATGGCTTAGCCGCTGCGGTGCACCGAGGTTTACGGTTACGGGCCGGGGATGGTTTGCAGATGCAGGCGGCCGTCGGCGACGGCGGTCACCAGGGTTTCGCCGGGGGCGAGAGCGACGGTGTCGGCGGCGTGGGCGTGGACGCAGATGGCGCGGTTGCGGCCGCCGGCCTTGGCCTGGTAGAGCGCCTGATCGGCCAGTTCCAGCAGGGTGGCGGTGTCGGTATTGGCGCCGAATGGCGCAACCAGGCAGCCCAGCGACGCGGTGACCCGGAGCGTGTTGCCATCGATGTCGATCGGTGCATCGCCAATGGCCTGCAAGATCCGCTCGGCCAGCGCCGGCAACGCATCGGCGCGCACGTCGGGCAGCAGCAACAGGAACTCCTCGCCACCCCAGCGCATCACCGCATCGTGGGTACGCCGCAGCCGCGACAGGCGTTGCGCCACTTCCACCAGCACGCCGTCGCCGAAGGCATGGCCGTAGGTGTCGTTGACGCGCTTGAAGTGGTCGAGGTCGAGCAGGAGCAGCCCGAACACCGGCGCCGGCGCGGCCCCGTGCCGGGCCTTGTGCATGGCACGGTCGTACTGTTCCAGCAGCGCCTGCCCGCGGCGACGGTTGAACAGGCCGGTCAGCGGATCGTGCAGGGATTGCGCGGCCAGCGTCGCCACGTCGCCGGACAGGCGACGGTTGGTCTGGCGGCTGCGCGCCAGCCATTGCGCCAGCATCACCGCTGCCAGGGCCAGCACCAGCGCCAGCGCCGCCCACATGCGTTGCCGCCAGGTTTGCGCGGACAGTTTGGCTTCCTTGAGACGGTTGGCATCGGCCAGCCGCTCGATCTCGCGCTGGCGGTTTTCGGCCGAATATTTTTCCTGCAATTCCAGCAAGGCCTTGCTGCGGCTCTGGCGGGTGATTTCCTGCTGTTGCTGCTCGATGTCGCGCAATGTTTCGAACGCCGCCTTGTAGTCGCCGGCACGCTCGTGGATGCCGACCAGTTCCTGGCCGATGCCGACAATGTCGCCGTGCAGGCCCAGCCGGGTGGCGTCGGCGATGGCTTCCTGCACGTCGGCAATGCCGGCAGCCACTTCGCCCAAGTGGGCGCGCGCCACACCGCGGTTGGTCAGGGCGTAGACCCGGGTGACCGGGTCATTGCGGCGGCGCGACAGTTCCACCGAGCGGTCGGCGTATTCCAGCGCCCGCGGCCAGTCGGACTGGCGCAACCAGTAGTCGGCGATGTTGGACAGGGCGATGGAGCGGGTGGTGCCGAGGCTGTCGTCGCCCTCGGTGATCGCCAGTACGCGGTTGTAGGCCTGCAACTGCTGGGCATCCTGTTCGCTGCGGACGTAGCTGAAGCCGATGCTGAGCTGGATTTCGGCCATGATCCGCCGGTTGCCGAGCCGCTCGGCCAGCGCGTAGGCCTGTTGTCCGATGGCCTCGGCGCGCTCGTTCAGCCCGAGGTAGCTGTTGAGGATGAGCAACTGGTTCAGGGCGTTGATGTGGTCGGCGGTATGGCCCAGTTGTTCGGCCAGCTCGATGGCCGGGATGGCCTCGGCGATACCACGGTCGAAATGCCCCTGGAAGCGGTACAAACGGGTGTGCAGGAAATGCAGCCGCTGCTTTTGCTCCGTGGTGGCGCTGGCCTCCAGTGGCGGGATATCGGCGAAAAACAGCGCGGCTGCGGGAATATCGCGCTGCGTGAGCGCCGCTTGCGCCCGCGTCAGCAGGATGTCGAGTCGGCAGCGCCGGCAGTCCTCGTCCCTGGTCATCGCCTGCAGTTGCGCCAGCGACTGTTCCATCTGCTGCGCCAGCGAGTTGTTGCGCTCCATGCTGGCAACCCAGCCGACGCTGGCGTGATAGAGCCGGCGCCGTTCCAGCGGCGCGTCGGTGCCGGGGCGGTCCTGCACCGCCTGCAGCCGCGCCACCGTTGCCTCGGGGCTGCCGGAGCCGTTGACGTGCAGGTCGCGGACCACGGCCGACAGCCGCTCGGCCGCGTGCAACGGCACGGCGAACAGCAGCAGGAGCAGGACGAAGCAGGAAGTTGGGCGCGCCATGCCGGGAGTATCGGCCAGAAGCGGCAAATATTGGGCCATCGTCATCATGCTATAGCGCTATCGGCCGGCCGTCGCCGGCAGCGCCCGCCGACGGTCAGCGTTGCGGCCGCTTCCAGGCGATGCAATCCACCTCGACCTTGCAATCCACCACCATGCGGCTTTCCACGCAGGCACGGGCCGGTGGGTGTTCGCCGAAGTAGTGCTTGAACACGCCATTGAAGGCGGCGAAGTCGCGGGCGTCGTCCAGCCACACGCCGCAGCGCACGACGTGCTCAGGGCCGTAGCCAGCCTCGGCGAGGATCGCCAGCAGGTTGCCGATGGCCACGTGCGCCTGCTCGGTGACGGTGCCGCCGGCCAGTTCGCCATCGCGCATCGGCACCTGCCCGGACACGTGCAGCCAGCCGTCGGCCTCGACCGCGCGCGAGAACGGCATGTGCTGCCTGCCCTGGCCGATGCCGCCTTCGGCGCCGTAACGTTTGATGTCGGTCATGGGGTTTCCTTTGTGTGTTGATGGGGGAGTGGCTTTCCCTTCTCCCATCGGGAGACAGCTTGGCAGGATTGCCAAGCTGCACGGCGAAGCCGCCCGAAGGGTGAGGTGAGGCATAGGGATGTGCCGAATGCAGGTGCCCCGAAGGGGCGGATGAGGCTTCGCCCCGTACCCTCACCCCAGCCCCTCTCCCTTAGGGAGAGGGGCTTCAGTTGGTCGGTGCGATGAACTGCCCCGAGCGTGCCACCACCTCGCGGCCGTCATAAGCCAGCCTTCCGTTGACCCATACCGCGTCGATGCCCTCGGCGGCACGCACCGGGTCGTGGAAGCTGGCCATGTCGCGTACCCGCGCCGGGTCGAACAGCACCAGGTCGGCGCAGCCGCCGGCACGGATGAAACCGCGCGCGCCCAGCGCGAAGCGGGTGGCCGGCAGGCCGGTCATCTTGTGCACGGCGGTGTGCAGCGGGAACAACTTCTCGTCGCGCGCGTAGTGGCCCAGTACCCGCGGGAAGGTGCCCCACAGCCGCGGGTGCGGGCGCGGGTCGCGCGGCAGGCCGTCCGAGCCGATCATCGTCAGCGGGTGCAGCAGGAAGCGGCGCACGTCGGCTTCGTCCATGCAGTGGTAGACCGCGCCGGCCGGCTGCAGGCGCATCGCCGCGTCCAGCAGCGGCACGCCCCAGTCGGCGGCGATGTCGGCCAGCAGGCGCCCGCCCTGCGCCGGTTCCGGTTCGGACCAGGTGATGAGGATGTCGTAGGCGTCGGTGACCTGCTTGAGGTCCAGGGTCGAGGCGCTGGCCGCATACGGGTAGCAATCGCAGGCCACGTCCTGCGTATGCGCGGCATCGTCCAGATGGCGCAGTACTTCGCGGCTGCGGCCCCAGTTGTCGATGCCGGCGCATTTGACGTGCGAGATACGCACTGCGGCGCGTGGCGCGCGCGCGGCGGCGAAGGCTTCCTCCATCGCGTCGAGGATGCCGGCGAACTCGTCGCGCAGGTGGCTGGCGTACAGGCCGCCGGCCGGCAGTTCGCGCGCCAGTTCGGCCACTTCCGCAGACGGTGCGTGGAAGGCCGAGCCATAGGCCAGGCCGCTGCTCAGGCCGAGTGCGCCCTGTTGCAGGCTTTCGCGCAATTGCGCGCGCATCGCGGCGATTTCCTCGGCGGTGGCGGCGCGGTCGAGCCGGTCCATGTGGTTCTGGCGCAGCGCGGTGTGGCCGACCAGCGCGGCCACGTTCACCGCCGGCCGTGTCGTTTCCACCGCGCGGCGATAGCTGGCGAAGTCCGGGTAACGGAAGTCGCCGGCATCGCCGAGCAGGTTCATCGGGTCGGGCACTTCATTGCGGATGCGCACCGGGCTGGCGCTGATGCCGCAGTTGCCAACCACCACCGTGGTAACGCCCTGCGACAGCTTGCTGGCCATGCCGGGGTTGCGGATCACTTCCAGATCGTCGTGGGTGTGCACGTCGATGAAGCCCGGCGCCAGCGCGCGGCCGGCGGCGTCAATGACCTGCGCCGCTTCGCCGGCCAGCACGCCAACCGCGACGATGCGGCCATCGTTCACGCCGACGTCGCCGTGCGTGCCGGGCCGGTCGCTGCCGTCGAGCACCAGCGCGTTGCGGATCAGTACGTCGTACATCCGTTCAGTCGCCCAGCGGCAGGCGCGAGTCGCCGCCGCGGTAGCGGTCCAGCGCCAGCTTGATGCGGCGCAGGTGCTCGTGGTTGTCGCCGGCGCCGTTGAGCGCGGTGGTGGTGGCCAGCACGTCGATGGCCAGCATCATCGCGTAGCGCGAGGCGGAGGGTTTGAACACGAAATCGGTCTCCTCGATGCTGATCGGCAGCAGCCAGTCGCTCAACGCCGCCAGCGGCGTGCCGGCACGGGTGATGGCACCAACGCGCGCGCCGTAGCTGCGGGCGATCTCCACCGCCGAGATCACCTCCGGAGTGATGCCGCTGACCGACAGCGCCAGCACCAGGTCCTGTGGACCGGCGATGGCGGCGGTCATCTTCATCACCACCGCGTCGTTGCAGGCGATGATGGGCAGGCCGAAGCGCATCAGCCGGTTCTGCATTTCCTGCGCGAACACCGTCGAGCAGCCGCCGATGCCGAACACGTGGATGCGCCGCGCCTGGCAGATGGCGTCGGCCAGTTGCTGTACCACCTCTTCGTCGAGGCCGGCCAGGTTGTGCTGCAGGCAGGTGTGGATGTCGTCGCAGATCTGCGCGAACAGCGCCGATACCGGCGGTGCGTTCTGCTGTTCGAGGAAGCGCTTGCCGACCGCGCTGGCCGAGGCCAGCCGCGCGCGCAGTTCGCGCACGTGCTCGCAGCCCAGCGCCTTGGCGAAGCGCGAGATCGCCGCGGCGCTGACCCCGGCGCGCTCGGCCAGTTCGGTCACACCGTATTGGGCGGCGGCGTCGACGTCGGCGAGGATGGTGCTGGCGATGCGCGCCTCGACCGGGCTGAATTCGTGCTGCCGTTGGCGCAGTTCGTAGACGATGTCGAACATGGTGGGATTCTTCGGTTTCAGAGCACGGTGGCCAGGGCCATCACCAGCAGCAGCGCGGTGACGGAGATCAGGGTTTCCAGCACGGTCCAGGTCTTGAAGGTCTGGGCCACGGACATGTTGAAGTACTCCTTCACCAGCCAGAAGCCGCCGTCGTTGACGTGGGACAGCACCACCGAGCCGGCGCCGGTGGCCAGCACCAGCAGTTCGGGGTGCGGGTAGCCGGTGGCGGCGGCGATGGGCGCGACGATGCCCGAGGCGGTGGTCATCGCCACCGTCGCCGAGCCGGTGGCCACGCGCATCAGCGCGGCCATCGTCCAGCCCATCAGCAGCGGTGACAGTTCGAAGCGCTGCGACAGGTTGATGATTTCCGCGGCCACGCCGGTATGCACGAGGATGCCGTTGAGGCCGCCGCCGGCGCCAACCAGCAGGGTGATGGCGGCGGTCGGCGCCAGGCATTCCTGCGAGAACTTCAATATCTGCTCGCGGCTGAAACCGCGCATCAGGCCCAGGGTGACGAAGCTCAGCAAGGTGGCCAGCAGCAGCGCCACCACCGAGTGGCCGATGAAGCGCAGGCCGTGGTTGAGCGGCGAGCCGGGCGTGGCGATCTGGTCGGCCCAGCCGCCCAGCAACATCAGCGCCACCGGCAGCATCAAGGTGGAAAGGGTGATGCCGAAGCCAGGCAGTTGTTCGTCGGGAACATGGTTGTGGCCTTCGTTCAGCAGTGCCGCTTCCATCGGGTTGTGCGCCGGCAGCTTCACCCGCGGTGCGACGAACCTGGCAAACAGCGGCCCGGCCAGTGCCGCAGTGGGCAGGCCCACCAGCAAGGCGTAGAACACGGTGCGGCCGACGTCGGCCTGGTAGGCGGTTACCGCGAGCATCGCTGCCGGGTGCGGCGGCACCAGCCCGTGTACCACCGACAGCCCGGCCACCATCGGCAGGCCCACCAGCAGCAGCGGCACGCCGGTGCGGCGGGCGACGTTGAGCACGATCGGGATCAGCAACACGAAGCCGACCTCGAAGAAGATCGGCAGGCCGATGCAGAAGGCGACCAGCATCATCGCCCAATGCACGTTTTTGGTGCCGAAGCGGGCGATCAGCGTGCGTGCGATGCGCTCGGCGCCGCCGGACTCGGCCATCATCTTGCCGAGCATGGTGCCCAGCGCCACGATCAGCGCGATGTGCCCCAGCGTCTTGCCCACGCCCTGCTCGTAGGCCGGCAGGATTTCCGGCGCCGGCATGCCGGCCAGCAGCGCCAGCCCCACCGACACCACGGTGACGCTGATGAAAGGGTTGAGCCGGAAGCGCGCGATCAGCACGATCAGCGCCAGGATCGACAGCACTGCATAGACCAGCAGCAGGTTTCCGTCGCTCATGCGGGCAGGCTCCGGGTTTCCGGCCCGTCATTCCCGCGCAGGCGTGAATCGCTGGTTTCGTCGGAATTTTCCAGCCTGTTATGACCGTCATTCCCGCGTAGGCGGGAATCGCTCCTGCCTTTCATTACGGAGCAGTAAAAGCCAAAGAGATTCCCGCCTGCGCGGGAATGACCGGCTGAGGGTCGCCTCAGAAACATGTGGCCACCGCACCGACGACGCGCTGCGCGGCATCGACCACCAGCAGGTGGCGCCACTTGTCGAAGGTCAGGCACGGGTGGGAGATGTCGAAGCACAGCAGGTCGCCCACGCGCAGGTCGTCGTCGGCGTGCACTTCGAGGAAGGCGTGCTGGTCCATCATCGCGGTGACCTGCCAGTGTGCGGGCGCGGCGTTCGGCGCGGCGTCGCCGGGGCGATGGTGCAATGCCGGCACCGGGAAGCCGGCGTCGAACGCGGCATCGCGTTTGCCCAGCGCGACGATCGCCTTGCCCGGTTCCGGCCGCGACTGCACGCAGGCCCACAGCCGCAGCGCCGGGCGCAGGCTTTCGCCCATGTCGCGCGCGACCGGGTTGCCTGCGTGGATACGCGCGGCGGCCTGGCGGTAGATGCCGACGTCGTGGGTGAGGTAGCAGCCGGGGCGCAGCACCACCTGCGCATCGGCGTCGCCGGACAGCGCGGCGAATTCCTCGGCGACCACGTCGAACCACGCCGAGCCGGCGCCGGACAGGATCGCTGGCAACTGTGCGAAACCGCCGGCAGCGCGGATCGCGCGCCACTGCGCCAGCGTGCGCTGCAATACTGCGCGCACGCTGGCTTCATCTTTCGCCACGCCTTCATAGACTTCAACGCCAACCAGCGCGACCGCATCCGGCCAGCGCGCGATTTCCTCCAGTACCGCACGCGCCTGTGTCTCGTCGCGTACGCCGGTGCGGCCGCCTGCGACGCCGATTTCCAGCAGCAGCTTGATGCACTGCCCGCGCGCAGCGAAATACCGCCCCAGCGCGGCCACGCTGTCGGCCGAATCAACCACGCAGGCGAACCAGAACCCGGCCTCGCGCGCTTGCAAATCGGCGATCAATTCGAAATTGCCCTTGCCGACCAACTGGTTCGCCAGCAACACGCGGCGCACGCCGTGTTCGAAGGCCGCCACCGTCTGCGGCGCGGTAGCCAGGGTGATGCCCCAGGCGCCGGCGTCGAGCTGCATGTGGAACAGCGCCGGGCTCATCGTGGTCTTGCCGTGCGGCGCCAGTTGCACGCCATAGGCGGCGGTGAAGCGGCGCATCCATTCCAGGTTGTGGCGCAGCGACGGTTCTTCCAGCACCGCGACCGGCAGGCTGATGCCCTCGGCGAGGATGGACCAGCCCGCCGCGGCGATGGACGAAGGGGTCCACGGACCGCCGGCCGGCAGCCCCTTGCCATGCAGCGGTTGATCCATTTGAAAGTAATTTTCCATCGTGAACGTGCCTTGCATTTTACCGTGCGCTGCTTTCCCGGAAGATGACTATGTAGCACGGATCGACGATTTATGAAAATTATTTTCTTTGCAATGGTTTGCAATGGATTGTGTCGTTGGGAAACCTGCATCTGCCCGGCCTCGCGCGGGCGAGCGCTGGCCACGAGCCCGCCGCCGCCGCCGATCAACGACGGATGACACATCACTGCATCGGCGAGACAAGTTGTGGTCACGGCGATGACATGCGCCCCCGGATTGTGCGTTTGCAACATGACTGCCACAGGTCCCGCTCAGTCAACGGGGGTATCATCCTGCGTCCCGCCATTGCCCATTCAGCCGCTGACGTCAATGTCCAAAGAAGATTTCAAACAGGCCGCCCTCGACTACCACCGCATGTCGCCGCCGGGGAAGATCCGGGTAGCGGCGACCAAGCCGATGCTGACCCAGCGTGACCTGTCGCTGGCGTACTCGCCGGGGGTGGCTTATGCCTGCGAGGCGATCGTCGCCGATCCGCAGCAGGCCAGCGAGCTGACCGCGCGCGGCAACCTGGTGGCGGTGATCTCCAACGGCACCGCGGTGCTGGGCCTGGGCAACATCGGCCCGCTGGCCGGGAAGCCGGTCATGGAAGGCAAGGGCGTGCTGTTCCAGAAGTTCGCCGGCATCGATGTGTTCGACATCGAGATCGACGAGAACGACCCGGACAAGCTGATCGACATCATCGCCTCGCTGGAGCCGACCTTCGGCGGCATCAACCTGGAGGACATCAAGGCGCCGGAATGCTTCGTGGTCGAGCGCAAGCTGCGCGAGCGCATGAACATCCCGGTGTTCCACGACGACCAGCACGGCACCGCGATCATCGTCGGCGCGGCCATCCTCAACGCGCTGGACATCACCGGCAAGAAGATCGATGAGGTCAAGGTCGCCACCACCGGCATGGGCGCGGCCGGCATTTCCTGCGTGAACATGCTGGTGTCGCTGGGGGTGAAGCCGGAGAACGTGCTGGCCTATGACCGCGACGGCGTGATCCACACTGGCCGCCCCGGCCTGGACCCGGAGAAGGCCCGCTACGCGCGCGACACCGACATCCGCACCCTGGCCGAAGTCGTGGAGGGCGCGGACATCTTCCTCGGCCTGTCGGCGCCGGGCATCCTCAGCGCCGACATGGTGCGCAGCATGGCCCGCGACCCGGTGATCTTCGCGCTGGCCAACCCGACCCCGGAAATCATGCCGGAGCTGGTGCGCGAAGTGCGTGCCGACGCCATCATCGGCACCGGCCGCTCGGACTACCCGAACCAGGTCAACAACGCGCTGTGCTTCCCGTACCTGTTCCGCGGTGCGCTGGACGTGGGCGCGACCATCATCAACGAGGAGATGAAGATTGCCTGCGTGCGCGCGATTGCCGCGCTGGCGCGCAAGGAGGCCTCCGACCTCGGCGCGGCCTACGGCGGCGAGACCCCGAGCTTCGGCCGTGACTATTTGATTCCGCGCCCGTTCGACCGCCGCCTGCTGGTGGAGCTGTCCTCGGCCGTTGCCCAGGCGGCGATGGATTCGGGCGTGGCCAGCCGGCCGATCGCCGACATGGACGGCTACCGGCAGAAGCTGGCGCAGTTCGTCTACCGCACCAGCCTGCTGATGAAGCCGGTGCACGACCAAGCGCGCACGGACAAGCAGCGCGTGGCCTATGCCGAGGGCGAGGAAGAAGTGGTGCTGCGCGCGGTGCAGAACGTGATCGACGAAGGCGTGGCCTTCCCGATCCTGATCGGTCGCCCGGACGTGATCGAAGCGCGGATCGAGCGCATGGGCCTGCGGATGAAGCCGGGTGTCGATTTCGAAATCACCAACATCAACGACGACCCGCGCTTCAACGACTACTGGCAGTACTACCACGGCCTGACCGGCCGCCGCGGCGTCACCGTGGCGGCGGCCAAGAACCTGCTGCGCTCGCGCCCGACGCTGATCGCCGCGGTGATGGTGGCTCGCGGCGAGGCTGACGCCATGCTCAGCGGCGTGGTCGGCCGTTTCCACAAGAAGCTGGGCTACGTGCGCAGCGTGATTCCGCTGGAACCACGGGTCAGCTCGACCTCGGCGATGACCGGCGTGATCAACTCGCAGGGCGTGTTCTTCTTCGTCGATACCCACGTGCAGGAAGACCCCAGCGTCGAGCAGATCGTCGAATCCACGTTGCAGGC
Organism: Stenotrophomonas sp.; assembly: GCA_049650985.1. Taxonomy (GTDB): domain Bacteria; phylum Pseudomonadota; class Gammaproteobacteria; order Xanthomonadales; family Xanthomonadaceae; genus Stenotrophomonas. The sequence continues at coordinate 260,599 of JBASBF010000044.1, read as the reverse complement.
CGCCTACCGCATGAAGTTGTTCGGCATCGAGCCGAAGGTGGCGCTGCTGTCGCACTCCAATTTCGGCAGCCATGACTCCAGGGATGCGCAGAAGATGCGCCAGGTGCGCGAGCAGCTGCTCAAGCGCAACCCGCGGCTGAACGTGGACGGCGAAATGCAGGGTGACACCGCCTGGGACGAGGCGCTGCGCGAGAAGCTGCTGCCCAACAGCAGCCTCAAGGGCCGAGCCAACCTGTTCGTGCTGCCGAACCTGGAAGCGGCCAACATCGCCTACAACCTGGTGCGCGTGTTCACCGACGGCGTGGCGATCGGCCCGATCCTGATGGGTACCTCCAAGCCGGTGCATATCCTCACCAGCAGCGCCAGCGCCCGCCGCATCCTCAACATGACCGCCATTGCCGCGGTCGATGCGCAGATCCGCAAGCAGATGGACGCCGAACGCGGCGGCTGAGCCGGCCGCAGTGATTGTGCAGCAATACCGCTTTCAACCCCTCTCCCTGCGGGAGAGGGGTTGGGGTGAGGGGAAACGGAGCCGGAAATGCTCCGGTATCAGAGATTCCCCCAAGCCATGCTCCGACGTCATGACTGATGGAGCGCCGGGGATGCAACCCCGGCCCACACAAGCCCGAGATCAGGCCACCACCCCCAACACCACCGCGCGCACCGCTGTTGCCGTGCGATTACCCACCTCCAGCTTCCCCATCGCGCGGTTCAGATGGAAATTCACCGTGCGCTCGACGATGCCGGTGCGCTCGGCGATCTGCTGGTTGGTCAGGCCCTCGGCCACCCAGCGCAGTACCTCCTTCTCGCGCCCGCTCAGGGCGGCGGCTACCGACGCGCGTCGGTTCCGCAGCAACTGCCGGGTCAGCCCGTGGTGTGCCACCTGCCCCAGCCACACCAGCTTGGTCCAGTTCTGGCGCATCTCGCTTTCGTCCAGTGCGCCGCCGCCACGGCTCACGCTCAACATGCCACGCACACTGTTGGCGGCCAGGGCTGGTAGTGACACGCCGCAGTCGATGCCGTGCTGGCGCGAATCCTCCCAGAACCCGGCTGCGACATCGCAGGAATTGCCGGTGTTCGACCAGACGAAGGCATCAAGCGAAGCCGCACCCCGCTGCACCGTGGGATCGACCTTCAGGTAATCGTTGCCGCTGTAGCGCTGCTGCCACGCCAGCGGGTAATCGTTGAGCATCACGATTTCCCCCTGCGCCACTGCGAACGGCGCGCGCATGCCATAGGCGCAATGCTCGAAGCCCAATCCCCGCGCCAGCCGCGCGACCATGGCGAACATGTCTTCCTGTTCGTCGGGCGCAAGCAGCGCGTTGAGCTGGTCTTCCCTCCACGCTTCCATTTGCATTCCCCTGAACGTGCCGCCGGTATTGTGCCGCATCGGCTGTCGATCCCGGCGGCCTCCGCAGCGAGCGCGAAAGCTCAGGCGCGTGTTTCCAGCATCTTCAACACCAACCTGCGGGTGCTCTGGCTGCAATTGCGGAAGGCATGCAGCAAGCGCTGCTCGTTTGGGTCGGCCACTGGCTTGGCGGGCGTGGGGTACGGTGATGCGGGCGCAGCCTCGCCTTGCCCCGTCGCCAGCCATTCCAGCGGCACTTTGGTGGCAGCGGCGATGGCGAGCAGGCGCGCGCTGCTGGGCAGCGTAGCGGCGCTTTCCCAATTGCCCACCGCTCCACGGCTGACCTTGAGTGCCGCGGCCAGCTTGGCCTGCGTCATCTGTTTCCGCTGCCGGGCAATGCGGATTCTTGTGCCCAGGCCTGTTGTCGGTTCCACGGCCGTATCCCTTTGGGTACCGCCGGATTATTGGCGATGGATGCGAAGCTTTGTCCATCGTTGTCTCCAATCTGCTGATTATTTTTCGGCATATGCACATTGCGGAGGCAATGCTGCCGCTGAAAAATCTTGTCAGTATCAATTGCACTTGCCTGCAAGCCCTTGTGGCCGTTGGGCGCAGACTTGCAATGCAAGCGGAACTGACGCGCCACGCACTTGACGCGGGCTTCACGGCAAGAAACATTCGGCCCGTACAGACAACGATGTCATGGGGCCGAGATGTCGCAGCCGTTGTTCCGCCATGAAGTATTGCAAGCCCGCCGCAGCAGTTGGCTGGGCGGTATTTCGTTGGCGCAACCGCTACGGCTTTGGGTGCTGACAGCAATGGCGGTGGTGGCTGCCGCTGCCATCGTGTTGTTCGTCACCTTGGGCACTTACACCCGCCGCTCCACCGTCACCGGGCAACTGGTGCCTACCCAAGGGCTGGCGACCGTGGTGGCCCCGGCCAGCGGGGTGGTAACGCGATTGGACGTGACCGAAGGCGGGCAGGTGGCAGCGGGCGGCACGCTCGCGCTGGTTACGGTGCCGCGCGCCACGCAGGGCAGCGGCGATACCCAAGCCGCGTTGGAGCAGCACCTGCAACAACGGCAAGACGGTTTGTTCGCCACCCAACAAGCCCAGCATGCGCAATTGCGGGCACAAGCCGAAGGCGTCGCCCGGCAACTGGCGGTGGCGCAAAGCGAACTGGTGCAGATCGAAGCGGAAGTGGCTACCCGCCAACAACAAATCCGCATCGCCAGCGAAACCTTGGAGCGCCTGCGCCGGCTGGAAGGCGGCCAATACGTGAGCACTCTGCAAATCAAGCAGCAGGAAGCGCTGGTGCTGGACTACACCGGGCAAATGCAATCCCTGCAACGGCAGGCCATCGGCACCCGCCGGTTGCTGGCGCAACTGCAACAGGCCCAGCACGAGTTGCCCGGCCAACGGCAGGCCAGCGCAGCCGGTTATCAGCGCGAACTGGCGCAACTGGAACAGGAGCGCTTGCAAACCCAAGCCAGCGGCGCGCTATTGGTCAAAGCCCCGGTGGGTGGCGTGGTCGCCACGCAAGTGGTCAAGCCGGGCCAGGCCGTGCAAGCGGGGCAACCACTGCTGAGTCTGCTGCCGGGCGATGGAAAGCTGGAAGCCGAACTGCTCGTCCCCAGCCGTGCCATCGGCTTTATTGCCCCCGGCGACACCGTGCTGCTGCGTTATCAGGCGTTTCCGTACCAGAAGTTCGGCCATCAGCAGGGGCGGGTGGCGCGTATCAGCCGCAGCGCATTGAGCAGTGGCGAGCTGGGTGCGCTTATCGGCAACGCACAGCAGGGCGAGCCGTATTACCGCATCACCGTGGCGCTGGAACAGCAGGCTATCACCGCCTACGGCAAGCCGGAGCCACTCAAGCCCGGCATGTTGCTGGATGCGGATGTGATGGGGGAGAAACGTCGGTTGATCGAATGGATTTTCGAGCCGTTGTATTCGCTGACGGGCAAGGTTGGGAGTGGTTGACCTAAGTTGGCGGCAAGGAGATTGCCGGGTGTGTCCCCGGCCCTACGGCGCAAGGGGTGCGTCAATTTAGATGGAGTAAATAGTATGTTCGAACTCAGCGTTGAGCAGGCTGATCTCATCTCTGGCGGTAGTGAGAAGAGTTACAACCTTGGCCGTGAGGTGGGAAAGACCATGGCGCAGGCTTTGAAGTACGCGGCCTTGATTGGATTCCTCGCCGGGGCTGCGGCTACTGCATAAGGAGAGGTTATGATTCGTCAGCTTGAATCGAGTGAGATTCTTCTTGCTGTTGGTGGGGCGGCAGCAGCTTCATGTAGTTGTCGCCGATGCAGGGACATGGATCGGCTCAAGGAGGATCTTGTGGATCTTGTAAAGGGACTTTGGGATGGCTTCGTAGAGGAGTTCTAATTAAATCAGCCCCGTACAATTTTGTGCGGGGCTATTTTTAATTGAGGTGGGGGTTTATGAAAGGATCTTCTAGGGAGTTGCGCTTCATTATACCTTATATTTTGGTTATGGGGATAATAGTCGCTAAAAGTGGGCTAAGTGATGGGAATATGTTGAATTTTTCATTGTCACTAATATCGGTCCCGTGTGCTGTTTTGATATGGATGCGTGGCAAAGGGTAGTTGTGATTGTCTGTGGGTGTGTTTGGATGGTCGGCGGATGCTGGTGGGGTTTTGTTGGTGTTTTGGTGATTTTTCTTGTATTTTGGCTTGAGGTTTTATGGGAAGCATCATCCAATCCGAAGCCGCCGAATGCGGCCTGGCCTCACTGGCAATGGCCGCCTCCGCCCACGGCCTGCATATCGGCCTGCCGGAGCTGCGCCGCCGTTTCCCGCTGTCGCTCAAGGGTGCAAAGCTCTCCCACCTGATCCAGATTGCCCAGCAACTGGGTTTTTCCACCCGCCCGCTGCGGCTGGATATGGAAGACCTGGGCAAACTCAAACTACCCTGCATCCTGCATTGGGATATGGATCACTATGTGGTGCTATCCAAGGTGGGCCGCAACAAGGTCACCATCCTCGACCCGGCCATCGGCGAGCGGGTGCTGTCGCTGGCCGAGGTTTCCGAACATTTCACCGGCGTGGCGTTGGAGCTTGCGCCGGCCGCCGAATTCAAACCGCAGAAGGCGGTGCCGGCCATTACCGCGCGGCAGTTGACCGGCCCGGTGCGCGGGCTGTGGCGGGCGCTGGGGCAAATACTGCTGCTGTCGGTGGCCTTGCAGGTATTCGTGGTGCTGGCCCCGTTCTTCATGCAGTGGGTGGTGGACCAGGTATTGGTATCGGCCGACCGCGACCTGCTTGCCGTACTGGGGCTGGGTTTTGGCCTGGCGCTGTTGTTGCAGATCTGCATTGGTCTGCTGCGCGGCGCGGCGGTGGTGCATCTGTCATCGAAGCTGGGCCTGCAATGGATGGGCAATGTGTTTGCCCACCTGCTCAAGCTGCCGCTGGATTATTTCGAGAAGCGCAATCTGGGCGATGTGACCTCGCGCCTGTCCTCGGTACAGGCCATCCAGCGCACGTTGACCACCAGCTTCGTCGAAGCCTTGATCGACGGCCTGATGGCGCTGGTCACGCTGGGCCTGATGCTTTTCTACAGCTGGAAGCTGGCACTGGTGACCTTGCTGGCGGTGGCCTTGTACGCCGGCATTCGCGCGCTGGCCTACCGCCCGTTGCGAGACGGCACCGAGCAGCAACTGGTAGCCGGGGCCAAGCAGCAGACGCATCTGCTGGAGTCGCTGCGCGGCATGCAAAGCCTGAAGGTGGCCGGCGAGGAATCGCGGCGGCGCAGTACCTACGACAACCTGATGGTGGAAACGGTCAACAAGGAGGTGAAGCTGGCGCACCTCGGACTGGGTTTCAACAGTGCCAGCCAGTTGGTGTTCGGCATCGAGCGCATCGCGGTGATCTGGATTGGCGCGGTGCTGGCGCTGGGCAATGTGTTCTCGGTCGGCATGTTGATCGCTTACCTGGCCTACAAGGACCAGTTTGCCGGGCGCATGAGTGCGTTGATCGACAAATGGGTGGAGTTCCGCATGCTGCGCCTGCACGGCGAGCGCCTGGCCGACATCGTGCTGACGCCACCTGAAGAGGACCATGCGCTGCCGGAGGCCTTGCCGCCGCAGGATGAGCGCATCGAGGTGGAGAACCTGTCCTTCCGCTATGCCGAGGGTGAGCCGTGGGTGCTGCGTGAATGCAGTTTCAGCATCGCGCCGGGCGAATCGGTGGCGGTCATCGGCGCTTCCGGTTGCGGCAAGACCACGCTGGTCAAGCTGCTGCTGGGCTTGCTCAAGCCCACCGAAGGCAGCATTCGCATCGGTGGCCACGACCTGCATAAATTGGGCGCGCGCAACGTGCGCGGCATAATCGGCGCGGTGATGCAGGACGACCAACTGTTCGCCGGCAGCATTGCCGACAACATCGGCTTCTTCGACCCCGAATTTGATCTGGAACGGGTGGAACAGGCGGCGCGGCTGGCGGCGGTGCATGAGGATATTGCCGCCATGCCGATGGGCTACCACGGCTTGATCGGCGACATGGGCAGCTCGCTGTCCGGCGGGCAGAAGCAGCGCATCATCCTGGCGCGCGCGCTATACCGGCAGCCGAAGCTGCTGTTTCTGGATGAAGCCACCAGCCATCTGGACGTGGGCAACGAGCAACTGGTCAATGCCGCCATCCGCCGTTTGAATGTCACCCGCGTGATAGTCGCCCACCGCCCGGAAACCATTGCCAGCGCCGACCGCGTGCTGGTGATGGAGCAGGGGCGCATCGTGCAGGAGTTGCGACAGCAGGACGCCGAGGCCGCGTGATTGCAGGGGCGCCTGTCAATCCTGACAGTTGTGCCGGGGCCGTCCGCTCGTATCCAATCCGTCCGTTGCCAACACCATGCACGGCGCAAGTTCACGACGGAGCTGCGCCATGTGAAGGCGGCAGTTTGCGCCGCAAATCCGTCACTCGTACCAATCATGGGGAAACCGATGTTGAAGCTGTCTTCCTGCGCCCTTGCCGTGGCGCTTTCGTTTGCATTGATGCCGGCGGCGTATGCCAAAGGTGAAACGACCGCGCTGCCGAAGTCGGTGGCCGCCGGCCCCTGTGTCGAGGGCATCTGCGAATACCGCCTGGCCAATGGCCTGCGGGTGCTGCTGTTCCCCGACGCCAGCAAGCCCACGGTGACCGTCAACCTGGTCTATGGCGTGGGTTCGATGCACGAGAACTACGGCGAAACCGGCATGGCGCACCTGCTGGAACACCTGCTGTTCAAGGGCACCCCGAAGCACCCGGACATTCCCGGTGAAATGCAGCAGCGCGGGGTGAGCAAGAACGCCACCACCTCGCTGGACCGTACCAATTACTTCGCCTCGTTCCCCGCCAACGACGAAACCCTGGACTGGCTGTTGCGGCTGGAAGCGGATCGCATGGTCAACTCCAATATCGCCAAGACCGACCTGGACAGTGAGATGACCGTGGTCCGCAACGAAATGGAGGCCGGCGACAACAACCCGGCGGGCGTGCTGATGAAGCGCATGCGCTCGGTGGCCTACGACTGGCACAACTACGCCAACATGCCCATCGGCGCGCGTTCTGACGTGGAGGGTGTGCCGATCGAGAATTTGCAGGCGTTCTACCGCACTTGGTACCAGCCTGACAATGCGCTGCTGATCGTCGCCGGCCGCATCGACGGCAGCAAGGTGTTGTCGCGCATTTCGGCGCATTTCGGTGCGGTGAAAAAGCCCGCGCGGCTGTTGCCCGTGTTCCACACTGTGGAGCCCACACAGGATGGCGAGCGGGAGGTGACCGTGCGCCGCAGCAGCGACTTGTCGTTGGTGGCAATCAACTATCACGTGCCGTCATTGGCACAAGCCGACAGCGCAGCGCTGGCGGTGCTGGGCAATGTGCTGGGGCACACCCCCAGCGGGCGTCTGCACAAGGCGCTGGTGGAAACCAAGCTGGCGGCAGCTACCGGTGCCGGCAGTGCAGGCATGCGCGACCCAGGCCTGTTCAACGTGATCGCGGTGTTGCCGAAGGATGGCGATGCCGCCGGCACCGAGACCGAGTTGCTGCGGCAGGCCGAGGCGGTTGCCGAACGGCCGGTAAGCGAAGAAGAAGTAACCGCTGCCAAACAGCGCATTGCCAACGACCAGGAAAACCTGTTCAACAACGTCAATGCGGTGGCGATGGCATTGTCCGAATACCAGGCTGCCGGTGATTGGCGCTTGTTGTTCGTGCAGCGTGATGCCATCGCCAAGGTGACGGCCGATGACGTCAACCGTGTCGCGGCTGCCTACCTGAAGCCGAGCAACCGCACGCTGGGCCGCTTCGTGCCCACCGATGCGCCGGATCGCGCCGAAATTCCCGTTGCGCCGGCCGTGGCCAGCCTGGTCGATGGCTATGCCGGCAATGCTGCGCTGGCAGCGGGCGAAGTGTTCGAGGCCACACCGCAGAACATTGCCGCGCGTACCGAAACCTTCACCCTTGGCGATGGTTTGAAAGTGTCGCTGCTGCCCAAGCGCAACCGCGGGCAAACGGTGGTGGTCAATGCCAACTTCCGTTTCGGCAACGAGCAGGCCATCAGCGGGCGCGATGCCGCCGCGCAGTTGGTCGGGCCATTGCTGCTGCGCGGTGCAGCCGGGCTGAGCTATGAGCAGATCGTCGCCCGCTTTGATGCACTCAAGACCAGCGCATCGATCGGTGGCACCTTGCAGGAAGCGCAGGTCAGGCTCAGCGGCAAGCGCGACACGCTGGCCGAGGCGCTGGTATTGGCCGCGGACGTGCTGCGCAAGCCTGATTTCCCGCAGGATCAGTTCGAGCAGTTCCGCCTGCAAGCGGTTACCGGCATCGAGTTCCAGCGCAAGGAGCCGGGCATGCTGGCGTCGATGGCGATGGCGCAGTATTTCGACCCGTGGCCGGCGGGCCACCCGCTGCACAGCGATACGCTGGATGAATCGCTGGCCAAGCTGCAGGCGTTGAAGGTCGAGGATTTGCGTGCCTGGCACCGCGATTTTTACGGTACTGCCGATGGCGAGATCGCCGTGGTCGGCGACTTCGATCCGGTGGCGGTGAAGGCGCAACTGGAAATCCTGTTCGCAAAGTGGAAGTCACCGGTAGCGTATGCGCCCATTGCCACCCACCATCAGGAACGGGCGGCCCATCGCGAAAGCTTTGCCACCCCCGACAAACCCAACGCGGTGTTGCTGGCGCGGCAGAACATGTCGGTCAACGTGGCCGATGCCGACATGCCGGCACTGAACATCGCCGTGGAGATATTGGGTGGTGACCCGCTCAAGTCGCGCCTGGCCGACCGCATCCGCCAGAAGGAGGGCTTGAGTTACGGCGTCAGCGCCGGGCTGCATACCGACGACAGCCGGACTGGTCGCGATGATGCCGGCGCCTTGACCGTGCAAGCCATTGCCGCGCCGGAGAACATGGGCAAGGTGGAGAGCGCATTGCGTGAGGAGTTGGCACGGCTGCTGGCCGATGGCGTGACCGAGCAGGAGGTGCGCGATGCGGTTTCGGCACGGTTGGTTGCACGTGAACAATCGCGTGCCAATGACAGTGCCGTGGCAGGGGTGCTGGCCGATCAGCTCGAATACGGCCGCACCATGCAATTCGTGATCGACCGTGACGCGGCCTACAAGGCGCTGACCGTGGAACAGGTCAACGCCGCCATCGGCAAGCACCTCAAGCCGGATAACCTGAGTGTGTTTGTGGCGGGGGATTTCAAGTAACCCCGTGGTGGTGCCTTGCCCCTCTCCCACCGGGAGAGGGGTTGGGGTGAGGGGCAACGGAGCCAGAAATGCTCTGGCATCAGGCTTCGCGCGAGTGAGCTGATTGCGCCGACCAAGTGGAAATATTTCCGCACCATACAGACTGACGATCAATGGCGGGTGTCTCAATGGCGGGTGTCTTGAGCAAATTTTGACATGCAATGCAGTCCCTGCCGAGTCGGGGAACCCCGGTGCGGGCCAATCTCTCGTCGGTCGTGTTGCTGGATACAATGATTCGGTGGTGTCCACTTTCCAGACGCCGGCCCTGTCACCATTGACGAGGCATGTGGTTTCATGGAAATGGACATCTGCAATTCGACCGAGCCGGAAATTGTCAGTGGCTTTGGGTTCGATGTCGTGCCTTGGTTATAGCGGATTCGACAAATGACGAAGATGGGTGCATGGCGCGTGGCGGTTCCATTCCTGGCGATGGTCGGGGTAATGGCGGTTGTGCCGGCATGGGCGCAGGAAACCGTGCCGCAGGACGCGGTGGTTCCCCCTGCGTTGACATGCAACAAGCTGATGCAGCAGATGTTGCCGGGAAACTATTATTTCTGCGTGGCCAGCCATCGGCTTGAAAAGGGCGATTACAAGGCAGCCCTGTCATTTATGGAATACGCGGCGGCGTGGGGCAGCAAGGCCGCGCAGTCGGTATTGGGTATTGCCTATTTCAATGGCGAAGGCGTGGAGCGGAACCGTCCATTGGGCCTGGCCTGGCTGGCCTTGGCTGCAGAGCGCCAGGATGCGAAACGACTTGGCTTGTATCAGTCGGCGCTGTCCGCCGCGAATGATGAGGAAAAGATGCAGGCCGAGACGTTGTATCGTCAAATGCGCATGAAGTACGTGGATGAAATTGCCGCGGTTCGCGCCAATCGCTTGTATGTGCGCAAATTGCGCGCAATGACCAGCAATCCGGTCTATGGCGTTGGCAAATGCTTCATGGGAGCAAACGCGAATGCCCGTGGTATGGAGTTTGCCGCGACACCTGCCGATGGCGGCAGGGCCAGTTCGGGAGAAGCCGGCGGATGCTCCCTGGCGTCCGAGCGCGCCATGCTCAAGGAAATGGAGGTGGAGTATGACCATGCCTATGATGATTGGAAGAGCGGGCGTGTTGAAGTGGGGCCGCTGCGTCCTTGACGTAATCCGTTTCGGCCGATTGCCGCAGGGATGCGCTGCTGCTCTCGGCCGTGCCCTCGCTGCTAGAATGGCCATCCCGAAAGTTCCGTGTGAATGACGCCATGAGCCATACCGCCACCGCGCCCGCCAATGCCGAGAAGCGTTACAACGTGCACAGCGCTGACCTGCCGTTGAGCTGCCCGACGCCGGAAATGGCCTTGTGGAACTCGCACCCGCGCGTCTACCTGCCGATCGAGAACGAGCCCAACGGCGAATCCGCCTGCCCGTACTGCGGCGCGGTATACGTGCTGGTTGACTGAGCGCGACGATGCGCCGCCTGACCGTGGTGCAGTTGCTGCCGGCACTGCACTCCGGCGGTGTCGAGCGCTCCACCCTCGAGATTGCCCAAGCGCTGGTGGCTGCGGGTCACCGCGCCATCGTCGTTTCCGCCGGTGGTCGCCTGGTGCAGCCATTGCTGGACAGCGGCGGCGAGCATCTGGCGCTGGATATCGGCCGCAAATCGCTGCTGACCTTGCGGCACGTGGCTTCGCTGCGGCGGCTGTTTGCCGAAACCGGTGCCGACATCGTGCACGCGCGTTCGCGATTGCCGGCGTGGCTGGGTTGGCATGCGCTGCGCGGGTTACCGCAGGCACGACGGCCGCGCTGGGTGACCACCATGCATGGGCTGAACTCGCCGGGCCGCTACAGCGCCATCATGGCCAGTGGCGAGCGGGTGATCTGCGTCTCGCAGACAGTGCGCGACTATCTGCTCGAGTATTACCCGAATACCGCACCGGAGCGCCTGCGGGTGATCCCGCGCGGCGTGGACGTGGCGCAGTTCCCGCGTGTGGCCCGCAGTGATCGCCGGCCGCGGCTGGCGGTGGCCGAACGACATCCGCAACTGGCCGGCGACGGACCACTGCTGTTGCTGCCGGGCCGGGGCACGCGCCTGAAAGGCCACGCCCACGCGCTGCAGTTGTTGGCGACGCTGCATGCCGATGGCCTGCCGGCGCGGCTGTGGATGCCCGGTGCCCGCGAGCCGGGGCGCGATGCCTACGTGCGCGAACTCGAACAGCAGGCAGCGGTGCTGGGCATCGGCGATGCAGTGGCAATTACCGAACCCACCGCACGCATCGCCCAGGCCTATGCGGCCAGCGATCTGGTGTTGCAGTTATCCGCCAAGCCCGAGGCGTTCGGCCGCACCGTGCTGGAGGCACTGTGCGTCGGCCGCCCGGTGCTGGGCTGGAACCACGGCGGCGTCGGCGAACTGCTGGCGCAGTTGCAGCCTTCCGGTGCGGTGGTGCTTGGCGACACGGCAGCCTTGGTGCAGCGGGCGCGGGAGTTGTTGCAATCGCCCCCCGCGCAGCCAAACCGGATTCCCTTCACCCTGCAGGCGATGCAGCGCACCACCCTGGATGTCTATGGCGAACTTGCTGGCTGACCCGGCCCCCCGCGTCTCCACGCAGCCTTTCGGTGGTTGGGCACCGGCATGGGTGTTGGCCTTCGTCGCGCTATGGCCGCTGCCTGGCATCGCCGAGGCGGTGTTAGCACTGGCGGCGTTGTTTACCGTGGTGCGGCTGCTGCAACTGCGCATGCGCGGTGCTGCCGGCATGGCGTTGGGCATGCCGGCATGGGCGTTGACCAGCGTGCTGTTTTTCGCCTACTGGCTGCCGCAATTGTTGTCCGCACTGGATGCGCAGGATCCGAGCCGGGCATTGACCAAGGTCGCTGCCGGGCTGCGCTACTTGCCGTTCATGTGGCTGGTGGCGATGGCGGTGGCCAGTGATGCGCGGCGACGCATCACCATTACCGGTCTGGCGGTGATCGCAGGTGTCTGGTCGCTGGATGCACTGTTGCAAACCCTGTTCGCAACCAGCCCGCTGTTCTGGTCGTTGGACCAGCTCAAGCAACTGGTGTCCGGCCATGCGCTGTGCCTGCCGCAGGACATGGCCGGTTCCGGCCGGGTCAATGGCGTGTTTGGCGCTTGCAATCCCAAGCTGGGGCAGGTGCTGGCGAGCCTATCGCCTTTCCTGTTGTTGATGGCGGGCCAGCGTTGGGGGCGCATCGGCTGGGCGATGGCGGCCCTGTTTGCCGGTATCACGATTGTGCTGGCAGGCTCGCGTGCTTCATGGATCACCTACGCGCTGGTATTGCTGTTCACCGGCCGGCAATTGCTGGGGACGCGCAGGATGGTGCTGGTGATGCTGGTCGCAGTGCTGGGTGTGGCGGCATTGGGAGTGGGCTCGGTGCAGGTGCGCGAGCGTATCGCCGCGACCTTGCCGGCGCTGAGCGGCAAGGCCGCCGATATCGACACGGCGTTGGCCGGGCGTGGCCGCATCTGGAGCGGGGCAGCGTGCATGGTGCGCGAACACCCGTTCAATGGCGTGGGCGTGCGCGGCTTCCGCGATGCCTGGCCGGCATGCGACCCGGCCCACGGCCAGGCGGCGGAGTGGGGCGATGGCCCGGCCTTGCATGCGCATCAAATGGTGCTGGAAATCCTCAGCGAAACCGGCGTGTTGGGTCTGTTGCTGTGGCTGATGGGCGCGGCAATGGCATGGCGTGCCTGGCGCTATGCCAACGCTGCGGCACGCGACCGTGCGTGTCCGGCGGCATTGGCACTGTTGGTCACGGTGTTCCCGTTCAACACCCACTTGGCGTTCCACTCGGCGTTCTGGGGCAGCGTATTGCTGCTGCTGGCGGCGCTGTACGCCGGGGCGTTGACGGCGGGGAGCGAGGAGCCAGTAAAGAGGAGTGAGGAGTGAGAGAGGGCAACGACAAAAGCGGCTTGATGCGAAACGTCGAACTTTGAGAGGACTCCGCTTCTTCTCACTCATCATTCCTCTTTACTGGCTCCTCGCTCCCCACTGCCTCCTCACTCTGCGCGTAAAACGTACTGCGCCCGTCCGGCTGGCGCTTGAAGCGGCGGTGGATCCACAGGTATTGCGCGGAGGCCTCGCGCACCATGTCCTCTATGGCGGCATTGACGCGAGCGGTATCGGCCACGGCATCGCTACTGGGGAAGTCCGGCAGCGGCGGTGCAATCTTCAGCACGTAGCGGTCGCCTTCGCGGCGGTGGAAGTACGGCACCACCGCGCAGCCGGTCAGGCGCGCGAGCTGGTGGGTAGCGGTGATGGTGGAGGCGGGCATGCCGAAGAACGGCACGAACACCGATTCCTTGCCACGCATGTCCTGGTCGGGTGCATACCACAGCAAGCCACCCTTCTTGAGGTGGCGCACGCTGGCGCGGATGTCCTCATTGGCGAACATCGCGCAGGCGTAACGCAAGCGGCCTCGCTTCACCGCCCACTCGGTCACCGGGTTGCGGTAGCGGCGGTACATGCCGGCCAACGGTACGTGGTCGCACAGCAGGCGCCCACACATTTCCAGGGTCATGAAATGGCCGGATACCAGCAGCACGCCGCGTCCCTCGGCTTGTAAGGCTTGCAGGTGCTCCAGCCCTTCCAGCCGTACCTGTGGACGGATGGCGTCGATGCTGCCCCACCAGGCGCGGGCGAACTCGAAGATACCCACACCCAACGCATCGAAGCTGTCGCGCAGGAGCCGTTGCCGCCAGGCTTCATCCTGTTCGGGGAAGCACAATTTCAGGTTCACCTCCGCCGCCCGCCGCCGGGTGCGCGCTAAATGCAGGGCGAGCCAGCCGATGCCGCGGCCGAGCGTGCGTTGCAGCGTCCACGGCAGGCGTGCGGCCAGCACGGCGAGGCCAAGCCCGGCAAAAGTGGGCCAGTGACGTGGTTGCCAGGGAGAGGGGCGGGTGGCGGTGGTGGGGGAATCGGACATGGGGGGATTCTAAAGGCGAGGAACGAGTGCGGAGAAACGAGGAACGAGAGAAGGGCAACACCGGGTGCCACCTGCCGTTGCGCGTTCCTCGTTTTTCCCACTCGTTCCTCGCTCCTCGTTATCCTTCGCAGCATGCGCAAGGACCTCACCGAAACCCTGTTGCGTGGCCTCTACTCGGCCGTGCTTTACCTGCTGCTGCCGATCACGGTGTACCACCTGATCTGGCGTGGTTTCCGCGTGCGCGAATATTTCAGGCGCTGGGACGAGCGCTATGCCTCCTATCCACAGAGTGCGGGTGAACCACGGGTGTGGCTGCACGCGGTCTCTGTGGGCGAGGTCAACGCCGCCGCGCCGTTGGTCAACGCGCTGCGCGAGCGCCACCCGGATATCCGCTGGATCATCACCACCATCACCCCGACCGGCTCGCAGCGGGTGCGCGCGCTGTGGGGCGAGGCGGTGGAGCATGTCTACCTGCCTTATGACGTGCCCGACAGCGTCAATCGTTTCCTGCGGCACTTCCGGCCCAGCCTGGCGCTGATCCTGGAAACCGAGCTGTGGCCGAACCTGTTGTTCGGCTGCCGCGACCGCGGCATCCCGCTCTACATCCTCAATGCGCGGTTGTCGGCGCGTTCGTTGAAGGGGTACCGGCTCCTGCGGCCGCTGGTCGCGCGGGCGTTGCAATGCGTGACTTGCGTGGCGGCGCAGTCGCAGGACGATGCCCAGCGCTTCATCGCATTGGGTGCACGCCCGGAACAGGTGCGCGCGCTGGGCAATCTCAAGTTCGAAATCAATCCGCCGGACCCGGCCGCGGTATTGCAGGCGTTTGCTGCGCATGTGCCGTCTTCGCGCAAGGTGTGGATTGCCGCCAGCACCCACGAAGGCGAGGAGCAGGCGGTGGTCGACATCCATGCGCGGATATTGGATGAGTACCCGGATGCGCTGCTGCTGTGGGCGCCGCGGCACCCGGAGCGCTTCGCCAAGGTGGAGGCGCTGGCGCGCGAGCAGGGCTGGCCGGTGGCCACGCGCAGCGCGCGGCAGTGGCCGGCAGTCGATACCCGGGTATTCGTGGTCGATACGCTGGGCGAGTTGATGCAGTTCTATGCCTGTGCGCAGGTAGCCTTCGTCGGCGGCAGCTTGCAGGCCATCGGCGGGCATAACCTGCTGGAACCGGCGGCGATGGGCACGGCAGCGGTCACCGGCCCGCATTTGCACAACTTCTCCGAGATTTCGCGGCGCATGGACGAGGCCGGTGCATTGCGCATCCTGCCCGACGCCGAGGGCGTGGCCGGCGAGGTGCTGCGGTTGCTGGACGATGCGGCCACGCGCGAGGGCATGGTCCAGGCCGGGCAGCAACTGGTCACCAACGGCCGCGGTGCGTTGCAGCGGACGCTGGATCTGATCGAGCCGCGCTTGCCGCAGGGCTAGCGCCGGTGTTCTCGAAAACGGAAAAGGCGGGCATTGCTGCCCGCCTTTCCTGTTTGCTGCTGCGTCCGGTGACGGTTACTGCACGTTGTCCGGTGCCAGCCGCGCTTCGGCGTTCTGGGTGAGCAGGCGGTTGATGTCCTGCACCTCGCTGATTTCCAGATCGCCCACGGCCTGGCTCAGTTGCAGGCGGTTGAGCAGGAAGCTGTAGCGCGACTGCGCGTAGTTCAGTTGTGCCTGGAACAGGGTGCGCTGGTTCTGCACCACGTCCAGCACGGTGCGGGTGCCGACTTCCAGGCCCACCTGCGAGGCGTCATAGGCGCTCTGTGCCGAAACCACCGCCAGACGGCGCGCTTCCACTTCGCTGATGCCGGCCACCAGGGTCTGGTAGGCGTTGCGGGTATTGCGGTCCAGTGCGCGCTTCTGCTGTTCGTAGGTATCCTGGGTGATGTCGCGCTGGGCCAGCGCCTGCCGCACCTGCGACTGGGTGGCGCCGCCGGAGAAGATCGGCACGCTCAGGGTCAGGCCGATGCTGTTGCTGCGTGCATCCGGGCTCAGCGAACCGCTGCCGACGCTGTCGCCCCAAGTGGCGCTCTTGCCCCAACTGCCGCCCAGCGACAAGGTCGGGTAATGGCCGCCACGGGCGGCGGAGACGCCGGATTCGGCCGCACTGACCTGCAGTTCCTGCGCCTTCAGCGCCGGGTTGCGGGTGACGGCGTCGGCGACCAACTGGTCGACGTCGGCACGGTTGGCCGGCAGCTCCGGGCGGAAATCCTCCGGCAGGCCGCGCATGTCGCGCACCGGCTGGCCGGTCAGTTCGGCCAGGGCCTGGTAGG
The DNA here is from genome assembly GCA_049650985.1 of Stenotrophomonas sp. Lineage (GTDB taxonomy): Bacteria > Pseudomonadota > Gammaproteobacteria > Xanthomonadales > Xanthomonadaceae > Stenotrophomonas. The sequence continues at coordinate 244,337 of JBASBF010000044.1, read as the reverse complement.
CGTCTTCCAGCGCGTTGCGGGCCAGGATGGTGTCGGCGCGGGCCTGGTCGTACTGGGCGCGCGCTTCATGCACGTCGGTGATCGGCGCCAGGCCTACTTCAAGCCGCTTGTCGGCGTAGTCGAACTGCTTCTTGGCGGCCGCTTCGTTGGTCTGCGCGGCGCTGAGCGATTCGATCGCCACCAGCACGTTGAAGTAGGTGGTGGCGGTACGCACGATCAGCTCGTCGTTGGCCGAGTCGAGCGTAAAATCCGCCGCCTTGCTGACGTCACGCTGCGCGCGCAGGTTGGCGAACTGGCTCCAGTTGAACAGGGTCTGGCTGCCCTGGACGCTGTAGTTGCGACGCCGTGATTCGAACGAACCGGTGTTCTGGGTGTGGTCGGCCTCGCTGCGGGAACGGGTCAGCGAAGCTTCGCCGTTGAGCGAGGGCAGCAGCGCCGCGCGCGCCTGCACCTGGCCTTCCTTGGTGTACAGCCGGTTGGATTCGGCCGCGGACAACTGCGGGTCGCCGTTGCGGGCCATTTCGTAGACCTGCATCAGGTCGGCGGCATTGGCCGCTTGGGGGGCAAGGGCGACAGCCAGCGCAAGGGCAAGGGATCGGCGGATCATTACGGCTTCCTTGGGTGTGCTTCAGAGGTGGAATTGCGGGACCGGGGCGGCGCCATGCAGGTAATCGATGTCGGTTTCGAACAGGGACGTGATGCTGCCGTCGGCCTTGACCAGCACCGCTTCCATCACCGGCGAGTGGCCACGTACCACGAACAGGCGACCACCGGGGCGCAGCCATTGCAGGAGCTGTGCCGGTAGCGTGTCCACCGCCGCGGTGATGCAGATGGCATCGAACTGGCGTGGGTTCTGCCACTGCAGGGCGTCGGCCACTTCGATGCGCACGTTGTTGCCGAGGCGGGCGGCGTCGAGGTTGTGGCGGGCGCGTTCGGCCAGTTCCGGCTGGATTTCCAGGCTCAGCACTTCGCGCGCCAGCGCGCCGAGGCAGGCGCTGATGAAGCCGCTGCCGGTACCGATTTCCAGCACGTCGTCGCCCGGCTGCAGGTCCAGTGCCTGCAGCATGCGGCCTTCGACCACCGGCTTCATCATCTTCTGGCCGTGGCCCAGCGGCAGTTCGATGTCGGCATAGGCCAGCGCCTTGTGCGATTCGGCCACGAAGGCTTCGCGCGGCAGCCGCGCCAGCACGTCCAGCACGCGCAGGTCCAGCACGTCCCACGGACGTACTTGCTGTTCGACCATCATTTCGCGGGCGTGGGAATAATCGATCGTCATGGAAATCTCGTGGTTCGGGCGCAGTGGGCCGGCCATTTTAGCCCTTGGCGCGGGCGCTGCGGGGCAAGCATCGCCGTGCTCCCACCGGCTCCGCAGTGCCGGAAGTCATCCGGACCTCCGGTTTGTTCAGGTTATGGGCGGGGAGCATAGGCACGGATGAAGAAATCGACGCTGACGGCGATGTGGGCGTCGGTATCGTGCTGTTCCGGGGTCCGGCACAGCCCGCACATCATGTGGGTGTGCAATTCGCCCTTGATCAGGCAGAAGAACTGGCGCGCGGCCAATGGCAGGTCGTCGATGGCCAGTTCGCCGCGCGCAACGCGGGCACCGAGAAACTCGGCCAGCGCCGAACTCGTGCGCTGCGGACCGGCCTGCCAGAACATCTGGCGGATGCGGTCGTCGGTGTCCGGGGTCAGCATCATGCGCTGGGTGGCGATGGCCGCGTCGCTGCTTATCAGGGCGAAGAAGGCATGCCCGATGCCCAGCAACTGGCCGCGCAGGGGGCCTTCGCTGTCGGTGACGAACAACTCGTCGGGCATCATTTCCACGCACTTGGCCTGGATGGCCTCGGTGAACAGCGTTTCCTTGTCGCCGAAGTGGCTGTACACGGTGAGCTTGGAGACGCCGGCGCGGGCGGCGATGCCGTCCATGCTCACGCCATTGAAGCCCAGCTCGACGAACATTTCCTTGGCCGCATCCAGGATCGCGGCGCGCTTGCCCAGGTCCTTGGGGCGGCCGGGGCCGGGGCCGCGCGGGGTGTTTTTTCCGGGAGCAGGGGCGGAGTGCTGCAAAGACATGACGACAATACTAGACCAATCGGTTTGATATTTATACCATACCGCGTCGTTCACTAATGATGGCTGACGCCATCCCCCTCCTCCAAGCGACCCCCGCCCATGAACACTGCTCGATGGATTGGCACCGCCCTGCTGACGACGCTGCTGGCCGCCTGCGGCAAGCCGGACACCCCTCCCGCCCAGCCCGTCCCGGTGCTGGTGGTCCATCCCGGCGGGGGTGACGTCGCCGTCACCGCCTACCCCGGCGAAGTGCGGGCGCGCGAGGAAGCGGCATTGTCGTTCCGCGTCGGCGGCAACCTGCTGCGGCGCCACGTCGATGCCGGGCAGCGGGTGAAGAAGGGCCAGTTGCTGGCCGAACTGGACGTGGCCGACTACGCCCTGCAGGCGCGCGCGGCGCAGGCGCAGTACGCCGCCGCCGAGGCCGACCTGGTGCGGGCCCGCGACGACCAGAAGCGCTACGCCGCGTTGGCCGAACAGCAACTGGTCAGCCGCTCGGCGCTGGATGCGCAGAACGCCGCGCTGAAGGCGGCGCAGGGGCAGGCCGACGCGGCCCGCTCGAACCTCGACGTCGCCCGCAACCAGGCCGGCTACGCGCAACTGCGTGCGCCGGCCGACGGGGTGATTGCCAGCCGCCAGGCCGAGGCCGGGCAGGTGGTCGCCGCCGGCCAGCCGGTCTACACGCTGGCCGCGGACGGCGCCCGCGAGGTCGCCATCGCGCTGCCGGAGAGCGGCATCCGCGACTTCGCGGTGGGGCAGGCGGTGGAAGTGGAATTGTGGAACCAGCCGGGCAGGCGCTGGCCCGGCACGATCCGCGAGATCGCCCCGGCCGCCGACGCGCAGGCGCGTACCTACGCCACCCGGGTGAGCCTGGCGGCCGAAGCGCTGGACGTGGTGGAACTGGGGCAGAGCGCGCGCGTGTTCGCCGCCCATGCCGAGGGCGGCGCGTTGAGCGTGCCGCTGGCGGCGGTGCAGCCGGGCAAGTCGCAACGGCAGGCCGGCGTGTGGGTCGTGGACCCGGCCAAGGGCGCGGTGCACCTGCGCGAGGTGGCGCTGGGCGCCTATGGCGCGGACAGCGTGCCGGTACTGTCGGGGTTGAAGGCCGGCGACTGGGTGGTCGCCGCCGGCGGCCACCTGCTGCGCGAAGGCCAGCCGGTGACGGCGGTGGATCGCCAGAACCGGCCCGTGCTGACGCCGGCCACGTCCACCACGGACAAGGAGTAAGCGCGTGCGCCGCTTCAATCTTTCCGAATGGGCGCTGGGCAACCGGCCGTTGGTGCTGTTCATGATGCTGGCGATGGCGGTCATCGGCGCCTGGTCGTACAAGCACCTCGGCCAGTCCGAGGACCCGCCGTTCACGTTCAAGGCGATGGTGGTGCAGACCGCCTGGCCGGGCGCCACCGCCGAGCAGGTGTCGCGGCAGGTCACCGAGCCGATCGAGAAGGCGCTGATGAACACCGGGCAGTACGAGTCGATCCAGTCGTACTCGCGCCCGGGCCAGTCGCAGGTGATCTTCATGGCGCGCGACTCGATGCGCTCCAAGGACGTGCCCGAGCTGTTCTACCAGGTGCGCAAGAAGGTCGGCGACATCCGTTCGCAGCTGCCGGCCGAGGTGGTCGGGCCGTTCTTCAACGACGAGTTCGGCGACACCTTCGGCAACATCTACGCGCTCACCGGCAAGGGCTTCGACTACGCGCTGATGCGCGACTACGCCGACCGCATCCAGCTGGAGCTGCAGCGGGTGGCCGACGTCGGCAAGGTCGACCTGCTCGGCCTGCAGGACGAGAAGGTGTGGGTCGAGCTGTCCAACACCAAGCTGGCCACGCTGGGCGTGTCGATGCAGCAGGTGCAACAGGCGCTGTCCGAGCAGAACGCCATCGTCCCCACCAGCTGGTTCGAGACGCCGAGCGATCGCGTGCAGTTGCGCGTCAGCGGCCAGTTCCAGTCGGTCGAGGACATCCGCGCCTTCCCCATCCACGCCGGCGACCGCACCGTGCGGCTGGGCGACATTGCCGAGGTCAGGCGCGGTTTCGCCGACCCGGCCGCGCCGAAGATGCGCTTCATGGGCGAGGATGCGATCGGCATTGCCGTGGCGATGAAGGACGGCGGCGACATCCTCAAACTCGGCGCCACCCTCGATGCCGAATTCGAGCGCCTGCAACAGACGCTGCCGGCCGGCATGCAACTGCACAAGGTGTCCGACCAGCCGCATGCGGTGGCCGATTCGGTCGGCGAGTTCGTGCAGGTACTGGCCGAGGCGGTGGTGATCGTGCTGCTGGTGAGCTTCTTCTCGCTGGGCTGGCGCACCGGGCTGGTGGTGGCGGTGTCGATCCCGCTGGTGCTGGCGATGACCTTCTTCGTCATGCACCAGTTCGACATCGGCCTGCACAAGATTTCCCTCGGCGCGCTGGTGCTGGCGCTGGGCTTGCTGGTGGACGACGCGATCATCGCGGTGGAGATGATGGCGACCAAGATGGAGCAGGGCTACGACCGGATGCGCGCGGCCAGTTTCGCGTGGGAATCCACGGCGTTCCCGATGCTGACCGGCACCCTGATCACCGCCGCCGGCTTCCTGCCGATTGCCACTGCCGCCTCCAGCACCGGCGAATACACCCGCTCGCTGTTCCAGGTGGTGACCATCGCGCTGGTGGTGTCGTGGATCGCCGCGGTGCTGTTCATTCCCTACCTCGGCGACAAGATGCTGCCGGACCTGCACAACCCGCAACCGCCCAAGCCGGGCAGCCTTGCCGGGCGCTGGCACGCGCTGCGTCGGCGCTGGGCCGACCGCAACCCGGCGCTGGCCAACCTGATCGCGCCCAAACAACTGGCGCACGACCACGACCCGTACAAGAGCGCGTTCTACCAGCGCTTCCGCCGCTTCCTCGACGCCTGCCTGCGGCGGCGCTGGCTGGTGATCCTGGCCACCGTCGGCCTGTTCGTGTTCTCGCTGGCGATGTTCCGCTTCGTGCCGCAGCAGTTCTTCCCCGACTCCACCCGGCCCGAGCTGATGGTGGACATCGAGCTGGCCGAAGGCGCCTCGCTGACCGCCACCCAGGCGCAGGCGCACAAGCTTGAGGCGCTGCTGGAGAAGCGCGAGGGCATCGCCAACTATGTCGGCTACGTCGGCACCGGCTCGCCGCGCTTCTACCTGCCGCTGGACCAGCAGTTGCCGGCCACCAACTTCGCCCAGTTCGTGGTACTGGCCGAGGACATCCATGCGCGCGAGACCGTGCGCGACTGGCTGCTGAAGGAGGTGGTGCCGCAGTTCGCCGACGTGCAGCTGCGCGTGACCCGGCTGGAGAACGGCCCGCCGGTGGGCTACCCGGTGCAGTTCCGCGTTTCCGGCGAACACCCCGAGCGGGTGCAGGCGCTGGCACGGCAGGTGGCCGACAAGGTGCGACAGAACCCGCACACCACCAACGTCAACCTCAACTGGAGCGAGCCGAGCAAGGTGGTGCGGCTGGTGGTGGACCAGGACCGCGCCCGCGTGCTGGGCGTGAGCAGCGCGCAGATCGCGCAGTTCCTGGGCAGCGCGTTGACCGGGCTGGAAGTGAGCACCTACCGCGAAGGCAACCGCCAGATCGGCGTGCTGCTGCGCGGTGCGGACGCCGAGCGCGCGCAGTTGGAGCTGCTGGGCAGCCTGGCCATTCCCACGCCCGGCGGCACCGCGGTGCCGCTGTCGCAGGTGGCCCGGCTGGAGTACGTGTTCGAGGATGGCATCATCTGGCACCGCAACCGCCTGCCCACCGTCACCGTGCGCGCCGACATCGGCGACGGCCTGCTGCCGCCGGAGGTGACCGCGCAGATCCTGCCGACGCTGGACGACATCCGCACCGCGCTGCCGGCCGGCTACCTGCTGGACGTAGGCGGCACGGTGGAGGACTCGGCGCGCGGGCAGAACTCGATCAAGGCCGGCATGCCGCTGTTCCTGATCGTGGTGGTCACCCTGCTGATGCTGCAGCTGCGCAGCTTCTCGCGCGCGGCGATGGTGCTGGTCACCGCGCCGTTGGGCATCATCGGCGCCACCTTGTTCCTGCTGATCTTCCGGGTGCCGTTCGGCTTCGTCGCGCTGCTCGGCACGATTGCCCTGGCCGGCATGATCATGCGCAACTCGGTGATCCTGGTGGACCAGATCCAGCAGGACATCGACGCCGGCCACGACCGCTGGCACGCCATCATCGACGCCACCGTGCGCCGCTTCCGCCCGATCGTGCTGACCGCGCTGGCGGCAGTACTGGCGATGATCCCGCTGTCGCGCAGCGCGTTCTATGGCTCGATGGCGATCTCGATCATGGGCGGGCTGATCGTCGGCACGGTGCTGACCCTGGTGTTCCTGCCGGCGCTGTATGCGGCCTGGTTCCGGGTGCGCCCGGACGAGGCCGAGGCCTGACCCTGCCATCGCGGTGCCGTGCCGGGGCCGCGGATGGTAGATTGGCGCGGCGGCCAGTGCAGGGGGCACCGGTCGCCGTCGCCGGAGGGGCGGGCTTTGTCGAGTGGTTGCAGTCACATGACGGAAAGGATCATGCGTTCGTGCCGCCGGCTGGCGCTGCTGTGTCTCTGCCTGCTGCTCCCGGCGGCATGGGGCAACGATGGCCGCCACTACATGGCCAGCGGCTGGGCGATGGACGACGGCCTGCCACACAACATGGTGCACGTCATTGCCCAGGACCGTGACGGCTTCATCTGGGCCGGTACCTGGGAAGGCGTGGTCCGCTTCAACGGCCGCAGTTTCACCGCCTTCGACCGCCAGAACACGCCGGGGGCGGAGCTGTCGGGCGTATTCAGCATTCTTCCCGAGGACGATGGCGGCGTGCTGTTCGGCACCGCCGCCGACGGCGTGTTCCGTTACCACGGCGGGCGCTGGCAAGCGCTGGGCAGCGAGGAAGAGGCGCACCATCTGCCGGTGACCAAGCTGCTGCGCGACCGTGACGGCGCGCTGTGGATCGCATCGGCCAAGCGCCTGTTGCGGATGGATGACGCAGGCTACCTGCACGATGCCGGCGCCGCCGCCGGGCTGCCGGCCGCGCGTGTCATCGTGCTGGTGGAGGATGGCGAAGGCGGCTTGCTGGTCGGCACCGATGCCGGCGGCGTGTCGCGCCTGCGGGCCGGGCAGGCCAGCGCCTGGGGCGCGGACTGGCTGGGTACGGAGTTGATTCGCGCGCTTGCCAGCGATGGCGAAGGCGGCTGGCTGGCCGCCGGTGACGATGGCGTGCGCTGGCACCATGCCGATGGCCGCGTGGAGCACTTCAAACCCGGGCAACGGGTCGATGCGGTATTGCGTGACCGCCTCGGTGCAATCTGGATGAATTTTTCCAGCGGGCAACTGGTACGGCGCAGCAATGGTGGCGATGAACGCATGCAGGTACCGGGTGCCGTCGGCCCGGCGCTGGCCGAGGACCGCGAAGGGCTGATGTGGGTGGGCAGCACCGATGGCCTGTACCGGGTGGTGGAAGTGGCCGCGGTCGGCTTCACTCGCGAGGAGGGGCTGGGCAGCGACTACGTCCGTTCGGTGTTGCAGAGCGATGACGGTGCGCTCTGGATCGGCCACGCCACCGGCCTGAATCGCCGGTACCAGGGAAAGATGCAGACGGTCGAACTGGTGCCGGGGGCCGCACGCGACCCTTCGGTGCTGTCGCTGGATCAGCGCGACGGCGTGCTGTGGGTGGGCACCTACGACCGCGGCGTGCTGCGGCTCGACATGCAGGGGCGGGTGCGCGAGCGGATTCGCCTCGGCGAGCACACCGAACCGCTGGTCCGGGCGGTGCTGGCCGATGCCGAGGGCGGCGTGTGGATTGGCGGCTCACATGGCTTGGCTCATTATCGCAACGGCCATCTGGAAACCTGGCTGGACAGCCAGGGCGAACCGCAATCGGTGGTGCAGGCGCTGTACCACGATGTCGATGGCACCTTGTGGATAGGTACCACCGGCGGCATGGCGGCGGTGGACACCAGCGGTGCCATCCGCCGCTGGGCCGGCGGCCAGGACATGCCAGCGCAATACGTATTCGATTTCCTGCGCGATGCGGCCGGCGACTTGTGGATCGCCAGCGACCGCGGCCTGCTGCGCATGCGTGGTGAAAAATTCAGTGTTTACGACCACCGCCACGGGCTGCCGCGCGACAAGCTGTTCCGCATCATCGACGACCAGAACGGCAACTTCTGGCTGTCGAGCAACCACGGCATCTTCCGGGTGGCACACGAGGAGTTCGACCAGATTGATGCCGGTACCCGGCGGCTGCTGGCGGTGCACGTGGTCGACCGCAGCGACGGCATGCCCGGCAACCAGGGCAACGGCGCCACGATGCCGGCCGGCTGGCGTGCCGACAATGGCGCGTTGTTGTTCCCGACGTCGGCCGGGTTGGGCCTGATCGACCCGAAAATCGTCGGTCATGACGATGGCCGGGTGCCGCCGGTGGTGTTCGAGAGCCTGGCCGTGGATGGCGTCGAACAGCCGTTGCAGGCCGATCTGCGGCTTGGCCCCGGTACCCGCCGGCTTGCCTTCGGCTATGCCGCACTGAACTTCCGCGCACCGAACAAACTGCGCTACCGCTACCGCCTGCATGGCTTCGACGCCGCCTGGGTGGAAGCCGGCAGCGGAACCGAAGCGGTCTATACCAACCTGCAGCCGGGCCATTACCGGTTGGAGGTGCAGGCCATGACCCTGCCGCTGGATTGGACCCGGCAGGAGGCCGTCGGTTCGGCGGTGATGGCGCTGGAAGTGGTGCCGCCGCTGTGGAAGCGTCCTTCCGTGCGGCTGCTCGGCCTGGCGTTGCTGGCCGGGGCGGTGATGTCGGGCTTCTGGCTGCATACCGCCAATTACCGCCGCAACCAGCGCCGGCTCAATCGCGAAATCGTCGCCCGCACCGAAGAGTTGAGCGAAAAGAACCGTGCGCTGGAAGTGGCCGACCACGAGCGCGGCAGCCTGATGCAACGGCTGGAGCACCAGGCCACGCACGACGAACTCACCGGCCTGCCCAACCGCCGCGCCGCCGACCGCCGCCTGCAACAGGCGGTGGTCCGCGCCCGCGCCAGCGCCGCACCGTTGTGCGTGGCGCTGGCCGATGTCGACCACTTCAAGCACATCAACGACAACCACGGCCACGAGGTTGGCGACTACGTGCTGCAACGCATTGCCGCCGTGCTGCGCGGCGATGACGACAGCACCGAAATGCTGTTCGCTGCGCGCCACGGCGGCGAGGAATTCCTGCTGGTGCTGGAAGGCATGGGCCGGGATGCCGCACTGCGCCGGCTGCATGAATTGCATGCCCGCGTCGCCAACCTGCATGTCCTCGCGCCGGATGGCAGCCCCATGCCGGTGACCATCAGCATCGGTGCGGCCCACCTGCAGCCCGGTTGCGAGGATGCGCGCACCCTGCTTGTTGCCGCCGACCGCCAGTTGTATCGAGCCAAGCGCGAAGGCCGCAACCGCGTCGTGGGCTGATCGCGCGCCCACGCTGCGCCTGCGCCGCCTACAATCAGCGCTCGTTCAATCGCGAGGCCGCGCATGCGCACGCTTTATCCCGAAATCACCCCTTACGACACCGGCACGCTCAAGGTCGACGAACGCCACGTGCTGTATTACGAACAATGCGGCAACCCCGATGGCAAGCCGGTGGTGATGCTGCATGGAGGGCCCGGCGGCGGCTGCACCGACAAGATGCGCCAGTTCCACGACCCGGCCAAATACCGCATCGTGCTGTTCGACCAGCGCGGCTCCGGCCGCTCCACCCCGCATGCCGACCTGGTGGGCAACACCACCTGGGACCTGGTGGCCGACATCGAGAAGCTGCGCCAGGCGCTGGGCATCGAGAAGTGGCAGGTGTTCGGCGGCAGTTGGGGTTCGACGCTGGCGCTGGCCTACGCCGAAACCCACCCGCAGCGCGTGGCCGAACTGGTGTTGCGCGGCATCTTCATGCTGCGCCGCTGGGAGCTGGAGTGGTTCTACCAGGAGGGCGCCAACCGCCTGTTCCCGGATGCGTGGGAGCACTATGTGGGCGCGATCCCGCCAGTGGAGCGCTTTGATCTGATCTCGGCTTTCCACCGCCGCCTGACCAGTGACGACGAGGCCACCCGCCTTGCTGCGGCCAGGGCGTGGAGCGTGTGGGAGGGTGCCACCAGCTTCCTGCACGTGGACGACGACTTCATCAACAGCCATGAAGACCCGCAGTTCGCGCTGGCTTTCGCCCGCATCGAGAACCACTACTTCGTCAACGGCGGCTTCTTCGAGGTCGAAGACCAGTTGCTGCGCGACGCTCACCGCATCGCCGACATCCCCGGCGTGATCGTGCACGGCCGCTACGACGTGGTGTGCCCGCTGGCCAATGCCTGGGACTTGCACAAGGCCTGGCCGAAGGCGCAACTGCACATCACCCCGGGCTCGGGGCATTCGGCGTTCGAAGCCGAGAACGTGGACGCGCTGGTTCGCGCCACCGACAGCTTCGCTTGATCCGGGAGGGCGCGCAGGTCGGGGTTACATCCCCGACACGCGCATCCCGGTATCCCGTGCGTCGGGGGTAACCCCGGCCTGCGCTTGCAGCAATCGGGGTTGCAGCGCGCGGAAAATCCGTTCCAGCCGCGCCGCCCACGCCTGCTGGCCGGCGGCATCGGCAATCAGGTCCTGGCGGATTTCCAGTTCCACGTGCACCAGCCCGCGGCCCTCGCCGTGCACCGGCACGGCATAGTCGCTGCTGTCGCTGACCGCATACGGCTGGTTGTCGCCGACGTCCAGGTCGTCCTCGGCGCGCAGCGCATCACGCAAGGCATGGGCGAAGCGCGCATCGCGGTGGTACAGCACGCCACAATGCCAGGGCCGCACGTGGCCGTTCATCATCGGGGTGAAGCTGTGCATCATCACCAGCAGGCCGGGTTGGCCGGCCGCACGGCGGCGCTCCAGCTCGGCGTCGATGCGGGCGTGGTAGGGCGCGTGGATCGCGGCGATGCGCTGTTCCCGCTGCGCCAGTGACAGGCCGGCATTGCCCGGCACCGTAGTGTGGTCGCTGACCTCGGGCATCAGCGTCGGCGAGGCCAGTGGCCGGTTGCAGTCGATCACCAGCCGCGAATAGGTCTGTTCGATGGCGAACGCATCCAGCCGCCACGCCAATTCGGCGGTAGTGCCGGCGATGCCGATGTCCCAACCGATGTGCCGGTCCAGTTCCGCCTGCGGCAGCCCCAGGTTGCCCAGTGCCGCAGGCACGCGCTGCCCGGCATGGTCGGCCAGCAGCACGAAGGGCGAACGGCCGTGCGGGTTGTGTACGCGGAACGGTGGCGGGTCGTCGGGCCCCAGCAGGGGCAGGGTGGTGGTGGCTGCGGACAACAGGTTCATCGTGGGCGGCCATCCAGATGGTGCTCGATCATCCACAGCCCGGCCCACAGCTTGGCGTCCAGCTCGTAGCCTTCGGCCATCTTCTGCACCAGCCACGCCGCGGCGCGGGTGCGCGGGATGGCGTGCACGGTGATGTCCTCGCTGTCGTCGCCACCGCCTTCGCCGACCTTGCGCAGGCCGGTGGCGCGGACGAAGGCGATCTTTTCGCTGCTGGCGCCGGAAGACGTGGGGCCGATCATCAGTACTTCGGCGTGGCCGGCGGTCCAGCCGGTTTCCTCTTCCAGCTCGCGGATGGCCGAATCCTCGATGGATTCGCCAGCGTCGATATCGCCGACCAGCCCGGCCGGCATCTCGATGGTGCGCGCCTGCAACGGCACCCGGAACTGCTCGACGAACAACACCTCGTCCTCGGGGGTGACGGCGATGATGATCGCCGCCAGCCCGCCGGCATGGGTGCGCTCGCTGTATTCCCAACTGCCGCGTACCAGCATGCGCTGGTATTTGCCTTCGTAGACGACGCGGGGTTCGGAGGTGTGGTCGTGGCTCATGCGAACTCGTTGGCGGGAGGGGAAGGAAGGTCCAGCCCGGCCGCGGCCAGCAAGCGGCGTCGGGTCAGCGGGCCGAAGCGCAATGCCTGGCACAGGCCGGTGAGCACGTCGGCATCGGCCGCGCCACGCGCGAAGCCGGGCGTGGCCGTGGCCAGCGGCGCATCGAGCGCGATGGTGGTCAATTGCCGGAACAGCAGCGCCTGTTCGCGTTGTTCGCGCAGCCGCACCGCCATCTGCGCCGCGCCGCGCAAGCGCAGGAACGGGATTTCGTCGATCCGCTGCAGCATCGCATCGAGGTTGCCGAAGTGCGCCAGCAGCACCGCTGCCGATTTGGCACCAATGCCGGTCACGCCGGGAATGTTGTCCACTGCGTCGCCGCACAGCGCCAGGTAGTCGGCAATCTGGTGCGCGTGCACGCCGTGGCGCGCCTTGACCCCGGCCGCGCCCCAGCGCTGGTTGCGCGCGTAGTCCCACTGTTCGTCGTGTTCTAGCAGCAGTTGCGACAGGTCCTTGTCGGCCGAGACGATCACCCCGCGCACGACGTCGTCGCGACTGGCGTGCAGTGCGCTGCCGATCAGGTCATCGGCCTCGTAGTCGCGGTCGGCCAGCACGTTCAGGCCCAGTGCCGCGCACAGCGCCTTGCAGTGCGCAAACTGGCGGCGCAGTGCTTCCGGTGCCGGTTCGCGGTTGGCCTTGTAGGCCGGGTACAGCCGGTGGCGGAAGCAACTGTCCAGCGCCTCGTCGAAGGCAATGGCGATGTGTGTCGGGCGCTCGTGTTCGAGCAGCTCCAGCACGAAGCGGGCAAAGCCGTGCACCGCGTTGGTCGGCCAGCCTTGCGCATCCTGGAATTCGTCGGGCATCGAGTGCCAGGCGCGGAACACGTACAGGCTGGCGTCGACCAGGTACAGCGGCCGGCGCGGTGCCAGCACGTTCACGGCTGCCAGTCTTCCAGCAGCGTGGCCGGGTCCGGTCGTTCGCGTTCGGGCACTTGCCGCTTCGGCGTGCCGATGTGGACGAAGCCGACAATGCGTTCGTTGCCGGCCAAGCCGAGGTGGCGGGCGACCTCGGCGTCGTAGGCCATCCATGCGGTCAGCCATTGCGCGCCGAAACCGAAGCCCTGCGCGGCCTGCAGCAGGGCGAAGCAGGCGCAGCCGGCGCTCAGCAGTTGCTCCTGCTCGGGCACCTTGGGCAGGTCCTGAAGCCGGGCGATCACAGTGATGACCAGCGGCGCATGCGAGAAGCGCTGGCGGTCTTTTTCGACCACGGCCGCGGCCACCTGCGGGTCGCGTTCACGGCTGCGACGAGCCACGAACTCGCCCAGCGCATGGCGCGCATCGCCTTGCAGGCGCAGGAAACGGAACGGCACCAGCTTGCCGTGGTCGGGCACGCGCACCGCCGCGGCCAGCATTTTCAGCAAGGTGGCCGGGTCCGGGCCGGGCTCCCCCAGTTGCAGGGACGGGACCGAACGGCGCTGCTCCAGGGCGTGCAGGAAACTGGGGTCGGGCATGGTTCATCGCAAACGGCGGAGAATCAAGGATTATAGACACCGGCCGATGCCCTCTTCAGGCGGCGGGAAATCAGCGTTCTGCCAGGGCGGGTGCGGCTTTCTCGCCAATTCGACGGCGGGTGCTTAGCATGGCGTTGGATACCGGGTTGCCGGCAGCGAGGTACAAAGTGCGGACTGCATCACTGACCCCGTTCAGCGAGTCTCCTTACCATGTACCGACGGTGCTTGGGGGAGCAGCCGTACCCCACTTTTCGTTTTCCGGCATTCCGGCACCCATCCGGGTGTGGAGCAGTTGCGCATGAAGTCCAGTCCGCATTCATCAGGCCACCCCGGGCACAATCCGGGCTTGCTGGCGCTTGCCCGCGACGCTGCGCTGCCGGCGCTGTCCAAGGCCTTCGACAAGGCTCTGGCGGGATTCGACGACGAACTGTTCAACCGCGCCGAAACCGCCGGTGCGTCGCAGTTGGTGTTCCTCGATGGCATGCGTGAACTGCGCCGCCGCCGCGACGACATCACCCAGCGCTTCGGCGCGCACCTGAAGCAGGCCTGGGAATCGCTGGAAGGCGGCGCGCCGCTGTCGGCCGAACTGGTGTTGACCCAGGCCGCGCAGGCCGAGGGCGGCCTGAGCCTGCTGTCCGAGCACGATCTCGAATCGCGGCTGGCAGTGCGCAATTTCGCCAGCGTGGTGTTGCGCGACTGGAAGCCGGTGCTGGCGCGGCTGGACCGCCGGCTGGCGTGGGTCGCCGGCATGGACGAACTGGATGCCAGCAGCAACCCGGTCGGCCCCGAGCACATCGGCGTCGCCCTGCACGAAGCGTTTTCCACCTGCGATCTGGTGGCCGAAGTACGGCTGGTGCTGATCAAACTGTGTGAGCGCGAATTCGCCGCGCAGGTCGGTCGTATCTATCGCGACGTGGACGAAGGCCTGGCCGAAGCCGGGGTGATGCCAGGCATTTCCCAGCCGAGCCGTCCCGCCGCGCCGCGGGCCGCAGCGAAGGCCCGGCATGAACCGGAGCCGTCCCGCGAGGCCGAGCCGGAAGATCCGCAGAACGCACCGGCGTGGGCGCGTCGCTTCACCGAGCGTTGGGCGCAACATCGTGGTGAATTGCAGGCCGGCGCGCACGACGCTTCCGGCGGCGAACAAGCGCCGAACGGACAGAACATGGTGCTCGAAGCCCTGCACGAGCTGCTGGCGCAGACCCGCCACGTGCGTGAGGACGCCACCGCCGCCGCACAGGTCGCGGTGGGCCAGCAACGGCCGTTGAGCCAGCACGAAATGATGTCGGTGCTGTCGCTGTTGCAGGCCACGCCGACGGCGACGCTGCGCGCGGCGGTCGGTGATGAAACCGAATCGTTGGCGCAGCGCTTGAAGAACGAAGTGATTTCCGGCGCCACCCGGTTGGGCGTGGACCCGAGCCAGGCGCGGCTGGACCCGCAGGACGAGGACGCCATCGATCTGGTCGGCATGCTGTTCGACGTGATGCTGGACGAGCGTGAACTGGAAGGTCGCTCGCGCGAACTGATCGGCCGCCTGGTGGTGCCGTTCGTCAAGGTTGCCATGCTCGACCGGCGCATGTTCGTGCAGAAGACCCACCCGGCGCGCAAGCTGCTCAACTCGCTGGCCGAGGCCTGCGAAGGCAATGCCGGCGAAAGCCAGGCCGAGCGCGCGCTGATGGGCAAGGTCGAGGAAATCATCGACCGGCTGATTGCCGAGTTCAACGAGAACCTGGCGATCTTCCTCACCCTGGAGGAAGAATTCCGAGAGTTCCTTGCCCAGCACCGCCGCCGCATCGAAATTGCCGAGCGCCGCGCGGCCGAAACCCAGCGCGGTCAGGAAAAACTGGAGATGGCGCGCAGCCGTGCCGCCGCCGAGCTGGACAAGCGTTTGCAGGACGGCACGCCGCTGCCGGCGGCGATCAGCGACTTCCTGCGCCAGCCGTGGAATCACCACCTGACCCTGGGCCTGCTGCGCGAAGGCGAGGATGGCGCTGCGGTCAGCGAGGCACTGCAACTGGCCGATACGTTGCTGGAAGAAGTGGCCGAGGCGCACCGCCACATCGTCGGCAAGCCGTGGCTGCAATCCAGCCAGCCGGCGTTGCGCAAGGTGTTTGCCAGCGTCGGCCTGCATGGCGAAGGCAGCGTGGCGGCAATCGACGCACTGCACGACACCCTGCAGGCCATCGCTGAAGTGCGCCCGGAGCTTGAGCGCGCGCTGCCCGAGCTGCCGCAGGTGGCGCTGCCGATGGCACCGGTGCAGGAGTCGGCGGCGCTCGACCTCGGTGCCGAAAAAACCGAAGGCGTGGAAGTTGCCGATGCCCAGCGCTATCGCGGCATGGCCGTGGGTACCTGGCTGGACTTCATCGACAAGGATGGCAAGGTGCAGGCCGGCAAGCTGTCGTGGGTGAGCCCGATTTCCTCGCGCCTGCTGTTCGTCAACCGCCGTGGCGTGCGTTTCTGTGTCGCCTCGCCGGAAGAGCTGGTGGTGATGGAACGGCTGGGCCGGCTGCGCCCGCACCTGGACGACGGCGCATTCGACACCGCGATGCAGGGCGTGATCGACCGCCTCGATCCGCAGCAACCCACGCTGCACTGACACCGGTTTTTCGGCTGATGCGGCGGCGGCCCTTGCCCTGCCGCATTCGTATCCGAAGTAACGGATTGTTGCCGGCGTTTTCGCCTTTTCAGTGGTGTCGCGGCGGGTTCTGGCGCTGCCTTGGCTTTGCTACGATCCGATGCATATTCAACTGCACATCGAGGACGAGTAATGGCCGTGGACGTATTGGTGTTGAAGGAAACCGCGAGCGGGGAGCGGCGCGTGTCGGCCACGCCGGAGACGGTGAAGAAACTGCGCGCGGCCGGTGCCGAGGTGCGGGTACAGGCCGGTGCCGGGCTCGCCGCCGGTTTCACCGATGCGGCCTACACCGAGGCTGGCGCGCGGATCGATGATGCCACCGGCAGCGCCGAACTGGTGCTGTGCGTGCAGGCACCAACGCCGGCGCGGATTGAAGATTTCAAGTCCGGCGCGGTGCTGGTCGGCATGCTGCATCCACAGGCCGACGCCGAGCGCGTGGCCGCGTTGCAGGCGCGGCAGTTGACCACTTTCCCGCTGGAACGGCTGCCGCGCACCACCCGCGCGCAGGCGATGGACGTGCTCAGCTCGCAGGCCGGCATTGCGGGCTACAAGGCTACGCTGATTGCCGCGCAACTGGCACCGCGCTTCTTCCCGATGTTGACCACCGCCGCCGGCACCATTCGCCCGTCGAAGGTGTTGGTGGTGGGCGCAGGCGTCGCTGGCCTGCAGGCCATCGCTACCGCCAAGCGCTTGGGCGCGCAGGTGGAAGGTTTCGACGTGCGCCCGGAAACCCGCGAGCAGATCGAATCGCTGGGCGGCAAGTTCCTCGACCTGGGCATCAGTGCGGCCGGCGAGGGCGGCTATGCGCGCCAGCTCAGTGACGAGGAGCGCGCCGAGCAGCAGCGGCGGCTGGCCGAGCACCTCAAGAGCGTGGACGTGGTGATCTGCACCGCCGCCGTGCCGGGGCGCCCGGCGCCGAAGATCATCAGCGCGGCAATGGTGGCCGGCATGCGCCCGGGCAGCACCATCGTCGACCTGGCCGCCGAAACCGGCGGCAACTGCGAGGCAACCCGGCCCGGTGAAACCATCGACGTCGGCGGCGTCACCATTGCCGGCCCGCTCGACCTGGCCAGCATGGGTGCCATCCACGCCAGCGAGATGTACGCGCGCAACGTGCTCAATTTTGTCTCGCTGTTGCTGAAGGACGGCGCGCTGGCCTTCGACTGGAACGACGAACTGCTGGCGAAGACGGTATGGCCCGAGCGCCCGGCGGCCGGGGAAATTCCGCCGGTGTGATGCCTGCGGACTGCGTCACCTCGATTCCGGGATTTTTTCCATCGGGAAGAACATGCCGTTGTCGCGCACTCCGGGAAGCTCCATGCAATCGCATATCGATGAAGAGTTGCGGAAATTTCAGGGAACCTGGAGACAGATCAGGTGTGAGGCAGATGGCATTGACGATCCATCCGACGAGTTCGGTTCGCAACCGCTGACGACGTTTGCCGGGGCCACCTATGTGGTCACGCATGCAGATGGAACCATCATCCTCGAAGGCACCTTCACTCTTGATCCGACGCAGGAGCCGAAGGCCGTCAATTGGACGGATACCTGCGGTGCCGATAGCGAAAAAAACCTTCCCGGCCATCTACGCTTTCGAGGGTGATCGGTTGGTTTTTTGTGCCGCAGACCAGGGCATGGACCGCCCCAAGGTGTTCCGGACCCGTGCAGGGGAGACCTTGAGGGTTCACCAACGGGTGAGCGATTGATCCGTTGGAACCCCCGCAGACGGATGGGTGAGCTGACAGGGGAAGGGCGCGCAACGGAGCTTTCGGTCATGCGTCTTCGATGGCGTTCGAGTCATGAACGAGGGAATGGCTTTTCGGCAACGGCAGTCTTTGCCGTTGCTTTCACTCGCTTCCCTCCACCCGTTCCTTGCTTCAACGCGATGGATTGGCTTCCACCCATTGCCGGCGCTGCTCGGGCGTCATCTTCCGCCACTGCTCGCGAAGTTGCTCGCGCTGCGCCTTGTCCATGCCGCGCATCTTCGCGAACAGGGCGCGGGCTTCCCGCTGCTGCTGCGGGGACATGCTCTCGAAGCGGCGCATGCCGCGCTGCGCCTGTTCGTGCTGCCCGGGCGTCATCTGCTGCCAACTGCGGGCATGCTCGTACATGTGCCGGCGGCGCTCGGGTGCGGCGTCGTTCCAGCGTTCGCGGACGGGGGCGATCAGGGTTTCGCGCTGCGCCGGGGTGAGCTGCTCCCATTCCGGCAATGCCTGTTGCGCGAGGGCAGGAGCGGCGCAGGCGAGCAGCAGGGGCAGCAGCAGAAGAGACAGGCGGGTGTTCATCGTTTTCACTCCAGCGCCAGGGCGTCCGAACCCAGCCACAGGTACAGCTCGGGGCTTTCGTCGAATAGCAGGGAAGCATCGTCGTCGGTAGTGCCGGCTGCGGCCGCGATGTCGGCGGACGTGACCGCAGGGGGCGTGGCATTGAATTGCAGCGCCACGGTGACCGCCAGTACCGCCGAGCAGGCCGTAGCCAGCCACCAGCCCCGGTGACGCCACGGCGAAGGTGTGTCAGTGGCCGTGGCCTGCCGTCGCCCCTGCCGCAGCCGCGCCAGCGTGGCCGGTGAGAGCGCGGCTTCGGCTTGTCGTTGCAATTGCCGCGATGAATGGTCGAAATCGTCGTGCTTGGTTGTGGGCAGGCGGTTCACCGCGTGGCCTCCAGTTGTTTCTGCAATGCGTCGCGTGCGCGCGACAGGTGGGTCTTGACCGAGCCTTCCGAGCAGCCCATCGCCCTGGCCGTGGTGGCCACGTCCAGCTCCTGCAGCACGCGCAGCCCGAAGGCCTCGCGCTGGCGGGCGGGAAGCTGGCGCAGTGCGTGCACCAGCCGCGTGTAGTCCTCGCGCTGTTCGTGCGCTTGCGCCGGGCCGGGGGTTTGGTCGGCCCAGTCGATCGGGCCGTCCTCGTCCTGTGCGGGTGCCCAGAATTTCAGGCGGAAGCTGCGCCGACGCTGCAGGTCGATGATGCGCCGGCGCAGGATGCTCCAGAACAGCGGCGTCCATTCCTCGGCGGGTTGCTCGCGGTAGCCGAGCATGCGCTCCATCGCGTCCTGCACCACGTCCAGCGCATCGTCGCGTTGGCGCAGGCCGGCCTCGGCAAAGCGGAACGCACGTGGGCCGATGTCGGCCAGGAAGGCGTCGAGCGAGGCGGGCGTAGCAGTCGGCAAGGGTGGGCTGGTCACCAGCAAAGGGTAGCGTTTCCGTCGGGGGCTGCCATTGATAACGCACCGTCGCGAAATTGGTTGACACCGCAACCGTCGCGCCGGCTTGTCCGGCATGGTTATCATGCGGGCCGGACAGTTCCGGGCTTGGAGACAGTGGCGATGGGCGATGGGTTCGTGGCGTTGTACATCTTCATGCTGGCGGCGATTGCCGGCCACGTGATCATTTCGCGGGTGCCGGTGATCCTGCACACCCCGCTGATGTCCGGTTCCAACTTCATCCACGGCATCGTGTTGATTGGCGCGATGGTGGTGCTGGGGCACGCCGATACCACGCTGGAGAAGGCCATCGGCTTCATCGCCGTCGCCCTGGGCGCGGGCAATGCCGCCGGCGGCTACGTGGTCACCGAGCGCATGCTGGACATGTTCAAGTCCAGCCGCAAGCCGGGCAAGGCGGGGGACAAGGCTTGAACGTGACCACCGCGCAACTGCTTTCGTGGCTGGTGGGCACCAGTTATCTGGTTGCCGCCACGCTGTTCCTGCTGGGCCTGCAACGCATGGCTTCGCCGATGACCGCGCGCAGCGGCATACGCTGGGCCGGGCTGGGCATGCTGGTCGCCACCGTGGCCACTTTCCTGCTGCCGGGGTTGCACAACATCGCGCTGATCCTGGTGGCGCTGGTGCTGGGCACCGGGCTGGCGTGGGTGTCGGCGAAGAAGGTCGCCATCACCGACATGCCGCAGATGGTGGCGCTGTACAACGGCATGGGCGGTGGCTCGGCCGCGGCCATCGGCGCGGTGGAATTGCTGCGCTTTTCGTTCCTCGCCAACCGCGACACCAGCCACTGGAGCGCGCAGGCCATCGCCGAGTTGGCCGCGCGGCAGCCGTCGGCGACGGTGCTGACGCTGGGCGTGATCGGCGCGGCGATCGGCGCGGTGTCGCTGTCCGGTTCGATCATTGCCTGGGCCAAGCTCGATGGCCGCCTCGACAAGCGCATCACTTTCCCCGGCCAGCAGGTGTTCAACCTGCTGGTGGCGGTGGCGATGGTGGCGCTGGGCGTGTGGGCCGCGGTCACGCTGCAGCCGGTGGCGATCATCAGCTTCTTCGTGGTCGCGCTGGCGCTGGGCGTGCTGATGACGCTGCCCATCGGCGGTGCCGACATGCCGGTGGTGATTTCGCTGTACAACGCCTTCACCGGCCTGGCGGTGGCGTTCGAAGGTTACGTGCTCGGCAACGAGGCGCTGATCATCGCCGGCATGATGGTCGGTGCGGCCGGTATCCTGCTGACCCGCTTGATGGCCAAGGCGATGAACCGGCCGATCAGCGGCGTGTTGTTCTCCAACTTCGGTGGTGGCGGGCAAGGTGCGGAAATCAGTGGCAACCAGAAGCCGATCGAAGCGGCCGACGTGGCGGCGATGATGGCCTTCGCCGAGCGGGTGGTGATCGTGCCCGGCTACGGCCTGGCGGTGGCGCAGGCCCAGCACAAGATCTGGGAGCTGGCGCAGCGGTTGATCGAGCGCGGGGTCAAGGTGAAGTTCGCGATCCACCCGGTGGCCGGGCGCATGCCGGGGCACATGAACGTGCTGCTGGCCGAGGCCGGTGTGCCGTATGACCTGATTGCCGACATGGACGACATCAACCCCGAGTTCGCCACCACCGACGTGTCGCTGGTGATCGGTGCCAACGACGTGGTCAACCCGGTGGCCAAGACCGACCCGACCAGCCCGATCTACGGCATGCCGATCCTGGACGTGGTGAACTCGAAGAACACCATCGTCATCAAGCGCGGCAAGGGCACCGGTTTTGCCGGCATCGAAAACGCGCTGTTCTACGCCGACAACACCCGCATGCTGTACGGCGATGGCGCCGAAATGGCCGGTGCGCTGGTCAGCGAGCTGAAGGCGCTCGACGGCGGGCATTGACGGCAAGGAACGGGGAGAGAAACGAGCCCCGTGGCCGGGGTTCGTCCCGGCGGCATGAGCTCCAGGTGCCGGGGGCGTGACCCCGGCCGACTTGGATGGCCGGCAAGCGCAGGAATATCGGGGCAGATGCGAGATCGCCTGCCGGCAGCCGGCATTACCTGGCGAGTCGCCACGCGACCAGCAGCCCTGCCAGCAACCACAGCATTTCACCCACGCCGTTGCCCAGCCCGATCAGCGTCCACGCCAGGTGCGGGCCCAGGCGCAGCATCGACTCCCACGGCGTCAGCCCCATCGGCCCGCCGATCCACGCAGCAGCGATGCCCCAGTTGGCGGCCAATGCGATCAACACGGTCGCCAGCAACGCCACGACCACGCGCAGCCTTCCGCCGGGCAGCGAGCCAAGGCGCAGCATCCACGCCGCTTCCAGTGCGGCGACAACCGCCATCCAGCCGGCCGGGGTAGCAGTGGCCAGGGCGGCCAGCAGCCAGGCGATGGCGACGGTGAGGCTTCCCAGCAGCAACAGCGGCGGCCAGAGCCAGTGCTGGGTGCGGCTGGCCGACGAGGGGACAGGTGCCATGAGCGTTCCGCGAAAGGGCGTGCAGCATAGCGTTTCGGCGCGAGGTACGCGCAGTCGGATAAAATGGGGGCCTTGCCGGCCGTTCCGGCGCCCCCATATCGCAAGCCATGTACTCCCGCAGCAGTGAACCCGTCCACTTCGAACGCGATTGCCCGGCCGTGATGGTGCCGCAGGGCGACAGCGTGACCCTTCCCGCCGGCAGTTATGGCTACATCACCCAGGCACTGGGTGGCAGCTATACGGTGTTCGTCGAAGGCAATCTGTTCCGCATTGCCGGCCAGGATGGCGACGCCATCGGCAAGGAAGTGACGGCGGGGCTGGACCTGCCGGACGACGCCGGCGACGAGGACGTGGAAAAGCTGGTCTGGCAACAATTGCGGACCTGCTTCGACCCGGAAATTCCGTTCAACATCGTCGATCTCGGGCTCATCTATGCGGTCGACATCAAGCATCTGGACGATGGTAAGCGCGAGGTCGATGTCACCATGACGCTGACCGCGGCCGGTTGCGGCATGGGCGAGATACTGGTCGATGACGTGCGCAACAAGCTGGAAATGATCCCGACCGTGACCGAGGTCGATGTCGATCTGGTGTTCGACCCGCCGTGGGGCAAGCACATGATGTCCGAGGCGGCGCGGCTCGAAACCGGCATGCTGTAAGGTGCCCCACACGCCGGTTTGCATGCAGGCCGGCTCCAAACCTGCAATCTGGAAGGAATTACCCGGTGTCCCAGTCCCTGAGTTTCCACGTCACCCGTTCGGACCATCCACGCAGCGCGGAAGAGCGCGCCAAGGTCCTGGAAAAGCCGGGCTTCGGCCTGCACTTCACCGACCACATGGTGGCCGTGCGCTGGGACAAGGACACCGGCTGGCATGACGCGGCGGTGATGCCTTACGGCCCGATCGCGCTGGACCCGGCCGCGGCGGTGCTGCATTACGGACAGGAAATCTTCGAGGGCATCAAGGCCTACCGCCATGCCGACGGCTCGGTGTGGACCTTCCGCCCGGAAGCCAACGGCCGCCGCCTGCAGCGTTCGGCCGCGCGCCTGGCGCTACCGGAACTGCCGGTGGAAATCTTCGTCGAGTCGCTGAAGCAGATGATCGCGGTGGACAAGGACTGGGTGTCCGATGCCGACGAGGCCAGCCTGTATTTCCGCCCGTTCATGATCGGCGACGAAGCCTTTCTCGGCGTGCGCGGTGCGCACAAGGCCACCTATTACGTAATCGCCAGCCCGGCCGGCCCGTACTTCGCCAAGGGTGTGGCACCGGTGGCGATCTGGTTGTCCACCGACTATGCGCGTGCGGCCAAGGGCGGCACCGGCGCGGCCAAGTGCGGCGGCAACTACGCCGCTTCGCTGCTGCCGCAGCAGCAGGCGCAGGCGCAGGGTTGCTCGCAGGTGCTGTTCCTCGACCCGGTCGAGGGCAAGTACCTGGAAGAACTGGGCGGCATGAACGTGTTCCTGGTCTACGGCAAGGACAACAAGCTGGTGACCCCGGAACTGTCCGGTTCGATCCTGGAAGGCATCACCCGCCAATCCATCCTGCAACTGGCGCGCGACCGCGGCATGGGCGTGGAAGAGCGCAAGGTGACGCTCGACGAATGGAAGCAGGGCGTGGCTTCGGGCGAGATCACCGAGGTATTCGCCTGCGGCACCGCCGCGGTCATCACCCCGATCGGCCAGCTCAAGGGCGAAGGTTTTTCCGTTGGCGACCTTGATGCGCCGGCTGGTGAAATCACCATGTCGCTGCGCAAGGAGCTGACCGACATCCAGTACGGCCGCTTGCCGGACCGCCACGGCTGGCTGGTGCGGCTGGACGGCTGATTCCGTCGCAGGTTCCATGCGAGAAGCCCTGCTTGATGCGGGGCTTCCGTTTTTATGGGCGCGTTTTGTTGGTGCGCGATCAGCCTTCGCAGATATCGGCTTGCCGTGCCTGCAGGAAGCGCAGCGCGTCGGCCGGGGCGATGTCCAGCAGCAGGCCGCGCTGGCCGGCGTTGATGTAGAGCGTGGCATGTTGCAATGCGCTGTCGGCAAACAGCACATTGGCCGGGCGTTGCTGCGCGAACGGGCTGATGCCGCCGATCTTGTAGCCGCTGCGGCGCTCGGCTTCGGCCACGTCCATCATCTGCGCATGCTTGCCGTTGCAGGCCGCGGCGAGCTTCTTCGGTGATAGCCGCCGGTCGGACGGGATCACCGCCACCACCGCTTGCTTGTCCACCCACGCCATCAGCGTCTTGAACATCCGCGCCGGTTCGACACCCAGCGCCTGCGCCGCGGCCACGCCCTTGCTCTCGACCTCGGCGCTGTAGTCGTAACCATGCAGGCCGTGGGCGATGCCGGCCTGGTCCAGCGCGGCGGTGGCGCGGGTGGCCTTGCTCACGTCAGAGCGACTCGAAGCGGTTGGCCTCGACGTTCTTGCGCACCTTGTCCGGGTTCCAGACGCGGCCGTTCATGGCGATGTAAACGCCTTCCGGCAGCGATTGCACCGCGCCGATGGCGCAGCCGATGTTGAACTCGGCGTCCGAGCCGCGGAAGCGTGCCGGGCTGAGCGCGCCGGTCATCACGATGGTCTTGCCGGGGATGGTCTTGAGCACTTGGCCGGTGGCGACCATCGAGTCGGTGCCGTGGGTGACCAGCACGTGGCGGGTAGGCTGCGCGGCGATGGTGGCGCGGATCAGCTCGCGGTCGTCATCGGTGATGTGCAGCGAATCCTTGCGCAGGATCGGGATCACGTTGAAGCGGAAGGTCACGCCCAGCTCGCGCAGGATCATGCCGATCTGCGGGTCGCCGATCTGGTAGTCGGATTTGTCGTCGAAATAGATCTTGTCGATCGTGCCACCGGTGGTGACGATCAGGAGGTCTTCCATCATTACGGTGAATTCATGCGGTGATGGCGCACATGATAAGACGTGAGGGGCACACCGTAGCCCCGACCGGTGGGGTCAGGATTTGCGCTTGCCGAACCTCGCGCGCAGGCCCGGCAGGCTGGCCAGGGTGACGACCAGCAGTGACAGCGCGATTTCCACCCACGCCAGCAATGCGGTTTCGCGGTGCGTCCAGGCACTCATCACGCCGTGGCTGAACCAGAACAGCGCCAGCACGCCCGACCAGAACCGCGCGCGCTGCCAGCCCAGGCGCAAGCCGATGGCCAGCAGTAGCGGCGGTGCGGTGAACACCAACTGCGTGGCCAGCCAGTGCTTGTCATGCAGGAACCAGTAGCTGTACAGCGCGGCCAGCGCGATCAAGGCCAGCAGCAGGGTAGGGTGTCGTGCGTTCATTGCGCCAGCCTCCGCGCGATGTCGGCCACGCGCCGGCCCAATACGCGCGCAAGCTGCACTTCATCGTCGCTGGGGTGCGGGTCGTCCTGCGCGCCGGCAACGTGGCTGGCGCCATACGGGGTGCCGCCACCGGTGGTGTGGCTGAGCGCCGGTTCGGTGAAGGGAATGCCGACGATCAGGCAGCCGTGGTGCAGCAATGGCAGGTGCATCGACAGCAGCGTGGATTCCTGCCCGCCGTGCATCGAGGCGGTGGAGGTGAACGTCGCTGCCGGCTTGCCGACCAGGGTGCCGCTGGCCCATTCGGCACCGAGCCCATCGAGGAAATGCTTGACCGGTGCGGCCATGTTGCCGAAGCGGGTGGGGCTGCCGAGCACGATGCCGTCGCATTCGGTCAGGTCGGCCTTCTCGACGTAAGGCGCGCCATCTTCCGGCACCGGTGGCGCGCTGGACTGGGTGACGGCGGCTACCGGCGGCACCGTGCGCAGCCGCGCGCTCATGCCGGGCACCTCGCCGATGCCGCGGGCGATCTGCCGCGCCAGCCGCGCCACCGAGCCGCCACGGCTGTAGTACAGCACCAGAATTTCCGCCATTGCATCGTCCAGTCGTCTTGCAGGGACGGCAGTATCGGCGATGCGGGCCGCGCTTTGCATCGGGTACCCTTGCCGCATGCAGCCTCTGGATTCGCTCAATCTGTGGATGGAACGCATCCGTGACCGCGGCCGTCGGGCCAGTTTCGCCCGGTTCCTGTGGTGCCGCTTTCTCGACGACCGCCTGTTCGAAGCAGCCGGTGCGCTGGCCTACACCACCGTGTTCGCGCTGGTGCCACTGGCCATCGTGGTGTTCGGCGTGCTGTCGGCATTCCCGATGTTCGACCGCTGGAGCGAGGCGCTCAGCGACTACGTGTTCTCCAACTTCGTGCCGTCGGCGGCGCGTGCGGCCGAAGGCTACCTGCGGCAGTTCTCGGCCAGCGTCGGCCAGCTCACCGCGGCTGGTTTTATCGCGCTGGTGGCCTCGTTGCTGATCACCCTCAACAGCGTCGAGCAGATATTCAACCGGATCTGGCGGGTGGTTTCGGCGCGGCCACGGCTGACCCGCTTCCTGGTGTACTGGACCGTGCTGACGCTGGGCGCGATGCTCGCCGCCGCATCGCTGGCGGTCTCGGCCAAGGTGTTCGCGCTGCCGCTGTTCGGCACCGCCGAGGGACGCTGGCTGGCCGATCTGTCGCTGCGGCTGGCGCCGGTGCTGATCGAATTCGCATGCGTGATGCTGATCTACCGGGTGGTGCCGCACCACACGGTGAAGTGGCGCCATGCCGTGCCCGGCGCGCTGCTGGCGGTGGTGATGCTGGAACTGGTGAAGTGGGGCATGGGTTTGTACCTGGGCAGCTTCCAGTCCTACCAGAAGCTCTACGGCACGGTGGCGTTCGTGCCGATCCTGCTGCTGTGGATCTACCTGGGCTGGGTGTCGGTGCTGCTCGGCGCCTCGCTGGCTTCCTCCGTCGCCGCGTTCCGCTACCAGCCGCTGGCGCTGCGCCTGCCGCAGGGCTGCGAGCTGTATGCGCTGCTGCGCCTGCTCGGCCGCTTCCGCGAGGCGCGCCGGAGCGGGCAGGGGCTGGACGAGGACGAACTGCTGACGCTGGAGCCGATGCTCACCGACTCGCTGCTGCAGCAGATGCTGGAGCAGATGGGTTGCATCGGCCTGCTGCGCCGTGACGAGCGCGGGCAATGGTTGCTGGCGCGTGATCTGGACGGCATCACCCTGAACGAGCTGTACGAAAGCGCGCAGTTGCGCATCCCAGTGGCGGAGGAATACCTGCCGTTCCGCGAGGATGCGCTGGGCCAGGCCGCCTGCGCTGCGCTGGATGAACTGCGGGTGCCGCTGCGCGCGCAGCTCAAACGCAACGTGGACGATATCTACATGCATGCCGGAGAAAGCCAATGACCTCCCGATTCCCCTGCCTGGCGCTGTTGGCGCTGGCATTGGCAGCCTGCAAGCCGCAGCCTCAAGCCGCCGTGCCCGAGGTTGACGCGCCGCCGCCAGCGGCGACACGGCCGGCCAGCACCGGGACGGTGGAGCACACTGCGGAAATGCCGCGGTTGCAGGTGCAGACCGTGGACGGCAAGCGCTACGACCTGGCCGACCACCGCGGGCAATGGGTGCTGGTCAACTTCTGGGCCACCTGGTGCGGCCCGTGCCTGCACGAGATGCCGGAGCTGTCGGCGCTGCACGCCATGCGTGGCAACATCGACGTGGTCGGCCTGGCCTACGAGGACATCGAGCCGGCGGAAATGCAGGCCTTCCTTGAAAAGCACCCGGTTGCCTATCCGATCGTCATCCTCGACCCCTACGACCCGCCGCAGGATTTCGCCACCCCGCGTGGCCTGCCGGTTACCTATTTGATTGCACCGGACGGCAAGGTGGCCAGGCAGTTCCTCGGCCCGGTCGATGCCGCGCAAGTCGAGCAGGCCATCATCGCGGCCGGCGGCAAGGTGGAATGACGCCGGGCCGGGGGCAATCCTGCCAGGCCGCATTTCGCCGGCACTGACTTGCGCGCTGGCCGCGATGTCTCTGTCCCCGTTTTTCATGTAGTTTTGCGAACGCGCGGGGCGTGGTGCCCGGCAACGAAACAAGGAGCGGTGTCATGGGGCTTGTTCAGGCTGCAAAAGGTGCGATCAGCGGTGCGCTTGCCGACCAGTGGAAGGATTTCCTCACGGTGCCGGACGACCTGCCGGCCACGGCGGCGCTGTTCGCCGCGGTGCCGCGCGGCAGCAATGCCGGGCGCGGCTCCAACACGCAGGGCTCGTCCAACATCATCAGCAATGGTTCGAAGATCGTCGTGCCGGAAGGCTACGGCCTGCTGCTGTTCCAGGACGGTGCGATCACCGGCTTTGCCGCCGAGCCGGGCGCTTACGAATGGCGCTCGGACGACATCAACTCGGCCTCGATCTTCGCCGGCGACGGCCTTGTTTCGTCGCTGATAAAGCAGAGCTGGCAGCGTTTCAAGTTCGGCGGCCAGCCCGGTGCGCAGCAGGCCGCGTTCTTCGTCTCGCTGAAGGAACTGCCCGACAACCGCTTCGGCACGCAGTCGGAAATCTATTGGGACGACGCCTTCCTCAACACCCAGGTCGGCGCGGTGACGCGCGGTTCATACACGCTGAAGATCGTCGATCCGATCCTGTTCGTGAAGAACTTCGTGCCGGTGGCCTACCTGCAGCCGGGCAAGGTGTTCGACTTCACCGACCTGGACAACGCCGCGGCCAGCCAGTTGTTCAACGAAGTGGTCGGCTCGCTGGCACCGGCGTTCAGCCTGTACTCGAACGACCCGGCCAAGGGCAACCGCATCAGCAAGCTGCAGCAGGACTCGATCGGCTTCGCCAGGAGTCTCTCGGATGCGGTGGAAAACGGTTATCAGTGGAAATCCGATCGTGGCCTGGCCATCGTCAAGACCGCGATTGTTTCGATCGAGTACGACGCCAACACCCGCGAACTGCTGAAGACCGTGCAGCGCGCCGATGCGTTGTCCGGCGCGCGTGGCAATTCCAATTTGCAGGCCAGCGTCGCTGCGGGCATGCAGGCGGCCGGCGAAAACGGCGGCGCGGCCGGCATGATGGGCATCGGCATGGCCTCGGGCATGATGGGTGGCATGGCCGGTTTGCAGCAGCCGGTTGCGCCTGCCGCGCCGGCGGCCGATGACCCGATCGCCAAGTTGCAAAAAGCCAAGGAGATGCTCGACCTCGGCCTGATCACGCAGGGCGATTACGACGCGCTCAAGGCCAAGGCACTGGGCCTGTAAGCCCGGTCACGCAGCGCCATGTCCAACGCCAATACCCCGCCGCCGCTGCCACCTTCGGCGGCGCCCACCGGTCCCGGCTCGCCGCAGGACGTTCCCCCGCTGCCGGGGAGCTTGCCGCTGGATCCGGCGACATTGCCGCCGCCGATCCGCGACGAACTGCTGGCGCCCGATCCGGTCGCCATCGACACCGCGGCCAGCGAGTTGAGGGACGGCCTCAACCGCTGCCCGAAATGCGGCGGCAGCGAGATTCGCCAGAAGCCTGGCAGCGATGTGCTGATCTGCCTGTACTGCCGCCACGAATGGCATGGCGCGCGGGTGGAGGATGAGTTCGGGCTCGGCGAAGGCATCGACCAGCTCACGGGCACGGTGGTTGCCTCCGGCGCGCAGGACATCGCCGCCGACGCCGGCAGCCTGATGACCTTCAAGTGCAGCGGCTGCGGCGCCGAGGTGGCAGTCAACACCGAGAGCACGATGACCGCGCGCTGCCATTGGTGTCGCCACGTATTCGGCGTCAACGAGCAGGTGGCCAACGGTGCGGTGCCCGATGCGGTGCTGCCGTTCCACATCAAGAAGGACGATGCGGTCGCGCGCATCCGCCAGTTCGTGGACAAGCGGCGGCTGTTCGCGCTGAAGGCGTTCAAGCAGCAGTTCACCCCGGAGAACGTGGTTGGCGTCTATTTGCCGTACATGGTGGTCGATGCCAACGCCAGTGCCGACGTCGCTGGCCAGGGCGAAATCCAGACCCGCAGCTACACCGTGGGCAGCGGCGACAAGAAGAAAACCTATTACGACGCCGACGTATACCGGGTGGAGCGGCGCGTGGATTTCACCGTGGACGACCTGCCGCTGGAATCCTCCACCCAGCGCGGCAACCTCGACGTGAGCGCCAACACCAACAACATCATCAACACCATCCTGCCGTTCGACACCAAGAACGCGGTGAAGTGGAACGCCTCCTACCTGCTGGGCTACACCTCGGAGAAGCGCGACCGCGACGTCGAACAATTGCGCCCGCGTCTCGAAGACCAGTTGCTGTCGATCGCGCGTGCGCAGGTCGAAGGCTCGGTGCGGCGTTACGGCCGTGGCGTGCGCTGGGAACAGGAGCGGCTGGACGTGCATGGCACGCGCTGGGTGTCGATGTATCTGCCGGTGTGGCTGTATTCGCACCACCAGCCGGGCCGCAACGGCGGCCTGCTGCACTACATCGCGGTCAATGGCCGCACGGGCGAGACGATGGGCAGCGTGCCGGTGCAGCAGTGGAAACTGCTGCTGGCCGCGCTCACCGTCGGCACTTTCCTCGAAGGCATTGCCTTGATGATCCTGGTGGGTTTATGAGCGATGACAGTGGGCTCTGGTTGCTGGCCGCAGGCCCGGCCGGCGCGGCGGCGCTGTACTGGGCGCTGTACCGGTATTACCGCAATACCGACAAATCACACGCCTTCGAGCGCGAAACCGACATCCAGGCCAAGCCGGTGACCGGCTCGGACACCAAGGTCGGCGAGGTGAAGGGCACCCAGCAACGGCGCATCGATGGCGATAACGCCGGTGCGTACCGGCAGCGGGTGAAGCGGGTGCGGTGAGTGTGGCCGGGTCGGCCGGTACCGGGTCGCTTCTACCTGCTGCCGTGCATGTGCGCCAGTTTCTGCAGCAACGTGGCGAAGTCGCGGGCAAAGCCAGCCATGTCGAACAGCCCGGTATTGCCGCGTGCTTGTTCCAGCCGCTGGCGCAGGCCGTGCAGTGCGGCCGGGTCGTTGCCCAGCGCAATGGCCTTGGCGATGAAGGCGTCATCGTCGGCCACGTTCATTTCGTCCAGCCCAAGGTGATGGTTGAGGCTGCCGGCCACGCGCGCGGCGAAGGTCTGGCCGGGTGCGGTCAGTACCGGACAGCCGGCCCACAATGCATCGGAGGCGGTGGTGTGGGCGTTGTAGGGATGGGTGTCAAGGAACAGGTCGGCGTGGCGGTAGCGCGCCAGGTAGTGCGGATGCGGCAGCTTCGCCATGAATACCAGCCGTGACGGCTCCATGCCTTGCTGGCGGGCAACTTCGCATAGCCGTTGGTCGGAGTGGCCGGGGCCGGACAGCAGCCACAGCACGCTGCCGGGCACGCCGCGCAGTACCGCCAGCAGCCGGCCGATGCTGTGCGGACTGAGCTTGTAGCTGTTGTTGAAGCAGCAGAACACGATGCCGCCGCCATCTGCGCCGCGTTCGGGCAGGCCGCAGTCGCCGCGCGATGGAGGTTGCTCGACCACGCGGGTGTTGTCCGAAGGCTGGAACGCACGCGGCAGCCGCAACACCTTTTCGCTGAAGGCCGGTTCCAGCGCCGGCGGCAGCACGAAAGCGTCGGCCAGCACGTAGTCGATCCACGGTGCGCCGGAGGTGCCGGGATAGGCCAGCCAGTTGACCTGTACCGGTGCCGGGCGCAGCGCCAGCACTTCGGGTGCGCCGCCGCCGCCCCAGCCGCGCAGGTCGAACAATATGTCGATGCCGGCTTCGCGGATG
Organism: Stenotrophomonas sp.; assembly: GCA_049650985.1. Lineage (GTDB taxonomy): Bacteria > Pseudomonadota > Gammaproteobacteria > Xanthomonadales > Xanthomonadaceae > Stenotrophomonas. The sequence continues at coordinate 213,033 of JBASBF010000044.1, read as the reverse complement.
CGCCCGGCGATGGCGGCGTGTGCCTGCCCGGCAACGTCATGCAGCGCATGCGCGGCGGCCTGCAGGCGCTGGCGGATGACGCTGCCGTCGTCGTGGTTCAAGGCAAACAGATGCACCTGTAACGCCGGTTGTGCGCGCAGTTGTTCGAACAGCGCCACCGTCAGCAGCCCGGTGGGATGCGCGCCGAAACCGTTGGACAGGAAGCCGGCGCGCAGCGGGCCGGGCAGGCGCGCCGGTGCCGGCGGCATTGGCCGCAGTGATTGGGCGATGACCCGCGCGCGCTGGCGGGCACAGGCCAGTTGCTCGGCGGCGCTGGCGTCCTCGCTGAGGAAGGCGAACGGCTCCACCGCCGGGTTGCCTTGGGCGACGGCATTACGCACCTGTCGCGACAAGGCGTCCAGTTCGCGCCAGTCGCACAGCCGCCGTTGCCAGTTCAGGCGCTGTGCGGCGATATAGGCCTCGTCCGGCAGCAATGCGTGGGCGCGGCGGTAGGCGTCGGCAGCGGCTTCGGGCTGGCCGGCGTCTTCCAGCGCATGGCCCAGCCACAGCGCGATGCCGGGATGCTGCGGCACCTGTGCGGATGCGCGTTGCAACAGGTTGGCGGCGTCGGTATGACGGCCCTGCATCCAGCGTGCGCGCCCGAGCCGTGCCAGCGCCTCGGGGTGGTCCGGGCGCAGCCGCAGCGCGTGTTGCGCGGCGGCCTCGCCGGTGGCCAGGTCGCCGGCACCCAGCTCGGCGTCGGCCAGCATCACCCAGGCGATGAAGTCGGCCGGTTGCCGTTGTACCGCCAGGCGCAGTTGCCGGCGTTCGTCGGGTGCTGCGCTCACGCCTGTGCCGCGAATACCGGGCGGGTGAGGTTGTCGGCGTCGCCGCCGGTGCACAGCACTTCGTCCTCGATGCGGATGCCGCCACAGGGACGGAAGAAGTCCACCCGTTCCCAGTTGACGCTGGCGGCGTTGCCGGCCTTTTTCACTTCGTCCAGCAGCATGTCGATGAAGTACACGCCCGGCTCGATGGTCACCACCATGCCCGGCTCCAGCACGCGGGTCATGCGCAGGTAGGGGTGGCCGGCCGGGCGCTCGATGCGGCCGCCGCGGTCGCTGGCGGCGTAGCCGGCCACGTCGTGCACCTGCGCGCCGATCAGGTGGCCGATGCCATGCGGGAAGAACGCCGCGCTCACGCCGCTGGCCAATGCCGCTTCCGGCGACACGGTGATGACGCCGAAGTCCTTGAGGATGGCCATCAGCGCAAGGTGGGCATCGACGTGCAACTGCTTGTAGTCGAAGCCGCCGCGCACTGCCACGCACATCTTCCGCTGCGCGGCATCGACCGCGTCGATCATTGCCTGGAACTCGTCTTGGCCAGCGGCCGCGTAGGTGCGGGTGATGTCGCTGGCGTAGCCGTGGGCCGAGGCGCCGGCGTCGATCAGGAAGCTGCGCAGTGGCTGCGGCGCGTGCTGGCCGAGCTGGGTGTAATGCAGCACCGCGGCGTGTTCGTTGAGGGCGATGATGTTGCCGTAGGGCAGGTCGTTGGCGTCCTGGCCGACCGCGCTGCAATAGGCCATGTGGATGCCGAACTCGCTGGCACCGGCGCGGAACGCGGCTTCGGCGGCGCGGTGGCCGCGTACCGCGTGTACCTGCGCTTGGCGCATCAACGCGATTTCGTAGGGCGTCTTGAACGCGCGGTGGTAGTCGAGGTAATCGAGCACCGGCTGCGGATTGTTGGGCACGAATTGCCTGCCAGAAGCCGCACCCAGTGCGCTCTGCGGCTCACCGAGGATGGCGCAGCGCGCCGGGTCCTTCGGCAGCAGCGCCAGGGCTTCTTCCGGGGTGCGGATGATGTGGATGTCGAAATGATCCACCCACCAGCCGCTGGGCGCAGCCGGCACCACGTGCCAGTAGTCGTGCGGCTGGTGGTAGACCAGTTGCGGGCGCCGGCCCGGCGTGTACACCAGCCAGCTATCGGGCAGGCGGGTCAGCGGCAGCCAGCTCTTGAACTGCGGGTTGACCGCGTAAGGGTAGTCGCGGTCGTCGAACACCTGGTAGTGCAGGCGGCCGCTGGGGACGACTAGGTGGTCGAAGCCACCACGGGCCAAGGCTTCGTCCGCGCGGCGGGCAAGCACGCCCAAGTGGTCGGAATACAGGGCGCCGGGGTCTTGCTGGTTCATGGGGTGGCTCGCTCGGGTGAAGGAAGGCGAAGCCATGATTTTGCCGCAATCAGGCTGCGGCTGCTGTGCCGTTTCCGGCATTCAGGCCGCAGGGAGCTGGGCTTCTATCCATTGCCGCAACTGCTCGCGCTGGCTCTTTTCCAAGGCGATGAAGCGGAAGCCGGCCCAGGCGTGGCCGGGTGCGCGGGTGGCCTCATGCCACAGCAGGTGGGCGCCGACATCGATCGACAGCTCGCCGCCACGGCCGTCGCTGATGGGGAAACGCAACTGGTAGAGCGCTTCCTCCACCAATGGTTCGGAGGCAATCAGCAGCATGCCGGTTTCGGAAATGTTGCCGAGCCGGCCGATGCCGACGCCGGTCATCTGGTCGGTGACCGGTACCAGTGCGGGGACTTGCAGGCGCGGGGCGCGTCGGGTTTCGGTGATCATGCGGCTGGCTCCGGAGTGGTGCCACCGGTGAGCGAGCGCAGGGCGCGCAGGGTTGCCTGCCAGGCGCGGTCGATCAGGCGTGCGCGGTCTTCGGTGACGATGCGCAACTGGTTGTTGGCCATCAGCCGCGCCAGTGCGTCGAGGGTGTGTTCGGCCACTTTCTGCCCGCGTGCGTTGACGAACAGGGCGTGGTCGGTGATCAGGCTGTACCAGGACAGGCGCAGGCGGCGGCTGTCGCCCTGCTGGTTGGTGACGAATTCGAACCAGGTGCCGAACGGCAGCGTGCGCAGTTGCCGGTAGCGGGCTTCCTCGTCGGTGGTCCGGGGCGTGGGTGGCTTCGCGCGGCCCTCACCGGCGCTGCCCTTGCTGTCGCCGGCGCCAAGCCGGGCGCGCGCCTTGAGCTTGCTGGCCAGCTCGGTTTTGGAAGTGACCGGGTCTTCGCCGCCGGGGGCGGACAGGCGCCTGGCGATCGCGCCGGCCTCGTCCTGGTGGTAGCCGACCTGCAACAGTGATTGTTCGATCTGCTCGCCCAGCGCGGCATCGGCCTCGCCGGCGGGATCGGCGGTGATTTCGCCGATGCGCCGGGTGGCCTGCTGCTGTTGCTGCCATTCCTCGGAATCTTCGCCCCGGCGCAGCAGGGTCAGGGTCAGCACGTCGCTCCAGGCTTCGTGCAGCAGGGTCTGCACGAACTTCGGCGGGTCCGCGCTTTGGCACAACTGGCCGATGGTGCGGCCGGCCAACTGCTTGGCCGCCTCCAGCCGCTCCTTGCCGCGTGCGGCCTCGACCTGGCGGCGCTCGGTGAGCTCGGCCTTGCGTGCGGCCGAATGCAGGTGCGCCTGTACCTTCTGGTTGGCCTCGGCGAAGACCGCTTCGTCGCCCTGGTAGTCGTTGACGACCTGCTCGACCACCTCGTCGAGCTTCTGCAGCAACACCGGGTCGTCGTCGTCCTCGCCGAGCCAGACCGCGCCGGCTTCGGCCACGGTGTTGAGCAGTTCGCGCGCGGGGTGTTGTTCGCGGACGAAGAAGGCTTCATCGCCAAGTGCGGCGCGGGCCAGCGGTACTTGCAGGCGGGTAAGCAGGTCCGCCGCCGGGCCGGTGCTGCGGACTTCGTGCTGGATCTGGGTATAGAGCAGGCCGAGCAGGTCCAGGGTGTTGCCGTCGCGCGGCGACAGCACCGCGTTCTCGCCGTGTTCGGCGCGCACCTGCGACAGCAGTGCCGAGTGAATGTCGCCGAAGCTGCGTCGCGTACCCGGCGCAGCGGCTTGCGATTGCAGGCGCTCGAGCACGCTTGCCACCGCCTCGCTGGGCACGGGGCGGGTGGGGGGCGATGGCGCGGAAGCGCGCGCGGAGCCACCTGTGCCTGCGCCTGGCGGAAGTGTGCCGCTGCCGGCCGCCGCAGCCTGATTGGCGAGGTTGCCCAGTGCCGCCATCATGTCGCCGAGGTCACCGGCATTGGCGCCGCTGGTTGCAGCGCCGCCGGATTGCAGGTTCCGCGCCAGCAATTGCCGTGCGCTGTTGAGCAATTCGTGCACGGCGGCTATGCCGGTGTCGGCGACCGCGCCGGCCGCACCTGTCGTGGCTGAAGGTGAAGCTGCGTTGCCGGGGGCAACGTCCGCAGCCAGCGCAGCGGCCGACCACGACATGGCCGGCGCCTGGCCCTGCCATTGGGTCAGGGGCCGCTGTGTCGCCATTGGCGTATCACCGCCGGGCGCCGCGCCAACGCCACCCCGACGCGGGGCGGAAGGGCGCGGCAGGTAGGGGATGTAGACCAACCCCGGCAGCACGCCCTCGCGCGCCAGCAGGATGTTCAACCGATCCAGCAACTCAACCAGGAGGTCCAGCACCTGGCGCTCGAACACGTGGTAAAGCTGCAATTGCGCGAAGGTGTCCAGTTCCAGCCGTTCACCGCATTGGCGCAGTATCCGGCACAGCCCGTAGGGCCCCACCGGCAGCCGCTCGACATCGAACGCCGGTTGCGCAGCCAGCACGCCGAAGCGCTGGCCGAGCAGTTGCAGGTGCGATTGCGCGCGCAGGCTCTCGCGCCGCGCCATTTCGTGCAGGACGATATCGCGGTCGATGTCGGTGTCGGTCACCAGCGTCATTGCCCGCACCGGTGTGGGCGTTTTGGTGGCCACGACCGGTTCGCGCAGGCCGGCGATTTCCTCGGCCAGCGTGTCGAGGAACCAGACCGGGAGTTGCGCGGAGTGCACGCCCAACTGCCTGATCTGGGCATATATGTCGGACTGGATCTGGCTGTTGCGCGCCTTCTCGGCCTGGTTGAACAGCTCGCGTTCCAACTGCACGGTGGTCAATTGCAGGTGCGGCGTCAGCGCCTGCGCGGCGACGCCGTGGATGGCTTCGAGCAGTTGCCGCACGCGGGGCGGGACCGGCGCGGCGGCGATGCGGGCCAGCGCCTGGTTGGATGATGTTGCTGTAGTGCCTGACATCCGTTGTACGTCCGCGTCCCCTGATGGGGCGATTTCTATCATTTCGGAGAGGGTGGTGCCAGTTGCGCAAGTCCTGCACGCGCGGCCGGTGATGGCCGGGCGCGGCCGGATTCAGGGCAGGAACAACTCGACCACGTCGTTGGTGAAGCGTCGCCCCAGCTCGGTGGGGGTGATGCGCTCACCCTCGGCCAGCAGCCAGCCGTATTCGAGGGCAGTGGCCAGCGCCGGTTGCAGCGCGCCGCGTTCCAGCCCGGTGCGCGATTCGAAGTCGCGCAGGCCGAAACCCTCGTGCAGGCGCAACAGGTTGAGCACGTATTCGAATGGCAGGCGCGCGGCGTCGATGGTCTCGTCACCGCCGATCGAGGCCGCGCTGCCGGCGCTGTCCATGAAGGTCTGCGGGTGCTTGTGCTTCCAGCGCCGCAGCACGTTTTGCCCGGCACCGGAGCTGATCTTGCCGTGTGCGCCGGCACCGATGCCGAGGTAGTCGCCGAAGCGCCAGTAGTTCAGGTTGTGTGCGCATTGCCGGCCATCGCGGGCATAGGCGCTGACCTCGTAGTGGCCATAGCCGGCCTCGGCGAGCATGGCCTGGCAGTGTTCCTGGATGTCCCAGGCGCCATCCTCGTCGGGGATGCCCTGCGGCGGCCGCGCGAAGAACAGCGTGTTCGGTTCCAGCGTCAGTTGGTAGTGCGAAATATGCGTGGGGGCCAGCGCGAAGGCGCGTTCGAGGTCGTGCTCGGCCTGCGCCAGCGTCTGCTGCGGCAGCGCGTACATCAGGTCGATGTTGAAATTGTCGTAGCCGGCATCCTGCGCCAGCTTCACCGCGCGCTCGGCCTCGGCGCTGTCGTGGATGCGGCCCAGCCGTTGCAGCGCGGCGTCGTCGAAAGTCTGGATGCCGAAGCTGATACGGTTGACGCCGGCAGCGCGGTAGCGGTCGAAGCGGCCATGCTCTGCAGTGCCGGGGTTGGTCTCCAGCGTCACTTCCAGGTTCGGCGCGAAGCGCAGCCGCGCACTGGCCTGTTGCAGGAAGCGGTCGATGGCTTCCGGCGGGAACAGGCTGGGGGTGCCGCCGCCGAAGAACACACTGTTGACCACCCGGCCCCAGACCAGCGGCAAGTCCTGGTCGAGGTCGCGGATCAAGGCATCGACATAGGCATCGAACGGCAGCGCACCCTTGGCCGCGTGCGAGTTGAAATCGCAATACGGGCATTTGCGCACGCACCAGGGCAGGTGCACGTAGAGCGACAGCGGTGGCGGGATCAGGTTCATCGTGATGCTTGGCGAAAAATGCAGTTTCTCCCGGTGGGAGAGAAGCTCAGGCAGCCAGCGCGCTCCGCAGCATGGTCAATGCCTGCGCCCGGTGGCTGACGGCGCTCTTCAGTTCCGCGGGCATTTCCGCCGCGCTCTGGCCATGGGCCGGGTCGAGGAATACCGGGTCGTAACCGAAGCCCCCGGTTCCGCGTGGCGCGTCGAGTATCCGCCCATGCCAGCGGCCCTGTGCAATCAGCGGGTCGGGGTCATCGGCGTGAGCGACCAGCACCAAGGTGCAGTGGAAGTGCGCGCCACGCTGTTCGGCGGGCAACCCGTCCAGTTCGCCCAGCAGCTTGGCGATGTTGGCGGCATGGTCGCCATGCGTGCCGGCATAGCGTGCCGAATACAGCCCGGGCGCGCCGCCGAGTGCGTCCACGCACAGTCCCGAATCGTCGGACAGCGCCGGCAGGCCGGTGTGGCGGGCGGCATGGCGGGCCTTGAGCAGGGCGTTCTCGACGAAGCTCAGCCCGGTTTCCTCGGTATCGTCCACACCCAGCGATTGCTGCGTGACGACTTCGATGCCGGCAGCGGCCAACAGCCGGTTGAACTCGGCCAGCTTGCCGGCGTTGCCGCTGGCCAGCACCAGTTGCTTCATGCCGACAGCGCCTGCTGCTGCGCGGCCAGCAGTTCGCCGATCCCTTTTTCGGCCAGTGCCAGCAGCGCGTCCAGTTCGTCGCGGCGGAAGGCATGGCCTTCGGCGGTGCCTTGCAGCTCGATGAAACCGCCGCCGTCGTTCATCACCACGTTCATGTCGGTGTCGCAGTCGCTGTCCTCGGCATAGTCCAGGTCCAGCACCGGCACGCCCTTGTAGACGCCGACCGACACCGCCGCGACCGCGCCGAAGATCGGGTTGCGCTTGATCTCGCCGCGCTTGAGCAGCAGGTTCACCGCATCCACCAGCGCCACGTAGGCACCGGTGATGGCGGCGGTGCGGGTGCCGCCGTCGGCCTGCAGCACGTCGCAATCGAGGGTGATGGTGCGCTCGCCCAGCGCATTGCGGTCGATGCAGGCGCGCAGGGTGCGGCCGATCAGGCGCTGGATCTCCAGCGTGCGCCCGCCTTGCTTGCCGCGCGCGGCCTCGCGGTCGCTGCGGGTGTGGGTGGAGCGCGGCAGCATGCCGTATTCGGCGGTCACCCAGCCTTCGCCCTTGCCGCGCAGGAACGCCGGCACCCGGTTCTCGATACTGGCGGTGCACAGCACGCGGGTATGGCCGAAGCTCACCAGTACCGAGCCTTCGGCATGGCGGGTGAAGGCGCGTTCGAGGGTGACGCTGCGCAGTTGGTCGGCCGGGCGGCCGCTGGGGCGGGAAAAGGTCATGGGGGTTCCGTGTTGCGAGGGCTTCTGCGAGGGCTTCCGGGCGGGTGTCGGCACCGGCATCCGGGAGCGCCTAGGGTACCATCCGCCCTTTGCCACGCACCGGAAACCCGCATGATCCGAAGCATGACCGCCTATGCCGGCGGCGAACGCGCCACGCCCTGGGGCACCCTCGGCTGCGAGCTGCGTTCGGTCAACCACCGTTTCCTCGAAGTGGGGGTGCGCCTGCCGGAAGAACTGCGCGCGCTGGAACCGCAAATGCGCGAGCGCGTGGCCGGGCGCATCAGCCGCGGCAAGCTGGATCTGGTCATGCGCCTGCGCGCGCCGGAGGCGGCGTCCTCGCTGGCGGTCGATGAAACACTGGTCGAGCAGTTGGGTGACCTGGCGCGACGGCTGCATTCGCGCTTCCCCGACATGCGCATCAACTTCACCGACCTGCTGCAGTATCCCGGCGTGTTGCGTGGCGAGGCGGCCGATGCCGCAGCCCTGCAGGCCGAGGCACTGCAGCTGCTGGACGAAGTGATCCACGGCTTCATCGCCGCCCGCGAGCGCGAAGGCGGCAAGTTGGCCGAGGCCATCAGCGAGCGGGTGGATGCGGTCGAGCGCATCGCCGCCGACGTGCGCACGTTGATCCCGGTCATTCGCGAGGGCCAGCGCACCAAGCTGGCCGCGCGCCTGGCCGACCTGCCGCACCCGGTTGATCCGGGCCGCGCCGAGCAGGAACTGGTGATGTGGCTGCAAAAACTCGACGTGGACGAAGAATTGGACCGGCTCGGCAGCCACATCAGCGAGATCCGCCGCGTGCTGCGCCAGCGCGAACCGGTTGGCCGCCGGCTGGATTTCCTGCTGCAGGAGTTCAACCGCGAAGCCAACACCCTCGGTTCCAAGTCGGTGGACAGCCGCACTTCCAATGCCGCGGTCGAGCTGAAGGTGCTGATCGACCAGATCCGCGAGCAGGTCCAGAACCTGGAGTAAGCGCGTCCGCGCGTACATTTGCAGCGGCGGCCACGGCTGGTTATCGTGCGCCGCCCGACTTCCATCGACGCGGAGACCCGAGCGATGCGTGGCACCCTCTACATCGTTGCGGCCCCCTCTGGCGCGGGCAAAAGCAGCATCGTCAACGCCACCTTGGCGCGTGATGCGCAGATCGCGTTGTCGGTTTCCTTTACCTCGCGGGCGATGCGTCCCGGCGAGGAGAATGGCCGGCATTACCACTTCGTCAGCGCTGCGGAATTCGAGCGGATGATCGCCGCTGGCGATTTTTTCGAGCATGCGCGGGTGCATGGCGATTGGAAGGGAACCGCGCGGCAATCGGTGGAGCCGCAACTGGCCGCCGGCAAGGACGTGCTGCTGGAAATCGATTGGCAGGGCGCACGCCAGGTGCGCGAAAAAGTACCCGACGCGGTCAGCGTGTTCATCCTGCCGCCGTCCAAGCAGGCGCTGGACGAGCGCATGCGCAAGCGCGGCCAGGACAGCGAGGCGGTGATGGCCCAGCGGCTGGCCGCCGCGCACGAGGAAATGCTGCATCACGACGAATTCGATTTCGTCATCGTCAACGAAGTGTTCGATACCGCGGTCGACGAAATGTGTGCCATCTTCACTGCCAGCCGCCTGCGCCGCGCGCAGCAGCAGGCGCGCCATGCGGGCCTCATCCGCTCATTGCTGACCTGAGCCAGCGCCGGCTTGCGGGTCTGGCCGGGTTTCAAAGTCGGCGGAACCGGTCTTGGTGATGGTTGCCGCATGTTTGATGGAATTTCACAAGTTGCTGATTTTAAAGTGATGTTGCCGGGTTGGGCTTGCGTGTCCCGGCATCATGATGTATGCTCCCGCGCCTTTCCCCCAACGCATGACGGCCGCCGCCGTCGGGAGCCCGTTCAATGGCCCGTATCACCGTCGAAGATTGTCTGGAAGTGGTCAACAACCGCTTCGAACTGGTCATCATGGCCTCCAAGCGTGCGCGCCAGTTGGCCAATGGCGTGCAGGCCACCCTCGACAACAGCGAGAGTGACGACAAGCCGACCGTGCTGGCGCTGCGCGAAATCGCCGCCCGCAGGATCGACAACGAGCTGATCGAGGAAGTCGAGAAGGCCGAGCGCGAGCGCATCGAGCGCGAAGCGCTGGAGTGGGCCGCCGCCGAAGTGGTCGCCGACGAGGACATGTCGAAGAACGACGACTGATCCACGGCGTCATCGGCTTGACAACAAACAGCCCGCCCCGTGCGGGCTGTTTGCATTTGCGGGCGGTAGCGGGGAATGCGCAGGCAATTGCCGTGTTCTTCGCGCTGGCATAGTCTCTCGGACATGAACCCAGGCCCCTCTGCCCAGGTCGCCGTGCCCGCGGGTGGCACGGTGCCGGATTACGTACTGCACCTCGAACGCGCAGCCAGTTACCTGCCCGCCGAGCAGCTACCGCTGCTGCGTCGTGCCTGGGAGGTTGGCGCAGCCGCGCATGCCGGGCAAACCCGCAAATCCGGCGAGCCCTACATCACCCATCCGGTCGCGGTCGCCGGCATCCTTGCCGAGCTTGGGCTGGACGTGGAGGCGCTGGTCGCGGCAATCCTGCACGACACCATCGAAGACACCCCGCTCAGTCGTGAGGAACTGGCCGGCGAGTTCGGCGAAACCGTGGCCGAGCTGGTTGATGGCGTCACCAAGCTGGACAAGCTCAAGTTCCGCGACCGTCAGGAAGCGGCGGCCGAGAGTTTCCGCAAGATGCTGCTGGCGATGTCGCGCGACCTGCGGGTGATCATGATCAAGCTCGCCGACCGCCTGCACAACATGCGCACGCTGGGCGCGCAGAGTGCCGAGGCGCGGCGTCGCATCGCGCTGGAAACGCTGGACATCTACGCGCCCATCGCCCAGCGGCTGGGCATGAGCCTGATCAAGTCCGAGCTGCAGAACCTCGGCTTCAAGGCGCTGTACCCGTGGCGCCACGCCATCCTCGAAAAACACATCCGCAGCCAGCCGGTGGTGCGCCGCGAGGCAATGGCGCAGGTGGAGGTGCAGTTGTCGCAGCGGCTGGCGCGCGAGGGGTTGGAGCATCGTCTGGTCAGCCGCATCAAGACGCCCTGGAGCATCTACACCAAGATGCACGATGAGAACAAAACCTTCGACCAGGTGATGGACGTGTTCGGCTTCCGCTTGGTGATGCGCTCGGTCCCCAGTTGCTACCACGCGCTGGGTGCGGTGCATGCCGCGTTCAAGCCGTTGGACGGCCGCTTCCGCGACTACATCGCCATTCCCAAGGCCAACGGCTACCAGTCGCTGCACACGGTGCTGTTCGGGCCTTACGGTTCGCCGATCGAGGTGCAGATCCGCACCGAGGAAATGGACCTGATCGCCGAGCGCGGCGTGGCCGCGCACTGGACCTACAAATTCGGCGGCGAGTCGCCGAACAGTGCGCAGAGCCGCGCCCATGCGTGGATCGTCGAGCTGATCGACTCGCAGCGCTCGGCCGGCTCGTCGCTGGAATTCCTCGACAACGTCAAGGTCGATCTGTTTCCCGACGAGGTCTACCTGTTCACGCCCAAGGGCAAGATCCTTGCCCTGCCGCGCAATTCCACCGCGCTGGATTTCGCCTACGCGGTGCATACCGACGTCGGCAACCGTGCGGTGGCTTCGCGCGTGGACAAGAAGCTGGTGCCGCTGCGCACCCGGCTGGTCAGCGGGCAGACGGTGGAGATAATCACCGCCAAGTCGGCCGCGCCCAAGCCGCAGTGGTTGGAGTTCGTGGTCAGCTCCAAGGCGCGCACCGCCATCCGCCACCAGCTCAAGCAGCTCGAACACGAGGACGCGGTGCAACTTGGGCACCGCATGCTCGACCGCGCGCTGGAAGCGATGGACAGCTCGATCGAACGCCTGCCCAAGGGCCGGCTGGATGCCTTCCTCACCGAGCATCGCTACCCGCGGCTGGAGGCCTTCCTGGCCGACGTCGCATTGGGCAACTGGATGCCCACCCAGGCCGCGCAGGCGTTGATGGCGCATGGCGAGCCGCGCGCCGACGGCGGCACCCGGCGCGTGCAGGAAAAAATCCTCATCAACGGCAGCGAGCGCGGCGTCATCAGCTTCGCTGGTTGCTGTCAGCCGATCCCCGGCGACGAAATCATGGGCTACCACACCGCCGGCAAGGGCATCGTGGTGCATCGCATGGATTGCCCGAACCTGGCCGAGCTGCGCAAGTCTCCCGAGCGCTGGGTGCCGATCGGCTGGGACAGCAGCGTGGTGGGCGACTACGACACCGCGCTGATCGTGGAAGTGGAGAACGGCACCGGCGTGCTGGCGCAACTGGCTGCCGCGATCGCCCAGAGTCATTCCAACATCGAGCGGGTGGATTATCTGGACCGCGATTTCAACGCCGCGGTGCTGTGTTTCAACCTGCAAGTGCGCGACCGCACCCACTTGGCCGAAGTGATGCGCCGGTTGCGACGCCTGAGCGTGGTGCAGTCGGTGCGTCGCCAATAGCGGCGATGCATGGTGAAGCCGGAGCGTTGCCTGGCGGCTTGTCAGGCATCCGCCGATACTCCGTTTCTCCACAGCAGGTGTGCAACGCCGGTCTGACAAGCTGTGGATAACGCGCCACAGCCGTTGCCTGATCGGCTTGTGCGAGCAGTGGTCAAAAATTGTCCAGCACCACAATGGTGCGATGTCGTCCGACACGGCGCGGAAACCGGCGCGGTGGAGGCGGACGCTACAATGGCGTGTCTTTCCCCTACCGGAGTACTCCATGTCCCGCCAGATCATCAATACTGCCAAGGCACCGGCCGCGATCGGCCCGTATTCGCAGGCCGTGCGTGCCGGCAACACCGTGTATTTCTCCGGCCAGATCCCGCTGGACCCGGCCACCGGCGACATCGTTGCCGGCGACGTCGCGGTGCAGGCGCGGCGTGCGTTCGACAACCTCAAGGCGGTGGCCGAAGAGGCCGGTGGCTCGTTCGACAGGATCGTGCGACTGGGCCTGTACCTGACCGACCTGGGCGAGTTTGCCAAGGTCAATGCAGTGATGCAGGAATACTTCCAGGCGCCGTTCCCGGCGCGTTCCACCATCGAAGTTTCGGGCCTGCCCAAGGGAGCGGCGTTCGAGGTCGATGCGGTGATGATCCTCGACTGACCGTCACGCATGGCGCGCACGCGGGCGTCCACCCCGGCACTGGCAGCCAGCGGCGAAACGCCGGTGACGGCGCTGCCCGGCGTGGGCGCGTCGGTGGCCTCCAAGCTGCTGGCGCGTGACATCGGCAGCCTGCAGGACCTGTGGCTGCACCTGCCGTTGCGTTACGAGGACCGCACCACACTGGTGCCGATCCGCGCGCTCAAGGCCGGCCTGCCGGCGCAGGTGGAGGGCAGGGTGGAGGCGGTCGAGCGCGGCTTCCGTTATCGGCCGATGCTGCGGGTGGCGGTAATTGACGACGCCGGCGGCACGCTGGTGTTGCGGTTCTTCCATTTCCGCGCTGCACAGGTGGCGCAGTTCGCCGTCGGCGCACGCTTGCGCGCCTACGGCACACCGCGGCCCGGCCAGCATGGGCTGGAAATCGTCCACCCCAGCTACCGCATGCTCGGCGAGGGTGAAGAGCCGGGGCTGGGCGAAGCCCTGGACCCGGTCTATCCCGCGGTCGAAGGCATCGGCCCGGCGACGCTGCGCAAATTGATCGGACAGGCGCTGGAACGTCTGCCGGAAGAGGCGGCGCTGGAAGTGCTGCCGCCGACGCTGCTGGCCGGCATGGCGCTGCCATCACTGCGACAGGCCTTGTTGACCATGCATCGCCCGCCCGCCGATGCCGACGTCGCCGCGCTTGCTGCCGGCGTCCACCCGGCGCAACGGCGGTTGGCGCTGGAAGAGCTGCTGGCGCACCACCTCAGCCAGCGCCGCCAGCGCATCGCCCTGCAACAGCAGCGTGCACCGTCGTTGCGGGGGCGCAGTGGGCTGGCGAAGGCGTTGCGTGATTCATTGCCGTTCCGCCTCACCACCGCGCAGCGGCGCGTGTTCGACGAAATCCGCAAGGACCTCGCCCGCGCGCACCCGATGCTGCGGCTGGTGCAGGGCGATGTCGGTTCCGGCAAGACCGTGGTCGCGGCGCTGGCGGCGATGCTGGCGGTGGGGCGTGGCAAGCAGGTGGCGTTGGCTGCCCCCACTGAATTGCTTGCCGAGCAACACCTGGCGAATCTGCGCGGCTGGCTCGAACCGCTGGACGTGCGCGTGGCATGGCTGGCCGGCAAGGTCACCGGCAAGGCGCGCAACAAGGTGCTGGAAGAAGTGGCATCCGGCCACGCGCAGGTAGTGGTCGGCACCCATGCGTTGATGCAGGACAGCGTGGTGTTCAATGATCTGGCGCTGGCCATCGTCGATGAACAGCACCGCTTCGGCGTGCATCAACGGCTGGCGTTGCGCGACAAGGGCGCCACCGCCGGCGTGGTACCGCACCAGTTGGTGATGACCGCCACGCCGATCCCGCGCACGCTGGCGATGGCGGCCTATTCCGACCTGGACGTGTCGGCCATCGACGAACTGCCACCGGGGCGTACACCGGTGCAGACCAGCGTCCTCAGCGCCGAACGCCGGCCAGAACTGGTCGAGCGCATTCGTCTGGCCTGCGCGCAGGGGCGGCAGGCGTACTGGGTCTGCACGCTGATCGACGAGAGTGACGAAGTTGTGGCCACCGCCGCGCAGAACACCTACGAGGCGTTGTCGGCGCAGTTGCCGGAGCTGCGCATCGGGCTGGTGCACGGGCGCATGAAGGCCGCCGAGAAACAGGCGGCGATACGCGCCTTCAAAACCGCCGAAACCCATCTGCTGGTCGCCACCACGGTCATTGAAGTTGGCGTGGACGTGCCCAACGCTTCGCTGATGATCATCGAGAACGCCGAGCGCCTCGGCCTTGCCCAGTTGCACCAGTTGCGCGGCCGTGTCGGTCGCGGCGCGGCGGCATCGAGCTGCGTGCTGATGTACCAGCCGCCGTTGTCGGCAATGGCCCGGCAGCGGCTGGAAACCATGCGCCAGACCAACGACGGCTTCCTGATTGCCGAAAAGGACCTGGAACTGCGCGGCCCCGGCGAATTGCTCGGCACCCGCCAGACCGGCCTGGCCGCCTTCCGCATTGCCGATCTTGCCCGCGATGCAGCCATGCTGCCGACGGTGCACGCATTGGCCGAACGCCTGTTGCAGGAAGCCCCCGCCGCTGCCGACCGCGTCGTCGCGCGCTGGGTGGGCGGCGCGGCGCGCTACGCATCGGCCTGAGCGGCGCGGCAGCGGGGCGCAGGCGCGATGCTTCCCCTGTCATGGCAGAGGTGCCAGACTCGGCGGCCAACCGGAAGCGAAGCAGATGATGGGCAAGAAGATTCCTTTGCTGATTGATACCGACCCCGGCGTCGACGACGCGCTGGCGCTGTTGATGGCCTTTGCCGACGAGCGCCACGAGGTGGTCGGGCTGACCGTGGCCGCCGGCAACGTCGGCCTCGGTTACACCGTGCGCAATGCGCTGAAGCTGTGCGAAGTGGCCGGGCGCGAGGATGTGCCGGTATTTGCCGGCACCCCCGATCCGCTGGTGCATCCGGCCGAAGATGCCGCGCACGTGCACGGCCGCGATGGTTTCGGTGACGTCGACCTGCCTGCCGCGACGCGCAGCGCCGAGGCCGAGCACGCGGCGCTGGCGATTCTGCGCCTGTCGCACCAATACGCCGGCGAGCTGGTGCTGGTGGCGCTGGCTCCGTTGAGCAACATCGCGCTGGCGCTCAAGCTCGACCCGACCCTGCCGCAGCGGGTCAAGCGCATGCTGGTGATGGGCGGGGCGATCAATGGCCACGGCAACATCACCCCGGTGGCCGAGTTCAACATCGCCTTCGACCCGGAGGCGGCGCACATCGTGTTCACCAGCTTCCCGCACATCGAAGTGGCGGACTGGGAGGCCACCGTCGCACACGGCCTGCTGCATCGGGATGCGGAACAATGGCTGGCCGCCGATACCGACAAGGCGCGTTTCTACGAATTGATTTCGCGGCAGACCCGGCTGTGGTCCGAGGACAGCCGTGGCGAACGCTGGTACGCCGCCGATGCGCTGGCGATGGCCTGGGCGCTGCAACCGGAGGGCGCCACGCAGCTTGAACAACGCCCGCTGTCGGTCGAACTCGCCGGCACCCACACCCGTGGCGCCACCGTGGTGGACTGGAACCGCCAGACCGGCGCGCCGGACAACACCACCTTGTTGATCGGCTACGAACAGGCGCGCTTCGAAACACAGGTGCGGCGGGCGCTGGGATTGCAGGCCTGAATCGATGCCGGCACGGCTTGCCTCGGGCGGGCGGCCGTGCCTATAATGCCGCTCTTGACCACCAGCCCATACGGTGCGAGCCCATGAAGGCCGACATTCATCCCGATTACCACAACGTCGTTTTCCACGACGTTACCTCCGATTTCAAATTCCTGACCCGTTCGACCATGTCCTCCAAGGAAACGGTCAAGTGGGAAGACGGCGAAGAGTATCCGCTGGTCAAGGTCGAAATTTCCTCGGCTTCGCACCCGTTCTACACGGGCAAGCACAAGGTCATCGACACCGGCGGCCGCATCGACAAGTTCCAGAAGCGCTACGCGCGCTGATCGAGCTGTCGTTTTGCCGTGAAAACAACGGCCGCGCTTTGCGCGGCCGTTGTTTTGTCTTGCCCGTGGCATGGCCGCAATGCAGTGGTTCCAGCCAGCCTGCCGGTGCGACGCTGTGTCGCATGCGCGCGCCGGCTATGGGACTTTGGTCCCCTCAATCTGCAAATGCTGCTGTGCGATAATCGTCGGAACCGCAGTGGAAAACTGCGGAATTCCTTCACGCGCCTGCCTCGTCACCCCTTCGTTCGGACAGGCGCCTTCCACTTGAGGAGCGCACTGTGTCCGATCTCGATCAGGTCACGCTCAACGCCGGCGACACGTCGGTCGTTCTGCCCGTAGTCAAACCCGTCCTGGGCAATGGCTGTGTCGATATCTCGAAGCTGACCAGGGAAACCGGTCTCTTCACCTACGATTCCGGTTACACCGCCACCGCCAGTTGTAAGTCGGCCATCACCTACATCGATGGTGACAAGGGCGTGCTGCTGTATCGCGGCTACCCGATCGAGCAACTGTCGGAGAAATCGAGCTTCGTCGAAGTGGCCTATCTGCTGATCAACGGCGAGCGCCCGAGCGCCGAGCAGTTGAAGGCCTTCACCGACGAGCTGGCTGCCGAAGCCAACGTCGATGCGTCGATCAACACCCTGGTCGGCAGCTTCGCCAGGGACGCCCATCCGATGGCGGTCCTGACCGCCGCCATAGCGCAGTTGTCGGGCATCTACCACGCTTCGCTGGACCTGTCCGACGCCGAACAACGCCGCCAGGCCGCGGTACGCCTGATCGCCAAGGTGCCGACCCTCTCGGCGCTGATCTACCGCCACGGCAAGGGCCTGCCGGCCAACACCCCGGATACCTCGCTGGATTACGTCAGCCGCTTCCTGAAGCAGACCTTCGAGTCGGCCGATGGCCAGTACGAGCTGAACCCGGACGTGGTCAAGGCGCTGGACCTGTTGTTCATCCTGCATGCCGACCACGAGCAGAACGCCTCGACCTCGACCGTGCGCCTGGTCGGTTCGACCGGTGCCAACCCGTATGCCTCGGTTGCCGCCGGCGTCACCGCGCTGTGGGGTCCGGCCCACGGCGGTGCCAACGAAGCCGTGCTGAAGATGCTGGAAGAAATCGGTTCGGCCGACAACGTCGAGTCCGCCGTGCTCAAGGCCAAGGACAAGGCTTCGGGTTTCCGCCTGATGGGCTTCGGCCACCGCGTGTACAAGAACTTCGACCCGCGTGCCAAGGTCATCGGCGAGATGACCGGCAAGGTGCTCAAGCAATTGGGCGTGCAGGACCCGCTGCTGGACGTGGCGGTGAAGCTGGAACAGGCCGCGCTGCAGGACGAGTACTTCGTTGCCCGCAAGCTGTACCCGAACGTCGATTTCTACAGCGGCATCATCTACAAGGCGTTGCAGATCCCGACCGAGATGTTCACCGTCATGTTCGCCCTCGGCCGCACTGCCGGCTGGGTGTCGCACTGGTTGGAACAGCAGGTTGATCCGGAAATGAAGATCGGCCGTCCGCGCCAGGTCTACACCGGCTACGCGGTGCGCGATTACACCTGAGTAGTCGTTGCAGCGGCTGCTTCGGTGACAAGGCCCCGCAGTGCGGGGCCTTGTCGTTTCCGGCGCGGGAAATGCGCAGGCGCGGGTTCTTTCCGTG
Organism: Stenotrophomonas sp.; assembly: GCA_049650985.1. GTDB lineage: Bacteria > Pseudomonadota > Gammaproteobacteria > Xanthomonadales > Xanthomonadaceae > Stenotrophomonas. The sequence continues at coordinate 195,135 of JBASBF010000044.1, read as the reverse complement.
AAACCCGGCCTATGGCAGGGCCGGGGAATTTCCGGCCGGCCAGCCTTGCAGTTGCGCCAGGCTGGCCCGTGGCAGTGGCTTGCCATCCTCGCCGGACAGCGGTGGGTTGCGCAGGGCGCTTTCGGGCAGTACCAGCAGTTCGAAGGCGATGCCGTCGGCGGCAAATTCCCAGGCCGGAACGCGCTGCAAGGATGCATGCGCGCCGATCCGCACGTTGCGAGTGCGGGCTTCGGCGGGAATGCGTTGTTCGTGCAGGAAACGCTGTACCGCGTCGGCATCGTCGCAGTGCAGGTGCAGGGTCACCGGACTGTTGGCATCGGCGGTCCCGGCCAGTACCGCGCCGGTCAGGCGCGGCTTGAAGCCATGCAGGAATTGCATGGCCTGCAGCGCCGACTCGCGGCGCTGGCGCAACTCGTCGGGTTGCGAGCCGGCATCGAACAAGCGCTGCTGTTCACGCAACGCGGCTTCCACCAATGCCTGTCGCGGCCACCGCGATTCATCGTGGATGCCCAGCCGCATCGCGGCCTTGCGTCGCGCATGGTCGAGATCGTGGATGCCGCTTTCGCGGATCAGCCGGGCCGCTTCCTGGGCGATCCGCTGGCGTTCGCGTTGATCGCGTTGATCGCGTTCATCACGTCGTGCGTGCTCGGGCATCGGGCTGCCTCCGTCATTGCGAATGCCGGTGCCGGGGCGCACAGGTGGCTGCCCCGGTAAAGCCTCGTCAGAAGATGTCGAACGCGGCGTCGTCGGCCTGTTCGTTCTGGTCGAAGTCGAATTCCTGCAGGCGGTCCAGGTCCTCGACCTTGATCCATTCGGTGGCGCCGTTGAGGGTGGCCTCGACCATGCCCGACGGTGGGTCATTGCGGACGAGGGGGGCGTCCTTCAGCGCCACGCGCATGTAGTCGATCCAGATCGGCAATGCCGCGCGGCCGCCGTATTCGCGGTAGCCCAGTGAACGGAAATCGTCGCGGCCGACCCACACGCTGGTGGCCAGCGGCCCGCCGAAACCGGAGAACCAGGCGTCGCGGTGGTCGTTGGTCGAGCCGGTCTTGCCGCCCACGTCCTCGCGCCCCAGCACCCTGGCCGCAGCGCCGGTGCCGCGCTGGACCACGTCGCGCATCATCGACACCAACTGGTAGGCGGTGCGCTCGTCGATCGCGCGCGGTGCGGTGCGGGCATCGGGGTTGACCGCTGCGGCCGGCTCATCGGCTTCCGGCTCGGCGGTTTCCTGTGTCGCCACCACCGGCCTGGTCACAGTGCCGAAATTGAAGCCGTCCACCACCTGGCTGACCGGCGCCGTGCCCGGAGCGACGCCGCCGCAGCCGCGGCAGGCCAGTGCCGGGTTTTCCTTGAACAGCACGATGCCGTCGCGGTCCCTGACCTCATCGACCAGCCAGGTGTCCACGCGCGAGCCGCCATTGGCGAAGGTGGCATAGCCGCGCGCCACCGACAGCGGCGTCAACGAGGCAGTGCCCAGCGACATCGACAGGTTCGGCGGCAGTTCGGCCTCATCGAAGCCGAATTCGCTGATGTACTTGCGCGCGAAATCCACGCCGATGCTGTCCAGCAGGCGTACCGACACCAAATTGCGCGACTGCACCAGTGCTTCGCGCAGGCGCATCGGGCCACGGAAGCCGCCGCCGTCGTTCTGCGGTTGCCAGGTCTTGCCGCGGCGGTCGCGGAACACCACCGGTGCGTCGAGCACGATCGAGGCCGGGTTGAAGCCCTTGTCGAACGCGGCCGCGTACAGGAACGGCTTGAAGCTGGAGCCTGGCTGGCGCCGCGCCTGAGTGGCACGGTTGAATTTGTTGCCGGCAAAGCTGAAGCCGCCGACCAGCGCCCGCAGCGCACCGCTGTTGGCGTCGAGCGACACCAGTGCGGCCTGCCCGTGCGGGATCTGTTCGAGCAACCACTCGCCTTCCTTGTCACCGGCACGCACCCGGACCAGGTCGCCACGCACGGCCAGCTTGGCCGGTGTCCGCGAGGTCCAGCGGCTGGAGGAGACCGGCAGCACCAGTTCGCTGCGGTCGGCCAGCACAACGGTGAGGCTGCCGTCGGCATTGGCGGCCGCGACAATGGCCGGCAGCAAGCCCGATTGCGCCGGGATGCCGGCAATGCGCCGCGCCAGCAGCGCGGCATCGTCACCGGCGTCGACGTCGAAATGTTGCTCGGCACCGCGCCAGCCGTGGCGGTGGTCGTACTGGATCAGGCCGGCATGCACCGCGGCGGTGGCCGCATCCTGCATCTGCCCGTCGATGGTGGTGGTGACGTGGTAACCCTTGTTGAGCACGTCGCCGCCATATCTGGCGATCATTTCCTGGCGCACCATTTCGGCCACGTAGGGGGCGTGGACCTCCACCGGCGGCTCATGCGGCGCGGCGTGCATCGGCACCGCCTTGGCGGCGTCGGCCTCGGCCTGGCTGATGAAGTTCAACTCGGCCATGCGCTGCAGTACGTAGTTGTCACGACGCTGGCGCGCGCGCTCCGGGTTGCTGATCGGGTTGCCGCTGGACGGGAACTTGGGGATGCCGGCCAGCGAGGCCATCTCGTCCAGATCCAGCTCCGCCAGCTTCTTGCCGTAGTAGTACTCGGCGGCGGCGCCGATGCCGTAGGCGCGGTTGCCGAAGAAACTCTTGTTCAGGTACAGCTCGAAGATCTCGTCCTTGCTCAGTTCGCTCTCGATCTTGCGCGCAAGCGCCATCTCGGCCAGCTTGCGGGTATAGCTGACCTCGTTGCTGAGGAAGAACTGGCGGGCCACCTGCTGGGTGATGGTCGAACCGCCTGGCACCCCGTCCTTGGAACCGGTCTTGGCGATCAGCCAGATTGCGCGGGCGACGCCCTTGTAGTCCACGCCGCCATGTTCGTAGAAATTGGCGTCCTCGGTGGCCAGGAAGGCCTGTTTCAGGCGCAGCGGCACCTCCTTGATCTGTACCGGGTAGCGGCGGGTTTCGCCGAATACCGCCATCAGCCGGCCGTCGCGGGCATGCACGTACAGTGGCTCCTGCAGCTCCACCTCGCGCAAGGCATGCACGTCCGGCAATTTCGAGGAAATGACGTAATAAAGGGCGCCTGCGGCAATCGCGCCCACCAGGGCCAGGGCGACGGAGAGGGCCAGCAGCCAGCGCAGCCAGCGGCGGAAACGTGGCATCAAGCGAGGTCCAGATTGCGGATTTCGTGGCCGCAGAGTATAGATTATGTCCGGGAGCGGCTGGGGGCGCTCCCAGGGGACCCAAACGGTTGGAAGCGGCTCTGCTGGCGTGACGGATTTCTCGGCCTGCACGCAGAGTAGTTGCCAACCGCCACAAATTCATTGTTAATGCGCGGACGCAACACTTGCGTCCAAGTGCCCGTCGGCAGGGGAGAAACCGTGGGGCTTATCCCAAAAAGTCAGACACCCATCATTGGTGTCGACATCAGTTCGACTGCGGTGAAGCTGCTTCAGCTCAGCCGCAGCGGTAACCGTTTCCGCGTGGAACACTACGCGGTGGAACCATTGCCGCCCAATGCGGTGGTGGAAAAGAACATCGTCGAGGTCGAGGCGGTTGGCGAGGCGATCCGGCGCGCGGTGGCGCGTTCGGGTACCAAGGCCAAGAGTGCTGCCGCGGCCGTGGCCGGTTCGGCGGTGATCACCAAGGTGATCCCGATGCCGGCCGAGCTGGACGAGGACGACATGGAGGCCCAGGTCGAATTGGAGGCGGTGAATTACATTCCGTATCCGATCGACGAAGTGAGCCTCGATTTCGAGGTGCTCGGCGCGGTCCCGAACAACCCGGAGATGGTGCAGGTGCTGCTGGCGGCCTCGCGCTCGGAGAATGTCGAGCTGCGCCAATCGGCGCTGGAGCTGGGCGGGTTGACGGCCAAAGTGATGGACGTGGAAGCGTTCGCCATCGAGAACGCCTTCGCGCTGGTGGCCAGCGAGTTGCCGGTGGCCAGCGACGGCGTCGTCGCGCTGGTCGACATCGGTGCGAGCATGACCACGCTCAGTGTGTTGCGCGGCGGGCGCAGCCTGTACAGCCGCGAACAGGTGTTCGGCGGCAAGCAGCTCACCGACGAGGTCATGCGCCGTTATGGCCTGAGCTACGAGGAAGCCGGCCTGGCCAAGCGCCAGGGCGGGTTGCCGGAGAGCTACGAAGTCGAAGTGCTGGAGCCGTTCAAGGAGGCCACGGTGCAGCAGATCGGCCGCCTGTTGCAGTTCTTCTACGCCGGCAGCGAATTCAATCGCGTCGACCACATCGTGCTGGCCGGTGGCTGTGCATCGCTGCCGGGCTTGCCTGCAATGGTGGAAGAGCAGTTGGGCGTGGCTACCTCGGTGGCCAACCCGCTGGCGCAGATGACGTTGGGGCAGAAGGTGCAGGCCCACGCGCTGGCACAGGACGCACCGGCACTGATGATTGCCACCGGGCTGGCCATGCGGGGGTTCGACTGATGGCACGGATCAATCTATTGCCGTGGCGCGCCGAACGGCGCAAACAGCGGCAGCGCGAGTTCTATTCGATGCTCGGCCTGGCGGCAGTGTTCGGCGTGGTGCTGTCGCTGCTGCTGTGGTTCTACTACAGCCAGCAGATCAGCGGCCAGAACGACCGCAACAAGTACCTTGAAACCGAGATCACCAAGGTCAAGGAGCAGAACAAGGAAATCGACCGGCTGGACATCCAGAAGAAGCGCCTGCTCGATCGCAAACAGGTGATCGAGGAATTGCAGGGCAAGCGCTCGCAGATGGTGCATCTGTTCGATTCGCTGGTGCGCACCATCCCCGACGGCGTGGTATTGACCTCGCTCAAGCAGGAAGGTGACCTGCTGACCTTGGAAGGACGTACCCAGTCCAATGCCCGGATCAGTACCTACATGCGCAATCTCGAAGGTTCGGGCTGGATGACCAACCCGGAGCTGTCGGTGATCGAAGCCAAGGCACAGGAAGCCTCCGGCAGCGGGGTGGACATCAAGTCGCTGCCCTACGTGTTCGTGCTGCGGGTGAAGTTGCCGGCGCCCGGCGAAAACCAGGTTGCCGCGGCAGAGGCCGAGCCGGAATCAGCCGATGCAGTCGTACCGGTTGCGGCTCCGGCGGCCGAAGCGCCGGCCACTGCCACGCCGGCCACGGATGAGGCACCGGCTGCTGCCGCGCCGGCCGCCGCCGTGCAGAAGGAGGCCCGCTCGTGAGCCAGAAGAAAACCAATCTCAAGGATCTGGATCTCAACAACATCGGCAACTGGCCGAAGCAGGCGAAGGCGGTGTTCTGCGTGCTGCTGGCATTGCTGATCGTCGTCCTTTCCTACCTGCTGGTCGTGCGTGGCATGACCGAAGAACTGGAAGGGCTGGAGCAGCGTGAAGTCACCCTGCGCCAGGAGTTCGAGAAGGAACAGAAGCGCGCGGTCAACCTGGACCCGTTGAAGCAGCAGTTGGCGCAGATGGAGCAGGTGTTGCAGCAGATGCTGCGGCAGTTGCCCAGCAGGACCGAAATGCCGGACCTGATCATCGACGTGTCGCAGACCGCGTTGTCCAGCGGGCTCAACAACGAGTTGTTCCAGCCCGGTGCGGAAGTGCCCAAGGAGTTCTACGCCGAGAAGCCGATTGCCTTGCGCCTGGTGGGCAGCTACCACCAGTTCGGGGCGTTCGTCAGCGGCGTGGCGTCGCTGCCGCGAGTGGTGATCCTGACCATGCATGACATCAACCTGAAGCCGAAGGGCGGGAAGGGCGGCATTTCCGCGCGCGGTGGCGCGCTGGAGCTGTCCGGCACGGTCAAGACTTATCGCTATCTGGACGACACCGAGTTGGAAGAGCAGGAAAAGGCCGCTGCGGACGCCGCGAAGAAGGGAGGCAAGTGATGACACGTTCCCTTCGCAATGCATGCGCCGCCGTCGCCTTGCTACTGCTGGCAACCGGCTGCACGCGCGGCATCAGCAGCACGCCGGGCGATGCGCCCAACCTGGAAAAGTGGATGGCCGACGTGCGTGCACGGCCGGCCGAGCCACTGGAGCCGCTGCCGGTGATGCAGCAGTTCGAAACGTTCGAATATTCGGCACAAGGCCTGCGTGACCCGTTCAGCGATGCCTGGGCCAACCCGGACGGGAACAGCGGGCTGCGCCCGGATCCCAACCGGCGCAAGGAGCCGCTGGAAGCCTTTCCGCTCGACAGCCTGGACATGGTCGGCACCATCGGCAAGGGTCCGGGCATGGTCGCGCTGGTGATGGGGCCGGACAAGGTGACCTATCGCGTCCGCCCGGGGGTGTATCTGGGGCAGAGCGATGGCCGCGTCACCGCCGTGCGTGAAGACGGTATTGAGCTGATTGAACTGGTGCCGGACGGTGCTGGCGGCTGGCTGGAACGCCCAGCCTCGCTGGCACTGGACGATCGTTGATTGATTAGGGGATAGCACGATGACTTTTACCAAAGCCCTGAGCCTGCGTCCCGCCCGGCGCCACGCGATGGTCCATGCCCGCGCACTGGGAGTTGCGCTGGCACTGGCCTGCGGCTCTCCGTTCATGGCCTTCGCGGCCGACACCGTCCCCGACGCTGCAATGCAGCCGGCGGCGACGGTTGCGGTCACCAAGGTCGACTTCAAGCGCGGTGATGATGGCGCCGGCCGCCTGATCCTGCAGTTCGACGGCCAGGGCGCAAGCCCCGACCTGCGCACGCAGGGCAACAGCGTGGTGGTCGATGTCGGCAATGCAACCTTGCCGGCCGAGCTGCAGCGCCCGCTCAACGTGGTGGATTTCGCCACCCCGGTGCAGCGCATCGATGCCAGGCCCTCCGGGCATGGCTCGCAGTTGGTGCTCAGCACGCAAGGCGCGTTCGAATCACTCGCCTACCAGACCGGCAACGAGTACGTGGTGGAAATCGCACCACGGCACGAGCCGGCCGCCACCGGTGCGGTGACCAGCAAGACCGTGGCCCAGGCCGCGGCTGCAGTGGCCGCACGTGGCTACAGCGGCAAGCCGGTGACGTTCAATTTCCAAGACGTGCCGGTGCGCACGGTGCTGCAATTGGTCGCCGAGGAATCTGGCCTGAACCTGGTGGCTTCGGACACCGTGCAGGGCAGCGTGACCCTGCGCCTGGTCAACGTGCCGTGGGACCAGGCGCTGGACATCGTGCTGCGTGCCAAGGGCCTGGACAAGCGCCGCGAGGGAGGCGTGATCTGGGTGGCACCGCAACCGGAACTGGCCAAGTTCGAGCAGGACAAGGAAGACGCGCGCATCGCACTCGAGGAGCGCGAGAACCTGGTCACCGACTACGTCCAGATCAACTACCACAACGCCGAGGCGATCTTCAAAGCGCTGACCGAGGCCAAGGGCATCGGCAACAGTGGTGGCGGTTCGGGCGGGAGCGGCGGGCAGCGCGAGAACGGCTTTTTGTCCGGCCGCGGCATGATCGTGGCCGATGAACGCACCAACACCTTGATGATCAGCGACATCCCGAAAAAGATCGCGCAGATGCGCGAGCTGATCGCGGTGATCGACCGTCCGGTGGACCAGGTGCTGATAGAGGGCCGCATCGTCATCGCCACCGATACGTTCGCGCGTGATCTGGGTGCCAAGTTCGGTGTCAACGTCAACAACATGAACCCCACTACCGGCAGGGGTGATTCCTACGGCAGCACTTTGGGTACCGCCGGCAACACCGTTACCGATCGTGGGCTCAACGTGAACCTGCCGGCCGGCTCTTTCACCGCGAGTGCCCCCGGTGCGATTGCCTACACACTGCTGCGTGGCGGCTTCTCGCTGGACATGGAGCTGTCGGCAATGCAGGAAGAGGGTCGTGGCGAAGTGGTTTCCAACCCGCGCATCGTCACCGCCAACCAGCGTGAGGGCGTGATCAAGCAGGGCAAGGAAATCGGCTACGTCACCATTTCCGGTGGCGGTGGTGCCGGTGGTGCGGCCACGGCCAACGTGCAGTTCAAGGAAGTGCTGCTGGAGCTGAAGGTCACCCCGACCATCACCCAGGACAACCGCGTCTTCCTGAACATGGTCGTGAAGAAGGACGAGGTCGATCAGATGCTCGAAGTGACCGACTACGGCACGGTGCCGGTCATCAACCGCCGCGAGGTCAATACCGCGGTGCTGGTGGACGATGGCCAGACCGTGGTGATCGGTGGCGTCTATGAATTCAGTGATCGCAGCAGCGTGAGCAAGGTGCCGTTCCTGGGCGATATCCCGTTCCTCGGCAACCTGTTCAAGAAGCGTGGCCGCAGCAAGGACAAGGCCGAGTTGCTGGTGTTCGTGACGCCGAAGATCCTGCGCGTGGCCAAGCCGAACTGAGCCGGGCTGCATGTTGTCTCGAAGGGGCCGCCGCGAGACGGCCCTTTTCGTTGCCCGCAGGGTGGTGAACCATTTCACGATGGATCGGTCAAACTGCGGCCATGAACCTGCCTCCTCCTTCGCCGGAACAGCCGGCTGTCGCAAACGAACTGCACGGCGACTTCATCGCACTGCGCGATGCGCTCGCCACTGAAATCGTCGGCCAGTCGTTGCTGGTCGAACGCTTGCTGATCGCGCTGCTTGCCGATGGCCACCTGCTGGTCGAGGGCGCGCCCGGGCTGGCCAAGACCACCGCCATCCGCGCGCTGGCCGCGCGCATCGATACCCGTTTCGCGCGCATCCAGTTCACCCCGGACCTGCTGCCGGCCGACCTTACCGGCACCGATATCTGGCGGCCGCAGGAAGGCCGGTTCGAGTTCCAGCCGGGGCCGGTGTTCCACCCGATCCTGCTGGCCGATGAAATCAACCGCGCGCCGGCCAAGGTGCAGTCGGCGCTGCTGGAGGCGATGGGCGAACGGCAGGTGACGGTCGGGCGCACGACCTACCCGCTGCCGCCGGTGTTCCTGGTGATGGCCACGCAGAACCCGATCGAGCAGGAGGGCACTTTCCCGCTGCCCGAGGCGCAACTGGATCGCTTCCTGATGCACGTGCGCATCGGTTATCCCGATGCCGGTGCCGAAGTCGAAATCCTGCGGCTGGCGCGCGAGCGTGCGTTGCAGGCGATGGATGCGCGGCCTGCCGTGGTGCGGAAGTTGTCATTGCAGCAGGTCGAACAGGCGCGACGCGCGGTGCTGGAATTGCACGTGGCACCGCAGTTGGAACGCTATCTGGTCGAACTGGTGTTGGCCTCGCGCGATGCCGGCGCGCATGACCCGGCGTTGGCGCGGCGCATTGCCTGGGGCGCAAGCCCGCGCGGCTCCATCGCGCTGGAACGCTGCGCGCGGGCCAAGGCGTGGCTGGCCGGGCGCGACTACGTGACCCCGGATGACGTGCGCGCGGTGGCCCCGGACGTGTTGCGCCACCGCGTGCTGCCCAGCTACGAAGCGGCTGCCGAAGGTTGGGATGGCGAACGCCTGGTTGCCGCGCTGCTTGATTGCGTGCCGTTGCCGTGATGAAGCGGGAAGCGGGGAATCGGGAGCCGGGAGGGGCGGTATCCGCCGAGCCGTTCGCCCACGGCCAGGCTCCGTTCCCGGCTTCCGATGTCCTTTCCCACGGCTCCGACGGCATCACCCCGGCATTGTCCGAATTGATCGCGTTGCGCCGTTTGGCATCGCGCGGGGGTGATCCACGACGTGGTCGTCGTGGTGCGGTGGGCCGTGCCGCGGCGACCCAGCGTGGGCGCGGCATGGAATATGCCGAGTCGCGTGCATACGTGGCCGGTGATGATGCCCGCCATATCGACTGGAAACTCAGCGCCCGCACCGGCTTCACCCATACCAAGACCTTTCAGAGCGAGCGCGAGCGGGTCAGCCTGATCGTGGCCGACACCGCGCCGGCGCTGTATTTCGGCACCCGCGTGCGCTTCAAGTCGGTACAGGCCGCGCGTGCCGGTGCAGTGGCGGCATGGTCGGCATTGCGCGATGGCGACCGGGTGGCGGCATTGTGCGACGACGGCCAGGGCGGGTTGGTGCCGCCGGCAGGGGGGACGCGCGGTGTCCTGCGCGTGCTCGACGCACTGGCGCGCTGGTATCGCGCGCCGCCGGCTGGCGGCAATGGATTGCAGGCGGCGTTGGAGCAGGCCGCGCGGCTGTTGCATCCGGGTGCGCGCGTGCTGGTCCTGGCCGATCCGGCCAGTGCGCTGGCGGTTGCGCCGGCCATCTGGTCAGCCTTGTCGATGCACGTGGACGTGCGCCTGTTGCTGCTGGTCGATCCGCTGGAACTGGAACCGCCGGATTGCGCCTTGCCGCTGTCCACGCCGCATGGGCGGATGGAACTGGATCTTGCCGCCACGCCGACGCGCGAAGTCTGGCATGCCGCCTTTGTCGCGCCGGTCGAGGCGCTGTGCGCCAGCTTGCCGAGCCGGCGCATCCAGATGCAGGTGCTGTCCAGCGATGATGCCAGTGATGCATGGCTGGTGCCCGGCATGGCAGGGGGAAGCCGATGAGCGCACCGCTGCCGCTGCGCGACGTGCATCTGCCTGCCGCGCCCGGCTGGTGGCCGCCGGCACCGGGCTGGTGGTTGCTGGCGGCGGTCATCGTCGTGGCGTTGTTGCTGCTGGCGCTGTTCCGGCGCAAGCGCAGGCGTCACCGGCAACGCTGGCTGGCGCTGTTCGATGCGACGCTGGCTGCCGCGGACACGCCCGCTGCGCGGATTGCCGCCACGTCGGAACTGCTGCGCCGCGCAGCGCGTCGTTCCGCGCCACAGGCGGCGCACCTGCAAGGCGATCAATGGCTGCATTTTCTCGATGGCAAGCAGGGCCATGTTTTCAGTGAGGGCAGCGGCCGTCTGCTGCTCGATGGCGGTTATCGCCGTGACGTGGATGCGGAGCAGGCAGCGCAGTTGTGCACATTGGCGCGCACCCGCTTCCTCGCGTTGATGGAGGCGCGGCGCTGATGGACGGCGCGCGCGAATTGTTGTCGAACCTGCTGCCGGCCTTTGCCTGGCCGTGGATGTGGCTGGCCCTGCCGCTGCCGTTGTTGATGCGCTGGTGGCCGCAGTCGGTGCGTCATGTGCCGGCATTGCGGGTGCCGTGGGAACCGGAGCGTCTGCAGTCGCAAACGACGGCGCGCCGCTGGCCATCCGCACGCACGCTGCTGTCGTGGCTGGCATGGGTTGCCTTGTGCGCGGCGGCGGCACGCCCGCAGCAGGCCGGCGAACCGGTGGAGCCGCCGCGGCAGGCGCGGCAGATGATGCTGGCGGTGGATCTGTCCGGCAGCATGAGCGAGGCCGACATGCAGTTGGGCGGGCGGGTGGTGGACCGCCTCACCGCCGCAAAGGCGGTGCTGGCCGATTTCCTCGAACGTCGCGAAGGCGACCGCATCGGTCTGCTGGTATTCGGCCAGCGCGCTTATGCATTGACGCCGCTCACCGCCGATCGTGCCAGCGTGCGCGAGCAACTGCGTGACAGCGTGGTCGGCCTGGCCGGGCGCGAGACCGCGCTGGGTGATGCCATCGGGCTGGCGGTCAAGCGCCTGCGCGAGCAGCCCGAAGGCCAGCGGGTGCTGGTGTTGCTCACCGACGGCGTCAACACCGCCGGCGTGCTGGAACCATTGAAGGCCGCCGAACTTGCCAAGGCCGAAGGCGTGCGCGTGCATACCATCGCCTTCGGCGGCAGTGGCGGGCTTTCGTTGTTCGGCATGACGCTACCCGGCAGCGAAGACCCGATCGACGAAGACACGCTGGCCAACATCGCCAGGGAGACCGGCGGCCGCTTCTTCCGCGCGCGCAATACCGATGAACTGGTCGGCATCTATGCCGAGCTGGATCGGCTGGAGCCGGTGAAAACCGCCGGCCCGGCGCTGCGGCCGTGGCTGGAGCGCTACCCGTGGCCGCTGGCGGTAGCGTTGCTACTGGGTATCGCCGCGCTGGCGTGGCCGGGGCCGCAGCGATGATGAGCGTGTTCGATTCCCTGCATTTCCTGCGCCCGCACTGGCTGTGGGCCTTGCTGTTGTTGCCGGCAGCGGTGGCTATCGGCGCGTATCGGCAACGGCGCCGCGCCGATTGGCAGGCGGCGGTCGATCCCCACCTGCTCGTGCATTTGCTGGAAGGCGGCCGCCGCCACCGCATCGGTGGCTGGCTGGCGCTGCTCGTCGGCCTGTTGCTGGCGGTACTGGCCCTGGCCGGGCCGAGCTGGCGGCAAATCGAGCAGCCGTTGTGGGAAACGAAGACGCCGCTGGTGATCGTGCTGGACCTGTCCAGCCGCAGCAACGCCACCGACCTGCCGCCCTCGCGCTTGTTGCAGGCGCGCGCCAAGCTGGCCGCCTTGCTGCGCGAGCGCACGGGCGGTGAGGTTGCGCTGGTTGCCTATGCCGGCGAGCCGTTCACCGTGGCCCCGCTCACCGACGATGCCGGCAACGTCGCGTTGTTCCTGGACGCGCTGGCACCGGAAATCATGCCCGTCGATGGTCAACATGCCGGCAGGGCACTGGCGTGGGCTGCCGACCTGCTGCAGCGCGCCGGTGCGCGCGATGGCGACATCCTGTTGCTGAGCGATCAGGCCGACACTGCCGCCAGTGCCGAAGCGTTGCGCATCCGCGCTGCCGGCCACCGGTTGTCGGCACTCGGGCTGGGCACGCCACAAGGCACGGCCTACCGCCGCCGTGATGGCGGCATCGAACAGGCGCGGCTGGACGAAGCCACGCTGCGGGCACTGGCGACCGCTGGCGGTGGCAGCTATGCGCGCATTACCACCGACGATGCCGACCTGCGTGCGCTGGGCGTATTGCAGGCGCGCAGCGGCAACGACCAGCGCCGCGATGAAAATGTCGGTCGCAACTGGCAGGACGCAGGCTACTGGCTGCTGCCACCGTTGATGCTGCTGGCCTTGCTCGCTTTCCGCCGGCCCGCGCGCGCTGCGGTGGTGCTGCTGTTGTGCCTGTCGCTGCCATTGGCGCTGCCGGCGCAGGCCGCGGAAAAGGGCGGCTGGTGGCAGCGCGCCGACCAGCGCGGGCACCAGCGCCTGGATGCAGGCGTGGCGGCTTACCGCAGTGGTGATTTCGCCGCTGCGCAGCGCCAATTCGAGGGCATCGACAACGCCGAAGGCCAGTACAACCTCGGCAATGCGCTGGCGCAGCAGGGACATTACGACGAAGCGATTGCCGCCTACGACCATGCATTGCAATTGCAGCCGGGCATGGCCGATGCGCAGGCCAACCGCGCCGTGGTCGATGCCGCGCGCAAGCGCCAGCAGTCGCAACAGGACAAGCCGGGCAGGGGGCAGCAGGAGCCGGCCGCACCGCAGCCGGGCAAGGATTCGCCGGGGCAGCAAGAGCAGCAAGAACAGCAAGACGCCTCGCAGCAGGGGCAGCAGGACAAGCCGTCTTCTTCCGGTGCGCAGGACAAGGGTGGCCCGCCATCCCCGGCCACTGACCTCAAGCCGCCCGTGCAGGATGACAAGCCGGAAATCGAAGATGCCGGCAAACAGCAGCAGGCCGACCAGGCCCAGCGCCAGCGCATGGCCGATGCGATGCGCCAGCAGCAGGCGCACGAAGGTGATGACGAACAGGCCAAGGCCCGCGCCGCGCAGGCGGCGATGAGCCCGCAGGAACGCGAGCGGCAGCAGGCGGTGGAAGCATGGATGCAGCGGGTGCCCGACGAGCCGGGCGCGCTGCTGAAGGCCAAATTCCAGCTCGAACACGAACGACGCAGGCGGGAAGGGCGATGAACGGGCAAGACCTGCGCACCGGTGCGCGCTATCTGCTGCTGGCATGGCTGCTGCTGTGCGCGGGTACCGCGCTGGCGCAACCGCGCGCGTGGCTGGACCGCGACCGGATCGCCGCGGGCGACAGCGTCACCTTGAACATCGAAACCGGGCAGCCCGGCGCGGAGCTGGACTACGCGCCGTTGCAGGCCGATTTCATCCTCGGCCAGCGCAGCAGTGGCCGGCAAATGCGCATGGCCAATGGCCGCGTCGGCAACATCGCCCTGTTCAGCATTGTCCTCAGCCCGCGCCGCAGTGGCGTGCTGGTGGTTCCGGCATTGCGCGTGGGCGCGCAGGACACCGCAGCATTGCGGCTGACGGTGCAGGACGCGCCGGTGGCCGGGCGCGGCGATGATGCGCCGGTCTTCATCGAAACCGAGGTGGATGACGCCCAGCCTTACGTGCAGCAAAGCGTGGGCGTGGTGGTGCGGCTGTATTACGCGCCGCAGTTGACCTCCGGTGAACTGGATCTGGATACCCCAGCCGATACGTCGTTGCAGCGCGTGGGCAGCGACCGCAATTTCGTGCGCGACGTGGGCGGACGCCGCTACAACGTGGTCGAACGCCGCTTCCTGCTGGTGCCCGAGCGCAGCGGGCCGTTGCAACTGGCCGGTGCCCGCTTCAGCGGCCGTGGCGTGGGGGGCTTCTTCGGCGATTTTTTCGGCCGCGACAATGGCCGGCTCAGTGCCCGCGCGCCGGACCAGACCCTGCAGGTGCGGCCGCTGCCGGATGCGGCGGCGCACCCGTGGCTGCCCTTGCAGGACCTGCGCCTGCGCTACCTCGGCAAACTGCAGGCAGTCCGGGCTGGCGAGGCGGTGACGGTGGAGGTGGAAGCCAGCGCGCTGGGGGCCACGCGCGCGCAATTCCCGGATTTGCCGGTGCCGTCGCTGGGCGATGCGGCGCAGGTATTCGCCGAGCCGGCGCAGTACGACGAACGGTTCGAGGGCAGCAGCCCGCAACTGACGCTGACCCGGCGCTATTCCATCGTGCCGCGCCAGCCGGGGACGCTGGCCGTACCGGGCATCAGCCTGCGCTGGTGGGACGTGGCCGCCGGGCAGGAGCGCGTGGCCCGCTTGCCGGCGCTGGAGTTGCAGGTGATGCCGGGCAGTGTGGTCGCCGCGTCGCCGGGGGTGGCTCCGACGCCGGTTGCCGCGCCCGTGGCCGATGACGTTGCCGTGGTCGTGCCACCGGCGCAGCCGACGTGGCTGTGGCGTGGCCTGGCGGCCGGTTTCGCGCTGTTGTGGCTGGTCACGCTGCTGTGGGGGCTGTCGCGGCGGCGTCCGGCTGCGGTGCCTGCCGGCACGGGGGCCACGCCGGCACTCACGCCGGCACCCGGGGGACGCCATGCGCTGGCCGACCTGCGTCGCGCGCTGGATATCGGCGCACTGGACGATGTCGTCCACATCCTTGTCGGGATGGGCGGCGGCGGCAGCGTGGATGACGTGCTCGCCCGGCTTGACGACGAGGCCCAGCGCCGGGCGCTGGAAGACATGCAGCGCGCCCGCTGGGGCGGCGGGGAGGATCTGGCGCAGGTGCGTGCCCGCTTGCGCGAGGCTTTCCGCAGTGGGCCGCGCTGGCGTGCTGCAACCAGGCCGGAGACACCGGTGCTGGAACCGCTGTATCCACGGGATCGGTAACCGGGCCACGGCCTGCGGCTACCCGCCTGCCACCTGACCGGGAGCGGGAAACGCCGCCGCCGCTGGCCGTTGCCGGCCCGCAAGGCATGCCCGATGGCAGGGTGGGCCGGAAAACCCCTCTGCTAAGCTTCGCCGCTTCTCTGCAAAGGAAGTACCCGCATGACCCACGCAGCGACGACCCCGGCTGGAATGCCGTTTCATTGGAAGATCGGCATCGGCTTCGGCATCGGCCTGCTGTTCGGCCTGGTCGTGCACATGGCCAGCCCCGGTGCGGCATGGGTGCACCTGGTCACCACTTACCTGACCAACCCGGTTTCGGGCTTGTTCCTCAACCTGATCTTCATGCTGATCGTGCCGCTGATCTTCTCGGCGCTGGTGATGGGCGTGTCGGAAATGGGCGACATCCGCTCGCTGGGCCGCATCGGCTGGAGGTCGCTGGCCTTCACCGTGGTGTTGTCCGGGGTGGCGGTGTTGATCGGCCTGGTGCTGGTCAACCTGTTCAAGCCCGGTGCTGGCGTGGACCCGGGCATCGCCGCGCAGTTGCTGGCCGACAACGCCGAGCGCAGCAAGGAGATCGTGGCCGGCGTCGGCAGCCAGCCCAAGGGCATGGACATGCTGCTGTCGATCGTGCCGTCCAACATCATGCATGCCGCCTCGGACAACGGCATGATCCTGTCGCTGATGTTCTTCGCGCTGATGTTCGGCATCGGCATGGTGCTGTCGCCGGCGGACAAGGTGGAAACCCTGCGCCGTGGCATCGAGGGCCTGTTCGAGATCTCGATGACCCTGATCAACCTGGTCATCCGCCTGGCGCCGTATGCGGTGGCCTGCTTCATGTTCAACCTGGCCGCGATCTTCGGCCTCAGCCTGCTGGTCAAGCTGGGTGCCTACGTCGGCGTGGTGGTACTGGCGCTGGCGCTGCACATGTTCGTCAGCTACGGCATCGCGGTGAAGCTGGCCGGGCGTTCGCCGCTGGGCTTCTTCCGCCAGACCCAGGAAGCCACGCTGATGGCGTTTTCCACCGCCTCGTCCAACGCCACCCTGCCCACCGCGCTGCGGGTGGCCGACCAGATGGGCTTCCCGCGCAAGGTCTCGCGCTTCGTGCTGACCGTGGGCGCCACCGCCAACCAGAACGGCACCGCGCTGTTCGAGGGGGTGACGGTGATCTTCCTGGCGCAGTTCTTCGGCGTGGACCTGAGCATCGGCCAGCAGTTCATGGTGATGGTGGTGTGTATCCTCGGCGGCATCGGCACCGCCGGCGTGCCGTCCGGCTCGCTGCCGGTGGTGGCGCTGATCTGCGCGATGGTCGGGGTCAACCCGGTCGGCATCGGCCTGATCCTGGGCGTCAACCACTTCCTGGACATGTGCCGCACCGCGCTCAACGTCACCGGCGACCTGGCCCTGACCGCACTGGTGGCGCGCGGCGAGGCCGAGGAGTAACCCGCTCCCGCATTTGCGGGAGAAGGCCGCGATACCGGGCGGGTCATGGCCTGACCCGTCCCCGGCCCATGTGGGACAATGGGCGGCCCGCAGTTCCGCGGGAGCCTCCCTACCCGACGAAATCATGACGCAGCCCTCCCGCCGCCAGTTGGCGAACGCCATCCGTTTCCTCGCCGCCGATGCCGTCCAGGCCGCCAACTCCGGCCACCCCGGCATGCCGATGGGCATGGCCGACATCGCCGAAGTGCTCTGGAACGACTACCTCCGCCACAACCCTAACAACCCGAAGTGGTTCAACCGCGACCGCTTCGTGCTGTCCAACGGCCACGGTTCGATGCTGCAGTACGCGCTGCTGCACCTGAGCGGCTACGACCTGCCGATCGAGCAGCTCAAGGCCTTCCGCCAGCTCGGCAGCAAGACCGCAGGCCATCCCGAGCACCATGAAACCCCCGGCGTGGAGACCACCACCGGCCCGCTCGGCCAGGGCCTGGCCAATGCCGTCGGTTTCGCACTGGCCGAGAAGCTGCTGGCGCAGCGCTACAACCGCCCCGAGTTCGAAGTGGTCGATCACCGCACCTGGGTGTTCCTGGGCGACGGCTGCCTGATGGAAGGCGTCTCGCACGAAGCCGCCTCGCTGGCCGGTACTTGGGGGCTGGGCAAGCTGGTGTGCTTCTGGGACGACAACAACATTTCCATCGACGGCGAAGTGGAAGGCTGGTTCACCGACGACACCCCGGCGCGCTTCGAGGCCTATGGCTGGAACGTGGTGCACGGCGTCGACGGCCACGACCCGGAAAGCATCAAGGCCGCCATCGACGCGGCGCTGTCGCAGTTCGACAAGCCGACCCTGATCTGCTGCAAGACCACGATCGGCTTCGGCTCGCCGAACAAGGCCGGCAAGGAATCCAGCCACGGCGCACCGCTGGGCAAGGACGAACTTGAAGCCACCCGCAAGGCGCTGGGCTGGGAATACGGTCCGTTCGAGATTCCGGAAGACATCTACGCCGGCTGGCGTGCCGGCGGTACCGGCACCCTGCGCCAGGCCGAGTGGGAGCAATTGTTCGACAAGTACGCCGCGCAGTTCCCGCAGCAGGCCGAGGAGCTGAGCCGCCGCTCGCACGGCGAGCTGCCGGCCGACTTCGTCGCCCAGGCCGATGCCTACATCACCCAGGTGCAGGCCGAAGCGCCGAACATCGCCTCGCGCAAGGCCTCGCAGAACGCTATTGCCGCTTTCGCGCCGTTGCTGCCGGAAATCATCGGCGGCTCGGCCGACCTGGCCGGTTCCAACCTGACCATGTGGAAGGCGAGCAAGACCGTGGTCGGCGACGACCCGGACGCCAACTACGTGCACTACGGTGTGCGCGAGTTCGGCATGAGCGCCATTGCCAATGGCCTGGCGCTGCACGGCGGTTTCCTGCCGTTCGACGCCACCTTCCTGGTGTTCAGCGACTACGCCCGCAACGCGCTGCGCATGAGCGCGCTGATCCCGGCGCACGTCATCCACGTGTTCACCCATGACTCCATCGGCCTGGGCGAGGACGGCCCAACCCACCAACCGGTCGAGCACATCTCCTCGCTGCGCTACATCCCCAACAACGACGTGTGGCGCCCCTGCGATGCGGCCGAGTCGGCGGTGAGCTGGAAGGCGGCAATCCTGCGCAAGGACGGCCCGAGCTGCCTGGTCTTCAGCCGCCAGAACCTGCCGCCGCAGCCGCGCAGCACCGAGCAGCTCAAGCAGGTCGAGCGCGGCGGCTACGTGCTGGCCGATTCCGCCGGTACGCCGGACGTGATCCTGATCGGCACCGGCTCGGAAGTGGCGCTGGCCGTTGCCGCCAAGGCCGAGCTGGACGCGGCCGGGATCAAGGCGCGGGTGGTGTCGATGCCGTGCACCGACGTGTTCGAGCGCCAGGACGCGGCTTACCGCGAATCGGTGCTGCCGAACGCCGTTCGTGCCCGCGTGGCGGTGGAAGCCGGCGTCACCGGTTTCTGGCGCGCCTACGTCGGCCTCGACGGCGCGGTGATCGGCCTCGATACCTTCGGCGCCTCGGCCCCGGCCGACAAGCTGTACCAGCACTTCGGCATCACCACCGAGGCGGTGGTGGCCGCGGCCAAGGCGCAGGCCGGCAGGTAATGGCTGCGGGTCTGGATTGACGGAAAAGGCCGGGGATTTCCCGGCCTTTTCATTGGGCGCTGCGAACAGGCAATCCTCAGCCGCGCAGCGTCTTCAGGTGCACGCTGGTCTCGGTGGCGGTGATGCCGGGAATGCCGCGGATGCGTTCGAGCACGTTCGACAGTTCCGCCAGCGAGGCCACCTGCAGGCCGGCGAGCAGGTCCCAGCGGCCGTTGGTGTCGTGCAGCTCGGCCACGCCCGGCTCGCCGAGCAGGGCGCGGATCACCGCATGCTGGTTGCCCTCCACCGCGATGCAGGCCCAGGCGCGGATGTCGTCCGGGGTGCTGTCCGGGCGCAGGCGCACGGTGTAGCCGGAGATGGTGCCCTCGCGTTCGAGCCGGGCCAGGCGGTTGCCGACCGTGCCGCGCGATACCTGCAACTGCTTGGCCAGCTCGGCCAGCGGGGTGCGGGCGTCGTGGCGCAGCTTGGCGATCAGGCGGTGGTCGAGGTCGTCCATTGGTCAAAGTGGCAGGAATGAGTGGCGTTATGGCAGTCGAATGCCTGTTTGCTGGCAATAGTGCCATATCGCCTTGCCATTGCCATCGGCAGAATGGAGGCATCAGGGCCATTGCAGCCCATTGCCAGGAGCATCCCCATGACCGCCACCACCCTGCTGACCACCACCGACATCGCCCGCATCGTCGCCGTCCATGGCCTGCCGGCGGTGCTGTCGCGGATGGTGGACTACCTCGAAGCCGACTACCGCCGCTGGCAGGCCTTCGAGAAGACCCCGCGTCTGGCCTCGCACTCGCCGGTGGGCGTGATCGAGCTGATGCCGATCTGCGACGACCGTGAATACAGCTTCAAGTACGTCAACGGCCACCCCGGCAACCCCGCCAGGGGCCTGTCCACCGTGGTCGCCTTCGGCGTGCTGGCCGACGTGGCCACCGGCTACCCGGCAGTCATCAGCGAACTGACCCTGACCACCGCGATCCGCACCGCCGCCACTTCGGTGATGGCAGCAAAGCTGCTGGCGCGTACCGATTCGAAGGTGATGGCGCTGATCGGCAACGGCGCGCAGAGCGAGTTCCAGGCCAACGCCTTCCACCACCTGATGGGCATCGAGGAAGTGCGCCTGTTCGACGTCGATCCGGCGGCGACCGGGAAGCTGGCCGCCAACCTGGCGCTGTCGGCACCGGCGCTGCGGGTGCTGCGTTGCGCCGACGCGGCCGAGGCGGTCAAGGGTGCGGACATCGTCACTACCGTCACCGCCGACAAGACAAATGCCACCATCATCAGCGCCGACATGATCGCCGCGGGCATGCACCTCAACGCCGTCGGCGGCGACTGCCCCGGCAAGACCGAGCTGGAGGCTGCGGTGCTGGAGCGGGCCAGCGTGTTCGTCGAGTTCGAGCCGCAGAGCCGGATCGAGGGCGAATTGCAGCAGATGCCGGCCGGGTTCCAGGTGTGCGAGCTGTGGCGCGTGCTGGCTGGCGAAGCGGCTGGCCGCGGTGACGCCGCCGAGGTGACGCTGTTCGACTCGGTCGGTTTCGCGCTGGAGGACTACGCCTCGCTGCGGCTGATGCGCGACTACGCCCGCGAGCTGGGCATGGGCCGCGACGCCGGCCTGATCCCGGACATGGCCGACCCCAAGAACCTGTTCGGTTACATGACCGCCACCGCGGCCGCGCCCGGCAGCAAGGCCGCATGATTGCCGCCCCCTGCAACGATGACCGGGCGATGGGACCGAAATGATCACACGTGACCCTGCCGCGTTCCTCGATGTTGCACGCCAGTGTGCGGCGGACTTCGGCCCGGCCACGGCGAAGGCGGCATTCCTGGTTGCGCCCGACGGCTTCGCCCATGCCGCCGAATCGGCCGGGGACAACCGCTACATGGCCGCGCCGGACGGTTTCGACCGCAGCCGCGCGCTGCACCAGCACCGCCAGTTGCAGGCGGCGCTGTCGGCGGACGTGCCGGTGGTGTGCTTCCCCGGCGATCCCGGCATGCCCGACGGCGTGTTCCCCAACAACGTGTTCGCCACCGCACCGCAGCGGCTGGTGATCGGGCGCATGCGCCACCCGGTGCGCCAGCGCGAGGCGACGCGCAGCGACATCCGCAGCTTCTTCGGCACCGTGCTGGGCTATGAGGAAGTCGACCTGTCCACGCAGGAGCATCCGTGCGAACTGACCGGCGCGCTGGTCATCGACCGCGCACGTGGCTTGGGGTTCTGCGGTCTGTCCGAACGCTGCGATGAAGCCGGCGCGATGCTGATGCATCGTGCGCTGGGGCTGCGCGCCACCTGGATGTTCGACCTGGCCGCCGGCGAATACCACAGCAACGTGTTGCTGGCGTTGCTGGCCGGGCGCGCGGCGCTGTCCTGCGCGGGCGGGTTCGCCGAGCCGACGCAGGTGGAGGCAGTGTTGGAGGCGCTGTATGGCCCGCATCTGATCCGGCTTTCGGCAGCCGAACAGGCGGCCTTCGCCGGCAACGCCATCGCCTTGTCCGCGGAGCGGGTATGGATGAGTCAACGCGCGCGGGATGCGCTTTCCGACGCGAGCCGCCAGGCACTGACGGCAGCCGGTTTCGTGGCTGCAGGCGTGGCGTTGGACGCCATCGAGGCGGCCGGCGGGTCGCTGCGCTGCTGCGTGGCCGAAATCTTCTGAACCCCTGATCCCATCGTTGCTGCGTGCTTTCCGGCAATCACTGGAAGCACGCCCGAGTGCTTGACACTCGTTCCGTTTACTCGTGTAATCGACAAAAATTACGGGCGTAAACGATGATCCAGATCAGTGCTGCCGAAGCCGTGGTGATGGAGGTGTTGTGGCGGAGCCATCCGCTTGCGGCCGATGAAGTGGTCGCCGCGCTGGCCGAGCGCGACTGGGCCGAGCCGACCATCAAGACCCTGCTCAACCGCCTGTTCAACAAGGGCGCAATCAGCGCGGAGAAGGACGGCCGGCGCTACCTGTACTCGCCGCAGATCGCGCGCGAGGACTGGGTGCTGGAGGAGAGCAGCAGCCTGCTCGAACGCCTGTTCGACGGTCGCGTCGCGCCGCTGGTGGCGCACTTCAGCCAGCACCGCAAGCTGAGCCGCGACGACGTCGCCGAACTGCGCAAGCTGCTGGAGGAGCTGGACGATGACCAGCACTGACTTGCTGCGCCTGCTGCTGGAAACCACGCTGGCCAGCAGCGCGGCGATGCTGCTGGTGCTGGCGTTGCGCATGCCGGTACGACGTTGGCTGGGGGCCAGCGCCGCTTATCTGCTGTGGCTGGCGGTACCGGTGGCATTGGTGGCGGTGCTGTTGCCGGCGCCGCGGGTCGAAGTGGTGGCGATGGCGGCCGTCGGCAACGTGATGCAGGCCGAGACGATGGCCCTGCAACCGGGTCTGCGGGTGCTGCCGTGGCCGCTGCTGGCGGGCGCGTGCTGGTTGGCGGGCGCATCGTTGGCCGCACTCTGGTTGCTGCGACAGCAACGCGGTTTCGTGCGCGGGCTTGGCCAATTGCAACGCCGCGACGATGGCCTGTGGCAGGCGCGAACCACGGCCGGGTTGCCGGCGGTGGTGGGCCTGTGGCGGCCGCGGATCGTGCTGCCGGCCGGTTTCGAACAGCGCTACAGCGGCCGCGAGCGACAACTGGTGCTGCTGCACGAACAGGTGCACCTGCGCCGCGGCGACATCGCCATCAATGCGCTGCTGGCCTTGCTGCAGTGCCTGTACTGGTTCAACCCGCTGCTGCCGCTGGCGTTGCGCCGCTGCCGCGAGGACCAGGAGCTTTCCTGCGACGAGCGCGTCATCGCCCACGGCGATGGCGCACGCCGCAGCTATGCCAACGCCATGCTCAAGACCGGGCTGGCGTTGTCTCCCCTGCCGGTGGGTTGCCACTGGCAGGACCAGCATCCGTTGAAGGAGCGTATTGCCATGTTGAAGCGTCCGGTTCCGGGGAAGAAACAGTGGTTGGCGATGGTGTTGCTGTCGGCAGGCCTGTCGTGCGGTGTGGGCTACGCCGCGTGGGCGGCGCAGCCGGTGCAGCAGGTGGCGGGGGAGGCGAAGGTCATCTATTCCGCTGCCATCGAGGCCAGTGCCGACGGAGAGCGCCAGCGATTCGAGCTGCACCAGCCGGCGGGTGAGCCGTTCGGGTTTTCGATCACCTCGGGCAAGGGCGTTGTGTGGAATGCCGAGTTCACCCTCGTGCCTGATGGCGAAGGGTTCGCGCGCCTGAAGGGTGAACTGAAGGCCGATGGTGTTCTGGTGGGTTCCCCGGAATTGCGGGTGGGTTTGAATCATCAGGATGCGGGAATCGGTGTGACCACCCCGGATGGCGGCTCGCTGCTGGAAGCGGAGCTGCGCCTTGCCAGGGTTGATGCTGCGGGTGAGGGCAAGGCGGCTCCGGCTGCGGCGACGAATGCCGGCCGGATCGCAGTCGAGCCCGAAGTCACCGAAGCCCCCGCGCAGATCCCCACGGTCGATCGCATGCCGCCACCGTCCTACCCGCGCGAGGCATTCGAGAGCAGCATCAGCGGCAAGGTGGTGTTGATCGTGGAGGTTGCAGCCGACGGCACGCCCACCGACGTGCAGGTGGAAAGCGCGCAACCGCAGGGCGTGTTCGACGCCTCGGCGGTCGCCGCCGCAAAGCAGTGGAAATTCAACCCGGCGTTGCAGAACGGCAAGCCGGTGGCCGGCAAGGTACGGGTGCCGATCTGGTACGACCTCGATGAGGATGCCAATCACGCCGATGCAAACGGCGGAAGCTGAGCATGCGCCTGTCGATGGTGTTGCCGGTGTTGTTGCTGGCCGGGTGTGCGACATCGCCGGTGGCGGAGGAAGCCAAGCCGGTTTCCTCCATCGGCCAGCGCCTGCTGGTGCCGGAATCCGGTGGCGGGCAGCCGGGGCAGGTACAGCCTTACGAACTGTCCGGGCGCGAGGTGTTCCGCATGCCCGAACCGCTGCATGCGCCACTGCCGGAGCTGCCGGCCCTTGCATCGCGGCAATCGTTGCCGCCGGTGACGGTGTGCCTGAATGTCATCGTCGATGCGCACGGGCAGGTGCAGCGCGGTTTTCCCTTGCTCACGCACAGCCAGTGCGGCGCGGGCAACGACGCCGGCAACGCAGCGTTGTTGCAGGCGGCAATCGATGCCGTGCGCAATTGGCGCTTCCGCCCGGCGGCGATTTGCCGTTTCGCCCCCGGCGTACTGCCGGCGGCAGCGGAGGATTGCGCGGGTGCCGGGCAGGTGGAGGAAGTGCCGGTGACGCTGCCCTATGCGTTCACCTTCGAGGTCGTGCAGGGGCAGGCACAGGTGCGGCTGGAACAGGCACCACGCTGAAGCCCGGTGCTTGCCCCGCAACTACGAACCCGGCAACTCGTTCAACAGCGCCGCCAACTGTTCGCCGGCCAGCCGCAACTGTGCTTCGGCCACCGGGCGCCAAGTGTTCGTGTAGTCATCGCCCACGCTGTGCCCGGCAGGGTAGACGCCCGGCCGCATGGCGATGCGGCAGCTCTGCTCAGCCCATCGCGCCGGGGCGTGTTGCAGGTCCGGCACGGTGATGCCGGATGGGGCGGGCAGAGCTTGCAGACGTTGCAGATAGGCATCGTCCTCAAGCTTCCGCGTATTGAGCATGCCGCTGTCCCACAGCGAATGCAGGTTGGTGCCGCGGCCGTCGAACTGCAACTGGTAGGTGTTGCCGCCTTTGTCGTGGCCATAGCCGGCATGC
Source organism: Stenotrophomonas sp. (assembly GCA_049650985.1). GTDB lineage: Bacteria > Pseudomonadota > Gammaproteobacteria > Xanthomonadales > Xanthomonadaceae > Stenotrophomonas. The sequence goes on along the minus strand of JBASBF010000044.1, from coordinate 170,629 downwards.
ATCGGCTGGTGCATGTCGCCCACCAGATGCACGACGAACTTGAGCGCCTGCAAGCGCTCGGAGTCGGAAAGACTGCGGTCGGCAAGGCGGGCGCTCTGTGCCTTCAGCGCCTCGATCACGCAGTTGCCGTCGCGGCAGTGTTTGGGCGGGTCGTAGATGCAGTCGTCTTCGGCCATGTTGACGTAGTGCCAGCCGGCCGAGCGCTTGCCGAGGTCGGGGTCTTCGGCGCGCAACTGGTCCGCCCACGGTGCGATGCCGGCCAGTGTCGCGCCGGGTTCGGTGGCCAGCAGTCGGTTGATTTCGGCCTGCGCGCGTGGCTCCAGCCGGGTTTCGGCGATGCGCGCAACGAGGCGGTGGCCCTGCGCACCCCAGGCCAATGCCGGTGCGGGGAGCAGGGTGGTCGCGGCAAGGAACAGGCCGGAGGGGAGCAGGGGAAGGCGAGTGGCGGTTGTCATCGCCGCATTCTAGCCACGGCATTGTGGCAACCATGTGCCGAAAGAGGTGGGCCTGCACGCGAACTTGCCGCGCTTGGTTCGCGGCAGGTCAGGTACAGGCCCGGGGGAAACCACGTTCCCGCAACCACGGGAACGTGCCGGTGGCTCAGAACTTGAGGACGTAAGCCACGCCGTACACCAGCGGGTCGATGCTGGCGCTGCCGAGCGTGTTGCCGTTCACCTTGACCTTGGTATCGATGTCGGCCCAGCGCAGGTCCACGCGCAGCGCGCCCTTGTCGCTGACGGCGAAGTCCAGGCCGGCATGGGCGGCCACGCCCCACGAATCTTCCAGCTTGAGCCGGGTGCCTTCCAACGCGCCCTTGCTGTCGGTGCTGAAGAATCTGGTGTAGTTGACGCCGAGGCCTACGAACGGGGTGAGCTTGCTGCGGTTGGCGAAGTGATACTGCAGCGAAACCACCGGCGGCAGTTGTTTGGTTTCACCGACCTTGCCGACGCCGTCGATGCTGACCTCATGCTTGAACGGCAGCGCGGCCAGCACCTCGATGCCCACGTTGTCGGCGACGAAGTATTCGAAGGTGATGGTCGGCTTGACGTCGCTGTCGACCTTGGTCGGCAACGGGCCCAAGCCCAGTGCCGAGCCGTCGAGATTGCCGGCGTCGGATTTCGGATCGACGGCGTGGACGCCGACGCCGAGCGTCCAGTCGCCCCTGGACTGGGCCATGACCGGAGCGGCTGCCAGGCTCATGGCAGCGGCGAGGCCGGAGAGCAACAGGGCGGAAGTCTTGCGCATGCGTGTTTCCATTGCGTGGTGGGGGTGGCGGCAGTCTCCATGCGGCACTGCACGGCCGCCTTGATTCGAATCAAACAAACGTTTGCACTCAGAGCGCGTTCATGATTTGACGTGCGGTATGCGCGGTTTTCGTCATGTGGCGCGGGCAGCCGGACAGGTCAGCCGGGCGAGCGCGGCTGCTACAATATCGGCCCCTTCCACCCCGCCGCAGCACTGCGGCCGCAGGAGTTCTTGAACATGGCAATCAAGGTCGGCATCAACGGTTTCGGTCGCATCGGGCGCAACGTGCTGCGCTCGGCGGTGTTGAACTTCGGCAACGACATCGAAATCGTCGCCATCAACGATCTGTTGGAGCCGGACTACCTGGCCTACATGCTCAAGTACGACTCCGTGCACGGCCGTTTCAAGGCCGATGTGGAAGTGTCCGGCAGCGACCTGCTGGTCAACGGCAGGAAGATCCGCCTGACCCAGGAGCGCGATCCGGCCAACCTGAAGTGGGGCGAGGCGGGCGTGGACGTGGTGATCGAATCCACCGGCCTGTTCCTGACCAAGGAAGCGGCGCAGAAGCACCTCGACGCCGGCGCGAAGAAGGTGATCCTGTCGGCGCCGTCCAAGGACGACACGCCGATGTTCGTGTTCGGCGTCAACGACAAGACCTACAAGGGCGAGGCGATCATCTCCAACGCCTCGTGCACCACCAACTGCCTGGCACCGCTGGCCAAGGTCATCAACGACAAGTGGGGCATCAAGCGCGGCCTGATGACCACCGTGCACGCGGCGACCGCGAGCCAGAAGGTCGTCGATGGTCCATCCAACAAGGACTGGCGCGGCGGCCGCGGCATCCTCGAGAACATCATTCCGTCCTCCACCGGCGCGGCCAAGGCCGTGGGCGTGGTGATCCCGGAATTGAACAAGAAGCTCACCGGCATGAGCTTCCGCGTGCCGACCTCGGACGTGTCGGTGGTCGACCTGACCGTCGAACTGGAGAAGGAAGCCACCTACGCCGAGATCTGTGCCGAAGTGAAGGCACAGAGCGAAGGTCCGTTGAAGGGCATCCTGGGCTACACCGAGGACAAGGTGGTGGCCACCGATTTCCGCGGCGAGACCCACACCTCGGTGTTCGACGCCGACGCCGGCATCGCGCTGGACACCACCTTCGTCAAGTTGGTGGCCTGGTACGACAACGAGTGGGGCTACTCCAACAAGTGCCTGGAAATGGTGCGCGTGGTCGCAGCCTGATCCGCGCCGGTGCATGACGAGGAAAGGGCGCCATCGGCGCCCTTTCTTCTGCCGTAATCATGAAGGGCTAACCGCTGCGCGGAACTCGCGCGGCGCGATGCCGGAACCACAAGCCGGCCGGCAGCGGCAGCGCCGCCATCGCGAAGAACAGCCAGTCCCAGCCGCTTTCGGCCAGCAGCATGCCGACAATGCCGGCGACGGACACCGCCGCCAGCGCCACCACCAGCCACATCGCGCGCGCGCCGGTCATCGCGCACCCGCCTTGCGCCTGCGGCGCCGGTCCCACCACAGCCATGCGCCGTTGGCGGTGATGAACAGCGTCAGCCACGTGCACAGCGTCCACAGGATCTTCAGCGGCAGGCCGCCGTAGTCGCCGAAGTGCAGCGGCTGCGACAGCACGATGGCCTTCATGTAGCCGGGCATTTCGGTCAGCGTGGCGACCTCGCCGCTGCCGGCGTCCACCAGCCCGACGCGGTACAGGCGCTCTTCCAGCCCGGAAGGGCCGACCGCCAGCGCGGTGTAGTGGTGGCGGGTGGAGAACTCGGTATCGGGGAAGATCAGCGAGGCGATGTGCCAGTCCGGCGGAAGCTGGCGCTGCACCGCCGCCATCGCCGTGTCCGCGCCCACCGGCGGCCGGCGCGCATCGACCGCGGCGTCATCGTGCTGCCCGCGCAGTTCGGCGAAGGCGGTGTACGACCAGGCGCTGGTGGCGACGGTGCCGAAGCCGAGCAGGAACCCGGTCAGGCTGACCGCCAGCGCCCAGCCCAGCACCACCACGCCGATCAGGTTGTGCAGGTCCAGTTGCCGCAGGCGCGGCCCGCGTCCGCGCCGCAGCAGGCCGATCGCGACCTTCTTCACGTAGGGCCAGTAGACCACCACACCCGACAGCAGCGAGATCAGCACCAGCAGCGCGATCAGCGCGCCGATCAGTTCGCCCGGCATGCCGAGGAACCAGTGCGCGTGCAGTTCCAGCAGGAAGCCGGTGAGGGTGGAGGTGGGGTCGAAGGCATGTTCGGTCGGCAGCGCGGTGGCCAGTTCGGTGAAGCGCAGCTTCATGTCCTCGAACTTGTGCGCCTGCGTCGGCACCGTCACCAGCAGCAACAGGCCGGGGTGTTCCTTGGGGTCGATGCCGATGCTGGCCACGCGCTCGCCGGGGTTGGCCGCCAGTATCCCGTCGATGGACGCCTGCAACGGCATCCGCGGGCGCGCGTCGTCCACGCTGGCCGGCACCACGCCCAGCGCCGCGTCGATTTCCTCGTGGAAGATCAGCACCGTGCCGGTCAGGCACAGGATCAGGAACGGCAGCGTCGCCACCAGGCTGCACCAGCGGTGCAACCACAGGTTCAGGCGATACCAGCGGGTCGGGCGATGCGGCTTCATCGCGACCATCACTGGGTGGTCCACGGTGGCGTTGGCGCGGGACGACACCCGGTGGGTGCGGCGGGTGGGTGCGGCACGGGGCTCTCGCTGGAGGAATTTGCGGGGGCAGGAATTGTAAATGAAAACAATTCTCGTCTTGTCGAGGCTGCCATGTGGCACGCAAGGACTGATCCCGACCGGCAAGCGCCAATCGCGTATGGCCGCCGCTCCGGCGCGATGGATGGGTCCCGTCTTGCGTTTCCGGGGCATGCCGTCAAGGATGTGCGGCACCGCGCGGGGACAAGGACGAGGAATGGACGAGATGTGGCTGGTCCTGGGTTTGCTGGTGGTGGCACTGGTGCTGGTGGTACCGGTGTTGCTGGTCATGGCGTTGCTGTCGCTGTCCTCGCTGAAGCGGCGGGTGGCGGCGCTGGAGGAAACGCTGGAAGAGACGCTCGCGCAGCGGGTCGGGGCGGCGGCTTCCACGGTGGTACCGCCATCACCGGCTGCGGCCAAGGCTGAGCCTGTAGCGGGCACGGACGATAGCCGCTTGCGCGCCGGGCCGGTGGTGCCGGTGCCGGAAGCGGAACCCGAAATGCCGCTGCCCGCAGCGGGGGTGCCACCACCGCCGTTGCCGCCGTTGCCGCCGTTGCCGGAGCGACCGTTCCGCCCGGCCGCAGCCCGTGCCGAGCCGGAGTACCGGCAGCGGGCGACATGGATGCCGTCGGAACCGAATTTCATTGAGCGCGGCATCGAGCGCATCAAGCAGTGGTTCACTTCCGGCAACGTGCCGATCAAGGTCGGCATGCTGGTGATGCTGGCCGGCGTGGCGGCGCTGCTCAAATACGCCAATGACCAGGGTTGGTTGATCGTCCCCATCGCGTTCCGTTTGGCCGGCATCAGCGTGGCGGCACTGGCGGCGCTGGTATTTGCATGGCGCAAGCGCGAGAGCCACCGCAGCTTTGCGCTGGCCTTGCAGGGCGGTGCGATCGGCGTGCTGCTGCTGACGGTGTTCGCCGCGTTCAAGAACCACGGTTTGATCGACGCACTGCCGGCGTTCGCGTTGAGCGTGGTGTTGATCGCCGGCCTGTGCGTGATGGCGGTGCTGCAGGAGTCGCGCACGCTGGCCATCCTCGGCGTGCTGGCCGGGTTCATGGCGCCGATCTGGCTGTCCACCAATACCGGCAACCACGTCGGCCTGTTCTCGTATTACGCGGTGCTCAACGCCGGCATCTTCGCGATTGCGTGGGTGCGGCCGTGGCGCGTCCTCAACCTGCTCGGCTTTGCCTTCACCTGGGGCATCGGTACGGCGTGGGGCGTGTTGCAGTATTCGCCTGCCAAGTTCGCCAGCACCGAGCCGTTCCTGCTGCTGTTCTTCGCCTTCTACCTGCTGCTGCCGTTGCTGTACGCGCGCAAGGCGGCGACGGCGGGCAGTGCGCGCATCGACGGTTGCCTGCTGTTCGGTACGCCGCTGGTGGCATTTTCGCTGCAGGCCGGCCTGTTGCAGGGCGAGCGCATGCCGCTGGCGTTGTGCGCGCTGGGCGTGGCGGTGTTGTACGCGGCGCTGGCGCGTGCATTGCTGGGCCGCGAACGCCTGCACATGCTGGCGCAGGGCTACGCGATCCTGGCGGTGGGCTTCGCCACGCTGGCGGTGCCGCTGGCGCTGTCGGCCAAGGCCACTGCCTCGGTGTTCGCGCTGGAAGGCGCCGGGCTGGTGTGGCTGGGGTTGGTGCAGCAGCGCCGGCTGGCGCGCTGGAGCGGCATCGGCCTGCAGTTGGCGGCGGCGTTCGCCTTCGTGGTGGGCGTCGGTGGCATGCAGGGCGGTGCGGTGGCGATTGCCAATGCGGTGTTCATGGGGGCGTTGCTGATCGCCTTGGCCGGGTTCGCCACGGCATGGTCGTACCGCGATGCCGGCAATGCGCCGGTGGCGGCGGTCGCCTATGCCTGGGGCTTGGCTTGGTGGCTGGGCAACGCCGTCAGCGAGATCGAACGCTTCGTCGAGCCGGCCAGCGTCCTGCATGGGATGTTGCTGCTGCTGGGCGCCAGCGGCTGGCTGGCGGCGGAAGTGCAGCGGCGGCGGCCGGCGCTGGCCTTGTCGTTGACCACGCTGGGCGGCTTGTTGCTGGCGTTCCCGTTGGCCTTCATGCAGGTAGCGCGGGATGGCCAGCCGTTCGCCGGGATCGGCGCGTGGGCATGGTTGCTGTTCGCGGTGCTGGGCGTGCGCAGCCTGCTGTGCCTGCGCGTGGCCGGCACTGCCGTCGCCGGGCTGGCACAACTGGCATGGTGGTTGCTGTGGCCGACGGTGTTGTCGTTGCTGGCCTGGCATCTCGGCCGCCATTTCGAATTGGCCGATGGTTGGATCGGCATGCTGCTGGCGCTGCCGTGGCTGCTGCTGGCATGGCTCTCCATACGCCGCTGGCATTGGCTGGCGCAGCCATTGGGCGATGCGTTCGAGCGCTATCGCGCGGCATTGCAGGTGGCGGTGTTCGCGGTGCTGGGGTTGTGGTGGCTGGCGTGGCTGGGCAGTCCGGCGGCCGCAGCGCCGTTGCCGTGGATCGCGCTGTTCAATCCGCTGGAACTGGCGCAGGGGGCGGTGCTGGTGCTGGCCGCGATACGCCTGTGGCGGGGCCGGGACGAACCCACCCCGCCGTGGCTGTGGGTGGGCGCGGGACTGGCCGCGCTGGTGCTGGTGACGGTGATGACGCTGCGTGCCGTGCACCACTGGGGCGGCGAGCCGTGGAACGAGCGCCTGCTCGACACCCGCCTTGCGCAGACCAGCCTGACTGTGGTGTGGAGCCTGTTCGGCGTGCTGGGTTGGGTGACCGGCTCGCGGCGCGGGCAGTGGGGGCTGTGGCTGGCCGGCGCGATCCTGATGGGCGTGGTGCTGGCCAAGCTGCTGCTGATCGACCGCGGCAACCTGGGCGACCTGCTTGGTATCGGCGCCTTCATCGCCTATGGCCTGCTGTGCACGCTGGTCGGCTGGCTGGCGCCGGCGCCGCCGCGGCGGGTACCGGCTACTACGGACAACGAGGAAACTTCCGCATGATCAAGCGCTTGCTGGTGCTGGCCCTGCTGCCGTTCGGCGCACAGGCTGGCACCGATTTCGCCCGGCAATGGCCGCTGCAATTGTCGCGGCCCGATGCCGGTGCCTATCGCGTGCCGCTGGATGCAGCCGTCCACCAGGCCGTGTATTGGCGCGACCTGCGCGACGTGCGCGTACTCGATGCCGATGGCAAGCAGGTACCCAGCGCGGCCTATGCGGCGGCGACGCCGTTGCCGGGGCCGTTGCGCAGGCAGGAGCTGCAATGGTTCGCGCTGCCGCCGGCAACGGTTTCCGCTGGCGACGACCTGAGCGTGGTGGTGCAGCGCGATGCGGGTGGCAGGGTGGTGTCGGTCCGCAATGCGCTGGTAGCCACCAATGCGGCTGCCGCCGCCGATCCGGCATGGCTGGTCGATCTGGGCAACGATGCCGGCAGGCTGCGCGCGCTGGACGTGGAGTGGGCCGATGCCGGCGTGACGCTGGACCTGGGTTATCGGCTGGAAGCCAGCAGCGACCTGCGCGGTTGGCAGGTGCTGGAGCCGCAGGTGCGGCTGGTGCAGTTGCGTAACCAGCAGCGTGAGCTGCGCAGCAACCGCATCGAGGTGAAAACAGCACTGCGCTACCTGCGGCTGGTGCCGCTGCAACGCAACGGCGCACCACATTTGCGCGGCATCAGCGGCGAAATGGACGATGCGCTCGAAACCGGCGGCTGGCAGTGGCAGGAACTGCAGGCCGAGGCCGCTGACGATGGCAAGAACGGTTACCTGTACCACCTGCAGGGGCGTTTCCCGGTGCAGCGGCTGGACGTGGTGATGCCGGCCAACAGCGCGATGAGCTGGACGGTTTCCAGCCGTGACGAGGACCGCGCGACGACCGCTGGCGAGGCATCGGCATGGAGGGTGCTGGCCCGCGGCTGGAACACGTGGAACCTGAGCGAAGCCGGTGAGCAACAGCGTTCGACGCCGCTGGAAATTCCCGGCACGGTGGATGACCGACACTGGCGGTTGCAGGTGGAGCCGGGCGGTTTGCCGTCCTCGGCCCCAGTGCTGCGGCTGGGCTATCGCCCCGGCAACGTGGTGTTCCTCGCCCAGGGCCGGGCGCCGTACCTGCTGGTGGCCGGCAGTGCGAATGCCGCCGAAAACCCGGCCGCGCTCGACCCGATGCTGGCCGCGTTGCGCAACCGCAATGGCGCGCAGTGGCAGCCGGCTGCCGCCAGCCTTGGTGCCGGCGTGCAGCGCGCCGGCGATGCCGCCTACCGGCCTGCGCCGACATCGCGCGACTGGAAAAACCTGGTGCTGTGGGCGGTGCTGGTGCTGGGTGCGTTGCTGGTGGCCGGTTTTGCGCTCAGCCTGTTGCGCAACAAACACGCGCGGTAGTGCCGCTGACATGAGTCGGTTTGCCCGCACTGGCGGCGCGGGCGAGAATCGCGGTCCCTCACCTTCGCGGAGCCGTGCTGCCATGTCCATCGTTCGCATGACCGACCTTGACCTTTCCGGCAAGCGTGTCCTGATCCGGCAAGATCTCAACGTCCCCATCGACAATGGCCGCATCACCTCCGAACAACGCATCACCGCGTCGCTGCCGACGCTGAAGCTGGCGCTGGAAAAGGGCGCGGCGGTGATGGTCACCTCGCACCTGGGCCGGCCGAAGGAAGGCGTGTGGAGCGAAGCCGATTCGCTGGCGCCGGTGGCCGCGCGCCTGTCCGAGCTGCTGGGCATGGAGGTGCCGCTGCTCAAGGACTGGGTGGGCGGCGTCGATGTCGCGCCGGGCAGGATCGTGCTGCTGGAAAATTGCCGCATGAACGTCGGCGAGAAGGCCGATGACGAAGCGTTGTCGAAGCAGTACGCCGCGCTGTGCGATGTGTTCGTGATGGACGCCTTCGGCACCGCGCACCGCGCGCAGGCCTCGACCCACGGCGTGATCCGCTTCGCCCCGGTCGCCGCCGGTGGCCCGCTGCTGATGGCCGAGCTGGACGCGCTGGACAAGGCGCTGGCCAACCCGGCGCGTCCGCTGCTGGCGATCGTCGCCGGCTCCAAGGTTTCGACCAAGCTGGAACTGCTGTCCAGCCTGGTCGGCAAGGTCGACCAGTTGATCGTCGGCGGCGGTATCGCCAATACCTTCATCGCCGCCGAAGGCCACGGCGTCGGCAAGTCGCTGGTTGAGAACGACCTGCTCGACACGGCGCGCAAGATCGACGCCGGCGCCAGGGCACGTGGTGCGCAGATCCCGCTGCCGAGTGACGTGGTGGTGGCCCCGGCGTTCGCCGCCGATGCGCCGGCCACGGTCAAGCCGGTGGGCGAAGTGGCCGCCGACGACATGATCCTCGACATCGGCCCGGCCACCGCCGCGCACTATGCCGAACTGATCGCCAAGGCCGGCACCGTGGTCTGGAACGGCCCGGTCGGCGTGTTCGAGTTCGACGCCTTCGGCAAGGGCACCGAAGCGCTGGCGCGTGCGATCGCAAGCTCCAAGGCATTCTCGATCGCCGGCGGCGGCGATACGCTGGCGGCGGTGGACAAGTACGGCATCGCCGACGAGGTCAGCTACATCTCCACCGGCGGCGGCGCGTTCCTGGAGTTCCTGGAGGGCAAGACCTTGCCGGCCGTGGCCGCGCTGGAGGCCCGCAATCCATGAGCGGCGACGTGTTGTTCTTCGACCTCGACGGCACCCTGATCGACTCGGCCGTCGGCATCACCAGTTGCGTGGCCTACGCGCTGGAAAAGATGCAGCAACCGGTACCGCCGATGGCCGAATTGCGCAAGTGGATCGGTCCCTCGCTGCGCACCAGCTTCGCCCCGGTGTTCGGCGATGTGGCGCGGGTGGAACAAGCGGTGGAGTTGTACCGCGAGCGTTTCGACCTGCTCGGCTGGCAGGAGCACGAGATCTACGCCGGCATCGGCGAGGTGGTGCAGGGCCTGCACGCGGCCGGCCACCGGCTGGCGGTGGTGACGGCGAAGAACGAACCGCATGCAAGGCGCATCGTCGAACACCTGCCGTTTGGCGGCTGTTTCGCGGACGTCATCGGCGCCACCGCCGACGGCTCGCGCAGCCACAAGCCGGAATTGATCGCCGAGGCATTGCGGCGGCTGTCGCTGCAACCGGAGCGCTGCCGGATGATCGGCGACCGCCGCATGGACATCGAGGGCGCGCGCCACCACGGCATGCGCAACGTCGGCGTGCTGTGGGGTTTCGGCGGCCGCGAGGAGTTGCAGGCCGCCGGCGCCGAGGTGCTGGCCGCGACGCCGCTGGAGCTGTCGGGGCTGCTGGCGGCCTGAGCGACGCATGCGATGTCTCAGGCAGGTCGGGGCCACGCCCCGACGCCTGATGCCGGGATGCACGAAGCGTCGTGGGCGTAGCCACGACTTGCGGTTGTCTTGTCGGGACACTGTCCGGATGGCCTGTCCCGCCTGTCTTCCGGACAGCGCGAATGGTGTCTTCTGAAATCGTATGCGACATCGTTGTCATGCAACCGATGTGCTACTTTCGCCGGTTCAACACGGAGACAGCACGCCATGATCGAACGCCAGCGCCGCACCAAGATCCTCGCCACCCTCGGCCCGGCGACCGATGCTCCCGGGGTGCTGGACGAGCTGTTCCGCGCGGGCGTCAACGTGGTGCGGTTGAACTTCTCCCACGGCGATCCTTCCGGCCAGGCCAAGCGCGCCGCGGAAGTGCGTGCCGCCGCGCAGCGGGTGGGCGTGGAAGTGGGCATCCTCGCCGACCTGCCAGGGCCGAAGATCCGCATCGAGCGCTTCGCCGAAGGCAAGGTGCAGCTCAAGGCCGGCGACCGCTTCGACCTGGTTGCCGGCACCGATGTCCCGCCGGGCGATGCCACCCAAGTAGGCGTGAGCTATCTCGGCCTGCCGCAGGACGTGGGCCCCGGCGACGTACTGCTGCTCGACGACGGCCTGATGCAGTTGCAGGTGGTTGAAGTGCAGGGCGAGCGCATCATCAACAGCGTGCTCAACGATGGCGTGCTGTCCGACCGCAAGGGCCTGAACAAGCAGGGCGGCGGCCTGTCGCTGGGCGCGCTGACCGAGCGCGACAAGGAGCTGATCGGCATCGTGGCGAAGATCGGCGTGGACTTCATCGCCGTGTCGTTCTGCCGCAACGCGCAGGACATGCACGACGCCCGTGCCGTCGCCCGCCAGCATGGCTGCGATGCGGCACTGGTGTCGAAGATCGAGCGCACCGAGGCCATCGAAAATCTGGAAGAGATCGTCGAGGCCAGCGACGTGGTGATGGTTGCGCGCGGCGACCTCGGGGTGGAAATCGGCGATGCCGAGCTGCCGGGCCTGCAGAAGAAGATCATCAAGGCCGCGCTGGCGCAGAACAAGGTGGTGATCACCGCCACGCAGATGCTGCAGTCGATGGTCGAAAGCCCGATCCCGACCCGCGCCGAGGTGCTGGACGTGGCCAACTCGGTCATCGACGGCACCGACGCGGTGATGTTGTCGGCCGAAACCGCCGCCGGTGCGTGGCCGGTGAAGGCGGTCGAGGCGATGGCGCGCATCTGCCTGGGCGCCGAACGCCAGTTCCAGATCGACACCGATTTCAACGCCTCGCCGCGCAACCTGGAGCGTGCCGACCAGGCCATCGCGATGGCCACCATGTTCCTGTCCCAGCACGTGGGCGTGCGCGCGATCGTGGCGATGACCGAGTCCGGCGGCACCGCGCGCTACCTGTCGCGCTTCCGCGCCAAGACGCCGGTGTTCGCGGTGACCCGCCACGACGGCGCGCGCCGGCGCATGGCGCTGATGCGCGACGTGTTCCCGATCAACTTCGACAGCCGTGGTTTCACCCCGCGCGAGGCCGCGCGCGGCAGTATCCACCTGCTGGTCGAGGCCGGCCTGCTGGAAGCGGGCGACCGCGTGGTGTTCACCAGCGGCGAACACATGGAAACCCACGGTGCCACCAACACCCTGCGGCTGCTGGAGGTGGGCAGCGATGGCCACGCCAACGGCCTGGGCGAGCTGTAACCGCCGCCGGAAGCTCGCATCACGGCGGCGTGGTTCACCACGCCGGCCGCGATTGGCCCGGCACTGACGCCGCGGCCGCGGAGCTCAAAGACAAATCCTGTCCGCTGCGGACAGCCTGGAAGCGTTTCCAGGCAGGTCTCACGGTGGGCCCACGCCGGGCGCGGGCTATAATCCGGGATTCTCCGCACCCCGTGACAGGAACTTCATGAGCATCGAACTGCTGGCTGAAACCGCCCAGGCAATGGTCGCCCCCGGCAAGGGCATCATCGCCATCGACGAATCCACCGGCACCATTGCCAAGCGCTTTGCCAGCGTCGGCATCGAGAACACCGAAGAGAACCGCCGCGCCTACCGCGAGCTGCTGCTGACCACGCCCAAGCTCAACGAGCACATCTCCGGCGCGATCCTGTTTGATGAAACCATCCGCCAGAGCACCAGGGATGGCGTGCCGTTCGCCAAGTACATGGCCGACCACGGCATGATCCCCGGCATCAAGGTCGACAAGGGCGCGCACCCGCTGGCCGGCTGCCCCGGCGAGCTGGTCACCGAGGGCCTGGACGGCCTGCGCGAGCGCCTGCAGGAGTATTACAAGCTCGGCGCGCGCTTCGCCAAGTGGCGCGCGGTGATCAACATCGGCGAGAGCATCCCGTCGGGCACCTGCATCGAGTCCAACGCCCACGCGCTGGCCCGCTATGCCGCGCTGTGCCAGGAATGCGGGCTGGTGCCGATGGTCGAGCCGGAAGTCATCATGGAGGGCGACCACGACATCGAGACCTGCTACGAAGTCACCGAAGCCACCCTGCGCTCGCTGTTCGACGCGCTGTACCAGCAGAACGTGCTGCTGGAAGGCACCATCCTGAAGGCCTCGATGGTCATCTCCGGCAAGGACTGCGACGAGCAGGCCGACGTCGAGGAAGTGGCCGAGGCCACGGTGATGTGCCTGAAGAGCACGGTGCCGGCGATCCTGCCGGGCGTGGTGTTCCTGTCCGGCGGGCAGAGTGACGAGCAGTCCACCGCGCATTTGAACGCGATGAACCAGTTCGACAAGCTGCCGTGGCCGCTGAGCTTCTCCTATGGCCGCGCGATGCAGCAGGCCGCGCTGAAGCTGTGGGCCAAGGACATGAAGGGCAATTACGACGCCGCACAGAAGACCGTGTACGAACGCGCCAAGGAAAATGGCTTGGCCGCGCTGGGCAAGTGGGAAGGCTGATCACCACCGCTTGTGCGTGATTGAAAACGCCGGCCTCGCGCCGGCGTTTTCATTTGTTTTCATTGGTGCTGCGGGTGAGAGGCAAACCTCGCTGCTAGGAAAGCAGCAGCGGGGAGCCCTGTGTAGATGTTGCGGCCGCCTGCCCGGCCACGGCCACGGCCAGCGCCTGCTGGCAGGCCTTGAAGGTGGCGGTATTCCAGGCCACCAGGATGATCTGCAGCGGGTGGGCATGGCTCCTGCGCCAGGTGGTGGTCTCGGTGACGGCGATGCTGGCGGCCTGGTGCAGCGGGTAGCCGTAGACGCCGCAACTGATTGCCGGGAAGGCGATGGATTCCAGTTGCATCCGCTCGGCCAGTTGCAGCGAGTTCCAGTAGCAGTTGGCCAGCAAGGCCGCCTCGTCGCGGCAGCCGCCGTGCCAGACCGGGCCGACGGTGTGGAACACGTGGCGCGCGGGCAGGGCGTGGCCGGCGGTGGCGCGCACCTCGCCGGTGGGGCAGCGCACGCCGGGGCGCAGTTCCGGCAGGCGTGCACATTCGGCCAGCAGGCCCGGACCGGCGGCGCGATGGATGGCGCCGTCAACGCCGCCACCGCCGAGCAGGCGTTCGTTGGCGGCGTTGACGATGGCGTCCACGGCCAGGGTGGTGATGTCGCCTTGCCAGATGTCGATGCTCATGGCGCTGATCTTCCTTTGCCGTGTGGTGAGCGAGACGTGATGGCATGCCCGCTGCGGCCGGCAAGTCTGTACGGACCCGGTCTCGGTAGCTGCGACGGCAGGTGGTCGCCGGTACCTGCGGGTTTCCGCACGCCGGACAGCACGAAGGCCGCGCGGGGCGGCCTTCGTACCGGGGGAGGAACAAGGGGATGCAGCGGAAAACGCAGAGGGGGGGGATGACCGGGGCGTCCCCCGGCCGCGACCCTGGCTTACGGCAGGCCGGCCAGCCAGTCGTCGTCGCTGCCTTCGTTGACGTCGGCGAACAGCGGGGTGGAGAAGTAGCGTTCGCCGGTATCGGGCAGCATCGCCAGGATCACGCTGCCGGCCGCTGCGCTCGCGGCCAGTTCCAGCGCGGTGGCGGCGGTGGCGCCGGCGGAGATGCCGACGAAGATGCCTTCCTCGGAGGCCAGCCGGCGCGAGGTTTCGATGGCGCGGTCATCCTGCACCGTGCGCAGCTCGTCGTAGGCGGCGCGGTTGAGCACTTCCGGCACGAAGTCCGGGGTCCAGCCCTGGATCTTGTGCGGCTTCCACTCATCGCCCTTGAGCAGGGCGGCGCCGGCCGGTTCGGTGGCGACGATGCGGGTGTCCGGGCGCGCGACCTTCAGCACTTCGCCGACGCCGGTGAGGGTGCCGCCGGTGCCCCAGCCACTGACGAAATAGTCCAGCCGCTTGCCGGCGAAGTCGCGCAGGATCTCGGCGGCGGTGGTGTTGCGGTGGTAGGCCGGGTTGGCCGGGTTGGCGAACTGACTGGCCAGGAACCAGCCATGCTGGTCGGCCAGCTCCTTCGCCTTCTCGACCATGCCGGTGCCGCGCGCGGCGGCCGGGGTCAGGATGACCTTGGCACCATAGGCACGCATCGCCTTGCGGCGTTCGATCGAGAAGGTTTCGGTCATCACCGCGACGAACTTGTAGCCGCGCGCGGCGGCGACCATCGCCAGGGCCACGCCGGTATTGCCGGAAGTCGCCTCGACGATGGTGTCGCCGGGCTTGAGCAGGCCGCGCTGCTCGGCGTCGAGCACGATCGCCAGCGCCAGGCGGTCCTTGACCGAACCGCCGGGGTTGAAGGATTCGGCCTTGACGTAGACGTCCACGCCGGCCGGCGCCACGCGGTTGAGCTTGATGATCGGGGTGTTGCCGATGGTGTCGAGGATGCTGTTGTAGATGGCCATGAGGTTCTCCTGGGGATGGGATCAGGCGGCGTCGGCCAGTGTCGGCGTCGTCGTGGGTGCGAAAAGTGAGGGGGCGGCCGCGTGCAGCGGGGCGTCGCCGAACCAGTGCAGTTCGTCGGCCAGCGCGGCCACGTGGCCAACGACCAGCAGCGCCGGCGATTGCACCCGGTGCCGCGCGGCCGCTTCGGCCAGTTGCCGCAGTTGCCCGGTGACCACGCGCTGTTCGGCGCGCGAACCGTTCTCCACCAGCGCGAACGGCGTGGCGGCGGGCAGGCCGGCGTCGAGCAACTGCGTGCGGATCTGCGCCAGCGCGGCCACGCCCATGTAGAACACCAGCGTCTGCCGCGGCGCGGCCAATGCCGGCCAGTCCAGCGTGTCCAGCGAATCCCTGCAGTGCGCGGTGACCAGCCGCAGTTGCTGGGCATGGTCGCGGTGGGTCAGCGGGATGCCGGCATGGGCGGCGCAGGCCAGTGCGGCGGTGATGCCGGGCACCACTTCGTAGGCGATGTCGTGCGCGCGCAGGAATTGCAGCTCTTCGCCGCCACGGCCGAACACGAAGGCGTCGCCGCCCTTGAGCCGCACCACGCGCCTGCCGGCGCGGGCGTGTTCCAGCATCAGTGCATGGATGTGCTCCTGGCGGGTGCTGTGGCCGCGCGCGGACTTGCCGACCTCGATGCGGTCGGCGTCGCGCCGTGCCAGTTGCAGCACCTCGGCGCTGACCAGCCGGTCGTGCAGGATCACGTCGGCCTGATTGAGTGCGCGCAGCGCGGCCAGCGTCAGCAGGCCGGGGTCGCCGGAACCGGCACCGACCAGCACCACCGAGCCGGCGGCGGCAGGGGCTTCGCCGGCCAGTGCGTGGCGCAGCGCATCTTCCGCCGCAGCACGCTGGCCGCGACGCAGCAGGCCCGGCAGCGGGCCTTCGAGCAGGCGGTCGAAGAAGCGGCGGCGCGCAGCGGTATCGGGGAAGCGGGCGCGGATGTGCGCGCGCTTGCGGCCGAGCAGTTCGGTCAGCCGGCCCCAACTGTCGTCGAACAGTTCCTCGATCCGGCGGCGCACGTGACGCGCCACCATCGGCGCACCGCCGCCGCTGGAAATGGCGATCTGCAACGGGCCGCGTTCGACCACCGCCGGCAGGTGGAAGCGCGACAACTGCGCGTCGTCGACCACGTTCACGAACAGCCGACGCTCCACTGCGGCGCTGGCGGTGGCCTGGTTGACCGCGACGTCGTCGGTGGCGGCGATGACCAGCCAGATGTCCTCGGCCAGCCAGTCCGGGGTGAAGCGCCCGTGCAGCCATTCGATGCGCCCGGCATCGGCCAGCGCGCGCAGCGATGGTGCCAGTTCCGGTGCACCCACCCGTGGCCGCGCGCCGGCATGCAGCAATGCCTCGACCTTGCGTGTGGCGACCACGCCCCCGCCGACCACCAGCACGGCACGGCCGTTCAGATCGGCAAACAACGGAAACAGAGGGGCATTCACGGCGGCAAGGGAAAGGTGGGCGGAAGGGACGATGACCGTAGCCCCGCACCGGAACCCCCGGAAATGACTTGCGCCGCCATTCAGATTACTTTCGGTTATAAGTGGCGGAGGCAATCTGGCCTACATTCATTTCTTTCCGAGCGGCGTTTACCGGCCTTGCAATGACCCTCACCCAACTGCGCTACCTGGTTGCCATCGCCGACGCCGAGCTGAACATCACGCTGGCGGCCACTCGCGTGCACGCCACCCAGCCGGGGCTGTCCAAACAGCTCAAGCAGTTGGAGGACGAGTTGGGCTTCCTGCTGTTCGTGCGCAGGGGCCGCAGCCTGGAGTCGGTGACGCCGGCCGGCGAGGAAGTCATCGGCCGCGCTCGCGCGGTGCTGGCCGAAGCCAACAACATCCGCACCTATGCCGCCAACCAGCGCCGCGAGAGCCACGGCCAACTGGTGCTGACCACTACCCACACGCAGGCGCGCTTCGTGCTGCCGCCGGCGGTGGCGCGGATCAAGCAGGCCTACCCGCAGGTCAGCGTGCACCTGCAGCAGGCCGCCGAAAGCGACGCGCTGGACCTGCTCGGCCAGGGCGATGCCGACATGGCCATCGTCAGCACCGCCGGCAGCGAGCCGACCACCGGCATCGCCGTGCCGCTGTACCGCTGGCGGCGGCTGGTGGTGGTGCCCAAGGGGCACCCGCTCGACCGCGCCGGCAAGGTGCCGGACATGGCCGCGCTGGCCGCGCACCCGCTGATCAGCTACGAATCCTCCACCCGTCCCAATTCCTCGCTGCGCCGCGCCTTCGCCGCGAAACGGCTGGAACCGGACCTGACCCTGACCGCGCTCGACGCCGACCTGATCAAGACCTACGTGCGCACCGGCCTGGGCGTGGGCCTGCTGGCGGAAATGGCGGTCAACAGCAGCGACACCGACCTGCGCGCATGGCCGGCACCGGAGGCCGTACCCGAGTGCATCGCCTGGGCGGTGCTGCCGCGCGAGCGGGTGCTGCGCGACTACGCGCTGGAACTGGTGCACGTGCTCGCCCCGCAGATCGACAAGCGCGACCTGCGCCGGGTACTTGACGGAAATCAAGAAGCCGGCTGGCCGCCGCCGCCGAGCTGGGAAGAGCTGACCCAGACCATCACCAGTTGAAGCCAACAACGGGTGAAAGAAAAGGCTGTGGATTGAAGCACTTGCGCGATGTTTTTGCTTCTGCCTTCTCTCGTTCCCGGTTCTTCTCCACTCGTTCCTCGGCTCCCGCTGCGGCGATGTGTCGCACGTGGGTGAATGGGGCGGCAGCTTAAGATCGCGGCGTGATCCGTTCACTGCCCCTGCACCGTTGGATGTCCCGGCTCGCCGTGGTGGCGACGCTGCTGATGCTGCTTGCGCCGCTGGTCAGTCGCGCGTTGCAGACGCAACCGATGACGATGGCCGTGGTGATGGCAGAACACCTGTCGCACGCGATGCCCGGCATGGATCACGCCGGCCACGTGCCGTCGATGCCGGAGCACGGGCACGATGCGCCCGCCGGCCCCCACGCCAACCACGCCGAAGCCTGCGAATACTGCGTGCTGGGTATGCGCCTGCTGCCGTGGATGGCGCTGCTGCTGGTGCTGGCGCCGCCGCCGTACCGGCTGGCACCGTTTTCGCCGCGCCGGGTCGATGTTCCCGCCAGCCTGCGCTGGTCCGCGCACCTGGCCCGCGGGCCGCCGCGTTTCTCCTGACGACACTTCCCCCTCTTTTTTGCCGCGTGACCTGCGCCCCGATGGCGCGGCGTGGCTGTGTTCCACGGAGAATCCCATGTTGCCCGCTTACCCCCGCAAGCCGGTCGTACCGGCGTGCCTGTCCTCCTGCCTGTTGCTTGCCCTGTTCCCCGCCGCGGCCCATGCCGACGCGCCGGGTTCCCCGATCACCCTGGAAACGGTGGTCGTCACCGCCAGCGCGCCGTCCTCGCCGCTGCAATGGGTCACCGACCCGAGCCTGCCGCGGCAGCCGGTGCCGGCCAGCGACGGCGCCGACTACCTGAAGACCGTCCCCGGCTTTTCCGCGATCCGCAACGGCGGCACCAATGGCGACCCGGTGCTGCGCGGCATGTCCGGTTCGCGCCTGAACATCCTCACCAACGACGGCAACCTGATGGGCGCCTGCCCGTCGCGGATGGACAATCCGCTGTCCTACGTCGCCCCGGAAACCTTCGACCGGCTCACCGTCATCAAGGGCCCGCAGAGCGTGCGCTGGGGCGCCGGTGCCTCGGCCGGCACGGTGCGCTTCGAGCGCGATACCCCGCGTTTCAGCGAACCGGGCATGGAGTTGGAAGCCAGCGCGCTGGCCGGCTCCGACAACCGCAACGACCAGGTGCTCGACGCCACCTTCGGCAGCGCGCCCGGCTACGTGCGGGTGAACGGCAACCGCTCCGAATCCGACGACTACCGCGATGGCAATGGCGACGTGGTGCCCTCGCGCTGGCGCAAGTGGAATGCCGATGCCGCCATCGGCTGGACGCCCGACGCCGACACCGTGCTGGAGCTGAGCGCCGGCACCGGCGATGCACTGGCGCGTTATGCCGGCCGCGGCATGGATGGCGCAGCGTTCAAGCGCAGCAGCTACGGCCTGCGTTTCGAGCGCGGCAACCTGCCCGGCGCATGGGACAAGCTGCAAGCCAACGTGTACGCCAACACCGCCGACCACGTGATGGACAACTACAGCCTGCGCACGCCCAACCCGCACGGCAGCATGCCGATGGCGATGGCCTCGAACGTCGAGCGCCGCACCAATGGCGGCCGCGTCGCCTCGGAATGGCGCTGGCAGGACGTGGCCGTCGTCGCCGGCATCGACGCCCAGGACAGCCGCCACCGCAAGCGCAGCGGCATGCGCGGGATGTGGCAGCAGAAGGCGTGGACGCGCGATGCCGATCTCGACAACCGCGGCGTGTTCGCCGAACTGACCCTGGGCGAAGCGCGGCCGGCGCGCTGGATCGGCGGCCTGCGCATCGACCATGCCGAAGCCACCGACCTGCGCCAGGCCAGCGGCATGATGAACATGCCCAACCCGACCGCCGGGCAAACCCGCAGCGAAGACCTCGGCAGCGGCTTCCTGCGCTACGAGCGCGACCACGGCGAGGACTGGACCTGGTACGCCGGCCTCGGTCACGCCGAGCGCATGCCCGACTACTGGGAATTGTTCTCCGCCGATGCCGGCCCGGCCGGTGCCACCAACGCCTTTGCCGGGGTGAAACCTGAGAAAACCACGCAGTTGGACATCGGCGCACAGTTCCGCGGCAAGCGCGTCAATGCCTGGGTGTCGGCCTATGCCGGGTACGTGCAGGACTACATCCTGTTCACCTATTCCAGCGGCGGCATGATGGGCAAAAGTACCCGCGCCGGCAACATCGACGCGCGCATCGCCGGCGCCGAGGTCGGGGTGGAGTGGCGCCTGCAGGAGGCGTGGAAGCTGGGCGGCACGCTGGCTTACGCATGGGGCGAGAACCGCAGCGACGGCGGCGCGATGCCGCAAATGCCGCCGCTGGAAGCGCGCCTGAGCACGGCCTATGAACGCGAACGCTGGTCGGCCGGTGCACTGCTGCGCGTGGTGGCCCGGCAGGACCGGGTGGCGCTGGACGCGGGCAACGTCGTCGCCCGTGACCTCGGCCCGACGGCGGGCTTCGCCACCTTCGCGCTCAACGCGGCTTACCGGGTCAACGACCACCTGCGCGCCAGCGCCGGCATCGACAACCTGTTCGATCGCGCCTATGCCGAGCATCTGAACCTGGCCGGCAGCGCCGACTTCGGCTTCCCCGCCGACCCGGTGCGGATCAACGAACCGGGCCGCACGTTGTGGCTGAAGCTGGATTACCGGTATTGAGGCAGGAGTGAGTGAAGAGGAGTAGGTGAAGAGGAGTGAGAGGGGGTAGGGGTGGGTGGAAAGGAGTGAGGAGTGAGAAAAGGCAGGGAGCCGTCATTCCCGCGCAGGCGGGAATCGCTTTTCAACAGAAGCATGTAGAGCCCCAAGAGCGATTCCGCCTGCGCGGGAATGACGGCGGTTGCTGCTGCCTTCTCTCACTCACCACTCCTCTTTACTCTTTTTCCCTTCTCACTCCTCACCTGCTGCGGATGCTGCTTGAGCCAATCGCGCAAGGCGGCATCCATCCGCGTCTGCCAGCCATCGCCGGTGGCGCGGAACGAGGCCAGCACGTCCGGCGACAGGCGAATGGTGATGCGTTCCTTGGTCACCTCGGCCTTGGGCCGGAGAGGGGACAGGTTGAAGTGATGCCCTGGGTGTTTGATGGCCGGACGAGGGCGCGCTCATGGAGAAGCGGAACGAAGGAGCGGTTCTGCGTCCATCCGGACGATGGATTCCGGCAGGGGGCGCAGAGGCATGCGCCCGCGCGCGTCTCAGATTTCCTCGTGCAAGCCGCACTCGCGCTTCAGGCCGAAGAAGCGGGTGTCCTCCTCGCGCATGCCCGGCTCCCAGCGGCGGGTGGTGTGGTAATCGCCGATGGAGACGTAACCCTGCTCCCACAACGGGTGGTAGGGCAAGCCGTGCTGCTTCAGGTACTTCCACACGTCGCGGTCGTTCCAGTCGGCGAGCGGGTTGAATTTCCAGCGTTCGCCGCGCTTTTGCAGGATCGGGGTGTCGGCACGGCTGGTCGCCTGGCCGCGGCGCAGGCCGGTGAACCAGGTGCCGGCCTGCAACTCGTCCAGCGCGCGCTTCATCGGTTCGACCTTGCGCAGGTTGTTGTACTGCTCGATGCCGACCAGCCCCTGCTCCCACAACCGGCCGTGGCGCGCCTCCATCCATGCGCGGCTGACCAGCGGGCGGTAGACCTTCAGGTTCAGGCCGAGGCGGTCGCTCAATTCATCGACGAAGCGATAGGTTTCCGGGAACAGGTAGCCGGTGTCGATCAGGATCACCGGGATCTCCGCGCGCTGGCGGGTCAGCAGGTGCAGGGCCACGGCCGATTGCGCGCCAAAGCTCGAAGACAACACGTGAGTGCCGGGCAGGTGCTGCAATGCCCAGTGCACGCGCTCGGCGGCGTCCATCGCTTCCAACTGCGTGTTGAGCCCGGCCGGGTCGTCGGGCAGCGCGCTGGCGTCATTGTCGGCAAATGGAGAAACGGGCAGGGCGCTCATGCGTGCAGTTCCAGTGCAATCTGGCGGTTGGTCGGGTAGGGCGGCAGGTCGACGATGCCGGCGCGATGCAGGAAATCGCCGAAGCGCTCATCGGCTTCGCGCTCGGCGGCGTAACGGCCCAGCAGCGGTTCCAGCGCTTCGAGGATCTGCGGCTCGGTGATGTTTTCGCGGTACAGCGTGTTCATGCGCATGCCGCGGTGGTCGCCGCCGAGGAACAGGTTGTAGCGGCCCACCGCCTTGCCGACCAGCGCGATTTCGGCCAGGTACGGCCGCGAGCAGCCGTTGGGGCAGCCGGAGATGCGCAGCAGAATGGGCTGTTCGCGCAGGCCGTGCTGGTCCAGCAGCGGCTCCAGCGCGGCGAGGAAGCCGGGCAGGTAGCGTTCGGCCTCGGCCATTGCCAGCGCGCAGGTGGGCAGGGCCACGCAGGCCACGGCGCTGCGTGCGATCGCGGTGGGCGCATTGTTCTCGCGGTCCAGCCCGTGCTGCGCCACCAGCGCGTCGATTTGCGCGCGCTGCGCGGCCGGCACGCCGGCGATGATGACGTTCTGGTTGCAGGTCATGCGGAATTCGCCTTGGTGCACTTTGGCGATCTCGCGCAGCCCGCTCAGCAGCGGCCGGCCGGGGGTGTCGGCGATGCGCCCGCTGGGCAGGGACAACGTGAGGTGCCACAGGCCGTTGTCGCCCTCGACCCAGCCGAAGCGATCGCCGTTGTGCTCGAAGTGGAACGGCCGCGCCGGTTGCAGCTTGAAGCCGGCGCGCTCTTCCATCATTGCCACGATGGCATCCGAGCCGTGGTCGTCGATGGTGTACTTGAAGCGCGCGTGCTTGCGCTCGACACGGTCGCCGAGGTCGCGCTGCACCGTCACCGCCGCCTCGGCGATGGCGAACACTTGTTCCGGGGTGACGAAGCCGATCACGTTGCCGATGCGCGGGTAGTGCGCGGCGATGCCGTGGCTGGCGCCCATGCCGCCACCGATGGCGACGTTGAAGCCGGCGAGCTGGCCGGCGTCATCGACGATGGCCACCAACCCGAGATCGTTGGCGAACACGTCCACATCGTTGTACGGCGGCACCGCCACGGCAATCTTGAACTTGCGCGGCAGGTAGGCGTCGCCGTAGATCGGCTCGTGCTCGACGCCGCTTTCGGCGACTTTTTCCTCGTCCAGCCAGATCTCGTAGTAGGCGCGGGTGGCCGGCTTGAAATGCAGCGACAGCCGCTGCGCCCAGTCGTGCACCTGGGCGTGCAGCGCCGATTGCAGCGGGTTGCTGGCGCCGAGCACGTTGCGGTTGACGTCGCCGCAGGCGGAAATGGTGTCCAGCGCCGCCGCGTTGATTGCCTGCATCGTCGCCTTCAGCTCGCGCTTGATGACGCCGTGGATCTGGAAGGTCTGGCGCGTGGTCACGCGCAGCGAGTGGCTGGCGTAGGTGGTGGCGATTTCGTCCAGCTTGAGCCACTGCTGCGGGGTGAACACGCCGCCCGGTGCGCGGATGCGGATCATGAACTGGTGCGCCGGTTCGAGTTTTTGCCGGCGGCGTTCGTCGCGCAGGTCGCGGTCGTCCTGCTGGTAGCTGCCGTGGAACTTGATGGTGCGCTGGTCTTCGAAATTCAGCGAACCGGTGGTGGCGTCCAGCAGCCCCTCGGCGAGGGTGCCGCGCAGGCGCTGGCTGTCGAGCTTGATCTTTTCTACGGAAGGATGGGACATGGCGTCGTGGTGTCTGCACTTGTTTCAGGAGCGCATCGGATGCGTTCCTGCGGGATTCGGGGGTCAGTAGACGTCGCGGGCGTAACGGCCTTCGCGCTGCAAGCTGGAGAGGTAGTCGGCCGCCGCTTCGGCGTCGCCGCCGTTGTGGCGGGTGACGATCTCCAGCAGCGCGGCGTGCACGTCCTTGCCCATGCCGATGGCGCCGCAAACGTAGAAATGCGCGCCGTTCTGCAACCAGTCGTACAGCTCGCGGCCCTGTTCGCGCAGGCGGTCCTGCACGTAAATCTTGCGGGCTTGATCGCGCGAGAAGGCCAGGTCGAGGCGGTGCAACTCCTTCTTCTGCAGGGCGTCCTGCCACTCGACCTGATAGAGGAATTCGCTGTTGAAATGGCGCGCGCCGAAGAACAGCCAGTTGCGGCCGCCCGCGCCGCTTTCGGCGCGCTCCTGCACGAAGCCGCGGAACGGCGCCACGCCGGTGCCGGGGCCGACCATGATGATGTCGCGGCTGGCATCGGTGGGAACCCGGAAGCGCTCGTTCGGTTCGATGAACACCGGCACCGGCGCGCCTTCTTCCAGTGCGGCGAGGAAACCGCTGGCGGCGCCGAGGTGGTCGCGGCCGTGCGCGGCGTAGGCCAGTTCGTCCACGGTCAGGTGCACTTCCTCGCCCACGCGCTTGCGGCTGGAGGCGATGGAATACAGCCGGTGCGCGGCCGGGCGCAGCGCCGCCACCAGCGCGCCGGCATCCCAGTCGGCTTGCCAGCGCTGCAGCACGTCCACCAATTGGTGATCGCCGAACACGGTGGCCAACTCGCTGGCACGCGCCGGTTCCAGCAGTGCGGCCAGTTCGGCGTTGCCGCCGCGCTCGGCCACGGTGGCCAGCAGCGGGCGCGAGATGCGGGTCAGTTCGCGGTGTTCGCCCAGCCACTGCGCCAGCGGCCGTGCATGGCTGTCGTGTTCGACCGTGGCGTCGCCATCCAGCCCGGTCGCGGCGAGGATGGAAGCGACCAGTTGCGGCGGGTTGCGGTGAATGATGCCCAGCGCGTCGCCCGGCTCGTAGTGCAGGCCGCTGCCTTCCAGCGACAGTTCGAGGTGGTGCACGCGCTTGTCGATGCTGGCCTGGACGGCGAACGCCGGGCCCTTGAAATCGCGGCCGCTGACCAGTTGCCGCGACAGCAGTTCGGCATTGAACGGGTGCTGCGCGCTCCATGTGCTGGCCTGGCCGTGGCGCAGCGGGGTGACGTTGCTGGCGGCGGGGGCGGCGGCGTTGCCCAGCGTTTCGCGCGCGTCGGCCAGTGCCTTGGTGCGCCACGGCGCGGCCACGGTGTCGATGTCGAGGTCGGCTTCGCCCAGCGCTTGCAGGCGTTGCGCGCCGAGTTCGGCCAAGCGTGCATCCAGCTTGCGGCCGATGCCGCAGAAATCCACGTAGCTGGAATCGCCCAGGCCCAGCACCGCATATTTCAGTTCCGGCAGCTTGGGTGCGCGCTTGCCGGCGATGAACTCGACCAGGCCGATGGCGTCGTCCGGCGGGTCGCCTTCGCCCTGGGTGCTGATGACGATGTAGAGCAGGCGTTCGCCGGCCAGTTCGCGGGTGGGGTAGGCATCGGCGCGCAGCAGGCGTACGGCCAGGCCGGCGGCCTCGGCCTCGCGCGCCAGTTGCTCGGCGGCGCGGTGGGCGTTGCCGGTCTGGCTGCCGTAGATGATGGTCAGCCGCCCGGCCGCCTGGGCTGCGGGCTGGGCCGGCTGCACCAGTGCCAGCGAGGGCGGCGGCTGCCCCTGCGCCAACCCGGCGGCAAAGCCGGACAGCCACCACAGACTGTTGCCGTCCAGGCCGTCCACCAGACGTGTCAGCAGGACCCGGCGGTCTTCGGGCAGGGGGCTGGGGGGCACGGTGGCAGCGGCGGCGGTCATGTCCGGTCCGGTCTGGAGGAGGATGGCCGATGCTAGGCAGCCGTCGCGCGTGACGGAAAGGATGGACGGTTATCGCTTCATGCCATGCGTTCATTTCAGCCATTGTTGGCCGATGCCCACACTGGCCGCCCTGCCGGGAGTTTGCCCGGCCGCACTGCTACCCTTTCCCCTTTCGTGTCGAACGCCCACTCGCAATGACTGTTACCGCATCGCTGTCGCACCTGGACCGGCTGGAAGCCGAAAGCATCCACATCCTGCGCGAGGTCGCCGCCGGCTTCGCCAACCCGGTGCTGCTGTATTCGGTGGGCAAGGACAGCTCGGTGCTGCTGCACCTGCTGCTCAAGGCGTTCGCGCCGGGTGTGCCGCCGATTCCGCTGCTGCACGTGGACACGCGCTGGAAGTTCCGCGAGATGATCGCCTTCCGCGACCGCCGCGCCGCCGAGACCGGGGTGGACCTGCGCGTGCACGTCAACCCGGACGGCATCGCCCGCGACATCGGCCCGGTGACCCACGGCGCCAGCGTGCATACCGACGTGATGAAGACCCAGGGCCTGAAACAGGCGCTGGACAAGTGGAAGTTCGACGCCGCCATCGGTGGTGCGCGCCGCGACGAGGAGAAGTCGCGCGCCAAGGAGCGGGTGTTCTCGTTCCGCAGCGACAAGCACCGTTGGGACCCCAAGAACCAGCGCCCGGAATTGTGGAACCTGTACAACGCCCGCATCCATGCCGGTGAGAGCGTGCGTGCCTTCCCGCTGTCCAACTGGACCGAGCTGGACATCTGGCTCTACATCTACCGCGAGAAAATCCCGGTGGTGCCGCTGTACCTTGCTGCCGAAAGGCCCGTCGTGGAGCGCGACGGCAGCCTGATCATGGTCGATGACGAGCGCCTGCCGCTGCGGCCGGGCGAAGTGCCGCAGTTGCGCAAGGTGCGCTTCCGCACGCTGGGCTGCTACCCGCTGACCGGGGCGATCGAATCGGATGCCGACACGCTGGAAAAAATCATCGCCGAGATGCTGGTGTCGACCAGCTCGGAGCGGCAGGGCCGGCTGATCGACCACGACCAGTCCGCCTCGATGGAGAAGAAGAAGCTGGAGGGCTATTTCTGATGGGCGCAGTAGCTGTTTCCGAAGACGTTTCCGCCTATCTGCGCCAGCACGAATCCAAGCCGTTGCTGCGTTTCATCACCTGCGGCAGCGTCGATGACGGCAAGAGCACGCTGATCGGCCGCCTGCTGTACGAGAGCAAGCGCCTGTTCGACGACCAACTGGCCGCGCTGGAGGCCGACAGCCGCCGCCACGGCACCCAGGGCGAGCGCATCGACTACGCGCTGCTGCTGGACGGGCTGGCCGCCGAGCGCGAGCAGGGCATCACCATCGACGTGGCCTACCGCTACTTCGACACCGACCGCCGCAAGTACATCGTCGCCGACTGCCCCGGCCATGAGCAGTACACCCGCAACATGGCCACCGGTGCTTCCACCGCCGACCTGGCGGTGGTGCTGGTGGACGCGCGCAAAGGCTTGTTGCAGCAGACCCGCCGCCACAGCTACATCATTTCGCTGCTGGGCATCAGCCAGGTGGTGCTGGCGGTCAACAAGATGGATCTGGTCGATTACGACCAGAGCGTGTTCGAACGCATTGCCGACGAGTACCGCGCGCTGGCCGCGCAACTGGGCATCGCCCACGTGCAGGTCATCCCGCTGTCGGCGCTGGAAGGGCAGAACCTGTCCACGCGCTCGGCCTTGATGCCGTGGTACCCCGGCCCCGCCTTGCTCGAACACCTCGACGCGGTGGAGATTGCCGACCACGACGCCGCCAGCGGCCTGCGCCTGCCGGTGCAGTGGGTCAACCGCCCCAATCAGGATTTCCGTGGCTTTGCCGGCACCATTGCCGCCGGCCAGGTGCGTGCCGGTGACGCGGTGGTGGTGCTGCCGTCGGCGCGCCGCTCCACGGTCAAGCAGGTGCTGGGGCCGGATGGCCCGCTGGACGTCGCCACCGCAGGGCAAGCGGTGACGCTGACCCTGGCCGACGAAATCGACGTCAGCCGTGGCGACGTCATCGCCGCCGCCGGCGACCCGCCGGAAGTGGCCGACCAGTTCGCCGTGCACGTGCTGTGGATGGACGATGCCGCGCTGCTGCCCGGCCGCCCGTACTGGCTGCAGATCGGCAGCCGCACCGTGGCCGCCAGCATCAGCGAGATCAAGCACCGCATCGACGTCAACACCCAGGACAAGCTGGCGGCCAAGCGGCTGGAGCTCAACGAGGTTGGCTACTGCAACCTGTCGCTGGACGAGCCCATCGCCTTCGAACCCTACGTGCGCAACCGCGCGCTGGGCGGTTTCATCCTGATCGACCGCCAGAGCAACGCCACCGTCGCCGCCGGCACCCTGGATTTTGCCCTGCGCCGCGCCGGCAACGTGCACTGGCAACACCTGGATGTGGACAAGGCCGCGCGCGCCCGCATCAAGGGGCAGACGCCGAAGGTGCTGTGGTTCACCGGCCTGTCCGGTGCCGGCAAATCCACCATTGCCAATCAGGTGGAAAAGCGCCTGCATGCGCGCGGCTGCCACACCTTCATCCTCGACGGCGACAACGTCCGCCACGGCCTGAACCGCGACCTCGGCTTCACCGACGAGGACCGGGTGGAGAACATTCGCCGCGTCGCCGAGGTGGCGCGGTTGATGGCCGACGCCGGCCTGATCGTACTGGTCAGCTTCATCTCCCCGTTCCGCGCCGAACGGCAGATGGCGCGCGAGCGCTTCGATGAAGGCGAGTTCATCGAGGTGTTCGTCGACGTGCCGCTGGACGTGGCCGAGTCGCGCGACGTCAAGGGCCTGTACCGCAAGGCGCGTGCCGGGCAGATCCCCAACTTCACCGGCATCGACTCACCCTACGAGGCCCCGGAGAACCCGGAGCTGCACCTGTACGCCGATGGCGAGGCGCTGGACGCGATGGTCGACCAGGTGGTGCGGCTGGTGCTGCGCTGAAAGGCAGGAGTGAGTGAAGATGAGTGGGGAGCGAGAGAAAGCAACGGCGTCCGGCACGTTGTTTTCCCGTCATCTCCGCGCAGGCGGAGATCGCTCTTCAGCGGATAAATGATTTTCCTGCATGGCTTGGTATGCGGGCAGGACAGCGGTATCGTCGTGGACGAATTGGGGTGATGAAGGGATGCCATGTTGCGTCTGGCGGATTTGAAAGTCGTGTTGCAGAACCCGGAGCTGACCCGGCTGGTTGACGAGACTTGGAAAACGCTCGGCCAGGCTCTCGCATAGGAGCAAACACGGTTGCCGCCAGACAAGGCGATGGCACGCAAGGAGCTGTCATTCCATGAACAGGTGAAATTCCTCGGCTATTTGTGCTGGCTGGTCGAGGAGTTGCCGGGCGACATCATCGAAATCGGTGTCTGGAAGGGAAAATCCAGCGCCTTCATGAGCCGGATGTGTGGTGGCAAGCGCCGGATCATCGGTATTGATCCGCTGGCATTGCCGAATCAGGCCGAGGAATTGGGTTTTTACAGAGAGCGCCTGTTTCCCGAAGTCATGCTGGTGCACGGGCTATCCGAAGCAAGCTATTGGCACGTCATGACGCAGTTGGAGCCGCAAACGGCGATTCTGCACATTGATGGCGGGCATGCTGGGCGTAATGTCCTGCTGGATTTTCTGCTGTACGGCCCGACCGTTGTCAGTGGTGGCTTCATTGTCTTCGACGATTACGGCGACCACCGTTACTCTCCGGAGGTAGGACCAGCGGTTGATCTGCTCAGGGCCGGTGGCTACTTCAACGGGTTCGACGTCATCGGCGTGGTACCCGGTTGCGAGAATAGTTACCTGCTCCAGAAACGCTGAATCATGCGTCCAGCGCATTCAATATTCGATGTCCGCTGGAAGGGTATTCGCAGCACTCACCCCTCGAAGAGCGGTCTTCATCTGCGCTGAGGTGACGGGAAAACCGGCCGGCCAGACGCCGTTGCCTTCTCTCATTTCTCACTCCTCTTCACTCACTCCTGCCCCCGCCCCCCTCCAATGGCACATTCGGCCGTCACAGGCCCCGGCTAGACTGCCCAATCGTGTTTCTGACGGGACTGCAATATGTTGGGGCGTTTTGCCGCCACCCTCGCCGGTGGCACTGTCTTGGTACTGGCATTGGGCGGTTGCGGCCGTGGCGCGGGCGAAGCGCCGCGCGCGCAGGCGGGCGCGGTGCCGGTCACCACCCAGGTGGTCCGGGCCTCGGCATGGAACGACACCTTGCAGGCCATCGGCACCACCAAGGCGCGCGAATCGGTGGTCGTCACCGCCAAGGTCAGCGAAATCATCGACGCGGTGCATTTCCGCAGTGGTCAGGAAGTGGCCGCCGGGACGCCGCTGGTGACCCTGCGCATCGATGCGCAGCAGGCCGCGCTGGCACAGGCGCAGGCCACGTTCGACGAGGCCGACCGCCTGTACCGGCGGCAGAGTGAACTGGCCACCCAGCAACTGGTCGCCAGCTCCACGCTGGATACGCAGAAATCCATCCGCGATGCCGCCGAGGCGCGGGTGCGGCAGATGCGCGCGGACGTGAGCGACCGCCGGGTGCGGGCGCCGTTTGCCGGCGTGCTCGGCATCCGCCAGGTCAGCCCCGGTGCGCTGGTGACCCCGACCACGGCAATCGCCACGCTGGATGATCTGTCGCGCATGCACGTCGATTTCCAGGTGCCGGAGGCCGAGTTGGCCTCGCTCAAGCCCGGCGACAAGGTCAGCGGCAGCAGCATCGCCTGGCCGGGGCGCAGTTTCGAGGGTGAAGTCAGCACCGTCGATGCGCGGGTCGATCCGGGCAGCCGCGCGGTCACCGTGCGCGCCGACTTCCCCAATCCGGACCACGCGCTGCGCCCGGGCATGCTGCTGGACGTGCGCGTGTTCCGCCCCGAGCGGCAGGCGCTGGTGATCCCGGAAATCGCGGTGGTGCAGGTCGGGCGTGATTCGTTCGTCTACCGGGTCATGGACGACGACACGGTCGAGCGGGTGGACGTGCGGACCGGTACCCGTCGCGCCGGCGTGGTGGAGATCGTCGAAGGGCTGCAGGCCGGCGAGCGCATCGTCATCGACGGTACCGGCAAGCTGCGGCCCGGCCTGCGCATCGAGGATGCCGGGGTCGAAACGGCCACGGAGGCCAAGGCCGGATGAAACTGTCGGACCTTTCGATCAAGCGGCCGGTGCTGGCCGTGGTGATGAGCCTGCTGCTGGTGGTGCTGGGGGTGATGTCGTTCAACCGGCTGACCCTGCGCGAACTGCCGGCCATCGACCCGCCCATCGTCTCGGTGTCGGTGGACTACACCGGCGCTTCGGCGGCGGTGATCGAAAGCCGCATCACCCAGGTGCTGGAAGACGCTTTGGCCGGCATCGAGGGCATCGACACCATCAACGCGCGCAGCACCAACGGCCGCGCCTCGGTGAGCATCGAATTCACCGCCAACCGCGACATCGAGGCCGCCGCCAACGACGTGCGCGACGCGGTCAGCCGCGTGGCCGACCGCATGCCCGAGGAGGCGCGCCCGCCGGAAATCGCCAAGGTCGAGAGCGACGCCGACGCGATCATCTGGTTCAACATGGCGTCCTCGACCATGGACACGCTGGAGCTGAGCGACTACGCCGAGCGCTACGTGGTGGACCGTTTCTCCAGCATCGACGGCGTGGCGCAAGTGCGCATCGGCGGCCGCCAGCGCTATGCCATGCGCATCTGGCTGGACCGCGACCAGTTGGCCGCGCGCGGCCTGACCGTGGCCGAGGTGGAAAGCGCGCTGCGCAACGAGAACGTGGAATTGCCGGCCGGCCGCATCGAATCGGCCGACCGCGATTTCACCCTGCGCGTGGAGCGCAGCTACGTGGCCCCGGCCGACTTCGCCAGCATCCCGCTGGGCAAGGGCGGCGACGGCTACGTGGTGCGGCTGGGCGACGTCGCCAAGGTCGAGCTGGCCTCGGCCGAGCGCCGCGCCTACTACCGCAGCAATGGCGAGCAGGGTGTCGGCCTGGGCATCGTCAAGACCTCCACCGCCAATGCACTGGACGTGGCCCGCGCCACCCGCGCCGAGGCCGAGCGCATTGCCACCACCTTGCCGCAGGGCACCAGCATCTTCGTCGCCTTCGACAACACCACCTTCATCGAGGCGGCAGTCGAGCGCGTCTACGCCACCTTGCTGGAAGCGATGGCGCTGGTGTTGGTGGTGATCTGGCTGTTCCTGGGCAGCCTGCGCGCGGCGCTGATCCCGGCGGTGACGGTGCCGGTGTGCCTGGTCGCGGCGTTCATCGCGCTGCTGGCGTTCGGCTTTTCGATCAACCTGTTCACGCTGCTGGCGCTGGTGCTGTGCATCGGCCTGGTGGTCGATGACGCCATCGTCGTGGTCGAGAACGTGCAGCGCCGCATCGACCTCGGCGAGCCGCCGCTGGTGGCCGCCCGCCGCGGCACCACGCAGGTGGCGTTCGCGGTGATCGCCACCACCGCGGTGCTGGTGGCGGTGTTCCTGCCGGTGGGCTTCCTCGAAGGCAATACCGGCCGCCTGTTCCGCGAGCTGGCGGTGGCCCTGGCCGCGGCGGTGGCGTTGTCGGCCTTCGTCGCGCTGACGCTGACGCCGATGATGGCTTCCAAGCTGCTCAAGCCGCACAGCGAGCAGAAGACCGGGCGTTTGAACGGCTTCATCAACCGCCAATTGGCGCGGTTGTCGGCGGCTTACGGGCGCGTGCTCGACCGCCACGTGCAGCGCACCTGGGTGTTCGGGCTGGTGATGCTGGCCGCGCTGGGCAGCAGTTGGGGCCTGTTCACGCAATTGCCCTCGGAACTGGCACCGGCCGAGGACCGCGGCTCGTTCCAGATCATGATCGACGGCCCCGAGGGTGCCGGCTTCGACTACACCGTTGGCCAGGTGCAGCAGGTGGAGCAGATCGTCGGCCGCTTCGTCGGCCCCGACGAGCCCATCGTGCGCGCCAATCCGCGCGTGCCCGGCGGCTGGGGCAACAGCGAGGAAATGCATACCGGGCGCATCAGCGTGTTCCTGCAACCGTGGCGGCAGCGCGACCAGGCCACCGCCGACGTCGCCAACCAATTGCAGGGCGAGCTCAACGGCCTCAGTGGCGTGCGTGTGCGCACCCAGGTGGGCGGCGGGCTGGTGCGCAGTTTCGGGCAGCCGTTCCAGATCGTGCTGGGCGGGCCGGAATACGCCGAGATCGCACAGTGGCGCGACCGCCTGCTGGCGCGCATGGCCGATTACCCCGGCCTGGTCGGCGCCGACTCGGACTACAAGGAAACCCGCCCGCAGATGCGGGTGAACATCGACCGCCAACGTGCCGCCGACCTCGGCATCAGCGTCACCGACATCGGCCGCGCGCTGGAGACGATGATGGGTTCGCGCCGCGTCACCACCTTCGTCGACAACGGCGAGGAATACGACGTGCTGGTGCAGGCCGGCCGCGAGGGCCGCACCACGCCAGCCGATCTGTCGGCGATCCAGGTGCGTGCGCGCTCGGGCGAGCTGGTGCCGCTGTCCAACCTGGTCACGCTGAGCGAGGTGGCCGAGGCCGGTACCCTGAACCGCTTCAACCGGCTGCGCTCGATCACCATCAGCGCCAGCATCGCCCCCGGCCACACCTTGGGCGAAACCATCGGCTGGGTGCAGCAGGTCGCGCGCGAGGAGTTGCCCGAGTACGCGCAGATCGACTGGAAGGGCGAATCGCGCGAATACCAGAAGGCCGGCGGCGCGGTGCTGCTGACCTTCGCGATGGCGCTGCTGGTGGTCTATCTGGTGCTGGCCGCGCAGTTCGAGAGCTTCATCCACCCGCTGGTGATCATGCTCACCGTGCCGCTGGGGGTGCTCGGCGCTTTCGTCGGGCTGTACATCAGTGGCGGCACGCTCAACCTGTTCAGCCAGATCGGCATCGTCATGCTGGTGGGGTTGGCGGCCAAGAACGGCATCCTGATCGTCGAGTTCGCCAACCAGTTGCGTGACGAGGGCCGCAACGTGCACCAGGCCATCGTCGAATCGGCCACGGTACGCCTGCGCCCGATCCTGATGACGTCCATTGCCACCGTGGTCGGCGCGGTGCCGCTGGTGGTGGCCGGCGGCCCCGGCTCGGCCAGCCGCGCCACCATCGGCATCGTGGTCATTTTCGGCGTTGCCGTATCCACCTTGCTGTCGCTGTTCGTGGTGCCGGCGTTCTACGCGCTGCTGGCGCCGTACACCCGCTCGCCGGAGACGGTGGCCAACGAGCTGGCCAGGCAGGAAAGCGAAACACCGTCGGTGGGCGGGCATGCCTGAGGCAGAGGCCGGCCGTTGCCGGCACCTGCGTGAGTGCCGGCAGCCGCCGGTGCACAAGCAAGCTGAATCGTGGAAGAATCGCCGCTTCCTGAAGTTGGCAATCGTCACCTTCAGTCATATGGGGAAATCGTGTGGAAGCCATCGTCGAACTCGTCAACAACATCATCTGGAGCAACGCGCTGATCGTCATGTGCCTGGGCGCGGCGCTGTGGTTCAGCTTGCGCACGCGCTTCATGCAGGTGCGCGGCTTTGCCGAGATGTGCCGGCTCACCGTGCGCGGCGAGAAGTCCGACGCCGGCGTGTCCTCGTTCCAGGCATTGGCCGTGTCGATGGCCGGGCGCATGGGCATCGGCAACATCGCAGGCGTCGCCACCGCGATTGCCTATGGCGGCCCCGGCGCGATCTTCTGGATGTGGGTGATGGGCTTCCTCGGCGCGGCCACCTCCTACGTGGAATGCACGCTGGCGCAGATCTACAAGGTCAAGGACGCCGAAGGCCGCTACCGCGGCGGCCCGGCCTACTACATCGAGAAGGCGATGGGCCTGAAGTGGTACGCCATCGCCTTCGCCATCGCCACGATCATCGCCGCCGGGTTCCTGATGCCGGGCGTGCAGGCCAACGCCATCGCCGACAGCGCGGCCAACGTGTTGTGCGGCACCGACGGTTGCGCCGCGGTCGGCGGTACCGGGATGTTCAAGCTGTGGGTGGGCATCGCCGTGGCGCTGCTGCTGGGGGCGATCATCTTCGGCGGCATCAAGCGCATCGCCACCTTCGCCGAGGTGGTGGTGCCGTTCATGGCGCTGGCCTTCATCCTGATGGCGGTCACGGTGATGGTGCTCAACGCCGACAAGGTGCCGAAGATGTTCTCCGACATCTTCGCCAGCGCGTTCGGCGCGCACGCCGCGTTCGGCGCGATCATCGGCCAGGCCATCGCCTGGGGCGTCAAGCGCGGCGTCTACGCCAACGAGGCCGGCCAGGGCACCGGCCCGCACGCGGCCGCCGCGGCCGAGGTCTCGCACCCGGCCAAGCAGGGCTACGTGCAGGCTTTCGCGATCTACTTCGACACCATGCTGGTGTGCACGTCCACCGCGTTCCTGGTGCTCTCCACCGGCATGTACAACACCTTCCGGGTGGTCAGGGACGGCGGCAAGGAGACGCTGGAAGCCATCGTCTCCGGCGTGCCGGGCCTGCAGCCCTCCGATGGCGCGCAGTACACCCAGGCGGCGGTGGAATCGGTGCTGCCGGGCTGGGGCGCGGGCTTCGTCGCGCTGGCGCTGTTCTTCTTCGCCTTCACCACCATCATGGCCTACTACTACATGGCCGAAACCAACCTGACCTACGTCGCCGGCACCCGCCGCAGCCACCCGCTGGCGGTGTTGCTGCTGCGCCTGGGCATCCTCGGCATGGTGGTGTTCGGCGCTTATCACAACGCCAAGATGGCGTGGGCGCTGGGCGACATCGGCGTGGGCCTGATGGCGTGGTTGAACGTCATTGCCATCCTGATCGTGCAGAAGCCGGCGATGCTGGCGTTGCGAGATTACGAACGGCAGAAGAAGCTGGGGCTGGACCCGGTGTTCGACCCGGACGTGGTGGGCATTCGCAATGCCGACTACTGGGTGGAACGCAAGCAGGAGGCAGCGCGCAGTGAATAACCCCTGGAACAACCGCCGCCCGTCCGCGCGTCCGCCGCGCGCCACGCCGCAGGCGTCGTCGGATGGGCCGCCTGCCACCGCCAACGTGCCGTTGCGTGGCAGCGACGAGTTGCGCCTGTACGGCGTCAATGCGGTACGGGCAATGTTCGCCTGCCGCCCGCAGGCGCTGCGCAAGTTGTACCTGGACGAAGCACTGATCCCGCGGCTGCAGCCGATACTCAAATGGTGCGTGGCCAACCGCGTCGGCTACCGCGTGGTTGGCGAGGGCGACCTCAACAAGCTCGCCGCCACCACCCACCACGAAGGCGTGGTGGCCGATGTGCTGCGCAGCGAGCCGCTGCCGCTGGCGACATGGCTGGCCTCGCTGGGTGATGGCCCGGCGCTGGCGCTGTGGCTGGACGGGGTCGGCAACCCGCACAACTTCGGCGCGATCCTGCGCTCGGCTGCGCACTTCGGCGTGGCCGGCATCCTGCTGCCGGCCGAATCACCGCTGAGCCTGTCCGGTGCCGCCGCGCGCGTGGCCGAAGGCGGTGCCGAACATGTGCCGCTGGTGCGCCTGCCGCTGTTGCCGCAGGCGTTGTCGCAATTGCGCGAGGCAGGTTTCGCGCTGGCCGCGACCCTGGTCGAAGGCGGTGACGATCTGTTCGCCACCTCGCTGCCGGCGCGCATGGTCTACGTGATGGGCGCCGAAAGCGAGGGCATGGACCGCACGCTGGCCCAGCACTGCGACTTGCGCCTGTCGATTCCCGGCACCGGCGTGGTGGAGAGCCTGAACGTGGCTGCGGCCACCGCCGTGTTCCTGTCGGGTTGGCACGCAAGAAGGTAGTGCCGGTCGTTGGCCGGCAACTCGGAAAGAATGGATATGCGGGATTGCCGGCCAGCGGCCGGCACGGCCTCATGGCCTGTCCGCCGTTACCCGCGATAGCCGTTGCTGATCGGGTAGCGCCGCTCGCGGCCGAATGCCCGGCGCGACACCTTCGGCCCCGGCGCGGCCTGGTGGCGCTTCCACTCGCTGCTGCGCACCAGCCGCAGCACCCGGTCCACCACCTCGGCCGAGTAGCCGGCGGCGACGATGTCCTCGCGCGACTGCTCCTGGTCGATGTGGCGGTAGAGGATGCCGTCGAGCACGTCATAGGCCGGCAGCGAATCCTGGTCGGTCTGGTTCTCGCGCAGTTCGGCCGAAGGCGCGCGCGCGATCACCGCCGGCGGAATCACCGGCGCGCCGCCCACCGTGTTGCGCCACTTGGCCAGGCCGTAGACCTCGGTCTTGTACAGATCCTTGAGCGGCGCATAGCCGCCGCACATGTCGCCATAGATGGTGGCGTAACCGACCGCGTATTCGCTCTTGTTGCCGGTGGTCAGCAGCAGCCCGCCGAACTTGTTGGCCAGCGCCATCAGGATCACGCCACGGCTGCGTGATTGCAGGTTTTCTTCGGTGACGTCGGCGGCCTGGCCTTCGAACATCGCCGACAGCGACTGCATCAGCCCCTGGAACGCGGGTTCGATCGGCACCGTTTCCAGCTTCACCCCCAGCGCCAGGCATTGCTCGGCGGCGAGGTCGTTGGACAGGCCGGCGGTGTAGCGCGAGGGCAGCGCCACCGCGGTGACCTTGTCCGTGCCCAGCGCATCGACCGCCAACGCCAGCACCAATGCCGAATCGATGCCGCCGGACAGCCCCAGCCAGACCTTGTCGAAGCCGTTCTTGCGGCAGTAGTCGGCAATGCCGCGGGTCACCGCGCGCCAGGCCAGCGCATCCATGCTTTCGTCGCCGTCGTCGATCCAGCGCAGCGGGGTGAATGCGCGGGTATCGGTGTCGTATTCGACCACCAGCATTTCCTCGGTGAACGCCACCGCCGCCGGGTGCACGGTACCGTCGCCATCGGCAACCACCGACGAGCCGTCGAACACCAGCGCGTCCTGCCCGCCGACGTTGTTGACATAGGCAATGCCGACACCACTGTCGCGGCTGCGCTCGGCGAGCAGCGCGTCGCGCTGGGCATGCTTGCCGCGCTCGTAGGGCGAGGCGTTGGCCACCAGCACCAGCTCGGCGCCTTCGGCGACGGTGGCGGCCAGCGGCTCGGCAAACCACAAGTCCTCGCAGACCAGCAGCCCGAGCTTTACCCCGCCGACCTCGAACACGCAGTTGCCGCCATCCGGATCAACGTCGAAATAGCGGCGTTCGTCGAACACCGCATAGTTGGGCAGCTCGCGCTTGCGGTAAGTGCTGGCGATGGCGCCGTCGCGCAGCACGCTGGCGGCGTTGTAGACCACCGCGCCGGCAGCTTGCGGCCAGCCGACCACGGCGACGATGCCCTGCGCCTGCGCGGCAATGCGCACCAGCGCCTGCTCGCAGTCGCGCAGGAAGGCCGGGCGCAGCAGCAGGTCTTCCGGCGGATAGCCGCTGATCGCCAGTTCCGGGAACAGCACCACGTCAGCGCCGTATTCATCGCGCGCGACCTGCATCAGCTCGACGATGTGCGCGCTGTTGCCGGCGACGTCGCCCACCGGGAAGTCGTATTGCGCCAGGGCGATGCGGAGGGAGCGTGCGGTCATGGGTAAGGCTGCCATTGGTGCGATGGCAGCATTATTCCAGACGGGCAACGCGGAAGGAGGAATGGCAACGACGATCGCCCTCCCCATGTTTCTCCGTCATTCCTGCGCAGGCGGGGATCGCTCCTGGCGCAGTTGCCGTGCAAAGAACAGAGGGCAAATATGATTGAGCAAACGTTCGTGTTGCCGAAAAGCGATTCCCGCCTGCGCGGGAATGACGGCTTTGCTCACTCCCGCGGCGGCACCACGTCCTTCGCCTCGCTGCCGAAGCCACCCTCGGCCTCTGCGGCCAGGTAGGCGAACACGGTGTAGGCGGCCACGTTCTGCGCCAGCGCCTGCGGGTCGATCTTGTCCAGGGTGTCGTCGGCGGTGTGGTGCAGGTCGAAATAGTCGGTGCCGTCCTGCGCCAGCCATGCCCAGGCGCCGCCCTTGGACGCCAGCGGAATGATGTCCGGCCCCGGCCCGCCCTCGTCCGGGCGGTACTCGATGCCCAGCGGCGCCAGCGCTTCGGCGATCTGCGCGGTGGCCTCGCGCGAGCTGTCGGGGTTGCCCGAGCCGGTGTTGAACGCATAGATGCGGCCGGCGCCGAAGTCGCTTTCCGCGCCGATGTGCTGCAACGGGATCTCCCCGGCCTTCACCCGCGCGGCGGCATAGGCGAAGCCGCCGTGCAGGCCCTGCTCCTCGTTGGCGAAGGCGATCACCCGGATGGTGCGCCTGGGCGCCTGCTCGAGCTGGCCGATCAGGTGGCCGGCGGCCATGGTGATGCCGACGCCGGCGGCATCGTCGATCGCGCCGGTGCCCAGGTCCCACGAGTCGAGATGGCCGCCGATCACCACCACTTCCTGCGGCAACTCGCGGCCGGTGATCTCGCCAATGACATTCTGCGAGGTGTAGCTGCCGTCCCAGCCGCAATCCAGCGCCATGCGGATGCGGACCGGGCCGCGCGCGACCAGCCGCGCCAACTGATCGGCATCGGGCATCGCCAACGCCGCCGACGGCACCGGGGTCAGGCCCTCGTCGAAATGGGTGATGCCGGTATGTGGCACGCGGTGTGAATCGGTGCCGGCCGAACGCATGATGTAGCCCACCGCACCCTTGCGGATCGCCTCCGATGGCCCCTTGCTGCGGACGGTGCCGCCGATGCCGTAGTCCATGCCGTTGCGGCTGCGGGTCATCTGGTAGTCGATGAAGGCGATCTTGCCGGCCAGTGAACCGGCCGGTGCCGCCTTCAGCGCTTCGAGGCTGTCGAAGCGCACCACTTCGCCCTCGGCATTGCCGCCGGGGCTGCCGCCCAGCGCGGTGATGGACAGCGGCTGTGCATGCGCGCCCAGCACCTGCGCCTGCTCGCTGCGCCGCTCCCACTTGGGGAAGGTGACCGGCTCGGTCCACACCTTGTCGAAGCCCAGCGCCTTGAACTTGGCCTTGGCCCATTCCACCGCACGCGCATCGGCCTCGCTGCCGGCCAGTCGCGGGCCGACCTCGGTGGTCAGTGATTCGACCACCTTCCAGCCGGTGTCGTCGGCCAGCGCCTGCGCGCGCAATTCCGCCGCCTTGGCCAATGCCGGCACGGGAATGCGGGTGGGTGCGGCCTGCACGTTGGCGCAGGCGAGCGCGATGACGATGGCGAAGGCAAGACGGCGCATGGGCGGCTCCGGATCAAGTTGGAATTCCCGCACATGAAGTGTGCGGTGCTCTTGCGAGGGATTCGCAAACGACAAAGCCGCGAGCATACGCCCGCGGCTTCGAGGTGAAACGTGCTGGAGGTCACCGGCTTTGCTTGTTTCCTTCTCCCGCCGGGAGACAGTCCGGCAGGATTGCCGGACTGCACGGCGAAGCCGCCCGAAGGGTGAGGCACAGGGATGTGCCGAATGCAGGTGGCGCGAAGCGCCGGATGAGGGTTCGGGCGAAGCCTCGTGCAATCAAACATTGCGAGGCTTCGCCCAACCCTCACCCCAACCCCTCTCCCGAAGGGAGGGGCTTGCATCACTTCTTCAGGTTGTCACGGATCTCGCGCAGCAACAGCACTTCCTCGCTCGGCTCGGCTGGTGCGACGGGGGCTTCTTCCTGCTTGCGCGAGAGCTTGTTGACCACCTTGACCAGCATGAAGATGGCGAAGGCGACAATGACGAACTGGATCAGGGTGTTGATGAAATCGCCATAGCCGATCACCACCGCAGGGATCTCGCTGCCGTCGGCGGCCAGCTTGGCCGGGGCCAGGGTCCAGGCCAGGTCGGAGAAGTCGACATTGCCGATCAGCCAGCCGAGCGGCGGCATGATCACCTTGTCCACCAGCGAGCTGACGATCTTGCCGAACGCACCGCCGATCACTACACCGACCGCCAGGTCGATGACGTTGCCGCGCATCGCGAATTCCTTGAACTCAGCAATCATTCCCATGTGTTTCTCCTGTAGGCATGCATGAAGGGGAGCCGGCACAGACTACCGCGACGCGGGTTCATTCGCTGATCACGCCAGTGCAGCGGGCGACGTCGCCCATGCGTGCGCTGAAGTGGTCGCCCGGATGCAGCGCGGCGACGCCGGCGGGCGTGCCCATGAACACGAGGTCGCCTGCGCGCAGCGCGTAGAGTCTGGACAGCTCGTGCAGTATTTCCGGCACGTTCCAGATCAGCTTGTCGAGGGTGGAGCGCTGGCGCAGTTCGCCGTTGACCTGCAGCGACAGTTCCAGCGGTGCAAGTTCGCCCACCTGCGCGATCGGCACCAGTTCGCCGACCGGTGCGGAATGGTCGAAACCCTTGGCGATGTCCCACGGCCCGCCCTTGGCCTTGGCCGCGGCCTGCAGGTCGCGGCGGGTCAGGTCCAGGCCGACGCCGCAGGCCAGCACCAGCGACATGGCTTCATCGACCGGCAACACGCCGGCCGGTGCATCGCTGCCCAGCGCGATCACCAGCTCGACCTCGTGATGCAGCTCGGCAGTGGCCGGCGGGTAGGGCACCGCCGCGCCGCCGGTGACGATGGCGTCGGCCGGCTTCATGAAGAACATCGGCTGCCCGCGCTCGGCCGCCGAGGCCGGGGCGCTGGCACCCATTTCGCGTGCATGGTCGGCGAAGTTGCGGCCCACGCAGTAGATGCGGCGCACAGGAAAAGTGCCGCCGCCAGCCACCGGGATGCGTGGCACGGGCAGGGTGGGGATCAGGTCGGTCATGGTTTGCGTTCGGCTGGACGGGCAGCGGCCATGATGCCGGACGATGCAGTCGCGCAGGTAGTGCCGGCCGGGCGCTACCGGAGATGATCACCGCTACCAGGGAATCAATGCGTACCGGGCAATACCGGCTTGCGCACCACGCGGTATTCGCCGTCCATCACGGTGCCGGCGGCCTTGCGCGCCTTGCGTGCGGCCAGCAGCTTCCACGCCAGTCCGATCAGGATCATCGCCGCGCCGACGAACACGCCGGCGACCACCAATACCGCGAGGATCGCCAGGCCGAGCAGGCCCAGCACGACTCGCAGCAACGGGTTGCGTGGCTTGCGCGGCGCGAACAGGTTGCGGAGATGGGCGAACTGGAAATAACGAGTCTGCATGACGAAAGGATGACGATGTGGCAAACGCCAGTATCGGCGCTGGGAAGGGCTGGTGCGTGAAGTTGTCGTTAAATCCGCCTGTTACGCAGGCATGTGCGGCGTCCCGCCGGCCCCCGTGGAAAACGCTGCACACCGCTTCCGTTGCCGGCCCATGCGACAATGAACGCCTTGTTTTCCGCGCCTTTCGTCATGTCCGCCAACGCATCCACGCTCGTCGAACTGGTTCC
Organism: Stenotrophomonas sp.; assembly: GCA_049650985.1. GTDB lineage: Bacteria > Pseudomonadota > Gammaproteobacteria > Xanthomonadales > Xanthomonadaceae > Stenotrophomonas. The sequence continues at coordinate 129,215 of JBASBF010000044.1, read as the reverse complement.
GCTCGATGCCTTGCCCGACCAGGGTTTCCATGCCGCCGAGGCGGTGATCGACGGCGATGCCGAGCCGTTGATCCTCTACCGCGACGGCGAGCAGGTGCGGGCATGGCTCAACGTCTGCCCGCACGCCGGCCGCAACCTCGACTGGGCGCCCGGCCAGTTCCTGAAGAGCCGTGAGGGCCACCTGGTCTGCGCAGTGCATGGTGCCGCGTTCGAGTTGCAGGGCGGTTGCTGCGTATCCGGCCCGTGCAAGGGCGATGCATTGCGCGCGGTGCCGGTGCAGGTGCAGGACGGAATGGTGCTGTTGCAGCAGGAGTGAGGGAAGGCAAAAGCAACCGTCATCTCCGCGCAGGCGGAGATCGCTCCTGCTTTCTCTCACTCCTCACTCCTCTTCACTCACTTCTGCCCTAGAACATGATGTTGATCATCACCACCAGGATCACCGTGTAGAGCAGCGACAGCGGGCCGCCGATGCGCCACATCTCGCGCGGGGTGTATTTGGCCGGGCCGGCCACCATCGAGATCACCGGGTTGGACGCGGTCATCAGGTTGTTGGAGGCCGACAGCGCCACGATCAGTGCGAACGCGGTCGGGTTGCCGCCCACCGCCAGTGCCAGGTTGACCGCGATGGGCACGGTGACGATGGTCGCGCCGACGTGGCTGATCACCAGCGAGAACGCAGTAGTCAGCAGCGCCAGCGCCAGTTCCAGCACCCATATCGGGATGCCGTCGGGCAGCTGGTCGATGGTGTGGCCGGCCACCCATGCCGCCGCGCCGCTGGAATCCATCGCCCAGCCCAGCGGAATCAAGCCGGCCATCATGAAGATGGTCTTCCAACTGATGGCTGCGTAGGCCTCGTCCATGCGCAGCACGCCGGTGAGCAGCATGCCGGCCACGCCGGTGAGCAGGGTCAGCGCCACCGGCAATTTCGAGGTCAGGGCGATGATGATGGTGATGGCGAAGATGACCATCGCGATCTTGAACTTGTGCGGGCGCTGCTCGCCCTTCGGGTAGTCGGTGACCACGACGAAGTCGCGGCTTTCGGCGGCGGCGGACAGATCCTGCCAGATACTGTGGAACACCAGCATGTCGCCGGCGCGCAATGCCACGTTGCGCACGTCCTCGCGGATCACCTGCTTGTCGCGGTTGATTGCCAGCAGGCTGATGCCGCGCTCCTTGCGCAGGCGCAACTGGCCGGCGGTCTTGCCGATCAGCTTCGAGGTCGGCGGGATCACCGCCTCGGAAATGCCGGCGCGGCTGGGGTTGAACAGGTCGCCGAGCTGGCGCAGGCGCGAGGACATGCGCAGGAACTGGTTCTGCGCGAAATCGACCACCTGCTGGCGCGGGCCCATCGCGCCGATCACGCTGCCCACCCAGATGCGCATGTCCGCCGGCGGCGCCAGGCGGGTGTCGTTGCCGGTCTTCAGTGCCAGCAACAGCGGCGCGTCGAACAGGCTCTCGGCTTCGCTGACGGTCATGCCGACCAGCGGACTTTCGGTGGAAACGGTCAGTTCGAAGACATCGCCTTCGATGCCGTAGGAGCGGGCGAAATAGCTTTCGGTGCGCGCGGGGGCCTGGCTTTCGCCGCCGGCGTCCTTCCCCGCACGCGATTTGCGGTCCCCGTAGAAACGGAAGTACAGCAGCGAGGCAACCAGCAGCGCCAGGCCGATCGGCATGGGCGCGAACATCCGCAGCGGCTCGATGGTGGCGCTGCCCGAGGGCAGGTTGTTGTTGGCCGAAATCAGCAAGTCGTTGAGCAGGATCAACGGCGAGTTGCCGACCATCGTCAGGCCGCCGCCCATCACGATGGCGGCGGTGACCGGCAGCAGCAGGCGCTTGAGGGTGAGCCCGCTGTGCGAAGCCAGCCGCGCGGTCACCGGCAGGTACAGCGCCATCACCGAGGTGTTCTGCATGAACGCGGAGTTGATGCCGGCGGTGGCGCTGGCCAGCAGCAGCAGGCGTTGCTCGACGCCGCGCGAACGCCGCAGCAGCCAACTGGCCAGCCGGTTCAGCGCGCCGGTGCGGTCCAGCCCGGCACCGAGGATGGTGGTGGCGATGATGCTCATCACCGCGTTGCCGGAGAAGCCGGCGAAGATTTCCTCCGGCGCGATCAGGCCGGTCACGCCCAGCACCACCATCACCACCAGTGCCACCACGTCGGAGCGGATGCGCTCGAACAGGAACATCGCCATCGTGAAGCCGACCAGCCCGAGCACGAGCTTCATGTCGGTGGTCAGCGTCAGCGCGGTATCCATCAGGGCGGGGAATGGGGAATGGGGAACGGGGAATGGGAGAGGGCGGGCGCTTTCACCCGCGCGCCGCTTCCGGCGCTGAGGAGGGTTCGGCTGGAACGTGAAAGCGTCATGGCAGCGTCATTCCCTTAGTCCCCGTTCCCTGTTCCCTGCCTGTCATACAGCAAATCCCAGACGCCGTGGCCCAGTTTCTGCCCGCGCGTCTCGAAATGGGTCTGCGGCCGCCAGTCCGGGCGCGGCACGCTGCCACGCGGGCCGGCGCGGTTGACCAGCCCCGGCGTGGCATCGAGCACGTCCCACATCTGCTCGGCATAGTTCTCCCAATCGGTGGCGCAATGCAACCGCCCGCCGGGGCGCAGTTTGCGCACCAGCAGGGCAGCGAAAGCAGGCTGCAGCAACCGGCGCTTGTTATGGCGCTTCTTGTGCCACGGGTCGGGGAAGTAGATGCGCACTTCGTCCAGCGCGCCGTCGGCAATTTCCTGTTCCAGTACTTCCACCGCGTCGTGGTGGTAGAGCTTGACGTTGCCGGCGTCGTCATCGGCCAGTGCATTGAGCAGGCGGCCGACGCCCGGTGCATGCACCTCGATGCCGATGTAGTCCTTGGACGGGTCGAACCGCGCGGCATGGCGCAGCGCGGCGCCATTGCCGAAGCCGATTTCCAGCACCTTGGGCGCGTCGCGGCCGAAGGTGGCGATGAGGTCGCGCGGCTGGCCGTTGAAGTCGATGCCGAAACGCGGCCAGCGCTCGTCGAATGCGCGCTGCTGGGCCGGGGTGAAGCGGCCTTGGCGCAACACGAAGCTGCGCACCTCGCGGCGGCCTTCGGTAACGGTGAATGGCTTGGGCGGTGCCTTGGCACCGGCGCTGTCGAAGGGATTTGTCATCAGCCGATCAACCCGTCCACCGGCGAGGAGGCGCTGGCATAACGCTTGCGCGGGATGCGCCCGGCCAGGAACGCTTCGCGCCCGGCTTGCACCGCCTTGCGCATCGCGCTGGCCATCAGCACCGGGTTGCGCGCACCGGCAATGGCGGTGTTCATCAGCACGCCGTCGCAGCCCAGCTCCATCGCGATGGCGGCATCGGAAGCGGTGCCGACGCCGGCATCGACGATGATCGGCACCTTGGCGTTCTCGACGATCTCGATCAGGTTGTACTTGTTCTGGATGCCCAGCCCCGAGCCGATTGGCGCGGCCAGCGGCATCACCGCGGCGCAGCCGATTTCTTCCAGGCGCTTGCACAGCAGCGGGTCGTCGGAGGTGTAGACCATGACCTCGAAGCCGTCCTTGACCAGTTGCTCGGCGGCCTTGAGCGTTTGCACCACGTCCGGGTACAGGGTTTTCGCATCGCCCAGCACTTCGAGCTTGGTCAGGTTATGGCCGTCGAGCAGTTCGCGTGCCAGCCGGCAGGTGCGCACCGCGTCTTCGGCGGTGTAGCAGCCGGCGGTGTTGGGCAGGATGGTGTAGCGCTCCGGCGGCAGCACGTCGAGCAGGTTGGGTTCGCCGGGGTTCTGGCCAATGTTGGTGCGGCGAATGGCGACGGTGACGATCTGCGCGCCGGCGGCCTCGGTGGCCAGCCGGGTTTCTTCCGGATCCTTGAACTTGCCGGTACCGGTCAGCAGCCGGGATGCATAGCTTTTGCCGGCGATGACCAGCGAATCGGTGGGGGCGTGTGCATTCATCGGGCGATTATCGCGCATCGTGCCGGATGCTGCGCCCCGCGAAACCCCGCGCCGCCGCCTGGGCAACGCTCGGCACTGCCGGAATGGAAGCAGGCTCAGCCGCCGCCCAGCGCATGCACGATTTCCACGACATCGCCATCGGCCAGCAGATGTTCGCCATGCTGTCCGCGTGGGATGATCTCGCCGTTGACCTCCACCGCCACGCGACGTTCGGCCAGGCCTTCGGTGGCCAGCAGCGTGGCCAAGGCCAGGGGCGCGGGAAACTGGCGGGGTTCGCCATTGAGTTGGATATCCATGCGGCCATTCTCGCCAGCAGGGGCGCAAAATCCCAGCCCGATGCCGCGCTGCAGCGTGAGCGCGCCGTAGGGTAATGAAAAACTCACACCGTGCGGCGGCGTACGCTGCCGCTTTCTTCGTCCGTCAGGAGCTTTCCCATGCGTGTTTCCCCCCGTCCGTTGCGCTCGGCCCTTGCCGCTGCGCTTGCCCTTGCCGCGCTGCCGGCACTGGCACAGTCCCCGTTCTCGAAGACGGTGTTCTTCGGCGACAGCCTGACCGATACCGGTTATTACCGCCCGATTCTGCTGCAGCTTGACCCCAACGCTTCCATCGTCGGCCGTTTCACCACCAATCCCGGCTGGGTCTGGTCGGACTATCTGGCCGACCATTACGGCACCAATGCCTCGCCCAACGGCAATGGCCAGTCCGGCGACAACTACGCTGCCGGCGGCGCGCGGGTCGGCGTGGACAGCAGCAATCCGCTCAACCCGATGCTGCCGGCCACGCCGTCGCTCAAGACCCAGTTGAATGCCTACCTGGCCGCCAACGGTGGCAAGGCCGACGCCAATGCGCTCTACACCGTGTGGGGTGGCGCCAACGACCTGTTCGCGGTGGCCGCCGGTGCCCCGGTGCAGGCCACCATCGGCGCGGCTGTGGCCGACCAGGTGGGCATGGTGGCCACGCTCAAGGGCGCCGGTGCGCAGTACGTGATGGTGCCGAACCTGCCGGATATCGGCCTGACCCCGTCCTCGCGCGCCGGTGGCCCGGTGGCGATGGCGCAGGGCACCGCGCTGGCCAAGGCCTACAACGACGCGCTGTTCGGCGGCTTGAAGCAGGCCGGCCTGCAGGTGATCCCGGTCGATACCTTCAGCATTCTGCAGGAAATCGTCGCCAATCCCGGCAGCTACGGTTTCACCAATGTCGCCAACATGGCCTGCACCTCGGCATCGTCGCTGACCTGCAGCCCGCTGAGCTACGCCAGCCCGAACGCCAACAACACCCATGTGTTCGCCGATGGCGTGCATCCAAGTACCGCCGCGCATGAAATCCTGGGCCAGTACGCCATCTCGATCCTCGAAGCGCCGCGCCTGCAGCAGGTGCTGAGCCATTCGGCGCAGGCCACCGGCCGCGCCCGTGCCGACCAGGTGAGCGGCCATCTGGCCGGGGCACCGGCCGATGGCATGAGCTGGTGGGGCAACGTGCGTGGCGACATGCAGCGCTACGGCCACGGTGACGTGTATGACGGCATGGCCCCGGCCGGCCTGTTCGGCATTGACTGGGCGCGCAACGGCATGGTGCTCGGCGGTTTTGCCGGCTATGGCCGCATGGATGCCGATTTCGGCAACAGCAAGGGCGATTTCACCCAGTCCGACACCACCCTGGGCCTGTTTGCCGGCTGGTATGGCGAGCGCGCCTGGGTCAACGGCCAGGCCAGCTACAGTTGGCTGGGTTACGACGTCACCCGCAAGGTGCAACTGGGCCCGGTCACCCGCGAGCACAAGGGCTCGCCGGATGGCAGCAACCTGACCGCCGCGCTCACCGCCGGTTACGAGTTCGGCCAGGATGGCGGCTTCCGCCACGGCCCGGTGGCGGGCGTCATCTGGCAGAAGGTCAAGCTCGACGGCTATGTCGAAAGCAATGCCGGCGCCACCGCGCTGGGTTATGGCGACCAGGAGCTGGACTCCACCGTCGGCCGCATCGGCTGGCAGGCGCGTTTCGATGGCGGCAGCGTCCGCCCCTACGTGCAGGTCACCTATGACCACGAGTTCGAGGACGGCCAGCAGGCCAGCGCCTGGTTGCAGACGATGGCCGACGTCGGCGCCTACAAGGTACCGGGGCTGCAGTTCGACCGCGATTACGCCAGCGCCGTGCTGGGTGCGCGGATCACGCTGTGGGGGCTGGACAGCAACATCGGCCTGAGCACCACCACGCTGCACAAGTCGGCCCGTGATGCGACCCTGTTCGCCAGCTTCGGCGGCAGTTTCTGATTTGGTGAAAACAGGCGGTGTCGACAACCGGCACCGCCTTTTCACTGGCCTGCTTGATCCGCGCATGCGCCCGTTGCACTGCGCACCTGCCACCGCATAGACTTCACCCCGCGCCACGCGGGCGTAGCTCAATGGTAGAGCTGTAGCTTCCCAAGCTACTGACGTGGGTTCGATTCCCATCACCCGCTCCACTCAACGCAAATCCTAGCACTAAGTGCTTGAAAGTGCAAGGGTTTTAGGCGTTTTGGGCGGTCCTCAAACGGTCCCGTTTAGGTATCGTTTGAGGTATCGCCGCCATGCCTTCGCCGCTTCTGCTGGCGCGCCCTTCGGGGCCTTATGTCCGTTTCCTCGTCCCCCTGGACCTGCGCCCGGTGGTGGGCTCGCGCTTCATCGTGCGGCCCTTGGGCGTGGCCCACGGCGACGCCGCCCGGCTGGTCGCCGCTCGCATGGGCGTGGCACTCTCCCATGCGTTCGACGCACTGCGCAGGGGGCAGCCCGTGGATTTGAAGAAGGCCTTGGAAGCGGCGCAGGCCGCAGGCCGGAAGGATTTGACGCTGGAGCGGGAGCGCCTGGCAGACGGCACCATCCGGGAGCGGTGGCAACTCGACACGCCCGAGGACGTGGCCTTGTATCGGCAGGCGCAGGCCTCCGACCCGCTGGAGGCCATCGGCGTGATGCCCGAGGCCCTGGCGCTGCGCCAAGCAGACGCCGAGGCCGCCAGGAAGCGCCAGCGCTCGCCCCTGCTGTCCGCGGCCATCGCAGACCATGTGGCCGACCTGGAGCGCGCCAACCTCCACCCCAAAACGCCCATGGAGAGCCGCCACACGCTGCGCCTGTTCGCGGAGGTGGTGGGCCCCGATATCCATGCCGCCGACCTCACCCAGGCCCATGTGCGTGCCTTTTTCGAGGCGGCGCAGGGCTGGCCGAAGAACGGCACGAAGGCCAAGGCCAATCAAGGGCTGGGCGCACTGGAAATCATCGAGCGGGCGAAGGCCACGGGCGAGCCGGTGATTGGCGCCTGGGCATTGAAGAAGCACCGGGAGCGGCTGGCGGTGTTCCTTACTTCGCTGGTGGACGCGAAAGTCCTGGAGGTGTCCCCGCTGGCGGGGGTGCGCGCCGTGGCCACCCCCGACACGGAGGACACAGGCCGGCCGTTTACCGATGACGAGTTGCGCGCCATCTTCGGCCCTGCGTTCGGGCCCTGGGCGCGCAAGTATCCGCATCGCTGGTTCGGCCCCATGCTCGGCCTTTACAGCGGGGCGCGCGTCAATGAGGTGGCCCAGCTGCGCGTGGACGACATCGAAACGGTGGACGGGGTGCCGGGGTTCTTCGTGCGCAGCGCCGGCCAGGGGCAGCGCGTCAAAACAAAGACCTCGCGCCGGTTCGTGCCGCTGGCGTTGCCGCTGCTGGAGGCGGGGCTACTCGTCTACTGGCTGGAGGCCAGGGAGGCAGGCCATGAGCGGCTGTTTCCCAACCTGCCCAACTCCACCGGCTTGGGTTTCGGCCGGCAGTTGAGCCGCCAGTTCTCCACCTACATCAAGCGCCAGGGGATTGCGGAGGTGGGCCAGGGCTTCCACGGCTTCCGGCACACCCTCGCCAGCCGCCTGGACGAGGCGGGGGCGTCTCCCTCGGCCATTGCCGCGCTCACGGGCCACGCCCGCGGGCAAAGCGTGCTGGAGCGCCACTACATCGACCGCGGCACGCTGCCCGACCGGGTGCGCACGCTGGCGAAGTTCTCCCCGCCCGTGTCGCTTCCTGCCTACACGCCGGGGCAGTTTGACGACGCGTTGAAGGCGGCGCCGCTGGTGCTGCCGAAGCCTCGACGCGTGCGCAAATGAGCGCCTGGAGACACCCGGCCGGGGGGGGCACTGACGCGCCGTTGAGCAACAGTCGCAAGCCGCGCGACGGGGGAACCGGTAGGATGAGCGTTGCTCTTACGAAGTTGCCGCCAGTGCCCAAGAAGTCCCCCACGCCCGCCGATGAGTTGCGCGCCCTTGCTGCCTCCAAGCCTTTCCGCACCGTGCTGGCGGATCCGCCGTGGCAGTTCCAGAACCGCACCGGCAAGGTGGCGCCCGAGCACAAGCGGTTGAACCGCTACGGCACCATGAACCTGGCGGATATCTGCGCGCTGCCTGTGGCCGATATCGTCGCCGACACCGCCCACCTGTATCTGTGGGTGCCCAATGCGCTGCTGCCCGAAGGCCTGCGCGTCATGGAGGCCTGGGGCTTTTCCTACAAGTCCAATCTGGTCTGGCACAAGATCCGCAAGGATGGCGGGCCCGATGGGCGCGGCGTGGGCTTCTACTTCCGCAACGTCACCGAGCTGATTTTGTTCGGGGTGCGTGGCAAGAATGCCCGCACACTCGACCCCGGCCGCCGACAGGTCAACTTTCTGGCCACGCAGAAGCGCGAGCACTCGCGCAAGCCTGACGAGCAATACCCATTGATTGAGGCGTGTAGCCCTGGCCCGCGGCTGGAAATGTTCGCGCGCGGGCCGCGCAAGGGCTGGACGGTGTGGGGCAACCAGTCCGAGGACTACATCCCCACCTGGGACACCTACGCCAACCACTCCCAGGCGCACCGCGTGGCCGAGCCCGTGGCGATTAGTCCTCGACGTAGAGCGCCGGCGTAATCCCGAACACCAGCAGGGGGCAGCCGCCCCCGCTGCCGCCTTCAATGCGCGGCAGCAGCTTCGCCATGTGCGTGGTGCTGTTGCCGTAGGACTTGCCCCGGCCCAGGCCGTCAAAAATCGCCTGCAGCTCGCTGCTACGGGTGATGATGACGCCCACACTGATGGCGCGCAGGTCGAACAGCAGGCGGAAGTTGTTCAAGTCCCGGTCGTAAAACGGGTCTTTGTTGTTCCACTCGATTTCCAACGCGACGCCGTTTTTGAAGCAGTCCACCTTGTGGGTGGGGGCGTCCATGGTGCGCTCGTCCACCTTGATTTGAGTGGTGAACTTCTTTTCTTGCCAGCCCCTGGCCTCCAGTTGTCCATCGAGCCAGCCCGCGATGTCGGACTTGCGCCCGCCGGGTGTCAGGATCTCGCTGCGGTTAAGCCGGAAGCCCTCCAGCGTGGCCTGGATATCGGCCCACTCGCTGGGGAAGTCGGCAGCAAGGATGGCGCTGGCGTGGCGCCACTCGTGGATTTCGTAATGGTCGCGGATGAATGGCGACAGGTCGCGGATAGACAAGACGGATCCCCCTAGGAAGCGAGGGGATCCAACCACATGCTGCCGCGCTGCACAATGCAACGGCGTCGCGGGTCAGGGCTTCCGCTTCTTCTTGCGCTTCTTTCGACCCGGTGGGCCGTGCTGCCCCCAGGCTTCGGCGATGGCTCGCTTCTTCTTCTCCGCGGCTTTGAATGCGATGGCCTTGGGATTATAGCCGGCAGCGGCAAGTAGTTTGTCGGCGGCGATGGCCGCGGCGCGTCGGGTGGCTTTGTCCATGCCCTTGGTTTAACACCTCGCCGCGGCCGCGCAAGATGGGCGTTAGAAAATTTTCGCGTCCGATCTCGTGTTTCGGAGTGCATAAAGCCTTAGGGGCATCTCCTTGAGAACGGAAAAGCTCGGTGTAGCGTGAACCTATGGTCTAGGGTAACGGGTAACAGCCCCCCTGCTTTGCCCTTCATCCCCGGGGTTCGCTTCGCTCACCCCGACGATGAAGGGCAAAGTCTCCCCAGCCCCAGGCCGTTAGGCTATTGGGGTGAGGCAACTTTGGCCCCGTTGCGTTTCCGTCCTGGATAGAACGGCCGACAGTCGGGCGCGGTGATAATCAGACGACACCGCTACGGCAGGTTCACGCAGTCTGACTGCGCCGGCTCTGGGTCCTGCCACCAGGCTTTCGCCTGGCGTCTCTCCAGTGGGCTTGCCCGCTCCCCGGCCGTCGCCGAGAAATCTCATCCTAGCTGCCTTCCTTGGGCCACAACCTTCGACAACCGGACCGAGACGGGGCACACGACCTGGGCCAGTATTGAGCCACTCCCAGGGCCTCCGCGACGCATGGATTGTCAGGTCGGCGCAGGTTTCAGGGCCATACCGCGCCCACTGTCCCCCTGCTTTACTGCCCGCGCACTCGGGTGATGGTTAGTCTGAACCCCGCAATGGGGACCCCTTCCTTGTGCGCAGCCCGGTTTCACCCGGGCACCGTGATACGGCTACCGAGGCTCCTGGGTAATCGAAGGGAAGCGAGAAAAGGGGGAGTTGAAAATCAGGCCCGGATTGCTATAGTTACCCCACTGGGGCACCGCCTGGGCTTGGTAGTTCGTTCCTACCTTGCTCGCCTCCGGGTCTTCGACTACCCGGGGGCCTGTTTCAAATCTATATCGCCCTGGGGATTCGTCAAGATCTCCGGGGCGATATTCTTTTAGTCAGCAGATAATGTTTCCCGTGAAACCTTGTTAGTTAATATTTCTGCCTGCGATTCCTCATGACTAAATATATTTCTCCGTCACCGTTGTCATGATTGGGCGGGGCAGTGGTGGGGTCCGGGCGGTTTGGTTTGAGCCGGGTTCTGTTTTTTTAGCGCTCGCAAATGCAAACGGCTAAACAGCTTTTTAGAGGCACACACATGTCGCACCAAGGTATATGGGACGAATGCCCCCATTTCTGCGCCTTTTGGGCCTGAAAGCCAGCAACGGCGCGGGTTTGCGACGCCCCAAGCGGTGACCCAAAAAAAGGCGCGAAATCGCCTGAAAGCCAGCATTGGCGCGGCCTGAGCATGGGTGCGTCAGTTTGGCGGCCGGGGCACTGGCGTGCTTCCGGGCGTTGGGCCTAGTTTTTGGAAGGGCCGCGGCCTCGTGCTGGACGCCGCCGACGGTTGAGGGGCGGGCTTGGCGTCGAAGCGCGGCACCTCCAGGCCGAAGGCCCCGGCAAAGTCGGCGCGCGCCTTCTCTGCGGCAGTGGTGGCCTGCTGGTGGACCTGCTTGGCGTCCTCGTGCGCGTGCTTCGCCCGCCCGTGTCGTCGCTTGGCACGGGCCAGGGCGTCGCGCATGGCTTGGGCTTCCTTGTCCTGGGCAGGCGTGAGCCCCACGGCACGCAGGGCCGCTGCGGCCACCCCTGTGGCTGGGCTGGTGTCGTTGGCGTCGGCGCGGGCCAGGCGCACGCGGGCGCGAGTTTGCGTGCGCTTCTCTGCCGCCGTGTCGATGGCGGCCAGTGCTTCGGTCTGGGCCTGGTGCGTCTCCAGCACGCTCCGAGCGGTGGAGCGTTGCCAGGGCGTCAGCGCCTGGGGTCGGGCGAGCGCCTGGGCCGCCCCTGCGAGGATGGCGGCAATCGCCTTCTCCATGCTCGCTGTCGCGGCCAGAGTGGCGCGCAGTTCTGCCAGGCGCTCCACCTTCCCGCCGCCTTCGGGCAGTCCGCCGCGGGTTCGTGCCGCAGGAGAGCGAGGGGCTACGCTTCCGCGCTGGGTTCGAAGCCGCTGCAGCGAGCCACCGGCACCTGAATGTCGCGATGCATCCGGCCGCAGTAGACCACCAGGGCCGGCGGGGTGCGGTCCAGGCCCGCCGGGGCTTCCTCCTGATCGTCGGCAAGTTGCAGCACGGTCGAGTGGACGCACCGCAGGCAGGGCGCCCAGGCCATGGGCGTGTCCGCTATGCCCGTGGCTTCCACGATGGCGGCTGTCTCGGGTGAGAGGGGCGCCGAGGCCCCGTTGTTGTGGTTTTCCATTGCGGGGGCTCTTGGTGGGGGTGGGGTTGTAGGCCTTGCGCAGGCGTGCGCGGCCCTCCTGGGTGCGCTCCAGGAGCGCACGGGCGTGGGCGGCTTGTTCGTCGTAGGGCGTCAGGCGGCCAGCTGCCTGGGCTTCGTCCTTGGCCTGCTGAAAGCGCGCCTCGTGTGCCTCCAGGCGTCGGGCGTTGGCTTGCTGGCGCCGGTCGTTGCGGCGGGCCCTGGGCACGCGTTCGCCCCGGCGGCGGGCCTGGGTGGTGGCCTTGCCTTCGTGCCGGGTGGGCAGGCGGTCGAGTTGGGCCGCGGCCTTGAAGTCGCCACGCTCGGCGGCCGCCGCTTTCTGCGCGACTAGGCTGCGGTGGTCTACTCGGGCGGTGTGGCCTGCCGCTTCCATGGCGGCATTGACCATGTTCGCCCAGTGCTCGCGCTGGGTATCGGCCAGGGTGGGGCGCTTCGCCCGCTTGCAGGCGATGGGGTCCAGCGCTTCGGCTTTCCTGCCCAGCGTGCCATCGGCGGAAACCGCGCAGGCGCTGAGCAAAATATGGGCGTGGTGGTTGCGTTCGTCGCCGCCCCTGCTGGGCTCATGGATGGCGAGATCTGCGGCCACCCCGTAGGTGTCGGCCAAGTGCTTGGCGAAGGTGTGGGCCAGGTGTTGCCGGGCGTCCGCGTCCAGTTCGGCGGGCAAGGAAACTTCCACTTCCCGGCAGGTGATGGCGTCGCCCCGCTTGTGGTGGGCTTCGACCTGGTTCCAAAACTCGGCCCGGTCGGCGGTGGCATTTCCAGGCAAGCACAAAGCGGAGAACGCCACGCCGCTGCGGCGGGTGTAATCGTGTTTTTCTCCAGTGCGCAAATCCTCGATGCAAACCCCCGCACGATAGGCAGCGCCCGCCGTGGATGAATGTCCATCCTTGCGTGAGTATGCATTCGCGGTGAGGTGGTAAATCGCCAAGCCGGTCTCCGAGCGCAGCCCCTTGGGGGGCGAGCAATGGGGGGCTGGCGTGCGAAGCGCGCCGGGGTGTCGGGGGCGTAGCCCCTGACCGCACGTAATCCCGAAGGGATTACTCTAAGTGCGCTCTTGTTGTGATTTTCGGGCCGCTTCGCGTCCCTCAATCCACGCCGAGAACCGGGGCGCTCGCTTCCGCTCGCTGGCCCCCTTATTCAAGGTGCCATGCACAGCGAGGCCGTCAAATGCAGAGCAAAAGCTAACAGCCTAAAGCGCGCGTCTCGCTCCGCTCGTCGCGATTATTTGGGGGGGGGTATTGACGGCTTCGCCCTGTGTGCTTGCATGTTTATAGATAGGCACAGAGAAAAGGCGATGACGGCAAGAGCGGATAAGCAGCGCGCAAAGATTGAGAAAATGGTTGACGCCCTCGCCAAGGAACAGGCAAAGCTGCTCCTGGCGGAAAAGGAAGAACAGCGAAAGCAGGCTCGCGCCGCTGCTGCCGAACGTCGTAAAGAGAAAGCCGCGTTATTCCGCTCTGCGGACGCGCATCGAAAAATCGTTCTGGGCGGCCTGACCATCGCCGCCGGGGTTGACGAATGGGACCCCGCGGAAATCGTCGGCGCCCTGCTTGCCGTCGCCCGCCAGGTGGATGGCCACCCCGACCGCCTGGCGCAACTCCGGGAGGCGGGCATTGAACACCTGGAAGCCCGCGCCGCTGCTCGCAAAGGGGCGCAGTCATGACAGCGCCCCGCCAGCAGTTCGGTTTTCGTCGGGCCGTCGTCGATGAGCAACAAGGCGCGGACGGTTCGTTGTCCTACGCCGTCGGCCTTTATAACGACCACGGCGCGCGCGTCGTTACCCGCATCCATTCCGATTTTGACGCCGCCGCCCGCGAGGTCATCGATTGGATGGACTGGTCGAGCCGCCGCCCCGTCGATACCACCCCACTCAAGAGGAACCAGCCATGAAGCCCAACAATCAACGGGGCTGGGGCCTCACTGAAACCATGCTCACACTCGGCGCCATGTCTGCGATGGCCCTGGCCATCTACGCGGTGCTGGGGCCGGCCAGCGCGTCCGCCCAGGTCAAGCGGGAGCAAGACAACCTGCGCAGCCTGTCCGGTGCCGTTGATAAGTCCTTCGGCCTGCTGGGCAACTTCTCCGGCGTGTCCTCCGCGCGAGTGTTGGAGGACGGTTTAGCGCCCACCCGCATGCGTAGCGGTGGCGACTTGCGCACGGCGTGGGGCACGGGGGTGGGCATCCATCCGTATTCGGTGGACGGGGTGCCCGGCAATGCCTTCCTGGTGTCGTATCCGTTGGCCCCGTCCGCGGTGTGCGCTGGCCTGGCTTCGGCAATGTCGCGCGATGCCTACGACATTCGCATCCAGGGCCGCAGCGTTTACGCCGGGGGCCGGCTGGATCCGGCCATCGCAGCCGAGCAATGCGGCGCCACTGACGCCGCCTCCATGGAGTTCGTGTTTTTCTCGGGCCTGGTGTCGGGCCAGGCCGTAGCCGCGGCGCCGGTGGTGCTGCCGCCACCCCCGCCCACCATCGTGCCGCCGCCCGGCGCGCCGCCCATCATCACCCTGCCCACCCCTCCGGCGGTGGACCCGGTAGCCCCAGGAACGCCCGCCGTGCCGCCACCGGCCGCCCCGCCGGTGCTGCCGCCTCCGGTGGCGCCGCCAGGGACGCCGCCAGGCATCGCCCCACCGCCGCCCACCTTCAACCCGCCCCCGCCGCCGACCACCCCACCGGGGGTGATGTGCTCGCCACCGGGGCCCGTGTCCGTGCCCGACTCGCAAACGCTCTCTTGTCCTTCGGGCCAGTTGGGCGCCATCACCCAGGAACGCACCGGGACGCGCGTCTACTCGTGCCCGGAAGCCTGGGGCGCGCCTGTGCTCGGCTCCGTGGTGTGGGGGGGCTGGAGCACGACCGGCAACACCTGCGCCCCGGCGTGCGTGGCCCCGGCTCCGCAGACGGACACGGAGAACCGGACGGGCACCCGCGAGGTGTCATGTCCTGCGGGACAGACCGGCACGGTCTATCAAGCCCGGCCGGAACAGCGCACCCGCACGCGCACGGCGTCCTGCCCGGCGCCTACCGGGCCTTTCACCTGGGACGCTTGGAGCGCTTGGAGCGCCTGGGCGGGCACGAGCGGATGGAGTGAAACGGGGCGCACCTGTGCCAGCACCCCGCCGAGCTGCGCGACAGCCCCGCCGGTCTATGTGGACCTGGGCTCTTCGTCCTACGGTTTCGACCGCCACCGCCTGGACCCTCAACCGATCCCTGGCTACTACCCGCTACCGAATGGTTGGCCTTCCAACACTCCCGCTGCGGCCGTGGCCGCGCTGGTTAGCGCCAAGGCGGAAGCCGCGGCCAAGTATTCGAGTGTGGTCCGCTCGCCGCCGCCCTACGGCTATTCGGGTGGCGGCTCCTATGGCCTGGTGGGGGGCAGCTTTGAATGTTCGGCACCTGGCACCGCGTTCACCTGGTATACCTACTGGGTCTTTCCGGCTGGCGTCGGGATGGGGAACGGCGGGGACGTGTATTCGCACACCTGGACGGAAACCTACGGCGCCTGCATGAGCGCCTGCGACGCAGCCGCCTTTACCCCTTAAGGCAAACGCGCAATCTGCCGGACGGAACGCCGTCCGGCTTGGTGCCAGACACTCCGCTGACCCACCAGATAACCGGGGGCGTGGAGGTCCTGGGGGCTGAACTCATCGGCGTCTTTCGCGGTGAAGCGCTTCCCAGCGCGACCACCCATCAGCGTGCCGTCGTTTTCATTCGCCCGATAGGTGCCGGCTTGGCGGTGGCTGTGGATGGTCTCCCCGGTGGCCTTCATGCCATCGGGCACGAACTCGACTGCTGAGCCACAGGCAGCATGCGCCCGATTGGTGCCGATGACGGCCCCGAACCGCTCGCCGTCGATAGCGATGACGCCGCAGGCCTCAAAGCCCATTGCGTCCGAGAACTCACGCAGGCGCGGAGCAATGCGCAAGACAAAGGCATCCATGGATTCGCCCGCCTCGCTGGTTGCGGTGAACAGGTGCTGATAGTCCACGGTTCCGATGCCGCGGATCTGGATCCGCTCGATAGGGCCCGCGGTGTCGTGGGCCACGGCGGGGGAGGCCAGGAAGGCCAGGGCCAGCACGGCCAGGAAACGAAAACGCTGCATGTCGCCACTCCGGTGCTTGAGTGGCGACCCACGACCCTGCTAGGCTCAGGTATCGTTTGAGGTATCGTTTTTTGCCCTTTTACCTGGCTAAAAGCCTTGTCAGTTCAAGGGCTTTGCTGCGTTGGGGTTCTGGTCCCATCGCCCGCTCCACCGCATCATTCTGCGGACTTCCGCAGAAGTCCAAGAGAGTCTGCAAGTCATTGCCATACAAGGACTTTTCCTCTCTTTGACGTTCTGCCGTGGTCCACTGCGATCCGCCTACAGCCGGGACTTTTAAGTCCACAAACAAGTCCATTTTTGCGGGCGCGGCTGATTCCGGATTGTTGATGGAGGGGCGAGGTCGACGTGACCAGCATCTGGTTCCTGACTCATGTTCAGGAGCAAGAGCATGGCACTCTCAGACCTGGCCGTTCGGCAGGCCAAGGCAACTGGCAAGGCATACACCCTCCCTGACTTGGATGGCCTCTCCCTGGCCGTGACGGCTGCAGGGGGCAGGACTTGGCACTTCCGCTACTACTGGGCGGGCAAGCAGAAGCGGATGTCGCTCGGCACCTACCCGGAGGTGACGCTTCGCGAGGCCCGCAGCCTACGCGACGAAGCGCGCGCCCTGCTGGCCAAAGGCACCAATCCTCGCGTTCACCGCAAGCAGAAGCGCACCGCTGTCCGGCTCGCCGACGAAAACACCTTCGAGGCGGTGTATCGCAAGTGGCTCAAGCATCGCGGGCTCAGCCTCAAGGAAGGCCGGCAGACGACCCTTTCGATACTTCCGCGCATCTTCGACAAGGATGTGCTGCCCGCCTTGGGCAAGCGGTCGGTCTATGAGATCAAGCGTCCCGACCTCTTGGAGGTGATCGCCAAGATCGAGAAGCGCAAGGCGCTCTCCGTCGCCGAGAAAGTCAGGACGTGGTTCAACCAACTGTTCCGCTACGCGCTGGTGATCGTGCCGGGCCTGGAGCAGAACCCAGCCTCCGATCTCGATGTGGTGGCGCTGCCGCTGCCACCCGTCAACCACAACCCGTTCCTGCGCATGGCCGAGCTGCCGAAGCTGTTGCAGCGGCTGCGCAGCTATCGCGGCAGGCGGCAGACCCAGCTCGGGCTGCGGCTATTGCTGCTGACCGGCGTGCGAACCGGAGAGCTGCGACAGGCGACGCCGGATCAATTCGATCTGGACCGTGGGTTGTGGATCATCCCGCCCGACGTCGTGAAGCAACTCCAGTTGGATATGCGCAAGAAGCGGCAGCAGGCGAAGGACATCCCGCCCTACATCGTGCCGCTGTCGATTCAGGCCATGGAGATCGTCCGGCACCTGCTGGATGAGTTCAAGCCGGCCCAGCGCCACCTGTTCCGGCACGACAGCGACTTGAAGAAGCGCATCAGCGAGAACACGCTCAATGGTGCGCTCAAGCGCATGGGCTATCAGGAACGCCTGACCGGACACGGCATCCGCGGCACGATGTCCACTGCGCTCAACGAGATCGGCTACCCGAAGGTCTGGGTGGATGCACAGCTCTCGCATGTCGATCCCAACAAGATCAGCGCGACCTACAACCATGCCGAGTACGTGGAGCAGCGTCGCCGCATGATGCAGGACTGGGCCGATCGGCTCGATCTCTTCGAGCAGAACCAGGTCGAGGCAGCCAGCATGCCGCTCACCGTGCATCTGGAAGGCGTACCCGCGTTCCCGAATGAGCAAACCGCAAGCGCCCCCTCTACGCCGGTTGCCGCTTCGCCAATCCTGCTCGTGACGAAGCCGGGTGACGCCATGCCGTTGGTTTCTGCCGCCACACATCGGCTGCCGGCGGTTCCGCCCCCTCGATCGGCCGCGCCGCTGATGCCTTCGGACATTCAGCGCGAGAGGATGGAGCTGTTCGATGTCTTCGAGGCGCCGCACAACCTTCCCGTCGCTGCGTTTGCCAAGATGGCGGGCAAATCCCGCAGGTGGATCAGCTACGAGATCAAGGCGGGCAACTTGCTGGCGTTGAACGTAGGCAACCGCGGCCAGCGCGTGCCGGACTGGCACCTCGACCCACTCAAGCACGAGCTGATCCAGTCCGTCCTGAAGTTGACCAGGGGTGCGGACCCTTGGCAGATCTACCGTGCACTGCTGCAACCGCGCTCGATGCTGCGGGGGCATTCGGCACTGGAGGGCGTGACGGCCAGCAATCTCGACAAGCTCGTCATGGCAGTGAGCACAGCCGTGAAGGAAAGCGAATGGACCCCGCCGCGAGTCGGGGTCGCATAGCAGCAGGAATGCGGGATCGTGGCGAAACCGCGATTCCCGCGCGTCTGTCAGGACACCAAGCGCGCGCGGCGGGCGAATCTTGCCTGGGTGTCCGACAAGGAAGCGTTGCGGCGCAGCAGGTAAGCCATCACGATCGTTGGTGCGCCGGCCAGCGGCCGCACGGCGATGCCTCGGCGTAGGTAGCTCGCCAGTCTCGCGGCAGGCGCAATGGCGATCCCGTACCCGGCGGCAACCAGCGTCATCGCCACATCGAATGTCTCAACCGTTTGCTCCCGCTCCTGCAGCGCGTTCTCGAACACACGCTGCACGGTCATGCGCCATGGTTCATCGGCCGTGGACTGCGCGCAGATCAAGGGCTGCTTGAGCACTTCCTCGCACGGCACTTCACGGTAGGCCAGCAAGTGGGAGCGCTTGGCCACGGCGACCGCCAGCGTGTCATGCCACAGCGGTTCGCATACCCAGCCAGGCCACTGCCGGGCAACCGCAGACAAGGCGAAGTCGAAGCCGTCGCCCGGCAGCTCCGCGCCTCGACCGGGATCTGTCCAGCCGGCCAGGACGGCATGAGTCTCCGGCTCTTCGGCGCGCTGCAGGGCGAGCACGTCGGCGAGCTGGGGAGGCACCCATTCGCCGAGGACGGCCATGCGAATTTCGGCGGTGATGTCACTCGATTCCACGTCCAGCTCCCCCCAGGCGGTGAACTCGTGGCAACTGATCTCGAAGCCGTTGAATGAGTTAAGTTTAACGTGGTTTAAATCGTGACCGTGTTCGACGCTCTTGGCAATGCCAAAGCGTTCGATCCAAAGGGGCCGCCCTACCGGCACCACTACCTACGAAGCGGAACCAGCCATCGCGTTTGGGGCTGCCGTGCGGGAAGAAAGAACCAACCAGGGTATCGCTCAGGAAACGCTGGCCCACATGGCCGGCATCGAACGGTCGCACATGGGCAAGATCGAGCGCGGCGAGCATGTCCCCACGCTCCCTCTCATCCTCAAGATTGCCCGTGCGCTGAAGTGCAGTTCCGCCCACTTGATGACTGTGACCGAAGCCAAGCTGGCAGAGTCGGCCCCATCCGCAGATTGAAGCCGGCCCGCACAGCGGCCGCATGCCTACGCCTGATCGTCGTCCTTGCCCCCAAGGGCTGAATCTTCGCGCTTTGCGGCCTCGTTGAGGAGCCGCAGGTATGGGTTGTCTGGCGGCGTCTCCTGGAACAGCGTATCCGGGCTGGCGAGCAGGTAGCCGTGGAGCCGACGCGACTTGCGCGGCCCCGTGACTTCGCAGGTCCAGATGTTCAGCCCGCTCGGCTGCTTGCGGTGCTGTCCCAGCTTCTCGAAGCGCTTCTGTACCCACTGCCACCCCTCCAGCTTCTCCTGCTTGGCCAGCGCGGCGACTTGAAGGTACTCCTGCGCGTAGCGCTGGAACACGCCGGGGCTGACGAGGTAGGTCGTACCGGCGACGGTATGCACCAGGGCCTTGGCGTCGTTGATGATGAGCTTGCGCGTCTGGATGCTCTGGCGCAGCCAGGCCATGAAGTGCGCCCCGGAGGGCTCCGCGCGATCCTGGGAAGGCGCGAGGCTCATCTGTGACGTGGGCACGGTCGAAGGGGCCGGCTCGGGCTCGGCGACAGGACAACTCGGAGTTTCCGGTGCTGTGGGCGGAGCGGTGTCGCCCAGCAGGTCGAGCAGCGCGGCCACGCCGGTGTCCGTGGCTATGGATGCGATCGGCGCCGTGCTCGCGGGTGCAGCTTCGGTGCCTTCCACGCGCGGCCCATCGACCACCGCCGGCGCTAGCGGCGGCGGCTCCGCCTGTTCCTCTTCGACCTGCACACGGCCTGCGAACGGCGCCGGCCGGTCGGCGGCATCCCAGATCATCGCCGGCGAGAGTTTCAGGAAGGTGAAGGCGTGCGACCAGCCGGCGTCGCTGGTGACGGCAGCCTTCCAGATCGCCTTGCCATCCGGCGTCGGTTGCACGATGCCGTGATCCTGCAGCACGTTGAACACCGCCGTATTGCTCGCCGGGATGCCGTCGATGCCCTGCGACAGCAGATGTGCGCGCAGCTTGTCGGAGACGGTCTTGCTCACCAGCCACAAGGCGTCTTGGGTCAGCCAACCGTCCGCCGGGCCGTCCTGGTTCAACTTGAATTCTTCCTTGAGCAGGTAGCGCAAGCCGTCGAGCAATTTGCGTTGCAGCGCATGCTTGGGCGCCGCAAGCGCCTTGCTGGGATCGCCGCCGAGTTCCTGGGCGACCGATGCCTGGTCGGCCTGCACGACCAGCTCGCCGAGCGTGCCGGCGTGCTCGTACTGGCCGGCCAGCACGTACAGCAGCGCGGCCCAGAGGTCGGGGTAGCCGCAGAGCCAGTCGAAGATGTCGCGATCGAGAAGGCGCGCGTAGAGCAGCCCGGTGGCGGCGCTGTGCAGGCGGTACTCACGCTCCTTTCGGTAACGGAAGCGGTAGGGCTTTCGCAGTGGGCCGTGCCAGGGATGCCAGGCGCTGCCGTCGGCATGCTCGACGTGCAGATCGACCGCGATCTTCCCGATGTCGTGCAGCAGGGCCGCGTAGGCCGTGCCTGCGGTCCAGGCTTCGGCCTGGGCCGCCTGTGCCTCCGGCGTGACGCCCGCAGGCAGCAGGTATGACTGCCGCAATTTCAGCGCATAGGCGACGATCTCCAGGCCGTGGTCCAGCATGCCGCCCGGATAGGCGTGGTGGTGGCTCTCGGAGGCCGGGAACTGCTGGACCAGCTCGGCGTAGCGTTCCAGTGGGGCGAGGTAGAGCGTGGCGAACTGTCGGCGCGAGAGCGATGTGCGCTGCCAGATGTGCTCCAGCAGTTTCTGCCGGCGCGGCGTGGCCAGCAGCGATGCGGCCGACTCCGGCCGCATCAACCCTTTCGGAGTTTCGATGGCGGAGGTGGGCGGTGTGCCGGTGGTGGGTGGCACCCGTTTGCGCTGGAACAGCGAGAGCATGGCGAACCCCGGATGACGGGCTGCTCGGGGCGCCTTTTGGCCTTTTCAGGATAGGGCCTTTCCCCTTGGCACCCTTCCTTTGCCCCTTCCCAGCCCTTTGGCCTTTGTCGGAAGCCTTTGGGTATAGGGCCGCTGCTTCGCGGGTGCCACGATGAATGCGGCATGGGGCAATCCCGGCAAGCCGGAAGCTGCGGGACGTTCGTCAGCTCTGGCCCAAGCCGGTGTCGAGGGCGGCGGATTGCGCTGCGAAGTCGTCGGGACGGCGCTTGCGGAAGGTTTCGAGATTGGCGAGCTTCCAGCGCAGCGCCGGCAGTTGAGCGGCGTGCGGGCATTGCACCAGCGACCAGTCCGGTTCTGCGCGCACCAGCCCGCTCAGAAACTGCTTGTGCGCGGTGCTCAGTCGCTGTGGCAGTTCGCGCCGCAGCGTGGCGCGAGCGTCGAACAGTGTCTCCAGGGAGCAGTCCACTTCGGTCATGCCGACAAAGGCCCGCTCGTACTCGCCGGCGATGTCCTTGTCGTTGCCGAACAGCACTTCGTGGGGCGGCCGGTTGTGGCCCGCCAGATAGATCACGAAGCACTCGACCATGCCATCGCTGATGTCGCCCGATTCGTAGAGCTGCCACACGTCGAACAGGTCGCGGGGGTGCTGCCGATCCAGCGCGGCCACCAGCTTGCTGGCGTACAGCTCGTCCGGTGCCAGAATCGGCAGCTCGAACTCGACGCCGAACAGATCGCTGGTCTTGGCGCTCAGCGGCCGCCGCTCGACGGGCAGCACGCTGCCTCGGAACACGACGTTGACCTCGATCTTCACCTGGTTGGCGTCGTTATCGACGATCAGCTTGGTGTCCCCCAGGTCCTTGGCGCGAACCAGGCGTGTCTGCACGCCCAGCGGTGCAACGCGCGTGGCGATGGCGGCCAGCTCCTGGTTGATGGCTTGCAGCGCTTCGTCGCGCGGCGTCTGCCACGGGAGGTACACCACGTCGATGTCCACCGACAGGCGCGGCATGTCCCGCACGAAGAGGTTGATGGCCGTGCCGCCCTTCATGGCGAAAATGTCGTTGGCGAACACGTTGGGCGCGACGGCCAGCAGCAGGCGAACGGTGTCCGCGTAGGTCTTATCCATGAGGTTTCAGGCTCAGCAGGGTGCCGTCATCGAGCCGGCTCATCCAGCGCGTGTTGCTGCCGGTGCGAACCGGGTACTGCTCCAGCAGGGCGTCGACATCCACGAGGCTGGTCTCGCGCGCCCAGGTGAGGAACAGGCGCACGGCCTTCACGCTGGCGCAGCAGGACAGCAGTTGTCCGAGCAAGTCCTTGCGGGGGGAACGCAGTCCATCGAAGATGTTGCGGGCCTCTTCGAGGCTCTGCTTGACGCCGGCTTCGTACAGCAGCTCCAGAACGGCACGCTCGGAGGCAGCCACCCGCAGATCCTCGGGCAGGCCAGGCGGCGTGGTCAGGGTCTTGCTGGCCAGCGCCGTGTCCGGCCAGTCGAACAGGCGGGCGTGGACGTAGCGGGCCGGAAAGCGCGAGGTGAACCAGGCCGGCAACGCGAAACGACCGTCGCCCCACAGCACCAGCGTCTCGCGGCTGCCCAGGTTGTGCCGCACGCCCTGCAGGGCCAGGGCGCTCTTGCCGCCGACGTGCAGGCCGGGGACGCGCTGTTGCAGGAACTTCAGCGCACCGTAGACCCCGAACTCATCGTTCGGGAAGGCATAGACGCCATGGGCCAGGCGCACGAGCCACCCGCCGTCGGCATAGTGGGCGGCGAGCTGTGGCGACACCCCGAACTGGTTCAGGGTGGCAAGGTCGAACGGCGCCCCGCGGGGGAGTCCCGCCTGCAGTCGCTTGATTATCTGGTGCCGAGAATTTCCATCCATGTTATAAAAATAACACATAATCCAATCGACCCCTAGAGCCATTGCAAGAACGTGCAGGTAAAGTAGCATAAGGTTTGATTTATCGTGCAGAATCTAATCGACCTGCGACCCGAGCCAACCCGGCTCTGCCGGCCGCAACCCGCCCTCCTGATCGCGGTCTATGCTGGAGGGCAGGCCACGACCGGCCGCTCCGCGAGGTGAGGCACCACTGAAGCCGAGGCATATGAGCATGACCACCAACACGCACAACGGGCGCTGGAGCCACCGGCTGGGCCGGGGGGCTGGCCGTGCCTGGCGTGGATACCTGCGCCGCGAGCAGCGTGTCGCCGGCTGGCTGGTGACGCGCGGGGTGCCCGCGGGCGCGGCGACGGCGGTGCTCTGGATCGTCAAGCTCGCCGTGCTCGGTGCGCTGCTCTACTCCGCGTTCTGGCTGGCCCTGCTGCTTGCCTTTGCGGTGACTGCTGCATGGCTCGTGCAGCACGACGACCCTGATCAAGAGGAACCGCAACCCGAGTGGAGGGAAGGCCCCAACGGCTTCGGGCTTTATGACAAGAGCGACTGGCGCATCGACCCGCATGTGACCGACGACGACTGAACGGCGGTCACTTCTTCGATACGGCGCTCATTGCCATACCAGCGCCACGCCCCCCAGCGCCCTTGGCGTCCGAGGTGGCGGTGGACAACCCCTGCACGATATTTCCCGTGCGAACGCCTGCCCAAGCCAATGCCATGACCCAAAACGTCGGCAGCACGATGAACATCATCGCCATGACGAAGTTGAGCAGCATGTCGCCAAAGGCGTTGTTCAAGCCGATCAGCGGATCGAAGTTGGTGTGCGGCCTGTCCGCGCCAAACCCCCAGCCGTAGAGCGCATCCAGGATCGTGCTGTCGATCCAGCGCGCGAGTTGGAACCAGAAGTCCACGAAGAACAGCGCGAACTGGACGCAGCTCACCGTCACCACCGTCTTCAGGTCGTAGGTGCCGATCAGCAGCACCAGTGGGATGCAGATGACGAGCGCCATCTTGAGCATGGTCAGCACCATCGGCAGCGCCTGCCGCACCACGTCCATCGCCGGAAAAAAGCCCAGCGAGCCGACGGTCAGCCCCAGGTCGCTCGCGCCGCGCGTGACGACGTTCGGCAGCGTCTTGTCGATCTGGCCGCCGTAGTCGGTGTAGACGGCGCCCTGGTTCATCTTCTGCTGCCTCGGTGAGACCACGGCGCGGATCACCGAGTCATTGACCTCGCTCTGCGACAGGAAACCCGCCCAGCGCCCGATGCGGGTCAGCAGGTCCGGGTCGACCTGAGCCAGCAGCCGGCTGCGCAGTCCCTGGCCGCCATCGGCCCACCACTGCCGGCAGGACGGATAGCCGCCGCCGCTGTCCACCTGTGCCAGCCCTGCATCGCGGGTCGCGTCGTAGGGCCAGGCCGTGCGTGGGGTCTTGGCGCGATAGGTGTCATAGAAGCCGGGCGTGTCGAGGAAGTAACTCGATCCGATCCAGGTGACGTCGTTCATCTG
Source organism: Stenotrophomonas sp. (assembly GCA_049650985.1). Taxonomy (GTDB): domain Bacteria; phylum Pseudomonadota; class Gammaproteobacteria; order Xanthomonadales; family Xanthomonadaceae; genus Stenotrophomonas. The sequence goes on along the minus strand of JBASBF010000044.1, from coordinate 104,660 downwards.
CTCGTCGGAGAGCGTCGGCCGGTTCATGAACAGCTTGGCGCGCGACGGCCCGTAGCAGTCGTGCGTGAAGTCGGCGACCTCCTGTGCCAGCACCGGATCGTCGATGCGCGTGGCATCCACATCCATGCGAATCTGACGCAGGTCCGTGCCGCAGGGAATCGCCGCCACCGCGGAGCCCGTCACGGCTTTCGACAGCGCGTGCATGAAGAACCACCACACCGGCACCAGCGCGCTCTGGTCGTTGAGCGCCGTGTAGACGTTGGACCAGCCCGTGTCGTTGGGCAACGGGACGTTGACCTGGCATTGCGCGGAGCGCGTGGTGTCGAACCTGATCGTGGCGAGATCCACCGGGATGAACGGGATGCCGGCGAACATGATGACCACGATCGCCACCCACACCCGGTTCTCGATGCGCATCGACGACAGCACGCCCTTGTTGCCCTCGTCCGCGCCTTCGCTGCGGGCCTTGAGCCATTCCTGGATCACGATGGCCACGAACGGCAGCGCGAACACGCCGCTGGCCACGAGAATGCTCCAGATGCCGTTGTTGACCACCCAAGCCACCAGGGTCAGGTAATACTCCAGGTAGTCCGTGGTGTAGAGCGTCATGCCTGCCTCCCGGTCTCAGCCGTGCCGCAACAGTTGGCTGGCTTCCAGCGCGACCACGGCGATCACGGCCGCGGTCTCCGTGCGCAGCAGGCGCTGATGCGTCTCGCGTGACGGCTCCCGCCGCAACAGGCGCCGACGCATCCACCACCAGCCGTAAGCCGTCGCTCCGTAGAGGCACAGCCGCCACACGAAGAAATGGCCGGCATGCGCCTGCAGCCAGTGCTGCCAGCCCTCGACGCCGCCGACGACGTGGATGCCGGCGATGTTCACCGCCACCGCGGCGGCCACCACCAGCAAGGTCCACAACAGCGCCACGCCGACGCGGCGGTTGAACAGCCATGGCAGCCGCAGCCAGGCAAGCCGGCTCATGGCGTACCGCTCCGCGGCTTCTGGACTTCCCGCAGACGGTCACGTGTGGTGTCGCCCTCGAAGACGCCGCGCGAGCCGGCAGCGCGGGTGCTGTGGCGCTGGATGATCGCCATCGCCGAGTTACCGGCCAGCGTGCGCCGCAGCTCCAGCTCGGTCTTGAGGTTGTTGATCTCCTGCTCCAGTGCGCTGTTCTCCTGGTCGACCGCCTGCACGGCCAGCTCGTTGGCGGCGACGTTCGGCTCCTTCTTGCCGGTCAGCAACGTGCGTTGCAGCAGCAGGGCCTTCTCCAGCACGCTGGACAGCGCCGCCTCGGACGCGAGGCGCCGGCCCAGCACGTCCTGGTCGGGCTCGTCACGCAGGGCCTCGATCACGCCGCGGGTGATCGGCAGCGAACTGCTGCCGGCCGCGTCGAGATTGGCCAGCGTCGTCGGCCGGGCGCCCGTCACCAGTTCCTGCAACACCTGCAGCTTGGTCTCGTACTCTTCCTGGATCATTGGCGTGAGCCCGACGCCAGGCGTGGTCTGGGTCTTCGTGCAGTTTTCGCAGGTGCGTTGCTCGCGTTCGCCCAACACGCGGGTCGCCCAGTCGGCGGCCGCCTGGGGCGAGGACCAGGTTTGGCAGGTCAGGCGGTTGCCGCAGGCGCTGCGCGCGATCGACGAGGTATCGGTGGCGTTGCGCCCGTTGAGCAGGTTGTAGCCCGCGCGCGTCACGTCGCCGACCACCTTGATCGAACTCTGGCCGGAGCCGCCCGCGTTGCCGCCGCCGACCCAGGGCACGCCGTTGTTCCCTTTGTTGGACTCGGCCTGCTCGATGGCGGAGACGGCATCGGTGCTGCTGACCGCATCCCGCAGCGCCATCCCCTCCGCGAGCTGGTCCCAGCCGGCTTGGCCGCCGGCCATGTCCGCCATCCGATTGGCGATGGCCCGGCAGGTCATCTTCGAGCGGTCGAAGTCCAGGCGCGCCTGCAGGATGCCGTTGGTGAGCAGGTTGTACAGGCCCGGGTCGGCGCGCTGGATGATCAGGGCCGGCAGCGAGGCCACGGCGCTGGTGGCACTCTGGATCACGTTGCTCATGATCGTCTGGAAGCCGTTGGTGATGCCGTTGAGCTGGTTCTGCAGCGTCGTGATGATGCTCATGTCGCCGCAGATCAGGTTGCTGTTCCAGCCGATCCCCACGCCGATGCTCTGCATGTTGCCGGCACCACCCATCGACACGGCCCGGCCGCCGCCAATGCTGTAGAGCACGTCGTCGCCGATCACGCTGCCGCTGACGTTCACGCCATTGGGATCGATTCGGGTCTGCGCCCAGGCGACGCCGACGACCAGCGTGATGGCCGCCACGAGCAGCGTGGCCCGCAGGGGCGACTTCGCGCGGCGCAGGAAGTCAGGGAGGGATGCGGTCATCGTGGGTTCCTCACATGAAATCGACGCTGCCGAGGAAGACCTGGCCACGGCGCCGGCAGCAGGAGTACGGCCGCCACAAGGCCCAGGCGTAGTCGCCCTGCTGGGCCTGCACGCGGGTGCGGCTGTGCGGGAAGACCACGCAACTGTTCGAGAGCGTGGGCGTCAGCTCCTGCCACTTGCCCGTCGAGGCGTCGGTCTCCATCAGCGCGCCGGCCGGCCAGTAGCCGTCGCGGGCGTTGGCCAGCAGGGGCTGATACACGTGAATCTGGTTGCGGCGCGTCACGATGTCGCCGGCGCGCTGCGCGACCACGGCGCCGCTCTTGTGGTCGTCGGTCTGGTGCAGGAAGCCACCGCGGGGATACACGTTGCCCCAGAGGTTCAGGCCGGTGCGCGTACCGATTTCGCGCCGGCCGGGGATGAGCGCTTCGGGGTAGAACGCTTCCGGGATGTTGTAGCGCCAGGCGATCATGTCGAGCGTGCTCAGCAGATACGGCATGAAGGCCGTGCCAGCGCCTTCGCAGGTGTAGCCGGAGGCGCTGGCGAACTGGCTGAACACCATCCCGGCCGGATGGCCGATGACATCGGCGTTCGTGAACTTGGCGAGGTTGTTCTCGTTGTCGTGGTTGGTCGTGCCGTCACCGCCAGCCTTGGCGCTCGGGTTGGGCGTGCTCATCGCCCTGACTTCCAGCCACGGATTTTCTCCGGTGTTCGAGTAGCTCGACACCACCGCATCGGGGACGTAGTGGCGCACCTTGACGGAGGTGCGAACCGAGCAGCCGAAGGGCGTGCAGTACAGCCAGTAGCAGATTCCGACCACGCGGTATTCGAGGCAGTCGGGGGACAGCGCCGACGAGACGATGGTGGCGGTGTCCAGCGCGAACGTCGACGTGGCCGCACTCAGCAGCAGCGAGGCGACGGTGGCGCGCAGGCGCCGGGAAGCCAGCAGGAGGCTCACGGCTGCGTGCTCCGGTAGACATTGATGCGCGCGACGGCGCGGGGCACGTCGGGCTCGCCGTAGACCACGTAGCGTCGATCGACCACCACGGCGGGAATCTTGGCGATTCCCAGCCCCCAGGCATCCGCGACGCCTTGGTAGGCATGGCCGATGCGGCGCCGCAGGGCCTCGCCGCCGTCATGCAACCGCTGCCGCACCAGGGCTGCAGCCTGTTGCGGGTCGGCCGGTAGGTGCGCCGCGAGTTCGACCTCGATGCGCGTGGCCTGGTCCAGCTCGATGACCCGCACGCCGGCCGGGGCCTGCACCGGATGACGGCCGTCGGTGACGACGAGCACATCGGCCGCCGCCGCGATGGGACCGAGCAGCGCGGCGCACAGTCCAGCGGCCAGCCGGGCGGCCAGGGGGCGCCGCGAGGCGGCAGGAAGGTTGGGGGAATGAGCCGGCATGGCGCGCCTCCGCGGAGTCGATGCAGGCTCGTAGTCGAGCGCAACGCAGATCAGGGAACGACAAAGAAACCGAAACCGGTCAGTCCCGATTTTTCTGCGGGTTGGCGAAAAGAAGCGGGAGCCAAAGGCTCCCGTGGTGATGAAATGAATGCGCCTGGGGTGCTGCTACAACAAGCCGGCTTCGGCGAACGAGTACGGGCTGCCCTTGCCGACGATGAAGTGGTCTAGCACCCGGACATCGACGGTGGCCAGGGCGCTCTTCAGCCGCTCGGTGATCGCACGATCAGCGGCCGATGGCTCGGTGGTCCCCGAGGGATGCTGATGCGCCAGGATCAGCGCCGAAGCGTTGAGCGCCAGCGCACGCTGGACAACCACCCTCGGATACACCGAAGTCTGGTCGACCGTGCCCTTGAACAGCGGTTCGTAGGCGAGCACCTGGTGCTGGTTGTCGAGAAACACGACGGCGAAGATTTCGTTCGGCTCCGCGACCAGTTTCAGGCGCAGGTAGTCGCGCACGGCGGCGGGACTGCCCAGCGCTGGACCGGCCTTGAACACGCGGTTCTCCAGCAGGGTGATGGCCTGCTGGATGATCCAGTCTTCGTGCTGGGCGGCGATCAGGGTGAGCGACTCCGGGCGGGAGTCGGCGATGACAAGAGACATGGCGAACCTCCAATGGATGAGATCGGAGGGCGCCTGCCCCTGGAGGGCAAACCCTCCTGGGGACGATGGGGATGGAACAGGTGACGAGCGGGCATCCACCACCACGGATGCGGTGGCTGTTCGCGTCAACGGATGCGATGCGAACGGGTTTCGATCAACGCGGACGAGCCGCGCCGCAGCCTTGAAGATCGATGGCTACCTGGGCATGTCACCGGCAACGCCGGTGGGCATGTCTGGGGAATGGGCGGGTTCGGCTGCGGTCGTGCTGCCGGCAGCGAGCAGGTCGATGGCCGACAGCAAGGCATCGCCTTCGACGGGGCCGTGCAGCAGGAGGGTCTTGCCGGACTCGCGGTCGCGCAGTTGCAGGGCCGGCGTGGCCGCGATGCCCTGCTGTGCGGCTTCCACCGCCTGGGCACGGATCACGGCATCGGGGCGCTCGCTGTCGAGACAACCCTGCATGGCTGGCGTGAGGTCGGGATAGCGCAGGCCCTCCGGAAGGCCCTGGCCGTCGCCACGGGTGTGCGCGTAGAGCCATGCCACGGCCTGCCAGAACGTGGCATGTCCGCCCGTCTCGCCCGCGCACTCGGCCAGGCGTGCCCCGGCAGTCGCGGCCGGCTCGTGCATGGACAGCGGCAGGTGGTGCCACTGCCAGTTCACCTCGGGATGGGCGTCGATCCAGCGCTTGAGCGCGGGGAAGTAGGTCCGGCAGTACGGACACTCCAGGTCGGCGTACCCGACCACCGTGAAGCGCGCATCGGCACGGCCATACAGCCAGGGCGGGCCGGCCGGTTTCAACGCTTCGGACCCGGCGGCGGCCAGGGGTATGGACTCGGTTGCCGGATGCGGCACGCGCAGCAGCATCCACGAGGCCACCGCAATCGTCACCACGATCAGCAGACCGATCCAGGGATGACGGCGGGCGAAGGAAGGCATGCGCATCGTGTCGCTCCCGTCAGGCCAACATGTCCAGCGCCAGGGGTTCGATGCCCCGCGCACAGTCGATCTTCTCGGCCACGCGGAAGGCGGCATCCAGCTCGCTGATGCCGTGCTGCTGCATCAACTGGAAGCGTTCGGCCTTCTCCTCGGGCTCGGTCATCGCCATCGCCAGGTAGAGGCTGGGCGGCACGGCGCGGAACAGCACCTCCATCGACTTGGACAGGATGACGCCCTCGCTGAACTTGCCGGCCTCCTTGCGTGCCGAGAGCATCAGCGCCTTCTGCGACGCGTTGAGTTCACGGAAGCGCGCGATCTTCTCGACTTCATCGGGCGGCATCGACAGGCAGATCCACCACTCGATCATGTTGAGCATGGGCTCGGCCGCCTTCGGCAGGTCGTCCAGGTTCTGCGTGGCGAGCCAGAACCAGGCGCCGAGCTTGCGCCACATCTTGGTGATCTTGACCACGTAGGGCGCGAGCAGCGGGTTCTTGGTGATGATGTGGCCTTCGTCCGTCACGTTGATGATCGGGCGGCCCAGGAACTGGTCGCGCTCGGCGATGTTGTTGACCGTGTTGATGAGCGAGATATAGGCAATCGAGAGTTGGGCGTTGTAGCCCTCGCGCGCGAAGGTGGCCAGGTCCACGATGGTGATGTCCGCCTCGGGCCACGGCGTGCCGGACCGGTCGAACATCTCGCCGTCCACGCCCTGGCAGAACATATCCATGGCGTCGGCCATCTCCAGCAGCCGTGCGCGCCGCATCTCCGGCAGCGTGGCGTCGCGGGCGCGCTCGCGCAGCGCGTCGCGCACATCGCGGGTCAGTACCGTGCGCTTCTCCGCTACGCAGCACTGTGCCGCATCGAGAATGCACTGGCGGATCAGGCTGCGGTCGGCGCGCGTCATGCGCGCTTCCTCCTTGTCCTCGCCGCCGGTGATCATCAGTCGTGCAGTGATCTCCAGCTCGCCGAGCACGTCGCGCTGCTCATCGCCTTCCACGGCCATGCCGGCATCGGTCTGGTCTTCGTCGAGCGCATCGGCGTCCAGCGTCTGTACCTGGCTCGGCGTATCGACCAGGCGCCAGGCGTCGGCGAACGGCGCCAGACTGACGCCCGCGCCGGGCGCGAGCTTCACCCGATGCACGGTGAGGCCCAACCGTGCCGCGAAGTCGCCGAACAGGCCGAAGCTGTTGCCAGCCTCGACGATGAACAGGCGCGGCCGATAGATCGCCGTCACCTGGTTCAGGATGTTGTTGAGCGTCGCGCTCTTGCCCGAACCCGTGGGACCGAACAGGAACAGGTGCGCGTTCATCTGCCGGTCGAGGCGGTTCAACGGATCGAAGGTGATCGGACCGCCGCCGCGGTTGAAGAACGTGATGCCCGGATGCCCCGTGCCCTGACTGCGGCCCCAGACCGGCGCCAGGTTCGCCACGTGCTGTGCGAACATGAGCTGAGTGTACCACTGGCGCTTGTCGGCAGCCGGGTCGAACACGCACGGCAGCCAGCGCAGATAGCTGTTCAGCGGCGCCACCTCGTCCTCTTCGCGTACCGGTTGCAGACCGGCGTTGAGCATCACGTTGACGAGCTGCAGGCCGCGCGCATCGAGCTGGGCCAGGTCGCGGCCGCGCAGGTAGAACGCCAGCGCGCCGCGGTAGAGCTTGTGCGCGCTGCCGATCAGGCCGCGCGCCTGCTGCACGTCCTGCCGGGTCTGCTCCGAGGCCAGGGTCTCGCCGACGGCCTTCCTGGCGAGGTGGTTGAGGTGCGCCTCCAGCACGTCCTGGGGTGTGGCGACCAGCGTCAGGCACATCACCGTGTCCTCGGGCATCTGGTCGAACAGCGCGTTCATGGCATCGCCGCCCTTGCGCGTCTCGCCCGTCAGATGGCCCGTCACGGGTGGCGTGCGCAGGCGATCCATCACGATCACTCGATGCGGCATGCCGTCGAAGAACCACAGGCCGTTCGGCACGTCCGAGCGTGGCTGGCCGAAGAACAGGCGCTGCGCGAAGTCGGTGCCGCTGGCGAGTTCGATCTCGCCCTCCTCCCGCTCTTCCGGGTAGCGGGTCAGCGCGTAGAAGCGTTCCCGGTCTTCGGCAGTGGCGCCGAGCAAAGTCGGATTCGGGTTGAACCAGCGCAGCAGCCAGGCGTGGATGTCCGCCGCGCCGAGACGCCGGGCTTTCACGCCGGCATTCGCCAGCCCGCCGGCGAGGCGGTCGCAGATCGTGGTCAGCGCCTGCTCGGGCGACTGGCCGCGCCGCGAGGCCGAGGCCGCGGACGTGCGGCGGTAGACCACCATGCGCACGCGCCGGACCTGGCCGCGCCACGGCAGGCGCGTCACCGTGGTGTCCTCGAACAGGCCACCCGGCTTGGCGATGGCCCGCAGGTGATGGGCGAAGAAGCGCAGGTAGAAGTCGCTGAACGCGCTGCCCTGCGCACGCGGCTGCAGATAGTTCGCCAGGGAGCGCCGATAGTTGTCCCAGTCGGCCTCGTCCTGGGCGTAGAGCTGCACCACCCAGGGGTTGTCGTCCAACTCGTCGAAGGAGTCCTGCAGGGCGTTCTCCAGCGCATCGCGCGCCTGCCATAGCCAGGCCATCTCGCGGCCCTCGGTGCCGACCGGCGCCAGCTCGAAGAAGGCCGCCACCGACTGGCCGTCTTCCAGCAACATGCACTTGGTGCCGGGCAGGTACTCGACCCAGGGCAGCAAGTCCGAGAACGACGGCGCGACGCCATAGAGCGCATCGTGGTCGGCCTGGGTGGCCGGCCTGCGCCGGCCCCGGCCGAGCGCGCTGCCCGGCTCGGCGACACCCTGTGCCGCCAGGGCCGTTACGTGCCGTGCCCAGGCATCATCGGTCGCATTCGCGGCGTCCGCAGGCGATGCGTCGGACTTGCGTGACCATGACAGCGACCAAGCCATCAGTAGTCCTCCACGCGCTCGCCCGGCATCGCGTACTGCACGCGCTGGTAGAGCGGGAAGACCGTGCTGTAGCCGGGCACCGGAACCGGGTCGGTGCCCGCCAGGTGCGGGAACACGTACATCACCAGGTCGGGGTTCGGCAGGCGGTGGAACTGGCGGTAAATCTCGTTCTGCGCGGTGCGGGTGTAGCGCGCCTGCACGCCGGGCGCCGCCTGCACATCGGCCTCGGCCAGCGGCCGGCGCAGGCCCTGGCGCGCATCGAGCAGTTGCCGCGCGGCCTGGCCGCCGCCCGCGCTGCCGCCGGTCTCCCGATGCCAGATGTCGAGCATGGTGCTGTCGCCGTGCGGCAGCAGCTTCTCCTTGCTGGTGGCGCAGCCGCCGAGCAGGGTGGCCGCCAGCAGCACGGCGGCCGCGTCAATCCAGATCCGAGGCATGGGCTTCTCCGGTGCGGTGGTGAACCCGACGCCCCTTGGCGTCGTAGTCGATGTCGAGCGGCTGCTCCAGATGCACGGCCACCTTGGCGCCGGGCTGCACGTAGACCGCCGCGAAGGCCTGGCCGTAGAGCTTGTTGACCCAATCGGCCATGTCGCGCACGCCGCCCGCGAGGATGCGGCCCATCGCTTCGTTGCCGCTGATGCCGACGGTGCCCAGCGAGCCGTTGCTGTTGGCGACCACGGCCACGCTGCCGTTGTCGGACTTGATGAGCGAGGCCGCGCCGGCGCCGGCTGCGGTGATGAGCGCCTGGCTGCCCAGGTACTGCTGGGCGTTGCTGCGTCGCTCGCCGCTGACGCACGGAATGCCGTAGGGGTCGCTGATCCAGCCCAGGCCGCCCTGGATGCTGGCGCCGTTGTGCCCCGAGTTGCCGCTGTTGCTGCCGCCCTTGCTGCTGTCCTCCGGCACCGTGCGGATGGTGCCGTCCTGGAACACGAACGTGACCGAGCGGATTTGCCCGCGCACGCACGAGAGCGTCCAGTCGCCCGAGGCCGTGCCGCTGACCACGGCGCCGGCCACGTCGGGGATGTCGATGCCGTTGGCCGTGAGGTTGTCCAGGCCGATCAACACCTTGAACGGGTACGGGTCGTTGACGGTTCCGTCGATCGGCACGCGCCCGATCAGCGCCGTCATGGCAATCGACCCCATGAGCGTCGAGTTCGACGGCACGGTGTAGACCGCCTTCGTGGATGCGCCCACCGCGCGGCTGCCGACGTCGGCGACGGATTCCACTGCGGCCGACAGGCTTTTCTGGGCCGGCCCGAAGCTCAGGGGAAAGCTCGGCTCCTTGCTGGCGTTCTTGGCGTCGACCTTGGCATCGTCGGGCTCGACCCACTGCGTGCCACCGACGCCGCGGTTGAAGCGCTGGCCGTCACCCTCTTCCAGCCCCAGCCCGACGGGCAGGTCGGACGGGCCACCCTTGCCGGAAAGGCCGTCCAGTTGCCGCTGCAGATCCTGCAGCAGCCCCTGGGTCTGCTGCCTGTCGCTGGCCACCTGATTGCGCTCCTGCTCCAGGCGGCTGCGTTCGCCTTCCAGCGCGCTCTGGATGCGTTGGTCGATCGCGCTTTCCCGCGCGCGCAGGCGCTCGTTCTCGGCCTTGTGCTGCTTGTTGTCGCCGAGCGCGCTCTGTAGCTCGGTGCGCAACTGCTTCACCTGGGCCACCAGCGTGGCAACGGTATCGCGCGGCGTGTCGCCTGCGATGCCCAGGGCTTTCATCTCCTCGGACGTGAGCGTGCTGGCCGCGCCCTTGGAGGCGGGCTGGCCGCCGGGTGCGCCGGAGAACAGCTTGATGCCGACGAACACCAGCAGCAGCGCCATCGGGATCAGCAGCCACTTGAGCAGCGGATTACTTTTCATCGCGCGCTCCTCCGGTCGAGCCGGCCGCGGCGGCCGGCGGCAGGTTCACGGTGGCATCGATCGGGCTCAGCGCCGGCAGCAGCGACTCGGCCAGGCCGTGGCCGCGCGTGACCAGGTAGAGCACCGTGGTGTCGGACGGGGTGCCGGCCGGCCCCAGGTTCGGATGCTGGAAGGTCGCCGCCACGAAGTTCCCCTGCAGGGCGCGCGGGTCGAGGTCGAGCCAGCGCGCGGCGGTATTGGTGAGTCGCACGGCCGTCACCCACTGGTCTTCCAGCCGCCACGCGGCCAGCGCCCGCGCGTGCACCGGCAGCGTCGGCAGCAAGGTGTCCAGCGCGAGGCCGCGGCGCAGGTTCACGCGCCCGATGCCGGCGACCGGCTCGACGGTGCGCAGCGGCGCGTACAGGTTCTGTGCGGCATGGCGCGTCAGCACGACCGGTACCGGCGTTTCGCGCCGGGGAAGGGATTTGTCTGCCGGCGCAATGGCCTGCTCGTCCGCGCCGCCTGCTGCACCGCCGCCGTAGCGCTTCGCGGGGGCTTCCGCTTCCACGATGCGCACCGGCTCCAGCGGCGCCTGGCCGTCCTTCGCCGGCTCGGCGGCGATGTCGAGCAGGATCAGCGCGCCGGATTCCACGTCCTGCAGTTGCAGCCGCGTGGACGGAATCGGCTCGCTCGCCCGCAGGTAGATCGCGCCACCCGCACTCTGCACGCGCAGGTGGTCGCCGACGCCGGCCGGCACGCCGACGCGCACATTGCGGTCGATGAAGACCACGCGCTCGTGGCCGACCACCAGCGGCACCGGCAGGGGCAGGCGCTCCCAGCGCAGGATTTCCACGGCCTGGCTGGCCGGCACGACACCGAGGATCAGCAGGACGCCGGCCAGGGCCGACAAGGCAATGGGCTTCATGGGGAGTCTCCCTGCAGATGGCCGGAGGCGTTGGCGGGCGCGCCGGCCTGGGTCGGCGTCGGCGGCGGTTCGATGCGCTGGGGTGCGCCGGCGTAGCAGTCCAGCGCCAAGCCGAAGGGGTTGTGCTCCGGGTCGATGTCCAGCCGGACGACCTTGATGGGGTAGCGCACCAGGGCGCGCTTGACCTGCTCGGAGCCGTAGTATTCGTCCGCGCTCACGTCGAGCGTGACGATCCAATCGCGGTCGGAGACCACCTTGACGCGCGTGGCCGGATCATCGCCGTAGCCGCGGCCGGGAATCTCGTAGATGCCACGCACGCGCTGACGCAGCTCGCCACTGGCGCGCCGGTACTCGTAGTCCTGTTGCAGGAAGGCCCGGCAGCTCGGCGTCAGGTAGGCCGACAGCGCGCGCAGGTTGCGCGGATAGTCTTCTTCGCCGTTCGTGGGCCAGCGCTGTACCTGCTGCCAGATGTAGAATGAGAAGGCATACACGCTCTCGGGCGGCACGTCCCACCACTTGCGCGTGCTGCCCGAGCGCAGGTCCGGCGGCACATGGATGGTGAGACTCTTCGGCGCACTCCACCAGCCGAAGCCGAGCAGCAGCGCCACTACGAACAGCGCGCCGGCCCCCAGACGCAGCGTCTTCACGTGCGCCTGCAGGTGCGCAACCTCGTTCTTGAAACGGCTCATGGCGCACCTCGATCGTCGTTGCGCCGGGTAGTCCAGTAGCCCGAGCGGGTGATGAAGCGCTGCCCGCCCAGGAGTGCCACCAGCGCCGGGTGCCGCAATGCCAGCCGCCACTGGAGCTGCCGGTACAGCCAGGTGTCGGGCCGGCCGCGCTTCTGCGCGCGCAGGAAGCCGCCGCCGACGAAGACGCCCAGCGCGATACCGGCGACGATCAGCGTCGGCACCATGGCGATGCTGTGCGTGAGCCAGGCCAGCGGCAGGCCGAGCGCGAATCCGGCTGCGGCCGACAGGCCGGTGCAGATCCACAACTCGTCGGCGGTCAGCCCGCGCACGACCACCGGCTGGCGGTTCAGCCGGTGCGGCAGGAAGGTCACCAGCGTGTCTTGCGGGGTCTCCGAAGGGACGGCCATCGCTTGCCGCCCTCACAGCACGCCGGTGGCCTTGGTGAGCAGCCAGATGCCGACCACCAGGAGGATCGCGCCCACGGCGACCGTCAGGCCGAACTGTCCCCAGGTGGCGCGGCCGGTGTGGATCTCCGAGTAGCGGGTGTAGGCGTGATAGCAGACACCGACGAACATCGAGGCGACCACGAGCAGCGCGATCAGCAGCACGATGTCGTAGCCGTAGTTCTGCAAGGTCTGCAGGATGCCGCTGCCCTGGCCGCGCGAAGGGTCCTCCATGGTCGGCAGGCCCTGCGCGAAGGCCGACAGCGGCAGGCCCGCGAGCGCCAGCGGCAGCAGCGGTGCGACGATGCGGGACGGAATGCGATGGGATGTCGTTGGCGTGTTCATGGCGTATGGCCCTTCGTGACGGTCAGGAGAGGAGGAAGAACGTCAGCACCAGGTACATCGCCACGAAGCGCACGACGACGGCGAGGAACTGACGTTCGGTGATGCGGTGCTCGGCCCAGCCGACGTAGGCGGTGCGCATGGCCCACACGCCCCACAGCAGCAACACGGCGAACACGAAGCCCAGCACCACGGCAGCGACGGCCGAAGGCGCAAAGCCGCCGTTGGCCTGGAAGGCGGCGACCTGATCGGCAGAGGGCGTCATGGCGATGGCGCCTCGTCGTCGGCGCGGTCGTGGCGGACGTAATCGCCGGCCAACGGGACGGGATCGCGCGGCTGGGCGCGCTGGGGCACGAGGTAGTCCTGCAGGCCGGCGCGGACGCGCTTCAGGTCTGCGCGCAGCCGGGCGTAGTCGAAGTGGTAGCGGGCGCGTTCCTGGGGAGCGGTACTGGCGGCGTGCTCGGCGATGCGGTCGATCAGGTCGAGTTGGCGGGCGAGCGCAGCGAGCTGCTCACGCTCAGGAGCGTCGTCGGCAATGGCGCGCTGCAGGGCCGAGAGCGACACGGCCAGCAGCACGACCAGCGAAGGCCATGCGGATGCGCGGCGGTTGGTCTGTCCCATCGTGCCATTCCTTCCAGCTAAGGCAATGGCGTGATGGTGTGGAAGAGCGGATGTCCATGCTGCAAAGAATCGGAACCGGTGCCGTACCGGATTCCCGGTCTCACCTCCATATGTCAGGCCCGAAGCTTCACGTCATGACTGGCTGCGTCTACATGCTGAGCCCGGGTGAGATATGAGGCCGTCAAGTCCGATGAAATCCGCTCAAACCAGGTCCAATCGGGCTAATTCGGCTGTTCAAGTGGGCCGGTTGATGTAATATCTCAACATTGCCCGTACTCCGCCCCACCCTGTGATGGAAGCTCATGTCATGTCAGATCGCTGGTTGTCGGTCGAGGAGATCGCAGAGTATCTCGGCGTCAGCAAGGACACCGTCTATGCATGGATCAGCAAGCGGAACATGCCGGCTCACCGTATCGGCCGGCTGTGGAAATTCAAGACCGAAGAAGTGGATGAATGGGCCCGTTCTGGAGGGGCGGCGGATGCCGAGAGCAAGGGCAAGGAATGAGGTACTGGTTTGCCATGGGTTTCGCCTACTTCGTTCAAGTATCGAAGTGGAAGCAGGAGATTTGATGTGACAACGATTTCTTGTGTGGATTTGTTCTGCGGAGCGGGCGGGCTGACGCACGGCTTCGTGCTGGAAGGGCTGCCCGTGGTCGCCGGTATCGATCTGGACCCAGCCTGCCGCTTTCCTTATGAATCCAACAACCAGGCCCGATTCGTTGAGCGGGACATCAGCAAGGTCACCGCGCCCGAACTGAAAGCGCTGTTCGGTGACGCTGACCTCACGATTCTCGCGGGCTGCGCCCCGTGCCAACCCTTCTCCACTTACGCACAGCGCTACGAACTGGACGGGAAGGATGGCAAGTGGGGCTTGCTGTATGAGTTCGCGCGTCTCGCCAAAGGCGCCAAACCCGATGTCATCACGATGGAGAACGTCCCCACCGTCGCGAAACACGAGGTATTTCATGACTTCGTCGATACGCTGAAGCGGCTCGGCTACAACGTCTGGTTCGATGTCGTCGACAGCTCCCGCTATGGCGTGCCACAGATGCGGCGGCGCATGGTGCTACTGGCATCGAAGCATGGCGACATCAAGATGATCGAACCGACGCACGAGAAACCAAAGACGGTTCGTCAAGCCATCGGCCGCTTGCGCCCATTGAGCGCGGGCGAGGCGGCCCCAAGGGACAAATTGCACGTCACCTCGACGCTTTCCGAGAAGAATCTTCGGCGGATCAAAGTTTCGAAGCCCGGTGGAACTTGGCGCGATTGGCCGGATGATCTCGTTGCCGACTGTCACCGCGCCGAGAGTGGACGCACCTACCCGGGCGTCTATGGACGCATGGAGTGGGACAAACCCGCCCCGACCATGACCACGCAATGCTACGGCTTTGGCAATGGCCGTTTCGGGCACCCAGAACAGGACCGAGCCATCTCGTTGAGGGAGGCAGCGATCCTCCAGAGCTTTCCACGCGACTACGCGTTCGTGCCGGATGACGGCGAAGTGAGCTTCAAGGTTCTCGGGCGGCTCATCGGCAACGCGGTTCCCGTCGATCTCGGTCGTGCCATCGCGCGCAGCATCAACACGCATATCGCATCGGTCACGGCCCGATGACGAGCTGACGAGGGCTTCCGATGTCGCGCATTCAGCCCTCGTCCCCCGAGACCAGTCGCCGCATGGCGAAGGTTCGGCAGAAAGGGACTGATGCCGAAATCGCGCTACGAAGTGAGCTTTACCGGAGGGGCCTGCGCTACCGAGTCGATTACGAGGTCCTGAAGAAACCTCGCCGCGTCGCAGACGTGGCATTCCCGGGGTTGAAGATCGCCGTCTTCGTCGATGGGTGCTTTTGGCACGGATGCCCCAAGCATGCGACCTGGCCGAAACAGAACGCAGAGTTCTGGCGGCAGAAGATTGAGGCGAATCGCCTCAGGGACACCGACACGAATTCGAGGCTTCTCGAAAGCGGTTGGACGGTACTGCGATTCTGGGAACACGAGTCCCCGATCGAAGCCACGGATACCGTCGCACAGGCGGTCGCCATCGCAAAAACAAAGCGCTGCACATCGTCTGCTGGCGCGCACAAGAAGAACTGAACAGGAAGATGGCCGACCACATGGAAATCTCGAACGATCAGAAGCACCAGACCTACCGTGCTCGTCCCGAGCCCGGCCAATTGGTCGAGGTTCGTCGGCGCCAGTGGGTCGTGGCAGATGTCGCCTCTTCGAAACTGGAGTCGGCTTCAATCTCGCAGAACTGCGTGACGCTGTCCTCTATCGACGAGGACGGTCTCGGCGAGGAGCTGGAAGTCATCTGGGAGATCGAACCCGGCGCACAAGTCATCGAGCGTGCGGGCCTGCCTTCCATTACCGGGCAAGACGACTCCGACACGCTCGAAGCCTTCCTGGATGCGGTGCGATGGGGCGCCGCCACCAATGCAGACCGAGGGTTTCTGCAGGCACCGTTCCGCAGTGGCGTCAGCATCGAGGACTTTCAGCTCGACCCTCTGGTACGCGCCATCGACATGGCCCGCGTCAACCTGCTCATAGCCGACGACGTCGGCTTGGGCAAGACCATCGAGGCGGGGCTGGTAATCCAGGAGATGCTACTCCGGCACCGTGCCCGCACCGTCTTGATCATCTGTCCTGCATCCCTTCAGGAGAAATGGCGCATCGAGATGCTGGAGAAGTTCGGCCTCGACTTCCGCGTGGTCGACACTGCCTACATCAAGCAATTGCGGCGCGAACGCGGCATCCACGCCAATCCGTGGACATCTCATCCGCGCCTCATCGCCTCGATGGACTGGGTCAAGAGTGGCGAGGGGCTGCGCGCCATGCGGGATGTCCTGCCGCCCCATGCCGGCCATCCGCGCAAGTTCGATCTACTGGTCGTCGACGAAGCGCACAACATCGCCCCCGCCGCCGGGGCTCACTACGCCCTCGAGAGTCAGCGGACGCGCTTCATCCGCGCGATCAGTCCACACTTCCAGCATCGCCTGTTCCTGACCGCAACGCCGCACAACGGATACACCGAATCGTTCACCTCACTGCTGGAGTTGCTGGACGACCAGCGCTTCGCCCGGAACATCCTCCCTGACGAGAAGCAGTTGAGTCAGGTGATGATCCGTCGCCTGAAAAGCGATCTCGTCGATGCTGACGGCAAACCCCTGTATGCCCAGCGCAAGCTCCAGGCGCTGGCGGTCCCATACACGGATGAGGAACGGGAGATCCACCAGAAGCTGAACGATTACTGTGCCAGCCGCGAAAAAGACGCGGAGAAGACCGGCAGCACATTCGGCACTTCGTTCGTCAATCAACTGCTCAAAAAGCGCATCTTCTCGTCGCCCGCCGCGTTCGCTTCCACGCTCGAGAAGCACGTCGCCTCGCTGTCGAATGGCGCCAAGCCCAAGGCTCGAGATGCCATGGCCGAGCGCATCCTGCGCAAAGCCATCCTGAAAGCAGACGAGGATTACGCCAACGACCAGGAAGTCGAGAATGCTCAATCGGAGGCCGTCGAGGAGGCATCCCGCCGCTCCCAACCGCTGACGCAAGAGCAACAACGGATGCTGGCCGACTTGAGGCAATGGGCGCAGCGCGCCAAGAACCAGACCGATTCCAAGGCCAGAGCCATCCTCGATTGGCTCTCAGCCAATCTGAAACCGGGAGGTCAGTGGAACGATCGCCGGGTGATCCTGTTTACCGAATACCGCACCACCCACCAGTGGATGCACGAGATCCTCGCCAGCCATGGTTTCGGTGGCGAACGACTCGGTCTGCTCCACGGAGGACTCACTCAGGATGAGCGTGAGCCCATCAAGGCAGCCTTCCAGGCATCTCCCAAGGATTCCCCCGTCCGCATCCTGCTCGCCACGGATGCGGCCTCCGAAGGTATCGACCTGCAGAACCACTGCAATTGCCTCATCCACCTGGAGATCCCCTACAACCCCAACGTGATGGAGCAGCGCAACGGGCGTATCGACCGTCACGGACAACGCGAGAAAGAGGTGCTGATCTGGCACCCCGTCGACGGCGGGGACAAAGGCCATGCATCGGTCGGTGGCCATGGTGACGACATTCTGCGTGCGCTGCGCAAACTTGAGTCGATGCGCGCCGACATGGGCAGCGTCAATCCGGTCATCGCGCCCCAGATGTCCGGGCTCATCGAAGGCTCGCTGAAGGATCTGGACACCCGCCTCGCGGAGGCCAAGATTGCCAAGGCCCGGCGCTTCGTGCGCGCCGAACGCGAGCTGAAAGAGCGCGTCGCCAAGCTCCATGAACGACTCCTCGCCACCCAGCAGGATTTTCACCTCACGCCCGATAACGTCCAGATGGCGGTGAAGACTGGTCTCGCGCTAGCGGGCCGCCCCCCGTTGGAACCCGTCGCCCTCGCAGATGCACCCCAAGGCAGCGCATTCAGGATGCCACCCCTCTCGGGATCATGGGCGCGCTGTCTGGAGGGCCTGCGTCACCCGCATACCCAGCAGATACGCCCCATCACCTTCGACCACGCCGTGGCCAAGGGGCGAGACGATGTCGTGTTGGTCCACCTGAATCATCGATTGGTGCAGATGTGCCTACGGCTGTTGCGCGCCGAGGTCTGGGCGCAGGATGACGTGAAGAAACTCCATCGCGTCACCGTGCGCACATTGCCGGATGGCAGCATCGAGGGTCCGGCTGTGGTCGTCATCTCGCGACTGATCATCACCGGTGGCAACCACCATCGCCTTCACGAGGAACTGACCGTCTCGGGCGGCTATCTGCGCGATCAGTCGTTCCGCCGCGAAGAGGGCGTCACGCGTGTCCAGCAGTGGCTGGACGAGGCGCAGCCCATCACGGCGAACGATTCGCTGTTCGATGCCCTTCGGGTGCGCTTCGATCGCACTCGACCCGCCATCCTGCAGGCAGTCGACTCCCGCTCGAAGGATCGACTCAAGTTTCTGGCCAACACACTGCAGACCCGCAAGCAACGAGAGTTGGACGACATCGGTGCCGTGCTGGACGAGCTCGAGAAGGCAATCCAGAGTGAACTGAAAAAGGACCAGCAGCCCGAGCAGATGTCGCTGTTCACCGAGGACGAGCGCACCCAGCTCAGGCGCGATACCGCCGCGCTGGAGGCGCGCCTCGCGCGCATCCCGGCCGAGCGCATCCATGAGGTCCAGGCCATCGAAACCCGCTATGCCAAGCTCGATGATCGAACCTTCCCGGTCGCCGTCGTCTTCCTGCTTCCCGAATCAGCCATGAAAGGGGGTGCGGCATGAGCAATCACGACCTGCACCACGACTGGCTGGCGCTGATCGAGATCTCCGGCCCGTTCCTCGCCGTCCCCGTTCTCAAGGAGGCCTTTCCCCAAGGCCTGGAAGAGCTCGACGGAATCAAGCGCAAGCGGTTGCGTCAGGCCTACGAGGAATGGCGCGAGGCACTGGAGACGGACGACCCGCAGTTCGACGAATTGCACGCCGCCTGGATCGATGAGGTGCTGGCGCGTGGCCTGGAACTCGATGAGGATGGCAAAGCCGACGTCCTGAAGCGCGCCGACTGGTGCGCGGCCAACCTGAGTGCCGCCCTGCCAGAGCATGGCGTCATGCTGGCCCCAGACCTCGCGGTGATCGATGAGCAGCGTGGCAATAAGCCGCTGATGCTCATCCACACCTACAGTCAGGACGTCGACCTCGATGCCACCCTGAAGCTGGACGGATGGGCTGCCACTCCGGCCGATCGCATGGTTCAGTTGTGCCGCGCCACAGGCTGCCGCCTCGGGCTAATGACCAATGGCGAGCGCTGGATGCTGGTCGACGCCTCAGTGGGCGCCGTCACCACCTTCGCCAGCTGGTACGCCCGCATCTGGAGTCAGGAGCCCATCACCCTGCAAGCCTTCGTGCATCTGCTGGGCATTCGTCGCTTCTTCGTCGATGAAGCCGAGCAACTGCCGGCACTGTTCGACCGCTCGTTGAAGTATCAGGACGAAGTCACCGATGCCCTTGGGGAGCAGGTGCGGCGCGCCGTGGAAGTGCTGATCCAGGCGCTCGACAAGGCCGACCAGGACCGCGACCGCGCGTTGCTGCGCGACGTGAAGGAGCCGGAACTCTACGAAGCCGCGCTGACGGTGATGATGCGTCTGGTATTCCTGCTCTCCGCCGAGGAGCGTGGCTTGCTGTTGCTCGGCGATGAACGCTACGAGGCCAACTACGCGCTCTCGACCTTGCGCATGCACTTGCGCAAGGAATCCGAGGAGATCCTCGAACGCCGCTGGGATGCCTGGTCGCGCCTGCTGGCCATATTCCGCGCCGTATTTGGTGGCATCGAGCATGAGAACCTGCGTCTGCCCGCACTGGGTGGCTCGCTGTTCGACCCGGATCGCTTTCCTTTCCTCGAGGGCCGCGCCAAGGGCTCCGACTGGCGCACTGACATCGCCAAGCCGCTGCCGATCGACAACCGCACCGTGCTGCTGTTGCTCGAGGCCATTCAGCAATTCCAGGGCCGAACACTGTCCTACCGCGCACTGGACGTCGAACAGATCGGCTACGTCTATGAGGGCTTGCTGGAGCGTACCGTCAAGCGAACCGCCGAGGTCACGCTGGAACTGGATGGCACCAAGAACGCCAAAGCCCCCTGGGTCAAGTTGGCCGAACTGGAATCCGCCCGCCTCGAAGGCGCCGAATGCCTTGCCCAACTGCTCCAGGAGCGTTCCGGCAGTTCCGCCAGCCGTGTACGCAACGATCTGGCCAAGCCAGTCGACGACACACTTGCCGACCGTCTGCTGGCCGCCTGCCATGGGGATACCAGCCTTCGTAACCGCATCAAGCCCTTTGCCCATCTGGTACGCATCGATCCATGGGGTTATCCGCTGGTCTATCCCGCCGGGGCGTTCATCGTCACCACCGGCTCCGACCGGCGCGAGACCGGCACCCACTACACCCCGAAATCGCTCACCGAGGCCATCGTCACCGAGACGTTGACGCCGATCGCCTACGTGGGGCCGGCAGAGGGCACCCCGCGTGAGCAGTGGGTGCTGAAATCCCCCGCCGAACTGCTGGACCTGAAGATCTGCGACCCAGCCATGGGCTCGGGCGCCTTCTTGGTGCAGGCCTGCCGCTGGCTGGCCGATCGCCTGGTCGAGGCTTGGTCCCTGGCCGAAGGCAGTGGAAAGACGGTGAGCGTGGATGGCGAAGTCCTGGATTCGCCGGGCACCAAGGAGCTTCTGCCCCGCGACACCGAGGCCCGCACTGTGATTGCCCGCCGCCTCATCGCCGAGCGCTGCCTCTACGGCGTGGACCTGAATCCCCTGGCGGTCGAACTCGCCAAGCTCTCCATCTGGCTGGTGACGCTGGCCAAGGGGCGTCCGTTCGGCTTCCTCGACCACAATCTGCGCTGCGGCGACAGTCTGCTCGGCATCCATCGTCTGGATCAGCTCACCGAGCTCTCGATGACACCGACCGGGAAAGGCCAGCAACGCCTGTTCGGGCAGAACATCGAGCGGGCGGTACTTGAAGCGATCGAGTTGCGCCAGCGGTTGCGCAAGAAGCCCATCCGCGACATCCGCGATGTGGAAGCCATGGCGCATCTGGACGCCGATGCACGGCGCAGGCTCGAAGTGCCTGAAAACATCGCTGATGCGTTCATCGGCGAGGTGCTGGCTTCGGGTGGCAATGCAACCGCGGTTGAGGCTGCTGTCACGATGCTGACCATCCAAGCCGGTCTGGCAGTCGCGGGCGATCGCAACGCCCTCAATGCCATCGTGAAACGGGCGCGTGAGTCCTTGAGTGTCGATCTACCGCCAGGCAAACCAGTCCGCAATCCAGTGCATTGGCCGCTAGAGTTTCCAGAGGTATTCGCGCGCGGCAGCGGTGGATTTCACGCGATCATTGGTAACCCGCCGTTTCTCGGGGGAAAGAAAATATCGACAATCCTTGGCGAACGCTATCGCAAAGCGGTCGTCGCGGGCATCGCCCACGATAGGAAAGGCGCTGCAGATCTTTGCGCGTACTTCTTGCTGCGTGCCCACCAACTCTTGAACACTCCGCTCGGTGCGGCTGGATTGCTCTCAACAGACTCAATCTGTGACGGCGACAATGCCACGATTGGTTTGCGCGGTCTTGCATCCGATTGCGCTCAATTGATTAGCGCAGTCACGAGCATGCCATGGCCAGGTAAGGCCGGAGTATCGATAGCAATTCTTTGTTGGGTGACGTCTGGTGCGAACTGGAGGGGGAAGTATGCACTCGACGGCAGGGAAGTTGCACGTATCCAGTGGGATTTCACCACTGGCGAGGCTCCAGCAAGAGAGATACGTGCTCTCAAGTCACGTATTGTGGAGTCGTTCGCTGGCTCGTACATAAACGGTGAAGGGTTCTTGCTTGCGCCCGATGAGGCCAGGGCACTTATCGCCAAAAACGTCAAGAACAGCATTGTGGTGAAGCCGTACCTCACAGGCGCTGACGTCAATACTCAGGTACAGCAACAACCCACGCGATGGGTCATAGATTTCGGCACTATGCCGAGGTCCGCCGCTGAAGAATTCGCTGAGTGCTTCAGTATTGTGACAGAGCGAGTCAAGCCTTACCGCGATACGCTCACTAAGCAAGTCCACGAGTCTGACTATTGGAAATTTTGGGACAAGCGGCTGTCGAGTTACGCCAAGATCTCCAAATACGAGCGCGTGCTCGTTGCGGCGCGTGCAGCAAAAGATGTTCAGCTCACTTGGGTGAAGAACGATGGCATCCTGAGCGACCAATTGGTCGTCTTCATCACGGAGTGCCCCGGCATCTTCGCTGTCCTTCAGTCCACAGTGCACAACGTTTGGGCTTGGGATGTCTGCACAGGCATGTGGGGTAGCGGCATCCGATATGCCCCTTCCAAGGCGGTTAGCACGTTTCCCCTGCCTGCTGAGCCGGGGTCTTTGCGTGATATTGGCGATCGGTACTATCAAGCCAGACTTGAATACGAGCTCAAAAGTGAAGTCGGACTGACGGACCTGTACAACAGATTTCATGAGCCAACTAATTCTGAGCTGAACATTCTGCACCTCCGCGCCCTACACCAGGAAATGAACCAACTGGTTCTCCAGGCGTATGGCTGGGAGGATCTTGACCTAGACCACGGATTCCACGAAGTACCGTATCTGCCGGAGAAGGACCGCGTCCGCTTCACCATTTCGGAGACCGCCCGCGTCGAAGTGCTGCGGCGGCTGTCGGAATTGAACCGTCAGCGTTACGAGGAAGAAGTCACTGCAGGCTTGCACAACGGCAAGACTACCGGCACCGGGTCGCGCAAACCTCGTGTCACCTCTTCGGAGAACAAGCCCTCGCGACAGCCGTCATTCGACTTCGACAGCGCATCGGCCAACGATGGAACCTACCGAAAAGCCGCCGAACAGCGAGCCAGCTATCAGGCAGGCCCAACCCACGCCATCGTTGAATACATGAAGGCCCATCCCGGATGGCACGCCAAGTCCGATATCGTCTCTGCCATCGGCATCACCGACGGCCAATGGAACGCTGCGATTGCCGAGCTTATCGCGGATAACAGGATTGAGCGCCAGGGAGAGAAGCGCGGAGCGCGTTATCGAGTGGTGACCGAGGGGGCGAAAGGATGAAAGAGTATCAACTAAATGTCGATCCGCGCATCCTGGAACTGCTCGGCCCGAATCTCTACACGAACATTTACTACGTGCTGGCGGAGTTGATCGCCAATGCGTATGACGCAGACGCAAAGAACGTCTACATCATTGCCAACAAGGATGACATCCGGGTTGAAGACGATGGCCATGGCATGTCCTATGAGAAGGGGGATATTGCCAACTATCTCAATGTGGCGGGCGTTTCACGAATCAAGGAAGCCGACTCGTTCTCCAAGTCCGGAGCTCGCCGAAAAATGGGTCGCAAGGGCGTAGGAAAGCTGGCGGCGCTGTCGGTCTCCGAGAATGTCGACATCCTGACCGTGGCAGACGGCGAGAAGTCGGGATTCGTCCTTTCTCGCCATCCAGATGAAGGCAGCAAGCTCAAAGCAATTGCCGACGCCGACATCACTTTCGATCATGTCGTAGACCATGGCTCCGCCATCGTGATGCGCAACCCGCAGTACAGACTCCACAAGACGCTTGCTGCCGTAAAGCGCAATCTTCTGAAGATTTTTCCCTTGATCAATGCTGATTTTCGCATCCACGTCATCAGGGGGCAGGAATCCGAGATCATCGACGATTTCGACAGAAACGTGATGGCAGAGCTTGGCACGCTGATAACGCTTGGCGATGAGTATTCGCCATTGATCGGCCTCGTACCTGATATCTATCCACAAAGGCGAACGGACCTGGTCACCAGCAGGGACGAGAAAGCCATTCCCCTGGTCATGAAGGACAACGAAGGGGTCGAGCACGAATACACCCTTCAGATCGCCGGTTGGATCGGGACATACAAAACGACGCGAGGTCGCAAAGCCGAGATGTCGGATTTTCCTGACAACTTCATCTCACTGTTCGCGAATAAAAAGATGGGGGAGTTCAATATCCTGCCTGTCGTTGGCCAGAACAAGTTGAATGAGGTTTATGTCGTTGGGCAACTACACGTCGACTTGTTCGAGCGGACCGAACTGCCGGATATGGCATTGAGCAACCGTCAGGGATACAAATCTGACGATCCGCGATATATCGCAGTCCTGGACTATGTGAGGAAGGAGCTGCTGGCAGAGATTCTGAGAAAGCGAGAAATTTTCACAGACATAGGAAAAGCGAAGAAGGAGCAGCAAAAGCAGGACGAGCAAAAAGACAATGAGGAACGGCTCCGGCGCAATGTCGATGCCTTCCGCAGGAAGGCAAGCGAAGAAGCCGCCAACAACCTGCTGGACCTTGGCTCTGGTTTGTCTCGCGAAGCGATCGAAGGTGCCATCACAAAATCGATAAACGACAACAGCCCAGACCTTGGGCTGAAGTCGCTCATCGATTCCCAGAAGAAAAAGATACTCATCAGTCAGACGTATCCTGACAAACCGTTCGCCGACATCATTTATCAGATGCTCCTGCACAACAACGTGCCAGCCGAGGACATCCTGTATACGAATTGTGACGATGAAATCTGCCGCGTACCGGAAGGCAGGGGTGTCTACGACTATTTGAGAGAGTTTTTCGTAGAGAGCTATTCGACTCAGAAAATATTCGTCCTCTTCGTGACGAGCGAGAACACCAAGGTGTCATGGGGTGCAATCACGGAAGTGGGCGCGTCCTGGATCACCCAGGTCGACCACAAGATCTTCAATGTTCATCCGTTCAGGCCCGAGCATCCTCTGAACGATGAGGTGCAGTGGCAAAGCACCAACCGGGAGGAACCAACCAAAGGCGAGCTTTGGATGATTCCGCTTAACGCGGACGTTTTCTGCCAGAAGATCGAAGCGGTCTGTGACGCGCTGGGTTATGAGAAGAAGACCAGAGCAGACAACAAAGCGTACCTCGGGACGCTGATTCCTATTCGAAGCGCCTGAGGGAAACTGGCATGGCACACAACACGAACCCCAACGCATGGATCGCCATCGATCATGGCCTCGGCACTGATCCTAGGCTCGCGCCCTACATCCTGGTTCTGAAGGGTGAGCGTTCTCTCTACCAAGCCATCGAGGAAGACGACTGGGTTCTCGTCCTGAACCCCGTTGGTAGCATCACCCGTGTCGGGCGTGTGCTGCGGGTTCGTTCTGATCTCGAAACCACCACGCTCTATTTCGACCGACTGCTGTCGGTCACCGACCCCGTCTCGATCGGCCTCACTGCACTCACGCCACCGTCTTCGGGAAGTATTGGTCGGGTCCAGTGGACCGATTTCTTCGAAGCCCTTCCCAAGGCATTACACAAGACCATCGCCGACGTGCCGACGGTCGGGGCTGACGCCCGTTCACCCCAGCATCAGCAGGAACTCGCCTACATCCGCGAATTGCTGCAACTGGCCGTGATGGACGATCTGCTAGGTCCGGCTAGCGGTCCTCATGAACGTATCGTCGACATGGGTGTGCGGGATCGCTATCTGGTGGGCAAGCTCGCTCCGCGTGAGGCGGCACAGGGCGGCATCGAAGGACTCGAAGGGCCGCTGGCAAACGAGGATGCCGAGGAGCCTACCGATCCAAAAGCACCAGGTCAGCATGAACCCGGCGCGGAGTTCGGCACGGCGACGGGCCGTGTCGAGCCCGAATCCGATGCAGCAGACGAGATCGACGCAGCCAGCAATCAGTCGCTGGTGCCGAGCAGTCTCGGCATGACCTTTTGTGTGGATGGTGACGCCGAACGGATCGAGATCGAGGTGCGCTGGGGTCGCTATGAGCGCAGCGATGAGCACGAGATCTTCCGCACCCGCAAGAACAAGGAGACCGGTGCCGAGGAGCAGACCAAGGCGAAGGTCTGGCAACGCATCCCCTGCGGCGGCAAGCTGGTGCTGCCACTCACCGAAGGTGTGATCCCTCATCAGGCGCCAGACAAGAGCTATCCCGAAGTGCGGGTGCAAGGCTCCGTGCGTGCCAAGAACGCGAATGGTGACCGCCTGGTGACACTGTTCCTGGTCAATGCACAGGAGGAACCCGAGACCAACCGCGATTCCGCCTGGGTCTTTCAGCCGGAGCTGATCGTTCGATCGGAAGCAGAAGCCTCCAAGCGCGCCATCTTCCGCCGCCGGCCCGTACTGGATGCGGACGGCATGGACCCGGAACGGGAGTCGCTGGAGATGATCTACCGCAACCGGGTGGAGTTTGCTGTGGGCCATGGCGTCGCGGTTCACGCCGAAACAGCGAATGACGTGACACTGGCCACCGAGGTGCGTACCGCCGTCATGCCGCAGTACGAGGTGCAGGTCACCGAGACGCCGGGCCTCGATCCTGCCGACCGACCGGCGATGAAGGAGATGGTGAGCAGTGGTCTGCTCGACATGCAGCGCCTCGCCAACCTGGACATCGATCCACTGGTCGATGCCCTGAATTTGCTGACCAAGGATTACGCCGCGTGGATCGACGAGCAGCGTGCTCGGGTCAGTGTCGACGTGCTCGGCTACGACGCGCAGGCTCGACAGGCGATGGATCGGTGCCAGGAGATCCACACGCGTCTGCAGCAGGGCATCGATACGCTCAAGAGCGACGAGAGAGCGTTGGCAGCCTTCCGTTTCGCCAACCGGGCGATGGCCACACAGCGCGTGCGTAGTCAGTACGCCCTCGAAATCCGGCGCGGCAAGGACGTCACCGTCGAGCAGTTCGACGTGCTGAAGAACCGCAGCTGGCGCCCGTTCCAGTTGGCCTTCCTGCTGCTGTCGATCCCTTCGCTGGCCGACCCCACGCACCCTGATCGCGTGCAACCGGTCGAAGCCCATGCCGACCTGCTGTGGTTCCCCACCGGTGGTGGCAAGACGGAGGCGTACCTGGGTGTGGCCGCCTTCACCATGGCCATTCGGCGCATGCAGGGCAACCTGGGCGGCTACGACGGTTCGCGCGGTCTGGCCGTGATCATGCGTTACACCCTGCGGCTTCTGACGCTGCAGCAGTTCCAGCGTGCCACGGCACTGATCTGTGCGATGGAGGTGCTGCGACGCGAGGCGCTGGCCAAGGGTGACGAATCGCTCGGTACCGAGCCCTTCACCATCGGACTGTGGGTGGGCAACAAGGTGACCCCCGGCACGACCGAGGACAGCCATCGGGCCATCGAGGACATCCGCAACCCCGGCAAGTACAACGCCGGGGCGGCGTCTCCCGCGCAACTGACCAGTTGCCCCTGGTGTGGCTCGGAAGTCGCCCCTGGGCGCGACGTGGAGGTCGACAAGGGCTGTGGGCGCACCTTCGTCTACTGCGGCGACAAGAAAGGCCGCTGCGACTTCTCGAAGGGCAAGTCCAGCAAGCTCCGTCACCCGGGCATCCCGGTGCTCGTCGTGGACGAGGAGATCTACCACCGTCCCCCGACGATGATGATCGCCACCGTGGACAAGTTCGCCATGATGGCGTGGCGGGGCCAAGTGCGCACGCTGTTCGGTCGGGTCGGCCAGGAATGCGAGCGGCACGGCCTGCTATGGCAAGGCGCGGACTGCAATGGCAACCATCAGGCAGGCAGGGGGCTCAGTGCGACCAAGGTCAAGAATATCAGCCCGATCCGACCGCCAGATCTGATCATCCAGGACGAGTTCCACCTGATCAGTGGGCCGCTCGGCACCATGGTTGGCCTGTACGAGACGGCCGTGGACGAACTGTGCGGCTGGAAGTTTGGCGATCGTATGGTCAAGCCGAAGATCATCGCGTCGACCGCCACGGTGCGTAAGGCCCGCGAGCAAGTGAACAACGTCTTCATGCGCCAAGTGTCGGTGTTCCCGCCTCATGGACTGGACGTGGAGGACAACTACTTCTCTGTCCAACGACCCATCGAGGACAAGCCGGGACGGCGCTACCTCGGGGTCTGCTCTCCCGGAAGTTCACGACCTGCGATGCTGATTCGCGTCTACACGGCATTCCTGACCGCTGCTCAGGCGTTGTTCGACCGCTTCGGCGAGCCCGCAGACCCCTACATGACCATGGTCGGCTACTTCAACTCGCTGCGAGAGCTGGGGGGTATGAAGCGCTTGGCCGAGGACGACGTGCAGACGCGTTCCTACCGGGTGCAGATGAGCATGGTCGAGCGCCCCGCGCTGGCGCAACGCAGCGTCAGCAATATTCGCGAGCTGACCTCACGAGTCTCCAGCCAGGACATCCCGAAGTACCTCGACAACCTCGAGGTGAAGTTCAAATCCGAGTTCGATGCTGTAGCCGGCAAATACGTGACCAAGTGGCAAGAGGGCGACACGCGCGCCATTGATGTGGTGCTGGCAACGAACATGCTGTCAGTGGGTGTCGACGTAAACCGGCTCGGACTGATGGCTGTGAACGGGCAACCCAAGGGAACAGCCGAATACATTCAGGCCACCAGCCGTGTCGGGCGTTCTTTCCCGGGCTTGGTCTGCACGGTGCTGACTTGGGCCAGACCGCGTGACCTGTCGCATTACGAAACCTTCGAGCATTACCACGCCACGTTCTACAAACACGTCGAGGCGCAATCGGTAACGCCATTCTCACCGCGCGCAATGGATCGTGGCCTGACGGGCTCGCTGTTGAGCCTGATGCGTTTGGAGAACGACGAATTCAGCCCGAACGAAGGCGCTGGCCAATTGAGCATGTCCAATCAGGCCGAGATCCTCGATGCCATCAAGGTATTGGCGACTCGCGCGGGCAATGTCGCTGAAGACAACTCGCGTAAGCAGTTGGCCGAGACTGAGCTGAAAGAACGCGCCGACGAATGGGCGAAAGAAGTCAGCAAGGGCGGTCGGATCTTGGCCTATGAAAAACGCGGCCCCGAAAAAGACAAGACTGTGGCATTGATCAAGTCGCCAGGACTTCAAGCCTGGGACAACTGGACTGTGCCGATGTCGATGCGAGAGGTCGAGCCCGGCGTGCGTCTAATCATGAACACGAGCCATATCACGGACGATCACGACTGGAAGCCTCGTCCCGCCACGAAGGATGAGGATTGAACATGATCATCAACAACAAAACGCCAGTCGGCGAAGTACGCCCAAGCCAATTGCTGTGGACTTATGGCCCCGGTGCGCTGATCGACCTGCCCAGCCTTTCCGTCGTGACACTCGGCATCGACCGCTGGGAAAAGGATCGTTGCCAGCCGATCCAAGAGGCACGATTGCTTGCTGCCGTTCGGAAGGTTCTGGGGTCGCAGGTCGAGAACCTGCGGATGCCGCCGTTCCAGAAGAGTGAACTCGTCGACGTCTGGTCGGCCGAGGCCAACATCGGCGTCCCCGTCCGGCCATTCCCGCGCTGGATGCGGTGCGTGAAGTGCGGCCTGCTGTCGCCCTTCGATGCCGGTCTGTTCGAGATCAAGGAGAACCGCTTCAGGCCGGAGCGAACCCGCTTCGTTCACAAAGGCTGCCGTGGCTGGGAAGGGAAAGGTGCTGCGAAAGATGCCGATGCAGTGCCGGCCCGACTTTTGTTGGCTTGTCGAAACGGGCATCTAGACGATTTTCCTTGGCACTACTTCGTCCATGGTGGCAACAGTTCATGCAAGGGCACGTTGCGTTTCTTCGAAAGCGGTGCGTCGCTGCAAACCGAAAACTTGTGGGTGAAGTGCGACACCTGCGGTGCGGCAAGGACTGTTGCACAGGCTTTTGGTAAAGCTGGCAAAGAAAATCTGCCGGGGTGCCGAGGACGGCATCCGCATCTAGACCACTTCGACCACGAATGCGATGAGGAGGCACGAGCGGTGCTATTGGGAGCCACGAACAGCTGGTTCCCGATCACGCTCTCGGCGCTCGCGATTCCTCAGACCAACGACCCGCTCAGTCAGCTGATCCAGGATGGTTGGGAGTTCTTCGAGGAACTGGAATCCGAAGCCGAAGTGTCGGTGACGGTGAAGACCTTGAAGAAGACCGGGGCACTGCCAGGGATCGACAAATATCCAGCGGCGGCGATCTGGTCGGCCATCGAGGCGCACCGTGCTGGTGGCGGACAGGAAGTCGTGGGTGAGGCGGACATCAAGGGCCCCGAGTGGGACGTGCTGACAGAGGCGAACCCACCCACGGACTACCCGCACTTCATGAGCAAGAAGGTCGGTACGCCACCGGCCTTTGCAAAGCACATCAGCAGAGTGCTGCTTCTGGAGCGACTGCGCGAGGTCAATGCCTTACTCGGTTTCACTCGCGTGGAGGCGCCCGAGGAAACGGGTGACCCGAACGAACGGCCCCAGATGGCCAACCTCTCACGAAGCAAACCGGATTGGGTTCCCGCAAACCAGGTGCATGGTGAGGGTATCTTCATCCAGTTCGACGAGCAGGCACTCATCGCATGGGAAGCACTACCTGCCGTCGCGCAGGTCGACAAGATGCTCCGGGGAGGCCACAGGGGATGGCGCAATTCACGTCATCTCGATCCTGACGAGGGCTACCCCGGCATTCGCTACGCCCTGCTCCACACGCTCTCGCACCTGCTGATTCGTGAGCTGGCGTTGGAGTGCGGCTACAACGCAGCGAGTATCCGCGAGCGAATCTATGCCGACACCTCGGGCGAGAGTCCGCAGGCCGGTATCCTCATCTACACGGCAGCGGCGGACTCCGATGGAACGCTGGGCGGTCTCGTCGATCTTGGCAAGCCGGAGAATCTGGGTCGCCTATTGGAGCAAGCCTTGAATCGCTCGAAGATCTGCTCCTCTGACCCGCTTTGCTCCGAGCACGATCCCGAGAAAGATCGCTCACTTCATGCTGCGGCGTGCCACGCTTGTAGCCTGGTGGCTGAGACCTCCTGCGAGCGCGGCAATCGCTACCTGGATCGGTCATTGCTGGTTCCGACCCTGGAACGTATCGACGCGGCTTTCTTCAAGGGCTTGTGACATGGAGAGGCTCTTGGACGCCGTCGCAGCTGTGGTCTGTCTGGTCTCTCCTGAGAAGGTACAGGCCATAGCTAGCCGGATTCGTCGGACCGATGCCAGCAAAGCAGCCGGTGCGCTGTCGGGCGTGGTCAGCACCCCCGTTGCTGCTGAGGTTGTGGATCAGCTCATCGATGCTTGGCGAGCCAGTGAGGTCAGCGCCGATGAGCTTGCATCGATGCTGCTCGCCGCCGGCCATGTTTTCACCAAGGCTACGAATCAACAATCCACCGAACTCGTGTGGACGGGACCGACGACACCCTTCGTCTCGGCTCGACGAACCGAGCAGACGCTACTGCAGGTCATCAACGCCGCTGAGCAGACCCTGTTCATCACCAGCTTCGTGGCCTACAACGTCTCGACCATCGTCAAGGCGCTGAATGCGGCAAGTGATCGCGGAGTGGTCATCTCCATGCTGCTCGAATTGTCTCAGGACCACGGCGGCAGCATCTCGTTTGACGCGATTGGCAAGATGAGCACGCTGGTCTCCGCTGCGAGGCTTTATTCCTGGCGAGACAAAGCCGCCCCGTTCTCTGACGGGCGCGTTCACGCCAAAGTCGCCGTTGCCGATGGCAAGATGTGTTTCATCACCAGCGCCAACCTGACCGGCCACGCGATGGAGCAGAACATGGAGGCCGGTGTGCTTCTCACCGGCGGGCAGATTCCCAAGCTGCTACTAGACCATTTGCAGGCGCTGGTAGACACGAAGACGGTTTCACCCGTCTGAATCGCTACTTCGAAATCCATCTGCCTGCCGAAACGAATGCGTCCTGCCGGATCAGTCCCAGACGACTTCGCAGCCGAGATATTCCCGAAGGACGATTTTCACGGTCAGCCCATTGGCTTGGCTGGTATGGAAGCGATAGTTTCCTTCTTGCACGGCCAACCATCCCTCGGTGAAAGTGTCGGTGCCCGCCACAAGCAGCCTCTGCATCGCACGGCTCCCGACTTCCGGCCAGACATCGAACGCGTCGTCATCGCTTTCGAATGCGGTGCGCTCTTTTTCCGTCATGAGCGACAGCGGCTTGAATCCGAGGCGTGATGGTTCGTGGAGTTGTGGCTCGTTGAGTTCGAATGCGGCATGACATCGAGCCAATTTGAGGATGACGCGACTCACGCGGTCGTTTTCGGCTGCCCAGACAGGGCCTTCTGCACCATCTGTGCGTGCCCGCTGCAATCGGGTCAACAGCGAGGAGTTCGCACGCAAGATACGGCCAATCTTGGCCCTGTGCAGTTTTTCGGGTGCGATGTCCCCGGCGATGACACATTCGAGCAAACAGGCCAGATATTCTTCGTCGAGTGAAAGGCCGTTGTTGCATTCACGGCACGCCGGAGCCGCCATGAGATTCTCTGGATACGGCTCATCCAAGAGAACTTTCGACGGGACGTGATCGATGGTTTCGCTTGGCCCGCCGCAATGCACGCAGAACCCATTGTTTCTGTCGTCGCCGTAGCATCGCAGCTGCTGCATCTGGCCTGCCTCCGAAGCTGTAGGTGCGAGTCGCGCCGCGTGCCTTGGGCAACCCCTGCTGATTTCAGATGGTACAGCACTCGACGAAAGCACAAGGAGAAACTAGCGGAACCAGTGAAATTAGTGCCGTGACAAGCACTTGCGGCTGATTTTGTCCGGCGAAATTAGCGACAGAATCCCCCGGTCAGTTCGCAGCCCAGCCGGTACACGCGCAACAGTGCGCCCGGCGCACCGCTGCGCGTTCGCCCCACTGAACCGGCGTGAGTGACGCTCCTGGGTGTTTCACAAGTACTTCTTGAACGTCGCCGCCGCGATGCACACCGCCACGCCGAGCAGTGCGGCGCTGGGCAGCAGGATCAGCAGCGGGTTCACGCTGACCGGCAGTGCCAGGTAAGTCACCCACGGCAGCACGGCCAGCGGGATCAGGCTGGCCCTGGCGCGGTGATAGATGAACCCCGATTCGCGTCCCGCGCCGAAGCGGCGGATGTCCCGGCGCACCAGGCCGTCCACCAGTCCGACGAAGGCGGTCATCAGGAACAACGGCAGGGTCAGGCACAGCACCAGCAGCCGCACGAGGAAGACCAGCGTCGTGTAGGCCGCCGCGATCAGGTAGCTCTCCACGTTCACGTAGACCAAGCCGATGTAGTAGCGGAAATCCTTGGTCGGGCGATGGCTGCCGGCGCCGGCCTGCGCCGAGGCGTCGCGTATCCAGTCCAGCAGACCGCTCTTCACGAACAGCCAGTCGTAGCCCAGTTCGACCAGCCGGTGCGCGGTGCGCCCCGGCTCCTGCACCAGCGCGCTGCGCGTGAAATGCGTGGAGAGCTGATCCAGCTCGTAGTGCAGCATGCCCTGCGCGTGGCGCCAGCCCTGCTCGGGCCAGAAGAAGTGCATGCCGACGCATTCGATCAGGATGCACAGCAGCAGCGCGCCGCACAGCACGCCGAAGAAGCGGAACGGCAGCGTGACCAGGCCGGCGATCAGCCCCTGCTGTCGTTGCTGCTGGCGCTGGGCAGCGACGGCCGGATCGCTCATGCTTCGGCCTCTTCAGCGGCGGCCATCCGCTTGAAGTCGTCCAGCAGGTCGTCGGGCAGCGCCTTGTCCTGCAGGCCGGGGATGCCTTGGTTCTCCCACCAGTCTCCTGCCTCGACGTAGTGCTGCCGCATGTAGCCGGCCAGCTCCTGCAGATCCTTCGGCATGGCTTCGTCGGGGTCGGGTGCCGGCAGCGGCATGCGGACTTTCCAGAGGTTGCCGCCCTCGATCAGCGCGAAGCACTGCCCCTTCGGTAGCGCCACCACATGCGCGGGCTCGATCAACGGCACGCTGGTCGTGCTGATGCGGTCCTGCGTGTTGGACGTGAACGCGGTATTGCCGTGCGGGTCGGAGCTGTCGGTGGCGCCGCTCATCAGTGCCGTGGCGTACACCTCGACCTTGGGCAGTTGTCGCGTCAGCAGCTCGGCGGTGGCGGTCTCGCGCACGCGCAGCATGAACAGGTTGTTGAAGTTGCCGACCACCTGGCCGGCCTTGGCACGGTTGCCGATGCGCGCCTCGATGTCGCTCAAGGTCTGCGTGTAGGCCGTCACCTGTACGCCGGCACCGCCGCCCTTGTTGACCATCGGAATGAACTCGTCGCCCATGAGTTCATTGAATTCGTCGGCGTGGACGTTGATCGGAATCTTGGCGCTCACCGCGGCGCCGGGCAGCCCGTCATCGATGCCGAACTTGTAGATGTGGCCGGCCACCGAGACCAGGTCGCTGAACATCGAGTTGCCCACCGCTGCCGCGACTTCGGCGTCGGACAGCGCATCCAGCCCCACGTAGACCACCGCGCGCTTGCGGATGACCTGCATCCAGTCGAAGATCGGCCGCGGGTCGGACAGGTCGGAATAGTTCGGTGCGAGCAGTTGCGCGATCTTGCCGGTGGTGAGCTTCTCCAGCAGCGGCAGCAGCGAAGCGACGATCTTGTCGAAGTACGTCCGGTCGTAGCGCACGGCGCTGCGCAGGCCGTCGAGCACCGGGTCATAGATGCGCACCTGGGACAGGTACTGTTCGAGGGCCACCACGCGCTTCTCGCGCCCGATCATGTTGCGCGGGATGTTCTTCTCGTTGAGCTTGCCTTCGAGCTGGACGATGACCTCCCAGGCCTTCGGCTCGTTCTTGGCGAAGTAGTGCTGGGCGTACTCGATGAACAGCGCGTCGATGTTGATGACGTGGCGCTGGATCAGCAGGTAGTCCGGACGCTGCCCCAGCTCGACCAGGGCGCGCGCGATGATGTTGACGAAGCGCCAGGCGAACTCGCGGAACGCCGCGCTGTTGCCCTCGCCCGAGAGCTGTCCGGCGATGCGCGTGGCCACCTCGGAGATCCGCCCGAACCGGCCCACGGCGTTGTAGCGCGCCGAGATGTCGGGCCAGCCCAGATGGAACACGTAGAACTCGCCTTCGCGCCCGGCGCGCTTGGCCTCGACGTACATGCGCTTCAACAGGTCGGCGTCGCCCTTGGGGTCGAAGACGATCACCACCTCGTGCTCGCCGCGGACCTTGCGGCGGATGTCCTGGGTGATGAACAGCTCGGCCAGCCGCGTCTTGCCCACGCGCGTGGTGCCCAGCACCAGGGAGTGGCCGACGCGCTCGCCCAGCGGCAGCGTGACGTCGACCTCGTGCGGCTCGATGCCATGCAGGCGTGGCAGTCCGCCGACCGGCGGCAGCGGTCGCGCCGGGTTGAGCGGGCTGTCCCAGGCCAGCGCGCGCGCCAGTGTCGAGACGGGAAACGGCGCGAACTCAAGCCGCTCCTCCAGCCGCCGGGCGGCCCGGTAGATCGCCGTCGGCTCGACATAGCGGCGGAACCCCGGCCGGTAGGTCTGCATCAGCCGGTGCGTGTGCCGCTGCTCCCAGCGAAAGCCTCGGCCGACGAACAGCCGCTGTTGGCTCACCGGCACGTCGCGGCTGGTCATCACGTAGCGCGGCAGGCGGCGGATGTTGCGGCGATAGCGCAGGATCGCCCAGGCATCGCGCAGGCGAATCGCGCCGAAGATCAGGAAGGCCAGTGCCGAGCCCAGGCCGAGCAGCGGGTTCAGCGCGAGCGACCACGGTGCCACCAGGCACAGAATCGCGGCGCCGGTGCAGACCGCCACGGTATGAAGCTCCACCGCTGGCCGCAGCAGAACCTCGACCGCATGCGGTTGGGCCATTTGCGCACCTACTGCTCGACGCCGGTGGACGTGATGAGCACCGGGTAGTGGCGCAGGCCCAGGCGCTGGGCCAGGTCGTCGCCGGAGGCCGGCGAGAGGCTCAGGCCGGGAGCCAGGCTGCGCAGCGCCGTCAGCGCGGCCATCGACTCCACGTTGACCACCAGGCCCACGGCCTGCAGCTCGCGCAGCGCGGTCTGCCGCTGCCGCAGCCAGGCGCGCGAACGCTCGTCGTCGCCGATCAGGAACAGCGCCGTCAGGCCCGGCGCCCGGTTGACGCGGCGCTGCACCTCGCCCGGCGACAGTTGCGTCGAGCGCACCGGCAGCATGGCGGCTTCGGCGTCGGCCGCATTGCCAACGCGAGGGGCCGGCATCGGGGCCGGCGGTGTGGCCTGATCCGGCTGAGGATTCAGCGACTGGTAGTACGGCAGCGCGGAGTCGCCGCCGCGGTCTTCGACGACGATCAACGGCGCAGAGGCGGTCTGCGCGAAGACGGTGGTCGTGGGCAGCAGCCCGATGGTGGCGATGAGGACGATGTGGTTCATGGCGTGGTGGCCTGGAGGGTTGGAACGGGAACGTCGGGGTCGAGCACGCGGGTCAGGTGCCGATGCACACTGCGCCGGTAGCGCGCCGCGGGTGCCCCGCCGGCGGGCCGGTGGTAGCGGCCGATGGCAAGCAGCCAGTCCTCGCCCGGCGTGTGCTGTTCGCGCAGGATTTCCGCAGCGATGGCGAGGTTGCGGTACGGGTCCAGCAGCTCGCAGGGCTGCGTGTAGCGATGCGCGTGGTAGCCGAGATTGACCTGGCCGAGGCCGGCGTCGATGCGATTGGCCGGCGTGTGAGCGAGGGCACGGTGCAGCCCCGCGCAGGCCTCGGCGCGGGTGGCATAGCGCTGTGGCGAGCCGGCGACGTTGAGCGTCCACGGCCAGGGGATCAGGCGCCCGCGCAGCATGGCGCCGCTCTCCTGCAAGGCCACCGCGTACAGCACCGCCGCCGGCACGTCTGCACGGTGCGC
This sequence comes from Stenotrophomonas sp., assembly GCA_049650985.1. Lineage (GTDB taxonomy): Bacteria > Pseudomonadota > Gammaproteobacteria > Xanthomonadales > Xanthomonadaceae > Stenotrophomonas. The sequence goes on along the minus strand of JBASBF010000044.1, from coordinate 68,464 downwards.
CGCCAGTTGATAGGCCGGCGGCGGCACTTCCCGCGCCAGGGCGGCCAATGCCCAGCCGCCGGTGGTGAGCAGCAGCATGGCGCTGGCGCAGCGGATGGCGATGCGGGACGGCCGACGCTCCCGGCCCGGAGCACCTATTGCCGCTGCCATTGGCCGTTCACCTCGCGCACCACGGCTGGCAGCTCGCCGGGCAGGCCCAGCGACAGCCAGCGCCCGGCATCGTGGTTGAGCGTGATGGTGCGGGCGCGCACCCTGGCCGGATCGATGCCCGCCTGGGTGGCCCACTGCCGGATGCGCGCGTCGTCCTGACGGCTGCCGACCATGTAGAGGTCGAAGGCCGTGCCAGCCGCCTGCAACTGCTGCACGCGCTGCGCGCACGGTGCGCAGTCGGCCTTGACGAAGACGGCCAGGCGCCCGGAGCCGGTGTTGCCGGCACCCTGCGCCTTGGCGCCGGGCAGGCTCACGCGCGGCTGGCCGGGAAACAGGCGCTGCCACGCCGCGTCGTAGGCCCGCTGGTAGGCCAGCGTCTTGCCGACGCGCCGAGCCTCGGCCTGCACCTGCAACTCCGCGTAGCGCCTGCGCTCCTCCTCGCTGCGGGCCTCGATGCCCAGCGCCGTGAGCGGATCGAGCTGGGGCGAATAGACCCCGAGCGGCCCCTGCATCAGTTGCCGGTAACGTGCCCACTCCTCGGAGCGAAGCCCCCACTCCCGCGCCTGTCTCTCGTCGAGCGCGGCATCGGCGCCCGGCTGCACCTGGGCGGGCACCATGCGCGAGTTCGTCACCGGGGCCGGCTGGGCGGATGCGCCGAAGGCGGCGAACAGGACGACGGCAGCGAGCAACGACCGCAGGATCATGGTCAGCCTCCGCCGAGCCGCCTCAAGGAGGCTGAAGCCCCCTCGGGGGGCAGCGAACGAAGTGAGCGTGGGGGTCATGACACCTCCTACGGCACCGCGATGCGCTGCGTCTGGCCGTTCACCTGGAACACGCCCGCCTGCGCCTCGATGGACTGCAGTTGCCAGCCGCCCTCGGCATCGCCCTCACGCAGCAGCCGGGCGCCCGCGAGCGAGGCCGCGGCGGTGGAGGTGATCGACAGAAAGCGCTCGCCTCCCCGCAGCTCCACGCCGAGCACCCGGAACGGCGGCTCCGGCACCTTGGGCTTCGTCGCAACCGGAGCGCGCGCGCGAGCGGCGGATGCCACCTGCCGGGTCTTCTCCAGGCGGGTTTCGATTCCGCTCACGCGCGCCTGCAGCGTCTGCAGGTCGACGGCCAAGGCCCTCGTCTCGTCGGCCTCTTCGAGGCGCGTCATCCGCTCGTCCAGCGCCTGCCGCGCGGTGGCGAATTCGGCCTGGCTGATCGGCGCCGGCCGGCGCTTGTCCGCATCGGCCTGTTGTTCGAGATCGGCCACGCGCAGGACCAGCGCATTGACCTGCGCATCCTGTGCGGTGCTCTGGGTCTGTTCGGCGAGCCGCGACAAGCCGACGCTGTTGATGAGTGCCACGGCACTGATGAGCAGCAGCCAGAAGGCCGCGGAGATCTTGAGCCAGCGCGTGCGGGAATCGCGCTCGGATGACGCTTGGGGAAAGGTCATGGCTGCAGCTCCTCGGGCCGGTCGGCGTCCGGCACGGGCGTGGCGGTGTCGGGCGGGTTGGCGGAAAGGAAGGCGGGAGCACCGCGCCGGCTGAAGCAGACCTGGCGAGTCGAGTCATCGACCGACAGCTCCCAGGCGGGGCCGGCAAGGGTCAGCAAGGCATCGCGCAGCATCAGCGGACCCAGGCGCAGGTGTGCGGCAGGCAGCGGCAGCGCGTAGAGGGTGGCGGCTTCGGCCGCATCGCAGCGCCGGTAGCCGGAGCGCAGCAACACGTGGCGCATGGCATCGCCCACAGTTGCGTCCGCCGTGGTGGGGATGGAGATGTCGATGACCTGCTGCAGCAGGTCACGCTGCGCGGCGTCGGGTACCAGCTCGATCAGCGTGTAGCGGCCGTAGCGGGCGATCAGGATCAGGCCCGGAGCAGGCTCGTCCGCAGCGCTTTCGATGATCCCTGCCTGTCCTTGCGGCTGTTCCGTGGTGGCGCAGCCGGCCGCCAACATAGCCCCAGCCGAAAGTAGACCGACAGTAGCCAGTCGGTGAACAATGGGGTGGAAAGGTGAAGATCGATGCATGATTCGGCTCCTGTAGCGGAGCCGACACCTTCGATGCGTGAGAAGTCGAAGGCAGCAAAGAAAGGGAACCGGCGCTCAACCATCTTCTTTCTAACCAACCAGATGATGCGCGCTATTTAATGATTAGCAATAGATGACGATTTGAGGCAGCCAGAGTGGATTGCCTACTTGAATCAGCCTCTTTCTTTGACTGCAATATAGCTTTCGGGCTATATTTCTCCGGCCGAGCTGGAGTCGATTGCATGGCTGGGTCGTGGCGGTTCTGTATCGCTGGTACCTCGATTCTGAATATGGGGAAATTTGATGGCTTTTACTCGTAACCGCGGATCAGGCGATCCGAACGAGCCGCCCAAGCCTATGGTTTCGCACGAGGTCGAAGGTTTGCGAGAGTTGCGGCAACTCGCCGGCAAGGGGCAAGCCGACATCGCATCTGCTCTGAACATCAAACAGCCATCGGTATCCAAGATCGAGAAGCAAACCGACATGTATCTCTCGACGTTACGCAGCTATGTCGAAGCCATCGGGGGGGAGCTGGAATTGACTGTCAAGCTGCCAGAACGGCCGGTGCTGCGCATCCATCATCTCGGTACAGTTTCGGCTGTCATGGCGGCAAAGCTGTCGACCCGGAGAAAAAATGACGAATCGTCGCCAAGGCGGCGCCATGGATGAACTGCAGCGATCCATCTACGTCGATCGGTTCCGTTTGGCGTTCCATACCCAGAAGGGTACCGCTTTTCAGGACTGGTTCGTGCGTCTGGCGGGCTACGCCTTCGGCCCCGATTTCGAGGAGGTTCGCCCCTATGGTCTTTATGGGGATCTGAAATGCGATGGACTTCGGATTAGCACGGGCTCGGTGTTCCAGTGCTATGCGCCCGAGGCGATGAAGGAAACCGAGCTTATCGCGAAGATCAATGGGGATTTCCATGGCGCCCGCGTGCATTGGGCCGACAACATGCAGGAATGGGTGCTCGTCCACAATGATGGCCGTGGCCTGCCGCCTAACGCCGTTCAGCATCTCGATGGCCTTCGCAATGCCTACGCGCCGCTCAAGATCGCGACTTGGTCCGAGCCAGAACTGCTCACGCTCGCCATGGGCCTTGATCTGTCTGCCCTTCAGGCCCTCTTTGGCCCCGCCGCCTCAATCGCCATTGTGGACCGGCTTGTCATGTCTGATCTGGTGCCAATTATCGAGGCGCTTCAACGGCAGGAACCTAATCCGGGTGATCCACCCCTGACACCGCCCTCGTCAGAGAAGCTGGAGAAGAATGCGCTCTCGGATGAGTCCGGTCTCTTTCTGCGAATTGGTCGTCGCAAATCTGCTCTCGCCGATGCCTTCTTCCGCAAGAGCCCGCGCCCCGATCTCGGTGAGCGCATCGCCGAAGCCTTCCGTCTGCGTTATGCGGAGTTGAAGGCGCTTGACCTGCCGGCCGACACGATCTTCAGGCATCTTCAGGACTATGCCGGATTCAATGGCGAGCCCAAGCGTCAGGGCGCAGCTCTAGCGGTTCTCGCGTATTTCTTCGATAGCTGCGACATCTTCGAAGACCCGATTGCTTCCGTGGAGGCGTCATGATTCTGCCGACGAAGCATGTTCGTTCCGACCGCGCACTCATTGGCGTCGGTGCAGAAGTCCTCGACATCCTTAAGCGGCCGCTGACTATGTCGCGGCTATGGGACGAGGTGCGTGGCCGTCGCTCCCTGCACGCGCCCAATGCCCCAATTGACTACCAGTGGTTCGTCCTGTCGCTGGACCTGCTCTACATGATCGGCGCGCTTGAGTTCGATCGCGGCTTGGTGCGGAGGACTCGGCCATGATCCGACGCTTTGGAAGCGATCTCGCTTCCTTCAAGGCGCTGAACTTCCAGCCCGGCTTGAACGTCCTGCTCGCCGACAAGAGCGAAGGTGCGAACGACCGACAGTCGAGAAACGGTGCAGGTAAGACCAGCTTTATCGAACTGGTGCATTTCCTGTTCGGAGCCGATGTGCGCAAGGAGAACATTTTCCGCTCGGAGGCGCTGGCACCTTGGACCTTCGACGTCACCGTCGACATCGCCGGCGAGACCGTATCGGCCGCCCGCAGTGGCACCAAGCCTAGCCGCATCCTCGTCAACGGGGCTGTGGAATCGTGGCCGATCGCGCCGCAATTTGATCAGCGCGCCGGATTGTTCGAACTATCCAACGAAAATTGGAAGGCCAATCTCGGGCATCTCTGGTTTGGCTTGCCCATCTCGGCCGGCGATGAGGTCGAGCGCTTCCAGCCGTCGTTCCGTTCGCTCTTCTCCTACTTTGTCAGGCGGCAAAATGGCGGCGGTTTCCAGCAGCCGATGCAGCATTCGACGATGCAGCAAAGCTGGGACCAGCAGGTCTCGATCTGCTATTTGCTCGGTCTCGATTGGAGCATTCCTGGCCGGTTCCAGGAACTGAGGGCGCAGGAAAAGGTCGCGCAGGAATTACGGAAGGCTGCCCGCAGCGGCGACCTCGGCCGCTTCTTCGGTAAGGCCGCCGATCTTCGGACACGGCTAACTATCGCCGAGGCCCACGCCAAACGACTCCGCAGCCAGCTCGAAACGTTTGAGGTTGTGCCTGAATACAAGGCACTTGAGCAGGAAGCCAATGAGATCACGCGCGACATCGACAGCCTGAACGTAGAGAACGTGATCGATGGCAATCTCCTGCAACAGCTTCGAGCATCGTTGGCCGACGAAGACGCGCCGGATCTGGGTGATGTAACGAAGCTCTATGCCGAAGCCGGTGTCGTCCTGCCCGATATGGTACGGCGGCGTTTTGATGAGGTCGAACTCTTCCATCGGGCCATCATCGAAAACCGGCGCGCGCATTTGAATGCCGAGATCGCCTCGGCAGAGGCACGGGTTGTCGAGCGGGATCAGAGGATCTCCGAGCGCGACCGTCGGCGCCGGCAGATCATGGGAGTCCTGCGTTCCGGCGGGGCACTTGAGCATTATGTGTCCTTGCGTGAGGAAGCCGGAAGGGCCGAGGCCGAGGTCGAAGGATTGCGCCAACGGCTTGAAACCGCCGAGCGGATAGAAAGCACAAAGGCCGAACTCGATATCAAGCGAGCCAATCTGACCAAGGCGCTCCGCGACGACATCCATGAACGTAGCGACATCACCCGCGAAGCGATCCTTGCGTTTGAGTCGCTATCGGAATCCCTGTACGAAAAGGCCGGTAGCCTGACGATTTCCGAAACTGGAGGTGGTCCGCAATTCGAGGTCCATATCGATGGACAGCGAAGCAAGGGCATCACCAACATGCAGATTTTCTGCTTCGATCTCATGTTGACTGAGATCAGTTTGAAGAATGGGCGCGGCCCCGGCTTCCTGATTCACGACAGTCATCTGTTCGACGGCGTCGATGAGCGTCAGGTCGCAAAGGCATTGCAACTTGGTGCTGAACGGGCGGAGGCGGCTGGTTTTCAATACATCGTCACGATGAACTCGGACGTGCTGCCACGTGAGGGGTTCAAGCCGGGCTTCGATATTCGCGCTCATGTCATGGACACGAAGCTGACTGATGCGACCGATACTGGAGGGTTGTTTGGTTTGCGCTTCGAGTAGCGTCCGCCATGCAGCCAAATATACTAAGATTAAAAAATGACAAAGTTCCCAAGAGCCTTTCTATCTCACGGACATGTTGACAAACATATAGTGAGAGAAGTTGCGCGCAATCTCGGGCGCGCAGCCGTCATTTACGACGAGTTCGAGTTTTCGGTTGGCGATGAATTCCGTGATGCCATCATCAAAGGCATCGATCGATCAGATGTATTTATTCTGTTTGCAAGCCGGGCCTCGCTCCAACGAGATTGGGTTAAATTAGAAATAGAACTCGCTTCCGAAGCGCTCATCAAGAATGCACTCAGTAAGGTGACAACCTATATCGTTGATCAGGAGCTAACCCACGACGCCCTTCCTGAATGGATGCGGGCAACGCTCATCAGGAAAGAGGCATCGCCGAGTCTGATCGCCACCGACATCCGGCGTATCATCAGTCAACGTCTTGGAGAGCGCATTCCGAGATACTTTGTCGGACGTAGGGCTGAGATCGAGCAATCGCTCGAAACCATATCAGGCTTCACAGATCCCAATTTCCGCCCGCCTCTAATCGTTTACGGCCTAAAGGGTATCGGCAGACGCTCGCTTGTCCAAGCGATTGCACGCGACAACCTATCCTTTTCCTCAATATTGCCAATTAACCTCCACGCGGGCGATCTCTTGCCTGAGACATCGATCCGCGTCGCCGAAGCGATTTCACCAGGGGGTATCTCCGACTTGGTGGCTTTTCTGAAGCAGCAAGAGCAAAAAGCGAAGGGGAACTTGGTCGACGAGATAACCTCTCTGTTGCGTCAGGCCTGCCAAGCGGGGACGTTGCCGATATTTGTCGACGAAGGCGCCCTAGCCGCCGAGAATGGCGTGATGAGACCCGAGTTCGATGCGCTGTACAACGCGATTTCGTCTGATCGGGATACTGACGCCATGATCGTTTCAAGCAGGAGGCTGTATCGACCTGCCGAAAACCCGTGCCCGTCCGTGCGCGTCCCCGAACTTGATCAAACATCAACGCAGAATCTGTTGCGTATTGCCGGACGCGACGTCGGCTTGGTATTCGATCGAACCGCGCTTACGGCAATCGCAACCTACGCTCGTGGCTATCCTCCCGCTGTACGATTTATTCTTGATGAGGCTCGGCTTCGCGGAATCCCGCAAGTCGTAACTGATCAACGTGCATTGGTGAATTTTAATGCCGAACAGTTTCTCCGGCACTTAAAGGAGAACAGATCGCTAACACCGAGCATGCAGACGATCCTGCAGATCCTATCAAGCTTCAGCCCTCTCCCACTTCAGGTCATTGTGGCGTACTGCGCGCAAACGTCACACGATACAAGCGATGATCTGAACTTCTTACTTGACCTCGCGTTTGTTATGCCTGCCGGAATGCACTATCGCATCTCAGAGCCCATCCGTGATGCAGCATACAGAGCATTTGGCGGACTTCGCGTCGATACCAGGAAAGTGGCCGAGCTTCTTGAAGCGTACCTGGCAGATGAGCCTGACGATGACGCACGACTTGATCTCGGGCAAACGATCTTCCGAGCCAACCTCCTTGCAGGAAGCCAGGCTGACTCTCGATTCGCGATTGGATTTGCCGCAGATCTGATCAACGTAGCAACTAGGAGCTATCACGATCAAGACTACGACCTCGCTATCAAGTACGGTTCGTCTGCCTTGGACGTGCGGCCCGATAGCGTTGATGTACGACGCTATGTCGCGCAAGCTCTCATTCGGAAAGAGCGATATGATGAAGCAGAGGAGCATATCAGCGAGCTGCTTCGCCTCGGTGAACTTAAGGAGGCGTACTACGTGCGGGGCTTCGCCGCGCGACGGAAGCGAGAGTATCCTGAAGCGATCGAGGCTTACAAGAAGAGTCTCGCCAATGGCCGCCGAGGCGTCGCCATCCACCGGGAACTGGCAAGCTGCTTTTTTGAAACGGGGGATCTTCCAGCCGCCGAAGAGTATATTCGTCAGGCCGAGCAGCAGTCTCCGCATAACCCATATGTAGTTGATTTGAAATGCACGATTGCGCTTAGGCTTGGCGATCTCCCTACTGCTGAGCGCGCCCTTGAGATCCTTGACCGCATTGATTCAAGTGGATTCGCTGAGCATCGCCGCTCTACCTTCGAACAAGCAAACGGGAGCCCTGAGGATGCACTACGCTTCGCCCGTATCGCTGACCAAAAGATAGCCCACCCTCCCTTTGAGGTTCTCGCCAATTTAGCGAACTGCGAGATCGAGGCAGGAGAGTGCGAAGGCGCTTTGACCACGCTCGGGCGACTTCAGAAACGATTTGGTGCCATCAACCACGACGCTCAGGTTGGGCTACGGTGCAAATACGAAATCCGATTTGGTGAGGTCGAAGCCGCTGAAGGACTCTGGAGTCGGCTTCGCGACACAAGTACGCCCGTTCACCGAGGCCTTCGACTGGCGATACTGAACCGCAAGCAAGCGCAGAGTGGACTGACGGTCGAAGAAGACGCCGAACGAACTCAGCTGATCGAGTATCAATCGGCGGCAGAGCTTGAGCGTAACATGCGGTTAATCGGCTCAATGATATCTCAATCTGAATAATGGGTTGGCGCTCACGGTCACTCGCGGCGGGTTCATATTGCTCAGAAATCTGCGCCGTGTGCACCTACTATTATTGCGCTGCGGCAAGGACGGTACGCCGTGCGAACACCAAAGGAACCCAGACAAGAAAAGCGGCCCCGAAGGGGCCGCCAAGTCCAGCACCGCTCAATGCACCAACTGCCGTGCCAGTGCCACCTCCACCGAGTCGCCGTCCTGGTTCAGGACATCGAGTCCGGATTCGGGCACATCGCCCGACGTGCTCTGCGACACCATGATCTTCCTGGCCATCAACCCCAGGCAGGTCATCTGCGAGGAATCGGCGTAGCCCAGGTAGATCACGCGCACCGGCTGCTTCTGGCCGATGCGCCAGGAGCGCCGGGCGGCCTGCTGCAACGAGTACACGTTGTAGCCGGACTGGAGGAACACGATGGTCGGGAACTCCAGCAGGTCCAGGCCGGTTTTCACCAGCTCGGGATTGGTGATGAGCACGTCGATGCCACGGTCGAGCTGCTCGGCGATCCAGTCTTCCCGGCGGGAGGCATCCACGCTCGCGCGCAGTACCGCCACCTTGAAGCCTTCCTGCTCCAGCAGCACCTTCAAACGCGACGTGGTGTCGCGCGTGCCGGTGTAGACCGAATAGACCAGGGTCTTGCGACCTTCTGCCTTCTCTTGCTTGCAGATCTCGATCAGCTCGCGTTCCTTGGGCATCACCTCCAGCTCGTTGAACTGAGCCGGCACGAACGCCAAGGTGTTGCGCGTGCGCGGATGCACCACCGTTTCCGACCGGAAGCAGCAGTCCGGCCAGGCCAGCAGCACGTTGAGGACCACACCGAGCAGCGTTGTGTCGCGCTTCGCCAGGGCCTGCTTCAGCTCCTGGGTCAACCGACCCGCGAGCTCGCGGTAGGCCGTGGCCTGCGCCGTGTCCATCGCGACTTCGCGGAACTCCTCGTCGTAGGGCGGCAGCACGTTGCCACCGATGTCCTTCAGCTTGAGGAAGACCGTGAACGGCAGGACGCAACGCAGCACGCCCTTGGGACCGAAACCCGGCGCCTTGACGGTGCGCACCGATACCTTGGTGCCCTTGGCCGTCTTGTGCGCCGTGCCGATGCTCTCGGAATAGATGTCCTTGAGCACGCCATGATCGCGCATGAACGCCATCGCGGCCGAGGTCATGCTGCCGCTCTTCGTCGGGCGGTAGCCGTCTTCGATCATCCGCCCAGGCAGGGCTCGGAACAGCAGGTGGAACAGGTCGTCGCCGTAGCCGCCCATCAGCGTGCCGGTGAGCAGCAGCGTCTTGCGCGCCTTGGCCGCCAACACCCCCATGGCCTGGCCCTGTGCGGAGCCGCCGTTCTTGTACTCGTGCGCCTCGTCGGCGATGAGCAGGTCGAACGTGCCTTGGGGAAGCTGCCTCTTGATGAACTCGGACGGCTGGTAGCCGCCCTCGCCGAAGCCGAACTCCATGTTCGCCATCGCGCGCTCCATGCGATGGGCTTGCCGGTCCGAGAAGACCAGCTCGCCGTTGCCATCCATCAGGTTGATGAACTCGTGGATGTTGTCCCCGAGCATCGACGCGAGGAAGGCGTCACCGAACTTCTGCATCAGCTTCTGCGCAGTGACTTCCCCGATGGTTGGAATACGCTTCAGTGCCTTGAGCACGGTCGAGGACTGGTCGCTGGCGGACAGGCCTCTGGGACGGATCAACGACCACAGCGGTGCACGGCAGTGGCTGCACTTGCGGCGGGACTCCTCGGCTTCCAGCTCGACCGGGTTGATCGGCTCGCCGTCGAGGTCGGTGATGACATGCCCGCAATCCGGGCAGGCCCCAACGTCGCCATGAGGCGTGCGCCGGCGAACGAAGACAGGTTTCCAGTGGAACCCCATCCGCATCCGCACGCGGCCCTGGACGAAGAACTCCTGGCCCTGAGCCGGCACGCCCAACTGATCACGCAGCTTCAACAGCTTGACCAGCGTGTCCGGGCCATTGAGCACCCAGACCTTTGCACCGGCCACCGTCTCCTGGATCTCGCGCCGCCACTTGTAGACCAGGTGCGGCGGAGACAGAACGAGGGTACGGCGGTAGCCTTCGGCGTTGAGCACGGCGGCGGTGGCAATACCCACCGTCGTCTTGCCGCAGCCCATCTCGCCATTGACGATCGCGGCGCGTTCGCCGCGATCGACCAAAAGCTCGGTGACGGCGTGGACCACATCGGCTTGCGCGGGGAACAGCTTGCGCTTGAGCGCGGCGAGGATCAGTTGCCGATGCACCCGCACCTGGCCGGTGTAGACCGGAGGATTGGCGCGGTTGAGTGAGTCGAGCAGTTCGTCGCCGAACTCGGACACGAAGTCCTGCAGGCTGAGCGTGAGGGGTGAAGCGGCCGCTTCGAGCAGGTCGCCCTGCACAGCGGTTTCGGGAACGGTTTCGAGATCGAGGGACATGGTGATGCTCCAAGGCAATGGGGCATGCACCTCCCCCACGGGGCGGTGACATGCCCCTGGGTGGGAAGAAAGAAGCGGCGTGAGGCCGCTGGATGCGGATCAGTATTCGCTGGGCAGCAGCAGCGTGGTGACGCTGCGATCCCATTCGGTGATGATCCAGAGCTTCAGGCCGGGCGTGACCTGGTAGGACGAGAACAGACGATCCTCGCCGGACTTCAGCGCGGCATCGTTCTGCCGTCGATCGCTGTCGTCCAGGTCGCCCCAATCGCCATGAAGATGGCGGCGCAGGTACGGCGTGGGGTTGAGCCGGCCCTGTCGGACCAGCTCGTTGACGCCCGCGGTCATGACCACCTGCCCGGGCGAAAAGCGTGCTTGTGACGTGAGGTTGAGGACTGCGAGTGCCATGGTGATTTCTCCTTCTGGAAGAACGGGCCACGGCACCCCATCGGGGGCAACGTGACCCCGGTGGGTGGATGAAAGCGACGGCGAACCGTCGGGGAACAAGAATCAGCGGATGGTCAGCACCTCGCCCCGTGTCGGGGAACCTGGCGTCATGTCCCATGCACGAATGACCGGCACGAACTTGTCGGTGAGGATGCGCGTCTCGGCCACGGAGCCGTCGTCGCGTTCGGTGTATTCCGTCTGGAGGGCCTTCTCCTTGTGGGTATCACCTTTGACGACGAGCACGCGCCCGCTCTTGGACTTCACCACGCCGGAGATCGCGCCTGCGGCCAGGGCCAGGGCGAGATGCCAGTGCGACAAGGCCCGCGCGGGCGGACGCAGCGATTGCTGCGCGGCGCCCAGGTGCATATCGAGCGCCGGCCAGAGTCCTTGTAGCCGGCCGACTTCATCGGCGAACTGCTCGGGTTCCATCGTCACGCGATAGAAGTGTTCCGGCTCGGCCGGGCTGGCCGGGACGGTGTACGGCAGGAACGGCCATTCGAGCGGCAGCTCCTCGGCTTCGGCGTCGCCTTGTCCGATCTGCAGCAGCAGACCGCGCACGGCTTTGACCGACTCCGATGCCTGGTCGCGCTGACGAATCCTGCGACCGAAGATCACCACCTGCTTGAACTGCGTTTCCACCGCACGGTAGATGCGCAGGTCGGCGAAGTGGCGCGTCAGCCATCCGACCAGCTCGGCGTCGAGCACGTAGGACGGCACGATGAAGACCAGCACGCCGCCGTACTGCAGCAGCGGCAGCGCGCGCTGATAGAACAGCTTTTCCAGCCGCGCACGGCCCTGGCCCTGATAACCGATGTTGCCATTCACGTCCTTGCTCAGGTCGCCATACGGCGGGTTCAGCCACAACAGCCCGAAGGACTGGCGGGAGATCAGCGTGTCCATCAGGTCACCGTGGATGCAGCGATCGACCAGGTGCCGTGCGTGGCGGGCACGCTCGGCGTCGTACTCGACGGCGAAGGCCTGGACCTGCTCGCGTCCGAGGGCGTGGGCAGCTTCGGCAATCGCCACGCCTTCGCCGGCGCAGGGATCGAGGATGGACATGGAGCCGGGAGACGGCGCCAGTGCGGACAAGGCCCGCTCCAGCGTCGGTTCGTCGGTGGGGAAGTAGCCGTTGCGAACGAAATTGCGCGCCAGGCGCGGAAACATGAGTGCCATGGATTTCTCCTGATGATGGATGAGGGAAGGCGGGCACGCGCGGCGCGCATGCCCGTGGAGATGGCTCACGCCACACGCCGAAGCGGTGCGTTCGCGGCCAGTTCGTACTGCGTGGCGCCGAGGGTGCCGTTGCGGATCAGCTCGCCCAACGCCTTCGTCAGCGCCGGGACATCGAGGGCCAGCCGATGGCCTTCCAGCGGCCCGAGGGCCAAGGGAAGACCGGTCAGCATCCGCCGTGTCTGCAACAGCTCCAGCACGGTGTCGCGCCAGTGGTCGAGCAGTGGCAGCGGGCAGGTGTCCTGCACCAGCGTCCACAGCCGGTCGAGCCGGTGAGCGGAATCCCTGGGCAGAAGCGCCAGCGCGCTGGCGTTGGCCTTGTCTGGCTTCACGCAGCGACGATCGAACAGCCACACATTCGTCAGCGAACCGAACAGCGTTCGCCGATAGGCGCGGGTGATGCGCTTTTCCAGGTTCTCGACGTTGCCGACGAAGACCGGGATGGATGCGCCCTGCTCGGTGATGACGTGGAACTGATCCAGTCCCTGTTCATCCCGGGCGAGGGTCAGGCGGGCGAGAAACTCCTGAACGGCGGTGTCGCGCGCCCAGATCGAGAGAAAGACGAGATTGCCCTGCTCGTCAACGACGCAACCGTCGGCCATGAGGTCGGGGCATTCGTCGATGCGGTACAGCAGTTTCGCGGAAGAAGGTGCAGGCATGGTGATGTCCTCTTGGAAATGAAGGAGCAACCACAGCCCGCGGGGCCATGCTCGCCCCGGTTGGGTGAAGGAAGATGCGTGCCGCTAGACAGCCCGACCCGCGTGGAAGCGGTGAACCCGCTCGCGCCACTCGGAGCTTTGCACCGGCGCCATGTCGAGATAGCGCAGCGGGCACGAGTAGTAGTACGGATGCACGGACTCATCGAGTGACTTGTAGCCCCAATCGCCGCCCGAGCTTTCCAGCAGATGGCAGCCGATGTAGCAGACGGACTCACCGGCCGCGAGGCCCATGACGCCCGCTTGCTTGGCGGTGACGCGAACCACGGTCCACAGAACGTCGCCGTCCAGCGTGTGGTCGATGACTTCGCAGCAAGCGCGTTCGGACGCCTGCGGAGCGATCAGCTCGCGGATCAACTGATCGCGCGTCTGACGAACGAAGGTCCAGCCCATGAAGGTCTCCTTGAAGAAATGGCCGGAGCCCTCCCCGTCGGGGGAGAACCCCGGCGGGTGGCGGTATGCCGCGCAAGGCGGCGGATGGATCAGGCAGCTTTGAGGTGCCAGTCCTGGGACAACGGAGCGAACTCGTAGCCCAGCTTGTCGAGACGGTCGCGCTGCTGACGCAGCACACGACGATCCACGGTCGCATCGAGCTTCACAGTCTCGCCCAGGGGCCACAAAGAGCCGAACAGCGCCGCGTCGTCTGCCTCGGCCGAGGCCGCAGCGGACACGGGAGCCGGCCCGGCGCCGAATGGCGTGGTATCGACCAGGGGATCGCGCGGACTGCGCGGCTTCGCCTTCGGCTTGGCCGGGGGCGATGCCAGCGCGGGCGCCTGCGCTTCCTCGTCGATCGGATCGACTTCCTGCGGACTCAGCCGGCGGGCTTCGTCGCGGCTCAGGGCGTCGATGTTGGACAACGTCATCCCGCCCAGATGGGCGCGGATTTCGATGACCATGCGGCCGTTGGCGTTGTACGTGGAGGGGCGGATCTCAACGACGACGAAATCACCGTCGTACTTGCCCTCGCGGTACTGATCGAGTTCGGCGTTCTTCACGACGAACTCGCCGATCGAGGTCGCCAGGCGGCCGACGTTGAAGTCGCCGTTGCGGCCGTGGATGGTCTTGATGGCCAGTTGGCCGGGGATGGTGATCATGAAGGTCTCCTGCGGACGAAGAGAAGACAAGGCCCCGGGGATGGGGCCTTGCGGATCAGAACGACTCGGCAACGGCCAATGCGGGGGCATCGGCTGCGTCGTCGGCAGCATCGGCGACGGGCTCGGAAGGCTCCGGTGCCGAGGCTTGCTGCGCGGCGGGCGCGTCGGACGTCACAGGGACTTCCGGGTCCCGCTCGTCGGTCTCGGTCGGCTTGGGCTCGGCCTTGTAGACGAGCTTGCCGTCGACCTTGATCCAACTGACGAACAGCAGGCGGGCCTTGAGGCTCACACCCTGCTCGCCGGCACGCTTGCCCTTGGAGTAGGTGAAGGTGTCGGTCCACAGGTCGCCCATGCGGAAGCCGATCATCACCTTCTTCTCGGCGTCGACCGCCTGAATGCAGCGGCGCACCAGGTGCTGCGCTTCCGATCCCGATACGCGCGTGTCGAAACGCACATACGAGACGTCATCGCTGGGACCGTTCAGAGCCGCGATGTCGCAGGCCAGGAACGCATCGCCTTTCTTGGGCTTCACTTCGCGGATGCGATTGAGGTACCCGAGGCCGGTGATGTGCAGATCGAAGTAGGACTTTTCGTTGGAAGTGGTCATGGTGAATCTCCTGGGAACAATGAGGCGGAGACACACCCGACCCCAGGCGGGGAAGGTGTGGAACCCCCGCGTGGGTTGATGGAACAGCTTGGTGGCATCGCCATCGAGAACCAATGACCGTTCGCGCATGGATGCCGGTGCGAACTGGGGTGATCAACGCGGTCGGGACCGCGTCGCAGCCTTGAAGATCGTGGCTGCCTGGGCATGTCGCTGACGGACGTCAGCGGAACATGGCCGGAAGCGTGGCGCCGGGACGGCGCGCAGGCGAGCGGCAATCGGCACTCGCGGCTGTCCGCATTGCCCGGAAGAAAGAGGCCCCCGGAGCGGGGGCCAGGGATGGGCGGTCAGTTACCGCTGGGCGTGGGAGGAACCGCCTGCAGCGACAGGTGTGTCGCGGTGGCGGACACGTCGAGGTCGTCCTCGCTGCGCAGGATGCGCGCAAACACGCCCTCCTGCGGATCGAAGAACTCGCCGAAGTCGTCGCCACCGAACTCGGCACGCGCCAGTTCCCACCAGTCGTCGAAGGCATCGACATCCGGGTTGCAACCGGCGGCATAGGCGATGGTCTTCTGGCGACCATCGGGTCGGCGCTCGCCGCACTCGGCCAGGAAGTACACGCCCTGATCCTTGACCAGGATGACGCGGCATTGATTCGCCACCGCTTCGGCGAGCACGGGCCGCAGCTCCGTGCCTTTGAATCGAACAGTCATGGGTGTGATCTCCAGGGGGCAGGAAAAGAGGCTTCCCGCCGCGAGGGCGGGAAGCTGCTGTGAGATCAGTGCCGGATAGCCTTACGACACGACAGGCACTGCACGCGGATGCGCCGCCAACTCCCGTCGTCGATCAGCCGTTCCAGCGTCTCGCCGAGGGTGTCGAAGAACACCTCATCGACCCGTTCGACCAGCTCGCCGTCGCGGCGCAGCTCCACCGCGTAGAGGTCGAGGCCACGCTCATACAGCACGGTGACGCGACCCTGGAACTTCGTCGTGGCGACGGTGAAGCCGATGGCCGGCGGCGTGCGGATGATGTCGGCGGGCAGCGGATCGACCCAGGTGATGTCCCGCGCGCCGGCATCCACCAGCATGTGGGTGACGCGCCGGAAGCCGTCGGGAGCGGGCAACTGCTCCAGTTGGTCGACCAGTTCCTGCAGCTCGGGGCAGCGGGGCTTGGGAATCGGCAGCTTCGCCGGTGCGGACCCGAGCACCAACCGCTTCACCGTGTAGGGCTGGCCGTCGGCGGTGAACTCGGTCTGCTCCTCGGGCGTGTCCGCCCGCTGACCGTCGAAGCGGCGTCTGACATAGGGTTCGACCTGCACCTTGGCGCCCTCGTCGGGCACTTCGGTCACGAGCGTGCGATCGAGCACCGCGAACTCGGCTCGTCCCGTCTTGACGACGATGGCCTCGTCGGTGGTGGCGATGACCTTGCCCTCGAAAGGCTTCGGGTCGATGTGAAAGCCCAGCGTCGAAACCTTGGGCTGGCCGTCGAAGATGTTGAATTTGAACGAACGGACGTTGGAAGGCACATGACCGACAACGAGCGTCGGCATCTGTGCGCGGATGGCTTGGGTATCCATGGGGAGACTCCTTGTGGCAACCAAGGGACTCCCGCCCGCAAGGGAGGTCTTCCCTTGAGGGTGAGGTGGATGGACGCGGGTGCGCCCGGAGAACGAAGCAACCAGCACGGCGAACCGCGCCGCAGTCTTGAAGGTCTCGACTGCCTGGGCATGCTGCCGGCAACGCCAGCGAACATGCGGCCAGCGTGCGGCACATGGCGGCGACCGTCCGTTGGGAATCGGCAATGCGCCGGCACCGCGTTCCGCGAAAAAGAAGAGCCCCGACGTGGGGGCTCGAATGGGTTGCGGGTTACTCGTCGTCGTAGAGCGTCAGCCCGTCCAGCACGGGCGCGTCGGCATCGAACACCAACATGCGAACGTCGGCGAGCGCAGCGAGGTGCAACACTTCCACGAGGGACTCCGGCACGCCCTTGGCCCGGTGCTCCTGCCGCAGCTCTTCGGCGGTGATGCCCTCGACATGCTGCAGGTTCGCATCCGTCCAGGGCGTGGCGATCAGCTTCACGCCGACCGCCGGGCTGTAGGGAATGCGGAAGGCCACGAACAAAAAACCGCTCGGCGTGGCGATGTCCGCCAGTTCGGCGAGGAAGCGGCCGGCCTCCTCGGTGATATGCGCCGAACTGATTTCCCAAGCACGGCTGTAGAACCCGGTCTCGAAGCGCAGGCGGCGTACCACCTCGCGCGCGGCTTCCTCGGAGTAGGTATCGCCGACGTGCAGCGGCTGGCCGGCTTCTTCGGCCATGACGGCGTAGACGAGGTTTCGGGCGATACCGTGGCTGGGGCACTGCGCGTCCAGCTCGGGCGGCACGTTCTGGCCCTCGGTGATCAGCGCGAAGTCGTCGCAGAAGACGCAGGCATGGCGCTCGACCTGGCTGTCCGGCAGGTGCGACTGCGAGACGTGCAGCGGCAGATAGCTCAGCGGGCAGTCGTCGTCGTAGGAAATCGCCAGCAGCCGCTGCACGGACAGGCCATCGTAGCCGCGGACGAAGGGTTTTTTGGAATGAGACATGGGATTCCTCCAGCAGAGGATGGCCGAGGCAATCCCCTGCCGGGGATTGAACCCCAGCGAGTGGATGAAGTGGCAACCGGTCAGCCGGCCGCGGCGTCGGGCCGCCCTGGTGGCGGGCGGTGCAGGTCAGTGGAAGACGGTGATTCGGGACATGGCCGCTCCTGCGAAAGGAAGGAGGGACATGGCCCCGAACGGGGACGCATGTCCCTCGTGGGGTGGGATGAAAGGACGGTGGGTTGCCAGGCGCGGCTCACCAGCCGTTGTAGTGCAGCGTGAGGTCAGCGATGACCTGGCGCCGTTCCAGATCGAGGCCGCCGAAGTCGGACAGCCCCTCGAAGCCGCAACGCTTGAGCATCGCGCCGCCCTCGCGGGAGTTGTAGAAGCTCACCATCGCGGACAGGAACATGCGTTGACCGCTGCTCAGCACGCCCAGGGCGTCGTTGAGCATCAGCATGTTGGGCCGCAGGTCCCACTTGGTGGTGGCACGCTGCAGACCTTCGCGTGTGCCGTCGCCGAACCACTCGTGGCCGGCGATCTGCGCGCCGCGCTTCCAGGCCTCGAAGAAGGCCTGCGGTGCGGCGTCGAAGTGCGCCTGTTCCAGCGCCATCTGATCGAGCACGTCTTCGGGTAAAGACAGATTCATGAGAGAACTCCTTGAAGGGTGGGAATCAGGGGTGAGCGCGCTGTGTCCAGGCATGGGTATCCAGGGCGCGCTGTGCTGCGAGGTGGTTCGGGAAATACTCGACGGACTCCCGCGATACCGGGCCTTCGTCGTCTTGCGTGCCGATGTAGTGGCCGGCCGCGCTGCGCAGCACCTGTAGCGGCAAACGCTTGCCGGTCCAGGCCAGCGCCAGCGCACCACTGCGCACTGCGGTTGCAGAGGAAGATGCGGAAGGTTCAGACATGCCGTGCTCCTTGGTGGGTCGGGGAGCACGCATCCCGCAGGGGATGGGGTTCCCCTCGGGTGGTTGAGAAAAGTGCATCGTCGCCAGGCCGGCGAGCGTCCGCGGTGGGCGATGCGAAGCGGACTGGATCGGTCAACGCGGCGAACCGCGTTGCAGTCTTGAAGACCGAGACTGCCAGGGCATGCCGCTGACGACTGTCAGCAACGCATGGCGTGAGGATGGGCGCGAGGCATGGCTGCCGTCGCAGGGAAAACCGAATCGCGGACGGCCCGCTTTAGGGCAGGCCCGCGTCACGGGACAAGGCAAGGACCAGGGCGCCGAAGGCCACGCGGGCCTTCGGCTGGAGAGGAAGGAAAACCACCTGTGGGCTGCGTCAGCGCAGGCCGTCGTCAAAGCCGTTCGCTGCGGCAGCAATCGCACCCGGCCCGTTTCGTGGCTGGGGCCGGAAACCTCTGGCGTGCATCCACACACAAAGGGAGCCCGTTGTTCCGCCGGCGGGCACCGGCACGGAATACCCTCGGCCCAAGGGGCCTCCTCACGGCTCGCGCGGCGGCAAGGCGTCAGGAAGCCCCTCGTGGCCGAGGCAAGGCACACCGATCAAGGGAATGGCGGCGGGCGCGATTCGTGGAGCAATGACCTTCTCGCCCCGTCGCCCGATGGCGGGCAGACGGGGCGCGCACACCGTTGCAGAAGGAGACGCGCGCTTTGGAGTCCCGCGCGGTGCGGGACGTTTGCCCCGCCGCCAGGAAAGCGGCCGGCGTGGCAGAGGGATGCGTAGGCGTCAGGACGCCTTGGGTACTGTGCGCCGCTTGCGTGGCGCACCGCGCTTGCTTGCCGAGGATTCGACCGGCAGCGTGCCCTTGCAGTCTGGATAACGGCTGCATGACCAGAACGCGCCGCTCTTGCCGGTACGCTGGCGCATCGGCGCGCCGCACTGCGGGCAGGGCGGCGACGGCGGCAGCGCGATGGAAAGCGTCGCGCCCCGATGCTGCTGCACGAGCTGGGCCACCCAGGTGGATTGCTTGGCGATGAAGGTGTCCAGCGTCATCTGGCCGGCCTCGATCATGTCGAGCGCCTGCTCCCAGATGGCGGTCATGCCGGGATCGGCGATGGCCGCCGGCACGGCGTCGATGAGCGTGAAGGCCGCATCCGACGCGCGGATGGCGCGGCCCTTCTTCAGCAGGTAGCCGCGATCGAGCAGGCCCTTGATCGTGCTGGCGCGCGTGGCCTCGGTGCCGATGCCCGTCGTCTCCTTCAGCTTCTGCTTCAGACGCGGGTCGTCCACTAGCTTGGCCACGCCCTTCATCGCCTTGACCAGTTCGCCCTGGGTGTAGGGCTTCGGCGGCAGCGTTCTCAGCGCCTTCAGCTCGACCTGCTCGACCCCGCAGCGCGATCCGCTCGCCAGTGGCGGCAGCACCTGGCTGCGCTGCGCTTCCTCGCCATCGGCAGCGTCCGGCTCCGGTGTCGCCAGTACCTGGCGCCAGCCGATCACGGCGATCTGCTTGCCCACCGCCACGAGCGACTGGCCGCCGCAAGCGAGCTGCGTCACCGTGCGGTCGAACTCATGGTGTGGAAGAAACTGCGCGAGATAGCGCCCGCGGATCAGCTGGTAGACCGCCAGTTCTTTCTCCGACATGGCCAAGAGTTTGGCCGGCTCCAGCGTGGGGATGATGCCGTGGTGCGCCGTCACCTTGCCGTCGTTCCAGGCGCGCGAACGCTGGTTGCGGTCGAGCTGGCCGAGCAAGGGCCGCAGGCTGGGATCGGTGGCGAGCAGTGCATCGAGCACCGCCGGCACTTCCGCGAGCATGCTTTCGGGCAGGTATCCCGAGTCGCTGCGCGGATAGGTCGTCGCCTTGTGCGTCTCGTACAGCGCCTGCGCGATGTCCAGCGTCTCCTGCACATCGAGGCCGAGCTGACGCGAACACACTTCCTGCAAGGTGCCCAGGTCGAACGGCAGCGGCGGTGCCTCGCGCACGCGCTCGGTGTCCACCGACACGACCTGCGCATCGCGTGCGGCGCGAATGCGATCCACCGCCTGCTGCGCCACCGGCTGCTGAAGGCAACGACCTGCTGCATCGGTGCTGCCTTCGGGCGGTATCCAGCTCGCGGTGAAGGACTGGCCGGCATGGGATAGCAGCACGTCCGCGGCCCAATACGGCACGGAGACGAAGCGCGCGATCTCGCGATCGCGGTCCACCACCAGTTTCAGCGTCGGCGTCTGCACGCGCCCCACCGACAGCACGCCGGTATAGCCGGCCTGGCGCCCCAGCAGTGTGAACAAGCGGCTCAGGTTCATCCCGATCAGCCAGTCGGCGCGCGATCGGGCGAGTGCGGAGAAATACAGCGGCAGCGTCTCGGCGGACGGCTTGAGCGCACCCAGCGCCTTGCGGATCGACGCATCGTTGAGCGCCGACAGCCACAGGCGCTGAATCGGGCCGCGGTAGCCGCATAGGTCGATGATCTCGCGGGCGATCATCTCGCCCTCGCGGTCGGCGTCGGTCGCAATCACCAGCTCGCCCGCCTTGGCGATGAGCTGCTGCACGACCTTGAATTGCGCTGCGGTCGCCGCCTTGGGCTCGACACGCCAACGCTCAGGAAGAATGGGCAGTTGCTCGATGGCCCAGCGCTTGTATTGCTCGCCGTAGCCTTCGGGCGGAACCGCCTCCACCAGATGACCGATGCACCAGGTCACGACGACACCCGCGCCGCTGTAGCAGCCGTTGCCGCGTTGACCGGCACCCAGCACACGGGCGATGTCCTTGCCCTGGGACGGCTTCTCGCACAGGAACACGCGCATGAAGCCTCCTTGGAAATGTGCGGTTCATCGGATGGGCGTCAGCTTGGTGGGGCCAGGAGATGCCGGCAGCAAGGAAGCCGATTGGTGCAGACACCGCTTTGTGATCGGCAGGCGGTCCGTTGCCGCAGCGGTGCGCATAGACCGCAGGAGCTGGCACAGCAAGAGCGTCGTTTCGGGAGGGCGGCTGGAACTCTGTGGACGACCTTGGAGCTATCCCCTGGGGATAGCTCGCTGGTGCATCGCGGGCGTCTGACGGTTGCTACAGCCGCCCTCGGGGGAGCGGCGATGGGCGAACTACTGTCCGCCGGCCGGCTTGGCGCTGAGCGCCACCGACTCGATGCGGTACGGCAGGATGCCCACGCGCCGGGCCTCGACCTTGAACGTGACGCGCTCGTTCTCGTCGGCGTCCTCCCATTCGTCGCGCACGGTGCGGCCCTCGACCAGCACCCGCATACCTTTCTGGTACAGCGTCTTCCAGTGCTCGGCGTCGCGGTGCCACAGCTCCACCGGCGCCCAGAAGCCGCCGCGATCTTCGTACTCGCCGTCCTTCTTCGGGATCGGGTTGTCGAAATAGACGTTCAGGCGAAGCAGCCGGCGCGGCTCGTCGTTGCCGTTCGGGAATTCGCGGTAGTCCGGCGCAGAACCGATGTTGCCCTCGCCGACGAAGTGCGTGCTCATGGTGACTCCTTGGTGGTGGGTGGAACGGCCGCGGTATGCCCGTGGACACGCCGCAGGTAAGCCGCTTCGGCCTGGGCGGCCTTGCTGGCGCATTCCAGGGCTTGGCGAGCGATGCTGTGGGTCAGGCTGATCTGCATGTTCAACACGATGCGCTGCAGTTCCATCGCGTACAGCTCGTCGATCAGCGAGGCCGGCGTTGC
Source organism: Stenotrophomonas sp. (assembly GCA_049650985.1). Lineage (GTDB taxonomy): Bacteria > Pseudomonadota > Gammaproteobacteria > Xanthomonadales > Xanthomonadaceae > Stenotrophomonas. Next base: position 46,478 of record JBASBF010000044.1, on the reverse strand, counting down.
GGGGTTGGCCAGCAGGGCCTCCCACAACGCCACGCCCATGGAGGAACGGTCGAGGTTGCGCCAGCGCAGGAAGGTCGTCCCTGCGCCAGTGGCCTGCTGGGCCAGTTGCACGTCGAGCAGACTGAAGGGGTAGGCGCGCGCCTGGGGAAGCACGCGCCGCTGCGCCAGGCCAATCACGTCGTCGCGCAGCGCTGCGCACTGGCTGGCCCAGGTCTCCAGACTCCCCTTACCCTTAAAAGGCTGTAAAAGGCCTTTTAGGTAGCCTGCGTGTTCCAGCCGCTGGAAGTCCGCCTGTTCCAGCGCCACGAAGCGCGTGGAGTGGCTGATAGGGGGCGATGCTGTCATGCGCCAGCACCCTCATCGCCCGCGGCACCATCGGCTGCGCCACCCGTGGGAGCCTGCGCATCGGGCTCGATGGCAGGCGCAGCAGGCGGCGTGCCGGGCTTGTTCGTCCGCCGCGCGATCGGTGGCGCGAAGCGCGAGCGGCGCGTGCCTTCCAGCACGTCCTGCGGCAGCTCGCCGAACTTCTCCAGCGCCGCTCGCGCCGCGGCGTTCTTCGCCGCGAAGTCGTCGCGCGTCGTGCCCGAGTAGCGGTACTGCTGAGCCAGCGAGAACAGGCTGCGCAGCGCGTGCGCGCCATCATTGAGCCAGCGCTCCAAGGTGCTGCGGTCGATCAGCGCCGTGTGGTGCGCCAGGATGAGTTTGCGTGCCAGGTCGTCGTAGTCGGCCAGCAGATACACCGCCATGAAGCCGAGCTGGGCATTCACGAACAGCGGCAGCTTCACCGGCTGCACGTTCATGTTCTCGCCCAGCGACAGCGCCGCTGGCACGTCGGCCAGGGCCTGATCCACCTGTTCGCGCAGGGTCTGCAAACGGGTCTTGGTGTCGGCTAGCTTGTCCTCGATCCGCAACATCCACCAGTCCGAGTACGGGTCGTCCTGCTCGGCGCCGCGCTTCACCTTGTTCATGGCACCGATGAAGCCGTTGAGACCGATGATTCCTGGGCGCCCCTCGGCGGGCGCTCGGCCGTGCCAGATGCGCGAAGCGTGGTGCGTGTGCAGCGTCAGCGACATCGCGCTGCGCAGCGATCCGAGATTCAGTTGCAGGGGTTCTGTGCGTTCGTTGGCCATGGGGAGCGACTCGCGGTGAAGGGGCGAGTCGCCAGCATCGGCATCGGCCGGAAGGCTGTCAGTCAACAAACCGCAGCCCATGCGTGCCCGGTTTGTTCCGTACGGAAGGCTGTGTGTGCCGGCTATCCCCTGGGGATAGCTCGGCGGAGTCGTTCGCGGCTCGCGCGGAGGTGAGACCGCGTCGCGGGGCTATGCCTCGCGAGGTCTGTACCAGGCGGCCCGTTGCCCCTCCACCTCACGGTAGCGAAGCTCGAACAAGCGGCACTCGTGCACCACCTGCCGCCAACCGCTGCAGCCGTACTTGGCTGGAAGCTGCTCGGGATGCCGGTCCGCGATCCAACGGCCAGCGGCGACGATGGGTGTCCAGCCATCGACGGCCAACTGCGCGGCGGCCTCGCGCAGCGCGCGAACGATGCCGGCGGCCGGCCAGTCCACCGTGCCGTCCGGCGCGATGCCATTGACCACCAGGTCGTGGAATACATCCGACTGGACGAACTCCGCTGCCAGGCGTCGCGCCTGATCCATGTGCTCGGCCCAGCCGCGCAGCTGCTCGAAGTGTTGATCGATGCGCGTGTAGGCGGAACCGAGTTCGTCCTGTGCAGCGCGGCACCCGTCCACGGTCCATAGATCGTGCTGGTCGATGAAGTGGTGCACCAGGGTGTTGCGCAGCGATACCAGGTCTTTGAGGTCGGCCTGGGTCTTGGCGTAGTCCTGCGCAGACAGGCTCAGTTGCACGCGCGTGCGAAAGGAAATCACGTCGCCGGGAAGATCGTCGTCGCGTTCCTTGCCACCATTTCCATCGGTGACCACATACGAACCAAACAGTTGTCCGACCAACGTGCCCAGGGTCTTGGTCGCGGCATCTTCGATCCGCGCTGCGCGAATGGCCTCCAGCGAATGCGCCGGGCCTGAAATCTCGTGGTGCGCCACGATGGCTTTCATCAGGCGCTCGTATTGTTGAAGGCGCAACAGGCATCTGCCCAGCAAGCGCTGAACGTCTCGCTGTAGTGGTTGCAGTGCGTTTGTGACGGGGGAAGTCGTCATGTCCATCGTCGGCCGGGCTCGTGCGTGGCTGTCCTCGTCTGATTCACAGGCGACAGTTTCGCCGGTGGTTCGGCGGGCGGCAATCGAGCACGACGGAAGGGTGTCTGTTCCAGCTATCCCCAGGGGATAGGCAACATCAGCGTTCACGCAAGGCTTCTCGGAGCTCTGCCAGGTAGGCACGTGCGACCTCGGGGTCAGCCGCACGGGATGCCGGCGGTGACGATGGCGCAGGTGGCGGGGGCGCTGGCGGCGCCGATGCACTTTCTCCGGCCCAGGCCTTGAACTCCCCGCGGATCGCCTTCTGGATGATGCCGAACAGGTAGCCGGCGGGATTGCGCACCGTGCTGCCGCCACAGCGCGCCGCCCACTCGTCGAGCACGGCCTGCCGCTGCGCCTCGTCCACCTGCTGCAGCGCCACCAGCGCGCCGGCCTGCTGCTCGTCCTTCAAGCGCAGAAAACGCTCGGGCAGCCGCAGGTTCTGCAAGGCCCTCGTGCGCGGTACTGTACGTACTTCATTTATACGATCATTACGTACTGTACGGTCCTCCTTCGGAATCCGAAGAGAGCCGTCCGGCGCGGGTTTCGGCCCTGCTTCGGATTCCGAAGACGGGCGCGCAGCATTCCGAAGAAGGGCATCCTGGCTTTCTTCGGATTCGTGGTCCGCACCCTTCTGTGGATAACTTGGCGTCGTCCAGCCATGCCGCGCCATGCGCTGCGCCAGCACCTGCAAGCGGGTCGGCAGCGTGCGCCCGCTGAGCAGGGGGTCTTCGGCGATCTCTCGCAGCGTGTTCATGCCCACGACCTGCACCGCCTTCGCCGCGTGCGTGAGCGCCTGACTCACCAGGCCCAGGTAGTCCGGGTCGAGCTGCATCGCCTCGAAGGGCGACAGCGGTTCGTCGTGCAGCACGTAGAGGTTGCCTTGGATACGGCCGGTCTTGGGATCGCGCCGCCGCCGCACCAGGCTGAGCCAGCGCGTCAGCCGCAACAGCGTCAGGGCGCGCGCCACGGTCTCGTGCGATGCCTGCGCCGCACAGGGCATGGACGCCAGATAGGGGCGAAGCTGGTCGTAGGTGGGAAAGGCGGTCACGCCGTCGTCGTTGAGCTGCAGGCGGAACACCTGCCAGGCATTGCGCTCCAGCGGCGTCAGGCGCCGGTCGAGGAACAGCGCGCGCGGCACGCTCTCGTGCCGGTTGCCGCTGTAGAGGAAACCGTCCTGGCTCGGCGCCGTGCCCTGCGCCGGTTCCTTCGGCTCAAGGTGCCGCAGCGCCTCGTCGAACAATGCCGACAGCGCAACGGGGCCTTCGCGCCGTGGTGCGCTGCCCGTGGTCATGGCTACACCAGCCCCTGGTCGATCCAGTTCCGTATCGCCGACCAGATCACCGACATGGGCAGGGTCAGCGCCTCGGCCAGGTCCATGGTCAGCGCCAGCATCGCCATGTCGTCGGTCAGGGCGATATGGCGCTCGGTGACGCCGGCCTTCCACTGCTTCCATAGCGCCGTGTCCTGCGCCTCGTCCAGCACCGGATGGCGCCCCTTGCGCTTGGGCAGGCCGAGGATGTCGCGGCGCAGGGCCACCTCCTGATGCGTCAGGCCGTAGAAGCGGCTGACCATCTCCGTGCTGGCTCCCAGGCGCAGCATGCGGTCGACCGTCGCGATCTCGCGCTCCACATCGTGCACCTGGCTCAGCAATCGCTTGAGCACTTCGCGATTGACCGACACCGAGCACCACGAGACAGTGGCATTGACCAGCATGCTCACGAGTTCGGGATGCTTCAGCGCATCCAGTTCCTCCTCGCCGAAGCCCATCGCTTTGCAGCGTCGCAGTTGCCCGTTGCGCAGGTCGTGCAGCGCCTGCGCGATCACGGCCTGGTTGAGCGGGTGCGGTGCGGACATGGCTGATCTCCGCTCAGGCGCCGTGGCCGGAAGCGCTGGCGCCCGCGCCGGCTTCCAGATCCAGAAGCCGACGCGCCAGGCGCAGCAGCCGGAACAGTTTGACCAGCCCGGCATCGCTCAGGCGAGGGTAGGCACCGCCGCCATACAGCAAGGGCGCCAGATCATTGGCGAGCCGGGCGTGATCGAGTCCGGCTGCGGCACGTGCGGCGCACAGCGCCTGCAGCAGCGTCAGCACCGCCCGCGCAAACGGCAGCATCGCGCGCGCAGCTGGCGGCGTCACGCAGGCGAAGCCGATGCCGGCGTCGCTAGGCTCGACCTGTTCGGCCACGCCGGCTTCCTCGGCGATCTCGCGCGCGAACTGCGCGATGTGCACGCGCAGCCGATCCGGCACGTCCAGGCCGGGCTCGATGTACCAGACGTCCGAGATGGGGTAGAGCCCGCCCGCCTGGACGGGAATCGCGCGCAGCGCGTCGGCCTCGAAGTCGGGCAGCTTGTCGCCCATCTGTTCGGCGACCATGCGCTGGATGGATTGCAGGCGTTCGGTGGTCGGCGCCGGCGACACGATGTGGCCCTGCAGGCGCTCGTCGTGCTGCTCGTCCTGCTGCGTGCCTTCGGCGCCAACGGCCGGTGCTGCCTTGCCGGCATCCGCTGGCACGGACGCACGAGGCTCCGACGACTGCACCGAAGGACCCGCCGAGGACGAAGACCGCTGCGGCTCGGGCGCAGGTGCGGCCGCTGCCGCCGATGGTGCAGGCCTTGCCGCTGGCGGCGCCGGATCGCTGGTCAGCGCGCGCTGCCGGCTCGCCGTGTCGCCGATCTCCAGCGCCAGCGTGTCGTAGTCCGCTTCCAGCAGCTCGGCCATCTGGCCTACCAGCTCGTCCTGCACGCGCTGCGGCGAGAAGTTGTCCGGCTGAGTGTCGAACTGCGCGAGCACGTCCTGGAACAGCGTGGCGAAGTCCACCGACAGGCTGCGGCCCAGCGCACGCCGCTCCCAGGTGCGTTCACAGGCCTTGCGCAGCACCGAGAGTCGTTCGACCTGGTGCCGGCCCAGCCCGCCGTACAGCAGGTTCGGGATCGCCGGCAGCAGGTAGTGCACCGCGTCCTGCATGCGGCTGATGTGCGACTGGGGCAACGGGAAGCCGTCGGCCGTGAGCCGCCGCGCCAGCTCGCTCTGCGACAGTGGCTGGCCGCTGTCCCGCCCCATCTCCTGCTCGTAGAACTCGCGCGCCTTCTCCACGCCCAAGGCCCGCTCGATGAAGCTCAAGCCCCCGCGCAGCTCGTTCTCGGCCAGGTGGCCGGTCAGCATCACCACCTCGCCGCGCTGCGGCCACGGGCGGAACAGGCAGGGGATGCGGAAGAAGCGTTCGTCCTTCGTCTCGCTCCACAGCTCGCGCAGGATGGCCAGGCGCGTGTTGCCGCCGTTGCGAATGATGTAGTGCGGCTCGCCAGGCCGGCGCGTGATGGCGGGCGGCGCGTCCAGCCCACGCTCGCGGATGGATGCCTTGATGTCCTCGTAGGCCGGGTTGCGCGTCACGCGCGGGTCGTGGTCATACGGGCGCAACTGGTCCAGCGTCACAACCATCGGCGTGTCGGCGATGGGGTCGGTCAAGGCAGCGGCTGAAGGGCCATTGCGCTCGAAGCCCGAGGCCAGCAGCTTGGCGGCCATGTCGTCCGGCGTCATGTCAGCCATGGCTGCTCTCCTGCGACGATGCCTCGGCAGCATGCGCCTGGCGGTCGGCGCGGCGAAGCTGCGCGCTGGCATTGCGCTCGGCGCGGTGGTCGCTCGCCGTCGAGCTGGTGTAGATCGGCGCGCAGCCCAGCTTCGTGAACAGCAGGTGCCCGCCGCGGGTGCGCACCACCTTCCAGCCCTCGCCCAGAGCGAACTCGATCAGCGCTCGCAGCCGCTTGTGGCCGCGGGCCAGTTCATGCGCGCTGGCCATGACCGGCCCCTCCCGCGTCGCTTCGTCCGGTGACGAGCGCGAAGCGCTCCTGCCACGCGGGGAACAGCTCGCCGGCCAGCGCCCGCATGGTGTCCAGGGCCGCGGGGGCGATGCGGCCCGCCGGCTGGCGATACTCCACCCGATGCACCGGCAGGCCGCGCGTCGCCGCGCGCGGGTAGGCTTCGATCGCCGGCACGTCGGTGTCCAGCACGCGCACGCCAGGCCGTCCCTGGAACACCTGCCGCAGCGCCTGCTGGATCAGCCGCGCGTTCGACGACACCGGATGCACGCGGTTGATGAGCAGATGCAGCGGTGGCGGCTCGATGCCGAGGTGCCGATATGGCGCGATGTCCTCGATGAGCTGCAAGGTGCCGCGGCGCAGTTCTCGGGCCGCGAGGATTTCCGGTGTCACTGGCGACAGCGCCAGGTCCGAGGCCAGCACCGCCATTTCCAGCAGCACGCTGCGCGCGCCCTGGGTGTCGATCAGCAGCAGGTCGTAGCGCGGCGTGAGCGTTGGCAGCAGGTGGCGCAGCCGCAATCTGCCATCGGGCGCATGCAGCAGCAGCGTGTTCAGGTCGCCCCGGTCGTCGTTCGACAGCACCAGGTCCAGCCCGGCAATGGCGGTGCGCGACACCAGTTGCTCGGCGCGCTGCTCGTTGTAGGCCAGCATCTCGTAGATGCCCGCCGGCGCGCGCTGCGACAGCGTGAAGTAGCTCGACAGCGTGGGCTGCACGTCCAGGTCCAGCAGCAGCACGCGCAGCCCGGCGTCGGCCGCGAAGCCGCCCAGGTTGGCAGCCGTCGTGGTCTTGCCCACGCCACCCTTGGTCGAAATCATGGACACCACCTGCATGAGCTTCTCTCGGTTGATTGGCATGTGCCGGAAGAAGCGTCAGGCGCGCTCGTTGAGGCGGTCAGCGATCCATTGCTCGATCTCCACCGAGTCCCAGCCCACGGCGCGCACGCCCAGGCGCAGCGCCTTGGGGAACTTGCCTTCCTTCATGAGGCTGTAGATGTGCGCGCGTTTGAAGCCGGTCTTGGCCTCGACTTCGGCGCGGCGCATGATGCGGTGCTCGGCTGCCACTGCTGCCGGTGCGATGGTCTGCGAAGACATGAGAGACACTCCTTGACGCTCACTGGCGCTGTTCGGAAAGTGCCTCGCATTGAATAGACGCCCGCCGCCGGAATCACTGCAATTGCAGAAGGCGGGACTGCAATTGCAGAGCGCGCGGGCGCGCGCAGATCAGCGCGAGGCTTCGAGGTGGCGCCGCGCCTGTGCGAGCTTGCTCCACAAGGTGCGCTCGCTCAGGCCTGGACGCCCCTCATGGTGCGCGAGCAGTGCGCTCACCACCGCATCCATGCTGTGGAACGACGAATAGGCCGTGCCCGAGGGCGACTTGCCCAGCAGCAGCGTCAGCAGCCCGCCGATGATGTTGAGATAGGTCGTCTCGCTGCGCAGTCCCGGCTCGCGCGAGGTGCCGTTGGCATCGCCGCGAGCCGCCTGCTCCTTCGCCAGGGTTTCATGCGCGGCGCGCAGCGCCTCGTGCACCTGCGAGAGTTCGGCGAGTTGCACCTTCGCCGCTTCGCGGTCGGCCAGCAGGATGTTGAGCGTGTCCACGCTCACCAACGGATGCACCGCGCGTTCAATCTCGTCAAACAAAAACCCCGGCCGCTCGCCGGGGTAGTAGTGGGTCATCCACGCTTTGAGGTCCACATGGCGCACGGTCAGTTGCGGATCATCCAGCGCCGGCCGTTGGCCGTCCATTACGATACCGCCCCTGCCGCCGGCCAGCTCGCCATGCGTCAGCGCGTCGAAGATGCGTTCGGCATACAGGCGCAGCAGTGGCCAGCGCGGGAACTCACCGGGCTCCGGCATCGCGCGTTGCCCCAGCGTTTCCAGGATGCGCTGCTCGAAGCGCAGCAGCCCGCACCAGCGGATTGCCGCCTCGATTGGGCGGTAGTAGGTCTTTGCGCCAAAGGCAAGGCTGCTCGATTTCGGCATCACGCTCTTCCCATCGTCGGATCGACAAGTGGCAAGCGCGCACAGCCCACGTGGGCGCGACGATTGCCCAGAATCCGATCGAGCGCGGACCCGCAGACACATGGTGAACGTTGGGTTCGGCGCTGAAACCGAGCGTCGCACAAGGGGCAAACACTTGTTGCGATGCCCGTTACGCCTCCACCATAATGCGTCCGCGAAAAGTCTTGTTACCGGCGCAACGGTTTGAAATGTCGCGCATCCATCAGGGATGCCGCGCTCAACCGGAAAACCAGGGCAAATCTTTCGTAGGAAATGGGGCGGGGTAAAGCGTCAATGCGCCGGCCAGATGAGCCGGTTTGCATCCAGGCAAAGCTCATGCGTTCCGCGTCAGTACGCTGACCTCGGCAGCGCGCTGGCATCGGCCTCTCATGCCATGCGGATTGCCCCAGCGGTGTGCTCCCTATCGTCGTGACGCATAGTGGTCGAACGGTGATGCAAATCCGGTCTTGCGCCAGACCCAATATGCATCGACCGATCCAGTATTCCCCACCTCATACCGGCCGTTGATCGCCGCCAACTGGCGTGCCTGCCACACGCTCGGCGCGGTCGATGAACTGTCGCAACGGTTCCAGGATGTCCCCCTGTGGCCGCAGCAGATACGTCGTCAACGAAACGTCTCGCTCCGCAAGCGGTCGCGTCACCACTTCGGCTTGCGTGCAGCCTTCGAGATGTGCCGCACTGGAAAATCCCACGCCATAGCCGGCAGCCACCAGGGCCAGCATCAACGAATGGGTGCTGACGTACTCCGCCACCGATGGCTGAATGCCAAGGGACCGGAACAGGTGTTCGCGCTGCTGCTGGCAACCGTCGCATACCTGCGGGTCGCACAGGACCAGCGAATACCTCACCACCTCCTGCAGCGGCACTTCCTTGTACGCCAGCAGCGGATGCCGCGCCGGCAAGGCCACCAAGAATGGATCGCGCCACAGCGGCGCCGCCACGATCTCGCCCTCCACGTGCCCGACCGACGCCAGGCCGGCATCGAACAGACCGGCGCCCAGCCCGTACAAGAGCTGCGTCAGCGGCACTTCGGACAGCCGGACGTTGACCTCCGGCGCCTCCAGCCGGCACAGCGCGAGCAGTGCGGCCAGCGTGCGCCCGATGTCGCCCGCCAGCCCGATGCGCAGCGTGCCGCAATAGCCCGCCGCCGCGGCCCGCGAACGGGCCTGGGCCTGCTCGCAGGCCAGAATCACGCGCCGGGCATCCTCTAGGAACACCCTCCCGGCTCCGGTCAGGTGCACGCCACGCCCGTTGCGGTGGAGCAGGGTCACGCCCAGGTCCGCCTCCAGCCGGCCGATCCGGCGCGACAGCGGCGACTGCTCGATGTGCAGCCGCTTCGCGGCCCGGCCGAAGTGCAACTCCTCGGCCACCGCGACGAAGGACTCGATATGACGCAAGTTCATGCTTCCTCCTGTCGATGGAGCCACTGCCTATGACTCCAAGGACAAACATGAGTGCGCGCCCGAGTAGCCTAGCGGCCGCTTGCTCCCTGCGCCTCGACTCCTGCCGCATAGGGAAACTCCCGGCCAAGACCGCTTCAGTCTAGGGCGTGTTAAAACACATCCTCAGCCCATCGGCGACGAGCACGAAGCTGATGAAACCGAGGAACATGAGGTCACAAGCCGAAGATGTTGCGGATATGCGCCCAGCACCTCTTCGAGACCAATCACCTCCTCAATGTGGTGCACTCCCGGTGGGATGCTGCAAGCCAGTAGCCTGGCAGTCACATAGGCAGCCACCAGCGCCGTGCTGAATGCTTCACCGTCTCCATGCACGGCATAGCTTGCACACTGGTCCGCATCGCTGATGGCGTCGACCTGCACCTGGAACCTGGCGCTACCGAGCGGAAAGCGGTCAGCAGCCCAAGCGATGGCCTTCGCCAGGTCATCCACGCGCTGGAGGAGGGTCGGACCCAGGCGCGCCATGCAGGCGAATGCTTGCGTGACGAGCCGGGAGTCAAAGCACAACCAGGTCGCGGCTGAGCCCACCGCCAGCGTTCGGGGGACGGTGTGCTGGTCCGAGAAGTCGAAGCGGTACGTCCTCCTACTGCCGTAGGGCGCCCCGAACCGCCCGATCCGCGATTCGCCAAAGGCACGCACCACCTTGCGCCCGGTACGAGTCTGCACGGTGAAGTCGCGGCCCAGATTCTCCAGCGTCCAGCGGATCGCGGCTTGCCCATGCACCTCGCCAGCGCCAAGGACGACGGAAATGTCCACATGCCGAAGAGGCCCCAGGCGGTCGAGGGCCCAGCGGGTCAGCAGATTGGTGAGTCCCGGCGCAACGCCGACGCTCAGGATGGCGCTGGAGCGCACCTCTCCCGCCGAACTCCTTAGGCGGTGGATGTCATGCAGGACCGAGGCCGTCGCCGAAATGTCGACATAGTGGACTCCGGCGGCCAGACATTGCGCGGCGAACCGCGCACTGGCTTCCTCGACGCAGTTCACCAGAACGTCCACACAAGGCAGAAGGCCTGCGGATACCGACGATCCGCCGGCATCCAGCTCAACGGCCTTCACACGCGGCCCCAAGGGCCGGGCGAATGCCCTGGCTCGTTCCAGGCTGCGCCCGGCGACCAGAATCGAACAGTCGCTGTGCAGCAGCAGTGCCCGGACGATGGCACCCCCGACGGCGCCATAGCCTCCCAGGATCAGCACAGTGCGGCCCGTGCGTCCGGGCGCCGCAACCTCTGGGGACTCCATGCCGGGACGGAAGGCGGCATCAACGGGATTCGAAGTGTGGTGGTCGGGCATGGAGTGACAATCCTCCCGGGAGGTGCCGGGCATCAAAGGGTTGGTGCAGCGCGAAGTTCAACGCGAGCGCATGTGGCCGACCACCGCCGCACACAAGGAGGCTGCGGCGAGCGTCCCCAACATCCAGGCGTAGCAGAAGCGATCGAGCTTGAGCAGGACAAAGATCGGCGCAGGCGGGACGGCGATTAATGCTTGCCGACATCAGCGGTCCGCCAGCTTCCTCAGCAGCGCAAATTGCGCTGGTGACAGAATTCCGCGCAAGCGATTGACAAAATCTACATGTATTTCGGCAATCTCCCGCTTGGCCCGCTGCAGGCGGTCGAAGCGCTCCGTCTGGGCACGGCTGTCCAGTCCGTCGAAGGCTGCAACGGCGATTTCCCGCTCCAGCTTGCCGACCTCGGCCTGGCGGGACTGCGTCGGGCCGCGCACTTCGGCGGCGAGCCGGTCGATCGCCTGTTGTTGGCTGCCTTCGATCCGGAAGTCATCGCCGTTGTCCTTGATGAAACGCAGGACATGCGGCAGATGGAAAGGATGGATCATCGAATATTGCGCGGGCGTCGGTTCAATGCGCGCGCAGTCCTCGCCGCCGGGGCGGACTTCGGCCCAAGCTGTCAGGCTCAGGAACGACGAGAGGAAGAGGACGGAAAGCTTGCTGTTCAGGTTCATAGTGATACTCCTTCAAGGGAAAAACCGAGTCTTCGGCGAGCGGATATCAGCAGCGCAAACGCCAGCGCCGCAACGGCGAGCGCGACCAGCATGCCGGGGTAACCGAAGCGGTCGAGCAACAGCCCAGCCGGCAGCACGACAGCGATCCGGGCGAGCGTAAACAGGCTGGCCTGCAGGCCATAGTCGGCTGCCCGCCAGCCATCACGGGCGAATTCCATCATCAGCGCGAAGGCGAGTGTGGAAGCCACGCCCATGGCGACCGCGAGGAATGCGGCGGCAGCGACCAGCCAGGTTTCCGTCCCGTACCCGGCAGCGGCGGCCAGCAGTACGAGAGCAAGGGCATTCGTGCCAGCGGAGAGCGGTAGTACCCGGGGCACGAGCGTGCGCGGCACAAAACCGGCGGTGAAACTCGCCAGCGCCCCAAGGGCACCACCGCCGACACCGGCAATCCAGGCAACCTCGGTTGCCGGAAAGCCGCTGTCGAGCAGCAGTGGCTTGAGATAGATCCAAGCGGCGGCCACGAAGGGAAAGTAGCCAAGCAGCGCCACCGTCCAGATGCCTGCCCCGGCCTGCCGGAAGAAGCCGTACCACACGGCGAGTGGCGCCGAGCGGCGGGAGCAGGAGACGTCGCCATCCTCCTGGACGAATCCAAGCAGCCCCAACCCCGCGACCAGGCAGATGCCCAAGAACAGGAAGGGCGCCGCCCAGCCATAGGCCTGCTGTAGCAGCAGCATCGCGCCACCGCCCACGACCGCGCCCGCAAAAGTGGCGGCCGAGCGCACGCCGCCGGCGCAGGGGCGTTCTTCGGGGGGGAACAGCTTGATGGCCAGCGCATTGACCGGGATGTCGGCCCAGGTGGCGCACAGGGCGGCCAGGAGCGTCAGCGCGAAGAGAAGGCCTTTGTGGGTATCCGCCCCCAACGTTGCCAGGGACAGCAGGGCCAGGAGGTAACCGCCACCGGTCAGCCACGCCCAGTGCAGGTAAGGACGGCGTCCCGCCCGCCAGCGCTCGATTGGCAAGGCCAGAAACAGCTTGAACGCGGCTGGCAGGCCGGCCAGCTGGAAAAGCCCGATTTCCGCGCCCGACCAGCCCTGCTGTCGCATGACGAGCGGCAGGCCCAACCAAAGATAGATGGCCGGCGCCGTCAGCGCGAAGTTGATCCAGCCGAATAGCACATGGCGCAGGCGCATGCGGGAGAAGGCCGTGCTCATGATTCCTTCCGGGCGACGACGACCTGCAGCGGCGCCATCGGAAACAGGGCGCAGGCAAAGGTCTCGATGCGGCAGAAACCGAGGCGCCGCAGCGCCGCCGCCATGTCGCCCCGGTGGCCGACATGGCGCCCCTGCATCAGCATAGGCAGGTAATACTGCAGCACCCCGGCGGCAGCGGTCGGCTCGTCGCCGATCTCGGCGTGCGCACAGATCAGTGCGCCGCCCGGCCGCAGCGCCACCAGAATCTTGCGCAGGACCGCCTCGGTATCCGGCACGAAGTGGAGTACCGAGGAACACCAGACGAGGTCGTAATCGCCGCCGCCAACACTGCCGATAGCGTCGACCGCCAGGTCGCCGCCGAGCACGGATAGCCGGCCCGCAAGGCCGGTGGCGGCGATGTTCTCCGTCGCGACCGCCACGGCTTCGGGGAAATCGAAGACCACGCCGCAAAGCCCGCCCTGCCGCCGTGCCAGTTCGATGGCCACCCAGCCGGGACCGCCGCCCAGATCGAGCAGATTCGTCGCCGTCGCGAACTCCGGTACGCGCTGCATGATCTCCAGCGCGGCCGGTACGGTGGCCGCATGCTGATCCTGCGCTAATTGTCCGCGCGCGGCCGTGGCCCACTGCTTGGCGACGTGGTCGATGGCCGGCTGCCCGTCGGGCTGCGCGCCCTGCTGCACCTGTTCCTGCAGCAGGCCGGCGGCCTGTCGCAGGCGCGCTTCGCGGTAGCGCCAGGCATCGCCGCACCAAGCAGGAGAGGCGGCCAGAAAATACGTGTGCCCGACTTCTGCGAGGCTGTACACGGGTTCCGAACCCCCGGCATGGTCCAGGGCGGGACGCGTAGATCGCTCCAGCAGGCCCATGCCCCACAGCAGTTCGAGCAGGTGCGCGGTGTTTCTGGAATTCAGGCCGAACTGGACTGCCAGTTCGTCGGGTGTCCTGGACTCGGCCAGGTGCTCGAAGAGGCCCAGCGACAGGGCAGCGTTCAGTGCCTCGGCCTGGATGGGCGCAGCGGCCAGATCCCAGTAGCGTTGCAGCGGGTGTTTTTGTTCAGGATTCATGTGTTTTGCTCTGTTTTACATGCGCCAGGTCAGCCGCACCCCCAGCTCGCGCGGCGGGCTGTAGATGGTGGCGATGCCATTGAGAAAGCCGATGGTGTCGTACGTTTTGTTCCCGGCGTTATGGACATAGGCGGACAACTCGGTGTGTCCGAAGGTGTAGCCCGCCATCAGGTTGATGACGCCGTACCCGGCACGGCCATATTTGTTCGCGGCGTCGAGATAAACCTTGCTGGCACCATTGAGGTGAGCTTGGGCATACCAGCCTTGCGGTGCGTCGTAGCGCACACCGAGGTGTCCGGTGGCATCCGGTGCGAGCGGGTTGTGCTTGCCTTTGTAGTCGTTGGTGCCGTCCTGAAACTCGCGGAAGCGGGTGTGATTCAGTCCGAGGGCGGCCTGAATCTGCCAGCCCGACCCAAGCAAATACTGGAATTCAGCCTCGACGCCTACCGGACGTGCTAACGCCGCATTGGTGAGGAACATTTGACCGGGCGAGCCGATTTGCTGGACCTGCATGTCCCGCACGTCCATCAGGTAGACCGAAGCGCCGTAGCGCAGCCGCCGGTCCAGGAGCCGCCCCTTGGCACCGAATTCGAATGAGCGCACCCGTTCCGGCTGGTAACGCCGATAGGCCTCGGGTGCAAATGCATTGAAACCGCCTGCACGAAAGCCGTCGGCGACGCTGGCATAGACTTGCGCATCCTGCCGCCATTGATATTGCAGGGCCAACTTGGGCAAGAAGTGGGTCCACTCGCGTGACTGTTCGCTACCATCAGCCAGGGCGAAGCGCACCTCGTCCCGCTCGATACGACCGCCGGCCGTGACCGTCCACCGATCCGCCAGCGGGATGCTCCAGTGGGTGAACAGTGCCGTCGAGTTGCCTTTTTGCGTGGCGGAGGTCGTTGTCGAACCCAGCGGAATCTTCTGCCCGAAGCTCAGATCGTGATCGTCGCGGTCTGCGTAGAATCCCGCCAACCACTGCGCCTGGCCAAACTGGCCCTCCAGGCGGAGTTCCTGCGACAGCGTCCGAAAGTGGTGGTCGCGGCTCACATGCAGCATGTCCGCAGGCATGAAGTCGATGTCCTGCTTGATGCGGTCGGTGAATTCGTTGTTTGCCGTGACTGAGCGTAGGCGCAGGCCGGGCGCCAACTCGTGCGCTACGTCGAGCGACACGGTGCGCGCCGTCGAGTCGTTCCAACTGTCGGTGCCGGAGCGAACCGTGCCGCGCGGCGCAGTTACCGCCCCCCACAGTGAGCCTTCATCGCGATATTCCCGTTGGGCATAGCGGAACGTGGCATCGGTTCGGTCATCGGGTGTCCAGCGCAGCGCCAGCCGGCCATTGCGGCGTTCGCGGTCGTCCTCCTTGTGCCCCTTGAAAGCGTTGTCGATGAAGCCGTCTTGCTCGAAGAACTCGCCGGCCACCCCCAGGTAGAGCGTATCCTTCACCAGCGCGTGGCTCGCATCGAAGCGCAGCACATGCTTGTTGCGACTGCCGACCTCGGCGGAAACGACGGCATAGGGATCGTTCCCCGGCTGGCGCGTGACGATGCTGACCACGCCGGCCTCGGCATTGCGCCCGTACAGCGTGGACTGCGGCCCGCGCAGCACCTCCACCCGCTCGATGCCCAGCAGATTGTCATCGAAGCCCTGTCCTCTCAGTGTCGGGACGCCGTCGACCACGAGCGCGACCGAGGAAGAAAACCCCATGATGTTGGCCGTCAGGCCGCGCATCACCGGCGGTTGCAGGCCCGACTGCCCCGATGACTGGAAGGTGAAGCCGGGCGTCATCTGGGCCACGCCTTCAAGGCTGTCGATGCCGGCGGCCTCCAGTTCATCGCCGTCGAATGCGGAAACACTGGCGGGGACCCGCTCCAGCACTTGCGACTGCTTGTTCGCCGTGACCGTGACGACGGGAAGTTCCTTTACTTGCGCCTGCTGCGCGGCCGCCGGCAGGGCCGCGCCTATCAGCGCCAGCAACCCGGCTGCTCGGCTGGAAATTGTGGGCATCGCTTGTTCTCCTTGAGTTCGGTATGGATCCCATACTATTAGTAAACAAGAACCGTTCTCATGTAGAATTGATGGCGTTCAGGAGGATTTCGTATGCAAACGGGAGCAAAGCGAGGCGTGGCGTCATGACTGACTTCGTGCGCGCGACGGACGCGGCAGGCCCCGGCGCCTCGGGTCCGGGCGCGATGCGCGTAGCGTTGCCCGACCGCTTCGGCGATTGCTGGATTGAGCGCACCGCGCTCGACGATGGGCTGACCGTGGCGCGCTCCCACTACCGCCCCACTCGGGAACTGGCCGAAGAAAGCGTCCTGAGCGGCGGCGGACCGACGCTGGTGATCACCTTCGGCTTATCGGGCGAGTCCGGCTTCGTGGCGAAGGATGGGTTGAGCCTGCGCTTTCGGGCCGGGTATACGACACTCACCGCTTTCAACGAGAGTCGCGGCGAACGCCGCTTCAATGGGGAAACAGCGGTACGCCAGTTGCGGCTGATCCTGAGCGGGGCGGCGCTCTCGCGCTATCTCGGTGAAGCGGCTGTGACGCGTCTCGCCAATCGCAAAGGGTTGCGCCCGCTGGGCGAGCACACAACCGCAGCGTGGTGCAGCACCTTGCTCCGTCCGCTGCTGGCACCCCGGGAGGCGACGCCGCTGGATCTGCATATCGCCGCGTTGACCCTTGCGGCCGAGCATCTGCGTCCGCTCATGCCTGTTTCGGCGCCTGCTGCCTCATCCGCGTGCCTGAGCACAGCCGACATTGAGAAACTCACGCGCGCCCGCGATTTGATGCAAAGCCACATGGATCGCCCGCTGACGATTCCGTACCTCAGCGCCACGGTCGGGCTCAACGAGTGCAAATTCAAGCAAGGCTTCCGGGATATGTTCGGCGTAACGCCGCACCAGTTTCTGCTCGAAATGCGCATGCAGCGCGCCCGTGTGTTGCTGCAATCTGGATGCCAGGTGGCGCAGGCCGCCTATGCCGTCGGCTACCAGCACCCGGCCAGCTTCAGCGCCGCATTTGCGCGGCACTTCGGACAGACGCCGAAATCAGTGGGGTCAGAGCGCGGGGCGACACACGGGATGGGCAATGAACCTCGGCACTGACGCGGAGCGCCGACTCCGAAGCTATTGCGCCGGAGTCGGCGCCATCCTCAGGGAAGAACCTTAGCGAGGACGGCGCACCACCTGATCTGGCCGCGCAGCAAGGGCGGTTGACAGTCCGACCCCGCGCACGCAGACGGAAATCAACCGCCGCTGATCGTCCACGACCTGCTCCGCTCTTGGCAGCGCCAAAGGTCCGCATACACGCCACCCCGGCCCAACAGTTCCTCATGCCTCCCCCGCTCAGCGAGTTGCCCTTGGTCAAGCACAAGAATTTGATCGATTGCAAGGCCATCACCGGCCGGGAACCGCAAAGCCTCGACGAATGGCGTAGTGCGAACAGGAGTGTATTGATCGACACACGGGAAGAGAGACGCACATCACCGCGCCATTCGCGAGCCTATGTGCTGGGCTGGCCATGGCCTCGCTTTCCAGTCGGAACCGCAGCCCAGGGTCGGCGCGCTCGACTGTTAGACGCCACTGCACGGATCGAATGAAATGGATCGGAACGGCCGAGCCAGAAAAACGAACAAGGAGGCCGTCATGGAACTGAGATTGCTTCGCTACTTCGTGGCGGTGGCTGAAGAACTGCACCTGGCCCGTGCAGCCGAACGTCTGGGTATCGAACAATCGCCTGTGTCGCGTGCGATGCGCGACCTGGAAAGCCAGCTTGGCGTGCAGTTGTTCGACCGCAGCACACGCCTGACGCGGCTGACCTGGGCCGGCCAGGTGTTCCTCGGCGAATGCCGGCGCGTGCAGGCGACCGTGGAGCAGGCAGTCAAGAGCGCCAAGGCGGCGGCACAGGGCTACCAGGGCCATCTGCGCATCGCGATCTGCGACAGCCTGGCGCAGCCCCGCATCGCCACCTTGTTGGCACGCAGCCGCGAGGATGAGCCCGAGCTGGAGATTCGCGTCTTCGAGCTGCCGTTCGCGCAGCAGCTCAAGATGCTGCACAACGATCTGCTGGACATCGGCTTTGCCTTGTCGAACGCGGTGCATGATGGCCTCGTCGCTGAGCCGGTGTGGACCGATCCGCTGTCGGTGATCGTGCCCGCACGCCACCCCTTGCTGGCGCACGTGCAGGTGCCGCTGGCCGAAGCCTTGAAGTTCCCGCTGGTTCTGTGCCATCCCGAATCGGGATCGGGCTGCCGCCATCAGATTCAAGCGCTGCTGCAGAACGCAGGCACGCCGCTCAAGCTAGTCGATGAAGTGACCAGCCTGGGCGTGATGCTGACGTTGGTCGGCGCCGGCTACGGGATCGGTTTCGCCATCGCCTCGCAGGTCCAGACCCTGCAGCGTCCGGACATCTCCATTCGCCCCTTGGCCGGCACCCCACCTATGCTCTCTACCTACCTGCTGCGCCGCCGGGGCGAACCCTCGGAGCCCATGAGGCGGTTCATCGAGCGGGTGAAAGACGGGGCCGCGCCGGTCGATGATGAGCCAGTCCTTTGAGGACGCAGCTCACCTGTCCGTTGCGGCCTGTGGCGTGATGTGCCAGTAGGCAGATAGACTTCGGAATGAAATCCGATGCTCCGGCTGTTGGTGGATGTGCTTGGTTCTCTTTGGATCACCTGCAACGGCCAACGTTGACCAGGCCGACGACTTGAGTCCACAATCGAGTTCATTCCATGACGCCTGGATCGGAAAAAACGTTCGTAATAAACGAGTTAGCGACCGGGTGCTGTTCCCATCGCCCGCTCCAGATACGCAATCGGTGCGTATGCTGCCGCGCTTTCTGCCCGGCACGCCTGCGATGAAACTCGCAATCCTCTCCCGCAACAGCAAGCTTTATTCCACCCGCCGGCTGATCGAAGCGGCGCGCGCGCGCGGGCACGTAGTGCGCGTGCTCGACCCGCTGCGCTGCTACATGCGCATTGCCGCCGATGGCTTCGACATGCACTACAAGGGCAAGCGGCTGACCGGCGTGGATGCGGTGATCCCGCGCATCGGGGCTTCCATCACCCGCTATGGCACCGCGGTGCTGCGGCAGTTCGAAATGATGGGCGCGCGCACGCCCAACCCTTCCGACGCCATCCTGCGCGCGCGTGACAAATTGCGCGCGCACCAGGTGTTGGCGGCCAAGGGCATCGACATGCCGGTGACGGTGTTTGGCGACAACCCCGACGACACCGGCGACCTGCTCTCCATGCTCGGCCCGCCGCCGCATGTGGTGAAGCTCAGCGAGGGCACCCAGGGCAGGGGAGTGATCCTCACCGAAAAGCTCAGCGCATCGCGCGGCACGGTGGAGGCGCTGCGTGGCCTGTATGCCAATTTCCTGGTGCAGGAATTCATCGCCGAAGCACAGGGCGCCGACCTGCGCTGCCTGGTGGTGGGCGACCAGGTAGTGGCGACCATGCGCCGCAATGCACCGGAGGGCGACTTCCGCTCCAACCTGCATGCCGGTGGCAGCGCCGAGCCGGTGGTGTGCAGCAAGGCCGAGCAGCAGGTGGCGGTGCGTTCGGCCAAGGCGCTCGGGCTGGGCATTGCCGGCGTGGACATGATCCGCTCGGCGCGTGGCCCGCTGGTGCTGGAAGTGAACTCGACGCCGGGCCTGGAGGGCATCGAGGCCATTTCCGGCAACGACATCGCCGGGCGGATGATCGACTACGTCGCAGGCCTGAAGCGCTGATGCCGGGCTTGCGATTTGCTCCCATCTTTTTAACGGCGCTTTAATTCCACTGCGCATAGGCTGACCGCACTGTACCCTCGCTCTCCTCGGTGGGTCCGGTGATCGGGAATCTTCAGGCCCCGGCGGGATTCGCCGGGGCCTCGTTTTGTCCCTTGTTGCGGCAAAACCGGGCCGTTACAGTCGGCTTCTCGCGCCCGGCATCACGCGGCGCGATGGAAACCACGGGATGCACCGCGGCCTGCAATGAACTTTGCGCCATGATTCCCGTCTGAGTACGCGGCAGCGATGAGCCGGCATCGCTTGCCCGGGCATACGATTCCCACCGGCAGGACAACAGAGGCCAACGTGCGCATTCTCGTAATCGAAGACAACAGCGATATCGCGGCCAACCTCGGCGACTATCTCGAAGACCGCGGGCATACGGTGGATTTCGCCGCCGACGGCGTAACCGGCCTGCACCTGGCCGTGGTGCATGATTTCGACGCCATCGTGCTCGACCTCAACCTGCCCGGCATGGACGGCATCGAGGTCTGCCGCAAGCTGCGCAACGACGCACGCAAGCAGACGCCCGTGCTGATGCTGACCGCCCGCGACTCGCTGGAGAACAAACTGGCCGGCTTCGACTCCGGCGCCGACGACTACCTGATCAAGCCGTTCGCCCTGCAGGAAGTGGAAGTGCGGCTCAACGCGCTGTCGCGGCGCGGCAAGGGTGGCCATACGCGGGTGCTGGAAGTGGGCGACCTGGAATACAACCTGGACACGCTGGAAGTGCGCCGCCAGGCCAAGCTGCTGCAGCTCAATCCCACTGGGTTGAAGATCCTGCAGGCGTTGATGGAAGCCTCGCCGGCGGTAGTCACCCGCCAGGAGCTGGAAACCCGCGTCTGGGGCGAAGAACTGCCCGATTCGGATTCCCTGCGCGTGCACATCCACGGCCTGCGCGCAGTGGTGGACAAGCCGTTCAACGCGCCGATGATCCAGACCCGCCACGGCATCGGCTACCGGATCGCCGCACCCGATGCCTGAAGACACGGCGCAGGGCAACGTGCGCAAGCGGGGGCGTTACCGTCGCCGCCTGCGCAGCCGCATCATCGTCTCGTTCGTGCTGCTGGGCTTCTGCTTGACGGCGCTGTTCGCCTTCGCCACCAACTGGGCGCGCATGCGCGTGGAAAACCAGTTGGTCGAAGATGTGATGAACCGCAACGTCGACGAATATGCGCGCCGCTATTACGTTGATCCCGCGCACTCGCCCGAGGTGCCGTTTCAGCAACTGAAGGCATATTCCTATCCCGAGGACAAGTTCGAACGGGTGCGCAAAGAACGCCCCGAATGGGCGGCCTTGCCCAACGGGAATCACAACGTGAGCGGCGTGGATGAGGACGGGAAGCCCTTCTCCTACAAGCTGGCCGTGCGCAAGGCGGATGATGCGTGGTTCTTTCTTGCCTACGACATGACCGAGAGCATCCGCGTGGAGCAGCAGCTCAAGCGCGCGCTGTTTCTGTCGGTAATCGTGTTCAGCCTGTTGTCGTGGGTGCTTGGGTGGTGGTCGGCTTCGCGGGTGATGAGGCCGGTATCGGATTTGGCGGCACGCCTGCGGGCCTATCGTGGCGGTACCAAGCATCCTGAGCCCTTGGCACCGCGATTTCCCGATGACGAAGTCGGCCAATTGGCTGAAGCGTTGGACAACTACTCCGCGCGTTTGACCGAAGTGGTGCAACGCGACCGCGAGTTCAACGCCGACGTCAGCCATGAACTGCGCACACCGTTGGCGGTGATCCGTGGCGCGACCGAGCTGTTGCTGGCCCGCTCCGGGCTGGACGACAAGATGCAACAACGCCTGCAACGCATCCAGCGCGCCGAACAGCAGTGCAGCGACCTGATCGGCTCCTTGCTGCTGCTGTCGCGCAACGAGCGCGGGCAAGGCAGCAGCAATGTGGCGAAAGTGGCCGAGCAGTTGCTTGACGCACACCGTGCGCAGTTGGGTGGCAAGCCATTGGAACTGGTGCTGGAAGGCGGCAACGACTTGGTCGTCGATGCGCCGGAGGCGGTGTTGTCGGTGGCGCTGGGCAACCTGATCGGCAACGCCATCAAGTACACGCAGGAAGGGCGGGTGCGGGTGCGCGTGCTCGACAATTCGGTGGAAGTGGTCGACACCGGCCCCGGCCTGAGCGAGAAGGATGCCGCCAGCCTGTTCCAACGCGGTTATCGCGGCACCCACGCCGGGCATTCGCAGGGCGGTGGCATCGGCCTGTCCATCGTCAGCCGGCTATGCGCGCTGTACGGCTGGCAGGTCGGCATCCAGCCGGGTGACGGGCAGGGCGTGGTGGCAATGCTGATCTTTGCCCCGGCAACTTGATTCGCCCTTTCGTGTTAGCCCCTCCCCTCGGGAGAGGGGTTGGGGAGAGGGTTCGGCGGAATCTGCATGCCCGAATTTCCAGGGCTGCGGCTTGCCCTCATCCATCCTTCGGGCTCCTTCTCCCAGAGGCAGCAGGGTTTGTCGGTTACCTGAGCGGGCTTTGATCCACTGCCCGGCCAGCGGCCAATTGCCGGTACAGGCGATCCAACGCTTCCACCTGCGGTTGCAACTGTTCCGGCGGGCCGTCATTGACGATCACGTCGTCGGCCAATGCCAACCGCTGCTTGCCGCTGGCCTGCGCCTCGATCATGCGTATGGCCAGGGCAGCATCAATGCTGTCACGGCGCAGCAGACGGGCGTACTGCACGGCTTGTGGCGCGGCGATCACCAGTATTCGTTGCAGCCACGGATAGGTTGCGCGGCCGCCGGCTTCGGCCAGCAGCGGAATCGCGGCGATGGCATAGGGGCTGCTGGCGGATTCGCAGGCAGCCTTCACCCACGCGCGGATGGCCGGGTGGGTAATGGCTTCCAGCGCCTCGCGCTCCGTAGCATCGGCAAACACGTGCTCGCGCAGTCGCGCGCGATCGAGCGAACCGTCGGCCTGCAGCATGTGCATGCCGAAGCGCTCGGCGATTCGCTGCAGTACCGGGCTGCCGGGGACAACCACCTCGCGCGCGGCAATATCCGCATCGGCCACGGTGATGCCCAGCGCTTCGAAACGCCGGGTCACTTCGCTCTTGCCCGAGGCGATGCCGCCGGTGAGGCCGACGATGAAGGTGCTCATGGGGTATGAAGTCCAACTGGAAGAAAGACGATTGGGGCGGGTGTATGATGCGACAATTGCCCATGACACTCGGGAACAGGCATGAAGAAGTTATCCGCCGAGTACCTTGCCCGTTACTACCAGTCGACTCGCCGTGAGAACTTTGCAGCGAGCCAGCGGCTGGAAGGCATCATTACCGAGGCGACGGCGCCCAAGGCGCAAGCACCACTCGGCACGGCGACACTGAAGCTCCGGTACACAAAGGGCCCGGCGGCTCGATGAGGGGCAAGTACGGGGTTGCTGGTGATCCCGACTATTATCCGGGGACGATGGTGCTCCGGAACAAACTTGGCCTTCGCGACGAAAGGCAATTGCAGGATGCGGAGTCGGCGTTTGCCGCCGCAGCCGTGGAAGGGCTGGAACTGCACCTGGGGCCATTCAACCTCGATCATCTGTGCCATTTGCACCGAGTGTTGTTCGGTGAGGTCTATGACTGGGCGGGGGGAATTGCGCCACGTGGACATTGCCAAGGGCACGACACGCTTTTGTACCAGCACCCGCATCAGACCGGAAGCTATCGCCCTCCTTGCGCAGATTGACCGGGAAACGTTGGAACAGCCAGCGCATGAGCGGGTGGTGGAACGGGTAGCCGACCTCTATGCAGAGCTGAACATGGTCCATCCCTTTCGTGAGGGAAATGGGAGAACCCAGCGTCTGTTTTTCGAACAATGGCTCCTGACCCGTGGTTACGCGGTCGATTGGCAGCGGGTGGAGTCGGCCGAATGGATGGAGGCGTGCATACGGGCCGTACATTGCGATTACGCACGGCTTGCCGCCATTTTTTCCCGCTGCATCCAAGGCCTTGGAGACAGTCGCTGATTGGCTCACCGGCCCGCCCACATAGCTGCGAGGCCAACCCCACACTTGCCGTCAGAAGCCTGCCAATTGCCTG
This sequence comes from Stenotrophomonas sp., assembly GCA_049650985.1. Lineage (GTDB taxonomy): Bacteria > Pseudomonadota > Gammaproteobacteria > Xanthomonadales > Xanthomonadaceae > Stenotrophomonas. Next base: position 22,950 of record JBASBF010000044.1, on the reverse strand, counting down.
TAACTGGCAATCATCTGGTCGCCCCACATGAATACCAGCCAGCCGGCCACGGCGAGGTAGGGGCCGAACGGAATTGGCGTGGCGCGGTCGCGGCCACGCGAGTACAGCCAGATCGAACCGATGATGGCACCCACCAGCGAGGACAACAGGATGATCGGCAGGATGCCTTTCAGCCCGCACCATGCGCCAAGCGCGGCCAGCAGTTTGAAGTCGCCGTGGCCCATGCCTTCCTTGCCGGTGATCTGCTTGAACAGCCACCACACCGTCCACAGTGACAGGTAGCCCACCGCCGCGCCCAGCAGCGCCGGCTTGGCCGGCATGTAGAGGTTGTCCATGCTGCCGATCAGCCCCAGCCACATCAGCGGCAGGGTCAACTGGTCGGGCAACAACTGCGTGCGCAGGTCGATGCCGGACAGGGCGATCAGGAAGCAGGTCAACACGATGGCGCCAAAGCCCTGCCAGCCGAAGCCGAACTGCCACACACAGGCCAGCACCATCAGCGAGGTCAGCAGTTCCACCAGCGGGTACTGGATGGAGATGGGCGCCTGGCAGTGTCGGCATTTGCCGCGCTGGAGCAACCAACTGAACAGCGGGATGTTCTCGTACCAGCTCAGCGTGTGCTTGCAGTGCGGGCAGTGCGACGGCTCCACCACGATGCCCGGTGGTGGCGGCTCGTAGATGTCCGGCTCTTCCAGTATTTCGCGCGCATCGCGCTTCCACTGCCACTCCATACGCTTGGGTAGGCGCAGGATCACCACGTTGAGGAAGCTGCCGACCAGCAGCCCCAGCCCGGCAGCGAGCGGGTAGCCCAAGCCGGGGTTCTGGTCGAGAAATGCCATGTATCAGTTATCCGACAACGGAGGCGAGCTTGAAGATGGGCAGGTACATGCCGACCACCATGCCGCCGACGACCACGCCAATGAACACCATGATCATCGGCTCGATCAGGCTGCTCAATGCATCCACCGCATTGTTCACTTCCTGCTCGAAGTATTCGGCCACCTTGAACAGCATGGTGTCCAGCGCGCCGGCTTCCTCGCCGATGGCGGTCATCTGCACCACCATGTGCGGGAAGACGTTGACCTGCTTCATCGCCATGTTCATCGGGTAACCCACCGATACGTCATCGCGCATGTGCAGCACGGCTTCTTCATAGACCTTGTTGCCGGTAGCGCCGGAGACAATGCCCAGCGCCTCCACCAGCGGCACGCCGGCCCGGAAGGTCACCGCCGTGGTGCGGGTGAAGCGGGCGATGGCGCTGTTGTGCATGATCTGCCCGATCACCGGCACCTTCAGGATCAGGCGATCCATCCCGTGCTGCATCCTGGGCGAGCGTTTGTAGGCAAAAACGAAGCCGACGATGGCACCCACGACAATCAGCAGGATCAACCACCACCAGCCCACCATGAAGCGCGAGGCGGCCACGATCATCTGGGTGAACACCGGCAGATCGGCGCCGAAGCTGCTGAACACTTCTTCGAACTGCGGCACCACGAACACCAGCAGGACGGCGCTGACCAGCAGCGCCACCGCAATGGTCATGGCCGGGTAGAACAAGGCCTTCTTGATCTTTCCTTTCAGTGTCTCCAGGTTTTCCTGGTAGTTGGCAATGGTTTCCAGCACTGTTTCCAGCACGCCAGCGCCTTCACCGGCCTTCACCAGGTTGCGGTACAGCTCGTCGAACTGTACCGGGTGCTTGCCGATGGCCTCGTGCAGCGAGGAGCCGCCTTCCAAGTCGGCGCGGATCTGCCCGATCATCTTGGCCATGCGCGGGTTCTTGTGGCCGCTGCCGATGATTTCCAGCGCGGTCACGATAGGCACGCCGGACTTCATCATCGTCGCCATCTGGCGGCTGAAGAAGGCAATGTCCTTGGGCTTGATGGGCTTGCCCGACGCACCGAACATCGGCTTGGGCTTGGGCTTGACCACCGTGGGGGTGATGCCCAGCTTGCGCAACTCCGCCCGCAGCAGGTTGGCATTGCGGGCGTCCTGCTCGCCCTTCATCTTTGCCCCGCGCTTGTCGGTGCCTTCCCAGACAAAGGGTTGCATCAGGCTGGTGCTGCGGGACACCGGCTCTTTTTTCATTGCGCTACGGGTAACGGACATCGCTCTTCTCCCCAGCCGACCACTCCCCGGGTCGGACGATTCCCGCATGGTAGCGGGTCCGTGGCCGCAGGGCATCCGGGGCGACGACAAGCGTGGTTTGCATCACGTTCTGCATGAGGGCGGGCTGGCACGCCACCCATCCACAGGGAATGCCTTCCCGTCCGGTAGCGCTGGACGCTGCGCTAGACTGGCACCCAGCCATTCCAACGGAGCCGGCCATGTCCGCACCGGGCGCACGCAAGCCCTTCATCAGCGTTGAAGACTATCTGGCCGGCGAGGCCGATGGCGAACAACGCCACGACTACATCGACGGACAGGTCTACGCCATGACTGGCGCCAGCGACCGGCACGGCTTGATTGTCAATGCAATGGCATTTGCGTTGACGCCTGCCGCGCGGCGCAAAGGTTGCCAATTGTTCACCTCGGACATGAAAGTGCGCGTGGATATCGCCGGCAAGACCAGCTTCTACTACCCGGACTTGCTGCTGTCCTGCGACCCGCAGGACAGGGAAACCTATTGCAGAACGGCACCCTGCCTGCTGGTGGAAGTGCTGTCCGCCTCCACCGCTCGCATCGACCGCCGCGAGAAGCTGCTGGCCTACCAGACCCTGCCCAGCCTGCAGGGCTACCTGATAGTGGAACAGGACAGCCAGCGGGTGGAGCTGTACCGCCGTGACAACGGCTGGCGAATGGAAGAATACGAACAAGGCGAAGTCATGCTGCCATGCCTGGACATGACCCTGCCGCTGGCCGACATCTACCAGGACGTGCAGGGACTTCCCGCAGCGTGAGGTAACAGGCGGGCACCGGGCCATGCTTGGCACAACCTTCAAAAGCCCCGCTCGCTTTTGAAGGTTATTGAATTAATCTTCAAAATACGACCGGACTTTTGAAGGTTACTCACTGCCATGCGCCAGCAGGATATCGCCCCCGGCCTGCACCAGTATCTGGTCCCCGTCGAAGGGCACCCGAACATCAAAGCACTGGTTGCGCCACCCACGCCGCGCCATTTGCCGGTGGGGGGCAGCGGCACGGCGGTGCTGATGCGGGACGCATTGCAGGCGCTGGGGCGGTTGGAGGGCGAAATGCGGCACTGGGCGTTCCCGGATTTGCTCACCCGTACACTGGCCCGGCGCGAGGCAGTACAAAGCTCGCAGATAGAAGGCACGCGCACCGATCTTGGCCAGTTGCTGGTCTATGAAGAAACTCAGGCCGAAGGCAGCGCTCCCCGGGATGCACAGGTTACCGAGCGTTATGTGCAGGCCTTGCAGACTGGGCTGGAGGCTGTGCGCACACACGGCCGTGCGGGTATCACCCTGGCCTTGCTTGACCAATTGCACGCAACCTTGATGCAGGACATGGGGGGGGCTTCCCTTGCGGGCGCTACCGTACCGAGCAGGCAATGATTGCTGCACCAGGTGTGTCGATGGCTCAGGCGCGCTTCATCCCCGCGCCACCGGCCTGTATTGCGCCGTGCATGGCGGACATGGAGCGCAGCATCCTGCAATACGCGCCCGCCGAGGACGAGCAAGGCGAGTTGAACGTGTTGGCGCAGATGGCCATTGCCCATGCCCAGTTCGAAACCATTCACCCCTACCTGGATGGCAATGGCCGCACCGGGCGCCTGTTGATGCCGTTGATCCTTGCCGCCGAGCGCTACCCGCCGCTGTACTTGTCCGACACCTTGCTGCGCAACCGCAGTCATTACCACGATGCCTTGCTGCAAGTGCAGTTGCAGGGGCGCTGGACGCCATGGATGGATTTGGTGTGCCGCGCGGTGACCGAATCGGCGCTGGACGCCATCGCCATCGCCCATGACCTGCAGGTTCTGGTGGCTGGCTGGGGCACCCGCCAGCGCCGTGGCTCGGTGGCCCAGCGCCTGCCGCGCTTGCTGGTGGGCCACCCCGTGGTAAGCGCAAGGCGCGTGGCGGAGATGCTGGGGGTTTCGCTGCGGGCTGCATTGAACGGCATTTACCAGTTGGAACAAGCGGGCGTGCTGGTCCCCACCGACGATGCCCGTTGGGGCCGTACCTGGCGGGCCGACGCCATCCTGGAGCGCCTCAACCGCGCCCCCTGACCCGGTAACGCCCGACCCTCGGGTGGATGATGGGCTGACAGGCGGGTGGTGCGGGTACTGACAGCCTGTCGTCGCAAGGTGACGCAGCGCGTCACCTTGGTGGCTTCGTCGCAGATTGGGCAGTTGATGCTTTTCTTTCCGCCGGATGCTGCCATCATGCGCATCGGGGAGTTGACAGGGGGCTGGCACTTGGCACGCAACCTGCTCCGCATACCCGTACCGGCTGGGCGACGGCCCCGCCGTACTCAATCAATCCAAACCTCTAGGGGATGTACTCATGAAGAAGATGCAGCAGGGCTTTACCCTGATCGAACTGATGATCGTGGTTGCGATCATCGCCATCTTGGCCGCCATCGCGCTGCCGCAGTACCGCAACTACACCCAGCGTTCGTCCAACGGTGCTTGCATGGCTGAAGGCAAGGCGTTCATGAATGGTGCGGTGGCTGATGCCGCTGATGGCCGCTCTTCGACCACTTTCGCCGGTAAGGCTTGCGTATCCGCCAGCCCGACCGCAGTGACCACCACCATGTACGGCGGTGGTGCGAGCGTGACCTTCACCCCGCATGTGAAGGGCAATTCGGTCTTGTTGAAGACCACCGTCTGCGATTCGGGTACCGGCTCCTGCCGTATCAACCAGTAATTGCAGCGGTCACTAGTATGAAAAAGAACCCGGCGGAAGCCGGGTTCTTTTTTTGTGTAGATTCTTGGCCCTTGGCCTATGGGGCAAAAGCGGTTGTCCAGCAATGGCATGATATTGCGAGTAGATAATCAGGTGCTTCGGCCCGCAAGTATTCCCAAGGAGGTTGTTTCTGTGAAGTGGGTAGAAAGAACACGTGGCATGTATCTTCTGGTCGCGCTGGCCTGTGCATTGCTTGCCGGGCTATGCCTTGCACCCGGGTTGGATGGAGGATTCATTTTCGACGATGGGGTGAACATCCAGCAGAATGCAGCCCTGCACTTGGACAGGCTGGAGGGGGAGGGGCTGCTGTATGCGGCCTACAGTTTCCAGCCCGGCAACGGCTCACGGGCCTTGTCCATGCTCACCTTCGCGCTGGATTACTGGCGCGGAGGGATGGATGCACGGGTATTCAAGATCACTAATTTGGTGATCCACGGGCTGACCGTTCTTGCGTTGGTGGCTTTTCTGCGTCGATTGACGCTGTGTGCCAAATGGTCGGAGAAGCAGGCGGCGGTTGGCGGGTTGGTACTGGCTCTATTGTGGGCCCTCCATCCATTGCAGGTTTCATCTGTGCTGTATGTGGTGCAGCGCATGCAGACCTTGTGCACTCTGTTCATGTTGTTGGCGCTCTGGGCGTACCTGAGCATGCGTCGGGCGCAGATCAAGGGGCAGCGCAGCCGGCAGTATGGCGCGCTGATGGGGCTGTTCTGGGTGCTGGGTTTTGCTAGCAAGGAAGATGCAGTGCTGCTCCCGGCCTATGCACTGGTGCTGGAGTTGACCGTGTTGCAGTTTTCCGCAGCATCTACGGGGATCGCCACGGCCTGGCGCAGGGGGTATGGGGTTATGGCCGTGCTTGGTGCCGCTGTGTATGCATTGGTGGTGGTGCCGTATTTCTGGCATTGGGACGCTTATCCGGGGCGGGACTTTTCCAGCTACGAGCGGTTGCTCACTCAGGCACGGGTACTGGTGATGTACCTAGGGCAGATACTGCTACCCCTGCCGGGGCGGCTGCCTTTCTATTACGACGACATCGTGGTGTCGCGCGGTTTGTTGCAACCGGGCAGCACCTTGATCTCGCTGTTGCTGCTGGCTGGATTGCTGACATGGGCATGGCGCTGGAGGCAATGTCGGCCCTTGTTCGCGGCAGGTGTGCTGCTTTTCTTTGCTGGGCACTTCATGACCAGCAATGTGTTGAACTTGGAATTGGCGTTCGAGCATCGCAATCAGTTCCCGATGATTGGAATAGTGTTGGCTGTGGCCGACCTGTGCAGGATGGCATGGGGGCGGCGGGCATGGCGTCCGCAATGGGGCTGGAGTGGGGTGGGGGTACTATTACTGGCGCTTGGAACGGGAACTGTTATGCGCGCCTATATGTGGGGCGAATCCATGCGGTTCGCTGTTCATACTTTGCGCTTGGCCCCGACTTCGGAGCGGGCGTGGCTGTCGCTTGGTGCGGCTGAGGTGGATCGTAGTGGTTTTGAGGCTGGCAACCCGTGGCTGGACCTTGCCATCAACACCAACAGGCAGGGGGCGACCATTACGGGTTCGGCGGTCATGCTATCCAATATCGTGATCTACAGGACTATCCGTGGTGATGTCACGGAGGCGGATTGGGAGGCCCTGCTGGCCCGGTTACCCCAGGTGCCGACAAGTGCCCAGAACAAGGCAATTGCATTCGCGCACCTGCACAATGCTGAGCGTGGAATGGCACTGGACGAGGCCAATGTGGTGAAGTTGCTGGAAATCACAATCGACCGCATGCCATTGCTGTCATCCGAATACCTGCGTATGGCAGCCTACATCCACAATCAGACCCGTGTGCCGGAGAAGTCGCTTCCGTTCCTGAAGCTGGCAGTGGCAGCGGCCCCGCCGGGTGATCCAGATATTGCCAAGATGCTGGGAGAACTGGATGAGATGGGCAATACGGAGTGGGTGGAGCAACTTGAGGAGGTTCAACGCCAATCCCATCCGGGGTGGAAGCCCTGACGGAGATCCTGAGAATTGGCCCGAATTTTGCTTGATACCTCTGGACATCCCCCTGGAAATGAGGCGGGGCATGTAACCTTCAACCTTCAACCTTCTGGACTGACATGAGACGAAACCAGCGCGGTTTTACCTTGATCGAGCTGATGATCGTGGTGGCCATCATTGCCATCCTTGCGGCCATCGCCCTGCCCCAGTACCGCAACTACACCCAGCGCTCGGCCAACGCGGCGTGCCTAGCAGAAGCACGAGCCTACATGACCACGGCCGTGGTTGATATGGCCGAGTACAAGTTGCCGGATGCGTTCATACCGAAAGCCTGTGACGCTAGTGCCAATCCGGGGTTGGGTACGGGTGATTTCGCCAGTCCGAGGACGGTGACGTTCGCCGCGGCTACCAAGGGGAATGTCAGTTTCAAGCAGAACACGCTGTGCAACACTGGCAGTGGACAGTGTAGTTTGCAGTAAGTCAAAAACGAGGCCATACCTACTTACCTGCGCAATGGATGACCGCCTCCGTTGTCATGGTCGGTATACACTCAGTTGTCACCGAACATCTCATCCAGCATGTGGGTATCTAGGCTGGCCTGCGCAGTGGCCTTGTACTTGTCATCGGGGACAAACTGCTGATGCCGGACATGCGGGCTGGCTTTGCATGGTTTTGGGTTGCCGAGATGATGAGGGTGAGCCGGCTGAGGTTGAACAGAGCCTCCCGAGTCATCGTAGGCGGAATTCGACGTATGTCAGGGACGGAGGCCTTGCAGCACTTGGGAGCCGGCCCTGAAATTTTCCGGGCTGCTGCATGAAATCATGAAAAGGCTGTTGTCCCGTGGGTAGGTGATGGCAGTGCCTATGGTGTCTTTCCAGTCCATTTTTAGGTATGTAATGCCAGGCCCGATTGCTCATGCAACGATTCGCACCAGTGCTGTACTGAGCTTGCGCCTGCTTGTACAGGCGGGAAGCTTGTTGTTGGTGGCGCGATTGCTGGGGCCGCAACAGTTTGGCGCATTTGCCGGGGTGGCTGCGCTGGCTGTGCTGCTGGGTACATTGGCTACCTTTGGCACGCATCTGGTATTGCTGGGCGAGATGTCCAAAGACCTGGCGCGGCGCATGCAGGTATTGCCTTATGCCTTGCCGACAACCCTGTTGTGCGGATGCGTATTACTTGCGGTATTTTTGTCGATCTGTGCGCTGGTACTGTCTGGTAGTGGCATTGGCTGGCGTGTGTTGCTGGCCATCGGCGTGGCAGAGCTGCTGTTGCAGCCGCTGTCGGCGCTGGCTGTGGTGGAACTGTTGGCGGCAGAGCGTACGGCGCGCTCGCAGTTGCTGCAAACACTGCCGCTGGCCTTGCGACTGGTGGTCGCTGGTGTGGTCTTTATATGGCAACCGCCAGACGCATTGGTGGTATATGGCTACGGATACTGTCTTGCTACGGCCATCGCGCTGGCGGTAGTGCTGGGTTGTATGCCCCACGCATGGCCTCAGCCGTACGAATGGCGCCGGCCAACAATGCAGGAACTGCGTGAATCAGCCAGTTTTGCTGCGCTCAACATCACGGCCATTGGCCCGGCGGAGTTGGACAAGACCTTGGCCGCGAGGTTGTTGCCGCTGGTCGCTGCGGGCTTGTATGCAGCAGGTGCACGGGTAGTAGGGGCGGTCACGTTGCCGGTGATGGCGTTGATGTTGTCGGCCTTGCCGCGTTTGTTCCGGGAGGGGCAACACCAGACGCAGCGCACGGGGCGCTTGCTGCACTGGATTTTTGCTGCCACGGCAATGTACAGCGTGGCCTTGGCCGTGGGCATGTGGTGGTGCGCGCCGCTGTTTGTCTGGTTGCTGGGCAGTCAATACGCGGGTGTCGATGAGGTGATCCGCTGGCTGTGCCTTGCCATGCCGGGCCTGGCGCTGCGTATTGCGGTGGGCAACGCTTTAATGGCACTGGGTAGACCGTGGATGCGTGCGGGGTTCGAGGTCGTCGGTGTGGTGGTGCTGGCGATTGCAGCCACTGTGATGACGGCGCTATGGGGTGCGCGTGGTATGTCGCTGGCGCTGGCGTGTGCCGAGTGGGTAATGGTGCTGTTGGGGGGATGGCTGGTGATGCGGGTACGCCAATAGGCGTGTGGCGATGTATGCAAGATACTTGTTGCAAGGTTCTTGCGGCAAGCTCAATCCGAGCGCGTCGCTTGTTCAAGAGCAGGTTCTAATTGCTTTATCAATCCCACCCAATCCAGGATCGGAATATTTGGCATGACGGGTTGGTTGAGTTGTTGTAAAATCGCGGTGGAAAGTTCTGTGGCATTTCCCGGGGCAAACAGGACTTGAGGCCAAGGATCGAACAAGGACGCCATTTCTCCCGTGTTGGCGACAACCACAGGGAGGTGGCAGGCCAGCATTTCATAGGCTTTTTGCGGAAAGCAGTAACGGCCAAAGGCCGAATCTTTCAAGGGGATGATGCCCACATCCAAGGCGCGGAACAGGTCGGCTACTTGGCGTTCCGGCAATTCGCCCAAATAGTGGACACGTGGTCCTGCAGGGGGCGGGAAGCCTTTTTCCACCGGTCCGGCCAGTACAAGATGCAGATTGGGGACACGTTGTTCCATCTGCTGCCACGCGGTATAGACCGTATCCAGCCCCTTCATGCGGGACAGTCCGCCTGCCGTGCCGATCAGCTTGGCGTCAATGGGTAGCCCCAGTGCTTGGCGGGCTTGGGGGCGTGGTCCTGGGGAAAAAACGACGCCATTTATGCCATTTGGTATAACCAGTATGGAGCGGGCGGGCGAATGGTCGGCAAACACCTTTTCTTTCAGCGACTGGCTGACAGTGACGACGAGACTGGCATTGCGAATGGCGTATGCCAGTAGGGTTTGGAAGCCGGGAATTCTCGCTTGTCCAAAACTCTCAAAGTTATCGTACAGATCCACCACGCTGGGTACGCCAAGCTGGTGCGCCAGCCATGTGGCTAGTGCAACATGGGGAATATCTGACGTGCCGATCACCAGATCGGGTTTGAAATCTATCAACTGCTTGTGCAGTCGGTAGGGATAGGACGCAATGCGCGTTATTCGGACATGGCCTATGGAAAAGGATGCCCAGACCATCGACCCAGAATCAGCCTCATGCTGTTGTATTTCATCCTGGTGCCCGCGATAGTCCAGACACCAAGCCCGCACCTCATGCCCCAGTCGGGTTAGTTGACGGGGCCATTCATACAGCCTGCCGTACCGGTCAAGGATCACATCCTTTCCGGTATAATGACGTTTGCAGAGAAAGGCAATGCGCATGGGCTATGGCTTGATGGTGGTTTCCCGGATGACGCATAGATAGGCACTTGCGGCTTGCTCTAGGCCGAACTCGCTTGCCCGACGCATGAGCGCTGGGGCTGGCACGTAAAAATCCTTCGACAGTGCTCGCTCGATAGCTTGGGCCAACGCATGGGCATCGCCGACGGGGACAAGTTGCCCATATTGGCCGTGTTCCAGTATTTCGGCGGGACCATGTGGGCAATCCGTGGCAATCACTTGTGTGCCGCAGGCCAAGGCTTCCACCAGTACATTTCCAAATCCTTCGTAGTCGGATGGCAGGATCAAAATGTCTGCTGCCTTGAACCAAGGAAATGGGTTGTCTTGGTGCCCGGTCAGGTGGCACATAGCATTCAATCCTCGCTGCTCCACAAGATGGGCCACATGGCCGCGCTCCGGCCCATCGCCGACGATGAGCAGCCGGGCGGCGTGCGTCTGCACCACCCGAGAAAAAGCATCCAGCAGCAGATCGAGTCGTTTGACCTTGGCCAGACGGCCTGCAAAAACCAGCGTCACAACGGCGTGGTCAGGCCAAGGCCAGCGGATGGCCTGCTGCATTTTATCTTCAAAATCAGGCAGCACGACGGGATTGTGGATGGTATGAATGGTGGTGCGCAGTTTCAGTGTGGTGCGCATGTCTTCCGCCAACGCGGACGAGACGGCAATGATGGCATCTGCCTTCGGCCATAAATGCCGCATCAGGCCGATTAGGAATCGGTTCTTGATGCGCTGCACTCCACGGGCATTGTGCCACGGTGCCGATACGGACAGATGTTGAGCGCAGATGATCTTCATTTTCGGAAAGAAAAGCGCTCGAAAGACCAGCATCAGGCAAGCCGCATCATTGGACGTGGTCATGACCACGTCCGGTCGGTGGCTGCGAAGCCGCTTCAATAGACCGAGGATGAAGGCATGTTTGCCCTTCGGGGCAATCTCCAACGTGGAAATGCCTTGAGGAAGTAGGTTTTCGGCACCTGCAAGAAACTGGCCAGCCACCACCCATACATCCAATCCGGCTTGCGCCAATGAGGGAGCCAGATTGGCCTGCACGCGCTCCAATCCTCCCAATTCAAAGCGGCTGAGCAGCAGCCACAATTTCATGGACGGCGTGTCCGGGCATCGCAGGGCGTACACAGCACGTTCTGGAAATCGCGCAGACTGGTAGATGTGAGCAGCGTCAGGGAGCCATTGAGGCCAATTTGATGGAATGCATAGCCAAGGTCAGACAGGAAGTCGAGAATGTCTGTGGGCCGGTATCCCGCGCGGGTCGCAGAAAAATCTTGTATCTCTACGATAATTTTTGGTTTGAGGCGTCGCAGGCATTCCCTGGCCCCGCGCAGGCAGGGCAATTCAGCGCCTTCAATATCGATTTTGATGAGATCAATGTGCTGGACGTCGGGGCGGGCCTGCAACCAAGCATCCAATGTCGTCATCTGGATGTTTTGCAGTGGCGTCGCCCCCTCGCTGCCATAGAGGCTGCCAAGGCCGTTGTTTTCATCATCACTCTCTTGCCCACAAGAGGCGTAGATGGGCTTGTCATCCTCAACGGCATCGCCAAGCGCGAAGGATTCAATGCTGACTTGTTTGAAGTGGTTCATCTGCACATGGTGTGCAAGTTGCTGTGCAACTGCATCAATAGGCTCGAAGGCGAACACTTTGCCTTGTACACCCACGCGTTTGGCGGAAAGCAGAGAGATTTCACCGATGTTGGCACCCACATCCAGCACGGTCATTCCTGGTTTCAGCAATGTATTGAGCAGGCGGGCGATGTTTTCGCTGTAGTAGCCCATCCAGAAGATGCGCCGCTGCATGTGCTCGGACAACTGCAAATCCATGATGAGGTCGCCGTCGAAGTCAGTTACCGTGACGGTAGCATGTGCATGGCGGAAAAGCCGACGCAGGATGGCCTTTGGAAGTTTGGTATTCGTTGCCGATGAAAGCAGGAATCCCAGCTTTCGGAGTGGCAGAAATATTGTCCCCCGGTTGCTTGTCGTCATTTCAATTCTTGGTGATTACGTAAATGAAACAGGATGAGCCAAGAATGCGTGACAATGCCTCTCGATGCTTCAAAGATAGGGGTATGCCCACGGCATTGGCCATTGTATAAAAAATTCCGTTGCCGACGATCTTGTTGACCTTGAATCCGTGAGTCTGGAATTTATTTTTCCAATAGGATCTTGAGAAATAATATATCTCGGTAAGGGTATTTCCTCGCTCGCCATGTCTCAGCGGGAAAAAGGTGCCAACCCATTCTTTGCTGGATTGGGGAGTGCGGGGGGCTGGCGTCTTCTGCGGGTCGGTTGTTGCGGCCAGTTTGGCAATGATTCGACGCACGAGCCAGACGTAATGCGCCGGAATGCTCCAGATTCGGCAGGTGGGTGAGGGGACGATGTGAACTGCTAGGCCACCGGGCTTTAGGGTGCGGTAGGTTTCTGCCAGCACTGCTTCGATGCTGATCACATGTTCAAGTACGTTGGAGCTGAATACAACGTCAAATTCTCCCTCGGATGCTGGAATTTTTTCGCCGTCATAGTCGGCAATAGGGAATGCTCTGGCATCTTTGTAGCTGCTGCTGGGAAGGTCAATGGCCAATACCTGATAGCCAAGGTCGGCGAGATATTTGGCTTGCTGGCCTGTGCCCGCACCCAATTCCAGAACGCGACATGGTTGGTCGTTTGCTGTGGCTGGAAAATATTCCAAGGCAATATCCAGCTCATACTTCCGGACAACCGATAGGGATTGCATGTGTGCCAGGCTGGGAAGGGCGCTTTGTGTCATGGTGAAGAAGCCCCTTGAGCTGCGGCCATTGATGCTGGCGTATTGGTCCAGAATTTGACTGGTAGCGCGTTTCGCATTTTCCCCCCGAATGCTGGCCATGTAAACTCTTGTGCAAAGGCGATCGCTCCAGTCCGCCACATGGCAGGCCCATCAGCCAATATCTGTACTACAACCTGAGCCAGTGCGTCGTAATCGTCTGCCTTCACTAAACGCCCTGATTGCCCCTCCGCCACGGCATCGGTCACTCCGCCAGTGGCAAAAGCGACGGTGGGCAGGCCGTGTGCGGCGGCTTCGATGGCGACCATGCCAAATCCTTCAGGGTCACCTGCGATATGGCGCACGGGAAAGACATGCAGGCTGGCGGCTTCATAAGCTGTCAGAAGTTCGAATTCGCTGACGTTGCCCATGAATTTTATATTCTCAAGCACCCCGACTGCTTGGGCTGCGGCACAAATGCTTTCGATGCTGTGAAAAGTGGGGTGTAGTGCATCCTTGGGGGCACCTCCAATGACGATGAGTAGGGTGTCCGGGCGTTGCCGAACTATCCAAGGTAATGCTTGTTCCACAAATTCGAGGAGGCCTTTTCGGCGGGATAGACGTCCCACAGATAGCAGGATGGTTTTATTTTCAAGTTCGTATCGGGACTTGAACGCGTGAATTGCCCGCTCTGATTGTGGTTGCTCTGACAGACTGACACCGGGATGAACGATGCGGATTTTCTCTGCTGCCACGCCTGCGTTCAGTGCAAGTTGCAAAGTTTGCGTACTGTTGACGATACAACGATCCATGCGGCGTATGAATGGCAGCCACAGCATGCGATAGGCCGGGTGACGCACGGCAATGTCCAAGCCATGCAGATAGGCGGCAGTTTTGGCCCCGCAACAACGCGCCGCGAGCCATGCCAAGGGGGCGGTCAGCCCGCTACCCGCCAGCACGACGTGTGGTCGCCATGCGCGGGCGGTGCGCACGGCCTGCCAGCCCGATGCGAGTAGGAAGAGCCACAGCGGGCGCAGTGGCGCTTCGGTCACATGGGCTTGCGGTGGGCGTTGCGCGGCTGCGCCCTTGGGGCCGATGACGCGAACCTCGGCATGGCGCGAAAGTTCGTCGGCAATGTGCCAGTTTAGCCGCTCCATGCCGCCGACCAGCGGGGGCAGGTTGCGGGTGATGTGGAGGATGCGAGGGTTCCGGGACTCAGGAGTCACGGCGATAGGTGAGGTTGGTGATCTGCTCGGAAATCAGCCCGATCAGGAAAATGATAACCGCGGCACTGAACAGCAATGTACTCATGTTGGTCAACCGGTGCATGGTGGCAAAGGTATAACCGTAGTACCCGAGTCCGGTGAGGAAGAACGCAGCGGAGACAGGCGCAAACAACTTCAGCGGCGAATACAGCGTGGCGATCTTGAAGATGATCAGCAGGAAGCGGATGCCGTCCTTGATCGGACGGATGTGGCTGCCGGTACCCACGCGCTTGGCTACCGGGATGGGCACGTAGGCCACCGGGTAGGCGCTGCGGAAGAACGCCATCGTGCTGGTGGTGGGGTAGCTGAAGCCGTTGGGCAGCAGGTGCAGGAATTCGCGGAATTTCGCCGCACGCACGGCGCGGAAGCCGGAGGTCAGGTCGTCGATGCGGTGGCCGGTCATGTGGCTGGCCAGCCGGTTGTAGAAACCGTTGGCCAGGCCGCGGTGCAGGTTGGCCTGGCCGCTGGAGTCGCGCGCGCCCACCACCATGTCATAACCCTCTTCCAGCTTGGCCAGCAGTGCGGCGATGTGCTGCGCACTGTGCTGGCCGTCGGCATCCATGAACACCAGTACGTCGCCATTGGCGGCGCGGGTGCCGCGCTTGATCGCCGCGCCGTTGCCCATCGAGTACGGGTTGCTGACCACCTGTGCGCCGTGGCTGGCGGCGATGGCGGCGGTGTTGTCGGTGGAGCCGTCATTGACGACGATGATTTCCGCTTGCGGCCACGCCTGGCGCAAGGCCGGCAAGGTGCGTTGCAGGCCTTCGGCCTCGTTCTTGGCCGGCAGGATGATGCTCAGTTGTTGCACGTGGTGTACTCGGATGGTTCCCCTTGGTCATGGTAGCGGGAAGTGGCATGGGGAGGTCAGGCCAGTTGCATGATCTGGTTGAGTATCAGCAGTACCTCGGCAAATACCTCATCGCCAATGCGGCGCATGGGGTGGGGGCGGGCACCACGTATACGCCAGTCGAAGGATTTGGGTTGGTGACAAAGTACGTAGCTGGGGGCGCCGGTTTTGCGCCCGCTGGCCACGCCGGCAAGCACGGCAAACGGGTTGTCCGCGTTGTAGGCGGCGGTTGTCATTGGCAACCCCAGCACCAGCGAAGTGCGTTCATTGAAGGCGCGTGGGGACAGCACCAGGAACGGGTGTACATCGCGCATTTCGCGGCCGGCCTGTGGGTTGCAGTCGATCCAGATGACATCCTGCCTGTCAGGCTGCCAAGTCTTGCTCTTGGGGGCTACCACCGTTCGGCACCCTGCATGTCGCAGGCCATGGCTTCGCCGCCATGGCGTGTTGCATCGAAGCGTGCCAGCCGTTGTGACAGGCTGGGAGTGGCCTCGCGCAGGGGTTCGATCACCACCCGGCCGTCTTCCACGTGCACCCGCACGCGCTGCTCGGCTTGCAGGTGGGCGGCACGCGCCACCTTGGCGGGCAGGCGCACGCCGAGGCTGTTGCCCCAGTGCTTGATGTTCAACAGTGCTTCGGTCATGAGGTTGCCTTGGTGGCTGAATGTTTAAACGTGTTTATACCACGGGCGTGGAGTGAAGGCTGGAGCAGCTGAATGAATGGGAGATCCGCTCGTTGAGATGCGGAGCTCATCCTTCGGCTGTCAAGAAGGGCTTGCTTGGCGTGCGTGGTCATTGACGTGCCGTGCCGGGGCCTGGCTGGCACGAAGTTTCAGTAGCCGTAATACACCCCCTCCCTTTCGTGCGCAGCGCGAAGGGGAGGGCTGGGGAGGGGTGCTTTGGATGTTCGAGCAAGCCTCAAGGCACCCCCTCCCAACCTCCCCCTACTCGCTACGCGAGCAAGGGGAGGAGACAAGCTGAAAGTCGGCGCTAATCAGGTGTCGGCAAAGCCCCGTGCCGGGCAAGCCCGGCACCTACGAGGGCTTGCGGGGCGGGATAATGACTATGGATTCGTTTGCAGGTCGTGCCGAATCATTCCACCAGACGAACTGATGGCCCGTAGCCCATCAGGGTTTCATCGGCAGTGAGCAGGGGGATGCCTTCGGTCATTGCCTGTGCAACCAGCAGGCGATCAAAGGGGTCCCCATGCAAGGCCCCGAGGGAAAAGACTTCGACGGCATGTGTTGCCTGCACCGGCAGCACGTCGAAGCCGGAAGGCTCGATGGCGTCAAGTACTTCCTGCGGGTTGATTTTCAGCTTGCCCAGGCCGGCCTTGATACTGATTTCCCAAAGCGAGGCCGTGCTGACCAGCACCTCGGAGCGCTCGATGAGGCCGCGGGTTTTCCTGCCCAGTTTGGCTGGATTGTCGAGCGCCCGCAGCAGCACGTGCGTATCCAGCAGCAGGCGCATGTCAGGCCTGCTTGCCGGAAATCAGGAAGTCTGCCGGTAGTGGGGCATCGAAATCCGGGGCAATCCCGACTTTCCCCTGCAACAGGCCGAGCTTCTTGGGTTTGACGACGGGGGCCAGCGGTACCAAGCGCGCCATCGGTTTGCCGGCCTTGGCGATGATGATTTCCTCGCCCGCCGAGGCTTGCTCCACCAGTCGTGACAGGTGGGTCTTGGCTTCATGGATGTTGATTACGGTGCGCATGGACAATCTCTTGTCATCGGGTTGGTCTGGTTTAGTCTGGTCCGATCGGGAATCGAGTGCGAAAGGGATGCCGATGATTCATTGGCGATGTTGGTGGTCCGTCGTGTAGTCATGCCTGCGACGGGGCCGCTTGCCCGTACAATCGCCCCATTGCTGTCTGCTCTGGGGAAAACTGAATGAACGCAGCCGCCAATCTCGTGGGCATCACCGGTATTGCGCGCCGGCTGGTGCAGGACGGGGCGCTGGATGAGGCCATCGCCCGCAATGCAATGGTGCAGGCCGCGGAGGCCAAGATGCCGCTGGCGCAGTGGTTGGCGGACAAGCGCCTGGCCACTGCGGCGCAACTGGCCGCAGCCAATGCGGTGGAATTCGGCATGCCGCTGCTGGACGCATCGGTGTTCGACGCCAGCCACAACGCGATGAAGCTGGTCAGCGAGGAGTTGCTGCGCAAGCACAACGTGCTGCCGCTGTTCAAACGTGGCGGCAAGCTGTTCATCGGCACCAGCCACCCGACCCAGTCGCTGGACGAGATCAAGTTCCATACCAATCTGGTGGTCGAGCCGATCCTGGTGGACGAGGACCAGATCCGCCGCACCCTGGAACTGTGGATGGCCAGCAACGATTCGCTGGGCGACTCGTTGGGCGGCGGCGACGAGGATGTGGGTGACCTGGAGGTCACTGCCGGCGACGAGGACATGGGCGGCGGCAGCGACTCCGGTGTCGATGCCAAGGGCGATGACACCCCGGTGGTGAAGTTCGTCAACAAGGTGCTGGTGGACGCCATCCGCAAGGGTGGCTCGGACATCCACTTCGAGCCGTATGAAGACGATTACCGCGTGCGTTTCCGCATCGACGGCCTGCTCAAGACCGTGGCCAAGGCACCGGTGAAGCTGCGCGAACGCATCGCCGCGCGGCTGAAGGTGATGAGCCAGTTGGACATTGCCGAAAAGCGCGTGCCGCAGGACGGCCGCATCAAGCTCAACCTGTCCAAGACCAAGCAGATCGACTTCCGCGTCAGCACCTTGCCGACGCTGTTCGGCGAGAAGATCGTGCTGCGTATCCTCGACGGCAGCGCGGCCAAGCTGGGCATCGACAAGCTCGGCTACGAGCCGGCGCAGCAGAAGTTGTTCCAGGAGGCCATCCACAAGCCCTACGGCATGGTGCTGGTCACCGGCCCCACCGGCTCGGGCAAGACGGTGTCGCTGTATACCGCGCTGGGCATCCTCAACGACGAGACCCGCAACATCTCCACCGCCGAAGACCCGGTGGAAATCCGCCTGCCGGGCGTGAACCAGGTGCAGCAGAACAACAAGCGCGGCATGACTTTCGCCGTCGCACTGCGTTCGTTCCTGCGCCAGGATCCGGACGTGATCATGGTTGGCGAAATCCGCGACCTGGAGACGGCCGAAATCGCCATCAAGGCGGCGCAGACCGGCCACATGGTGCTGTCCACGCTGCATACCAATGACGCGCCGCAGACCATCGCGCGCCTGATGAACATGGGTATCGCCCCGTACAACATCACCTCGTCGGTGACGCTGGTCATTGCCCAGCGCCTGGCGCGGCGGCTGTGCAGCCACTGCAAGAAGCCGGCGGACCTGCCGGAAAACGCGCTGCTTGCCGAGGGCTACACCCAGGAGCAGATCAGCAAGGGCATCCAGTTGCACGAGCCGGTTGGTTGCGACGATTGCACCGAGGGCTACAAGGGCCGTACCGGCATCTATCAGGTGATGCCGATGACCGACGAGATCGCCACCATCGTGCTGCGTGGTGGCAATGCGCTGGACATCGCCGAGGCTGCACAGCAAATCGGCGTCAACGACCTGCGCCAATCGGCCCTGCTCAAGGCGGCACAGGGCATCACCAGCCTGGCCGAGATCAACCGCGTCACCAAGGATTGAGCCAACCCGCTACCGGGCAAGCAAAGCACCCCTCCCCAACCCTCCCCTTCGTGCTTTGCACGAAATGGAGGGGGCGTGCCGGGCGAGCCGGGCAGCTACGTGGTTGCGCAGCGGGTTTCGCCGTCGAACATTTCCAGCAGGCCGTTTTCCACCAGCCACCACGGGTCGCCGGTACCGGCGGTGAGGTCTTCGGGCAGGTGCGTGCCCGGTGTCGGGCGGTAGGCGACCCAGCCGTCGCGGCCACTACTCTTGGCGCGGTACAGGGCGCGGTCGGCCAGGGTGACCAGTTGCTCCCAGCCGAGCAATTGCGGGTAGGCGGGGAACAGCGGACATTCGATCAGGCCGATGGAGACGGTGATGCGGTGGCGCAGGCCGTTGCCGAGGTCGAAGTCGTGCTCGGCGATGCGGTTGCACAGGCGCTGTCCGATCTGCCCGAGGTCGCCGCGCTGCAGTGGGCGCAACACCAGCAGGAACTCCTCGCCGCCCCAGCGCGCCACGTAATCGCCGCTGCGCTTGACGTCGTTCAACAGTTGTCCGAGTTGCTCCAGCACGCGGTCGCCGGCGGCATGGCCGTGGGTGTCGTTGATCACTTTGAAATGGTCCACGTCGAGCAGCGCGAACACCACCGCCTCGCTGCCGTCGCGGTAATTTTCGTCGCGTTCGTAGAACGCCAGGTCGGCGGGAATCTGCTGGGCCAGGTAGCGCCGGTTGTGCAGGCCGGTGAGCGGATCGGTGAAGCTGATGACTTCCAGCCGCGCGTTGGCGGCCTGCAGGTCGCGGGTGCGCTCCTGCACCAGCAGTTCCAGGGCTTCGCGCTGGCGCTTGTAGCGGTGTTTCAGGCCGAGGTAACCCAACCATATCGAGCCGGCCAGCAGCAGGATGGCCAGCAGCCGGAAGGCCAGGGTTTCGTGCAGGCGCGGCGGGATTTCCAGTTGCAGGCGGGCGATGCCGGCCTGCGGGTCGCTGCTGCCGAAGTCGGCCACCTCGAAGGTGTAGCGGCCCGGCGGCAGGTTGTTGTAGCTGACCGAACGGATGGTCTGGCCTTCCAGCTCGCGCCAGGCATCGTCGTAGCCACGCAGGCGGTAGCGCAGTTGCGGGGTGTGCATTGCCTCGAAGGTGGGCAGGGAAAACTCGATGCGCGGGCTGCGGGCATTGAGCGGCAGCCGGAATTTGCCGGTGCCCGGGTGGAGCTCCTGTCCCTGCACCTGCAGGCCTTCGATCCGCACCTTGCGGGCGAAGGCTTGCAGTGGCGTGAGTACGTCCACCAGCAAGGCGCCGTCGCGGGTGGGCAGCCACAGGCGGCCGTCACGCAGCAGGCCGCGGCTGTTGCCTGAGCCGTTGCAGCACTTGTCCTGCTGGCCGCCGCCCTGGTCGGAGCCGGAGTTGATGACCATCTGCACCGCCAGCGGGGATGCCGGGTTGGCCACTGATTGGTCGATGGAGGCCAGCGGCAAGCGGTAGACACCCTGCATGCCGGCCACCCACAGGTCGCCGTCCTTTTCGGCCAGGTGGAACGGGATGTTGGCCGGCAGCCCACGGTCGTGGCTCAGGTGGTGCCAGCGCTGGCCATCGAACACGCGCAGGCTTTCGTCGGTGTTGCTGCCCAGCACCCAGCGGCCATCCTGCAGTTCCAGCAGGGCGCTGACGGCAATCCCTTCGCCGAGGCCGGTATCGTCGCCGGTGGCGAGGATGCGGCCGTCACGCCATTCGTACAGGCCGTCGTAGGTGCCCACCAGCAGCCGGCCGCTGCGGGTTTCCAGCAGCAGCCGGATGCGCGGGTCGACCAAGCCGTCCTTTTCGTCGTAGCGGGTGAGCGTGTTGTCGGTATCCAGCAGGTACAGCCCCTGGGTGGTGGCGAACCAGTGGCGGCCGCTGTGGTCGCGGACGATGCCGTTGATCTGCGCGCCGCGCAGCGGGGCCAGCACCGCCGGTTGCTCGACCCTGCCCTGGCGCAGCACGGCCACGCCGGCGCGGGTGCCGATCCAGGTCTGCTCGCGCTCGGGCAGCAGGCTGTAGGCCTCCGGTTGCGGCAATTGGGCGCCGCCGACGCGGTGCTGGAAGCGCCCGCCCTGCCATTCGTACACGCCGTTGTTGCTGCCGACCCAGATGTTGCCGTCGGGCCCGGCGGCGATCGACCACAGCAGCGGGTCGTCCAGGCCCTCGGGTTGGCTCAGGCGCCGGGTCCAGCCGTTCCAGACACGGGTAACGCCCTCGATCATGCTGCCCAACCAGAGGTTGCCAGTGTCGTCCTCGTGGATGGAGCGGATGGCGATGCTGCCGGCCATGTTCTGGATGCGTTCGGCGGGCATGCCGTCGCGCAGCCGTTGCAGGTATTGCGGGGTCGCCACCCACAGGTTGCCGTCGTGGTCGGCGGCCAGTGCCTCCACCGCCTGCGGCGCTTCGCCGGGGCGGTTGCCGGCCGGTTTCCAGTCATGGCCTTGCAGGCGGAACAGGCCGTGGCGGGTACCCGCCCACAGCTTGTCGCCGACCCGGGCCAGCGCGGTCACCGAGGTGTCACGCGCCGCGGCCGGCAGCGGGTATTTTTCGAAGCCGTCCGCAGTGACGCGGAAGACACTGCCGGTACTGCCGGCCCAGAGGCCGTCTTTCGTGTACAGCAGGCTCAGCGTCGGGCCGGGCAGGGCGTGCAGGCGTTGCAACTGCTTGTCGACGACGATGTAGATGCCGTCCGGGCCGGTGACCAGCACCTGCCCATCGGCTCCTCTGGCCAGCGCATCGACCGGAAAACTCCGCTCCGGCGCATCGGCGGTGGCGCCGGCGGGAATGGACTGGAAGTGGCCATCCTCGAACAGCAACAGGCCGCGCGCGGTGCCCACCCACAGCCGCTGCGGCCCGTCGGCCTGCAATGCCAGGATGTTGTTGCCCAGCTCGGTGGCATGGTGCCGGGTGTAGCGCTGGAAGTGCACGCCATCGAAGCGCGCCAGCCCGGCCTGGGTGCCGAACCAGAGGTAGCCGGCCGGGTCCTGGGTAATGGCCAGCACGCTGATCTGCGGCAGGCCCTGTTCCACGCCCCAGTTGTCGGTGACGTAGTCGCGGAACGGCTTGTCCGGATCCAGTGCGGCTGCCGGCAGTGCCAGTGCCAGCAAAACAAGCAACGCGACACACCATCGCAAGATGGCGTGTCGGTTTGGCAGTTGGCAACTGGCAAGCAACTGGTCGATCAGGACTCCCCCCGGATCCCTTGATGAATTCAGACTGCAACGAGATCGTTAGCGGCCTTCATGTCGGCAACTTGAGTGGTATCGGATAACCCCGTGTCGTGCGGTCGGAATCAGCCTTGGCCGGCGCTGCGGTATTTCGCGATCAGGAAATCACGCACCTGTTCGCGGCTCATTCGACGGCCTTCGGCATCGACGGCGGTGAAGTCCACGCCGTTCTCCCACAACTGCGGCGCGCCGAGCACGGCGAGGTCGTCGGCCGAGGTGGTTTCCTGCAACGCGAGCAGGCGCGCGTTGAAGCCGGCGCTGCGCAGCCAGGCGTCATAGACGGCGTCGTGCTGGGTCAGGAACTGCACGGTGTACTCGCACTCCCGGCGCTCCTCGGGCGGCAACCTGGCGCAGGGTGCGCGCCATTGGTGCAGGCCGATGACGGCGTCCGGCTCCAGTTCGCGGGCCGCAGCCGCCGCCCACAGGCCCACGCACATGCTCGCGCAGTGCGAGCGGACCCGGACGATCAGGTTGCGGCGGCTGATCTGCCGCGCCGCTTCCAGGCCGGGGCCGGCATAGCCGCCGCCACTGGTGATGATGATGCGTTGCAGCGAGGGGTGGGCGGCCAGTGCCGCGTTCAGGTCGGTGGCGAAACGGAGACCGACGTCGCCATCGATACGCAGTTCCAGGCCGTCGCTGCTGACCGAGAAGCGCGCATCCTGCGGCGCTGCCGGCGGCGGGGTGCCGCCTTGTGGCTTGCGGGTCATGGCGGCGGTGGGCGTGGCTTGCGCGGCTTCTTCCACCGTAGTTGCGCTGGCTTGCGCGGCTGCCGGCTTGCGCTGGCCAAGGTAGGCCGCCAGCAGCAACAGGCCGGTGATGATGACCAGCAGCTTGAACAAGCCGCCGTAGCCCCGGTTCGGGCGCGCGGCGACGGCGGTGCGGCGCGGTGGTGGCAACGGCGGCAGTGGCTGCGGCGGGATATCGGGTGGCAGGCTCATCGTCCGGAAGCTCCTTGCGTGGGACTGGGGGGCGGGCTGGTGTAGCTCAGCACTCGATGACGTTGACGGCGAGGCCGCCGCGGCTGGTTTCCTTGTACTTGTCCTGCATGTCGCGTCCGGTGTCGCGCATGGTCTTGATGACCTTGTCGAGGCTGACCTTGTGCTTGCCGT